>NZ_MQUS01000019.1:0-25032 GCF_001953885.1 Streptomyces sp. IMTB 2501 | reverse complement strand
GGGACCGGGAACTTCCCGGTCCCGCGCGGCGGTTCGTGCTCTGCGCAGGCAGTGCGCGCCTCGCTTCCGTGCCGGATCAGAACCCGTAACCCATCCGGCGCGACAGCTCGGCGCCGGCCGCCACGGTCCGCTTCGCCACCTCCGGCAGCCGGTCCGGATTCAGCCGGTAGACCGGCCCCGAGACGCTGATCGCGGCGATCACCTTGCCGTCGTGCGCGCGCACCGGCGCCGCGACGGCGGCGAGTCCCAGCTCCAGCTCCTCGATCGTGATGCCGTAGCCCTGCTCGACCACGGCCTCCAGCTCCGCGCGCAGCATCGTCGCGCCGGTGATGGTCCGATCGGTGAACCGCGGCAGCGTGCGTGCCAGCAGGCCCTCGCGCAGGGTGGGCGGCATGTGCGCGAGCAGCACCTTTCCGCTGGAGGTGGCGTGCAGCGGTGTGCGCCTGCCCAGCCAGTTCTGCGCGGTGACCGACGCGGTGCCACGGGCCTGCATGATGTTGACCGCCGCGTCGTCGTCGAGCACGGCGATGTTCACTGTCTCGCCCAGCTCGTCGGCGACTTCCCGGCAGACCGGGACGCCCTCCTGGGAGATGTCCAGGCGCACTGCCGCCGCCCCCGCGAGGCGGAGTACGCCGGCCCCCAGGTAGTACTTGCCGCGGTCCTTCGCCTGGGCCACCAGGCCGCGGTTCTCCAGGACGCCGAGCAGCCGGAACGCCGTGGACTTGTGCACGTCCAGCTCCTCGGCGATCTCGGTGACGCCCGCCTCGCCGTGCCGGGCGAGGATCTCCAGCACGCTCACGGCGCGGTCCACCGACTGCACCGCACTGGCCGTGCCACGGCCGTTCTGCCTCTCCGGGCTCCTTGGGTTCTCCGTGCTCTCCTCGCCGCGTTCAGACTGCTTCTGCGTGCGGGTCATGGCTCAACTCTCACCACCTGTGGGCCCGGTTCGGGCCGCATCTGCGGGAAGCCCTTGACGCGACGGTCGTCCCGCCCGGATTCTGTTGCGCATAGCGGCTTGCTCGTGCGCTATACGGAACATCATGTTACCGAAGCGTCCGGATCCCGGAAGGGTGCCGGACGACCCGGACCGTCGACGGTCCGGCATTTCCTTACTGCTGCACCGAGCCGGACCGCCGTAGGTCCGGACTCCCGTCTGTCATCCCTGACGCCTGCATCGAGCAGGTCCCGGACCGAGTGTCCCGGACCGAGAGGGGGGCCCGTGATTCCCGTCTGCCGCCTCGAAGACCTCCCCGAGGGTGAGTCCGTCCGCGTCGAGACCACGCCGCCCGTCGCGGTGTTCCGAACCGACGACGGCGGGCTGTACGCCATCGACGACACCTGTACCCACCAGGACGCGTCCCTCTCCGAGGGCTGGCTGGAGGGCTGCCTGGTCGAATGCCCGCTGCACGCCGCGTTCTTCGACCTGCGCACCGGCGAGCCGACCTGCCTGCCGGCTCGCCGACCCGTGCGCACCCACCGCGTCACCGTCGAGGACGGCGTCGTCCACGTCCACCTCACGGCGGAGGAGGGGACGGCAGCATGAACACCACCGCCGGCCGAGGCGGCCGCATCGAGAACCCCCGTCGACACCGCGGCGGCACCGCCGCGGCCCTCCGCGCCGCGAGGCGCCGCGCGCTCCGATCCGTCAGCCCCCGGCCCGCCGGCCGGACACCGGCGCGCCGTCCCGCCGTTGAGGCACTGGTTCGCCCCCTCCGTCCCGCCACCCACGCAAGGAGCCGTGCCGTATGAGGACCGTGACCATCGTCGGCGCCTCCCTCTCCGGGCTCTACGCCGCCCGGGAACTGCGCGCCCAGGGCTTCGACGGCCGACTGGTGATCGTCGGCGAGGAACCCCACCAGCCCTATGACCGGCCTCCTCTCTCCAAGGACTTCCTCGCCGGCCGCATCGACGAGGATCAGCTCGCTCTGACCGACGCCGTCGAAACCGCCGGACTCGACGCCGAGTGGCTGCTCGGCGTCCGCGCCCGCGGGCTCGACACCCGCGGCCACACCGTCGTCCTCGACGACGGCCGTACGGTCTCCACCGACGGTGTCGTCCTCGCCACCGGCGCCGCCGCCCGCCGGCTTCCCGGCGACAGCCTGGCCGGCGTCCACAGCCTGCGCACCCTGGACGACGCCCGCGCCCTGCGCGCCGACCTCGGCCGAGGACCTCGCCAGGTCGTCGTCATCGGCGGTGGCTTCATCGGCGCCGAGACCGCGTCCTCGTGTGCCGGGCTCGGCCATGCGGTCACCGTCGTCGAGGCCGCACCGCTGCCGCTGGTGCCCCAGCTCGGTGCGGACATGGCCGCCGCGTGCGCCGCCCTGCACCGGCGCCGCGGGGTGGAACTGATCACCGGAACCGGCGTGGCCGGCCTGCGCGGCACCGCCACCGTCACCGGTGTCGACCTCGCCGACGGCCGCACGCTCCCCGCCGACATCGTGATCGTCGGCATCGGCGCCGCCCCCAACACCTCCTGGCTGGCGGGCTCGACGCTCGCCCTGCACGACGGTGTCCTGTGCGACGACGGCTGTGCCACGGCCCTGCCCCAGGTGGTCGCGGTCGGTGACGTCGCCCGCGTGGGCGGCAGCCGGGCCGAGCACTGGACCTCCGCCACCGAGCAGCCCCGTGTCGCCGTGACCAACCTGCTCGCCGGCCGCACCCTCCAACGGGTCCGCACGGTGCCGTACTTCTGGTCCGACCAGTACGGCTCCCGTATCCAGTTCGCAGGCCGGCACCGCGACGGCGACACCGTCCACCTCACCGAGGGCGGGATCACCGACGACGGCCCCGGCGAGTCCGGCTTCCTCGCCCACTACGAGCGAGGTGGCCGTACCGTCGCCGTACTCGGAGTCGACCGGCCCCGCGCCTTTATGCGGGCCCGACGCGAACTCCAGCGACAGGAACGGGAACAGGCCGTACCGGCCGTGCTGTGACGGCGGAGGCGGCCGGTGGTGACCGGCCTCCCGCGCGGGGGCGGTGGGCGACTCGGCGAGGGGCAGCCGACCGGTGAGCGGTGGCGGGCCGGGACCGGCGTGACCCCACTAGTGTGATGCGCCACTAGTGTGATGCGCCAGAAATGACGAGGCCAAGTCGGTAGGCTGTTTTCATGGCGTCTCTGTCCGATCTGACGAAGAGTCTCTGACTCAGGACACCAGGTCATGCCGGCCATGCCCGCTCCTGCTCAGAGATGGGACAGCTGCCCGGTGCCGCCCCGTCGGCGTATCCGCTCCTGCTCGCGCAGGGCAGCCCGCTCCTCGCGCCGGCGGGCGCGCCGCTCGCGGCGCAGCGCCCGGGCCGTGCTGCTCGGCTCGGAGAGGACGCCGTAGCGCTGGTTCCACACCTGGCGGGTCACCCATACGTCGACCACGGCCCAGGTGGCCACCACCGTGCTCGCCACACTGCTGATCACCATGGGGAACGCCAGCCAGGAGTCGGCCATCGTGCACAGGAACGCCACCATCGCCTGGATCAGCGTCACCGCGATGATCAGGAGCGCCCGCACCGCCGCCGTACGCACAGGGTCCGGCATCGGGTGCCGTTTGGCCGGCTCCTCGATCCACAACGGACGGTAGTTCTGCCGCCGTTCGCCGCCGGGCTCCCCGGCGCGCCCCCGCACCGGAATGTCGCGATCCGGCGCCCTCGGATCCCGCCGCGCCGCCGAGCGCTCCGCCCCGCTCTTCTCAGGCGCTTCGCGCCGCTCCGCCGTGCCCATCACCGTGTCACTCCCCACCGCCAGCAGACCGCTCGCCCCTGTGCCACAGGATTCCGACCCCCAGTGACTGCCCGGCTTGCGCTGTTTTACGCCGCCGGGGTGCGGGATGCGGCTCCTGTGGCCCATTCCGCCCCCATTTCCCGTAGAGAAGGACGAATGAGACCGTCGGAAGATTCCCCACCTGCGAAAAATTCCAGCCAACCGCCCCGCTGCGACTTCGCGGTCCCACCGGGCGTGCGGGCCGGATCGAGGTGGCAATCTCCCGCAATGCCCGGACAACTCGCCATGTCTCGCCGCCGGAGTGGAAGTTCGCCCTCCGGACATGTCTTCGAGTTAGGTGTGGGGCGGTAGTAGGCTCGCGCCGTTTGTTGACGGACATGTGCACCCCCGGCCGGCGGGGGTCGAGCTGGGGGAGGCCATGCGCTTTCGCGGGAAGTCGATCCGCCGGAAGATCGTGGCGCTGCTTCTCGTGCCGCTGGTGTCCCTGACCGCCGTCTGGGGCTTCGCAACGGTACTCACGGGGCGCGACGTCGCCCGGCTGTTCCACGTTTCGGACGTCAAGCAGGAAATCGGCTACCCCGCCGAGGACACCGTCCGGGGACTGCAGCAGGAGCGCCGCCAGACCCTCGTCTACCTCGCCGACCCGCGAGCGGCCGACGCTCTCACCGCGCTGCAGCGCACCCGCACCGTCACCGACCGGGCGATCGCCAAGATCCGGAAGAACGCCGGCGACCACGACGTCCTCGATGCCATGGACGCGAACGACAGCGGACGCGTCTCCGCGGTCCTGGACGCCTTCGACGGCCTCGACTCCCTGCGCCGCAGTGTCGAGCAGGGCACCGTCTCCCGCGCCCAGGCCTTCGACCTGTACAACCGCCTCGTCGACCCCTGCTTCACCCTGCTCGCCGGCCTCGAAGGCATCGACGACGTCGAACTGGACGCGCAGTCCCGCGCGATGGTCAACGTGAGCCGCGCCCGCGAGCTGCTCTCCCGCGAGGACGCCCTGCTCGGCTCCTCCCTCGTCGTCGGCACGCTCACGCGTGCCGAGACCCGTGACATCTCCGACCTCGTCGCCCAGCGAACCGTCCTGTACGAGGTCAGCCTGCCGCTGCTGCCCTCCGCCGAGCGCGATCGCTACGCACGCCTCTGGAAGAACGCCACCACCACCCCGCTGCGCACGGCCGAACAGACCGTCATCAACACGGACTCCGGCACTCCACGCGGTGTCACCGCGCAGAGCTGGGACTCCGAGGCCGCAGGCGTCCTGGACCAACTCGGCACCCTCGACGACCAGGTGGGCGACCGCTTCCAGAGCCGTACGCACCCCGTGGCCATCGGCGTCATCCTGCAGGCGGCCGTCGCGGGCATCCTCGGTCTGGTCGCGCTCGTGTTCTCCCTCGTCCTGTCCGTCCGGATCGGCCGCAGCCTCGTCCGGGACCTGCGCCAGCTGCGCCTGGACGCGCACGAGGCCTCCGGCGTCCGGTTGCCCAGCGTGATGCGCCGCCTGTCCGCAGGGGAGGAGGTCGATGTCGAGACCGAGGTGCCGCGCCTGGAGTACGACAAGAACGAGATAGGCGAGGTCGGCCAGGCCCTCAACACCCTCCAGCGCGCCGCCGTGGAGGCCGCCGTCAAGCAGGCCGAGCTGCGCTCCGGGGTCTCCGAGGTCTTCGTCAACCTCGCCCGCCGCAGCCAGGTGCTGCTGCACAAGCAGCTCACGCTGCTCGACACCATGGAACGCCGTACCGAGGACACCGACGAACTCGCCGACCTGTTCCGTCTGGACCACCTCACCACCCGTATGCGCCGGCACGCCGAAGGCCTGGTGATCCTCTCCGGCGCCGCACCTTCCCGGCAGTGGCGCCGCCCGGTACAGCTGATGGACATCGTGCGTGCCTCCGTCGCCGAGGTCGAGGACTACGAACGCATCGAGGTCCGGCGCCTGCCCCGGGTCGCCGTCACCGGCCCGGCCGTCGCCGACCTCACCCACCTCGTGGCCGAACTCCTGGAGAACGCCACGGTCTTCTCACCCCCGCACACCGCCGTCCAGGTGCTCGGCGAGCGGGTCGCCAACGGCTTCACACTGGAGATCCACGACCGGGGTCTCGGCATGACGGCCGAGACCCTCCTGGACGCCAACCTGCGCCTGGCCGAGACCCCCGAGTTCGAACTGTCCGACACCGACCGGCTCGGTCTGTTCGTGGTCAGCCGGCTCGCCCAGCGCCAGAACGTCCGGGTGTCCCTCCAGCCGTCGCCCTACGGCGGTACCACCGCCGTCGTCTTCATCCCCGACGCGCTGCTGAGTGACGAGGTACCGGACACCAACGGCCTCGGTTTCCGGCTCGACCGCGACCGCGGCCGGAAGGGAATCGGGCAGGCGGGCCGAGCCGGCGGACGCGCCACGGGGCCGGTGCAGTTGCCCGGCCTGCCGACTTCGCTGCTGGACGGTCCGGTCGAACTGGAGGCGCCGGTGGATCTCGACGCCATCGACGAATTCCCCGGCGTCCTGGAGGACGAGGAAAGCGAGCGCGGCGGACTGTTCCGGCCCCGCCGCTCCCTCGCCCGCGCCGACGATCCGACGCCCTCCCCGTCCGCCGACCGCGGGTCGGGCGAGGAGGACGGCGACCGCTGGGCACGCGAAGACCACGGTGACCAGAGGGCACGCGGAGGCGACGGAGACCGCCGGTCTCGGGGCGAGGACGGCGACCGCGGGCCCATACCGCTGCCGCGCCGGCAGACGCCCAAACTGGTCAGCTCGCACGGCAAGCCCGTCACCGACCAGCGCTCCCGCCGGGACGACCCCGACGAGCAGCCCTCCGCCGCCGCTCGCCGCCCCGACACCGGCGCACTGGCCCCGCTGCCCGCACGCCGGCGCACCACGGCCGCCCGCCGCCCCGCCGAACCCACCGACCGAGTCGAGGAACGCGGATCGGCTCCCGCCGCGGGCGCCGACGCCACCTCCGAGGTCCCCGCGCTGCCCCGGCGTACCCGGCCCACGCCGCCCGCCGCCGCGGACCAGGGCGCCCCACGGCAGGCCGACGATGCCAGGGCCGGGTTCACAGGCGAGCGGGCCGGTTCCGGCGGCGCTACGGGTGGGCCCACGGGCGGAGAGCCCCTTCCGCGTGGCGGCACGGCCGAGCCGACCGGGGAGGGAGGCCAGCCCACCGGCCAAGCGCCCCGGCTCACCGGCGAGGCGACCCGCTCCGGCGGTCGGGCGCCCCGGCCCACCGGCGAGGTGGAGCCGGCCGCCGGCCCCCTGCCCCGGCGGGTACGGCAGGCCAGCCTGGCTCCACAGCTCAAAGAGGACACCGCGCGGCCGACCGAACGCGCGACGCGACCCGCCGACCGTGACGCCGATGAGGTCCGCAGCAGAATGGCCTCGCTCCAGCGCGGCTGGCAGCGCGGCCGCGAGGAGAACGCCGCGGGCGAGGACGTCCAGAACGGCACAGCACAAGGAACGACTAAGGGGGACGGTCGATGACCGCACCGAAGGCGACCGACCACACGGCGACGAACAAGGGGGAGCTGAACTGGCTCCTGGACGACCTGGTCGACCGGGTCGCCAGCATCCGCAAGGCCGTCGTGCTGTCCGGCGACGGCCTGCCCACGGGTGTGTCCAAGGACCTGACCAGGGAGGACAGCGAGCATCTGGCAGCCGTCGCATCCGGCTTCCACAGCCTCGCCAAGGGCGTCGGCCGTTACTTCGAAGCGGGCAGCGTACGGCAGACGGTGGTCGAGCTGGACGACGCCTTCCTGTTCGTCACCGCCGCCGGGGACGGCAGCTGCCTCGCGGTCCTCTCCGACGCCGACTCCGACGTCGGACAGGTCGCCTATGAGATGACGCTCCTGGTCAAGCGGGTCGGTGTGCATCTGGGCACCGCCCCGCGCACCGATCTGCCCGCAGGCGGGTAGTGGGATGACATGAGCACAGACGGTCAGGGAAGAAACCACTGGTTCGACGACGAGGCCGGACCGGTCGTCCGTCCGTACGCCATGACGCGCGGCCGCACCACGAGCCCGGCCCAGCACCGGCTCGACGTGATCGCGGTGGTCGTCACGGAACCGGATGTCGGCGATCCGGAGAGGGATCCGACGCTGTCGCCCGAGCACGTGGAGATCGTCGGGCTCTGCCGTGACGCACCGCAGTCGGTCGCGGAACTCGCCGCCGAACTCGCCCTGCCCATCGGCGTGGTGCGGGTCCTGATCGGCGACCTCGTGCACGCGGAACTCGTCCATGTCACGCGCCCGGTACCCCCGGCCGAACTGCCGGACGAGAGTATTCTGCGCGACGTCATCAATGGCCTCCGGGCGCTGTGACGGGCCCGGGAACGGAGCACTGACGTGACAGCCCACGGCCAATGCCCCGGCGGCACGGCGGACTTCGTCCCGGGGCGGGCCGTGCGTACCGTCACCCGCCTCGGCCACGAGCCGCGGTCCTGCGACGGTACGCGGCATCGAAACCCCCGGCGGCGGCCACGGTCGGCCGCCGCCCGACCCCCATCAAGCAGGAGAAGAGACCGATGATCTTCGGGCGTTCTGAGCGCGGCAAGCCCCCGGTCGAGCCCGTCACGCTCAAGATCCTGGTGGCGGGCGGCTTCGGCGTGGGCAAGACGACCCTCGTCGGGGCGGTCAGCGAGATCCGGCCGCTGCGCACCGAGGAAGTGCTCTCCGAGGCCGGACGCCCGGTCGACGACACCAGCGGTGTGGAGGCCAAGCACACCACCACCGTGGCCATGGACTTCGGCCGGATCACGCTGCGCGAGGACCTGGTGCTGTACCTCTTCGGCACACCCGGACAGGAACGGTTCTGGTTCATGTGGGACGAGCTGTCCGAGGGCGCCCTCGGCGCCGTCGTCCTCGCCGACACCCGCCGGCTGGAGGACTGCTTCGCCGCCGTCGACTACTTCGAGCGGCGTTCCCTGCCCTTTGTCGTCGGCGTCAACTGCTTCGAGGGATCGGCCCGTTACCCGATCGAGGCCGTACGGCAGGCCCTCGACCTGGACGACGACGTTCCCGTGCTGCTCTGCGATGCGCGTGACCGGCAGTCGGTCAAGGAAGTGCTCATCGGAGTGGTCCAGCATGCGATGGACCACGCGACGGACCGTCGCCAGGCCGCCCTCGGCTGACCCAGGAGGCACGCACCCTTCGTCAGACCCCTGAGGCACGCCCCTTCCGCCGGCCGACGGGCACGGCCCGTACCCCCGCCGACCGGGGTACGGGCCGTGGTCCGGTGAGGAGCACTCCACGCGCGCGTGCGGCGGGCTCCTTCATGTGTCGTACTCCTTCTACGCGCCCTCCGCTATGAGCCGTCCTCCTCCAGCCACCCGAGGCTCTTCTCCACGGCCTTGCGCCAGTTGCGGTACTCGCGGTCGCGTACCGACGACTCCATCGCCGGTGTCCACTTCGCGTCCCGCTGCCAGTGGGACTTCAGCTCGTCCAGGTCGTTCCACACTCCCGTCGCCAGACCGGCCGCGTAGGCGGCGCCCAGACAGGTCGTCTCCGACACCCGGGGCCGGATCACCGGCACGCCGAGGACGTCCGCCTGGTGCTGCATGAGCAGGTTGTTCTTGGTCATGCCGCCGTCGACCTTCAACGTGGAGATCCGGACACCGGAGTCCTGATACATGGCGTCCACGACCTCCCGGGTCTGCCAGCTCGTTGCCTCCAGCACCGCGCGGGCGAGATGGGCCTTCGTGACGTACCGGGTGAGGCCGGTGACCACACCGCGCGCGTCGGAGCGCCAGTAGGGCGCGAACAGCCCTGAGAACGCGGGCACGATGTAGGCGCCGCCGTTGTCCTCGACGCTCGCCGCCAGTGTCTCGATCTCGTCGGCGGTGCGGATGATGCCGAGCTGGTCGCGGAACCACTGGACCAGCGCGCCCGTTATCGCTATGGACCCCTCCAGGCAGTACACCGGCGCCTCCGCGCCGATCTGGTAGCCCATCGTCGTCAGCAGCCCGTTCTTGGACGGTACCGGCCGGTTGCCGGTGTTCAGCAGCAGGAAACTGCCGGTGCCGTACGTGTTCTTCGCCGTGCCCACGTCGTAGCAGGCCTGCCCGAAGACGGCGGCCTGCTGGTCGCCCAGTGCGGAGGCCACGGGTACACCGGCTAGTTGGCCGACCGCCGTGCCGTACACCTCGGCGGAGGACCTGATCTCGGGCAGGACGGCGGGGGGCACGTTCATGGCGGACAGGATGGCCGGATCCCACTGGAGCGTCTCCAGGTTCATCAGCATGGTGCGGCCCGCGTTGGTGACGTCGGTGACGTGCCGACCGCCGTCGGGGCCGCCGGTGAGGTTCCAGATCAGCCAGGAGTCGATGGTCCCGAAGGCGATCTCGCCGCGTTCGGCCCGCTCCCGCAGGCCGGGCACATGGTCCAGCAGCCAGGCCGCCTTGGGCCCGGAGAAGTAGCTGGTGAGCGGCAACCCGGTCTGCTCGCGGAAGCGGTCCTGTCCGTCCGCACCGCCCAGTTCGTTGCACAGCGCTGCAGTGCGGGTGTCCTGCCAGACGATCGCGTTGTGCACGGGCTTGCCCGTGGCGCGATCCCACAGGACCGTCGTCTCCCGCTGGTTGGTGATGCCGAGTGCGCTGAGCTGGTCGGCGCGCAGCCCGGCCTTGGCGAGTGCTCCGGCCACCACGGCCTGAACCTTGGACCAGATCTCGGTCGCGTCGTGCTCCACCCAGCCCGGTTTGGGGAAGATCTGGCGGTGCTCGCGCTGGTCGACGGCGACGATCGCGCCGCTGTGGTCGAAGACGATGCAGCGGCTGGACGTGGTGCCCTGGTCGATGGCGGCGACGTACTTCTCGGCGGTGTCCGTCATGGCTGTCCCTGGGTCGTGGTCGGGTCGCTGGGTCAGAGGGCCGCGTTGGGGTCGGTGGGCAGAAGGCTGCGGGGCGGTCGTCGGCCCGGAAGGCCGCGTCGCACGCGCCGGGTCAGAAGGCCGCGTTGTGGACGAGGCCCGCGAGTGCCCCGCCGATCAGCGGGCCGGCCACCGGGATCCAGGCGTAACCCCAGTCGGACGTGCCCTTGTTCGGTATCGGCAGGAAGGTGTGCACGATGCGCGGGCCGAGGTCACGCGCCGGGTTGATGGCGTAGCCGGTGGGCCCGCCGAGGGCGAGGCCGATACCGACGACGAGCAGCGAGACGACCAGCACCGTGGTGCCGGACTCGCCGAGCCCCTTCGTCTGCCCGAAGGCGAGGATGGGCAGCACCAGGGCCATCGTCGCGATGATCTCGGTGATGAGGTTGGCGACCGGGTTCCGGATCTCCGGGATGGTCGAGAAGATGCCCAGGGTCGGCAGTGGCGCGTCGTCGGCGCTCCCACCCGTGCCCTTGTTGGCCTGGAACTGCGCGAAGTACACCAGGTAGGCAAGAACCGCGCCCAGCATCGCGCCGGCCATCTCGCCGAGCAGATAGACCCAGACCTTGTCCCAATGGCCGGTGTCCACGGCTATGCCGACGGTGACCGCGGGATTGAGCTGGCCACCGGAGAGGGGCGCCGCGGTGTACGCCCCCGCCAGGACGCCGAAGCCCCAGCCGAACGCGATGACGGCCCAGCCCGAGGCCCGCGCCTTGGAGTGTCTGAGGGTGACGGCGGCGCAGACACCGGCACCGAACAGGATCAGGATCGCGGTGCCGATGACCTCGCCGACGAAGATGTGTCCGTTGCTCATAGCGGCTCCCTTGACGCCGGTCGGGGGCGCTCGGCCCCGGCTCTCCGTGCAGGAAGGTTCCCTTGGCGACGTCAGCCGAAGGCAGGGAGCCCCGCGCTCCGCCCGGCGTCCGTGACGAGCGTGCCGTCGCAGCCGTATCGCCAGGGAGGGACGGGCCGTGGAGCAGGACGGACCCATGGCGCTGTGCCTGATAACACCGAGAATGTACGGCGATGTCGACTGACACCGGGAAGTGTTCACCGGCGTCCCGGGGGCGTCAAGGTTGCCGACGGCGACGGTGACAGCGATCTGCCCGGCGGCCCCGCCACCGCCGCAGGGTCTCGACGGACGTGCAGTGGGGCCGCAACGGCCATGTACAGGAAGGACGTTCACCACCCTGGCTCGGCGGCCGCGTATCCGGCCTGAGCCGGTGCCGCCCCCGGACCGCGCCGGACCTCGTGACCGGGCAGCCCGGCGCGCCCGAGCACCCAGCTCGCCCCGCGCAGCGCCTTGGCCGCCTGTTTCAGCGGAGCGAGCTGGGCGGCGGCCTGACGGTGGTCGCCCACGCTTCCCGGTGCGCACACGACGGTCGCGAGGGAGAGCGTGACCGGCTGGTCCGCCGCCGTCCAGGGCGCGTCGAGCACGGCGCCGACCAGCGGACCGAGCGCCTCCTCCTCGGCCAGCACCAGGAAGTCGTCCCCGCCGATGTGCCCCACGCGCGCGTGCCCCGAGACCGCCTGCTGCAGCGCTCGCCCCACCGACCGGATCAGTTCGTCGCCGGCGGCGAACCCGGCACCGTCGTTGACCTGTTTGAAGTGATCGATGTCCAGCCAGCTGAGCGCGAAGCTCCGGCCGTCCGCGATCCACCGGTCCACCTCGCTCGTGATCGTGTCCGAACCGGGCAGCCGGGTCAGCGGATTGAGCCCGGCCGCCTCCTCGACCCGGCTCTCGGCCAGCGCCCGCACCAGGTCCGCGAGCCGTACGACGCCCACGCAGCGCCCGTGCCGGTCAACCACCGCGACATCGTCGGAGGTCCGGTCCCGGCCGCCGATCGCGACGACGTCCAACACCTCCCAGGCGGTTGCGTCGACGCCGACCGTGCGGGGCGCGTCCCCCAACTTGAAGGCCGGCCGGTCGGCGTACAGGGCGTGTCCGTACCGGCCGGACATCGACAGCAGGAAGCGCGAGCGATGCACCGACCGCACGGGCCTGCCGGCCTGATCCACCAGCAGCACACCGGACACGTCGGGTGACCCGGTCAGCAGCGCCCGCACCTGCCCCGCCGAGACGGTCACCGGCAGTACGGCGGCCGGACGCACGAACTCCCGCACCGACGGCCCGGACCGGGGCACCGCGACGGCGCCGGGGGAGCGGGGCGGAACGTATACGTCCGCGGCGGGAATCCGGGCCGGCGGCGCGAACAGCTCGCCCTGGGCCAGCTGGGCCCCGGCGGACAGCGCCGCCGTGTACTGCAGTTCGGTCTCGACTCCCTCCACCGCGACCAGGGCCCCCAGTTCCTCGCACAGTGTCCGCATCGCCCGCACCGCGGCCGGCCGGGACAGCAGCGAGGCGTCGAGCTTGACCAGGTCGGGAGAGAGATCGGTGAGCAGCCGCAACGGTACGTCGCCGTCCCCGATGCCGTCCGCGCTGATCCGGAACCCCTGCTCGCGCAGTGCGGCCACGGCCTCCAGCAGGGCCCGCTGCGGCACGTGCGTGTAGGGCGGGACGATGTCCAGCGTCACCTCCCAGGGCATGCGCCCGGCTGCCCGCACGGCGTCGTGCAGCTGCCTGAGGCCACCGAGGTCGGCGAGCGTGGCCGCGAACACGTTGAGGTGCAGGGGCAGCAGGGTCTCCTTGCGTGTCGCCGCGCGGAGCGCCAACACCGTGAGTTTCCCGTCGAGTTCGGGATCTCTGCGGGCCTCGGCCAGGATGTCACCGGTCTCCGGGCGGGCGAGCGTCTCCAGTGCGGTGACCGCGCCCGTCCTCAGGTTGACCACCGGCTGGAAGGCGAAGCGGAGAGTGTCCGTCCAGGAGTGCACGGGAGCATGATGGCGCCGCCCGGATGCCCCTATGCCCAGTTCATGAGACGTTCACACAGGATTCCGGGGCGGTCACACAGCGTGGGCAAACTCAGCAGCCCCAGCTGTCACACCATGCTCTCCTCATGTTCTCCGTCACCGCACCGCCACCACCGACGATCCATGCCCGAACAGCCCCTGGTTGGCGGAGATCCCGACGCGCGCCCCGGCGATCTGGCGGTTGCCCGCCGCGCCTCTCAACTGCCAGGTCAGCTCGCACACCTGGGCGATGGCCTGCGCCGGCACCGCCTCCCCGAAAGAGGCAAGCCCGCCACTTGTGTTGACGGGTATACGGCCGCCCGGCGCCGTCGCCCCCTCCCGCAGCAGTTTCGCCCCCTCGCCCTCGCCGCACAGCCCCAGATCCTCGTACCACTGCAACTCCAGCGCGGTGGACAGGTCGTAGACCTCGGCCAGCGACAGGTCCTCCGGGCCGATGCCCGCCTCCTCGTAGGCCGCCTGGGCGATGGATGCCCGGAAGGTCTCACCGGCGGCCGCCACCGCCACCGCGGAGTCCGTGGCGATGTCGGGCAGGTCCAGCACCGTGTTCGGGAAGCGCGGGGTCACCGTCGACACCGCCCGGATCCGCACCGGCCGGGCGACTGCGTGCCGCTGCGCGAAGTCCATGCTGGAGAGCACCAGGGCCGCGCCGCCGTCGGAGGTGGCGCAGATGTCGAGCAGCCGCAGCGGATCGGCGACCACCGCGGAGGCGGCGACCTGCTCGGCGGTGACCCGCTTGCGGTAGCGGGCGTACGGGTTGAGCGCGCCCATCGCGGCGTTCTTCACCTTGACCAGCGCGAAGTCCTCTGGGGTGTCCCCGTGCACCGCCATCCGCCGCCGCGCGTACAGCCCGAAGTACGTCGGATTCGTCGCGCCCAGCAGCCGGAAGCGCAGCCAGTCTGGATCATCCGGACGCTCCCCGCCCGCCGGCCGGAAGAAGCCCTTGGGCGCCGCGTCCGCCCCCACCACGAGGACCACGTCCGCGAGCCCGGCGAGTATCTGTGCCCGCGCCGCGGCGATCGCCTGCGCCCCGGAGGCGCACGCCGCGTACACACTCGCCACCCTGGCCCCCTGCCAGCCCAGGGCCTTGGCGAACGTGGCTCCCGCCACATACCCGGGATATCCCCCACGCACCGTGTCCGCGCCCACGATCGAGCCGATGTGCCGCCAGTCGAGCCCGGCGTCCGCGAGCGCCTCGCGAGCCGCCGCCGTCCCGTAGTCCACGAAGGAGTGTCCCCACTTGCCCCATGGGTGCATGCCCGCGCCGAGCACCGCCACGTCCTTCGTCATGCCCTCACCCCCGTCGGCCGCCAGTGCCAGGTCGTCCAGGTCGTCTCCGCGTCCTCGTGGAGCACTCCGGGGACGACCTCCACCTCCATGCCCACCGTCAGATCGGCGACGGTGACCCCGGGAGCCGCCTGTCCCAGTACCACGATCCGCTCGGCGGCCAGCTCCACCGCGATCAACGCGTACGGCTCCCACGGAAGTTCCGGACTACTCACATAGGGTGACGGCGGGCGATATCGACTATCCGTGTACGACCAGATTCGCCCCTTTCGCGACAGAGGGACTTCCTCCAGGGAGCCGCCCGTGCAATACGGATTGCGACAGTGGACGTCCTCGCGTGGGAAGAACACCGTGGCGCAGGACGAACAGCGGGTGCCCAGCAGTCGGAAGCCGTCCCCGTCACCGATGAACCAGCCGGCGACCGCGGGTGTACGTGTCCGAGACAAAGCCCCTCCCTGTCATGATCTGACGGATCGTCAGAAGTGTGTCACGGGTATCCGGAAATGGGCAGGGCGGAGACATGACACGACTCACCCGTGCAGTCCGCGGTCTCGTCACCGCCCTCGCCGCCGTGCTGGCCGTGACCGCCGCCTCCGCCACCGCCCGGGCGAACACGGAGCCCAGGGCTCCGAAGGACTTCGTAGCCCTGAGAACCGTGGACCCGACGATCATCCAGGAGATCCGCTACTTCACCCCGCACAACTTCGTCGGCCGGCGCATCGACGGCTACCAGCAGCCGATCTGCATCCTCACCCGCCCCGCCGCCGAAGCCCTCCACAAGGTGCAGCTCACACTGCTGCGCAAGGGCTACACCCTCAAGGTCTACGACTGCTACCGGCCCCAACGGGCCGTGAACCACTTCGTCCGCTGGGCCAAGGACCTCGACGACCAGGCGATGAAGGGCGAGTTCTACCCGGAAGTCGACAAGACCCGGCTGTTCGAGGACGGTTACATCGCTGAGAAATCCGGCCACAGCCGCGGCTCGACCATGGACTTGACGATCGTGAAGCTCCCGGCGAGGCCGACCCGGCCGTACCACCCGGGAGAGCCGCTCGTGCCGTGCTTCGCGCCCAAAAACGAGCGATTCCCCGACAACTCCGTCGACATGGGTACCGGATTCGACTGCTTCGACACCCTCGCGCACACCCTCGACCCGCGCATCCAGGGCGAACAGCGCGCCAATCGGCTGCTGCTCAAGAACACCATGGAGGGCGTCGGATTCGTGAACCTCGCCGAGGAGTGGTGGCACTACACCTACAAGCCGGAGCCGTATCCGGACACCTATTTCGACTTCCCCGTGTCCTGGAAGTCGCTCATCAACGGCGACTGAGCAGGCTCCGGAAGAGGGTCCTCTTTCGATCGGATACAGTCCGCGCGTGTCCGAAACTCAGCACTCAACTGTCAACTCCGCACCAGACTCGCACTGTTCGAGTTGCGGAGCGCCCTATGGGGAGGGCGTTTCCGGCTGGCCGCGCACCTGCCCCTCCTGCGGGGCCGTCGCCTACCGCAATCCGCTGCCGGTCGCGATCGCGCTCCAGCCCGTGTACGACACCAAGGGCACCGCCCTGGTCGTCATCACCCGCACCATCGCCCCCGCGCGCGGAGGCACCGCCCTGCCCGGCGGCTACATCGACGACCGCGAGGACTGGAAACAGGCCGTCGTACGCGAGCTCAAGGAGGAGACCGGCATTGACGCGGCCGCCCGCGATGTACGGCTCGTGGACGCCATGAGCTCGCCCGACGGGCATCTGCTGCTGTTCGGACTCCTCCCGGAGCGCCCGGTGCACGGACTGCCACCCGCCGACCCCACGGACGAGACCGAGGGCTGGCGGCTGCTGCGCAGGCCCGAGGAACTCGCCTTCCCGCTGCACACCGTGGCCGTACGGGCCTGGTTCGAGGGCCGCTACGTCTGAGTCGCGCGGCTCAGTCCAGCCCCCGTACCCGCACCGGGTAGGGCGGCTCGGCGGAGCCGTTCTCCCCCGCCCGGGTGACCACCACCCCACGGCCCTGCTGGCGGGCGACGTAACGTTCGATCTCCGGTTCGTCCCACCCGTCGCCCGCGTCCGGCACGACCAGACCGCCCCCGGTCCGGCCACGCGCGGGTGCCCACACCTCCAGCTCGATGCCGCCGTCGGCACCCCGCACGGGAATGACCGCACCCGCGCGCGCGAACACCGGTATCCGCGACAGCGGCGCGTCGACGAGAACCTGCGCCGGCCCCTCGTGCGCCTCCTCCGTCGCCGCGTCGTACCAGCGCCCGCGCGGCAGCTGCACCGCACGCCGGCCGGCACCCGGGTCCAGCACCGGAGCCACCAGCAGACCCTCCCCGAGCAGAAACGTGTCCTCACAGTTCCGCAGCGCCCGGTCCTCCGGCGCCCCCCACCACACCGGCCGCACATAGGGGGCGCCGGTGCGCCGGGCCAGATGCGCCAGCGTCATGAGGTACGGCAGCAGCCGCCGCCGTTCGAGCAACGCCACGCGCGCGTGCTCCAGCACCTCGGCACCGAACTCCCAGGGCTCCCGGCGCCCCGCCCGCAGACTCGCATGGGTGCGGAACAGCGGCAGATACGCGCCGAGCTGGAACCACCTCAGATACAGCTCCGGCGACGGACTGCCGTCGAAACCGCCCACGTCCGGGCCCGAGTACGGCACCCCGCACAGCCCGAGCCCCAGCACCAGCGCCAGCGACGCCCGCAGCCCCGGCCAGCCCGTCGCCACGTCCCCGGACCACGTGCCCCCGTACCGCTGCAGCCCCGCCCAGCCGGAGCGTGAGAACAGGAACGGCCGCCGCTCGGGTGCCAGTTCACGCAGCCCCTCGTAGCCCGCCCGGGCCATGCACAGTGCATACACGTTGTGCGCTTCCCGGTGGTCGCCCCCGCGTCCCTCCAGGGCATGCCGGGCCGAACGCGGCAGGGTCGGCTCGCCGAAGGCGTTGAACGACGTCGGCTCGTTCATGTCGTGCCAGAACCCCGCGAAGCCCTGCCCCAGCCGCTCCTCGTACAGCCCGCCCCACCACTTGCGCACGCCCGCGCGCGTGAAGTCCGGGAAGGCCGACTCGCCGGCCCACACCACACCGCGGACCGTGCGCCCGGAGAAGTCCCGAACGAACGCGTCCACGGCCGTACCGCTGTCGTACACGGCGTTGCCCGGCGTCGCCCTCACAGCCGGATCGACGATCGACACCAGCCGGATCCCGTCCCGCCGCAGCTCCTCGGCGAGTTGGGGCAGCTTCGGAAAACGCTCCCGGTCGACCGTGAACACCTGGTGGTCGTCGTAGTGGTCGATGTCCAGGTGCACGGCGTCCAGCGGCAGCCCGTGCCGCTGGTAGCCCGCGACGATCCGGCGCACCTCCTGCTCGCTGCCGAAGCCCCACCGCGCGTGATGGTGGCCCAGAGCCCACGCGGGCGGCAGCGCGGGCGCACCCGTCAGCGAGGCCCAGATGTGCAGCACGCGCGCGGGGGTGCCCACCATCACCCAGCAGCGCAGCGGACCGCCGTCCATCCGCACCTCGCAGCGCCCCACGCGGTCGTGCCCGGACCCGGCGCCCTCCTCGCCCTCCCGCAGCACCACCGTGCCGTCCCACGTGGTGTCGTGGAACACAAGATGCGTGCCGGCGTCGGCCACTACGAGCTGCACCGGCATCGTCAGATACAGCGGATCGTCGCCGGGGCCGAACGCCCGGCCGGGATCGGTGTTCCACAGCCGGTACGTGCCGTCCCGCAGCCGGGGCCCGGACGCCCGGCCGCCCAGACCGAAGAAGCGGGCGTCTGCCGCCACCTCCGAGCGCTGCATCCACCGTGCCGTGCCCCCGCCGGCCGGCTCCCACCAGCGCGGCGGCAGATCGCGCCGCAGGGTCACACCGCCGGGCGTGCACACCTGCACCGCGCCGTGCCGCGAGACGGTGACCGTGACCCGCTCGGCGACCACCCGCCAGCCACCGTCCTTGTCCGGCTCCAGCACCGCCCGCGGATCCGGATCCGGGCCCTCCACCAGCGCGTACGACGGCTGGGGGCCCGCCCCGTCCCACCCCCAGAACACCGCCCCGTTCACCGCGACGGTGATCCGCAGCTCGGACCGGCCGAACCTGATCAGCCCCCCACCCGGCCCCGGCTCCGCGCCCTGCACCTGACCCGGAACCCGCGCCCGCTCGGCACCTCGCCGCGGCAGCCCGGCAGCGTCGATCCTCCGCCTGCGCCACGCGGCCCGTACGGTACGCAACCCCCGAGCCGCCCTCCCCGAACCCACCACACTCACCGAACGCACCAGGTCACGACCGTCCATGCTGCTCACCCTGCCACTGAGCGCCCCACGCGTGCGTGTCGTTCAACTGCCGTTCACCCGTGCCGGGACCACATCTTCACGACACGGACTATGTGGGGCGCGCCCTGGTGTAGAAGTCGATCACATGGCATCGTCCCTGTCAGCCGCGTCACGCGCACACCCCAGCCCGTGCGCGGACCGACGCCCACGACGCGCACAGCCCGGGAGCCGCCCCCATGTCGACCGAGAACCCCCAGCCGCTCTGGCAGCCCGATCCCGAGCGGATCGCCCAGGCCCGCATCACCCAGTTCCAGGCGTGGGCCGCCGAGCACCACGGCGCCCCGGCCGAGGGCGGCTACCCCGCCCTGCACCAGTGGTCCGTCGACCAGCTGGAGACCTTCTGGGAAGCCGTCACGGAGTTCTTCGACGTACGGTTCTCGACGCCCTACGCGCGCGTGCTCGGCGACCGCTCGATGCCGGGCGCCCAGTGGTTCCCCGGAGCCACCCTCAACTACGCCGAACACGCCCTGCGGGCCGCGGCCGACCGCGCGGACGGACCCGCCCTCCTGTACGTCGACGAGACGCATGAACCCCGCCCGGTGACCTGGGCCGAACTGCGCCGCCAGGTCGGCTCCCTCGCGGCCGGACTCCGCGCCCTCGGCGTCCGCCCCGGCGACCGCGTCAGCGGCTACCTGCCCAACATCCCGCAGTCCGTCGTCGCCCTGCTCGCCACGGCCGCCGTCGGCGCCGTATGGACCTCCTGCGCCCCCGACTTCGGCGCCCGCAGCGTCCTTGACCGCTTCCAGCAGGTCGAACCCGTCGTCCTGTTCACCGTCGACGGCTACCGCTACGGCGGCAAGGAGCACGACCGCCGCGAGATCGTCGCCGAACTGCGCCGTGAGCTGCCCACCCTGCGTGCCGTCGTCCACATCCCGCTGCTCGGCACCGAGGCACCCGAGGGCGCCCTGGAGTGGTCGGCGCTGACGGCGGGGGACACCGAGCCCGTCTTCGAGCAGGTGCCCTTCGACCACCCGCTGTGGGTGCTGTACTCCTCGGGCACGACCGGCCTGCCCAAGGCCATCGTCCAGTCCCAGGGCGGCATCCTGGTCGAACACCTCAAACAGCTCGGTCTGCACTGCGACCTCGGCCCCGAGGATCGTTTCTTCTGGTACACCTCGACCGGCTGGATGATGTGGAACTTCCTCGTCTCCGGCCTGCTCACGGGCACGACGATCGTCCTCTACGACGGCAGCCCCGGCTACCCTGACACCGGTGCCCAGTGGCGGATCGCCGAGCGCACCGGAGCCACCCTCTACGGGACCTCCGCCGCCTACGTCATGGCCTGCCGCAAGGCCGGCGTCCACCCGGCGCGCGACTTCGACCTGTCCACGGTGAAGTGCGTCGCCACCACCGGCTCGCCCCTGCCACCCGACGGCTTCCGCTGGCTTCACGATGAGTTCGCACAGAGCGGGGCCGACCTGTGGATCGCCTCCGTCAGCGGCGGCACCGACGTCTGCTCCTGCTTCGCCGGCGGCGTACCGACGCTCCCCGTGTACACCGGCGAGCTCCAGGCGCCCGGCCTCGGCACCGACCTGCAGGCCTGGGACCCGAGCGGGAACCCCGTCATCGACGAGGTCGGCGAGCTGGTCGTCACCAACCCCATGCCCTCCATGCCGATCCGCTTCTGGAACGACCCCGACGGCAGCCGCTACCACGACAGCTACTTCGACACCTATCCCGGCGTCTGGCGGCACGGTGACTGGATCACCGTCACCTCACGCGGCACCGTGATCATCCACGGCCGCTCCGACTCCACCCTCAACCGGCAGGGCGTACGCATGGGCTCGGCCGACATCTACGAGGTCGTCGAGCGCCTGCCCGAGATCAGGGAATCCCTCGTCATCGGCATCGAACAGCCCGACGGCGGCTACTGGATGCCGCTGTTCGTGCACCTCGCGCCGGGCGCCCTGCTCGACGAGGCACTC
This sequence comes from Streptomyces sp. IMTB 2501, assembly GCF_001953885.1. Classification (GTDB taxonomy): domain Bacteria; phylum Actinomycetota; class Actinomycetes; order Streptomycetales; family Streptomycetaceae; genus Streptomyces. Next base: position 4,064 of record NZ_MQUS01000019.1, on the reverse strand, counting down.
CTGAACCGCATCAAGCAGACCATCCGCGAACAGCTCTCGCCACGGCACGTACCCGACGAGATCATCGAGGTCCCCGGCATCCCGCACACCCTCACCGGCAAGCGCATCGAGGTCCCCGTCAAGCGCCTCCTGCAGGGCACGCCCCTGGAAAAGGCGGTCAACCCCGGCTCCATCGACAACCTCGCCCTGCTCGACTTCTACGAGGAACTCGCCCGCAAGCGCGCCTGACCCCACGGGCACTACGCCTCTTCGCCGGCCTCGGACTCGCCCGGCACGGCAGCGAAGTCCGAGGCCGGCCGCGCACCATCGGTCGGCTCCAACCCGGCGACGGTGATCCGCACGCCCGACCGGGAGGACAGACAGAACCTCGTGCCCAGGCACCCCCACAGGTTCAACCCGCTCCGGACCGTCTCCGGCGCCACCGCCGCCGCGACCTGCGCACTCCAGCATCGCCGGGTCCGCGACCGCAGCAAGAGGAGCCCGTTGTCAGTGCCGCCGGTTACGGTGAGTGAGCATTGATCGACTGCGCACTTTGGGGGAAACATGGCGCACACCGACCACCAGACCCTGCGACGCGTCCTGCGCCGCGAGATCGCCGGCACCATCGGCCTGCTCACCGACGAACACGACTTCCGCGCCATGCGGCGCTACCGCAGCTTCACCTTCGATGACCACGCGACCTACCTCCAACAGGTCGAGTCCGTCCTCAAGACCCGAGCCGCCCAGGGCACCCACACCACCCTCGCCCTGTTCGACCCCGAGGACTACGCCGACTATTGCGAGCAAGCCGGCCTCGACCCGGAAGCCCCGGCCAGCCGGACCCGTTTCACCGCCGAACTCGCGGCCACGGGCCCCACGATCCCCTACGACGGCCAACCCCTCGCCACCCTCGTACCGGCCCTCGTGGACGAAGCCGTACGACAGGCCACATGGGAGTACGCCACCACCCTGCTCTCCCGCCTCGGCCCCTGCCCCACCTGCGGCGAGGACATCGGCAGGGCGGGCTTCTCCCGCGCCTCCGACCTCCTCGTCCGCATCCTTGACACCGCACCACCGGGCGACCGGCACCTCGTGTGCAGCGTCTCCGGGCCACCGGACACCCTCGTCTCCGTCCTGCACGCCGACCAGGACAGCCACGGCGACACCCGCCTCGACGAGGCCGAAGCCCTCGAATTCACCAGCGTCCTCGCCCTCGGCCTCGCGACCCGCAGCCCCGGCGGACTCGTCCTGCGCACCAGCGCCCCGGGCACCACCGACCGCGTCTACGGCTGGCGACTGCGCGCCGGCTCCCTCGAACCCCTCACTGCCTCCGAGGTGTTCGACGCCTACTGCACCGACGTCGAATCCGGAGATCTCATCTCCCCGGAATCCGGCGTCGACTACTGCGAACCCCCCGACCTCGGAGAGGAGAACACAGCACCGGGCCACCGCCACTGAACGCGCCAGGGGCGCCCCACCCGAAGGCGGGACGCCCCTGAACCCGGCAGACCGGACGCGTCGGCCCGGCTACTCGCCGGACAGCACCGCCTGAGCGGCGCTGCGCGCCTCCTCGGCGCTCTCCGCGGCACGCGCGGCCGCCGCGGCCCGCTCGCACTGCGCCAGCGTGTACTTCGCCAGCGTTGCCCGGACATAAGGAATCGACGCCGAACCCATGGACAGGGAGGTGACCCCCAGACCGGCCAGCACACAGGCCAGCAGCGGGTCGGACGCGGCCTCACCGCACACACCACAGCTCTTGCCCTCGGCCTTGGCCGACTCCGCCGACAGCGCGACCAGATCCAGCAGCGCCGGCTGCCACGGGTCCTGAAGCCGGGACACCGCGCCCACCTGCCGGTCGGCCGCGAACGTGTACTGCGCGAGGTCATTGGTACCCAGCGACAGGAACTCGACCTCCTGCAGGATCGAACGCGCCCGCAGCGCGGCCGACGGGATCTCCACCATCGCGCCGAACTTCGCCTGCAACCCCGCCTCACGGCAGGCGTCCGCGAACGCCTTCGCGTCCCTGCGGTCCGCGACCATCGGCGCCATGACCTCGAGGTAGACGGGCAGCCCCTCGGCGGCCTTCGCCAGCGCGGTCAGCTGCGTACGCAGGATCTCGGGATGGTCCAGCAGCGTCCGCAGACCCCGCACGCCCAGCGCCGGGTTCGGCTCGTCGGCCGGAGTCAGGAAGTCCAGCGGTTTGTCCGCACCCGCGTCCAGCACCCGCACGACCACACGGCCCTCGGGGAACGCCTCCAGGACTTGCCGGTAGGCCTGTACCTGCTTCTCTTCGGAAGGAGCGTTCTTGCTGTCGTCCAGGAACAGGAACTCGGTACGGAACAGACCGACACCCTCGGCCCCGGCCTCCACAGCGGCCGGTACGTCCGCCGGCCCGCCCACGTTGGCCAGCAGCGGCACCTTGTGCCCGTCCGCGGTCGCGCCCGGCCCGGTCGAGGCGGCCAGCGCGGCCTTCCGCGCGGCGGCCGCGGCCTCCAGCTCCGCCTTCTTCGCCTCACTCGGGTTCACGAAGATGTCGCCGGTGCTGCCGTCGACGGCGATCACCGTGCCCTCGGCCAGCTCACCGGCACCCGGCAGCGCCACGACCGCCGGCACCCCCAGCGCCCGCGCCAGGATCGCGCTGTGGCTGGTCGGCCCGCCCTCCTCGGTCACGAAACCGAGCACCAGAGATGGGTCCAGCAGCGCGGTGTCGGCAGGAGCCAGGTCCCGGGCCACGAGCACATACGGCTGGTCGCTGTCCGGCACGCCCGGCATCGGAACGCCCAGCAGCCGGGCGACGATACGATTCCGCACGTCATCCAGGTCGGCCACTCGGCCGGCGAGGTACTCACCGGCACCAGCGAGCAGCTCCCGGTACGCCGCGAAGGCGTCGTACACCGCACGCTCGGCCGTACTGCCGACGGCGATTCGCCGGTCCACGTCCGCCATCAGCTCGGGGTCCTGAGCCATCATGGCCTGCGCCTCGAGCACGGCCTGGGCCTCGCCCCCCGCCAGATTTCCGCGCGCCATCAGATCGGCGGCAACGGCGTCCACGGCCTGGCGGGCGCGCCCCTGCTCACGCTCCGCCTCCTCCGCGGGAATGGACTTGACCGGCGGCTCCAGCACCGCCGTACCCATGTGCCGAACCTCGCCGATGGCCACGCCATGGCTCACGCCCACGCCTTGCAGCGTTGTCTCCATCTCACCCGTCTCCGATAGTGCGGCGGGTCCCGCCGCCGCGATGGTTGTCCTGATCGCCGCCCGCAGACGGCACCGCCGTCAGTTCCAGGCGAAGAGGCTGTCGCCGGCCTTCACGTCTCCGCTGTCACGGAGATCGGAGAGGGACTCGGCCGTGGCTTCGAGAGCGACGACGGGGCATACCGGTGACTTGCCGGCGGCCTCCACGGCGGCGGGGTTCCAGCGCACGATGGCCTGGCCGCGCGTCACGGTGTCCCCTTTGTTGACGAGCAGCTCGAAGCCCTCGCCGTTGAGCTGCACGGTGTCGATGCCGAGATGGGTGAGCACGCCGTGCCCACTCTCGTCCACCACGACGAAGGCGTGCGGGTGCAGGGAGACGATGACGCCGTCCACGGGCGCGACGGCCTCGGACGCCTCACGCACGGGGTCGATCGCGGTGCCCGGGCCGACCATGGCCCCGGAGAAGACCGGATCCGGCACCTCGGCCAGTCCGATGGCACGTCCGGCAAGAGGGGACGTCACGGTGGTCATGGGAAGCCTCCCAAGGAGTGGAGCTGCTTACGGGCCGTCACTGCCTGTCCCGGACGGCACACTGAGCAGCAGGGTATGTCATATGAAGTGGCGGTTCCGTTTAGAAGCTACCAGTTAGTGGTCTAGACCACCAGCCCCGTGGATTTGCACGGCCTTCAAGACTCCGTGTACAGTCGTACTCCTGCCTGGGGCGGAGGAACGCGAGAGCGCCCTCGCCCAGCGGAACCCAAACTCGTCAGATCCTATCTCTGGATCCGCTTCTGCATGTCCGCAGGAGGGTGGTCAGAGGGCCGGAAAAACCCTGATAGAGTTTGGAACACCGAAGGGAAGCGCCCGGAGGAAAGCCCGAGAGGGTGAGT
>NZ_MQUS01000023.1 GCF_001953885.1 Streptomyces sp. IMTB 2501 | reverse complement strand
CCAAGGCCGTCCTCACCCTGGAGAGTCACCGCTGAAGAAGCTCACTCAGTGCCGCAGCTTCGAGACCTGGTCCGCTGTGATGGCCAATCGTCATGACTCTGATCGGGCGCGCCACCGGTTCGTGGTGGATTGTCTGCGGATGCGGGCGGGCGCTCCTTGATGCCGGCCCCTACTACGAGAAGGCGGAGAGCGAACTCCTGGCCGCCTGGGCGGCCGAGGAAATGGACGGCGAGATGCTCGCGAAGGTGCTCCACACCTTCACCGAGCCCGACCATCCAGACCAGGAGACCATCGGCCTTCGCCACGCTGGCCATCACGACCCGCGCATACTCCGCGAGGTGCCCCACACCCTCTCCACGAACCGCGTTCCCGGCGCCCCCCGAAGCCAGGGCCGGCCGCCCTGCTCACCCTCATGCGCGACCCGGACGCCGAGGTGCGGCTCAGGGCGTGCACGGCGAGCATGCGCGACGGGGACCTGCTCCCGGAAATCACCCGGGCACTGCTGTCGCTGGCCGAGGGCACCGGATGCCGCCCTGCGGGGCGCGGCCGCGGCAGCCCTGGTCAACTCCCAGGACCGTACGCTCGCCGTCGCCGACGTCCTGGCGGCGCTGCTCGGCGAGGAGAACCAACTCGTACGCCTGAACGCCGCCAACGATTTCGCCCTGCGCGACGACCCGCGCACCGCCGACGCGATCGAGCGGGTGGGGCGTCTCGGTGACGGCTTCGAGTACGAGCATCGAGCCGACGAGCTCCGGCGGTGGAGTTGGCGGAAGGAGAACTCGGCCGACGAGTGACGACCGGTCAGCGTGAGCGCCCGCCTTGACCGGCACAGCCGTTGCCGACGATAAGGATTACAGGCTCAAGCACACCGGGCCTCGCCATGTTCACGGCACACGCAGGACCGCAGCGGGGTTGGTGACCGGGCCGGCCCCGTCGCGCGCGCCTGCGGCCGGCCCCCCACTCTCCTTGTATTGCTGGTGTGGCCGAAGATACGGCTCTGCCGTTGACGGTGCTGGACACTTGCCATTGGAGACACCCCGGGCGGTGCAGGTGTAGTTCAAACCACCCAGACGGCCAGCTGCCTGCGCAGCGAGGCCGACTTCCTGATCGCCGTCCTCCGTCCCCGCACACTGCTCCCTACGAACTGGCGATACCTGTGACACAGCGCCCCGTGACCACTCCCTACAGCACCGGCATGCTGAGCGATGACGCCCTCCGCGAGCGTGACCGTCTGGAGTCCATCCAGCGTAGCGTCGACACGTTCACCACCAACATCCTCGACGGCCTTCCCGTACGGACGTCCTGGAACTGCCTGGAGCTCGGCGCAGGCGCCGGCTCCATCGCCCACTGGCTCGCCACCCGCTGCCCGGACGGACGCGTGGTCGCCGTCGACCTCGACACCCGCCACCTCGATACCGGGCAGGCCAGCAATCTGGAGATCGAGGAAGCCGACATCACGCGTGAGGACTACGCGCCCGGCACCTTCGACCTCATCCACGCCCGCTACCTGTTCTGCCACCTCCCCGGCCGGGACGAGATGATCGCACGGGCCGCCAGCTGGCTCTCCCCCGGCGGCTGGCTCGTCGTCGAAGAGCCCTACGACCTGCCGGCCATCACCTCCCCCTACCCCCTGGTCCAGCGCATCCTCACCGCCTACCAGCACACCTACCGGCAAAACGGGGCCGACATGACCTGGGCCCGCAGCCTGCCCGCCCTCCTCGCCCGCAACGCGCTGACCGAGGTGGCCTACTCAGGGAACCTCGGCTGCATGGGCGGACTCGAGAAGGACCGCTGGCGCCCGCTCATCAACCGGGTGGCCCCCGCGCTCCTGGCCAGCGGGCTCATCACCGGCGCAGACCTCACCGAATTCGACGAACTGCTGAAGGACCCGGCGTTCATCGACATCCCTCAAATGACCATCGCAGCTTGGGGTCGCCGCGCGTCGGACATCCCGATCCCGGCGACGCCCGAAGACCACCTCGCTCGCCGCACATGAATGTGACCACCGCCTGTCCTTCTGTCCTTAGCGGCTCCGATCACTGGCCCAAAAGGGTGACTTTGCGTCAGATTCACGGCGGACAGCTACAGGCCAGCGCCCTGGACGGGGAGTGACGGGTGTAGATTTTTCACCAACCGAGTTTTTAGTCATAGCTAAAGGTGGCATGCTGATGGAGCGGCAACGAGTGTTGTCTCTCCATGAGTTGGGGGTGAATCATGGGCATTTTTGCCCGTGACGAGAACCGGACCACCCTAGCGGCTTCCCGGATAGCGCGGCAGGCGACAGCTTCCCTGGCCGGCCTGCTGGCCGGGCAGGGCAAGACCCGCTCAGATCTGGCCGCGGCAATGGGCGTCAGCCCGGGCCGCGTCAGCCAGATCATGTCCGGCGATGCGAACCTGACAGTGCGGACGCTCGCCGCCGTGGCGGAGGCACTGGATGCCGACGTCCAGATCACATTCTGTGCCCGGGGGCAGTCGACGGACGCCAAAGCCTGCGGCAGTGCGGACTCGTCGCCCGTCAGGAGCAGTGGGCTCTCGGCCCGTCACTGAGCCCAGGAACGGTGCTTGTGTCCCGAGGTCATCTCGTTCTCGGCTGCCCCGCCTTCTTTCAGCGGGTCAGCCAGCGGTCGAACCAACGACGCTGCGGTGGCAGAACCGGACTGTGGAACGCGTCGTCGGACATCGCCTTCGCGCGCAAGTTCTTAAGCTCTTCGTTCCCGCTCCGGCGACCGTGAACGTACGCGAAGCGCAGCAGGTGTCCGCACTGCGCGAGGGCAGTGCCGAACGCCTGGCGCCGGGCGATGAGTTCATCACTCGTGGGTTCACGGTCGGCCTGACGGCATGCCTCGTCGATCCCAGTCTGTACGTCCAGCGCCACGTCGATCGCTCTCTCCACGTCCGTGTAGATGGCGATGATCGTCTTGGACTCGGTGGTGAGAGGATGCCGCTCCAACAGGTACAGCTTGAGATCGTGGACGAACACCCTGAGCTGGGCAGACGTTTCGATACCTCGAAGAAAGCGGTCTGACCAGGTACACGCGTCGAGGTGCACGCGCTGCACCAGCCGCTCCCTGGCCAGGGCGATGCCCAGTGTCATGAACTTGACGTACGGCTGCGCTGTCTCGTCCTGTTTCCGTCGGGGCAGCGCTGTGGCCCCCGTCGCAGCACCCGCAACCACCGGAGGAATTGACGCCGCGTGCGGCAGCAGCACCACCGCGCCGGCCGCCACCGCACCCATCAACGCCAGCACGAGCAGCATCAGACCAGACGACGCCCAACTGCCCAGCAGCCGACCTTTGCCGGAGAACTCGCGCGCGAGACCGACCCACGCGATGACCGCGCTCACAGCAGCCGGTAGCACATAGTCAGCTAGCCAGGCATGATGCCAACTCATCGACGGTGCCCCCAAAACGTTGCGCGGACAGGCCGGACCGTCATCAGCGTGCGCAAGCCAAGCAGAGCTCCCTCCCAGCACGTCACATCAGCGCACAGTCCTCTCGCTGCAGACCAATTTTCGAGAACTGCCGCGAGTAGAGCCGATGATGTCAGCCAGCACGAGACCACGCCGTTACTTTCAGCAACAATTGGCCAGCGTGTCCGGCCTCTCCCAGAACTCACGCAAAGCCAACGGCCCAGGGCCGCGGAAACCCGTCGCACTATTACACCGCAGCCGTATCGGGGACGCGCCGTAACACAGGGCCGGGAACTTCCTCAACGCGCGGACTGGGCCCCAGAGCGGAATGCGCGAGGTTCTGGCCCCGCGGGAGCCGGCCACCGGGCTGCGGGAGCATTTTCCGCCTGGTGGCCGCAGGCCGTTTCAGAAGGGCGGAATTCCTTGCTCGTCCGCCCCACCCTCCGGACCCGCCCGTGCCCGGACAGAGGTCACGGCGGGCCGTGCGTAAACATTGGCGAATACTCTGAGTGAGCGAGCGCACGTGCCGTAGCAAGGGTGGAGACCGGTGCTGAAAGCGATCCCTGAAAGGTGGCGGATCAGGCCGGCGCCGTCGGGCTGAGACTCGATGCCTCGCGGCGACCGCCGGGATCTGCCCGTCGCCGTAGAAGTCCGCGCCCAGGAAGGATGCTGCCGAGTAGTTCGTCGACGACCCGGGCCCAGGCAAGGAGCCGGCCGCGGCTGACCCCGTGGTCGTCTCGCCGCCGGAGAGCAACCAGGGTATGGGTATGCGGGCGCGCTCTGCGGGGCGAGGCCGCCGGCTCTGCACCAGGCGGAAGTCCGCACGCAGGCGCGCGGCTCATACACCGCCCAGATGTCGTCGTCCTCAAAGATCGCCCTGGCAGGCCGCGCATGGCCGCGAGGACGGAGCACAGGCCGTCCGAGGGGAGGGTGGTGTGCAGGATGCCGAAGGCGGGCTGCTCGGCGAAAGGCGCCTCGCAGGCGGAGAAGCCGAGCCACGCGGGCCGCTCCACGCCCTGTTCGACAAACTGGAGGTCATCTCGTACGCGGCGAGGGCGCCCACGGTGTGGCTGAACAGGGGGTGTGACCGAGATACGCGCCAAAGGGGCAACGGGATGATCTTGAAACACCGATCCGCTCGGATTTACATGCGGCGACGTGCAGCGGGGTCGCGTTCGGCGACATGCCGGGCGGCCGAGTCGACGCCGGGGCGGGCGTAGCGCTCCAGGGACCGGACGGAGGCGTGGCGGGAGCGGGCCAGCAGCATCGGGGGGAGGTGCCGTCCTCCACGTCGTGCGTCAGGGCACTGTGACGTAGCCGGTGAAGCGTCCAGCCGTCCAGGTCCTCGATGTCGTCGGGCGAGGCGAGTGGGTTTGCCAGCAGCCGGGTGTTCTCCTCGAAGATCTCCTCAGCGCGGCGGTAGGAGAGCCGGGCCCGGCCGGTCTCCGGGCACACGTCGAGCGTGGGTGTTCCGGCCGGCGCCTTGCGGTCGGTGAGGAACACCGGGCCGCGGGTACGGCGGGCGATGAGGCGGGGCAGGAGCTGGGCGGTGCCGGACTGCCAGTGGATCCACTCGGTCGCCCCGCCCTTGGCGGTGATCCTGCCGCGCTTGCCCTGCGGGTACAGGTCTTCCACGTTGAGGCACAGCACTCGTCGGCCCGTGCGGCGGACTCGTAGAGCATCTTCCACTGCGTCTTCTCCCGCAGCGCGACGTCGAGGCGCCACAGGGTGGCGATCTGGTTCTCCGCGAGAGCCTTGGCGCGGTCCGGCGGCGCCGGCCGCCGCTCGATGCCGATCGTCGGATCGCACTCGATCCAGCCTTGGCGCTGCCACCAGCCGATCGCCTTGCGCGCGATGGACAGCTCCCGGTTGGCGGTGTCGGCGTCCATCTCGTCCGCCCGCACCGCCGCCAGCTCAGCCAGCATCTCCGGCAGTGCCGGGTCGTCGATCGCGGCGACGGGGAAGACGGGCTGTTTCGCGCCTCGGCGGGCGGGTCCGGTCGGCGGCGGTTCACCGGCGAGCATCCATCCCCACGTCGTGAGGGAGATCCGGTAGATCCGCGCGGAGGACTTCGCGATGCCCGCGCCGGTGAGGTAGCGCTCGACCGCCGCGGTGTACGACGACGGCGGAGCGGACAGAGGTACGACCCGGGCGCGCGGCAACCGAAGTGCGCCTCCGCTCCCGAGTTCGGTCACCGGTTCGATCGTCACGCCGTCCCGCCCCTCCGGTACTGCCGCAGCAAATGCGTACACCTCGCCCCGGCGGCCGGAATGGCCCGCCGCAGGTCGCGGTGATCACGGTAGGGGCTTTGCCGCAGTAAATTCGGTATTTACTGCGGTAGTTGTGAATACGTCTCCGCGATCGAGTAACCGCCCGAATGCGTTTCTGCTGTGCGGACTTGAGGGGCGTGGACTGTCAGTGCCCGGGGCCAGCATGCTTACCTGGGCCATGCCCCAGCCCCTCCGTCACGGGCAGGCACTCGGCGAGCAGGTCGACGACGTCGCGCCAGGCGCGCTGCGCGTGCCGTGGGTGGTAGCCGACGCCGGGGCGCACGGTGTGGTCAACCGGCGGGTGGTGGAAGGCGTGCAAGGCGCCGCCGTAGACCGTGAGGCGCCAGTCGACGCCCGCGGCCTGCATCTCAGCGGTGAACGCGTTACGTTGCGAGGGCGGCATGATCGGGTCTTCCGACCCGACCCCGGCCCACACCGGGCAGCGGATGCGCGCCGCCTCGCCCGGTCGGCCCGTGGTCAGTGCGTTGACTGTCCCGATCGCGCGCAGGCTGACGCCGTCGCGCCCGAGTTCCAGCCCGATGGCGCCCCCCGTGCCATAGCCGACGGCGGCGATTCGGTCGGGGTCGGTCCGCGGTTCGGTGCGCAACACGTCGAGCGCCGCATGGCCGATGCCTCGCATCCGGTCGGGATCAGCGAGCAGTGGCATGCAACGGGCCAGCATCTCCTCGGGGTCGCCCAAATAGCGCCCGCCGTGAAGGTCGAAGGCCAGCGCTATGTATCCCAGCTCGGCGAGAGCATCGGCCCGGCGGCGCTCGACGTCGCTGAGCCCCGTGCCCTCTGGTCCGAGCAGCACCGCGGGCCGGCGGTCGACACCGGCCGGGAGCGCGAGGTGCCCGATCATCGTCAAACCGTCGGCCGGGTACTCGACCGTACGCGTCGTAATCGTCGTCACGAGACTGGACTGTAGTGATCGTCGAGCCCGGTCCGGCCGGTGTTCTGCCGCTGGCAGAACAGCGCGGGTATGCCTCTGAAATACGGCGAGGGCCCACAAGAACCGTCACGAACCCCGCCCCCACGGCAGCGCTATCGGATCACCTGCCGGGCCACGGTGCTGGAGGCTGACCCTCGCAGCAGGATTCTGGGGTATACCGGCCCGCTCCCGTGAAGGGTGTCACCAGCTAGTTCCCTCACGGCTCAGGCAGCCTGGCCGAGACCGGCGGCGGTCAGGTCCTGCTCGCGCAGCGGGGTGAAGTCGACGTCGAGTTTCGGGTCGTACGCCTCGGGCTGGATGCCGAGTTCGTGGGTGCTGTACTCGCCGAACCGGTTGATGTGTTCCGTCAGGTACGGCGAGATGTGCGCCAGGTCTTCCGGGTCGGACTCCGTCGGGAATCTTGAGGACGGACAGTCAACGATCGTGACGTTGCGTCAGGCTTGTGGGCGCGTTCTGCCCATGTCCCCCAGGAGCCTGACATGTCCCTCCAGCCCCGTCCCGGAGCCGAGATCCCGGCGCTGACCGTGCGGGTCGCCCGGGTCAGCAACCCCCACGGCACCACTGCGATGTGGATCCGCGACCGCCTCGACGGCCTGTTCAGCGACGAGGACTTCACCGCCTGGTACCCGCGCGACGGCCGCCCCGGGCTCTCGCCCGCGCAGCCGGCCACCGTCTGCGTGCTGCAGTACGCACTGAACCTGTCGGACCGCCAGGCCGCCGAGGCAGTGCGCTGCCGCATCGACTTCAAGTACGCCCTCGGCCCGGAGCTGGCAGACCCCGGCTTCCACCACAGCCTGCTGTCCGACTTCCGCGACCGGCTCGCCGAGGGCGACCGCGCCGACCGGCTGCTGGACCTGGCACTGACCCGGATCCGGCGGACCGGCCTGCTCAAGGGGCGTGCCGCCCGCACCAGTCACCATTTCCATAAACTATGAATATAAAAATGCTATGCTTCGAGCATGAGTCGTCAAGACACCGCTCCTGGCGCGTCCGCCGCCATCGGGGCAGCCCTCTACGGCCTGGCCACCAGGGCCGCGAGACGCCTGCCCCGGGACATGAGCCTGACGTCCGCCGCCACCCTGGCCACCCTGGACCGGACCGGCCCGCGGCGCATCACCGATCTGGCCGCGGTCGAGGGCGTCACCCAGCCCGCGATGACCGCCCTGGTCCGGGTGATGGAGGAGTCCGGCCTGGTCGAGCGGCGGGGCGACGCGTCCGACAAGCGGGTCACGCTGGTGTGCCTGACCGAGGCCGGCGCCTCCTATGTCCGGACGCGGCGCCAGGCGGGCGTCCACGCGTTCGAGCGGTTGATCGGCGAGCTCACCGGCGACGAGGTCGAGGCGCTGGTGGCGGCCCTTCCGGCGCTGAAGCATCTGGCAGAGCTCGAAAGTCAGGACCGCGAAGGGCCGAAGCAGTGACCGGGCAGCGGGTCGGCGGGGTCGCGGTGAAGGCGTTCCCGGTGGCGCGTTCCGAGGCGCGGCTGCTGGTCCCCGCCCTGATGTTCATCGCTCTGGTCGTGGCGGCGGTCGCCAGCCTCGGGACGCCGCTCATCACCAGCGTGGCGACCTCGTTCCACGTCTCGCTCGGCAGCGCGCAGTGGACGCTGACCGTCGCGCTGCTCAGCGGCGCCGTCGCCACGCCGGTCCTGGGCCGGCTCGGAGCCGGCCCGCACCGGCGGGCCACGATCCTCGCCACGCTGGCGGTCGTCGTCGCCGGCAGCGCGCTCACCGTGCTGCCGCTGCCGTTCGCATGGCTGCTGGCCGGCAGGGCGGCCCAGGGCGTCGGGCTCGGACTGACGGCGCTGATGATGGGCGTGGCCCGGGACCACCTCCCCGAGGAGCGCAGCGCGGCCGTGATCGCCCTGATCTCGGTGGTCTCGATCATCGGGGCCGGCGTCGGCTACCCGCTGGCCGCACTGCTCGCCGAGCTCGGCGGAGTACGGGCCGCCTACGGCCTCGGGCTGGTCGTCACCGCTGCCGCCCTCCTGACCGCGTGGCGCTCCATGCCCGAAGCCCCCGAAGGCCGCTCCGCCCACGTGGACGTGGCAGGCGCGGTCGTCCTGGCCGCTGCGCTGCTCCTGGTGCTGTTCCTCGCCGGCGAACGGAATCTGTGGAGCCGGCACCTCGCCGTGGCGGCGGGCCTCGCCGTCGTCGCGGTGGTGCTGCTCTGCGTCTGGGCCGTCATCGAGCTGCGCAGCACGACGCCCCTGGTCGATGTGCGGGCGGTGCGGCACCCGGCGGTCGCCGGGGCGAACCTCGCCATGTTCGTCGGCGGGATCGGCATGTACCTCCTGCTCACGCTCATCACCCGGTACGCGCAGACGCCGCACGGCGCCGGCTACGGCTTCGGGCTGACGACCTTCGTCGCCGGGCTGGTCCTCATCCCGTTCTCGGTGCTGGGGTTCGTCGCCGGCAAGCTCACGCCGCGGGTCCGGACTCGGATCACCGACCCCCTGCTCCTGGCCGGCAGCGCCATCGTGGTCGGCGGCGGGTTCGCCCTGTTCGCGGCGGCCCGGTCGGACCTGGCCGAACTGTTCGCGGCGATGGGCGTGCTCGGCTTCGGCGTCGGCGGCTTCTCGGCCGCGATGCCCGGCGTCATCCTGGCCGTCACCCCCAAGAGCGAGACGTCGAGCGCCATGAGCATCAACTACGTCGTCCGCAGCGTCGGGTACTCCCTGGGCAGCGCCATCGGCGGCCTGATCCTCGCCGCGGGCACCGGCCCCGGCCACCTCTTCCCCGACGACAGCGCCTACACCACCGCGGCGCTGGTCGGCATCGGCGCTATCGCGATCACGACGCTGACAAGCCTCGCTCTCGCCCGCCGACGCTCGTCCGAGGCCAACTCGTAAGCTAGATACACTAATTACAACCATTACAACACTGGAGGTGCCATGCCCAAGGGCTACTGGGTCAGCGTCTACCGCACCATTTCAGACCCTGAGAAGCTGGCTGCTTACAACAAGCTGGCCGCTCCGGCCGTCGCGGCCGGGGGCGGTCGGACCATCGTCCGCGGCGGTCGGGTCGTGGCGTACGACGCCGGAATCGCCGAGCGCACCATCCTGGTCGAGTTCGACAGCTTCGAGCAGGCCGTCGCGGCACGCGAGAGTGCGGCCTACCAGGAGGCGCTGGTCGCCCTCTCCGACGGCGTCGAGCGCGATTTCCGCATCGTCGAAGGCATCGACTGACCGAGGTCCAGTGGGATCTTCACTGAAGAGCAGCAGGATTCTGGGGTATACCGGCCCGCTCCCGTTAAGGGCGTCACCAGCTAGTTCCCTCACGGCTCAGGCAGTATGGCCGAGACCGGCGGCGGTCAGGTCCTGCTCGCGCAGCGGGGTGAAGTCGACGTCGAGTCTCGGGTCGTACGCCTCGGGCTGGATGCCGAGTTCGTGGGTGCTGTACTCGCCGAACCGGTTGATGTGTTCGGTCAGGTACGGCGAGATGTGCGCCAGGTCTTCCGGGTCGATCTCCCATCCCTCTTCCAGCAGCCGGCGGACGATCTCCGCGATGTCCAGGGCATTGTGGAAGATCACCGCGTTCGTGAGCAGGGCGTTGAACTTCATCCCCTTTTCCTGCTCGATGGGGTCGTCGTCGGCAATGACACCGCGGTTGCCGAAGCCAATCCACTGGGAGAACCGGTTGAACGACTCGACCTTGTTGGTCGCCGCGGTCACCCGTCGGTGAAGCGGCGCGTCCGCGAAGTAGCACAGGAGCTGTACGGTGCGGATCACGCGGCCGACCTCGCGGAAGGCGGCGTAGGTGGCGTTCTTCCTCGACCCCGAGCGCAGGCGCTTGAGCAGTGCGATGTTAATGAGGTCCGCCGGACGGTTCTTCGCCGCGGCATCCTTGCGGATCGACTGCTCGACGATCCCGCGGGCCTTGGCCTGGTCGTACGTCACTCCGGCCTGCTTGCGGACCAAGCCCCGGTGGTGCTTGGCGGTCCGCTCCGCCCGGTACGCCGGCAGCGTGCCCTCCGGCAGCTCCACCGCACACCGGACGAGGTCCACCACCATCTCCGGGACGTCCTCCAGCGCCGGGAAACACCTCATACGCCGGTACGACTTCAGCATCAGCAGCAGCGCCAGCAGATGCTCATCGCAGTCTCCAGCTCATCGCGACTCGGGGAGAAGAACAGATGCAGCTCATGCGCGGTGATCAGCCGCTTGAACCGCGGATACGCGGTCCGTTCAATCGATGTCACAACCCACCCCAGGCCCCAGACGACGTTCAACATCACCACCAACGACACTGAGCCGAATGGGTGAAGGCCGACGGGTGCTCAGGGCTTCAAGATCATCCCGTTGCCCCTTTGGCGCGTATCTCGGTCACACCCCAACAGGACGAATGGCGCGTCCAGCAGAGGACGCAGGCCGTGAGGAGCTGGGCGCCGAGGTCGGTGGCGTTGCCGGGGACGGGCATCGTGCTCATTGGGTCCCGGCCGGGCGTCTCGACAAGGCAGCCGTCTGCGTCGTCGGGGAAGTGCGGCACACGTCTCGTGCGGGCGAGGCGGGAGCCGACCGCGTGGTGCAGGACCAAGAGTCTGAGGGCCGGGTCGTCGACGGGGCGCGGGCGGACGACGGCGGAGAGGGCGGTGGTCATCAGCGGGTCCTCTCTGTGGGTAGGGCACGAAGCAAGCGGGTGAGCACGGTGCTGTTGCCTCTCTCCTCGAACTCGGTGTCCGGGTCGGTGTCGAGGAGGGGCTCGACAGTCTCCCGCCAGAGCATGGGGTGGTCGATCTGCTCGGTCAGTGGTCAGGGCAGGTCGGTCGTGGTGTGCGGCTGGGCCGTGCGCTCGGCGTATACGGGTGAGGCCGACCCGGCCAGGGGACAGAGGCGAGGGACGCGGCATACTCCCGTGCCACCGTCCTCATGTGCCTGGCGCGGAAGTGGCCGGGGGCGTTCAGCCAGCGTGCGGCAGTGCCGCCGGACTCCTTCAGGCGGGCTGTGGCGGCCTCGGCCTCGGCGACGGATCCGCCCACGATGCTGTGGCTGACGGTGTTGAGGTTGATGGCCACCTCGACGGCCTCACATCCGGCCCGGCGCAGCAACAGCCCCGGGCCACAGCCTCGTCCACGCCGATGACGGCGGCCATGGTGCCGCCGGTGACGCGTGCCATGGCGCGGGCGCGGGCGGCGACCAGGCACAGTCCGGCGGCTGGACCGAACACACCGGCGGCGTGCCGGGCGGCGTACTCCGAAGGCTGTGGCCGATGGTGGCGTCGGGGACGGGCCGGCCGTCCGCGAGGGTCGCGGCGTGGGCGAGGCGCATGCGTGGGCGAGGGCGTCGGCGACGTAGACGGCGGGCTGGGTGAACTCGGTGTGCCCGAGGCATCCTTCGGGATCGGTGAGGCAGAGTTCGCGGATCCAGTAGCCGAGGGTCTCGTCAGCCTCGGCCACCTGATCCGGGAAGAGGTCGAAGAGAGCGGCGCCGTCCGTGCCGACACGACGCGAGCCCTGCTCGCAGAACATGTATACGCGGGTCACGGCAGCTCCTTCCGCGGGGTGAACCTGTTGTCGGCGAACAGGGGCACGGTCGCGCCGTTGAGCGCACCGAAGGACTCGACGCGGCCGGCAAGGAAGGTGTGGTCGCCCGCCGGCTCGGCACAGTGCACGGCGCAGTCGAAGTAGGCGACGGCGTCGAGGAGGACGGGGAGCGCCTCTGTGTGGGGCGGGGTCGGGGTGCCAGGAGTGGCTCGCAGCTTCCCCGAAGGACCGAGGGGTCCGAAGATGATGCGGATTTCCTGCTCAGTCGGCTGGGAGGGGGCCGAGGGCCTCAATCGGACCTGGGCACCCATCGGGGTATCCACCTGGGAATCCCCGAAGCCCCTCGGTACGGCAGCCGTGCCTGAGAAACCGACGCCGGACACCGACGACCGCGCAGGTCCGCGCACGGCTTCCGCCACTCGGCCGGGCGCGTACTGGCCGTGCTCACGGACCACCGAGGAGACTGAAGGATGCCCCGTGCCTGGGGCACCAATGGGAGGAGCAGCCGTGCCGGACTCATCGCAGATCGACGTCGTCCGCCGCTACTACAGCGCCAAGGGCGATCCGCAGGTCATCCGGTCCGTCGTCGCACCCGACGCCGAGTGGGATGTGGTCGAAGGCTTCCCCAACGGGGGCGTGTACCGCGGCCTGGACAGCATCCTGGGCGACTTCTTCGGCTTCCTGGCCCACTTCGCCGAGTTCCAGGTCGTCAGCGAGGAGTTCTTCGAGGACGGCGACCACGTCATCGTCCTGGGCCGATATGCAGGCATCACCACTTCCGGCACCGCGGTGACCTCACGGTTCGCACACGTCTTCACCCTGCGGGACAGCAGGATCGTCCACCTGCAGCAGACCTGCGACACCCTGCCCATCGCCCGCGCCCTGGAACACTGAAAAGTCCCACGGCCGGACGAACGGGCCTGTGCGTCCCGCCCGCAAAGCGCGCCCTGCGGAGGGCCGTGCGGGCGATCAGCCGAAAGCGCTGCCCTGCTGGATCGAGGACAAGACAGCCACCTGCCCAAGGGGCTCGTGAGCTGGAGTCCACTACCGGCGAGAACCAGTTCCAGGGAATCGAGCGCACGACCTGGCCGGGTCGCAGCGGCTCGTCTGTCAGTTGCCCGCAGGCGTGTGTCTCGATCGGGGAAACGTCCTACGTGTGCCGTGTCCTGATGGTCAACCAGTCGGCCACCACCTGGCCGGGTAGCTGACCCGACTCGGGCTGGGCCAGTTCGGCGCGGTGTTGGCGCTGCTGTGCGGCGCCTGATTGGACGGCAGTCTCCCGGGACCGGTCATGCCGCCGAGCACCTGAGGCAGGCGCGGACTTCCCGGCCGCTGCGCGTCTGGCGGATCTCGGTCGACTGCGCGAGGTACTTGACGATACCGGTGCCGCGGCCGTGTTCGTCCGGGGCGACGTCGTACGAACTGTGCTCCACCGCGGTTCCCGAGTCACTGACCTCGATGTACAGGGCGCCGTGGTCGAGGACGAGTACCAACGTCATGCAGTCGCGGCCGTACTGGGCGGCATTGGCGGTGAGTTCGTCGACGATGAGAACGGCGGAGTCACGCTCACTCTGGGGAACGCTCCAGCACTCCAGCAGATCCGCCGTGAGGTGACGCGCGGCGGACACATGCACCTCCCGAGCGGGCAGGGTCAGCGTCGCCCGACGGGAGCAGGGCCATGAGCTGGTGCGCTCGGAATCGGTCACAAACATGGTCTTCTGGCTCTTCTGTGTGGCAGCGGAAGCTTGGATCAAGGTGGGGACCGCCAAGAACGTGGAGGCGGTCGGTACGCCGGAACCTGCATGTGAGCGCTCATCCGGTAATACGCACGGCGAGTGGCATACGGTTCGACTGATTCCCACCTTTTCCCGACTTGGCGCCTTCCGGCTCACCTCACGCCCGGATCGTCACCAGCTTCTGGCCGTTCCCGGCGATGATCTCGAAGCGCTCGATGGCTCCCGGAGCCATGGGGACCGCCCCTGGAATCTTCGTTCCGGTCGGGTACACGCCAGCCCGCCAGGTCGCTGCGTCCGCCCTGGTCCCGCCGGGCCCGATTGCCTGCAATCGGCAGATCACGCCGGCCGGCGCGCCATGGGCCGAGACCTGCAGGACACTGCCCCAGGCCGAGGGGAAGACCTTCACCAAGGCGGTGACGCCGGTGGTCGAATCGTTTCCGGAGAAGGTGCGCGACGGAGTCGGTGCAGCAGGTCCGGGCTGTTTACCCTCGCTTGTCACGGATGTGCTGGTCGCCAGCCAGGTGCCGCCGACTGCCGCCGCCGCGACCAGCATCAGGGAGGCTGCCGCGCCCATCAGTTGCAACCGCCAGGTCCTGCGGCGCCTGGCCGCGGCCTGCTGGAGCATCGTGTCGATCATCCCTGCCTCGGGAGCCCGCGGCGCCGTGGACATGCCGGACGGTGCCTGCGGTGCCCCCTGCGTGCTCTCGGCTGCCCGCCGCACCAAACGTCCGGCCAGGTCCTCGGTGCCGGCGGGAGCCGTCTGGCCTGCCGCTTCGGCCGCTGTGACCATCGCGAGCAACGACGGCAGTCCGGCCAGCTGCTCGTGCTCCGCCCGGCATGCGTCACATGTCGCCAGGTGGGCGCGCACCTGTTCCATTTCGGCCGGGGACAGCGCGCCCAGGACGTACCCTCCCAGCGCCATCCGCACGGCGTCGTGGTCCGTGTTCACGGCCGGCACCTCCTCCATGCCTCGGTCATGGCTCGATGCCTCGTTCCTGCAGCGCGAGCCGGAGGGCGTGCAGGGCGTAGTACGTCCGCGACTTGACTGTGCCCAGCGGGATGCCCAGCACGCCCGCGGCCTCCGCCATGGTCCGGCCCCGGTAGTAGGTCTCGACCAGTACGGCGCGGTGTTCCGGGGACAGCGTCCGGAGGGCGTCGGCCACCGCCCAGCTCTGCAGTGCCTGCTCGATCTGGTCCTCGCCCACGGTCTGCTCGGCGGCCCGCTCCAGGGCCTCGCCGCCAGTCTCCGCCGGCCTGGCCCTCCGGGCTCGGTGGGCGTCGATGACCAGGTGCCGGGCGACGGTGAACAGCCAGGCCCGGGCAGGACCGCGTCGGGGTTCGAACGCGGTGGGGTGCTGCCACGCCCGCAGCAGCGTCTCCTGTACGACATCCTCGGCCCACTGCCGGTCTCCTGACGTCAGGCGCAGCACGTAGTGGAACAGGGGACCCGCGTGCTCGGCATACAGAGCGCGGATCAGTTCCTCGTCCGTGGCCGAAATGGTCCCTGCATCAGAGACACGGCGCGCGGAACGATCCGTATCAGTTGTTTGGCCACGTTTGCGGGCACTCCATGGCATAAATCGATCATTACGCATATACGTTCTTTTGTCGTCCCGCGTGCCATGTGACGCCTGTAGCGACCGACCCAGCCTGAGGAGATCACAAAGAAAGTGGAATAAAGGCGTGTATCGGTTGAACCGAGCGGCACCGTTGCCCGTGAAGTCGGGCAAGAGCCGAGATACACGGCAAATCGCCGACAGGCGTCAATGCACTGCCGCCGCGACATCACCCCCGCCCGCCGGGCCCGTTGCGGGACGCACGGCCGTCACAACGCGGATCCCGCGTCCCTCGGACGGTCGCGAGTACTCGGCCGCCACCTTCCCCCTCTTCCTGACCGGCGAGGAACAAACACCATGTACCCGAACTTTGGTCATGCCGGCCGGCGATCACGCGTCGCGGCCGGGATGGCAGCTGTGACGGCAGCCGCCCTGGGACTCCTCAGCGCGTGCGGCCAGTCCCCACACTCCACCGCAGCCGGTGCCATCACGCCCGGCCCTGGTCAGCGGCAGGTGGCCGGGATGCCCGGTGCCTCCGCGCCAGGACATGCGACGAGCACCGCGCCCGGCGCCTCGCCGATACCCGGCATGAGCATGCCCATGAGCTCGACGAAGACGGGCACAGCTGATGCGCCGGTGACCGGAGACTCTGTGGCGATCAAGAACTTCGCGTTCTCCCCGACCACGCTGAAGGTCAAAGTGGGCACGACGGTGACCTGGACCAACCAGGACACCGACGCCCACACCGTCACCAGCGCCGGATCGGGTGGGCCGCTGCACTCGCCCGCTCTGGCCACCCACGCCGCCTACAGCTACCAGTTCACCAAGCCGGGCACCTACGCCTATCTCTGCACCATCCATCCCTTCATGACGGCCAAGGTGGAGGTGACCCGATGACCGGGTACCGTGACACTCAGGGTCCAGTCCCGGGCGGCGCCGCCGACCAGCCCACCGGGGAACACGGCATGACACGGCGTCAACTCATCCGCCACGCAGGATGGTTCGGCGGGGCCGTCGTGCTGACAGTGGCCGGCGGAGAGGTGATCAGCCACATCGCTGACTCCCGGGGCACCAGCGCCGAGGCAGCCACAGGAACCAGCGGCTCGCTGCGGTTCGTGCAGGTCTCCGACAGCCACATCGGCTTCCACGGGCCGGCGAACATGGACGTGGTCGGCTCGTTCACCGAAGCGATCCGCCAGGTCAACGCACTCGGCTTCCGGCCCGATTTCGTCATGCACAGCGGCGACCTGACACACCTGTCCACGGCGGACCAGTTCGACCAGGTCAGGCAGATGCTGACCGGGCTGAGCACGGACCGCGTCTTCACCGTGCCCGGTGAGCACGACTCCATCGGCGATGCGGGCCGCGCGTACCGGCACATCTTCGGCAAGGGCACGCTCGGCGACGGCTGGTACAGCTTCGACACTCACGGAGTGCACTTCATCGCCCTGGTCAACACGCTGAGCCTGGAAAAGCTGGGCCACCTCGGCACCGAGCAGATCGACTTCGTACGCAACGACCTGGCGGGACTGTCATCGGACACCCCCGTCGTGGTCTTCAGTCACATCCCGCTGTTCGCCATGTACCCCCAGTGGGGCTGGAGCACGGACGACGCGTTGAAGGTGATTGCGCTCCTGCGCCGTTTCTCATCGGTGACCTGTCTCAACGGGCACGTCCACCAACTGTTCACCAAGACAGAGGGCAACATCACCTTCCACTCTGCCACCACCACGGCCTACCCGCTGCCGAAGCCGAGCCGCGCCCCCGCCCCCACTCCCCAGGTCGTGCCCGCCCGACAGCTCAAGGCCGCGCTGGGCATTCGCACCGTGGGCTACCGGCAGGGCGACCGGGAGCTGGCGATCAAGGACACGAGGCTGGCATGAGCAAGGGAAGACGCGTCGCCGCATCCGTATTGCCGGCGATCGGCGCCACGCTCGCCAGCCATGAGCGGAGCGGGAATTGGGCCGGATGAACTGTGGAGCGCACAGCTCCACTGCTGCCGGCCGCTCCCGAGCGGCGTCACCGTTACCTGGGCGCTTGCGCGTTTCGGACCGGGCGGCTCTCGCGGGGATCATGTGCGTGCTGCGCACGGGTGTCGCCCGGCGTGACGTCCCCGCCGAGACCGTCGGCTGCTCCGGGGCAACCGCGTGGCGCCGGCTGCGGGACTGGACCGATGCTGGTGTCTGTCCTCGTCTGCACGCTGCGCCACTGATCGAGCTGCGCCGCTCGGACCTGCTGGACCCCGACGATTGCGCCGTGGACGCGTCCCACGTCCGGGCCCTCAAACGGGGACCACGTCGGCCCCGCACCCATCGACCGCGCTTGTCCCGACCGCCACGGAACTCCGCCCGCCGTCACGCTCACCGGAGGCAACCGCCATGACGTCACCCAGCTCCTGCCGCTACTGAACACGGTCCGGCCAATCCGGGGAGCGCGCCATCAAGCCGATGATCGCCCGACACGGCCTCGCCCACGGATCCGGACTGGGCGAGGTGCGCTGGGTCGTCGAGCGCGCTTTCTCCCGACTCCATCCACCACTTCATCCCCGCCCCCGGGCTGCTCCAACTCGCGTGCAGCATCATCTGCCTGCGTCGACTCCGCACATCAGGATGAAGACGGCGTCAGGATGGTCGACGCCGAAGGTCAGCCGAGCACGATCAGCTCGGGCCACGCCTGTCGCCAGCGAGCTGTCCCGGCTTCGTACACCTCGCGCGGGGCAAGCACCGGATGGGGGCGCACGACGAGATTGAACACGTCGGAGAGCCCGTGCGGCGCATGGACGTGCCATCGCCCGCCCGGCTCCAAGCGCACGCCCCTGCAACGATCAGCTATTGGGCTTGCGCATGTCGGGTGAACGCTGTGGCCAGGCCCTGGGCTGTGTTGTTGTCGAAGTCGATCCCGTGGGCCTCGGCGGCCTCGGTGCTGCGGCGGAACATGGCCTGCTCGTGCTCCGTGAGCGCGGCCTCGATGTCGTCGGGGTGCGCGGCGAGGGCCTTGCCGAGTTCGGCGCCGTCGAGCATGGCCAGGTTGGCGCCCTCGCCGTTCGGGGCCGCGAGGTGGGCGGCGTCGCCGAGCAGGGTCACCCCCGGCACCCGGTCCCATCGGTGCCCGGTCGGCAGGGCGTAGAGGGGGCGCAGGACCGGTGTTGCGTCACTGTCGGTGATCAGGGCGGTCAGCTCCGGCGCCCAGCCGTCGAACTCTGCCGCGATTCGGGCGGTGGCTGCGGCGGCATCGGTGAAATCGATGGCGTCGAACCAGTCCCACGGTTCGGACAGCCCCACGTAGGCGTGCAGGGTGTCGCCCCTTTCCCGGTGGGCGAAGATCTCCCTGCCCGGCGTGGGCGCGATCATCGACCCGCCGCCGACCGCTTTCGCGATGGCTGGGTGCCGGGTGTCGGCGTCGAACAGGTAGGTCTCGACGACCGACTTGCCGATGTACTCGGGTGTGGCGGTGGAGAGCAGTGGCCGGACACGTGACCACGCGCCGTCCGCGCCGACCAGGAGGCTCGTGGCCACGGTGGTGCCGTCGGAGAAGGTCACCTCGTGGCGGCCCTCGCCGAGGGCACGGGTGCTGCTGGCTTTGCGCCCCCACCGGACGGTGCCGGTCGGGAGTGAGTCGAGCAGTGTCTGTCGCAGTTCGCCGCGTTGCACCTCGGGGCGTCCGCCCGTGCCGTCGTCGGCTTTGTCGAACAGGACGGTCCCGTCCGGGTCGAGGACCCGCATTGCCTGGCGGCCCGCCAGGATGAGGCAACGGAACTGGTCCATCAAGTCGGCTGCTTCAAGGGCGAGTTGCCCGTTGTAGTCGTGGATGTCGAGCATCCCGCCCTGCGAACGCGCAGCCGGGGAGGGCTCCGCCTCGTAGACCGTGGCCGGTATTCCGTGGACGTGCAGAACGCGGGCGAGCGTGAGGCCGCCGAGCCCGGCGCCGATGATCATGACGTCAGTGGTCATGGTGCTTCCTTCCTGATCGTGGACCGCTGGGCGGACACCCGGCAGGTCACGCCTGGAGCGCCGTTCCCGTAAGTCGGGACGATGCGATGCCGGTGCCGTCGATGGCCGACGCCGACCAGCTCCAATGTCCCGGCAGCCACCGACAGGTCGCCGACAGATCACCGACCACCGCCGACAACCCGCCGACACTGGATCAAGCCCGACACCGGTCTGCTGGTGGGTTCCCGTAACTCAGCTGTCGCCGGTTGCCCGAGGAACCCAGCCCGCTGGTGACCTTGCGTGATCCCCCGGGGCGTATCGGCTCCATGTCTCACCGGTCTCGTCGCGGAGCCGGGCGGTGGTCTTGTCGTGGCAGCCGAGAGCGTCCGCGACGGCAGGGGCAGGAAGTTCGAGGAGTTTCCGGCGGATGGTGACGCCTCGGGCAGCGGTGGCGGAAACCCCCACCTTGTTCAGGAGCGCGGACAGGTGGTCGGGCCGGAACGGCTGACCGGCTCGGCAGCCGGGGAAGAGCCAGCGGGATGCCGGGGTCGTGGCTGTGTTCATGTCGTCCCGGTTCGCGATGCACTCCAGCAGCAAGGCGGCGACCGGTGCGGGAACGGGCAAGGCCGGTTCCCCGAGCCCCGGCGTGTTCCGCAGCGCCTCGCCGCCGGCTGATCGCTACCGCCGAAATCCGGTCCGAGCCTTCCCACCGGCCGTGACGGGCTCCAGCGGGAGGGTACTGACTGCGCCCCATGCGGGAGACACCAGCCCACTGGGACGGGCCCGCAGATCACATAAGCCGTCGAGCGCGGCGCCCGGCGCAGATGCCCCAACCGCGCCATGGATTTCCGCGGAGGCCACCATGAGGTTTTGCCGCCGCTGCACGAGCGGATGAGCACGGCGGCCGCCCACCCGGCCGTCGGCCGGCACCAGGCCGCCGAGGACGACGACTCCATCGCCTACCACAAGTCCTCAGCCATGAACGGCGACCTCACCAAGATCAACGACATCGTCCCATGGGTACGCCACCTCCTCACCGACGGCTGGTGGGCCAATGGCCAGACCCTGTTCATCAATGGCGGCTACACCACTCGCTGACCCCCTCACCAGCCGAAACACGATCCAGCAGCACTCTCCCGACCGACACCTGGCCCCTTCGACGCATCACCCCGCGGATGCGAAGGCGATCAGACGCCTCTGGACGACACGCGCACCGGTCCACCCCGACGACGCGAGGGTGTTCCGTGCTCATCGACTCGACACATGAACGCCGGGACATGTCGTACCTCAAGCGCTACGGACTACCGTTCCTCTACTGGAACCCCATGGCCTTGCTCGTGCAACGCGCCCGGCGCAGTCTGGTCCTATGGGCGCTCAGGACGGCCCCACGCTCATCACGTCCGTGCAGCGGGCCTGCCGGTTGCTGGAGGCGGTAAGCGCGCACGAGAACGGCGCGCCGGCGAAACAGCTGGCACGCGAGACGGAGCTGCCCCTGGCCACCGCCTATCACCTGCTGCGCACCCTGGTGCACGACGGATACGTAAGGAAACTGGACGACGGCGGCTTCGTCCTGGGCGACAAACTGCATTCCCTGCGTTCGGCGGGCCGCGCTCAGACGCTGCTCAGCCGGGTCCGCCCGGCGCTCGCGGCCCTCCGGGACGAGCTCTCCACCGCCACCTACCTCACCTTCTACGAGGACGGCGAGATCCGGGTCGCCGAGATCGTCGACGGCCCCCGTACACCCCGGGTGGATCTGTGGGTGGGGTTCGAGGACGCCGGGCATGCCACCGCCCTGGGCAAGTCCGTACTGCGCGAGCTGGACCAGGACTCCCGCCAGGACTATCTGTCCAGGCACCACCTGGCCGATCTCACACCACGGACGATCACCAGCGTTCCGGAACTGCTGCGCAGGATCGAGTCGTCCCCCTTGGCACCGGCCGTCACGGATCTGGAGGAGTACGCGCTCGGCACCGTGTGCGTTGCCGTGCCGGTCTACAGCGGGGACACGCTCGGCTCGCTGGGAGTGTCTCTGCCGGTGGAGCGGCAGGCCCAGCTGCAGGAGATCCGGGCGCGCATGCTTCCCGTCGCGAGCCGCGTGACCAGAAGTCTCTCGCTCACTATCTGAAATTCCGCTCCTTGTGGCTGCCCATACCCAGCCCGTTTGCTTGATGAAACGGACATTTCGGGTGTGAATCCCATGCAGGCGAGGACTACGGACACAGCATGAGCCAGGCTCGACATCACGGCGGCGACCACGCGTGGATGGAGTTGTTCAGGGACCGTGTGGCGGGGGCCCGGGAATCGGTCCGCCAGTGTGCCGCCGGGCACCTGGCCCCCGGAACGTGCGTGCTGCCCGTTGTGGTCGTCGCCGTCGTGGTATTCGTCGACATCGTCGGAGGGGCCTGGCTTCCGCTGCTGGCGGCCGGACCCGCGCTGGCCGCCGCCACCAACGGGCCGCGCGGTGTACTGGGCGTCGGGCTCCTCGCCGCCGCGCTGGGCGCGACGCTGGGCTACGAGCACGGGGTTCCCGCCAGCGAGATGGCGGCCGTACTGTCCGCCCTGCTGGCCGTCACCGCGGCGAGCGGTCTGGCCAGCGCTCTGCGTGGCCGTCGTGAACGGGTCCTCGCAGCCGTCCGCTCGGTCGCCGAGGCCGCCCAGCAGGCACTGCTGCTGCCCGTTCCGGAGACCGTCGGCCCGTTCCAGGTGGCCGTCCGCTACAGCGCCGCGGCGGCCGAGGCCCGGATCGGTGGGGACCTCTACGCCCTGGTGCCCACTCCGTACGGAGTCAGGCTCATCGTCGGCGATGTGCGCGGCAAGGGTCTGCCCGCCGTGGGGACCACCGCACTCGTGCTCGGCGTGTTCCGCGAGGCCGCCTATGACGAGCCCGACCTGCTGGCCGTCGTCGACAGGATCGAGCGGAGCCTGTCCCGCAACCTCGGCCCGGACGACTTCGTCACCGCCGTGATCGCCGGATGTCCCCCGTCGGGACACTTGGAGATCGTCAACTGCGGGCACGCGCCTCCGCTGCTGATATCCGCCGAAGGCGACGTCAGGCCGGTGGAACCCACTCATCCCGCGCCGCCCCTCGGTCTGCGAGCCCTCTCCGGACAGGCGCCCCGCCTCCAGCATCTGTCGTTCACGGCGGGAGACCAGCTCCTGCTCTACACCGACGGCGTCACCGAGGCTCGCGATCACGCCGGTGAGTTCTATCCGCTGGCCGAAGGCATGCCCCGCCATGTGTCCGACGACCCGGTACGCACGCTCACCGCCCTCCACGACGAGCTGCTGGCGCATGTGGGCGGCCGGCTGCACGACGACGCCGCCCTGCTCCTTCTCCGCAGGCAGACCACGGACAGGACGCTACCCGTGCCGTCTCGGGCGGAAGCCGCGCTCTAGACCGCGACGAGATCGGCCCACCGGGTGACGCCGCCCGGATGGACACGTATGCCATGGCGAGTCGCCAGGGCGTGGACGATCGTCTCGCCCCGGCCGTGCTCGTCCGGGTCGATACAGGCGAGGGTCCGCCCCATCGCGGCAGGTCCAGCGTCGGTGACCTCGACGCGCAGAGTGCATACGCCGTCACCGGGCTCCCAGGACAGCCGCAGTACGGCAGGGGGGCGGGCGTGCACGATCGCGTTGGTGACCAGCTCCGAGACCACGAGCAGTGTGTCGTCGGCGATCTGCGAGGACACGTTCCAGTCGGCGAGTGCCGCCGCCACGCTTCGGCGTACGACCGAGACGGCGCCGGCGACGGGCGGCACCAGACACATATGTTCCTGTGTCGCCCGGAGCACCGTATTGAGCTGTGCCGCCATGGTCTCTCCCGGTGGTGTGTGCTACCGGTCCGGCGCCCTGTCTCTGCGCATGCCGGTTGCGCAGCAAGTTAGGGAGACAAATCAGGCAGGTCAATGAACGGCGGTCGGCATTACCGAACGAGGATCTTCATCGCGGCTGCGCAGCGGCCGTCCGTCCGTGAAGCGAAGCGTCCGCGGCGGTAATAGGCTCGCCTCATGGCCGGCCCAGTCCAGTCGATCGAACGGGCGGCGGCGATCCTGCGCCTGCTCGCCGGTGGGCCCCGCCGACTGGGGCTCGGCGAGGTGGCGGCCTCGTTGGGATTGGCCAAGGGCACCGCACACGGCATTCTGCGCACCCTGCAGCACGTGGACTTCGTGGAGCAGGACGCGGCGACCGGGAAATACCAGCTCGGAGCCGCTCTGCTGCACCTCGGCACCAGCTACCTGGACGTGAACGAGCTGCGCTCGCGCTCCCTCAACTGGGCTGATGCTCTCGCCGCCCGGAGCGGGGAGGCGGTTCGCCTGGGGACGCCCCTGGAGGGCAGCGTGCTCATCGTCCACCATGTGTTCCGGCCGGACGACACCTTCCAGACGCTTGATGTGGGCTCGCTGCTGCCCCTGCACGCCTCGTCGCTCGGCAAGGTGCTGCTGGCCTTCGGGACCGCGACGATCGAGCCCGCCCAGCATCCGGGGCTGGAGGCGTACACCCGGCACACCCTGATCGATCGCGAGCAGCTCGCCCGGGCTCTCGCCGAGGTCCGAGAACTCGGCTGGGCTGCCGAGATCCAGGAGATGAGCATGGGCGACGCCGGGCTCGCCGCGCCGATCCGCGGGCACGGTGGCCTCGTCGTCGGCGCCATCGGGCTGTCCGGCCCGGTCGAGCGGATCTGCGACAGCCAGGGCCGCCCCCGGCCGAGTCTGATCACCCTGATCCGTGAGGCCGCGCGGGCGATCTCCAGAGACCTGGGAGCCACCCGATGGTAGGCCGGGCCGGCCGCCGCCTCGACCCGTGGGAAGGCAGACCCGATCATGGCTGAACGGTATGTAATGTCCATCGATCAGGGCACCAACTCGACCCGATGCATTCTCTTCGACCACCGTGGGCGGCTGGTCTCGGTCGCGCAGAAGGAGCATCAGCAGCACTTCCCCAAGCCCGGCTGGGTCGAGCACGACGCCGTCGAGATCTGGCAGAACCTGCGGCGCGTTGTTCCGGAGGCCCTGTCCGAGGCCGGAGTCGACCCGGGCCAGGTCGCCGCCATCGGCGTGGCCAACCAGCGCGAGACGACGGTGCTCTGGGACCGGCGGACCGGCGCCCCACTGGGCCGGGCGATCGTCTGGCAGGACACCCGCACGGCGCCGCTGGTCGAGGAACTCCGTCAGCAGCCCGGCGAGGACTTCTTTCTGGAACGGTGCAGTCTGCCGCCCTCGACCTATTTCTCGGCGCTGCGTATCCGCTGGCTGTTCGACCATGTCAAGGGTCTACGGCAGCGCGCCATGGACGGTGAGGTGCTGTTCGGGACGATGGAGAGCTGGCTGATCTGGAACCTCACCGGGGGGACCGACGGCGGCCTGCACATCACCGACGTCACCAACGCCAGCCGCACCATGCTGATGAACATCCGCACGCTCACCTGGGACGAGGAGTTGCTGGCCTTCTTCGGGGTGCCGTGCTCGATGCTCCCCGAGATCAGGTCTTCCGCCGAGTCCTACGGCGACGCCCGCTCGCTGCTCCCGGGTGTCGCCATCACGGCCGCGCTCGGCGACCAGCAGGCCGCGCTCTTCGGCCAGACCTGCTTCTCACCCGGCGAGGCGAAGTGCACATACGGAACCGGCAGCTTCCTGCTGCTCAACACCGGCAACGACATCGTGCGGTCCCGGCACGGACTCCTCACCACCGTCGCCTACAAGATCGGGGACCAGCAGCCGGCCTACGCGCTGGAAGGGTCGATCGCCGTCACCGGAGCGCTCGTCCAGTGGTTCCGTGACCGTCTGGGCCTGATCAACAGCGCACCGGAGATCGAGACCCTCGCGCGGACGGTCGAGGACAACGGCGGCTGCTACATCGTCCCCGCCTTCTCGGGTCTGTTCGCGCCTCGCTGGCGCAGCGACGCGCGCGGGGTCATCGTCGGCCTCACCTCGTACATCACCAAGGGGCACCTGGCGCGTGCCGTCCTGGAGGCCACGGGATGGCAGACACGAGAGGTCGTCGACGCCATGAACGCCGACTCCTCGGTCTCCCTCCGGCAGCTCAAGGTGGACGGGGGGATGACCGCGGACAACCTGCTCATGCAGTTCGTGGCCGACGTGCTCGACGTGCCCGTCGTACGGCCCATGGTCGCCGAGACGGTCTCCCTGGGCGCCGCCTACGCGGCCGGGCTCGCCGTCGGCTACTGGGCGGACCTCGAGGTGCTGCGCCGCAACTGGCACCGGGCCGCGCAGTGGCTCCCCGACATGGACCCCGAACTGCGGGAGGCGGAGTACGAGAACTGGCAGCGGGCCGTCGAACGGTCCCTGGGGTGGGCCAGACCGCCGCGGTCCGCCGACCCCGGCCGGGCGTGAGGTGACGGCTGCCGGGGAAGGAAGCCACAGCCACCCGCCCTCCGCCACCGCCGTCACCTACGCAGACCGCCGGGCCCGGAGCTGCCGGCCCACGCCGAGTCACCAGCCAGCCTGACCTGCTCATACAGGTCAGCGTCAACCACCCGACCGCTGATCATCCCGAGTGGACCGGCTGTTGTGCGAGCCGTTGGCCACTCGGACCCGGCAGTAGGCAGCCGACTGCGCGGAAGGCGGCGCTGACAGGGATCTTCGCGTCATCGCGCCCGCGTCAGCTGCCGCCTACTCGCAGTGCGGCGAGCAGCACAAGCACCAGAGTCGCGGTGCCGAGCAGGCCGTGGGCCGCCACCACGGGAACGGGCAAGTGCCGTTCCGCAGGCGTGGTCTCTTCTCCGGCGGTGGCCGGGACGGCAGTGCGCTGGACGGCGACCCAGCGGGCGAACATCGTGAAGCCGAGCAGCGCCACGGCGACGAGGATGCCGAAGGCCGCCCACGCCACGGCTGCCCTGTCTGCGGCGAGGTAGACGATCCAGACGACCAGTCCCGCCGCCGCGAGCAGGAAGTGGCCGAAGACCAGGGGTGCCGGGAAGTGGGTCGTCTTCGTCTGCTGCTGGCGCAGGCCGCCGCGGGAGATCCAGCGGGCGAGGAGGACGAATCCTCCGACGGCGGTGACCACCCAGGCGACGAGAGCGGCGATGTCCATGCGTTCTCCAGTGGTTCCGAAGTGCGGTGTTGTCGGGTCCGTACGGCTGGGCTGCCGGTCAGGAGCGGTGCCGGTGGCGGTAGCCCTCTGCCTGCACGGACTCCTCGGCGACGCGCACGCCGTAGCGGTAGGCGAGCTTGCCGCCGAGGTGGCCGGACAAGCCGAGCGCGGCGAGCGCGACGGCCGACAGCGCCAACTGCCCGTATCCGACGCCTTGTCCTTCCGGGTGTCCGCCGCCCTGCCGCCAGGCGAAACCGGTCGCGTACGCGGCGGTCACGGCCAGGTTCAGCCCCATGTGCACCATTCCCGTGCGGAAGGCCGGTGTGCCGGTGGGGATGGCGAACAGGTCGAGGAAGCCGACGCAGGCCGCCGCCAGCGCGCCCAGTACGCCGATGGCGATCAGCCAGGCCGAGCCTTGGGCCAGGAAACCCGGCCGGTGCACGATCCGGGAGGCGATGTCGAAGACCAGGCTGGACACCCAGGCCCCGATCGGCACGGTCACCAGGATCGGATGGAACGGGTGCCCGTACGGCCCCGCCAGCACGGCGCTCACCGGCTGCTTCGCCTGGTGCAGGTCCTTGAGATCACGGTTGACCGTCATACGGCACCTTGCCCGTCAGCTGCCCGTCCAGCTATTTCACCAACGATTGTTGGTCTTATTGCGGGCATGGGTCAAGGGCGCGTCACCCCGTGGGGTGAGGCTCGTACACCCCGCTCGCGCCGCGTGCGCTTGGTCTCCATGTCTTGTCGGCTCGGCGCGGGCAGCCCCTCGATATGCGAACTCAGCGCTGTTGCGGAAGCATCGGCAGGGGCGATACCGGAGTTTTCACATGGGGAAGCGCGACACGGGCTGGCTTTCGGCCTTCACGCAACAGGCGGCGCAGCGGGCCCCTGTACAGCGGGGGGCCGCCGGTGACTGTGGGCTGCTGCTCCTCAGGCTGACCTTCGGACTGTTCATGGCCGGACACGGTTCCCAGAAGCTCTTCGGACTTTTTGGGGGCCCGGGCCTGACGGCGACCGGCAGGGGTTTCGAGTCTCTGGGCTACCGCCCTGGGAAGGTCTTCGCGGTGATCGGCGGCCTCTCCGAGTTCCTCGGTGGCCTGGGCCTGGCCGTCGGCCTGCTCACGCCGCTCGCGGCGGCCGCCGTGATCGGCGTGATGATCAATGCCATGGCGACCGTCACCGGCGCCCATGGCCTGTGGGAGGCGGACGGTGGTGTGGAGTACAGCGTCGGCATCGCCGTCGTCGCCCTCGCCGTCGCCGCCGTCGGCCCTGGCCGGCTGGCGCTCGACCGGTTCTTCCCCTGGGGCAACGGCGGCTGGGCGGAAGCCGCTTCCGCCCTTGGCCTCGGGGGCATCGCCGCCGCGATCACCCTGAGCCTGTAAGGCTCATGGGGACATGGCATGACCTGCCCTGTAGGTGAGTAGCCCCGCAATACCTTCCGCGTACTGGTGGGCGAGCCCTTCGGCCTTTTGTCGCGACGACGTATGTGCGTCGGCGGGGTCGAAGCTTCCGCCATCCCCCGCGGTCGTCTCGAAGCCCGGGCCGGTGCGGTAAGGCCGGAGCAGACCGGTGATTCACTTCGTTCTCTTGATCGTCTGTGCGGTGGCGATCTATCTGCCCTCTGCACGGTTCGTCAATTCCGTGCAATGGCTGGGCGTGCGCCTGAACGTGGCGCGGATGACGGTCGGCTCTACGTGCTGCTGCCCGGACACCCCGGTGCGGCGCGGGCGCCTCTCCCCGTGGAGCGACACAGCGCTCGGCATCTCCTCACGGTCCGCCGCGTGTGGCGGTGCCGGCGCGCCACCGGTCGTCGGCGCCCCTCCCAGCCAGGTGAGAAAGGCGAGGATGAACAGTCCCTCGACGAGCAAGGACAGGGGGCCGTACGGCAGCTCCCAGCCGGGCTCGTAGTAGCCGTCGGGCAGACCGACGGTGCGCGAGACCAGGAAGCCGGTGATCATGCCGAGGCTGACGAGGGCTCCGGTCAGCCAGGCGACCATGGGGCGCTTCAAGGTCATCAGTGCCGCCGCAACGACCAGCATGACCGCACCGCTCACGGCGAACAGAACCCCGATGTGGAACTCTTCCTCAAGATGATCAGGGACGAGGAGCCCGTGCAGCACCGCGTTGCCGACGGCGCAGCACGCTCCCACTCCTCTCAGGGTGACGTCGGTGGCAGAGATGGAGTTCATGGTGACTCCAGCCGTTCATGTGGAAGGGAGCAGACCGGCCCGGGAACCGGCGGCCACGAGCGGCAGGCACGGCCTCGGTTCACCGCTCGCAGGCGCTGCCCGTCTCCGGCCTGCCGCCCGTCGTGTCGTCGCCGCGCAGTTCGACGCAGCATGAACCGGGCCGCGGGGCGAGCACCGCTGTGGTCTTGTCGCTGCCCAGGCCATGCAGGTAGCCGGCCAGGAATGCCTGGTTGACGGCGCAGACCAGTTCGGGGGCCTTGGCCGCCAAGGGATGGAAGGGACAGTTGCGCAGGCGGATCAGGGTGGGCGCCGTGCGCTCCGGCTCGTAGCCGAACTCCTCAAGCGTGTCGGCCGCCACGCTCAGTCCGCGCTCGGCACCGAGGCGCCCGGGGCGCAGTCGCTCACGCTCGGCACTGCCGAGGGTTTCCCCGCGCGTGTATGCCACGCGGAGCGCGGCCTCGTGGGCCGATTCCCGGTCCGTCTCCGTGAGCACGGCCTCGGTGAGGACGTCGGCCAGCATGCCGTAGCGACGCTCGGGAATGTTCACCGCGATGGCCTCGTCCACCGGCTCGTACACCTTGGGCCTTCGGCCGACCTTGCGGATGCCCGCGGGCGGTTCGGCGCGCGCCTGGAGCAGGCCGGCCGCCACGAGCTTGTCCAGGTGGAAGGCCGCCAGCTTGCGGGAGATGCCGAGGGTGTCGGCCACCTCCTCGCGCGTCACCGGCCGCCGCTCCTGCCGGATGAGTTCGAACATGCGCCGGCGCGTGGCGTCGCCGAGGGCGGCCAAGCTGGTCAGCGAGGCGTGATCCAGTCCCACTGCGTCAGTATATCGACCACAGATGTTGGCGAAACTTTTCGGCGATGCTGTTGTGCAGGAGGTTTTGCCTCTTGTGATGTATACGGAAACGACCTTCGCCGGGATTGCTTCCTGACGCCATGGCACGCGTCATGACTTGCCCAAGCCTCGCTGAAGGCATTGCCGAGGTCGAAGCTACGACGCGACGGCTTCTGCCTCCGCCGGGTGTTCCTCGGTGTGGAGGGGATGAGCGGGGCCCTGGGCCCGGAGGTGGACCTCACTGCCGACCGCCGGCGGCGGGGCATCCGTATAGACGACCAGGCGCTCGGGCAGGTCCCGGCCGGGGTCCGGGGAGAACTCGACGCGGTGGTCGTGGCCCCGGAAGAGACAGGCGGTGACCCGGGCCGGGACGGAGTGCGGCCCGGGTTCGCAGGTCATCCGAAGCTGGTGGGGACGGAGCATGACGACACCGTCCTGCTCGGTGTCGGTGGTGAGGGGCAGGGGGCCGAACGCGGTGACGGCGTACCCGTCGGCGGGCTTGGCGTGCAGCAGGTTGGCCTCGCCCAGGGACCTTGCGACACTCACATCGGCGGGCCGGTGGTAGAGAGTGTGGGGGGTGTCGGCCTGCACGATGCGGCCGTCCCGCATCACGGCGATGGCGTCGGCGAAGGCGAGTGCCTCGTCCACGTCGTGGGTGACCAGGATCGCGGTGGCGCCCGCGCGGCGCAGGGTGGCGGCGACCTCCGTGCGCAGTTCGGTGCGCAGCGCGGCATCGAGGGCGGCGAACGGCTCGTCCAGCAGCAGCAGTTGGGGCCTCGGCGCGAGGGCGCGGGCGAGAGCCACGCGTTGCTGCTGGCCGCCCGAGAGCTGGTGCGGGTGGCGGTCGGCGAGGCCGTCGAGCCCGACGAGGTCGAGCATCTCCCCCACCCGCTCGCGGCGGCCGGCGCGGAGAAGGCCGAAGCCGATGTTGGCGGCGACGGTCAAGTGCGGGAAGAGCGCACCGTCCTGCGGTACGTACCCGATGCGCCGGCGCTCGGCGGGGACCCTGGCGCGGCCGTCGTCGAGGAGGCGGCCGCGCAGGGTGACCCTGCCCCGGGCCGCGGGATGGAAGCCCGCGACGATGCGGAGCAGGGTGCTCTTGCCGCAGCCGGATGGGCCCAGGACGCAGGCGAGCGCCCCGTCCTCGACGGTGAGGTCGAGTCCGGTGAGCACCCGGCTGCGGCCGTGCGCGGCCTCCAGCTGCTCGATCAACAGGCCCGGCTGGCCGGTCATCTCAGTTCTCCCTTGGGGCGGTTGCGCGAGTGCCGAGGGTGCGGCGGGTGAGCATCAGGACGGCGGGCACGGACAGGGCGACCATCACGGCGGCGTACGGCGCCGCCGCCCCGTAGGAGAGGCCGGTGGTGTAGACCCAGAACTGGGTGGCGAGGGTCTCGGTGCCGGTCGGGCGCAGCAGCAGCGTGGCGGTCAGTTCGGTGCTCGCGGTGAGCGTGACCATCGCGAAGGCCGCGCCGAGTCCGGGCAGGATCAGCGGCAGGGTGACCCGGGCCAGGACCACGATCCTGCGCACGCCAAGCGAGCGCGCCACATCCTCGACTCCGTGCGGCACGTGCGCGAGGGAGGCCCGCACGGAGGTCAGGGCGAGCGGGAAGAACAGCACCACATACCCGGCCACCAGCAACGACGGCTGCTGATAGAGGGGCTGGGCATACCGGATCGCGAAGAACACCACCGACAGGGCGACGGCGATACCGGGCAGTGCCCTGGTCAGGTAGGCGGCGCGTTCCACGGTGCGGGACAGACGGCTGGGGCGGCGCCAGGAGTAGAGCGCCACCGGCACCGCGGCGACGGTGGCGACGGCCGCCGACGAAAGGGCGTACCCCAGGGTCGTCGCCGTCTCGGTGACGATGGAGGCTGACGGCAGCGTGGTGGAGCTTCCGCGCACCAGCCAGTGGACGAGCGCGAAGACCGGCACCCCGAGCGTCACCCCCACCACCGCCGCCAACGCGCCTGCGGCGACCGGCTTCCAGCGGCCCAGGGCCACCGGGGCACAGCCCCGCCCGGTGGTGCCCTCACGCACCACCCGGCCGCGCCGCGCGGCGCGCGCGTCGAGAGTGACGAGGAGGAGGGCGAGACCGACCAGGGCAAGGGTGAGCAGACTGGCCGAGGCCATGTCGAAGCTGGTCTGGAACTCGTTGTAGATCGCGGTGGCGAACGTGGTGTAGCGCAGCATCGCGAACGCCCCGTACTCGCCCAGGAGATAGAGCGAGACGAGCAGCGCGCCGCCCGCCAGGGCGGGGCGGGTGAGCGGCAGTGTGATGCGCCACAGGGTCGCGAACCGGCCGCGGCCCAGGCTGCGCGCGACCTCCTCGGCCGAGGCGTCGGCGTGCCGCAGCGTGGCGGCCACCGGCAGGAACACCAGCGGATAGAGCGAGGACGTCATCACCAGCACCGCACCCCAGTACCCCTGCACCTGCGGGAACAGCGAGACCCAGGAGTAGCCGTGGACGAACTCCGGCACCGCGAGCGGCATCGCCAGCGCCACGGTCCACGCCCGTCGGCCGGGCAGGTCGGTGCGTTCCACCAGGTAGGCGGCGGCGAAGCCGAGCACGAGCGTGCCGGCGGTGACGACCGTGGTGAGGGCGACGGTGTGCCACAGCAGGGTACCGACCACGGGCCGGGCCAGCAGGCGGTGTGCGGTGTCCCCGCCCGCCTGCGCGGCCTGCAGCCCGACGAACACCAGCGGCGAGGCGACGAGCAGCGCCACCAGACCCGCCATCAGCGGCAGCGGGCCCGGCACCGTACGGAGTGTCCTCACAGCAGACCGACGGACTGCAGGAGCTGCAGTGCGTCCTTGCCGTCACCGAGGTCCCCGGCCTGCGCGACCGGTCCGGAAGCCGTAAGCGCCCGGCTCACCTTGGTGTTCTTCACCCCGGCGGCGAGCGGATACTCGTAGCTCTCGGAGGTGGCGATGATCTGCTGGGCGGGCTTGCTGGTCAGGTAGGCGAGGAACGCCTGGGCGGCCGCCTGATGCTGGCCGTGGGAGAGGACGGCCGCGCCGGAGACGTCCACCAGCGCGCCGGGGTCGCCCTGCTTGAAGTAGCCGAGTGCGCTGTGGATGTGGGCGGCGCCCTGTTCGTCGCGCAGCCGGTACCAGTAGTAGTGGTCGATGACGCCGCCCTCGACCTCGCCCCGGTTCACAGCGGCGACCAGGTCCTCATTGCTGCCGTAGACCTTGCTGTTTGCCTTCAGCCCCTCCAGCCAGCTCTTCGCACCGGCCTCGCCCTCTGTCTTGATCATCCTGGTGACGACCGGGGTGAAGTCCGTCTCGCCCGGCGCGATGCCCAGCTTCCCCTTCCACGCCGTACCGGCCAAGTCCTTCACAGTGGAAGGCACTTGACCCGCCTGGAGCTTGCCGGTGTTGTAGACGAACGCCGCCTCACGGGCGGAAACACCCACCCAGTCGCCCTTGGCCGAACTGTCAGCCGACGGAACCGCCGCCAGGGTGGCGGCGTTCACCTTCGCCAGCAGGCCCTTGTTCTCCAGGGTGGTGAGCGCGGGCGGATTCTCCGCGAAGAACACATCCGCCGGGGAGGCCGGCCCCTCGGTGAGGATCTGGTTGGCCAACTCCGCCTCGTCGCCCGAGCGGACATTGGCCTTGATGCCGGTCCGCGCCTGGAAGTCCTTCACCAGCGCGCTGACCGTCTGCTGGTGCTGACCGCTGTAGACCGTGATCGTCTGCCCCTTCAGCGAACCGCCCGACTCGCTGTCCGACGACGTGCCCCCGGAGTCGTTCGAACCGCTGCACCCCGCCAGTGCCAGGGCAGACAGCGACACCGCCGCCAGCACGGCGGACCGTCGAGCGGACCGCAGGACGACACGAGACATGGAACCTCCGAAGTGACACACACGGGCCGCCGACGCCGCCCCCACGGCACACGCCCGCCATCAACAAAGCGAGGCTCACCATACTTAGGTAAGCCTTGCCTGAAAACACATCCCTGAAGCACCGACAAGTCGCTATTCGGCCACCCGCAGACCCTGAAAGGGATGGTTTACCTCAGTTTGACCGCACTCTTTTGACCGTCTCATAGCTTGCCCATAGCTTCCTCATGACGACCCCATCACCACTGACCGCACCAACGGTTACCCAAGCGTGACAGCGAGTGCTCCGCACCGCGAAGGGTGACGACCCACTCAAGCCGGCCTCACACGTCCACCGGCAACGTCGCATCCCGCGACCTCTGAGGGCGTGATCGCCCTTGGCGAGCTTTCGGGGCCTCTCGCAAGACGTTCAGGATTGAAGTAACCAGTCGGCAATGAGTTGTTCACTCCCGATGTCTACTCGCATAGATGATTCCGGTGTTGTCATGTCGGCGACACTTCGACGCCCGTCGGAGTGAGTTCCCCACACCGGGAGTCCCCATGTCCCGCATGCGTCAACTTGCCGTAGTCGTCTCGTCGTTGGCCCTCGCCACCGGCGGCCTGATCGTCACCACCACCGGCACCGCACACGCCGCCGACTGCTCGCAGTCCTACCTGCCTCTGCAGGACCCCACCTGCCAGCCCGGCGCGCTCAACTCGGATGTCACCCAGTCCACGATCGACTCCACGATCTGTGTCCCGGGCTACAGCTCCTCGATCCGCCCGTCCACCAGCTACACCAACGCCCTGAAGGTGAAGCAGATCGCCGAGTACGGCTACGACGACACCGCCACCGCGGACTACGAGGAAGACCACCTGATACCCCTGTCGCTGGGGGGCAACCCGACCAGCGAGCAGAACCTGTGGCCCGAACCCCGCTACGACGCGGGCGGCTACACCTCCAGCGACAAGGACACCATCGAGTACAAGCTGTACAAGGCGGTCTGCGCAGGAACGATCCAGCTCGCTCCGGCGCAACAGGCGATCGCCACCGACTGGACCACCGCGCTCCAGGCCGTGGGCCTGAGCTGATCCCGCTGACGGGACCTCTGTTGGTCGACAGTCAGCCGCGGGCGCGACTCCTGGGGCTGTGGTGATGCCGGTTCCAGCGTCACTCCGCAAGTCGTGACGGGGTTCGAGTGAGCAGGCGGCGGGCCTGGTCGAGGGTGACCAAGTCGAGCGCGGCGACGGCGCCGAGGGCGAAGCCGGCGGTGACGCCGGTGGCCCAGTCCACGCAGGGGTAGACCCTGCTGGCCGCCACCAGCCAGACCAGGCCCGCCGCACCTGCTCACAGCGCCTCGGCGGCGAGACGGAAACGGACCGTGCCGTGCCGTGCCGTGCCGTGCCAGGAGATATACGAGGATGAACAGGAGGGCGGCGGCCACGGTGGTGTGCCGGGACGGGAGGGAGCAGCCCTTTTCGTGGACGACCGCGGTGGCCACCGGAGGCCGGGTCCGCGCCGAGACGTTCTTCACCCGCGTGGTGGGCAGCACGGACAGTCCGGCCGCGGCGCCGCCCAGGACAAGCGGACGTCAGGTCCGCCCGCGCCAGGCCAGAACAGTGGCGGCCCGGACCAGAAGCGCCAGCAGCGGCACCTCCGCCGCCGTGGACACCCCTGCATCAACCAGGTAAGCGCCCGACTGCGGTGCTCGACGGCCTCGTCCAGCACCGTACGGTCGATCAGCCCGGCATGACGCTCCGTCAGCAACCTGGAGGTCGAGAACGGCAAGCCGGTCTGGAAGGCCGACGTCACCGACTCCAAGGGCACCGAGCACGAGGTGACGGTCAACGCCACCGACGGCAACGTCACCGCGACCAAGGCCGACCGGGACAACGACTCCGACGACCGCAGCGGCGACGCCGCCCTCGCCAAGCCGACCAAGACCGACCTGGAGGTGGCCGTGGACGCCGCCCTCGCCGAGGTCGAGGGCACCGCGACCTCGGCCGACCTGGAGAGCGACCACGGCAGGACTGCTGCCTGGCACGTCGACGTGACGGACACCAAGGGCACCGACCACGAGGTCACCGTCGACGCGGCCAACGGAAAGGTCACGGCCGCCAAGACCGACGACGACAGGAACGACGACAGCAACAGCATCTCCGGCGACCACGACGAGGACTGACGGCAGAGCACCGGCGCACTGTGAACCGGGCGGGTACCGCTCCGCCGGACACCCCCGCCCCGCCCGGTCACGCCGCGCCGCGGGGAGACCCCACCTGACGTACGGCACCCCGAGCGGATCCCTCCCTGTGCCGCGCGGGACACCCGGCTGGGCCTCGGGCACCGCGACCACGTCGCGTACTACCGCGCCGTCATGGACTCCGACACCGCGCGCGGCCCCGAACGTCTGCCGCCCTCAGGACCGCTCCGCCGCCACGCCTGTGACCGCTCGCCCCGGCTGTGCCCTCCCTCGGCCTGTTGCCGGCCTTCGGCTCCGCCGACGCCACCCCGACCACCTCTTCATCGATGACGGTCGGCTTCGAGGTCGCGCGTCAGCTGGAGCTGATCAAGTCGAGGCTGAAGGAAACCAGAGAGGTCAGTGCGCCGGGGGCGCCCGCGCCGAAGGCGACCACCATGGCCTGACCGATCGCCACATCGTAGGGGTCGAGGCCCTGGGACCAGTTCAGCCTGGCGTCGATGCCAGGGATGCCACGGAGGGAGACGTACGAGCGCAGAGTGCCGTGCGCTTCGGCAATGGGCGTGCCGTTACGCAGGAGCCGGGCCCGGCGCAAGCTGGTGGGCCGCAGTTCATACGTGCGCTCGCCCACCATGGCCGTGCGGGTGCGCGTCCTCCGTCGCAGGGCCCAGCGGCTGTCGTTCCCCCGGCGCGTGAGGATCATCTGCCCGTCGACCTTGATCCGGCCGTGGACACGGTCAGGGCGGACCTGCACGCGCGGCATGCCGGGCCCCTGCACAAGCGCGATGACGGAGGGCCAGCGGTCGTAGCTGATCCGTATCGGCCCGAACGGGCTGTCGGCCGTACGGTGCTGGGAGAGGCGGACGGTACGGCGCCTGTTGAAGAAGGACATGGTCGTATCGGCTCCGGAGACGGGGAGTTGGGGACGGGACGGGCACACGCGGTGACGCCGATCGTTGTCAGCTGCGGGGTGGCCCCGGATGTGAGGACTGGTACGGCGCGGCTGCCGGCGCAGATTGCTGATGCGGCATCACCGTGGGGACCGGGCGGTGCGTGCGCAGCTGTGCCTCGAACCGTGCCTCGAACCCGTCGTACGGCTTCCGGGACTTGTCGGGCCTGGCGGTGCAGGCGACGACGGATCCGTCGACACGCCGGAGCGTCACCACGGCGAGGAGAAAGAACACCAGCCTTGTTCAGCAGGCTGTAGAGGCCCACCGAAGCGGGCAGTACCAAGACCGTGACGCATCCGGCCGGTCACGTCGGACGACGAAACCGTGGTCGTGGAATTGGACACGTACCCCTCCCCCGGGCTTGGCTCTGACGCCAGCGATCTTACGCACGCCGCTCACCCTGGACAGACGCCATGTCCGGTGGTCGTCTTCGGACGGGTGAAGCGTCAGCGACGAGTTCGGCCACTGACATCCACAGGGGCCTTTCCCCACCCAACAGCGAGCAACTGGGACATCGTGACTGGCGAGGCATTGGGGCACACCGGC
Source organism: Streptomyces sp. IMTB 2501 (assembly GCF_001953885.1). Lineage (GTDB taxonomy): Bacteria > Actinomycetota > Actinomycetes > Streptomycetales > Streptomycetaceae > Streptomyces. The sequence continues at coordinate 120,222 of NZ_MQUS01000023.1, read as the reverse complement.
TGTCCCCCAAGCAGCCCGAACTCCCGCTCTCGCCTGCGCCCTCGGCACCGAGGAGAGGTCTGCGGAGCCACCTTCTGCCGATCGCAGCGCTCATCCTCTCGGCCGCCGCTCTGGCCTGGACGACGATCGCGGGATCGCCGCTGCTCGCCGGCCGACCCACGGCGACGACCGCCCCGTCGTCCACCCCGCCGTCGACGCCCCTGCCGCCCCCACTTCATGTCCACCAGGATCTCCATCAAGACGGAGCCGAAGGACGAGTTCTCCTCTCCCTCCAACAACCGCTTCCCGTCCAGCAGCCCGATGCTCGCCACGACCGACCCGCGTCCCGCCGTAAAGTGCGCCGTCCTAGGAGACGTCCTGGCCTGCACAAGTGCGGACGGCGGCGGGGACATCCGCCTCATCGGCGGCCAACTCGCTGACACCGGCGGCCCTGGGCCCGGTGCTGTGCGTACTCCTTACACCACCTCATAGTTGGCCATCATCGCCATGTCCTCGTGCTCCAGGTTGTGGCAGTGCAGCAGGTACCGGCCCCGGTAGCCGCGGAAGCGGACCAGTGCGTCCACGACCTCGTACGGGCGGACATCCACCGTGTCCTTCCAGCCGGCGTCGGTGGGCTCGGGCACGCGGCCGCCTCGCGACAGGACCTGGAAGTGGGCCAGGTGCAGATGCACGGGGTGGTGGAAGTCGCTGGTGAAACGCCAGCGTTCGACAGTGTTCAGGCGCGGGCGGGCCAGGATCTCCGAGGTGCTGAAGGGGCGGCCGTTGATGGTCCACGCGTCGTCGGAACGGCGGAAGTCGAAGTGCCGGGTGACGACGGCGGACGCCGGGCGCAGCGCCGTATAACGCGAGAGGTGGGCTGGGACGTGGCTCGCGTCCTTCCTCTCCTTACGGGCGACCCGGAAGCGCATCACCTGGCGCATGCGGCCATCCGCCAGGGTGTTGACCAGGGTGACCTCAGTCCCCACCGGGCAGTCGGTGAAGTCCACGACCACGTCGAAGCGTTCCGCCGGTGCCATGGGGATTCGGTCCAGGCACTGGGGTGAGGCCAGCAGGCCGCCGTCGCTTCCGATGTGTGTGAAGGGGAGCGTGCCGCCGCCCTCGCGTTTCAGGACGAGGTGGTAGCGGCGGGCGTTGGAGGCGTTCAGCAGGCGGAGGCGATGGCGGGTCGCGGAGACCTCCGCCTCGGGCCAGGGCGCGCCGTTCACCAGCTGTACGTCGCCGAGGACACCGTCCATGTAGGCGTCCTGGACGCCCGGGGTGCCCGTGCAGGTCGGCGAGTGGCCCGGGTAGCGGAAGGAGCCGTCCTCCTCGAAGGAGCGGTCGCAGATAAGCAACGGGATGTCCCGCTCGCCGCCGGGGAACGGGAGGGCGTCCTCCTCCTGGTCGTGGACCAGGAACATACCGGCCAGGCCCCGCCAGACCTGCGGGGCGCTGAAGTCCATGCGGTGGTCGTGGTACCAGAGCGTCGCGGCCCGCTGGTCCATCGGGTATGTGTAGGTCTTGTAGCCCTCCCAGACCGTCCAGTCGGACGCGGGAGCGTGCATGCTCCCCATGCCTTCCTTGCCGTGTGTCACTCCCCGCGCCTTGAACTCGGCGCCGCACTGGGCGGGGACGAGCACATCGGTCGGGTAGCCGTCGGAGTGCGGCGGGGTGACACCCCCGTGCAGGTGCAGGGAGGTGGGCACGGACAGCTTGTTCAGAACCCGTATCTCTGTCCTGCGGCCGGAACGGACAGTGAAGGTAGGGCCGGGGAAGATGCCGTCGTAGCCCCAGACAGTCGTCTTCAGCCCGGGGATGATCTCCACGGATCCCTCGCGCTGGGTGATGTCGTAGAAGTCGGTGCCACCCGTCGTGCGCGAAGGGCGGGCGCGCGGCGGTACGGGCAGGGGCACCGCGAACTGGCGCGGCGGGCGGATCCTGCTGGCCAGGACGGTCCCCGTGCGCTCGCCCGACCACTTCGCGTACGCCGCCGCTCCGGCGGGTATGGCGAGCCCGGCTGTGGCACCGGCTGTCACCCCCAGGAATCGTCGACGCGACGTCACCCGCGCTTCCCCTCCCCGTGCTGGTAAGTGCACGCCCAGCAGGCCAGGGCCACGCCCACCCCGAACACACCGAGTGCCAGCGGGACATGGCCACCCAGCATCCGGGCAGCCCCCAGCCCCATCTGGGCTCCGACCAGCACGATCAGTCCGAGCGCGAGCGCGAACGGCCACGCCGGTCCCCTCATCGAGCGCCACACCAGCAGGGCGGCCACGGCTTCGACCAGGCTGAGAGCTGCGAGCACCTGCGCATTGGCCGCGTGCAGGTCGAGAAATCCCACATCACCCGTGATGAACAGACCGGCCAGGGCCGCCTGGAGCAAGGTGTCGAACAGGAACAGCAGCGAGGTAGCGCGCAGCAGCGTGAGGGGCAAGGCACGGGGCGGCTCCGCAGATGGTATGCCGGACGTGTCAGCCATGCGTCGCTTCATCCTCACCGGTGGCGATGTGCGCCTCGAACGCCTGGAACCCCGCCTCGACGCCCATGAAGATGTTGTTCATGACCAGGTAGCCCTGGGAGATCAACGGCGAGTCACGCAGCTCCTCGACGAGGAAGTAGTACGCCTTGAGGTCGTCGGTCTCCAGCATGGCGAAGTCGGAGAAGTCCGTGGTGAACGCCTCCGCGTCGAAGAAGCGGGCCGAGACGCGGTCGGCGTACTTGGCGAACACAGGGTGGATGTGGGCTCCCGCCATCGCGTTCCGCTCCTCGCGGGACAGCGCCAGCCAGGCTGGGGTGAAGGTGTAGGTCAGGATGATCGTGGTTTTCACGACAGCTGCTCCCCGTACGTAAACGCTGTAAGCTTACGGCGTTTACTTCAAATGATCGGCGTTAACATTGTCAAGTACGGGCCGGTTGGCGGAGCCGCCGAAGAGCAGGAGAGAGACAGCCGTGAGCAGCGAGTTCGCGCCAGTGTCGACGCGCCGGGCGCGGCAACGCGAAGAGGCGCGGGAGCGCCAGCGCGCCGAGACGAAGTCCGAGATCCTGGGCCACGCACGCCAGTTGCTGGTGGACGAGGGCCCCGCCGCCGTCTCCCTGCGCGCCATCGCGCGCGAGATGGGGATGACCGCGCCGGGCCTGTACCGCTACTACGCCGACCACCGCGAGCTGGTCCAGGCACTCACGGCCTCCCTCTACGACGAGTTGGCCGCCACCCTGCGGCATGCCTGCGACCAGGCACCCGAGCAGTCCCCGCGAGGCCGCTTCGCCGGCACGGCCCGAGCCCTACGGACCTGGGCGCTGAGCCACAAGCCGGAGTTCGCCCTCATCTTCAGCAAGCCGATGCCCGACGCCGACTGCGCACCGGGCGACCCCTGCCACGCGGCCAGTTGGCGCTTCGGCGGCGTCTTCGTCGACCTGATGACGGAATTCTGGCGTACGGGCATCCTCTCGCGACCCGAGCCCGGCACCCTCGACCTGGACTGGCTCCCCCAGCTGGAGGAGATGCGGGAGCACCTGGGCTCCGAACAGCCGCCCCTGGAAACGCTGTACGTCTTCGTCCTCGCCTGGTCCCGCCTGTACGGCGTGGTGTCCGTGGAGGTGTTCGGACACCTGAACTTCGCCCTGACCGATCCCGAGCCGCTGTTCGAGCACAACCTCCGCGACATCCTGGAACTGCTGCAAGCCGACCCGCAAGACAACCAGTAGCCCCTACCGCGCCGAGGTCAGGGCCTCGGCCGGCGCTTCGACGGCTCCAGGAGCGGGTCCCGCGGTGCGGGAAACGGGGGGCTGCGCCTCCGCTGGAGATCTTTGGCGGCGCGGGTTACGTCGGGTTGTGACGGCTGGCGTCGGCCGCGCTGTGCCGGGAGAACGAGGCATCCGGACGGCGGTGGATTTCGTCCACGAGGCCGCCCTCGACGACGAACGCTACGACACCCCCGAAGCGCCCGGCGTGGACGTGGCCCTGCGCAGCCTGTCCCTGATCCGCGACCACGAACGGACCCTGGAACTGCCCGGCCCGCACATCGATGGTCTGTACGAGTACCACCACCGGGCCGTGCAGCCAGGGCGCGCCCCCTCTTGAGGCCACTGTCACCGACGTTCTCACGCTCGCCATGTCGGCTTGGCGGCTTGGCGGCTTCCACGGGCCTCATGGCCCGGCATGGCGGCCCTCGCGAGGGTGTCCGCGGCTTCCGTGTACCTATGGCGGGCATCCGCGACCATGACGCAGCTGAACACAGACGGCCCGCCGGTGGGACGTCGGTGGGCCGTCATGTGGTGGCTGTCGCGGCTGAGATGTCCGGCTGCTGGACGAGTGCGGCGGGCAGGGCGACATAGGCCGTGACGCCTGTACCCTCTGTGGGCCGCAGCTCGACCTGGGCGCCGAGCCGGGTCGCGAGCGCGCCGACGACGTGGTGGCCCAGGAACCTGGTGGGTGTCGCGAGCAGTGAGCTGCCCTTGCCGGACAGCAGGGCGTTGGCCTGAGCCATCCGCTCGGCAGTCATCCCTATTCCTTGGTCGATCACGGCAAGACAGTATTCGCCGCCGTCCCGCCAGCCGCAGACCTCGACGCGCTGCGTGGGCGGACTGAACATCAGGGCGTTCTCCACCAACTCGGCCAGAAGATGCGAGAGTTCTGCGACACAGTGGCCTCGGACACGGCACGGCTCGACGCCGGTGAGAGCGACCCGCTGGTATTGCTCGACCTCGGACACGGCCGACTGCACCACCTCGGCGACGGTGGTCGTGCCAGGCCATGGACGCGTCGGCGGCCCCTCGCCGGCGAGGATGAGCAGGGACTCGGCGTTACGGCGCATGCGCGTGGCCAGATGATCGAGTTCGAAGAGCTCGGCGAGAGCGTCCGGGTCGAGCTCCTGGCTCTCCAGAATGGTGATCAGGCCGAGTTGTCGAGTGAGGAGCGCCTGGTTGCGCAGGCCGAGGCCGGCCAGGGACTCGGTGCTGTTGCGGCGCAGGACGGCCTGTTCGGCGGCGAGGCCGACGGCGGTGCGCTCGACGTTGCGCAGCGCGGCTGCCAGCCGGGTGATCTCCCTTGCGGTGCCGGGTACTTCGGCCGGGTCGGGGTCCGCGGGTGGTGGGGTGTCGGGGTCGGCCTCCTGAATGTACTTGACCACGTCCGGCAACCTCGTGCCGGCGACCGCGTCGGCCTCGTCTGCCAGGGCACCCAGAGGGCGAGTGATGGAGCGAGCCGAGAGCACCGCGAGCCCACCGGCCACGGCGAGGATCAGTGAACCCAGGGTCAGGAAACCGATGAGCTGCCGGGTGGCCGCGTCGCCCACCTGGCCCGCGCGTGCTCGTACGTCGTCGCCGACCTGTTTCTGCACGCCGTGCAGGTCGTCGACGAGCACCGTCATGTCGGCCCACCAGCGGACCGGGGCGACATCGAGGCGCGAGCCGTCGGCCCCCGACTCGGCCTTGGCCTCGTAAGCGCTGACGCGGCCGGCGGCGGACGTCTTGAAGGCTTGTTCGAGTGCGGACTCCTGTGCGCTGTCGGCGAGTTGGCGGAACTGGCCGAGCGCGGCGACGCGCGTGGCCCGGATATCGGTGAAGTCGAGGTACTCGCCGGAGTGGAAGCGTCGCGCCGCGAACACTCCGTTCAGGGAGCCGCGTTCGAGGGCGACGGCCTCCGTGGCGCGGGCGAGGGCCTGCAATGCCTGCACGCCTTGGGCGATACGGCGGTCGACGGCGGGCGCGCCGGCCGATTCGGCGTCGATCAGGCCGTTGATGGCCCGGGTGTAGAAGCGGAGGGTGGCGGCGCGGTCGGCGGTGCCGGTGTCGACGCCGGAACGGGTGCTGATGAGGCCGGAGAGGGGAAGCTGGGCCCGGCGGAGGGCAGAGGCCGCAGCCCCCGGCAGATCACCACTCTCCCCCGAGAACGCCGCACTCAACGACATGCGGGCCTCATCGGTGCGCGCCCGCTGCCTGTGGACATCGTCCCGGTACGCCTCGGCGCCGCCCAGCAGACCGTTGGTGAGACCGCGTTCCCGCTGGAGTTCACGGATGAGGTCCTGCACCTGTAGGAGGACGCCGACCTGGGACTCTGTGGCCCGAGCCGCGGACCAGTCGTGGATACGGTCGGAGACGGCCAGCCCGGTCAGGGCGAGGAGCAGGCAGGTGGGTACGGCAAGGACGACGGCCACTCGGCCACGGATGGAGCCCCAGCCGGGAAGGCGGACGGACTGGTCAGGTCTGCGGATTCGGTTCCCCGTCATACCCCTTGAGGCTAGATACGGCCCGGCAGGCCCCTCGTTTCCAGCTCGTAAGACATCGATTCACAGGTGCTCACCCGGCACACACAGCAAGCGTGAGACGGGCGACGGCGCGCACCGGGCTCGGCCGTCGGGTGCGCACACCTTGCGGGTGCGGACCGCCTGGGTGAGACCTACGGAGAGGCGTCCCCGCAGGTCAGCACAGATGCGATCAAGAGACCCCCGGTCGGCACACCGGAAGAACGGTCCTGTGGTTTCAGCGTTCGGCCGGCACCGGGATCCCTGCCGTCGTGCCATCCGCTACGTGTCCTCGGCGCGGGGCGGCATCGGACCGGCTCCGGGTCGGGCGGTAGAGCGGCGGTGGAGGATCCAGCGGATCAAAGCGGGGGCGGCCAGGACCATGAGGAAGAGGCACAGGGCCTGGACAGCGAAGACAAGGGTGACGTTGGCATTGGAGGCGCTGGCGGTGGCCGGGGCGGCGTCGATGCCGCCGGGTGTGGTGACGAGGTGGAGGTTGCCGAGGGTGATGTGGGTGAAGGCGGTGACCGCCCAGGCGAGCAGGCCGCTGTGGTCACGGAGCAGGCGTGGCAGGCGTGGCCGGGTCCATTCGAAGCCACACCAATGCGCATGGACCTGAACAGACCCAACAGGCAGAAAACCGCCCACCGAGCCACCGACCGCCCGCATGCCGGTGCTTCTCCCCAATATTCATTGGCCAGGGCTTCGCGCGAGTCGTTACCCTGACTCCCGTACTTCTGATCGCATACCGGGTCATACCACCCGGCCACTGGGGCTTCGTGCCTTCGAAAGGGTGTGTCTATGACCCGGCCCGCGCCGAGCGCGCCTCACCGCACCGCGTAACACTCCGGTCTCTCCGCCGCCGATTCCGCGCGGCGACCGGACGTGAGCATCCGGTGCCTTGGCAGCCCACGCCCCACGCCTTCCGTAAGGCCGTGGCAGATGCGTGTGGCTCCTGATCGGCGAGGCCGCTCGGCCTGCTCTTGCTGCCATCTCGTCTCTCAGCAAGGAGCACCCGGGTGTCCACCCACAACCCGTTCCACACCCTCAAGATCGACACCTTCGCCTGCGTACGGTGCGGCCTCACCGTGACCGCCGCCACCGCCGACGGCACTCGGCGCAACCACTGCCCGTCGTGCCTCCACTCCCGGCACGTCACCGACCATGTCGAGGGCGGCCCGAACGACTGCCACGGGCAGATGTCGCCGATCGCCATCGCCGTACTGCGCACCGGCGACTGGATGCTCATCCACCGCTGCGTACGCTGCGACGAACTCACCTCCAACCCGATCTGCGCGGACGACAACCAGCTCATCCTCATGCGCATCGCCGTCCGCCCGCTCGCCCAACCGCCGTTCCCGCTCGAAGCGTTCGGCGCCCTGTGACGGGCCGGAAGGAGGAGACGACCGTGCCACGGCACAACAACACCCCCCGCAGCAGTCAGTCCTCGACCCGGCGGCGCCGCTCACAGCGGCACAAGGACGTGCTCCACACACAAGGCGGCCACCGCGCAGGCGACTTCAAGTGCGTCGGCTGCCGCCTCGACGTGTCCCTCGACACCCCGGGCACCGCACACCGCAACCACTGCCCGAACTGCCTGGCCAGCCTGCACGTCGACCACCGCATCCCGGGGGACCGCGCCTCCACCTGCCGGGGCCGTATGGAGGCCATGAGCATGTCCGCGCGCGCCGATGGCGAGTGGATGCTGATCCACCAGTGCCTGGCCTGCGGCGAACTCAGCGCCAACCGCATCGCGGGAGACGACAACCCGCTCGCTCTGGTGCGCCTGGCCCTCAGACCGCTCCACGGCACGGGCACGGACATCGCCCACCGCGCACTGCTCTCCCTCTGACACGACGCCACCAGACCAACTTGAGAGGCCCCCCCCCATCACCATGAAGATCAGGACCGAGGCCCCGAACGACGCCCCACACGTACGGGAGGTCATCACCCGGGCATTCGGCTCCCCCGAGGACGCCGAACTCGTCGACGCCCTGCGCACGGACGTGTGCTGGATCCCGGAGCTCTCCCTCGTCGCCGAGGACGACCACGGCAGGGTCATCGCCCACGCCCTCCTCACCCGCGCGAGCATCGGAACCGCCCCGTCCCTCGCACTCGCCCCGGTGTCGGTGGCTCCCGAACACCAGGGCCTCGGAGTCGGCTCCGCCCTCATCCGCGCCGCACTCGACACGGCGCGGAACACGGGCGAACGCACGGTGACCGTCCTCGGCCACCCGACGTACTACCCGCGCTTCGGCTTCGAGCCCGCCGCCGCCCACGGAGTGACCTGCACCCTGAGCGCCGGCCCTGACGAGGCCAAGATGGTCCTCTCCCTCGACGGCAGCCCCATCCCGACGGGCGACATGAGCTTCGGCAAGCCGATGACCGACGCGGTCCGCGCCTACCAGCCGGAGCAACCGGAGAGGACCAGAACGTAGCGCAGGACGTGACCAGGTAGTCGATGGCCTCAGCGCCACCGCACGAACGCCGACCGGAATCAGCGCGGGGCACTCGGTCTTCGGTGCCCCGCCCCCGACCTGCGCGTACGGCCACCGGCCAGGCGAAGCGGCCTCGGCCGCTCAGCGCTCGGCGCCTCGGCGGACTCGCCGCGACGGAGCGAACTCGTACAGGTCCAGGGTGGCGGGCGGGTCGGCGAGCCCAGGGCCTCCGGAGCGGACCCAGCGGACGATGTCGGCCGTCGCGTCGGGGTCGTTGACCAGCCCGAGCCATACCGGTCGGCCGCCCGCGGCCCGGCCGGCAGAGGACGGCTGGACCACAATGACGTTCGCCTGCTCGCAGGTGTCGAGGCAGTTCACCGCTCGGACCCGGGCGACTGCGGCCAACTCTGCCTTGAATGTGGCGAGTTGGGCGGTGCTGTCGACTCCGAGGATCTTGGGGGTGCCGCAGCAGCAGCCCCGGCACACGGTGACCGTGCACCGGGGCTCGTCCCGCACCGGGACCGGGGGCTTGCGTCGGCTCACTCGGCTGCCCGCCGCCACGCCGCCTCGCGCAGCAGTCGAAGCCCGTTGAGACCGACGATGACGGTGGAGCCCTCGTGGCCGGCCACGCCCAGCGGCAGCGGCAGGGTGCCGATCAGGTCCCAGGCGACCAGCCCCGCGATGAAGACACCCGCGACGACCAGGTTCTGCACGACGAGCGTGCGGGCACGCCGGGACAGCCCGATCACGGCCGGAACGGTGCGGAGTTCGTCGCGGACGATCACCGCGTCGGCCGTCTCCAGCGCGAGATCGGAGCCCGCCCGGCCCATGGCGACACCGGCATGCGCAGCGGCCAGAGCCGGTGCGTCGTTGACACCGTCACCGACGACCATCACCTTGCGGCCCGACCGCTCCAACTCCCGCACGGCGGCCACCTTGTGCTGGGGCAGCAGCCCGGCCCGTACGTCGTCGATACCGACCTCGGCGGCCAGACGGGCGGCAGCACGGGAATTGTCGCCGGTCACCAGCACAGGCGCGGCACCGGTGAGGGCGGTCAGGGTGGACACGGTCGCTGCGGCGTCGGCACGCAGCCGGTCGGCGAGGCCCAGCAGCCCGGCCGGGGTGCCGTCGACGGTGACCAGGACGGCGGTCCGGCCGCCGTCCTCCAGCTCACCGGCGACCACCGTGGCCCGTGCGGATCGCGGGTCCTCGGCCCCGTCCAGCAGCCGCGCCGGCGCCCCGACGGCGACCTTGCGTCCGTCGACGGTCGCGGTGATCCCGACGCCGGGCGTGGAGCCGAAGTCCTCCACCACCGGCAGGTCCAGGCCCCGTTCACGCGCCGCGTCGACCACCGCCCGCGCCAGCGGATGCTCGCTCGGGTGCTCCGCCGCCGCGGCGAGCCTCAGCAGCCGGTTCTCGTCCAGCCCGGCTCCGGCGAGCGGGCGGACGTCCGTGACGCGCGGGGTGCCCTCGGTCAGCGTGCCGGTCTTGTCCAGCGCGACCGCCTCGACCTCGCCGAGGCGCTCCATGACCACTGCGGACTTCACCAGCACACCGTGCCGTCCGGCATTGGCGATGGCGGACAGCAGCGGCGGCATGGTCGCCAGGACGACCGCGCACGGCGAGGCCACGATCATGAACGTCATCGCTCGCAGCAGCGAGCCGGTCAGGGCCGCGCCGAAGGCGAGAGGCACCAAGAAGACAGCGAGGGTCGCGGCCACCATGCCGAGCGAGTAGCGCTGTTCGACCTTCTCGATGAACAGCTGGGTCGGCGCCTTGGTCTCGGACGCCTCCTCCACCATGCGCACGATCCGGGCGATCACCGAGTCGGAGGCGTCCCGCTCGACGCGCACCCGCAGGGCACCGGTGCCGTTCAGGGTGCCGGCGAAGACCTCGTCGCCCCTCACCTTGGCCACGGGCAGCGGCTCACCGGTGATGGTCGCCTGGTCGACATCACTCGCGCCGTCCAGGACCCTCCCGTCAGCACCGACGCGCTCGCCTGGCCGCACGAGGACGGTGTCGCCCACGGCCAGAGACTCCACCGCGACGGCCTCCTCTTCGCCGGACGCCGTGAGCCGGGTGGCCATGGCCGGTGCCAGGTCGAGCAGACCGCGCACCGATTCGGCGGTGCGGGCGGTGGCGAGGGCCTCCAGCGCGCCGGAGGTGGCGAAGATGACGATCAGCAGCGCGCCGTCCATCACCTGGCCGATCGCCGCCGCCCCGAGCGCCGCGACCACCATCAACAGGTCGACGTCGAGCGTCTTCTCCTTCAGCGCCCGAAGACCGGCCCAACCCGGCTCCCAGCCTCCGGCCGCATAGGTCAGCACGTACAGCGGCCCCCACGCCCAGGACGGGGCACCCGTCAGCTGCAAGGGCAGCGCCAGCAGGTACAGGACCAGAGCGGCAGCCGCCCAACGGGCCTCGGGCAGCGCGAGGACACGGGTACGACGCCGCAGCGCGGTGCCCTCACGCGCGGCCTGAGCAGGTGCGGGCGGGGTGAGAGTGGAGGAGGTCATCGGAACGGAGGTCCTTCACGACGGACGACGGCAAAACGGCATGACGAGGTCGCGGACAGCCGGACACACCGGGGCACCGCTCCCTACACCGTACAGGACTACATGAAGACTCATTCATGCGTTCATGAAACCGACTCCGTAGGATGAATGCCATGGGCCACCGAGCTGACGCCAAGACCACCACCAGCACCGCGCGCGAGCGTCTGGAAACCGTGGGCGCCGCCCACGTCGCCAGCACGCTCCAGGCCCTGGCCACCCCCTCCCGGCTGCACATCCTGACCCGGCTCCAGGAAGGCCCGTGCGCCGCCACCGAACTGGCCGACGCCGTCGGCATGGAACAGTCCGCCTGCTCCCACCAACTGCGCCTACTGCGCAACCTCGGCCTGGTCACGACCGAACGCCAGGGCCGCTCCGTCATCTATGCCCTGTACGACAACCACGTCGCCGAACTCCTGGAACAGGCCCTCTACCACGTCGAGCACCTACGCCTGGGCATGCGCGACAAGCCCACCGCCCCAGCCACGGCGGACGCGGCGACCGGGGCGCTCTGAGCAGCCCTGACAGGCGTTGCCTTAAGCGGACGCCGGAACCGGTCCCCCCGGATGCCCGGCCGCGACATCCAGAACCCCGACCGGGCGGGCCGACCGGTACGGGCATCGTTGTGCCAGTCGCGGCCACCCGACGGCACCCCATGAACATGACGGCCAGGGACTGATCCCGCACGGGCTAAAGGGCCAAGCGGCACGACCAGAACTCGGCACTTGAGCCCCTCACAGGCGATCAGCCATGGAAGCTCCCCCGCACCTGACGGTTGGGGGTGGCCCTGTTCGTGACCACCAACCACATCAACACCGCAGAACCATCAAGGAGTTACCCGCGCACTTCCCCTGACCCGGCCGCGCAGATGAGTCCCGGCCGTGGACGTCGGTCCGGCCCGCCCGGCCTGCGCCATGACCGCCGCCGAACGCGGCCACCAGGTCACCCTGTTCGACGCTGCGAGCGAGAACGGCGACCGGCTCAACATCGCCCGCAAGGTTCCCCGGCGATGAGGGGGCAGACGACACGCTGCGCCCCTCCCGCCGTCAGCTCGACGAGCACGGCGCGACGTAGGCCTGAACACCACGCTCACGCCCGAGGACATGACCGGTTACGGCGATATCTTCGCCGCCGGCGGGCTCCGCTTCGCAGAGGTGGCGGGACAACCCGGTTTGTGACCTGCCCCACAGCCGACAGGGGTAACGATCGAAACGATTGAGTTTCGCTGCAGGATTGCCTATCTTTTCTGTACGAAACCGTTTCGGACCGATGGCGGGCGGACACCATGACGACGACCGACTCGGAGGCCGAGCTGAGCGGCGCGTGGCGCACCAGCCCGACTCTGGACTGGGAGCGCTTCGCGGCAGCTGCCGACCTGCCACGCATGGGCGACACGAGACTCACCGCCGTCAGCGTCGCCGTCGCCGTCTGGACGCGGTTCCAGGGCCGCCGCAACTCCATCCGCCTGGAGAACGGCGGCTCGCCGTGCGGCGGTCCGTACGAGTTCGCGACAGCACCGGCCCACAAGGTCGGTCCCCGCCAGAGCCAGGGCGGGGACCGCTACGAGACGTCGGCCGGACGAGGAACGGAGATCCGGCGCGGATGCCGGAACGCGCCCTGCGCCGCGGCCACACGGGCCAAAGACGCGGCCATCCCCTTGTCGTGCCGCGTCCGACGACGGCGCGCTCCGCGGACACCGTCGTCCTGCCGGTGCTGACGCACAACTGAGCAATCCGAGCCCCATGAGGGAGCCCCATCGTGGAAGCCATCCCGGTCGCCACCGTCCAGGCCGGGCCGTCCGGCCAGACCCATGCCCCACCGAAGCACCGATGGTGGGCGCTGGCCGTGATCGGCCTCGCCCAGCTCATGGTCGTGCTCGACGCCACGATCGTGAACATCGCGCTGCCGTCCGCCCAGCAGGACTTGGGCTTCGACAACAACGGGCGGCAGTGGATCGTCACCGCCTACTCCCTGGCCTTCGGCAGTCTGCTCCTGCTCGGCGGCCGACTCGCCGACCTCTTCGGCCGAAAAACGACCTTCATCATCGGCGTCGTCGGCTTCGCCGCCGCCTCCGCGATCGGCGGCGCAGCCAACGGCTTCGCCATGCTGGTCGTCGCACGCGCGGTGCAGGGACTGTTCGGCGCCCTGCTCGCCCCGGCGGCACTCTCCCTGCTGACCACGACGTTCACCGAACCCAAGGAACGCGCCAGGGCGTTCGGCATATTCGGCGCCATCGCCGGCTCCGGCGCCGCCGTGGGCCTTGTCCTCGGCGGCCTGCTCACCGAGTACCTGGACTGGCGCTGGACGCTGTATGTCAACGACGCCATCGCGGTTCCCGCGCTGATCGGTGCGATCGTCTTCATCGGCCGTTCCGTCGCAGCCGAGCAGCCGAAGCTGGACATCCTCGGTGCCGTCCTGGTCTCCGGCGGCCTGTTCGGCATCGTCTACGGCTTCGCCAATGCGGAGACGCACGACTGGGGCAACTGGATGACCTGGGGCTTCCTCGCCGCGGGTGGCGTCCTGCTGGTGGCGTTCTTCCTCTGGCAGACCCGTGCGAAGCACCCCGTACTGCCCCTGCGCGTCCTGGCCGACCGCGACCGCGCCGCCGCCCTGTCGACCGTGCTCATCTCGTCCGCGGGGATGTTCGGCGTCTTTCTCTTCCTCACCTACTACCTGCAGTCGACGCTGGGCTACTCGCCGGTGAAGAACGGCGTCGCCTTCCTTCCGACGGTCGGCGCGCTGATGGTGCTGGCGCAGCTGTCCACCAACTGGCTGGTGCCGAAGATCGGGCCCAAGATCGTCGTACCCATCGGCATGCTGCTGGCCACGGGCGGCATGGTCTGGCTGACCCGGCTCGGCCTGGACAGCAGCTACGCGGCGCATGTGCTGCCGCCACTGCTGCTGCTCGGCGCGGGGCTCGGAATGTCGATGCCCGCAGCGATGAGCTACGCCACCCTGGGCGTGCAGGCGAGCGACCAGGGCGTGGCCTCGGCAGCCCTCAACACCACACAGCAAGTGGGCGGTTCGATCAGCACCGCGCTGTTGAACACCCTGGCCGCCAGCGCCGCCACCGACTACGCGAAGCACCACCTGACCGACCCACTGGTCAAGGCGAATGCGGCGCTGCACAGCTACACCGTCGCCTACTGGTGGTCGGCCGGCTTCTTCGCGTTCGCCGTGATCGTCACCGTGCTGCTGTTCCGCGCCAGGAAGAGCGCGAGCCTGCCCGCAGCGGATTCCGAGGCGCAGGTCCGGGCCACGGCCACGCCTGACGCCGAGGCCACCGGGCGGGCCGCCCCCACGGCGGCACTTCCGGCCGTCGGTGCGGGCGGTTCGGCCATGGTCCGCGGACAGGTGCGGGACGGCGTGGGCGCACCCGTACCACGCACCGCGATCACCCTGCTGGACACGGCGGGGCATCAGCTGGCCCGCGCCGCCTCCCGTGCGGACGGCTCGTACGCGGTGGACACTCCCGAGCGCGGCACCCTGGTCCTCATCGGCTCGGCGCCCGGGTACCAGCCGCAGGTCGTCACACTGACCCTGAACGACACACCCGTCTCCCACGACCTCGTGCTCCTGCCCAACCCGGGCGGCCTGGCCGGCACGGTGCGCGGCGGGGACGGGGAGGCCCTGCCCGGCGCCCTGGTGGTGGCCACCGACCAGCACGGTGACGTGACGGCTTCCGCCACCACCGGAATGGACGGCGGTTACCTGATCGGGGACCTGCTGCCCGGCGACTACACACTCGGCATCAGCGCGCCCGGCCACCGCCCGGCCGCCGTGCCGGCCACCGTCTCCGCCGCGGCCACCCGCTGCGACATCCGGCTTTCCGCCGCGGCGATCCTGCGGGGAGCGGTGCACACCCAGGACGGACGGGCGTTGGAGGACGCCCGAGTGACCCTGATCGATTCCGCCGGCAACGTCGTCGGAACGCGCACCACGAGCGTCGACGGGAGCTACTCCTTCACCGACCTCTCCAGTGAGCAGTACACCGTGATCGCCGCCGGCTACCCGCCGGTGGCCACCCAGGTCACACTGGACGGCAGCCAGGGCGGAGTCGACATACAGCTGGGCCACAAGGAGGCGTAGCCCCGACCGGCACACGAAAGGCGTCCGCGCCCGGCACATCCCGGGCGCGGACGCCTTTCGTGATGCCTTCGCCGTCACCCCAGGGCTGGCAGCTGCCCGCCCTGGACGGCCTGGATGAAGCTCATGGCGAAGTCCTCGCGCCGCAGTTCGGTGGTGGCGCGGAACGAGGCCCGCACGCCGCTCCACGGGTCCGGGCCGGTGCAGGGCGAGTTCGCCTTGCACAGTCCAGCGGGCCTCGCCCGCCGGAGTGAGGCCCGTACTGCGATAGGTGATCTTGGGGTGGACATCCACGTCGAGAAAGTCCGCGGAACGCAGGTGGCCGTCGCGCATCCCATTGCCCGTGTCGATCGAGGCGGCCTCGACGACCGCCTCCACGCTCGACGACAGCGGGTCGTGTGCGACCTCGATCCGGCCGCCGAACTCCTTGAAACGCCATGCACACTGGTCAGTCCGAGATGCTGGGCGACGGCGCTCACGGAGGACTGCGCCGGGTCGATCGTCCACGGCCCGGGCGGCGGAAGTTCCACGCCCCCGGCGCGGGTCAGCACCAGTGTGCCGAGGTCAGCGCCGCCGGAGGCGGTCACGATGGCGGTGGAGGCGACCGGGCCATGGCCGACGGCAGTGACGATCACTGTGTACGTCCCGGGCGCCAGGGTGTCGGTCGTCACCAGGCCGTCCTGCGACGCCTCCTGGCGCAGCATCTGCTGCCCCGCCATGTCGGTGACGGTGAGCACGGCGTGCGGGACGGCCCAGCCGTGCCTGGTACGGATCCGGGCCCGCAGGCTGCCGCCTGTTCCGGTGGTGGTCATGGTCGTTACCTCTCGAAGTCCACGGACGCGAATTGGCGGGCCCCGGCCGGGTCCCTGGTGTGCCGGTTCGCACGTCTGCGCGGCCGTACGAACCGGCGCCTTCGTCGACCTGGTGGCACCCTCGCCACGGCTCAGCTCCAGGTCGAAGCCGTCCGCTCTCACGCCGCGCGTCGAATGCCGCGACGTCGGCGACGGACAGCAGTGCGGCTCAGAACAGGGCGATGAAGTGGCCTCGCTGGAAGGCGAATCGACCGTTCCTGGAAGCAAGGTGGGCACGGGACGTACTCCCGGTCGGTCGTGGAGTGGTTGAGGGCGGGAGCGGATCGGCCCGACGACGCAGCGGCCGTGTCAGATACGGCTGGGAGTCGGGGCGCGGATGGGGACTGGGGAAGGGGGCAGGAATCAGACGCCGAAAACGGGCAGGACCACCACGACGTCGAGATACGGGGCGAAGAACGCCCGTGTCGGCAGCTGATCGTCGATCAGAGTGCGGATGACGAGCGTGCCGTGTCAGTCGTGCACCACATAGCCCAGTGCGGGGTTGTCCGAGGGGACCTCGCTCAGCGCTAAGGTCTGTTGGATGCTGGATTCCTCCTGTTGGGACAGCAGGGCGTGTATGTCGCCCGGCGGCGATCCCGTGTCCACCGCGGTGATACTGCCTGGCTTGGTTTGCCGCATCGCCGTGACGACCAGCTCGGCCTTGCCGCCCCACTGACGGTAGAGCGCCGCCTTGCTGAACCGGGTGCGCAGTGCCATGGTGTCCATGGTCAGCGCGTCATATCCGACTTCACGCAGCAGGTCGTGCACGGTCTCGTGCAGCTCGGCCGCGCGCTCGGGCGTGATCCGACTGCGGCGCGACGCTTCGACCTCAGCCATTCCACTCACACCTCATGCGGCGCCTCCCCTACATCGATGCCGCAGGCGGTGTTCTACTCAGGTCGTCGCAGGTCATGGGGGGCGGCGGAGGCTTCAGGAGACCCGATGGCCGACTGGACAGTGGCGGAGGACAAAAAGTCGACCAGGAGCGCATTGACCTCGCGGGGACGCTCCTGTTGGATCCAGTGGCCGCAGCCGGGCAGTACGACCGGACCGCGAAGGTCCGGCACGTACTGACGCATGGCATCTGTGTCCATGAAGCGTGTGGCGGTGTCCAACTCGCCGGTGACGAACAACACCGGTTGGCGGACCGCGGTCGCACCCAAGGCAGGCAGTTCTTCCCAGTCACGGTCGACGTTACGGTATCGGTTGAGCGCGCCGGTGAAGCCGGTACGGCGGAATTCCTCCACGTAGTAGGACAGGTCGGATTCGGCCAGCCAAGACGGGAGGTTCGCGGACTCGGGGATCGGGTCGAGCAGCCTGGAGTCGGCGGGCAGGCCGGTCAGCAGCCTGACCGCCAGACCCTCGGGAGCGTCCCCGGACAGCGCCGAGAAGATGAGGCGCATCGAGCGCTCGACGTCGGCCTGCAGCTCGGTTTCGGCGGCGCCGGGAGCCTGGAAGTACAGCAGCCAGTTGAACTTGTCGCCTGCCCAGCGGCGCAGAGCCTGGGTCATGGGGGCGGGGGGCCGCCGGTGGTAGGGCACGCTCAGCGAGGCCAGAGCAGGGAACCGCTCGGAGGCCAGCTGGGCGCACGCCCAGCCGATCTGGGCACCCCAGTCATGACCGACCAGCGCAGCGGTCGGCTCGTCCAGCGCATCCAGCATGCCCACCATGTCGTCCACCATCGCCTGCATGCGGTACGCCTCGACGTCGGGCAGGACTGTGGTCTGGCCATAGCCGCGAAGGTCAGGGGCGACGACGTGGAAGCCGGCCGCGGCGAGGGCGCCCAACTGATGCCGCCACGAGTACCACAGTTCGGGAAAGCCGTGCAGCAGGATGACCAACGGCCCCTCCCCTGCTTCGGCGATATGGACGTTGATGCCGTTGACGTGCAGCGTGCGGTGTCTCATGGCCTCGATGTTGGCAAACGCACGGGGAGTTGGCGTCGTACGGCGGGCGGCTCATCACTTACACCCGGCGGAGTAGCGCCAGGCTGGTGAGGTGCCCGCGGGCTCGACGTCCTTCGACTGGCGGACGTGCCGTTGGGCTGTGCGTCCGTCGTGATCGAGCGCGCGGTGCGCCGGTTCCCATGCCTCAACACCCGTTGCTCCGCAGTGACGTTCGCAGCGCAGGTCCCGGGCTGGCCAGCCCGCATACCCGTTAAGCCCGCTGGTACGAGCGTGCTCGCATCGATCGCGCTGTGCCTGGTCGGCCGCCCCTGCGCTCGTCTGGGTGCCGCGTTGAAGAGCAGGGGCGCCAAGCAGCCTTCCTAGGCGACGACCTTGAGGTCCGCCAGCCGCTCGACGTCCCTGTCGGCGGGACGCCGAGCCGCTGGCCGCATGGCTGCGCCGCCGCCCCTGGGCGGAGATCATCTGCCGTGACCGGGCCGGTGCCTGCGCCAAGGGCGCTCGTTCGGGAGCCCGGCATGCCCAGCAGATCGCAGACGGCTGGCATCCGTGGCGCAACCTCGCCGAGGCCGTGGAGAAGTCGGTATGAGCCGTGGCGCCCCCCACACGCCCTCAGGGCGGCAGTGGAACGGACGTGCAAGAGGACGCTCAATAGGGCATCCCGCCTCACACGTTCGCCTGGACGTCCTGGCAAAGGGATGGTTCATCGGCGACATCGGACTCACATACCGCAAACACGGAAGGCAGATGCCGCTCTGGCCGCCTTCTGCACGTGCTCCACAACAGCGTCACCCAGCAACTACTGCCGGGACTGGGTTCGGGTAGCCCCGCCGGCTCCGGCTGGGCCCGGCGGCACGAGGTCGGCGTCCGCGAGAATCGGCATCGCACCCCACTCACGAATCTGCCCACGGCCCATGAGCCGGACTCACGCAACTACGGGGAGCCTCCGGGCATGCGCAGGGCAGAGGGCCATCCACAGGGCAATGGGGCCTGCGGCCTTGAGCCGGATGGCGGCCCATCCCCGGCCGAACCGGGGACAGGCTGCTCGGGGTCACGCGCGGCAGCGCAGCATCGTCAGCGGGGGGTTGGCGGCGTAGTCGTCCCAGAAGTCCTTGCCGTACTCGCGCACGCCAGCGGCGGAGACATCCAGGGGAACCCAGGTGATCTCACTGAATCCGGCCGCCCCCAGACACTTCTCGTAGACCTCCTGGCAGGGCGGGTTCGCGACGAACGAGATCTGCGGGTCGAGGAGTGCGGTGATCCTCACTCGCGGCCCGATCTCGGATTCCTCGCCGGTCGATTCGCAGAGGAAGCCGTACTTGGCCAAGGACGGCCCGTCAAAACGGAAGTCCGGGCTCTGCGCGAAGACGAAGAACTCGGCCCCGTCCACGAGGCTGCGGTGGATGTTGCGGCACATCCGCTCGATGGTGGCGATGTCCTCGGCGTAATTGAACAGCTGAACCGCGACCGCGATGTCGAACCGCTGCTCGAAAGTGCGCAGCTCGGCGACGTCGCCGACCTCGTAGTGCACGCCCAGCGGGTCGCGGTCCTCCAGGGCCTGGGCCGCACAGACCATCGCGTCGGAGATGTCGACGCCGAGGACATGGGATGCGCCGCGGCGCTTGAACTCCCGGCTGTAGAAGCCTGTTCCGGAGGCCAGGTCGAGGATCGACTTGCCGTTCACGTCGCCGACGAGGGCGAGGAATCCGGGGACCTCCGCATAGCGCGCAAGAGGGAGGGTCTTGAAACCCTCGAATGCCTCGCCGATCTCGTCGTAAAGCTGACCGCTCATCGTACTGTTCCCCCTCTCATTGGCATCGGCCACCGGGACAGGCCGAACGCCTCTGGCGGGAAGTCTCCCCCTTTGGCGGCGGGGCTTTGTACTGGCGGAAGCCACAAATACGCAGCGGCTGTTTCGTGTTCATTTCGGATGACTGATGCGATCGTCGGCCCGACGTCGCAGACGTCCCGCTCGGTAAGCCGCTGAACGATGCTGTTCTCCCCGCAGGCCCGCTCGAACAGCGCATCTGCCGGGCGCGGTCTCGGCGGACCACGATCTCGGCGATCACGAGGAAGCGTGAGTGGCCGTCGATTCCGGTGACCTGACGTGGATCTTCGACCCGCGCTTGCCACGATCGGTCGGATTCGGTCCGGTGACCCCCCTCTGACTGCCCGGACACTGACCGAAACGGTGGCGCACCGCGTCCAGTCCAACTCGCCGTTCGAGCCGAGCCGATCCAGCACCATTCGGTACGGCTTCGCCCACGCCCGAGCCTTCGACAGTCCATAAAGCGTCGATGGACAGTCTGCCGGGAGGCACCGAAGACCGGCGGCGTCTGCCGCAATGTACAGCCCGACGCGGCGCCGAAGATGATCGCTGCGAGCACGGCGCGGTCGTCGCACCGCCACGGTCCGCTGCTCTGCGCCCATGCCGGGAGCTCCGGCGCCACATCCTCGAAGATCTCCCACTGCGTTCTTCGTCCATCGCCAGCCCGACGATGTCCAACGGCTCCGACGGCACCCAACGCAGGCTTTCGAAGAGGTGCATGCCAGCTGCGCTCATCCCGCGTGATGCGTAGTGGTGGATCTGTGCCATCACGTGCTGTGCGTATTCGGCCATGTGGTGGCCGACGCCGACGTGGTGAACCAGGTCATCCCCGATGACGCCCTGCTCGACGAGACGACAGCCTTCGCCCGCGAGGCCGCCAAGGGGCCCACTCACGCCTACGGCGCGTACAAGGGTCTCCTGCGCGTCTGGTCCGTCGGCGGGGTGTCCGCGGCGGACGAGGCGATGTCCGACATCGCCATGTCCCTCTTTCGAAACAGAGGATGCCGAGGCTGGCCCGGCCTCCGCAGTCAAGGCATTCAAGGCGAGCCGTCCCCGCCCCGCACTCGATGGCGAGCCAGCGTCGCGCAGAGACGCGAGCTGGGTGACAAGCTGGTCGCCGCCGTAGCCGAGGTCGAGGACTTCTGGAACATATCCCGCACTGGAATGCCTGGCGGAAGTATTTCGCCGCTGATACGCCGCAAGAAGCCGAACGCGTTCGGGAGAAGATCACAGGGGCGTATGACGACCCGTGAAGCAAGAAGCGCGCCCCGCTGCTGGGCCTGACGCTGCGCACGGCCGCCGAATGGGTGATCAGTCGGCCATTACGTGGTACACCGCTCAGCCGCACCACGGCCACGCGTGATGCAGGGCTCGCGGTACGTGCGAAACCATGAATCCGGTCCTGGCGCGCCGCGGAGATCGAAGCACCGGTCTCGCTCGTGACCGGCGCAAACCGGTGAATCGGGCTCGCGTTCACTCGGGCTCTGCCGACCGGGGGCGGCGGCCAGGCCTTTACGGTCCAGCTGCCGCGTGTAGGGCAGACGGCGGCCCGATTCGAAGGTCCAGAAATGGACTGTCATTGCCGTCGCCGCCCCGCACGGAAAGGTTGCCGCCCCGGCCGGAGCAGTGGGCGCAGGCCTTCGGTTGTGGTCGGCAGGGCGGTCAGGTAGAGGGATCCTGCCCCTGCTCCTGACCGCCCTGAGGGGTGGGTGGGCGGACTTACTCCACGTGCGGTTGTGCGGTCGGCCGGGAAGGAACTACCGGCCGCTGTCCGTCAGTTGCAGAAGTTGAGGAGGTCGAGGAGGCCGTTGCCGCACTTGTTTTCGTCCCCGCCGCCGTGGCCGCCGCCGTAGGCCGGGGCGGCCTTTGTGACGACGTGCGTGGCGGGCGTCGCGGCCACGGCGGACGTGGCAGTCGCCACCCCCGCCGCACAAGCGATGCCCACGGCGGCACACACCGCGAATACTCGCGGAATCCGAGAAACGGTCTTCTTGGGGTGAGGTGTAGTGATCATGAAATCACCATGCACACCCTCGCGACCGGTGTCGCGCCGAGCGCATCCGAGCGGGTGAGCCGCCCCCCAGAGACGGATCAGAACGCGTTTCCGGGGATGCGCCGACCTCGGCTGACCGCGATACGCAGCACATCGCTCAGTGAACATTTTCAGCGTGGCCGCTGATGGGGTGACGGCGTTGGTGTCCGCAACGGACAAGGCTCCCGTGCCGTTGAGGGAGGTGTTCGACGTTTCACCCCACCGGCGCAACAGTTTCCTGTCCTGCCGAACTCGACCTGCCTCATTCTCTGGTCGAGTGGGTCACCACACTCATTTTCACCCGTGAGCATGACCGCCGCTGCCATCTCCCGCCGCCCCGGCGTGCTGGTCGGCCGGCTGCACCTGCGTCGGTACGACACGCTCGCGCACATCCGCACACATCGCGGCTGGCTTGGGTATCTCCGTCCGCACGGAGTGAACGCGCAGGTCGTGGCCGACCCGGCAGGGCGGCCTTTGTGGATCTCGCCCACGCTGCCCGACCGTGCCTACGAGCTGAGCACGGCCCGCGCCCAGAGGCAGAGCTGAAATGACTCACGCGGCGCGTGGGCCGCGCCGCCCGGCAGCGCGGGTCGGCCTAGGCGCGCCACGGTCGCCTTATGGACGGGCGGCAGCGCCTCACGGCGTTCGACCAGCCCGCCTCCGGCTCATGCGTGAGGATCGTGAACGAACGGTCCCACTCGGCACCGTCACCGGTGAGAAGCGCCTTGGCCACGTCCGCCGCACCCGGGTGAGTGCTCCGCGTGCTGTGCGTCATGCCCGCACGGAGCAGGCCGACGCCGGGGCCGGGACAGCTCCTTGCTGTGGGTGTTGATACCGCTGTCAGTGGTGAATAGGAAGATTCGGATCATGACCGTGACGACGCCGACCTGAGACACATACGCGCTGTCCGCGGAACGGCGCTACCGCTCGCACGCCATGGTCTCGACGGACCCTGCCGAGCAGAACTTCGGCTACCAGCTGATCACCCCCACACCCGGACGGAATACCCACCGCCACCGCCCTGTTCGGACCACCGCGGCCAGACGGCACCCCGTCACAGGTCCCGGGGCAAGACCACCCGACGCTGGCATTCCTTGCGGACGGGACAGTGGCTGTCAGCTCACGGCCGGGAGGCGCCCACCTCATCTCACCTGACCTGAGTCGGGTTCTGGCCTCCTGGCCGATGCCCTGGGGCTGGGAGGAGGAAAGGGCGAGAGCCGGGAACCCCTACGCCGCGTCGATCAACGTCACCCCCTCGGGCCGGCGAACATCATCGCCCTCTCCGAACCCGGCAGCATCCTCGCTCCCTGCTCCAAGGCCACATTGGGGCCCTGACGAGCCTCTATGCGCGCACGAAACGGCAAACCGACGCCGACTTGTACCCCCACGTCCACTTCCAGGGCGCGCCCGTGGGTCGCGACAATCGCCCCACGCCCTCGCTGACCGAGCCACTGTCGCAAGACGCCCACAGGGCCTACGACCCGGTGAATTGGCACTGGATCGACAGGTCGGCAGGTCGGCCCAGGTGCATCACATCAGGGTCTCGCGCTGCGCTCCCTGGTATGGACACCGCCTGGGTCTACGACGTTCGGATCGGCCAGGACGCGTTCGGTGGTGTCGATGACCAGCTCACTGACGCGGCATGCCGTGCTCGTCCGTGTGCGTAAACCACCTGAGAGTCGATCGTCGGCCGCATGCTGGAGGGCGGTGCGCTGCGCGATCGCGTTTTGCTCAAGGTGACTCGGCGGAAACGCCCTGGGCCCCGGTCTTGATGAGCGGAGCGTCTCGTGTGAACTCCCGGAACCCGACGCTGTAGTACAGCCCGCGGGCCTTGGGATGCCCTGGTGCGCCGAGACAGACGACCGTCATGTGATGGGCCCCGGCCGACCGCGCCAGGTGCATCCCGTGCAGCAGCATCGCCCTGCCCAACCCGATTCGGCGGTAGTCGGGATGCGTTCCGACCGGCTCGAATTGGGCGGTCCTGTTCGCCTCGTCGAGCCACATGATCGTCGATGCGGCCATCGTTCCGTCCGGTGCCTCCACCAGGACGTGCAGGTCGCCGCGGTACGGCGGTGTCCGGCGGACGCCCTCGTAGCCCTCGGCTGTATATGTTGACGGAGCCCAGGCGTCCACATGGGCCTGGACCGCGGCCAGCGGCCCGGCCTCGTCGGCGGTGCGGAATCGGAATCCGTCCGGCAGCAGTGGCGGTTCCAGGTCATTGAGGTCCCGCTCATTGAGTTGAGTCCAGGAGCCGGTGTCGCCGAGCGAGGCCGGATCGGTCTCATAGCCGTGCGCCGCCCATCGCTCCAGGGCGAACTCATCGGCAGCGCTGGGCATCACGGTGCGCTCGATGCCGGCCGCCACACCGTCGTACCAGTCGATCACCTCGTCCACCAGCTCGTTGTGGTCGGGATGGACCTGATAGCCCAGATAGGCGTTGGTGACGTCCTTCACCGACCCATCACTCCGTCGCACCTGGTGTGGAAGAAAGGCCCAGCCCCACGCGACCAGAAGGTGATCGGAGAACCACAGCCGCCGCAGCCAGCTCTCGCCGTCGCATGCGTGCCCTTTGCCCCAGATCCAGGCCAGCTCTCCGTACGACGCGTCGCTGTTCACCAGGTCGGGACGGACAGCGGTAACCCGCTGCGCCAGGCCCTGCATGAGCTGCACGTCCGCTGCAGTCACGAGCTGGGAGTCATCCATGGTGCGCCACTGTGCCAGGGCTCCGCGAAGCCATCGAACCATTTTCCAGGGGTCGAGGATCACAGCAGCCGGCAGCGCAACGCCCGAAGCAATGCGTTTTGGCAGGCGAGCTCCGAGCGGCTCGTTCGCTCGGGCAGAGCTCGTTACACCGTCTTGTCGAGGTGTGCTGGCGGGGCGTGGCCAGCGGGACGATTTCGCCGTTCGCGTGGTGTGGAACGACGGAGAACCACATGTCGTAGTGGCCCTCGTCCAGGTCCTCGACGAGGCCCTGGTGTGTCGGCTGCCACCCGAGCAGTCCTTTGTGCGGGTGCTGGACCCCTGCACGCCCAGGTGGAAGAGGACGGCGAGCCCCCGAAGTGCTCCTCGGCCGCGTCCGGGGTGAAGGACACGGCCGGGGAGGCCGGGACCCCGTCCGATCTCATCGGAGACGGCCCGGGTCGGCACGCCCTCCTCCGCGACGCCGTGCAGCATCCACGGCGGGCCAGTGGTTGGTACCGTCACCGATGCAGCCGCAGACGCCGTGTTTGCGGGCCGCGCCGACCAGGCTCACGACGAATCCGTGCTCGCCATCACCGTGCACCATTGACGGGAGACGTACGCAGGAGGAGCGCACCCCGGTCCGCGAGAGCGAGCGCCGCCTGCGCCGAGAGGGTACGACCGCCGCCGGGTAGGGCGGCGTTGGGCACGTCCTCCTCCGTCGCAAGCGAGCCTGGCGGGAGCCACCAGGCCGGAGGCGATGGCCAGCGGCCCGTCGGAATCCGCCGGGATCTCTTCGAACGTCTCGATCGCGCAGCGGCCCGCGTCCATCGCGGCCGTGGAGTCGCCGGAGAACGACTCCTCGTGCTTGAAAGCGAGATGGATGACGCCGTCGGACGCGGCGGCGGGCCCAGGACACGGAGGTCGTCGAGCGAGCCGCGGTGGACCTCGGCGCCGACGGCCTCCATGGGACCGGCCGACGCGTCCGAGCGGGCTCAGGGACGGACAACCTCGTGGCCCGCCGCGAGAAGCTCGGGGACTGCGGCGGAGCCGATCGAGCCGGACGCGCCGGACACGAAGAGGGGTAGGGGAACCGCCTGCCGTCGATGGTGCGTCGATGTCATGTACTCACATTCGGGTCACCACGGCACCTCCCCCGCGTCTTCGAAGAACGCGCCGGTCGGGCCGTCGTCGGGCAGGGTCGCGAGCCGGATCGCGGTCGCCGCGCCCTGTTCGGGGGTGCGCACGCCACGAAAACCGTTGAGGTCGGTCGCGCAGAAGCCGGGGCAGGCAGCGTTGATCAGGATGTTCGTGTCGCGCAGCTCCTTGGCGTACTGGACGGTCACGGCGTTGAGGAACGTCTTCGACGGCGCGTAAGCAACGGCAATCGGGCCCGTTTCGGCGCCGGGCGTGGTCTGCCGGGTGAGGGAGCCGACGCTGCTCGACATGTTCACGATCCGCGGCGACGCCGAGCGGCGCAGCAACGGCAGCATCGCGTTGGTCACGCGGATGACGCCGATGACATTGGTCTCCACGGCCGCCCGCACCGTAGCGGGGTCGACCATGGTGGGCATCTGCGGCACGCCGCCGGTTATCCCGGCGTTGTTGACGAGCACGTCGAGGCGTCCGGCGCGGTCCTCCATCAGCTCGGCGGCGGCCGCCACGCTCGCGTCGTCGGTCACGTCGAGCGGCACGCCGAACGCGTCGACGCCGACCGTCCGCAGCTTCGCCACAGCGGCCTCGCACCGCTCCTCGTTGCGGGCGCCGACACCGACCCTCCACCCGAGGGCGCCGAGCCCGGCCGCGATTTCGTACCCGATTCCCTTGTTCGCGCCGGTCACCAGCGCAATCGTCTGTTCGCTCATACGGCCAATCCTGTCCGGACCCCGCGAGAGCCGGCCAACACCGATTGGGTGGGCAGCGATACCGTACGGGTATCGATCCCGGTTGGGGCCAGTATCATGGCGGCGTGGAGACGCGTGAGCTGCGGTACTTCGTCGCCGTCGCCGAGGAGCTGCACTTCGGGCGGGCCGCACAGCGGCTCGGGATCGCGCAGCCCCCGCTGTCGCGGACGATCCGCCAACTCGAACGGCGCATCGGAGTGGCGCTGCTGGAACGCACCAGCCGCTCGGTCACCCTGACCGAGGCCGGGTCGGTGCTCCTGCGGGA
The DNA here is from genome assembly GCF_001953885.1 of Streptomyces sp. IMTB 2501. Taxonomy (GTDB): domain Bacteria; phylum Actinomycetota; class Actinomycetes; order Streptomycetales; family Streptomycetaceae; genus Streptomyces. The sequence continues at coordinate 93,462 of NZ_MQUS01000023.1, read as the reverse complement.
GGCGCGGGCGGCACTGGATGCGGTCGAGGCCGCCGAGCGTCGCACCCGCCGCGCTGCCCTCGCCGCGACCGGCCAGGCCGAGGTAGTCCTTGCCTCGAAAGCCGGCGCGTCCAGCGAACTGCTGGCGAAACTGCTCGACGCCTACGCCGCCGAACCGAACGCGGTCATCGTCGATGTGCTCCTGTGCGGAATCGGCGAGCAGGAACGGATGCTGCGCGACGGCCGGTGCGACGCGGCTCTGCTGCACCGGCCGTTCGACAGCACGGCCGGCTTCGACACCGAGGAACTCTGCACAGAGAGACAGGTCGTGATTCTGCCGGCCGGACACCCCCTCACCAGCCGGACCCACGTGCAGATGGCCGAAGTCACCGAGCTCCCCGGCCTGCCGATGCCACGCTGGCCCGGCCGCGACGGTACGTACCCGGACGGGCCCGGTCCGCAGGCTCGGGATCATGCGCAGTTGCTCCAGCTGATCGCGCTCGGCCGCACTTGCTGGATCGCGCCGGAGTCGTGCCGAGCCCAGCTGCGTGACGATCTCGCCGCCGTACCGGTTTTGGACGCGCCGACGGTCACGACGGTCATCGCGTGGCCACCGCATAGCCGGTCCCGGGCCGTCGCCGACCTCGTCCGGACCGCGACGCGTCTCTGAAAGCTCGTAAGACGCAGCGCGGAGAAGGGCTGCTCAACGACGTAGCGAAGCGCGCCCAGGCCCTTGAGTTCGGGGTGCCCTTGCGGGATGACGTCGACCAGGGGCTGCGTCTGGGTGACGTCGTTGACGTTGGCCGCGCTCGTGATGACCTTGAACGGGATGCCTTCGCGTCGCAGATCAGATGGTGTCTACCCCAGTCGTTCCGCGATCGACCGGTGAGCGGCCAGCGGCCTCGCCCAACTTTTACACGCGGACGTGAGAAGCGTCCACGCGCGCCCGGGTGCAGTCCAGAGCGTCGGCCGCGTGCAGCCGAATCCCAGCACCGCAAGATCGTGTTTCGAGCTCTCACCGGATGTCCGAGCGTGTCACGGGCAGAACCATCGTCGGATCGAGGCGACGGTGGTGGTGACGGTGCCGTGGAATACGTATGCGCGTTTGTCGGACGTCGTGGTTATGGCCCGGAAGTTCTTGAAGGCGTTGATGGTCCGCTCGGCTGACGCTGCGCACAGTCGCCGAATGCGTGATCAGCGGGCCGTCACGTAGTGCACGACTCAGCCGTGCCACGAGCCGCACGTGATGCGGGGGGCGTGGTGCCCGCGAAACCATGAAACTGGTTCTGGCGTGCTGCAGCAGCCTCCAGGTGACGTCGGCGTCCAGGTCGTGCATGGGGCGAAAGCTCTGGAATGAGGTGTCGGAGCATGGAGATCGAGGGATCGGTCGCGTTCGTGACCGGTGCGAACCGGGGAATCGGGCTGCGTTCACTCGCGCTCTGCTGGCCCGGGGCGCGGCCAAGGTGTACGCGGGTGTCCGCTGCCCCGAGGACTTCGACGAGCCCGGGGCGGAAGCCGTACGCCTCGACGTCACCGACCCCGATCAGATCGCGGCCGCAGCGACGACGGCGTCCGACGCGACCGTCGTGATCAACAATGCCGGGATCCAGGCCGGACCACCGCTGCTGGAGGGGTCCCTGGGCGGTGCCCGGAAAGAGCTCGGGGTGAACTATCTGGGCACCTGGGCCGTGTCCCGGGCCTTTGCCCCCTCCTTGCCGCGAACGGCGGCGGAGCCCTGGTGAACATGTTGTCGGTGGCTTCATGGCGCGCCAACAACCGCTTCCCGGGTTACGCGGCGTCGAAGGCCGCCCAGTGGTCGCTGACCAATGCATTGCGCGTGGCACTGCGGGACCAGGGCACGCTGGTCGTGGGTGTGCATGTGGGCTATGTCGACACCGATGCGACCGTGACGGTCGACGCTCCTAAGGTGGAATCTGTTCGAAGTTGCCGCGAAGACGATGGACGCGATCAGCCACGACGAGCCGGAGGTGCTCGTCGACGAGACCTCCCGCCGGGTGCGCGCGGCGCTGTCGGGCCCACTGGAGCTGCTCTACCCGATCGCCTGAAGGTGGGCGCGCAGGATCGCGGGGACCGGCTGCGTCCGAGAACAACCGTGAGGTGGATGGATGAGCACGGACAGTGACTTCGATGTCGTGGTTCTCGGAGCCGGCCCCGGCGGATATGTGGCCGCCATCCGCTGCGCACAGCTCGGGCTGCGCACGGCCATCGTGGAGGGCCGGTTCTGGGGCGGTGTCTGCCTGAACATCGGCTGTATCCCGGCAAAGGCGCTGCTGCGCAACGCCGAAGTCGCGCAGTTGTTCCTGCACGACGCGGAGAAGTTCGGGGTGAAGATCAGCGGGGACGTCACCCTGGACTACCGGGCCGCGTACGAGCGGAGCCGGGTGGTTGCCGAGGGGCGCTCGAAGGGCGTCACGTATCTCATGCGCAAGAACAAGATCACCCAGTTCGAGGGCCAGGGCATCTTCCTCGATCCGCACACGCTCCAGGTGCGGATGAGCGACGACGAGGCGACCGTCTCCTTCCGTTCCTGCATCATCGCGACCGGTGCGACCGTGAAGTTGCTGCCCGGTACGACGCTGGGCAAGCGCGTGGTCACCTACGAGGAGCAGATCCTCGCCGACAGCCTCCCGGCCAGCCTGATCATCGCCGGCGCCGGCGCCATCGGCGTCGAGTTCGCCACCCTGCTCCGCTCCTACGGCGTGGAGGTCACGCTCGTCGAATTCCTCGACCGCATCGTGCCCCTGGAGGACGAGGAGGTCTCTGCCGAGCTCGCCAAGCGCTTCAAGCGCCAGGGGATCCGCGTGCTGACGTCCGCACGCGTGGAGTCCATCGAGGAGGCTGAGGACCAGGTCCGCGTGCTGGTCGAACAGGGCGGCCGGCAGCAGGTCCTGGAGGCGGAGCAGGTGCTGCAGGCCACCGGCTTCCAGCCACGTGCCCGTGGCTACGGTCTGTCCAGCACCGGCGTACGACTCACCGACCGGGGAGCCATCGATGTCGACGGGCACTGCCGCACCAGCCAGCCGCACATCTACGCGATCGGCGACGTCACAGCGAAGCTGATGCTGGCTCACACCGCCGAGGCGATGGGCGTCGTGGCCGCCGAGAGCATCGCCGGCGCGGAGACCATGGAGCTCGACTACCGCATGATCCCTCGCGCCACGTTCTGCCAGCCCCAGATCGCCAGCTTCGGCTGGACCGAAACCGAGGCACGCGCCCAGGGCTTCGACGTCCGTGTGGCGAAGTTCCCCTTCACGGCCAACGCCAAGGCACACGGCTTCGGCGACACCGCCGGATTCGTGAAGCTGGTCGGCGACGGCCGTTACGGTGAACTGCTCGGCGCCCACTTGATCGGCCCCGATGTCACCGAGCTGCTCCCGGAGTTGACCCTGGCGCAGAAGTGGGACCTGACGGTGAACGAACTCATCAGGAACGTCCACGCCCATCCGACGCTGAGCGAAGCGGTGCAGGACGCCCTGCACGGACTCGCGGGACACATGATCAATCTCTGACGCAGAGCACCGCTGCGTGCGACAACGTACTGCCGTGCGCGGCGGGACGCAGCTTCGCGAGAAGGCCGTCCGGCAACAGCGGACGGCAAAAGACAAAGGCAAGGAGGTGCTCCTCCTTGCCACTCTCAACCTATAGCGCACCGGGGGGCTTGCGGCAAGACACGGGGCGTGCTTCAGGATGGTCAGCCGAGGCCAGGGCCTGCAGAGATGGGGGATTTTCGACATGCGTGTGGTGTTGTCGACCTGGGGGTCGCGGGGGGACGTCGAACCGCTGGTGGCACTCGCGGTGCGATTGCGGGAACTCGGCGCGGAGGTACGGGTGTGCGCGCCGCCGGACGAGGAGTTCGCGACGCTGCTCGCCGGTGTCGGCATGGAGCTGGTGCCGCTCGGCCCGGCGGTGCGCTCGGTGGTGACCGGCGAGAGGCCGCCGACGGCGCAGGACGCGTTCCGGCTCGGGCCCGAGTTGGTCGCCGCACGGTTCGACACGCTCACCGCTGCGGCCGAGGGATGCGACGTGCTCCTTGCGTCCGGCCTGATGCCGGCGGGCGCGCGCTCGGTGGCCGACAACCTGGGCATCCCCTACGTGTACGCCTGCTTCCATCCGTTCGGACTGCCCTCGCAGCAGTTCCCTCCAGGGGCGCGGCCCGGCACGCCGTCCCCGCGGGAGGAGACCGACCTCAAGGTGCTGTGGGAGCAGGACGCCCAGCGCGTGAACGCGTTGTACGGGGAGGCACTCAACCGGCACCGGGCGGCGATCGGCCTGCCGCCGGTGGACAACGTCCGTGACTACGTCGTCACCGACCAGCCGTGGCTGGCGGCAGACCCGGTCCTGGCCCCGTGGAAGGAGATGACGAATCTCGACCTCGTACAGACCGGGTCGTGGATCCTGCCGGACGAACGTCCACTCCCGGGAGACCTTGAGGCGTTCCTGGACACCGGTGAACCGCCGGTGTACGTGGGCTTCGGCAGCATGGCCATGCACACCTCGAAGGGCCTCGCCCGGGTGGCCATCGAGGCGATCCGCGCGCAGGGCCGCCGCGTCGTACTCGCCCGTGGCTGGGCCGACCTGGCTCTGATCGACGACCGGGGCGACTGCTTCGTAGTCGGCGAGGTGAACCATCAGGCGCTGTTCACCCGGGTGGCCGCCGTCGTGCACCACGGCGGCGCGGGCACCACGACGACGGCCGCCCGGGCGGGCGCGCCTCAGGTGGTGGTGCCCCAGATCGTGGACCAGCCGCGCTGGGCCGCCCGGGTGTCCGAGCTGGGCATCGGCGTGGCACACGACGGTCCGGCCCCGACCTTCAACTCCCTGTCAGCCGCGCTCAGCACGGCTCTGACCCCCGAGACCCGAGCACGGGCGAGTGGCGTGGCCGGCACGATCCGCACCGACGGCGCGACAGTGGCCGCGAAGCTGTTGCTCGACGTAGCCGGCCGGGGAAGGCCGCCCGGGTCGGCGTGAGCCACCCGGAATCGTTGAGTCAGGAACCGGCAGGCGACAGCACGGCCAAGTGAGGTGTTGCGTAGGGTTTTCGCAGCGAAGAACGTGCACTGTCGCACGCGCAGCAAGCGCGATGCCGTGAGTCGAGATCGGAGCGAATGGTGAAGGCGGCCCGTTTCAACCAGTTCGGGGGCCCGGAGGTCCTTGAGATCGTAGAGCTCCCCGATCCGCGTCCGGGGCCCGGCCAGGTTCGGATCGCGGTGCGCGCGGCCGGTGTCAACCCGAGCGACTGGAAGAAGCGCGAGGGCCTGATGGATCGGGGGCTCCCGCAGACCCTGGGCCACGAGGCCGCGGGCGTCGTCGACGAGCTCGGCGAGGGCGTTGCGAACGTGGCCGTCGGAGATCGCGTGTTCGGCTTCTCCGCCGAGGGCGCGGCCCAGGCCGAGCTGGCGGTGCTGGACCACTATGCGCCGATCCCGCCGTCGCTTGACTTCCCCGGCGCCGCCGCGCTGCCGGCCGCCGTCGAGACGGCCACACGCGCGCTTGACCAGCTCGGCGTCAGGAGCGGCAGCACGCTGCTCATCAACGGCGCTTCCGGAAGTGTCGGCGCCGCCGCGGTTCAGCTCGCCGTGGTGCGCGGCACGCACGTGATCGGCACCGCCAGTCCGGCCAACCACGAATACCTTCGCTCCCTGGGGGCCGAGCCTGTCGCCTACGGCGCGGGCCTCGTCGGGCGGGTTCGCGCGCTTGCGCCCGACGGCGTCGACGAGGCGCTCGACGTCGCCGGGAGCGGTGTGCTGCCCGAACTCATCGAGCTCGCGGGTGGCACGGAGCACGTCGTGACGGTCGCCGACTTCGCCGGCGCGCAGGAGTACGGGGTGGCGTTCAGCCGTGGGGACGCCGGTCGTGCGGTCCATGCACTCGCCGAGATCGGCGAGCTGATCGAGGCCGGGCGCTTCTCGCTGCCTGTCGCGCAGACCTTCCCGCTCGCCGAGATCGCGGAGGCGCACCGTGTCAGCGAGCACGGTCACGCCCGTGGGAAGCTGGTGCTGGTGGTCGGCTGACGCGGCCGCGATGACCGTGCGTGACGTCCACGAGAGCCAGGCGCTGACCCCGCTCGTAAGCGGCATCCCGCCCAGCCCTTCCGGAAAACGGGCGAGAATGAGGTTCACGAGCTGTGCCGGATTCTTCAGTCGGGCAGTCCTCGGACGAACCCGGCGACCAGCGTCGCCACCGCTTCCGGAGTCTCCATGATCATGGGGTGCGTGGCCTCAATCCGGTTCACGCTGATCGTCGGCCGAGTATGGGAGAGCACGGTCAGCTGGTCGGAGACCTCTCGTGCGAAGCGGACGCTGAAATCGTCGAACCACTCCATGCCAGGAGCAGGCGGTAGCCTTCGGCCGGCCTGTACCACCAGCAGCGGGCAGTCGACCTCGTCCAGCCACGAGGTGACACCCAGCGCGCCCAGTCTGTGGAGCTCGTCGAGGATCCCCAGCGCCTCCGCCCGTTCCGGCCGTGTCTGCCACGTGCCGTCGGGCAACGGACGTACGGCCGCGCGGGCAGCGGCCTCCGCGCGGTCGGCGGGAATACCGAATCGGGCGGCGTTTGTGACCTGGTTCTCGATGTACTCGGGCGGCGCGACGGTCCCGGCCGACGCCAGCAGCATCTCACTCACCCGTTCAGCACCGGGGTACTCGCGGCCCCACCAGAAGCCGTCGAGATTCACGGCGGCACGGGCTCGATCCGGGTTCGCCCGGGCGTACTCGACCGCGACCAGTCCGCCGAGGGAATGGCCCACCACAACGGCCTCAGGCACGCCATGCGCGTCGAGGGTGTCCGCGATGTGCCGCACCACGGTCGGGATGGTCCAGCGGGAGATACCGGGAGAGCTGCCGTGGCCGGGAAGGTCGACGGCGAGAACACGGTGCCCGGCGGCGAGCGAGGGGGCCGAGGCGTCCCAGTCGGTGAGCGACCGTCCGTAACCGTGCAGGAGAACCAGTTGCGGGCCATCGCCCCCATAGTCATGAGCGTGTAGGAGTGTCATATGGGCTTCACTGTAGGGGGCACACAGCAACTCGCACACCGAATTACAGCTCCCCGTCGAAGCCGTACGGCCCGGAGCCGGTCGACTGTCAGACACCTTTCGTGGCAGTCTTTTCGGCACGGCGTCGCCGCAACCGCCATCCCACCGCCGCCAGTTGCATGGGGTCCTCGAAAGCGCCCGAGGTGACCTTGACCTTCCGCTCTGTGGGGTCTCGCCACTCGTCGAGCCAGCCAGTGCGGAACGGATCGAGCGCGGAGTCCCATATCGATACCCTCGTCTGATCCCAGCCCGGCTCCCCCACCGTTGGACGATTCCGAGGCATCGCGGTCGCCCGTCCCTTCCGCGACGGCGTCCCCGCAGGTCTCGGAGACACCGTCTCCGTGCGCCGGCGCCCATGTGTCGGACGAGGAGTACTACCGTCGGCCGGGCGTCGATCCCACGCCCCGGCCACCGGCGCCTCTGTCCGGCCGGGAGTTCGAGGAGGCAAGGCAACTCGACGCGTACTGGACTCCGGAGCGCCTTCAAAGCGCCAGACCGATGGACAACCCCGACGGCCCTCGCCTGGGCGATGTTGCGTCTTCCGGGCCGAGAACAACCGCGCCTACATGGACGGCCGTTACGTCAAGGCCGGCAGGTCGCAGGACTATCTGGACTTCGCCCTCGTACGGCTGCAGCGCAACGCGAAGAACCAGGTGCTGGCCACGGCGGTCGGCGACGGCAACCGCCTGAAACTCATCGGTTGTCCCGGCGGTTCCCACAAGCCCCGCGACTGCAAGGCGACGACCAGGAAGTTCAACAGCAGGTTCGTGCAGATCGACCAGGACCGACTGCGCACCGGACGCTGCGTCAGGGCTCCACCGTGAAGTTCGTGAACGTCGCGATGCCTCTCCCTCTCGTCGCGCCGCTCGCCGCGGTCATGAACACTCCCGCGTCCTGGGTCACGGCCGTCTTCGCCGGCGTCGCCGTGCCCACCGCGGTCCATGTCGTGCCGTCCGTGCTGCACTCCCCCACGAAGGCCGTGCCGGCGCGGCGTAGCCGCAGGTGGACGGGGGCCGTCGCGGAAGCGTCCGTCGCGATCGAGTCGAAGCCGCCGTTGCCGTCCGCGTCCCAGCTCAGGACGCAGCCGTTGGACGGGGTCACCGCGAGGTTGACGTACCCTCCGCAGCCGACGGCGGTCAGGTCGTTGCCGATCATCAGCCCCGCCCGTGCCCAGGGGCCGGTCGCGTCCTGCGAGGTGACCCGCACCGTGGCCACGGATCCCGCGCCGTACGCGCCGGCCCGGTAGAGGGCCCCGAAGTCGTTCGTGCCGCCCCACAGGTCCGCGCCGGCGCCCTCGACGGCGATCTCGTCGCCGAGCATGCCGAACTCCGCGTCGTTGGACGTGACCGTGCGATACGGCGCGCAGACTCCGGTGGCCGCCAGCAGCCGTACCGGAGCGACGGCCCTGCCGCCGCCCCGCTGGGTCGCCACCGCGACCAGCTGGCCGACCAGGGCGTCCGGGGCTCCGGAGAGACGGATCTCGAACCGGGCGGTGAGTGTTTCGCCGGGGGCCAGCGTCGCCGCTTCCACCGGGTCGAGGGGGCGCGCTGTCAGGCCGGCGGGGAGCTTCAGGAAGAGCGTCACCTCGCACGCAGGCGCGAATCCGTTGCGGTGTGTGAGGGCGAGCGTCACGATGGCCGGGCGGTTTCGCGCCACCGCGCCCGGGTGGGCCACCGCCGTCAGTGTGGACTGGTACGGGGTGCCCGCGAGGACTTCCCGCACCCGGCCGGCCAGGGCGTACGGCGTCCCCTGGGGCTCGGTCGGATGCGCCTCGTGGGCGTGTGCCCAGGTGTCGTCGAGGGCGAACCAGTCGATCGTGTCCGGGTCCTTTCCGGACGACAGGGCGTCGAAATACGTCTGCCAACGCGTGCGGTACAGACCGCCGACCAGGCCCGCCCACTCACGGTTGGCGTAGTCGTGCAGGCCCACTTCACTGCTCTCCCGGCCGCCCCAGGTGGTGAGGAGCGACCGGGCGTCGTACTCCAGGCGGTCCTGTTCGGTGCGATCCGCGCCCCAGGCCCGCGCCTCAGCCAGCCAGCGGCCCAGCAGGTGCGGGCGGGATGTCGACAGCAGTTCGTCCAGCAGGTCCATCCAGGACAGCCAGGTCCGGGTCAGCGTGCAGAACAGGTCCTGCTCGCCCGTGTCGTGGGCCGCCTTGATCTGTGGGAGCAGGAGACGGCTGCGGTTGGACAGGACCTGGCGGGCGACGTCCACGACGTCGTACTGGTATGCGGGGCTCTGCCTCAACTCCTCGCGGATATCGAGGAGTTCGGTCAGTGACGGGTCGAAGGCCGTGGTGTCGTAGCGTTCGGTCTCCGGGCTCCAGGCGGCGGCCTTGGTCGCGGTCAGGCTCGGGCGGGCGCCGAAGAGGCCGTCGGGGGCCTCGCTCCAGGAGTCCGTGCGCCTCATGCCGTAGGCGGTGGCGCGGATCGTGTGCCAGGCGGCGGCAGCGTGCCGGTCCGCGCCGCCGTAGCGGGAGACGGCGTGGGCGGCGAACCAGTCGTCCAGGTCGATGGTGCCGGGCGTCCATGCCAGGTCGGTGAGCAGGGCGAGGGCGGGCGCGTTGTTGTCGGAGGCTTCAGGCATCGCCGCGATCCCGGCCAGGGAACTCCCTTTCTTGTCACGCCACTTGGGGTACCACTCCACCCAGTCGGGGGCGTTGGCACCGATCGCGGTGTGCCCGCCGAAGTTCCAGATGCTGCCGTAGGCGTAAGGAGTGCCGCCCCAGTCGCTCTCTCGGTCGGTGACCGTCGGGTAGCGGTCGGAGAGCCCGTCGACGATCAGCATGCGGGACTTGTCCACGGCGTCCAGCAGAGCCCGGGGCGGGTTGGTCTCCCAGCCGAGGATGGCCCAGAGCGCGCCCGGGTGTGCCCGCCGCAGTGCCGCCTCGACAGCCCTGGCGGCTTCACCGACCGGTACGTCGCCGGGGGTGCCGCCCTCGTGCAGCAGGTCCATCTTGTACATCGTGCTGTCGCCGAGGCGGGCCGACTGGGCGCGGTAGAAGGCGGCTGCCACGTCCCCGAAGGCCGTGGTGCGCGGGTCGAGCCAGCCGGGCCGATCGAACCCGACCCAGGTCCCTTGTGGCACCACCCTCGCGTCCCCTCCGTACCGGGCGGCGAAGTCGTCGGGGACCGTGCCGAAATAGCCGGGCAGAACCGGCGTCATGCCCAGTTCCCTCACCCGGTCCACGATCCGCCGCGCCAGCTCCGCCCGCCGCTCGATGAGCTGCCGCGAGACCGGGCCGCCGAAGCCCGACATGTTCTGCAGCAGCCACCACGGCTGGTGGGCCGGGGCCGGGATCCACGACCGCATCTCGGCGTCGGTGTAGGGGAACTGCCGGAACGTGTCGTAATAGACGGCGTCCGCGCCCACGTAGACCAGGACGCGGTTGATTCCGTGCGCGGCGAGGATGTCCAGCTCGCGTTGCCATGTGTCCCAGTCGCGGTAGGGGCCGGTGTAGCCCTCGTCGGTGTCGTTGAGGACGAATCGGTGGGGTACGTTCGCCCTGCCGGTGAGCTCTTCGGCGGGAGCGGGAAGCAGGCCGGGCAGAGCGGGCTGGTCGCCGGTCCAGGAGACCGAGGCGTGGACGGTGCGCCGTAGGTAGGTGTGGACGCCGGTGAGAAGGACGGCGGGGCTGGTGCCCTCGACGGTGATCCGGCCGGTGCTACCGGTGACGCGGAAACGGTCCGTGCCGTCCACGGCGAGCGGCAGCAGCGTGAACTGCTCGTGGTGCTCGGGCAGCAGCCGCCGCAGCGCGGCCGCGGCGGGTGCCGGGGCGTCGGCCGCGTACGCCTCTCGTGGGCGGGCCGGCAGAGCGACACCGCCGACGGCGAGGGCGCCCGCGAGGACACCTCGGCGGGTGATGCCGACGGCGCCGCGGCTGTCGCTGTCCTTGAACTTCCCTGCGGCACTGGGCATTTGGTCGTCGTCGCCGACGTGCGCGGGGCCGGGCGACCTTCGGCTGGCGGACACGTTGGGGCCTCTCGATCGTGGGGCGGACGCGGAGCGGGGCTGAGCGCGAAGCGGGCGGGACGGCACGGGCCCCGCTCCGCCCCGTCACCGGGAGGGAGTCTTCAGGGCGAGCGACACGGGGGCGTCTGCGCCCCGCAACGCCCGCAGGGCCTTGGCTGCGCCCTGTGCTGTGAGGTTCACGAACGCGGGGGTGACGCCGAGCGGGGCGGGACAGGCGGAGAGGGTGCTGGGTCCGTGGATCACCGTGCCGTGGTTGACGTCGTACCAGATACCGGGCGGGAGATGGACGGTGCGGGTCGGGCCGTCGGTGAGCTGCGGCGCGGCGAGGACGGCCGGGCCGAGCATCCACTCGTCGGTGATCGTGTAGGCCGCCGTGTCCCGCGGGAAGTCGAAGAACAGGGGACGCATGATCGGGTCGCCGGTCTTCAGGGTCTGCCGGACCTGGTCCCAGATGTAGGGAGCGAGCCGTTCGTGCAGGGCGATCGCCTTGCGGTAGAGGTCGATGGTCTGCCGGTCGTAGATGACCTTCTTGCCGGTCGTCACGTCGATCGTGTCCACGGGTGAGGTGGAGGAGTACATCAGTGGCTGCAGCGCGGCGGACTGGGCCCAGCGCACCAGGACCTGTTTGCTCGGCGGGGGCTCACTGCTGGAGCCGCCGATCATGTCGGTGGTGACGAAGGGGTAGCCGATCGTGGAGATCGCGAGGTTCTGGGTGACGGAGGCCCGCAAGGAGTTCCAGCCGGTGCCCTTGTCCACCTGCCGAGTGACGAATCCGGCTCGGTGGGCGGTGGTGTCCCAGTGGACACGGATGCCGACGCCCTGGAGGTCGAAACGGTCGGCGAGTTCGGCGCCGAGCCGCTGGTAGTCGGTGGGCTGGTAGCCCTCGTGCGGGGCACACTTGTCGTCGAAGAAGCGGGTGTCGAACTTCAGACCGTCGATGTCGTAGGTCGTCATCAGCTTCTCGAGCCGTCCGATGTACCAGGCCTTGGCTTCGGGGTTGGCGAGGTCGACGATGCCCGCGGTGCCGTTCCACCAGGTGACCGTGCACGGCTTCGTCGTGTCGCCCGCGTCCTTGAGCAGATAGCCGTGGTCGGCGGCGTACCGGTACTGGTCGGAGTCCAGGTTGATCCAGAGGGTGACCCAGAGGCCGAAGGCGAAGCCGAGCTGGTGGATCTTGTCGGACATGGCCCTGGGGTCCGGGTAGGCCTTCGCGTCGAAGGTCATGTTCCCGTAGTCGGACTCCCACTTGTCGTCGAGCTGGAGGGTGTGGCCGCTGAGGCCGTTGTCGTGCAGGTCCTGTGCGTAGTCCAGGAGCCGGGCCTGGTCGACGTGGGTGTAGAACTGCGCCCAGGAGTTCCACACCGGCTTGGCGTACTGCTCGTACGTCGCGTCGCTCTTGGCGGGCTTGCCGACGATGCCGACGTAGTCGCGGTAGACCTCCAGCGGGGTGGACTCCACGAAGACGGTCGCCTTGTAGGGATCGGCGGATTCGATGTCGTAGCGCCCGAGCCCGTCCTTGCCGCCGTTGATCGACACGTCCATGACGTGCCCGGTGTCCACTCGCAGTCCGACCGCGCTGGAGGTGTACCAGAACGGGTCGATCATGTCGTACGAGGACGGGCTGAAGGAGGGGTGCACGACCTCACCGCTGTCGAGCGGCCACGGCTGGTCGGTGCCGGGTCCGCCCTGCGGGGTCTCGGCCTCGCCATGGCCGTACCAGTGGCCGGCGGACTTCAGGTCGTAGGCGAGACCCAGCCGGTCCGGGACCGCGCCTTTGACGTTCCAGTCGAGTGAGTAACGGTCGGCGGACGGTGTGAGACGGGCCTCCACGGTGGCGCCTTCGGCGGTCGTGTCCGCGGTGAGGGTCAGAGTGCCGCTGCGCCAGGTCCAGCCGGTGACCCGGGTGGCGTGCTGCCAGCTGCCGCCGAGGCGGAAGCGCAGCGCGCCGGTGTCGTCGGCCGCGGTGGCCAGCACGGATGTGCCGGAGCGTCGGGTGGACAGTTCCAGTTGAGCGGTCGTCACATCGACAACGTAACCGGGGGCGTTGCCGCTCGGTGGGACCGTGAGCGCGAGTCCGCCGGCGGTACGGCTCACCCTCGGCGAGGCGGCCACCGGCTTCTCTCCGGATGCCTGGGCCTGGGCGGGCAGGGCCCCGGGGAGAGCGAGAGACAGGGCGGAGACGGCGAGGAGCATTCTGAGTCTGCGGAGTCGTCCGAGCACGGCGCATCTCCTTCGACGAAGGGTGCCTGAGAGCTGCGATACAGGGTCCGTACCAGATCATGCAAGAACATGCTTGATTCGGCAGATAATTGAGCAGGAAACGTCACTTGTCAATGACGGCTTCCGCTTCAGGGACGTGGCGTGCGGGTTTGCTGTGCAGTGCAGGGCTGCCACCACAGGCGGGGCCGGGGGCGCCTCCCTTCGCCGTACCTGATCGATTGCCGCTCTCTCGCCACCCCGGCCCCACCCGTGGGCGTGCATCCGACGGAGGTACCCCGGTTCATGGCCGCCGCGCTCCAGGTCAGCGCCTCGCGCGCTCTACCGGGGTCTGATCGGCGTTCACGACAATCGGAGCGCTGACAGGGGAAAAGAGAGGGGAATCGTGAGAATGTCCTTGGTACTTCGCCGTGTGCGGATGCCCGCCCTGGCAGCCGGCTTCGCTCTCGCGTTGCTGGCGGCAGTGCCAGCCGACGCTCGAGCGGCCGGCGGAAGCTACACGTACGTCACAGCGGCAGGACAAGTCGTCCGTGTCGACGAACCGCAGAGCGACACCTGCCTACCGCTTCCGGGCGCCGTCAGGTTCTCCAACGACACCACCGACACGGCATTTCTGTACGGGGACTCCTCGTGCGGCGGAGGATGGGCGCTGGTCGGGGTCGGCGCCACCTGGGACGCGCCCACCGGCGTCCAGGCATTCGGCGTCCGCCTCGGCTCGACCGCCCAGGCCACGAGGGGAGCCCGGTGATGACCGCTCTTCGACGCGTCGCCCGGCTCACGGCCACGATGGTCGCCATCATCGCCGCGGTGGTGGTCTTCCCCACGCCGGCGTCGGCCGCCACCGGCGGCAACGCCGTTGGCTCGGGTATCTCGACCGGGTCCCGGACCGGGCTCGCGGACGATACGTACAAGTGGTTCAGCTGGGGGGACCTGAAGGTCGGTGACTGCCATCAGACCGGCGGCTACCTGCGGCTGTACGCGGATGGCCGTCTCACGTTCAGCGCGCGGACCTGGACGGACTTCACCCTCAGCGGTGACGTCTGGCACGCACGCTTCGAGCTGAAGAACTCCGCAGGTCAGAGCCTGTTCACCACGTCCACCTACGACAGCCCGACCATGTGGGCGAGCAAGAGGCACGACTGGACAGCCAATGGCACCTACGAGCCGAGCGTCTACGCCGCCACGGTCAGGGTGACCCAGTGAGCCTCCGGCTGAACGAACCGCACACGGTGGTGGCCTTCGCGTCCGGTACGTGAAGACCACCACTGGCACCTGCTCAATCCAACTCCGGCTGTTCCAGCGGGATTTCACAGGCCGCGCAGGAACTCCAGCAGGGCTTCCGTGACGACCTCGGGCTGCTCCTGCTGGGTCCAGTGGCCGCACTCCGGCACGTCGACGACCCCGCGCAGGTTCGGCACGATCGCCCGCGCGGCGTCGTCCATCGCGTAGAAGGTGCGCACGGCGTCGTTCTCACCGCTGATGTACAGCGCCGGAGCGGTGATCGGGGCGTCCTGCCACGCGGCGGTCAGCTCCCAGTTGCGGTCGAGGTTGCGGTGGCATGCGTCACATCCGCTGGGCGGTTTCGAGGCGTGCCGACAAGGCACGAGCCGCTGGACCTCAGGCGGTGGTGAGCAGGCATGTGCCCTCGACCGCGTCGACGATCGCCTCGGGCTCGACCACCTGCCGGGCTCCGGTCGCCGAGGGCACATGTCCCGAAAATTCCAACGCCCGCCCCCCGGCGCTCAGTTGTGCTTCACTGACGCTCGGTTGCCGACTCCCCACGCTCGGCTTCTCCCCCCACCGCGGGGGACCCCGTCGCGTCGCCGCCCTCCTCCGCCTTGCAACTGGACGCACCAGCCCCCGCTCACCTGCGCCTATAAGGTGCCGCCTATGTCCTGCAACCTGTTCGCCGGACAGGCCCTAGTTCTGTGCGATGTCGTGCAGGGGAGGTCGCGCAGGCCGGTGTCGCGGGCAGCGCGGACGCGGTCCTCGCGCGCTGGCAGTGCCGCAGTTCAAGCGCGGTGATGGAGACGTCCTTGGTGTTGGTGGCGAACGCCGTGAGGCGCATGCCATCAGCGTCGGCGAAGCGCAACTGGGCGCCGGGGTGCGGACGTTCCTCGCGGACGGTCAGCCGCGTTCCCTTGGGCCAGCCGGTCAGGCAGTCACTGTCGCGTTCGGCGGCCCAGGCCCCGTCGCGGATCTCGCCGTCCGGCTCGACAGCCGGCGTCCACGCTGATGCCGGAAACTTGATCACGGCCTGGTGGATGGCATCGGCGACAGTCGGTAAGGATGAGCGGCTGCCGTCCCCGTCGGTACTCCTTCGGCAGCTGCTTCAGAGCGAGCCGGAAGGCGTCGACATGGTCTGCGGCGGTATCGCTGCCCGCGTTCCTGGCCTGAGCAGGGCGGCAACCGGCTCCCCGGATCCGCCCCGGCCGTGGTCGACGAACCCCATCAGCGGATGGTGACCGAAGGTCTTGTCCCAAGTCGCGGCCGCATCCTGCTTCACGGAATGCGCAATCACGAGCACTCCGTCCCGGTCCACGGCCACCCGCCCGGCCTCCTCCGTTGCAGCGTCACCGGCCAACGTCCATACATCTTCATGGACTTGAGCGCGAGCCTGCCGCAGCGCGGTCAGCGGCGCACGCTTCCCGCCCGCTACCACCGTGTCGACCAGCCGGGGCACCGTCGGATCGGAGGCCACCGGCCCGAACCCCGACGACGGCTCGGCCCGCAGCATGCCAACGTCCGCCAGACTTTTCCCGCCCAGCGCGACCCGAGCGCCACATCCAGCAGAACCTTGCCCGGATCATGCACCGCCCGCGGCCTGCGAGAGTGCTTGATTCCCACATAAGCCTGCGCCGCGGTGGGCAGCGACGAGACTGAGCCCGTCGTCGGCATCGAGCCGATGCGGGCTCTTACGTGCGCTTGAACCCATGACTCCGCTCCACCTTCGCGACATGCAGCGTGTAGCTCTGGTACCACTCAGCTCGCCCGCGCTTCTGCGCCGCGCGGTGCTCGGCGTTGCTCCGCCACTCCGTGAGGGCGTCGGCGTCGCGGAAGTACCCGACCGTGATGGACAACCCACCGGGAGTCTGCGCGAGGTCCATCCCCAGGAACCCGGGGACGTCCTTCACCAGCTCCTCCATGCGTGCGGCGGTCTCGCCGTAGCCGCTCTGGTCCTCGGCATGCAGCGAAGTGAAGACAGCGACGTAGTAGGGGGGTTCAAAGGCTTCAACGGGCGCGACAGGCGCTTCGGAGTGATCGCTCATGTCGCCACTTTGAGGCAGGACACGGCCAACGATCCAGAGCCTTGCCCAAACGGGATGCATTAGGGGTCCAGCTCTTGACCAAGAGTCTCCGAGCTGCCGTTCTACGGCAACCTGACGGTGGTACGCGAGCCGAAAGGGGCTGTCGAGCCGCGACGGCGTACCACAGGGAGAGGGCGAGTCCAGCGGCTGCAACCAGTACGGCGATGCTGGGCAGAGGTCAGGGGGCTCGCTCCAGCACGGTGGAACGCTGTTCGTAGTCGTCGGGGCGTTTGTCAGTCTGATCGCTTTGGTGGACGAGGACGTCGAGGCGTCGGTGGTTGTGGGCGAATCCGGTTTCGACTACGCCGTGGAGTCGTTCGAGTTCGAGCGCGACGTCCGAGGGGTCGGGTTCTGTCATGCGCTCCCGCCCTCCCGGAGCGGTTCGGTCCGACCGGTGCACCGGGAGCGCTCGCCACCGTCGTGCTCGCCGACCGGGCGGCCGAGCGTGCTGAGGAACCGGAGCCGGGCCTCGCACGGCTGACGGCCGTTCAGCACGACGCTGTGCTCCCCGGCAGACCGCGGCATCCGTCCTGGGGGACGCCGCGGCCTTGACGTGCCTCTCCAGGTGCCGCGCTTGCCGCCCGCATCGAGTTCCTCGACTGACGCGGGAGGCCGGGCCGGCCGGCCCCACGACCGGCCCACGCCACCGCCACCGCCCACGCCACCGCCACCGCCACCGGCACCGGCACCGGCCCAGCGATTCCGGCCGTACCGAGGCCGCATCGAAGGTGCGTCACATCTTCGCGCCGAAGTCCTGCGTCCACCAGGGACCGCCCTCCCCCTTGTGCACACCGACACCGATGTCCCTGAAGGAGCAGTTGAGGATGTTCGCCCGGTGGCCCGGGCTGTTCATCCAGGACTGCATGACGGCTGCGGCGGTCTGCTGGCCCTGGGCGATGTTCTCGCCATATGTGGACCACTGGTAGCCGGCGGCGGTGATGCGCTGCCCGGGATCCGCGCCGTCCGGGTTGGTGTGGTCGAAGAAGTGGCGTGCGGCCATGTCGTCGGAGTGACCCTGGGCCGCCTTTTGCAGTTGCGGGTTCTCGGTGAGCGAGCTGCAGCCGGCGGCTGACCGCTCCTTGTTCACCAGCGCGACGACCTGGTCGGCAACCCCGGTCGGATCCGGCTGCGTCTGCGGTGTGCTGGCTGTGGAAGGAGTCCGGCGGGCGGATTTCGGGACTGTGGGTGTGCTCCTCTGGGAAGGGCTTGCTGACTTCGCGGCGCCGGCCTTCTTCGGTTTCGTCACGGACGGGGACGGAGAAAGCGAGGGCGACGGCGATCCGTTCTCGGCTTCGGCCGTGGAGAGGTCCCGGACGGGGGCAGCTGCACTTCGCTCGGCGTTCGCGGGGTCGGCGCCGGAGTCGATACCGGCGTACCACAGACCGCCTCCTGCCACGCAGGCCGCGACGACGGCGCCACCGACGGCCCGTCGGCGCATACGCCGACGCCGACGGGACTGACTGCGTGAGCCGGTCCGGTCCCGTACGTCTCGCCGTCCGGTGCCCACGCCCGATCCCGATCCTGCGCCACCCCCCGGGATGTCGAGCCGTGCCGTAGCCCCAGCCAGGGCAAGCTTTCCCGGACCAGAAGAAACCGCGGCAAGCAGTGCGGGTGACGCCGCGATCAGGGCCAGACCGGCAAGCAGCCCCTCTGCGGGCATCAGTCCGCTCCACAGCCCATTGCAGCGCGTGCAGCCGCGCGCGTGCCGGGCTATTCGCTTGCGCCACAGAGCCGAGGGCCTGCCGTCCCAGGAGGCCAGCACGATCCGGAGTTCCTCGCATCGCGGGCGTGCGTCGAGCGCTCGTACCACCACGCGGGCTGCCTCCAGCTGTGCCTTCATCCGCTGGACCCGGACCGCTGCGTGCTGGGGCGAGAGCTCCAGAGCCGCGGCGACCTCGGTCCGCGTGAGCTCGCCGGCGCACTCCAGCCACCACAGGGACAGCAGTTCCTGGTCGTCGGGCTCCAGCCAGCGTGTCGCCCGTGCCGTCTCCAGGCGCTGCCCCGTGAGCTGGAGCTGGACGACGGTCAGATCGACGAAGTCGGCACCCGGATCGGCCAGGTCCTCGGCCTCCTCCACCCCGCCCGGGGCGGAGAGACGATTCTGCCGGTGTTCGCGGACCTGGTTCATGGCGATGGCCACCAGCCAGGAGCGGAAACGCTCGGGAGTGCGCAGTCCGCCCAGCCCGTCCAGGGCCCGCAGCATGGTCTCCTGCACCACGTCGTCGACATCCACCGAGCCGTTCAGCGCCCGGCCCACGATGTTGTAGACCAGGGTGAGGTACGCGTTGACCAAGGCGTCCTGTGCCTGCGTGTCGCCCTCTCGGGCGGCCGTGACCAGTGCTGCCGTCTCCATCGCGTCCTGCGTGCTCATACCCATGCTTCCTGTCCTCGAGTCCGCACGATTGTGTCCGACACCTGGGAGACCTCTCGACGCACCCCGGATAACACTTCTTCGACAGTGAATCCGGTCGGCCCGGGGACCACTGCTCGGGTGACGCACGACGCCGTCGCCCCCAGCGGCCGAGCACGACGACGGGTCCCTGGTTTTTCCCGTTCTTTTGGATCAGACCGATGGAGCGGATGGAGGCACATTCAAGCCATGGCACGGATCGACAGGAACCGGCCTTCCATAAGGCTTCCTTGAGCCATCCTCAAAGAGCGGTTATAGGTGACACATTGGATGTGATCACCATCTCCGGCGCCCCTGGAACCGCGGGTCCGCATAAACCGTCCGCGACGTCTCAATCAGCCATCCGCGGATGGCCGGTTGGCGCAAGACCGTTCCGAATGGTGAGATAAACTCGTCTCCGGGCACCCGCTCGCCACGAGCGTCCGCCCTTTCACACATTCAGCGAACGAAGTCCACGTCAGTGAGCCCTTCCCGTCGCACTCTGCCGGCTTTCCCGTGCCGGCGGCCCACGCCTTCGAGCAGGAATTGATGCCCGTTCAACCAATTGCGGAACTCATACGTTTCGCCCGGCACAACTCACCTTTCTACCGCGAGCTTTACGCCCACCTCGACACTCACGTGACTCGTCTCACGGATCTCCCGGTGGTGCCCCAGGCCGATTTCTGGCGGGCCAACGCGCCCCGCGACAACCGGCTGCTGACCGCCCCCTTGAACGAAGCGGTCGTATTCCGCAGCGGCGGAACCACGGGCTCGCCGAAGTTCTCCTACTACACCCGCACCGAATGGCGTGAATTCACCGCCGCGTTCGGCGCAGGGCTCGTCCGCGCCGGGCTGCAGCCCGGTCACCGGGTGGCGGATCTCTTCTACGCGGGCGACCTGTATGCGAGCTTCAGCTTCGTCCTCGACTCCTTGCACCGCTCCCCCGTGGCCAACGTCCGCCTGCCCATCGGCGGCGCGACGCCCTGGGAATCCACCGCTGCGACCCTGGAGGAGTTCCGGGTCCAGGTCGTCGCGGGCACCCCGACCACACTGTGCTCGCTGGCCGAACGCCTGGCCGGCGCGAACCGGAGCCTGCCGGACGTGGAGCTGCTCTTCTTCGGCGGGGAATGCCTCTTCGGAGACCAACTCCCGCTGCTCCGGCAGGCGTTCCCGAATGCCGAGCCACGCTCCCTGGGCTATGCGAGCGTCGACGCGGGGCTCCTCGGCGAGGCCGTGCCCGGCGGGGATCCGCGCGTGCACCGCGCGTTCACACCGCAGACCATGGTCGAGATCCTCCGTGACGAGACCGACGAACCCGTCGACGGCAACGGCATGCCGGGGCGGCTGGTCGTCACCGATCTCCGTAGGCGGCTCATGCCCGTGCTCCGCTATCCGGCGGGCGACCGGGCCGAGTGGGTGGACCGGGACGCGGGTGTCTTCCGTATCCTCGGGCGCGCCGAGGAAGGCGTGCGGGTCGGCCCTGTCTCCCTCTACACCGAGGACGTCCATGACGTCGTCACAGCCGCTGACAGCCGCGGCGAAGTGACCGGTGTGCAGCTCGTGGTGCGGCGCCGGGACGGCCGGGACGGCCTGGTGCTGCGGCTCGCGGTGGCCGATCCCGGGAAGCCGCCTGCCGCGTTGGAGGAGACCGTCGTCGCGGCGGTCCTCGCCGAGCGGCCCTTCTACGCGAGCGCGACCATCTCCGGGCACGTGAACCCGATCGGCGTCGAATGGGTGCGCCACCAGGATCTCGCGGTCAACTCCCGCTCGGGCAAGCTCATCCGGGTCGTCGACGAACGGCCGCACACGTGAGCGCGGCGTCTGCGCGCGCCCGGCGTCTGCCGCTCGTCCTGCGCAATCCGTCGTTCGGCCGGGTCTGGGCCGGTCAGCTCCTCACGCAGGCAGCGAGCCGCATGTTCCAGGTCGGCGCGGTCTGGTGGCTCGTCGGGTTCGCGGGCGGCGAGCACCGCGGGCTCGACTCGGGCCTGTTCCTCATGGTGAGCACCGTGCCCGCGGTGGCACTCGCCCCGGTGATCGCCCGCATCGTCGCACGGCACGCCCACCGCACGGTGCTGGCGAGCGCGGCGACCGCGGCGGGTGCGGTGGCCATGACGGCCGCCGCCCTGTCCTTCGCCGGAGCCCTGCCCATGGCCGCCGCCTACGCGGTGGGGCTGGTGCTGGCCGGCTGTCAGGCGGTGTTCGATCCCTGTCTGACCACCTCGGTGCCGGAACTCGTCGAGGACGCCGACATCGAGTCCGCCACCGGGTTCGAACTGTCCACCCAGTCCGTCGCCGGACTCTGCGGGGGATTGCTAGGCCCCCTTGTGGTCGACGCGGGCGCACTGACCGGCGTCACCGCCACCTGCGGCGCCGCGTACCTGCTCGCCGGTCTGCTGATCGGCTCCACGCGCTTCCCGCACGGTGGGGCCGGAGACGGCCCGGCCCCCGAGCGGCGCACGCTGCGCCGGGTTCTGGCCGGTCTGCCGTTCATCCGTCGTGTACTGGTCTGCTTCGCCGCCGCCAACGTCTTCACCACCGCGGTCTACGTCGTGATGCCGCTGTACACCCAGGAGGTACTGCACGCGACCGGCTCGACCGTCGCCTCACTGGAGGCGGCCCTGGGTGCGGGCACCCTGCTCGGCTCGTTCACCGGCGGGCGTCTGCCCGGTCGTCCGGTCACCGTCTGCAGCGTGTGCCTGATGGTGATGGCCGCGGCCTTCGGTCTGCCAGGTCTGTTCGCCGGTCACGCGGTGGCTGTCGTCTCGATGGCCGTCATCGGCTGGTGCCTCGGTGTGATCGGTGTGCGGTTCGTGGCGCTGTGCCAGCGGATGGTGCCCGCCGACGACAAACCCGCCTTTTTCGCGGTCATGCAGGCCGTGCTGGGCGCCACGTTCCCCGTGGCCTCGCTGGTGTTCGGCGCGCTGGGCGACCATCTGACGGCCACAACGCTGTGCCTGGCGCAGGGCGCGGGGCTCGTGCCGGTCGCGCTGGCGCTGTGGCGGCTCGGCAGCCGCGCGCACGCCACCGAGCAGCACACGCCGGACGCGCCGGTGCCGGTACCCGCGGGAGAGGCCTCATGAACGCCGTCCTCTCCCCCGCGTCCGTCCAGGACATCGCCGAGCTGCGGCAGTTGTACTTCGAGGTGTACGGGCACGGGTACCCGGTGCCTCTCGGCAGCGACCCGGTGGTCATGCGTCGGCTGATCAGCGACGGCACCGCGCACTGGCTCACCGCCCGCGCCCACGCGGGCGACCTGGTCGGTTCCGCGGTCGTCCTGACCGAACCGGGCAGCCGAATCGGCAAACTGGTCGGCCTCGCGGTGCACCCGGGCCATCGCGGCGGCGGTCTGGCCTCCCGGCTGACCGGGGCGGTCTGCGACGAAGCCTTCGCCACGGGCCTGCTGGACTCGGTGTATGCCACCGTCCGCCTGGTCACCGAAGGTCCGCAGCAGGTCGTCGTACGCAACGGATTCCGGCCGCTCGGCCTGCTCCCGAACGCCGTAGAGGTCGAAGGCTGCGAGACACTCGCCCTGTTCGCCCGCTACGCCGACGGTGTGCTGGAGCGCCGCGAACCCGTGGCGAGCGTGCCCGAGCGGCTGTCGGCACTGTTGTCCGCCGCTTCCCACGGCGTCGGCATCGGCTACACCCACACTCGACCTGCCCCCTGCCGCGGTGCGGCGGCCGCCACGGACACAGAACCGATCGAGCTGATCGCGGCCCCGGCCTTCGTGCGGCGGCGCTTCCTGGAGCTGTTCCCCGCGCCGGACGACCGTTTCTTCCCGCTGCACACACCCAACGCGGTCCTGGTGGCTGCCGACGGCCGTTTCGAGGCGTACGCCGACCTCGATGCCGTGGCGGGCAGTTGCGCACTGGTCGCGGTCCATCCGCGTCCTTCCGCGGTGGCGGGGACGCTGGAGGCGATGATCGCGTCGGTCACACGGGCCGGCGCCGACTATGTCGAAGCGCTGCTGCCGCTGGCCGACACCGAGGCGCTGGAGGTGTTCCTCGCCTCGGGATTCGTACCGAGCGCGATCTATCCCGCGATGCGCCGCATCGACGACCGGCTCCACGACTACGTCGTGCTCTCGCGCACCAGCCGTCAGATCGACTTCCGCACGACCACTGTCAGCCCGCTGCTCCAGCCGTACCTCGGTGCCTACCTGAGTGCCTGGACCACCACCTACCTGCCCCTTCACGAGGTGTCCCGATGAAACCCCATCTCGCTCCCGTCGAGGTCCCCGACCCGGCGGCGCTCGGTCAGGTGCAGCGCCTGTGCGACCTGGCGGCGCCGTACGCCGACGGCCCCGACGTCGACGCTCTGTTCGCCTCCGCGATGGCGGAGGCCAACGCCTGGCACGCCCGCCGCTCCCCGTTCTTCGCCGCCCTGTTCGAGGACCCGGCCGAAGCACCCGCTCCCACGATCGGCGTCGGCGTGCGCACCCCGCTGGTGCCCGCCGCCTTCTTCAAGCGTCATGAGGTGCTCTCGATCCCGCGCGACGAGGTGTTCCTGCATCTGACGTCCTCGGGCACCACGGGCCAGAAGTCACAGATGTTCTTCGACGAATGGACCATCCGCTCGGCGCAGCGCATGGTGGCCCGGATCTTCGACCACTACGGCTGGATCACCCCCGAGCAGCCGGTCAACTACCTGCTCTACAGCTACGAGCCTGCTCCGGCGCTGAAACTGGGCACGTCGTTCACCGACAACTATCTGTGCGACTTCGCCCCGGCCCGGCACACCACGCACGCCCTGCGGCACACCGGCAGCGGCCACGAGTTCGACGTGAACGGCTGTATCGCGGCGTTGCAGCGCTACGCAGAGGACGACGTGCCGGTCCGCATCCTGGGCTTCCCCGCGTTCCTGTACTTCACCCTGGAGCGGATGCGGGCGATGGGGCTGCCGCCGCTGCGGCTGCCCGAGGGATCGCTGGTGGTGCTCGGCGGCGGCTGGAAGGGTCACGCCGACCGGCAGATCGGCAAGGACGCCTTCTACGCGGAGGTCACCGACCGCCTCGGGATTCCCGCGGAGCGTGTCCGCGACACGTTCGGCTCCGTCGAGCACTGCGTGCCGTACATCGAGTGTGCCCAGCACCGGCTGCACGTGCCGGTGTGGTCGCGGGCGGCCGTCCGTGACACCGGGACGCTGCGCCCACTGCCGTACGGCGATCGTGGCTTCCTGCACCTGGTCAGCCCCTACATCACCTCGGTGCCCGCGCAGAGCGTGGTGATGGGCGACCTCGCGTCGCTGCACCCCGGCGAGGAGTGTCCCTGTCCGCTGTCCACCGACTGGTTCACCGTGCACGGCCGGGCCGGAGTGAGCCGCAACCGCAGCTGCGCGGTCGCCGCCGCCGAACTGATGAAGGGAATGTCGTGATCACCCCCGTACTCCACCTCTGGCAGGGCGAGTTCGTCGACGACGCCGAGGCGGGCCGGCGGCTCGCCGCTCTGCCCAAGCTGGCCGGGCAGGTCCTGAGCCGTCCCCTGCCCACCGACGTGGTGCTCGGCGCCTGTGCCGCGGTCAGCCGTGACCTGGTCGATCCCGCCTCCGCCCTGTACGGCCGGCTGGCCGGGCAACTGCCCGCGGACGAGGCCCCGGCCGTGCTGGCCGAGCTGGCCAGCGCACTCACCCGGGAGGCGCTGGAGCGCAAACTGCGGCGGGAGCTGGGCGGACTGCGTCCGGAACGGCTGACCCGGCCGGACGCCCGCGAGACGGTGTACGAGGCGTGGGCCCCTGTCGGCCTGCTGGTGCACATCGCGCCGGGCAACGCCGCGGCCGTGGCACCGCTGAGCGTCGTGGAGGGGCTGCTGGCCGGCAACCTCAACGTGCTGAAGACCAGCAGCTCCGACTCCTCCCTCGCCCTCGACCTGCTCGCCGCGCTCGGTGCGGCCGACCCTTCCGGGCTGATCGCCGAGCGCGTCGTCGCCCTGCGTTTCTCCTCCGCGCGCGGTGAGTGGCTGGAAGCGGTCTGCGGGCCGGCGGACGCGATCGCGGTGTGGGGCGGCGAGGACGCGGTGCGCGCGGCGGGCGAACTGGCCCAGCCCGGTTGCCGCTTGGTCGAGTGGGGCCACCGGATCTCCTTCGCCTACCTGACCCGGCGGGCCTCGTCCGAGGACGGGGTGCTCGACGCGCTCGCCGAAGACGTCTGCCGCTACGAACAGCAGGCGTGTTCCAGCCCGCAGGTGGTGTATCTCGACGCCGAAGACACCGAGGAACTCTTCGCGTTCGCCGGCCGGTTCGCCGAACGGCTGGCGAAGGTGTCCGACCGGCATCAGGCGCCTGCGCCGGATCCCGCCGAGCAGGCGGAGATCACTACGGTGCAGCAGCTTGCCCAGCTCGAACAACACCTGGGCCTCACCCGTGTGTTCGCCGCCGAGGACGGCTCCTGGCGGGTCCTGGCCGACACGCGTGCCGCGCTCGACGCCTCCCCGCTGCACCGCAGCGTCTGGGTCAAGCCGCTTCCCCGGCACGCGATCACCGCGACCCTGCGGCCCATGCGCCGCTATCTGCAGACTGCTGCGATCGGCGGCGACCGTGCGGAGGTGGCCGAGCTCTCCCGCGCAATGTTCGCAGCGGGCGTCACCCGCGTCACCCCGGTCGGCTCCATGCTGGACAGCTATGAGGGCGAACCGCACGACGGCGTCTACGCGTTGCAGCGCTACAGCCGCAGGGTGAGCGTGCGCGCCACGGACGCCGACTTCCGTACGGTGCCCTGTCTGGACGACCTGGTGGCGCCGCCGGTGCTGCCCCCGGCGCCGGACGCGCCGCTCCTTGGCAAGGAGGGCGTGCAGCGCGCGCTCGCCACCTTGGACCCGCGCCACGCACACCTGTACTTCCGCAGCGGAGGCTCCACGGGCGCACCCGCGCTGTCGGTGTTCACCTGCGACGACTACGACAACCAGATGCGCGCCGCGGCGGACGGCCTGCTCGCGGCCGGCTTCGACCCGGCACGGGACCGGGCGGCCAACCTCTTCTACAGCGGCGGCATGTACGGAAGCTTCATCAGCTTCTTCTCCATCCTGGAACGGCTGAACGCCACGCAGTTCCCGATCGCCGCGGGCCCCGACCACGCCATGGT
Source organism: Streptomyces sp. IMTB 2501 (assembly GCF_001953885.1). Classification (GTDB taxonomy): domain Bacteria; phylum Actinomycetota; class Actinomycetes; order Streptomycetales; family Streptomycetaceae; genus Streptomyces. The sequence goes on along the minus strand of NZ_MQUS01000023.1, from coordinate 67,471 downwards.
CGCCGAGGCACTGATCGCCCACCGGGCCGACACCCTCTTCGGTATGCCGTCCTACCTGTGGCAGCTGCTGCACGCCGAGTCCGACCGGCTGCGCGCCTACGGCGGCATCCGCCAGGTCTTCTACGGCGGCGAGCACTTCACCGCCGAACAACGCCGGGTGCTCACCGAGGACTTCGGGGTGAGGGTGATCCGTTCCGCGGCCTACGGCAGCACCGACCTCGGCCCTCTGGGCTACCAGTGCGCGTCCTCCGACGGCTCGGTCCACCATGTGCTGACCGACCTGCACACACTGGAGATCCTGGATCCGCAGGAGGACCGGCCGGTGGCTCCGGGTGAACCGGGACGGCTGGTGTTCACCTCCCGGGCCCGGGCCGGTCAGCGCCTGGAGCGCTACGAGATCGGTGATCTGGGACGTGCGGTGGGGGGCACCTGTGCCTGCGGCAGCACCGTGCCACGCCTGGAACTGCTCGGGCGCTACGGCGATGTGGTGCGCGTGGGCACGTACTTCGTCAACTACCGGCGCATTGTCCGGGCGTTGGAGGAGCGGCTCGCGTATCACGGCGAGGTGCAGCTGTCGGTGGCACCCGGCACCGACCGGGAACGGCTGACGGTCCGGCTCGACGAGCAGTACGCCCCCGACCCCGACCTCGTACGCACGGAGGTCACCACCGAGGTTCCGGAGGTGGCCTCAGCGGTGGATGAGGGCCTGCTTTCGCTTGCCGTGCAGAGCGTACGGAGGGAGACCTTCGAGCGCACTCCCATCAGCGGGAAGCTTCGCACGGTCGTCGACCTGCGCTGAGAGGCAGAACCTCGCCATCGAAGGTGCGGGCGGGTGGAGTTGCTCTCGCTTCCGATGCCGATCAGGGGCCTCGGCCGCTCACGCGGCAGGCCGGGCAGCGAACTCCACCTGGCCGCCGACGTCTGCGCCGAGGTCTTCCCCCCCTTTTGGCCCGCGTCGCGATGCCTTTTCAGAGCGTCGTCGGGCCTCAGCCGCGTAGGAAGGCCCGGACCTGCTGCGAGACGGTCTCATCGGTGAGCAGGGCGTTGTGGGCCAGGCAGCCCGCCGCGTGGTTGTCGGCCCCGTTCAGGAGCACGCTGCTGTCCGGGTTGATGACCTCGTCGCAGTTCGACCACCAGGTTCCGTAGCGGACCTCGCCGGGCGTCTCGTCGCCCTCGGCCAGCTGGGTCTGCACGTACGACCCGGGCGTCATGTCCCTGCACGCCTGCGACCACAGCGCGCAGGCCCAGGCAGTGCTGGTCCCGTGGTTGGGGCCGCCCAGCGACGCCCAGTGGTCCACGGTCGCGGTGCCGCCCCCGTACTTGATGTACCAACGGGTGACGAGACTGCCGAAGGAGTGGGCCACGATGTCGACTTTCCAGGCGCCCGTCTGCGCCCGGACCTGAGCGACGTACGCGCCGAAGCGGCCGGAGAGCGTTTCGTTCACGGACTGGCTGGTGTCGTAGCCCCAGGCGAACACGTCCTTGTCCCTGTACCCGGACGAGAGCAGCGCAGCCCGGAATGAACCCCACACTCCGGGGTCCGCGTTGTAGCCGTGCACGAGGATGACTGGTGTGACCTCACTGTCCGTGCCCTCGTCCTGCACGGCCGCCGATACGGGTGTCGCCGAGCAAAGCAGCACAGCGATGACACAGGAGAGAACTCGCGCTCGGGCATGCAGGCGTAGCACAGCGCCTCCTGGCGTCTCGTCAGCTGTGGCGGTGGCCACATGATGAGGGCCAACGGCGAAAAAGAACATCCCTGTTTCAAGAGACTTGACTTCACGTCAGGTGTCTCTGCGTCTACGGACCGCTGTGGTATTTCACGCCAGACAACTCAAACCATCGCGACCACCCCGCGCAGGTTCAGACCCGGGACCGCCACCTGCGTTGACGTGACGCCGACGCACGGCACTGCTACGTGCCCTCCGCTCAGCCGAGACCCTCACTCCAGCACGCCTTCACGCTGGAGTGGCCTCCTACGGACATCGATCAGCGGCTCACCGCGCTCGCGCACGGAGACGGCTGCTGCACAGCCAGGGGTGACGCGCTTGCCGCCCCGATCGAGGTCCGCGACCTGCCGTCCTGCGCGCTGCTCAACGGGGACTGACCGGTGCCCAGAGTTGATCGGCCTCGCCCGCGGCCAGGCTTCCTCGGTAGACCTCAATCTTGCGGTCGATCATTTTCAGGTTCTCCTGGATCTCCGCGAGTCTGGTCAAGATCTCGGCCCGGTGGGCTTCCAGGAGGGCGAGCCGTTCCGCCTCGTTGCCCGATCCCGCGGCGACCAGTTCGGCGTACTCGCGGATACCTCTGATGGGCATACCGGTGGCGCGCAGCTTGGTGCAGATGGTGATCCACTTGAGGTCGAGTTCCCGGTACCGGCGGCGGCCGCCGCTCGTGCGGTCGACCGGGCTGATGACCAGGCCTGCGCGCTCGTAGTACCGAAGCGTGTGCACGCTCACCCCGGTCCGGCGGGCCGCCTCGGCGATGGTCAGACCTGCCGCGGGCACGGCGCCGTGGTCCGCCTTCGGCTCGACGGCGTCGGATTCTGGCTGCGATTTGATTTCGAGCACGCTCTAAATTCTAGCGTCGTGGCCATGAGTTCATCAGTGCTCTCCCCGCCCGCGGCCGCCGGACTGAGCCCGCGCCGCAAGTCCCTGGTGCTCGCGGTCTGTTGCATCAGCATCGTCGTGGTCGTCATGGACATTTCTATCGTCAACGTCGCGCTCCCCACCATGGGCCGCGACCTGCATGCCTCGGAGTCCGGCCTGCAGTGGACGGTCGACGCCTACACCCTGGTGCTGGCCGGGTTCCTCGTGCTGGCCGGTTCCACCGCCGACCGGATCGGCCGGCGCCGTGTCTTCCAGGCCGGTCTCGCGGCCTTCGGCCTCGGGTCACTGCTGTGCGGACTGGCGCCGGGCATCGGCTGGCTGATCGCGGCGCGCGTGCTGCAAGCGGTCGGCGGGACCATGCTCAACCCAGTGGCCATGGCGATCGTCGCGAACACGTTCACCGGTGCCGCCGAACGGGCGCGGGCCATCGGGGTCTTCGCCTCGATGTCCGGGCTGGCGCTGGCCCTTGGCCCGATCCTCGGCGGAGGGTTGGTCGACGCCTTCGGCTGGCGGTCGGTCTTCTGGATCAACGTCCCGATCGTGGCCGTGGCGATCGTGTGCGCGGCGCTGTTCGTGCCCGAGTCCCGCGCGGCCCGGGCACGCCGGTTCGACCCTGTCGGGCAGGCCCTGATGGTCCTGGTCCTGGGCAGTGTCGTGTACGCGATCATCGAGTCCAGGTCGCTCGGCTGGACCTCGCCGGTCATCATCGGGCTGCTCGCTGTCGCCGCGCTCGGCGTGGCGGGCATCCTCGGCTACGAACCGCGCCGCGCCGACCCACTCCTGGAACTGCGTCTCTTGCGCAGCGTGCCGTTCAGTTCGGCGATCGTGATGGCGCTGTTCGGCCTGTGCGGCTTCGGCGCGTTCTTGTTCGTGACCACCCAGTATCTGCAGGACGTGCGCGGCCTGCCGCCCGTGACGGCGGGGCTGTGCCTGCTCCCGGTCGGGCTGCCGGTCCTGGCGATATCTCCGCTCACGGGGCGCATGGTCGGCGCGTGCGGCCCTCTGTTGCCGCTGGCGACAGCCGGGACCGCCCTGGCCCTGGGCGGCGGCGTGTCGCTATACCTCGGGCCGGACACTCCCCTCCCGGCCGCGCTATCGATCTACCTGCTGTTCGGCGTCTTCCTCGGTGCCATCAACCCGCCGATCACGAACTCGGCGATCTCCGGGATGCCCCGTTCGATGGCCGGACTGGCCGGCTCCCTGGCCTCCACCGGCCGCCAGGCCGGCATGACGCTGGGCGTCGCGATCTCCGGGACGATCACCGGCCCGGAGATCGCCCATGACGGGATGGCCTTCACCGAAGCGGCGCATGGCGTGTGGTGGATGATCCTCATGCTCGGCGCGGGCATCGTGATCCTCGGGGCGGTCAGTTCCAGCCCTTGGGCACGCAGCACGGCCCAACGCGCGGGCACGATGGTCGGGCCTCAGTGATGAGCATGGACTTGCGCGCGGTGTCCTAGAGATGTGACGTCGCGTGCCGGCCGGATGAGCCGCGCCGCTGGGCACCAGGTCCGGGCCGGGGCTGCAGCGGCGGTCGCGTGGCAGGTACTGCGGCTGGGGGCGTGGCGGCGGGTCCGGTCGCTATTGCACCGGTGTCGCTGGTGGCGGCGGGCACGTACACGTGCGGGTGGGCGACACGGCGGATTCACCGCGCCGTGCTGTGGCGCGTGCCCGCGGTCATCGGACAACTCATGTCGTTTGCGGTCCCGCCCGAGACGTTTCGCCGCCTCCGGGACCCCCGATCGAAACCCGCCGTCACTCTTGCTCCTCTTCCTCCTCGCCAACTGGGGGCTGTTGCACGCTCACCGATTCGCCGTCCGCGGTGACACCCACGCGCTCGCCAGTCTCCTCCACCAGGGCGTCACCAAGCGACCGAAGTCCTGGACGGCCTCTGCCAGTTCAACGCTGTCCATGCTCACTGACGCTATCGGCCGCCAGTGCCAACGGACCTGCGTGACCGGTGCAATCCAGCTTGGTGCCGTTGGCGTGCAGCTCGAAGGGTGCACCGACGAACGCGAGTTCCTCAGCGCCCATGGCGAGCGGCACATCGGAAGCACCGGGGCGGCGTCTGATCGAGCTCCGACCGTGACCGAAGACACGGACTCCAGAATCGAGGCGTACCTTCGTCAGGCGCCGGCCGCGGATACGTGATGAGCCAGCTCTGAAGCCAGGCGCCGCATGACTATGCGATTGGCTCGCTGCATCGTGGCACGGACGGCCGGTGCCAGCAGGCGTTCGGCGAGAGGGGCGCGCGTCCAGGTGTAGGTGAACGAGACGCGGCTACCGCCGGTTGGCAGCGGTTCGATGGTGTAGATGCCGTGGGCCAGGCGCCGGCCTGCCGCGCTGACATTGCGTTCCACGATGCACCGCGACGCCTCGGCCTCAACGACCTCGATGGCGACGTCGGTCTTCACACCGCCCAGCGCGGCGGTGACCGTGGCGCACGATCCGATGCCGCGGGCGGGGCCATCGTACCGCCAGTCGGTCAGGTAGTGGTTGGTGAAGCGCTCGTGGTGAGCCATGACATCGAGGAAGTCGTAGACCTGCTCGGGCGTCTGCGGTACGTCGATCGACACGGTGACAGACTTCATGTACCACACGGTACATGCGAGTTGTACCAATTGGTACACTCGTGATGTGGTGAATACGGACAACCCGCAACGCAAGGGCGATGCCGCGCACAGCACGGCTGGGGACCGTCGCGCCCAACTGGTGGACGCGGCCGTCGATCACGTAGCAGCGCACGGCATCGCGGACCTGAGCCTGCGCCGCCTGGGCGCCGCGATCGGTGTCAGTCACCGCATGCTGATCCACTACTTCGGCTCCAAGGAACAGCTGCTCGTCGAGATCGTCCGGACGTCTGAACGGCGCCAGCGCGATCTGCTGTCCCGGCTCCGCCTGGAGCCCGGCCTCTCGCCCGCCGATGTCGCCCGGCTGCTGTGGCAGAACCTGACCGACCCTCGACTGGCAGGTCAGGAGCGCCTCTTCTTCGAGATCTGCGGGCATGCGCTGCGCGGACGCCCCGAAGCCGCCCCGATCCTCGAAGGGCTCGTGACGGACTGGCTGGACCCCCTCGTGACCGCCGAGGTGGCCGCCGGGGCGCACCCTGCTACGGCCCGCAACCGCGCCAGGCTAGGGCTCGCCACCGTGCGCGGTCTGCTGCTCGATCTGCTGGCCACCGGCGATCGCGCCGGCGTCGACTCCGCGATGGAGGAGTTCCTTAGGCTGTACTACGGCTCGGACTGAAGCAGTTGGCTTCCGGCGGTGCGCCGGTGATGTCGACGTCGATGCCGGTCCACTCTTCGGCCGGGTCCTCCGGCACGTGCCCGAGCCGATATTCCGCATCGCGCAGCGGTTTCTCCGTCACCCGCACACCGGTCAGCCGCTCGGGCAGAGCGAGGGCGAAGCCGACCTCACACATCACGGTGTTCAAGTCCTCGGGGGTGTTGCCTCTGCCTTTCAATAGGCTTGCCAGTATTGCTGAAATGCACCACGGCTCGCCCGTCGACAGGGCCTCCAGGAAGCGCGGCCGCATCTCCACACCGCCGTCGACGTGCAGGACAAGCGTCCTGTCGCCGCCCGCACCCGGCACGGTGGACCCACCCGCAGCGCGTCCACTCCCGTGTGCGTGCCCTTCGGCTCCGCACCCATCACCAGCAGCACCTCCCCGTGGACGACGCCCCGCACCAGAGTCAGGGCGTACCCGCTCCCCCAACGCATGGCGGAACACCGGCGCACACCGTGACTCAAACCGGTTCGGGTTGCGATTCAGGTTGTGGTTGCCGCACTGGTGCGATCCTCGGTTCCCATCGTCTGGTGGTCCTTATGTAGCCGTGGATCACCGAGGTCATCGCCAGGATGAGAAGTGGTCCGAACACCCACGGATGTTCGGCCATCTGCATCGGCAGATATCGGTACGACACCAGGAGTGCGGCGAAGACCGTTGTGCCGTGGACGACCAATCGGGTTCCTGAGCGATCCCAGCCACGTGCGAGCGAACGCATGGCTGCCTCGACCGTGAGGGCGAACACCGCGCCTGCGATGAGATCGGCGCCGTAGTGGTAGCCGAATCCCAGCGTTGCGCCGAGAGTGGCTATCAGCCAGAAAGCGCCTGCACATCGCAGAATACGTGGACCCTTGCGGGAATGAATAAAGATCGTGGTTGCCCATGCTGTGTGGAGGCTGGGCATGCAGTTGCGTGGGGTGATCTCGTCGAACGGCATCTCGTGCGGGATATTGATCGGCGGCGGCGTGTCCGGCCACAGGTTCGCCGCAGCCCAGTGCCCGCCCTCGGCGCTGTAGGTGAAGACCGGTCCGACCACCGGGAAGACCATATAGATGGCAGGCCCGATCAGGCCGATCACCAGAAAGGTGCGCACCAGATGGTGGCGCGGGAAACGCCGTTCGACCGCCACGTTCCGCAGCTGGTACATCGCGACGACGACCGCGGCCACCGCAAGCTGAATGTAGATGTAGTCGAGAATATGGGAGCCGATCGGACCGGTGGCCCTGACAACGCGCCCTGCCAGCCACGACGGGTTGCCCAACGCCTGATCGACGGTTGCCACGTACTGGTCGAGCACCGCCGGACGGGTCTTCGACGTGATGAGCAGCCAGGTATCTCCGGTCTTGCGGCCGGCCACCAGCAGCAGGGCCATCCCGACGCCCTTCAGCAGCAGGACACGTTCCCGGCCCTTGCGGCGCGTGACAGCGATGACCGCATATCCCAGAACCACCCACAACGCGCCGTTGCCGAAGGGGTGGCCTTCGGTCACCTTGATGTCGGCCGCCCACCGAACCAGCAAGAAGACGACATCGATACCGATCGCGACGCCGGCTGCGATGAACCGTTGTCGCCAGGTGAGCACCACCATCAGCAACGCCATACCGGCGTACAACAAGAAACCCGACTTGGGAGGGAATACCACCTCGCGCGCCTGATTGGTGAGCGGCCCTGGCAGGCCGTACCGACGCGCAGTGATCTCCAGCGCGATGAGGAACCCGAGGGCTACCACACCCGCCGTCACCCACAGCATCACCCGTGGTCGACGCCACACGGCGAAGTCAATTCTGCACTTTATTCCCGAAATAAACCGTGATGCTATAGGTATCAATTTGTTTGGCCGATTTTCTAGATGTCTCAAAAAGGCGTTCTACGTGTCGGACAGCTTCGTTTTCCGGTGCAGGACGGGCGATCAGGGCGCTCGCCGCGGGTTGGATCATGCTAACGGAACGGCGCGGGTTGATTTCGCTGGTCGCGGTTGACGCGAAGGTCCGTCGGTCCTGGACCGATGTCTCAGCGTCCACGGCCGGACCCGCTATGGCCTCCTTCCTCAACCCCCCGCGATGCACTGTTCCGGCTGTAAAGAGGCGCTCCCAGAGGGATGCGTTCCACATGAACGAGTTGTATTGCCCCGGCGGCACGGCTCTCGATCCTGTGCGGGGGGGCAGCGGCTCCGGGAGCCGACGAGGCCTGGGGACGTATACGACCATGCGCGTATACCAGCCCCCGGCCGCACCGCTGCCGACGCGCCTTCAGCTCATCGGCAGGAACCGAGGAATCGGTACGGACCGGCGCTCGTGGTTTTTGGGGGCGTCGAGATAGGGCTTGCCGTTGTCTTCGGCGTATGCCTCGACGATGTGGCCCGGCCGACGCGCCCCACCTTCAGCGCGGACGCCTCGCCCCAGCGCAGACCGGTGTCACGGGGTCGATGCACCACGGTAGAACGGATTTAGCGCACATAAGGCCGGAAACCTCCGCGAATAGGGTCAAGATCGCCCCGGCCCGCGTACTGCCCTTGACGCCGTCCACCGGTCCCGTCATGCCCTGAATTCTCGGTTTCGGGTCAAAGTGTTCGTAAGCCAGCCACCCAGACGGCGTCACATTGACGGCCGGCCTTCCGGTGCTGCCCGCCTCTCCCCGGCCCGGCGCCGCACGAGTTCGACGGTCTCCCACGACGCGGCAGCGATGGCCACCACCGACAGGAGCAGGTAGAAGACGAAGAGCTTGTGCAGGTCGTCGAGGAAGTACCAGATCGACGCGGTGGCAGTGAACCAGAAGGCGACCAGCGAGCCGATGCCGCGGTCCTTGCTGCGTACCACGCTGATGAGACAGCAGGCGGCGGCCAGTGCCAGCAGGGCGGCGATGGCGACGTACGAGTTCTCCCAGCCGATGTCGGCTCGCCGCAGTTCGGAGTTGACCGCCACGGCCTCGGCCACCGGCCCCCATCCCACCGCGCACGACAGGCGTGTCGACCACGGCAATGCCACCATGCCCAATGCCCCGGCCGCGATGGCGACCCAGCCGAAGTGAGCGGTGTCCACCAGTTGGCCATGTGCGGACAGCAGCGACAGGAGGCATCCGAGCAGGGCCAGAGCGCTGTCGGTGGAAGGGCGCAGTGAGCTACGGAACTTGTCCCGGAGAGTTGTTCGGCCGCCGGGCCGCGTCGCAGGAGGCCGGGGCGTGGTGGCCTCGACCGTCGGCATGAAGCTCTGTGTCAGGGCGTCGGCAAGGGCTGCGCGCATCTCCCCGGCATCGGCGAACCGTTCCTTCGGGTCCTTGCTGAGGGCACGCTGGATCACGGCCTCCACCGCCGGTGATATCTGCGGTCTCAGCCGGGAGACCGGCTCGGGTGCGGTGAACAGGTGCTGATGCATGACGGCGAAGGGCGATTCGCCACGGAACGGGGGCTGCCCGGTCAGCAGTTCGTGCAGCAGACAGCCCATCGCGTACAGATCGGCCCTGTGGTCGATCTCCGCCCCGCTGATCTGTTCGGGGGAAAGGTAAGCGGGGGTGCCTATGGCCGCACCGCTGCCGGTGATGCGGGTGGCGGTCTCGGTGAACGCCTTGGCGATGCCGAAGTCGAGGACCTTCACGGTGTCGGGTCCGGTGAGCATGATGTTCGAGGGCTTGATGTCCCTGTGCACGATGCCGCGCTCGTGGCTGTGCCGCAACGCGTCCAGCACCGCACATGCCGCGTTCACGGCGTCGGCGACAGGCAGTGGGCCGTCGCGCAGGACCTCGGCGAGCGTGGCGCCTTGCACATACTCCATGACCAGGTAGGGCCGTGGGCCGTCCGGATCCGGCTCTTCACCGACGTCGTGGATGGTGGCCACGGCGGGGTGGTTCAGGGCGGCGGCCGCGTGTGCCTCGCGCCGGAAACGGGCTCGCGACTGCGGATCGTGGGCCAACGCCGAGGTGAGCAGCTTCACCGCGACGGTGCGGCGCAACTGCCGGTCCACCCCTCGATGGACCGTTCCCATGCCGCCCTGCCCGAGCTTCTCGACCAGCTCGTACCGGCCACCAAGGATCATGTCCCGCCCCACTTCACGCCTCCCGTGCATCAGAACCCCGGCGCAGCTTACGGTGCGACCTCGACGGGCCGATCGCCACCACTGCGGATCGGCGGGTCGCAGAGCAGGCGGGGACGGGCGCCAGTCCGGGGCCTGACGGGCACCCGTGTGGCCTTCGAGGCCAGCTCCCACGCGGTCTCGGCCGAGCCGCAGAACGTCTAGGCCAGCCAGGTACCCGGCATGTCCTTACACAACAGCCCCGAGTTCTGGCCGCGTTCCATGAGCTTGAGGGCCCGGATGAAGATCGCCTTGGCCCGCGTGCCGGCCTCGGGCAGACCCGAGACCTCGGGCTCGATGTAGACCAGGTTCCACAGTTGGGCGAACGGCGTGTACTCGGCGATCAGCGCGGCCGGTACCTGCTCCGTGGGCACGGTATCGGCCTCGGCCTGGGTGGTCAGGACCCGGTCGCAGTCGTCCAGGATCTTCTCGGCCATGGCCTGCACCAGGAGCTTGCGGGTGGGGAACAGACGGACCAGGCTCCCCCGGCTGATGCCCGCGCATGTGGCGATGACCGGCATGGACGCCGCCCGGTCCTTGGCGAGGACCAGGATGGCCGAGTCCAGCGCTTGTCCCCGGCCGGATCGGGGGTGTGACTGGAGCCTGCGCAGTTCCTTCGCCTGCGGGCAGACCATCGAACGCGATGGAGCGTTCATCGGCATGCCCGCAAGAGCCCGCGTCAGATCGCAGATCGGTTGGCAGACATGACGATGCACCGCCGGCGTTTCCTGCAGGGCGCGTGCCTGGGCCTGCCCGGCCTCACCGCTCTCACCTCCTTGTCCGCCTGCAAGGCCGGCCCGACCGATGCGAACAGGTCGGCCTCGTCCGGCAGTGAAGGGGTGATCGTCGTCGGTGCCGGGATCAGCGGTCTTGCCGCAGCCCGCTACCTGGCCGACCAGGGGGAGGACGTGGTGGTCCTCGAAGCGCGCGATCGGATCGGCGGCCGCATCTGGACCAGCGAGAAGTGGGCCGACATGCCGCTCGACCTTGGCGCCTCATGGATCCACGGCATCAACAACAATCCGATCGCCGCACTGGCCGGGAAGGCCAAAGCACGGACGGTCGTCACCGACCCCGACAGCTCCACCGGCTACCTCGCCGACGGCAGCGAGGTCGACGGTGCGCAGGAGAAGGCGGCCAGTACGGGCGTCCAACCGCAGTCGAACTCCTCCAGGACCAGCCATCCGCCCGGTCGCAGAGCCGACACCAGCCGCCGTAGCACACTCAGCCGCTCGGGCAGGTGCAGCAGGACCAGCCGCGCGTGTACGAGGTCGTAGTCGCGGCCGGGCAGCGGGTCACGGACGATGTCGTGCCGCAGCAGGCGTACATGAGCCGGACGTGACCGCGAGGCCGCCCATCGTGGCTCCAGATCGGTGACCGTGACTTCGCCGTCCGGGCCCACCTGCGCGCCGAGCCAGTCACCGAGCGAGCCGCCGCCACCGCCGACCTCCAGGCACCTCCAGGCACCTCCAGCCCGAGGTGACTCCGGTGAGCGTCAACTGGCGTGTGGATACGGGGTCGTAGCGCTCCTCCAGGACGGAGAAACGGCCTTCCGTCTCGGCGGCAACGTTGTCGAAGAGGTAGTCGGACACGTTCGCCTCTCACTGGGATGCGGTGGGCGGGCAGACGGACACACGGCGCTGCGGTACCGGCGGCCGTCTGTGCGGCGACATCAGGGTAGGCCGGACTTAGGTTCGCGGGTCCGAATCCGAGGGGCAGGTGTGGCTGGGCGGGATCGCGGCGAAGGAGGCGGCCTCACGGGCCTCGTCGGGACGGACGGCGATGACGTGCCGGCGGGAGACGACAGTGGCAACGATGACGGTCATCCCCGACGGCGCCAGGGTGTCGCCGATGTGCTTCCGCCGTCCTGCACTGAACCTGAAGGGGATGATGCTGATGCCGCCGAGCTGCACCTCTTGCAGGCTGCGGCGCATCAGCAGCCGGGTCAGCGTGGGCAAGCGGGTGCTTTCGTGGATGACACGCCGTACGTACTCCAGCCAGGGGATGTCCTCGTAGGCGCACGGGCGTCCGCCCAGCGCGGAGCGGACCTCGCCGCGGAAGCGGCTCTGCACCGCGAGCCGCCGCCTCAGCTCGTGGCAGAGCCAGGAGATCGAGGTGGCGGTCGTCTCGCTGCCGGCGACCAGCATGGTGATGGCCTTGTCCGCGCCTACCGTGACCGTTTCGGTGGCAGTGACTCCCGGCCCACACGGGCCTGGGCCGTGTACGGTCTCCGCCCGGGACCTGATACTGCATCAGGTCATCTACAGCCAGGAACGGCGCCACGCCCGGACCACAGATACCGTCAGGTCACAGCATGCGCCGCGGCACCAGGGCGCGTGTATGCCTGTCGTGGAGTGAGTGGCTCGTGATCGGCGGTGCAGACGACGACGGCTTCCACCTGCTCACCACAGTCACGGTGACGTACCTCCAAGGGTGGCCCCTCCGGGTCCGCGGTGTAGCGGTCGCCCCACTGCTTGAGGGCGATCATCACGGGCCACAGATCCCATCCCTTGCGGGTGAGCCGGTACTCGTGGCGGCTGCGGTGGCCCGGCTCGCGGTACGGGACGGTCTCCAGGATGTCGGCTGCGACCAACTTGCGCAGCCGGTCCGCCAGCACTGCCTCGGACAGTCCCACATGCCGACGGAAGTCGTCGAAACGGCGCACGCCGTTCATGGCGTCGCGCAACACCAACATCGACCACTTCTCGCCGATCAGGTCGAGGGTGCGCTGCACCGTGCAGTTCTCGGTACTGGTCTCCAGCCAGGTCATGCAGTCATCGTAGGCTGACTTCGGCATTGACAGCCAGAACCCTGCAGGGCTAACTTCAGAAAGCGAAGTCAGTAGCGGAGGAAGAGGCCAAATGACGAGGTCACGCACGTTCGAGTGGCAAGATCCGAGCATCTCTGCGGCTGCCGTCGGCCAGGAGAGCGGTCTCGACTTCCTGCGGAGCGTGCTCGGCGGACGTCTGCCCGCCGCGCCCGTCGCGGCGACCCTCGGATTCACCCTGGAACAGGTTGAGTTCGGCCGCGCGGTCTTCGCTCTGGAACCGGGCGAGGAGCACTACAACCCCATCGGCAGTGTCCATGGCGGCGTCTACGCCACCCTCCTCGACTCGGCCGCGGGCTGTGCCGTGCAGTCCGTACTTCCGGCAGGCACGGGTTACACCTCCCTCGACCTGGGTGTGAAATTCCTCCGCCCGATCACCGTCGACACCGGCAAGGTCCGTGCCGTGGGCACCGTCCTCAACCACGGCCGCCGCACCGCCCTCGCGCAAGCAGAGCTACTCGATTCCGAGGACCGGCTGCTCGCCCATGCCACGAGCAGCTGCATGCTCTTCCCCGTGTCTGCACGCTAGGCAACGGCAGCCGCGAGCTGCCGTTCAGGCCGCGCGTTCGCCGGTCTGGTCCGCCATCTGGGCCCGCTGCGCTTCGCATGTGCGCTGTCTGGCCGTCCGACGGAGTCCTTCGATCTTGGATCCAGCGGCAGGGCCGACCGGTCGAGCAGTTCCTCGGCGCTGCCGGTTCACCCGATCGTCCCGGCGTCCGCTCCATCGAGGTCAGATCGGCCACGATCTGCGTGGAGAACTCGCTGCACGCCCTGGTCTGATTCCTCGATCGAATCACCCAAGCGGGGCCGCAAACCGAAGCGCGGCCCCACGTCGCATCGGACTATGCCGTGCACGGACAAGCGGTCGGCGCTGGACATGCTTACGACAACCCCTTCGTCTCGATGATCAACGTCAAGGCCCGGCGGGTGACCCACTGGCGGGACCACCTGGACCCCGTCGCGGTGTTCCGGGCCGTCGGACGGCCCGATCCGGACTGCTGGACAGCGTCCTCTCGGCGGCCGGGTGTTCCGAAGGCCCGGCTGGCGGTAGCCGCGCAAGCATTCCTACGATGAATGGTCCGCACGGCGATGACTTCGGCCCGGCCGGCCTGTCTTCATGGGCGAGAGGAAGGAGGGCCGGTATGGCGACAACAGGATCCGCCAAGCAGCCCACGTCCGAGCTGGATGCCCGCTACAGCTCCGCGCTGAATCCCCGCCCGGGTGCCCCGGGCGTCACCGCCACGGAGTGGGCCGAGGCCCAGCGGCAGCTGGCGGCCGCCGAGATCTTCTGGGTGTCCACGGTGCGGCCCGACGGCCGACTGCATGTGACACCCGTGATCGCCGCCTTGCACAACGGGGTGTTGTACTTCTCCACCGGCCCAGGGGAACAGAAGGCGAGGAACCTCGCTCATCACCGGCACTGCGCGCTGACCACCGGCAGGAACTCGCTCAGCGAAGGGCTCGACCTCGTGGTCGAGGGTCGGGCCGAGCCGGCTGCCGATCCGACGGTGCTGGAGGAGGTCATCGCGGCGTACGAGGCGAAGTACGGCGCGCACATCACGTCGCCCGAGGGCACCTTCCACGGGATCGGGGACGCGATCCGAAAGGGGGACGCGGTGGTGTTCGCAGTGGTCCCGGACACGGCGTACGGATTCGGTCGGGGCGGCGGGGTTTTCACCCATACGCGGTGGAGTTTCTGAGCCGGGTATGGACCTTCCGCCAATTCGCCCCCTTTGATGCGGGGGTCGGGGGCAGATCGGTGCGGGCATCGGCTGCGGCCTGGACCTGTTGGACCAGTCGTTCCCAGGCGCCGTCGGCGGACCACAGGCGATGGCGTTCGTAGACCGTCTTCCACGGGCCGAACCGCTCGGGCAGGTCACGCCACCGCACACCGGTCCGCACCCGGTGCAGAATCCCGTCGATCACCTGCCGGTGATCCCGCCATCGCCCGCACCGCCGGTTGCTGACCGGCAGGAACGGCCGCAGCCGTTCCCACTCGGCATCCGTCAGATCACCCCGCCCCGGACAAGTCCTAGGCACCGGACGTGATCCGCTGGGCTTGATCGCAGATGGATGCCACGATCCGTTCTGCGGTGAGGACGTCGCGGACCAGGCCGGCCGACTGGCCGGCGTAGAGCGCCAGTTCCTCGACATCGCCGGTCATCCCGGGGATCGGAACCATGTCTGCGTACCGTTGGTGGGTGCGTCCCTGGCTGTCCGTGGCCACGATCACGCCTTCGCCGGGCCGGTTGGGGGCGGCGGGGCTGCCCGCTGCTTCCCAGGCCGTAAGGGTGGAGTTGCGTAGCGACCGGTGGGGTGCGTCGGGCCAGCCGCCGTCGAAGCAGCGGGTGTGGACCGCGTCCTGCGGTGCCGCGCGCAGCACGGCGGCACGGTACACCTCGTGCGTCGCGGCCTCCCGTGCGGTCAGGAAGCGGGTGCCGAGCCAGCCTGCCTGCGCGCCGAGGGCGAGGACGGCGGCGAGGCCGCGTCCGTCCGCGATGCCGCCGGCGGCGATGACCGGCACCGGCGCGACCGCGTCGACCACCGCCGGCACCAGGGCGAGGGTGGAGACCTCGCCCCGCACGTGGCCGCCTGCCTCCCAGCCTTGCGCCACGATGGCGTCCACGCCGGAATCGGCCGCGCGTTCGGCCGCCTCGACGGAGCCGACGGTGTGCAGGTGCAGCACGCCCGCGGCATGGAGACGTGCGGGGAGGTCGCCCGGGTCGCCCCAGAAGGTCGAGACGATCGGCACCTCCTCGTTCAGGCAGGCGGTCATCACGTCGTCGATGGGGAAGTCCAGCACCAGGTTCACGGCGAAGGGGCGGCCGTCTGCCAGCTCGCGGACCCGGCGGATCTGTTCCACGGCCTGCTGGGGCTCGGTCCAGGTGAGCGCCAGTGTGCCCAGTCCGCCCGCGCGGGAGGTCGCGGCGGCCAGTTCGGGCGTGGCCGCTGAACCGATGGGTGCCTGGATGACGGGCACGCGGATGCCCAGCAGGCGGCACAGCGGTGTGGTCAACGTGCTTGTGTTCATTGTGCGTTCACTCTTTCCTGTTCGGGCGCTCCCGACGACACGAGCGCCTTCGGGCCACTCACCGGGACACTGACCAGGGAGGGAAGGGATCGGGGTCTGGATTCCGCTTCATGGCCGGTTCGCAGATGGGCTCTACGGGGTCGGTGCGGCCAGCCGCCCGCCAGCCGTTACGGGGCTGTGGAAGGCGGAAACCGTACGTGCCCTCGGCAGCGCCGCCCAGATGGACGGTGGTGGCGGACGGGGCGTGCTGTGTGGTGGCGGCGATCGTGGCGGGGTTGCCGAGGGAGTCGCCCATGTCGACGGCGATGCTGGTGATGCCCCGCCCGGCGAAGTGTGCGGCCAGGCAGGCGGTGCTGTTGGCGTTGGCAATGTCCTCCGCGACGCGGATCGATGGGGCGAACATGCGGGCTGCGATGCGGCCTGTGGAGGTCGGCGTGGTGTGGACGTAGCAGCCGAGCATGCCGAGGCGGTCACAGGCGGCGCGGAGCCGTTCGAGGTCGGGGGCGCGGGTGGCGAGAGGGGACCGGGAACTGACGGGAACGAGTATCCGCGGTCGCCCCATGTCCACGGAGGCGACGCGGGTACCCGCAGCGAGTGTGTTCGAGGTGTCGCCGAGTGCGGGCAGGATGAGGTGGCACTCGGCCCCGGTGGGGGCGCGCAGGTCGATGGGGCCGGGAGGCGAAGGCGGCCTTGAGGTGTGTCTTCTCGCGTATGGCCCAGCCGGGGCGGACACGCTCCGATGTATGGAGGGTGGCCCGGTATCACAGCGGTGATGGATGAGGCGCCGTTGAATGACGACGAGCGCCGCCGTGTGCCGGCTCTGATGGGAACCTCTCCCGGCCCTCGGCTCGGTTGGCCAGGAAGGCCAGAGCGGCGATCGTTCCGTGGCCGCACGCGGGCAGTTCTCCCTCGGAGGTGAGGAAGCGAAGGGGCTGCCGCCTCTGCCGTCGCGCAGGCACGCGCGGGGATGGCTGGGGGCAGGCCGCGCTCTCTCATCAGCGGCCAACCTCCGAGTCGGTTGTGTGGAAGGCATCGAACCGCGGTGCGCCCGGCTCCGGTGGGAGCCTGGTGGCGCGGGCGGTGAAGCTGATGGCGTGGTACCAGCCGCACAGCATCAGCAGGTCGAGGATCTGTTCGGAGCTGAACTGGGCGCTGAGCCGGGCCCACAGTGCGTCGTCGATGTCGTGGCCGTCGTGCAGGGCGTCGGCGGTATCGAGGAGCAGTCGGTCGCGCTCGCCGGTCCAGCAGAGGTCGGCGCTGGATCCATGGGTGAGGGAGGCGATCTGTTGGGTGGTCAGTCCGGCGCGATCGGCGAAGCGGGCGACGTGGACGCCCCATTCGTACTCGCAGCCGCACCGGGCGCAGGTGCGGTCGATGACGAGCTCCCGGTCTCGCAGGCCGAGGCTTAAGCGGCGGCTGAGCTGGTAGGAGCCCCAGCCGTGCAGCGCCTCTGCGAGTGGGAGGTTGCGGGCGCAGGTGCGGAAGAGTGCGATCGGCTCCTCCCCGTTCGGCATCATGCGCCGCAGTATTGCCGCGGCCTTTCCGGGATAGGGGGCCGACAGTGGTGGTATCCGGGTGGCCATGGCGGCGGGTTCCTCCTCTGGCGGCGCTTCGCATTTCGAAGCGTCACGAGGGAGAGTAGTGTTTCTGATTCCGAAGCACTACCCCCAACGGCACTCAGCAGGACGGCATCCCGGATGACCCCAACACCTCGCCCCCGACGCCCCGTTCGTGGCTCCACCACCGGCCGTCCGCTCATGGCCGCACTCGACCTGTTCGGTCGGCGGTGGATCCTGCGCATCCTGTGGGAACTACGCGACGGGCCGCTCGGTTTCCGGCCACTGCAGCAGCGCTGCGACGGCATGTCATCCAGCGTGCTGCAGCAGCGCCTCGGCGAGCTGCGGGAGACCTTGCTCGTCGAACGCGACACGGCCGGCGCCTACCGGCTGACCGGGTTGGGCCGTGATGCCTATGACGAACTCCGGGGACTGGTGCGCTGGTCCGACCGCTGGGCGGCCGAGCTCGACCGTCTGCCGTGCGATCAGCCAGCCGTAGAGCCGTAGTCGTCGGCCTGATCCGTCAGGCGGCAGTCGCGAGGGGGAAGCGGTCAGTCGACAAGGCGCCACGGCGCATCGGATCGGGTGCCCAGAGAGTTGGCGGCGAGCCGGAGGCATGGGCGGGCCGGTCGGCTCGGTCCACCACGCCCAGGTACGCGTGGCCGACCGGGTGGCACGATGCAGGCAGGTCGAGCGGGGCGGCTGGACCGGTGGCGATGACGTGTACGACGGTGCGCGGTGCGTCGCCGCCGATTCGCTTGCGGAGCCGCAGCACGAGCGTGACGCAGAGCAGCCCGGTGCCGTCGAAGGTGATGTCCGGGTCCGGCATCGGCGTGGTGGCCATGGAAAGATCCTTTCAGTGGGGAGGAGACGCATGCGTGCCATGCGGTTCGAACGGTTCGGCGGGCCTGAGGTGTTGGCGGAGGTCCAGGTGCCCGACCCGGTGGCGGGGCCGGGTGAGACGGTGGTCGAGGTGGCGGCCGCGGGCGTCAACTTCGGCGATATCAAGCAGATCGCGGGCGAGCAGCCCGACGGCCCCTGTGCGCCCAAGGGTCCGCTGCCGCGGATCCCGGGCATGGAGGTCGTGGGCCGGACGGCGGACGGGCGCCGGGTGCTCGGCCACGTTTTGCAGGGCGGTTATGCCGAGCGGGCCGTGGTGGCCGAGCGTGACCTGGTCGCTGTCCCGGAGGGCGTGAGCGCGGGCGAGGCGCTGGCGGTCCTCGTCCAGGGGCTGACGGCCTGGCACCTGCTGCGCTCGGTCGCCCGAATCAGGCCCGGCGAGAGCGTAGTGGTGCATGCCGCTGCGGGCGGCACCGGAAGCCTCGCCGTCCAGCTCGCCCGGGAGTTCGGGGCCGGACGGGTCATTGCCACCGCGTCCTCCGAGGAAAAGCGCGCCTTCGCTCTGGAGTTGGGAGCGGACGTGGCGATCGACGGCGAGTTGCGGGACTATCGGGAGCGGGTCCTTGCCGCCAACTGCGGGCGACCGGTCGACATCGTGCTGGATGCCATCGGCGGCCCGGTTCTCGACGCCGCCCTGGACACCTTGGGGTACTTGGGTCGTCTTGTCACCTATGGGGCCTCTGCCCGGCAGCCGGCCTCCGCCGTCGCGCCGAGCCGCTTGGCAGTGGACAGCCTTACCGTCGCGGGCTTCTGGCTCACCCCGCTGCTCGTCCGGGACGGGGCCGGGGGCGCACCGCTGGAGGAACTACTCGACCTCACGGCCAGGCGGCGCCTGCAACCCCTGGTCGGGGCGGCGTACCCACTCGGGCAGGCCCGCCAGGCGCACGAGGACCTGCTCGCCCGCCGCACGAAAGGAAAGCTCGTCCTGCTCCCCCGAACCTGAACCTGCACGCCGTCCCCTGCCTTCACGACGGTACGGCCGCGGCGGGCGGCCCGGCGCGCTACCACCCGTAAGTGCCCGCTTCGGCCCCTGCGTCCGGCTGCTGGTGGGCGCCCACAACGATCCGCCGCCGATCCCGCATCAAAGGGGGCGAGCCACACGAACATCAGGGCGAGATGCCGTGGCAGAGCCTGTACGGGCGCCTGGTGGAGGTGGTGCGGGAGGTGAGGGCCTGGGCCGCTCGCGCGGCGGGTTCACCACCAAGCTCCACCTGAGTGCGAACGGCCGCTGCCGCCCGCTGTCCGTCACCCCAGGTCAGCGGACGGACCGCACCCAGTTCAAGGCTGTGGTGGACAAGATCTGCGTCCCGCGGATCGGGCCGGGGAGGCCCCGGAAGAAGCCCAACAGCCTTGCCGCAGACAAGGCTTACAGCACAGGCCGTGTCGCGCATACCCGCGAGGGCGAGGGATCCGGCACACCATCCCGGAGAACACCGACAGTCAAGCCGCCCGCCTGCGCAAAGGCTCACGTGGCGGACGACCACCCGGCTTTGATGAGGAGCTGCTTTCGAAGGCGTAGAGAGCCCGGTGCTCGGCGCGCGGGCCGGAGAAGTGGACTTCGTCGTGGTCCGCGAGAACGTCGAGGGTGAGTACAGCCAGGTCGGTGGTCGTACGAACAGGGGCTTCCCCGACGAACTCGCCATACAGGAAGCCGTATCCACCCGTGACGGCGTCACGCGCGTTCTGGACCACGCCTTCGAGCTTGCCGCTCGCCGCGGTGGCCGGCTCACCTCGGCGACGAAGTCGAACGGCATCGTGCACACCATGCCCTTCTGGGACAGCTCGTCCTCGAACCAGCCGACTTCGACGTGGTCGTCGCCTCCGATCTCTTCAGTGACATCCTCAGTGACCTGGCCGCGGCTGTCGCGGGCGCCATGGGCATCGCGTCGGCCGCCGGCCTCAACCCCGGACGGGAGTGGGCAAGGGCATCGCCAATCCGCTGGGCATGATCTGGTCCGCGGCCCTGATGTTCGACCACCTGGGCCATCCCACGGCGCCAGCTGGCTGCTTCGGCGAAGTCATCGCCTGAGATTCCGGCTCCAGCGGATCTCGCTTTCGTGCCATTCGTCGGTGGGTGTGAGCCCGGCTGCGGTGGCGACGGCAGCGGAGGACCGATGGCCCGGGTGGATGTGGGCCATGACGGTCCGCACCCGCTGACGGCCGAGCCACTCGACGAGCCCTCGGGCCGCTTCGCCGGCGATACCCCTTCCCTGCCACGGGGTCCCCACCACCCAAGCGATCTCGGCGACTGGGTCGTGCGGGGAGAAGCTGATCGTCGCCTGGACTGTGCCCACCAGGCAGGTTTCGTCACGAAGCCTGATCACCCAGTTCAGCCGGGAGACAGCCGGATCGGGAGAGCCTGCGGTGAGGCGCTGGTAGCGGGAGCGCAGGGCTTGCGGGGTTTCCGGAGGGCCGCCGATGAAGGCGTGCAGGGCCGGATCGGACAGCACCACGGCCATCTCCTCGGCATGCTCGACGCGAAGCGGCACCAAGTCCAGCCGCCCGGTGTGGATCGCCTGAGCCGCAGCGGCGACGGACGCAGGTCTCGCTGCCCGCCCTTCCCCGGCCTCTGCGGTTTCCCTGTCCCCATGCTCGCCCATCGGTTCGACTCCCGATCTACGACATCGGCTTCAGCGCGACCGACAAGCCGACCCACCAGCGCGCGCCCGTGCTCAGCGCCGACCTGTCGATCCCGCTCAGGGAGAATGCCTCAACCCGCCCCCTGTGAGGGCTGGTTGAGGCATTCCTGGTTGGCCAGGGCAGTACGAGCGTGCCGGTTACGGAAGAGTCGCGCCCTCCGCGCTCAGCGCCGCAGGCACCGGCTGGAAGAAGGTCTCGCCACCCGAGGTGCAGTCGCCGCTGCCGCCCGAGGTCAGACCGATGGCCGCGTCGCCGTCGAAGAGCGCGCCGCCGCTGTCGCCGGGTTCGGCGCACACGCTGGTGTCGATGAGCCCGGAGACCGAGCCCTCCTGATAGTTCACGGTCGCGTCGAGGCCGGTGACCGACCCGCCGTGGACACCGGAGGTGCTGCCGCTGCGCTGGACCGATTCACCCACGTAGGCGTCGGCGGCGTGGGTGATCTGCTGGCTGCCGCCGTCGTAGAGGTCGACTGCGCTGGTGTGGTCGCTGTTCGCGTCGTCGTACTGGACCAGGGCGTAGTCGGTGCCGGGGAACTGGGAGTCGACGGTCTGGCCGACCTCGCCGCCGCCCTGCGAGTCGGACCACGTCGAGGAGGCGTTGCCGCAGTGCCCGGCGGTCAGGAAGTACGGCGCGCCGTTCACCGTCACGTTGAACCCGAGGGAGCAGCGCACACCGCTGCCCCAGATGGCGTCACCGCCCGCGATGAGCGGCTTGAACGCGGACGCGGCCCGACGCACGACGACCTTGTCGCCGAGGGAGTGGACCACGGTGTTCAGTTGGGTGCGCTTGGCTCCGGTGACCGTCGGGTCGACGGTCACGACCACCTTGTCCTGGCGGGGATCGATCGCCCAGGCGGTACCCGCGATCCGGGCCCGCTGGGTCAAGGTGCCGAGTGCGCCGCGGAGTTGGGTGGTGGAGTAGCGCACGGTTCTGGGGACAGCACCGGTGTTGCGGACCTGGGCGGCCGCGGACGGGTCGGTGATGTTGACGATGAACTGGCGGGCCGCGGCGTCGTAGTAGGAACCGGCGGCACGGTCACCCAGGCGGGCGACGAGGGACGCGGCGGCCGTGGCGCGGGCCGCGGCCGGGGTCGCTGCGGAACCGGTGGCGGCCGTGGCGGAGCCCGCACCGGGGAGCAGTGCGGCGCCTGCGGTGAGGACCGCGACGCTCGCTCCGGTGAGCGCGCGGGTGGTGAGAGCTGTGCGGCGTTGCGCCATAGGAGGCCTCCTGTGGGGGTTGCCCGCTCACTCGACGAGCCGGGCCGGAGGAACGAAGGGATGAGAGGCATGGGGGCGCCGGCCAAAGATACGACGTGACCATGCCAAGCGCGACGAGTATGGCGACGCTCGCCCGCCAGAGCAAGGAAGCAATCCGGCCGAGTGCGCGGTACGACGGGCGGCACCAGGTCGCAGTCTTCTCAGCACGCGGGACCCGCGTGCCGGCGCCGACCGTCACACACGGTGCGCGCCATCGGGTCCGCCGTCCACGCTCGGTTCACTCTTGGCTGGCCGGTACGCAACCATTCCGTCCGGAATCCGGAAAAGCCGTCCCTTATTTGGACCACTCTTGGCTCGCCGATGACCTGATGCGGCCACACGCTCAACTCGCCTCGGATGTCTTCGAGTTCTACTTCCGCGCTGAGCGTCACCGCCGATGCCGTGCTTGACGTTTCGTTCACCCGGATCTCACCGTGCCGTTCACCGGCTCCCGACAAGAATCGGCGGTCATGAACACTCCTGACTCTGTTGTCCGTTCAGGTCCCAGCAGACGAGCTCTGCTGGCGGGTGCGTCGGGGGCAGGGCTGGCCGGTGCGGTGGGGCTGGCCGGTGCGACGCCCGCCGCGGCGAGCCCGGTGCTGTGGCAGAAGCCGGGTGCACTGGGGGCACCGCGGGTCGCGGGGCTGCATCTGCAGTTCGGAGCCGACGCCTCCCGTGAGGTCGTGGTCTCCTGGCACACCACCGCGTCCGTGTCCCGGCCGCGTGTGCTGCTCGGCACCCCGGCCGGCGGTCTCGGCCGTACCGTCACCGCACAGACCACGACGTACCGCGACGCCAAATCGGGCACCGAGGTACAGGTGCACCATGCCCTGGCGCGTGGCCTCAGGCCGGACACCGACTACGTCTACGCCGCCGTGCACGAGGGCGGGCAGGCCGAGTTCGGCACTGTACGCACCGCCCCGCGCGGCCGGTCGGCGTTCACCTTCACCAGCTTCGGCGACCAGGGCACACCGACCCTCGGCAAGAAGAACGACAGCGGCATCTACGTCAACGACAACCTCGGCTCCCCCGCCGCCGGCGACACCACCGCCGGCGTCGAGCGGATCGCCCCGCTGTTCCACCTGGTCAACGGGGACCTCTGCTACGCCAACCTGTCCACGGACCGGGTGCGCACCTGGTCCGACTGGTTCGAGAACAACTCCCGTTCGGCCCGACACCGCCCCTGGATGCCGGCCGCCGGCAACCATGAGAACGAACTCGGCAACGGCCCCATCGGCTACGGCGCGTACCAGACCTACTTCAGCCTGCCCGACGCAGGGGCCGACACCGAACTGCACGGCCTGTGGTACGCGTTCACCGCGGGTTCGGTACGCGTGATCAGCCTCAACAACGACGACGTCGCCTTCCAGGACGGCGGCAACTCCTACGTCCACGGCTACTCCGGCGGCGCCCAGAAGCGCTGGCTGGAGACCGAACTCGCCGCCTCCCGCGCGAACCCCGACATCGACTGGGTCGTCGTGTGCATGCACCAGGTGGTGATCTCGACCGCCGACAAGTTCAACGGCGCCGACCTCGGCATCCGCGAGGAGTGGGTGCCGCTGTTCGACCGCTACGGCGTCGACCTGGTCGTCTGCGGCCACGAGCACCACTACGAACGGTCGCACCCCATCCGGGGCCAGCAGTCCAACGACACCCGCACGCCGATCCCGGCCGCCACCGACACGCACACCGTCGACACCACCAAGGGCACCGTGCACATGGTGATCGGCGGGGGCGGCACCTCGGCCCCCTCCAACCAGCTCCTCTTCCCCACCCCGCAGTGCCGGGTGATCACCAAGGTGGGCCCGGCGGACCCGGCGACCGGCAAACGCCCGCCCGTCTACGTCCTGGAGGACGCCCCGTGGTCGGCGGTACGCGACGCCGAGCACTCCTACGGCTTCGCCGCGTTCGAGGTCGACCCCGGCCGTCCCGGCGGCACGACCTCGATCCACGTCACCTACTACACCGTCACCGGGCCCTACGGCGACCTCGTTCCCGTCGACCGCTTCACCCTCACCCGCCCACGCGGCGGCCACTGACGGCAGCCCGCCTCAGTACGGGGGTACGGCGCCGGGACGGTCGGCCGGAACAGGACGAGGGTCCCGGCGCCTCTCAGCGGCGTCGCTCCCTGCGTGAAGATCCCGCTCGCGTGCGAGCAGCCGCACGGTTGCGCCTCGTACAGTCGTCGGTCGAATCCATGTAGCAGCCACCGTTTCTCAACGCACGGCAACATCGGTGCGACGCACAGGCGTTGAATATCACAGCTTGGCCAAGCCCTTCCCGCGCGTTGGTCACATGTTCACGGTGCTTGCCTGATGCGCCCCGTCGAGACACGCGAACGATTGCTGGTGGCCCACCTTTCCACCGGGCCGGCCGTCACTCCGGAGCGCTTGTCTCGCTCAAGAAAGGGCCATCATGGCTGAGTTGACACGCCGTAGACTGCTGGGTACGGCCGCGGGTGCGCTCGGCGCCACCGCGGCTCTCTCCCTCCTCCCGCCGAGCATCCAGAAGGCCGTAGCCGCCGGGCCGCCCCCACGCGGATCGCTGAGCGACATCGAGCACGTGGTCATGCTGATGCAGGAGAACCGGTCGTTCGACCACTACTTCGGCACCCTGTCGGGCGTCCGGGGCTTCAGCGACCCGGACGCCCTCAGGCTCGGCAACGGGCGTTCGGTCTTCTACCAGCCCGACACCAAGAACCCGAAGGGCTATCTGCTGCCCTTCCACCTCGACACCCACAAGTCGAGCGCACAGGCCATCCCGTCCACCAGCCACGCCTGGTCCGTGCAGCACCAGGCCTGGAACGGCGGCAGGATGGACCAGTGGCTGCCCGCCCACCGCAGGGCCGACGGCGTCAACGGCCCTTACGTGATGGGCTACTACACGCGCGAGGACATCCCGTTCCAGTTCGCGCTCGCCGAGGCCTTCACCATCTGCGACAACTACTACTGCTCGGTGTTCGGACCGACGTGGCCCAATCGTCTGATGTGGATGACCGGCACGATCGACCCCGCCGGCACCCACGGCGGGCCGATCATCAGCAACGTCGCGCCCACGCCGTACCGCTGGACGACGTACGCCGAACGGCTCCAGGCGGCGGGCGTCAGCTGGAAGGTGTACCAGCAGGACGACGACTACGGCTGCAACCTGCTGGAGCAGTTCGCCACCTTCCAGAACGCGCGGCCCGGCTCCGAGCTGTACGAGCGGGGAGTACGCCCGCAGCCGGAGGGCACCTTCGAGGACGACGCCCGCAACGACCGTCTGCCGGCAGTGAGCTGGATCATTCCGACGGGTTTCCAGTCGGAGCACCCCGACTATCTCCCGGCGGCCGGTGCCGACTTCGTCGCCTCGAAGATCGAGGCGATCGCGTCCAACCCCACGGTGTGGCAGAAAACCGCCTTCATCCTCAACTACGACGAGAACGACGGCCTGTTCGACCATGTGGCCCCGCCCACCCCGCCCGCGGGCACAGCGGGCGAGTACATCCAGGGTCTGCCGATCGGTGGCGGCTTCCGTGTCCCGGCCATCATCATCTCGCCCTGGACCGTGGGTGGTTGGGTCGCCTCGGAGGCCTTCGACCACACCTCGGCCCTGCAGTTCCTGGAGCGGTTCACCGGGGTTGCCGAGCCGAACATCAGTGACTGGCGGCGCGCCACCTTCGGCGACCTCACGACCGCCTTCCGTTTCCGCGACGCCCGCCCAAGCTCGCCCCAGCTTCCTGACGACACCGCGGAGCAGTTGGAGAAGGCGAAGGAGGAGGTGGCGACTCTGCCGAAGCCGACGCTGCCCGGCGCGGACCAGACCTTCCCGCAGCAGGAAAGCGGCCGCCGCCCGCACGTGTGACACCCGGGGGCCCAAGCCCCTTGTCCCTGGGCCCTCGCCGGGGGCCCGGGGACGCGCGTGCCTCCGGCAGGTCCAGCGAGTCGATGTGCTCTCCGTGGCTCAGATGGCCGCCGCGTGCAGGCCCCTGTTGGCCATGAAAAGCCAGCGATCGGCGACGGGGGCGACGCGTCATGGGCCGGTCGGTGTGTGTGGGCGTTCACCGGAGTGGGCGGGGGGCTACGTCGAACAAGCCGTCGCCCGGTCGAGGCGGTCGTCCTCCTCCGAGTCGGTGCTGGTGCGCGGCACGGCGGGCTGTACCTGGATCGCCGCCGAACAGCTCGCAGCGCGCGGTGGCGGTCACGACGTCGTGCCCTACCGTCGTGCCGGCGCCGTAGCGTACACAATCCCAGCATCGCCCCTTCAGGGGCGCCCCGGGCGGCCAACCGTGCTCCCAGCCCCTTCGATCGCCCAGAGCGGTGAAGTGACCGCTCCCCGGAGGGTCTTGGCTCGGAGGGACTCCATGCCGAGGTGCAGGGCGGCGGCGCCGTGGGCGTAGGCGTCCTCGATGGGGAGGTAGTAGACGAGGTTGAAGTACTCGTGCGCGCCCCGCAGTCGGGCGTAGTCGTAACCGGTGGCCCGGAGCCAGACGGTATCCGCCTGGCGGTAGAAGAGGCTGAAGGCGACCATACGGCCTTCGGCGTACGCGGCGAGGACGACTCCGCTGTCGGCCATGCCCTCGGCCTGGTCGCGCAGCAGCCGGGCCATGAAGGCGGGGTCGGCCGGGTGGCCGTGGCGTTCCTGGAGCTGGGCGAGCAGCGCGCCGGCTGGGTCGGCGCACTCGGAGAGTCGTTGGGTGCGCAGCTCGTATCCGGCTTCGGCGAAGGCTCGGCGCTCGCGGCGGATGGCGACGCGCCGCTTGGAGGGCAGGCCGGCGAGATAGTCGTCGAACGTGCTGCCGGGCAGCGGAATGCGGGCGTCCTCGCCCAGTTGCATGGGTTTGGTGCCACATGCGTCGGCGAGTTCGGCGGCTGCGGTGTCGGTGACGTACAGCCACCATGGCTGTGCCTCGTGGACGGCAGCGAGCGAACTGGCGGACTTCACGAGTTCGTTCAGAGCTTCGCGTCGCCGGTCGGGGGTGAGGCGAGGGTGCAGGAGAGGGGAGTTGAAGTAGCCGCGGCGGGCTCCCGCGAGCAGGGTCCTTGCCGGTGTGCGGTCGGGGATGAGGTCGTGTACGCGGTAGAGGGCGTTCGGTTCGCTGTCGACCACGTGCAGCGGTGCGGCGGCGATGAGTCGGCCGTCGGCGTGGACCAGGGCGTAGTGGACCTGTGCGGTGGGGTCGTGCTGGTGGGCGGCGAGCCACTGGTGGGAGAGGTAGAGGCCCGCGTGGCCGGTGAGGGCGTCCCACTCGGTGGCGGGGACGTCCATGAGGTCCCGGACAAGGGTGAGGATCACGGCAGGGCTTCCTCCCGGTCGGGTGGGGCAAGGGCGTGGGCTGCGGGGACGGCGAGCACGCTGAGGGAGGCGAGAAGCAGCCACGGCAGGACGGGTTGCCGGCTCAGGAGCGTGGTGAGCACGACGGGAGCGGCGGCGCCACCGATGGACCAGGACAGCTGGAAGGCGGCCTGGTGGCGGCCGTTGGCGGCGGCGGGGGCCAGAACGACCGAGAGTTCGTTGAGCGCGGGAGAGCTGAGGATCTCGGACAGGGTGAACAGGAGCATCGCCGCCACCAGCACGGCGGCCACGGCCCAGCCGGGGGCGCCCTGCCAGGCGAGGGGCGCGGCGAAGAGGGCGAAGGAACCGGCGCCCACGAGGAATCCGCCGGCGATCGCACGGTGCGGGCGGTGGCGTGCCGAGCGGCGGGTGATGGCCGGAGTGAGGACGGCGACGGCGGCCGTGTTGATGACCAGGAGGGTTCCGGGGATCCACGCGCCCGCGTGCAGGGTGCCCGTGACGTACACGGCGAGCAGGACCGGCGGGACCATCTGCGCGAGGACGAAGGCCAGGTTGGCCGCGACGAGAAGGAGGTAGCGGCCGTCCCGGAGGACCGCCTGCCGGCTGCCCCTCGGGGCCGGACCGCCCCTGTCCTCCGAGGAGCCGGAGGCGTGCGGCGCGGCCGGGCTTCTGGCGGGCTTCCAGGTGAGGAACAGGAGCGCCGCGCACAGGAACGTGCCCGCGTTCGCGGCGATGAGGACGTACAGGCTGTCCGGGCCGAACAGGGCCAGCGCGACGGCGGAGACGGCCGCGCCGGCACCGATGCCGAGGTTGCGCAGCGAGGAGATGAACCCGAACCAGAGGCGCTCCTCGCCGGGCACACAGGCGAGGGGCACCAGGTTGCGGGCGGCCGTCCAGTACAGGTTGATGCCGGCCTGTACGACGAGGTAGGCGAGGCTGATCTGCCACGCGGAGCGGACGACGAGGAACGCCGCGAACCCCGCGGCGGAAACGAGGCTGGCGAGCGCTACGACCGCTTTGGGGCCGAAGCGGTCCAGGAGGAGTCCGCCGAGTGCGGGGGCGGGCAGCGCGAGGAGGTTCCCCAGGGTGAGCGCCGCGCCGATCTCCGCGAGGGAGAGGTGGGTGGCGTGGGCGAGGTAGACGATCGTGAAGGCGAACACGAGGCCGGTGCCGAGGCTGTCGACCGCGTGAGCGGCGACGAAGCGGCCCGCTCCGGTGAGCGCGGGCAGCCCGGCCCGGGCGCGCAGCCCACGGCGACGGCCGCGGCCGGGCGGGGCGCCGCGGCGTACCGATCGCCTGCGGGCGGGGATGCTCACCGGCCCGCGGGGGTCAGCAGACGGCGGATCTTGTCGAGCCTGGGGGCCGCGATGAAGCCCGTCTGCTCGTACAGCTCAGTGAGTTCCTTCACCGCCTGCTGCTCGTCGCCCGGGTTCACGGTGAAGGTGAGGATGCCGCCGTGGTTGTGGCCGTCGATGATCAGGTCGTGCCAGGTCACCAGGTCGATGCGGGCGCGGAGTTCGGCGAGGAGGGCGGGGGTGGGGTTCGCGGTGAGGCACTCGATCGCGAATCGCTCGGCCGGAGCGCTGCTCCGGGTCGGCCAGGTGCCCGTGAGGATGTCGAGAAGGGCGGCGAAGGTGTTGAGTCCGCCGGCGGCGATGGACAGGGTGGTGGCGCCGCCGATCCGGGGGTTGATCTCCAGGACGTGGTACACGCCGTCGGCGTAGATCATGTCGACGTTCACGGACCCCTCGACACCGAGCGCCGTACACAGGTCCACGAGGCGTTGCGCGGTGGGCCGGAAGTCGGCGCCCCGGGCGGGGTCGACGTAGCGGAGGTCTTCGAAGGTGAAGGTGGGAGGGCCGCCCGCGGTGCCGGTCCAGATGAGCGGCATGACGGTGTAGTGGCTGTCGGCGCCGACGATGTCGACCGAGCAGAGCCGTCCGCTGACGCACTTCTCCAGGACCGCGTGCGCCGCCGGCGGGATAGCCAGGTGGCGGTCGAGGGCGGCCTGGTCGGGGATGAACTCGATGCCCATGCTGGTGGAGTCCCACAGTGGCTTGGCCATGAGGGGGTAGCCGAGGTCCTGGGCGGCGAGGCGGACGGCGTCCGGGTAGGCCGGGACGGGCAGCGCCCGGTCGTTGAGGAGGTCACTGTCGACCAGGACGGCGGGCGGGGTGGTGAGGCCGTGCGCGTCCAGGGCTCGCTTGGTTTCCCACTTGTCGCACAGGACGCGTGTCGCGGCGAGGGGTGTCATGACGGTGCGGATGCCGAGGGCTTCGAGCTTGGTCTTGACGACGGCGTCCCGCAGCGCGTTCTCGTCCGGCAGGGAGATCGCCACGGCGGCGTCGGCGCCCCAGGCACGCACCCGCTCGACGAACTCGTCCGGTGTCGCGGCGGGGTCGAGCCGCTCGCTCGTGCCCGGGAACAGGTCCGGGCCGCAGTCGCCGTGGGTGTGGAAGAGGCGGGCCTTTGCGCCCAGCCGCTCCAGGGCGGGGGCGATGCGGTGGATGTACGGGTCGGCGCGCTGGATGTCGACGGACCGGAGGAAGGCGATGCGCTGCATGTCAGCTCACTTCTATGCGGGTGTGGGCGAGTGCGTGGGCGGCGTCGGCGTTGACCTGTGCGGTCGTGGGCGCGGTGAAGACCAGGTGGCCGATGCGGGCCGAGTTGTCGTGGGCGCTGCCGACGACGGCGCCGGTCGGCGTGGTGATGTCCCCGTCGACCAAGCCGTCGTGGCGGCCGTCGATGGTCACTCCGTGGAAGGTGCCGGCGCGCGGCGGGGTGAGGAAGCGGATCGCGCATGCTCCCTGCCGGGGCGCGGGTACATCGGGCTTCTCGTCGAGCACCGCCTGGAGGTAGGCGCGGGCCTCGTCGATGCCCGAGGCCCGGCGTACGACGTCCACGAGGTGGTCTCCCGGCAGGCGGGCGCCGACCTCGATGACGACGGGGCCGGCGTCGGGTGAGATCTTGAGTTCGGTGTGGGCGACGCCGTTGCGGATGCCGAGCGCCCGGAGCGCCCCTTCGGTGACGGACCGCAAGGCGCTCAGCTCGGCGGCCGGCAGAGCGGCGGGGCAGGTGTGACCGGTCTCGGCCCGGTAGGCACCGGCGGTGGTGTGCTTCTCCACCGCGGGCAGGTGGAAGAACTCGTCGCGCCAGACCACCGTGTCGAGGCTGAACTCAGGTCCGGCGACATACTCCTGGACGATGACACGCTGGTCCATGGGCAGGCCGTGCGGGGCGGCGATCGGCCAGGACTGGGCGTGCTGTACGGCGGCGTCGAGCTGTTCGGGGCTCTCGACCACGCTGACGCCCCAGGAGCCGCCCTGCTCGGCGGGTTTGACAACGACCGGGAATCCGATGCCGCTACGGCCGAGTGCATGTGCCGCCTCTCCGGCCGTGCGCACGCTGATCGTTCTCGGCGCGGGCACCTGGCCCGCGTAGAAGGCCTGGGCCATCTCCGCCTTGTTGCGGCACGCCTGGGCAAGCCGGGGGTCGTTGCCGGGCAGCCCCAGACGCTCGGCCAGGTGGGCGACGAGCGGGGTGAAGAACTCCCAACAGCCGGCCACCGCGTCGATCCCCGTCGCCTCGGCGAACGCGGCCAGGTCCGCCAGCGCCCGGTCCGGGTCGGTGAGATCGGTGAACACCGCGCCGTGGATCTTGTCGCGCAGAGCACCGGGGTAGCTCTCGTAGACGTCCTCGTGGGTGGCGACGAAGACGCGCGCGCCGAGTGCCCGGGCGGCATCCAGCACATAGGGGCCCGAGTTTGCGAGCGCTTCGATCAGCAGGATCTTCTTCACGCCGCGCAGTAGACCGCACCGGCAGGGCCGGGGCCATGAACGTAACAACCAGAGCAGGACGGCGATTTCGCGACAACGGTTGTAGCAAGCTCCAGCCGCCCGCCGGGGCACGGATCCTAGGGGTTCGGCTTTGCGGAAGCGACCTTTCCGGTGGAGTTCAGGTCATCGCACAGGAGTGCACGCTCCCAGCGGGCCGGGGTTCGTGGATACCGGACCTGGGTCCCGGCCACCGATCGCGGATTGACTCTCGGACGACCCACCCGTCAAACATGTACGAGAGGGGCACTTTCGCGTGACCGGCTACGCCGCACAGCTCACCGACCACATCCGGCAGGGCGTCATCCCGCCGTACAACTACTCCTACCCGTCACGCTCCACCTACCGGCCGCTCGACGGTTCCTGGACCGCCGAGGATGCCTGGAAAAAGGACCTGACCCTGCATCAGGTCCCCGAGCTCAACCTGTATCTGCACGTGCCGTTCTGTCGTTACAAATGCGGCTTCTGCAATCTGTACACCGTCATCAGCGAGGACACGGACGTCTACACGGCGTACATGAACGCGCTGTGCACCCAGCTGCGCGACCACGCCGACATCATCCGCGCCCGCCGGCTGCGCACCGTCTACATCGGCGGCGGCACCCCGAGCCTGCTGTCCCTGCGCCACTTCGAGCAGTTGTTCAGCACGCTGGACCAGGTGTATCCCAACTGGCGCTCCACCGTGGAGGAAGTGGCGATCGAGGCCACGCCGGACTCGATCGTCAACGAGCCCGCCACCCTCGAAGGTCTGCTGCAACTCGGCCTGACCCGGGCCAACATCGGGATCCAGTCCCTGGTACCGAAGGAGATCCGCGAAGCCGGACGCGGCCAGGCGGGCGAACAGGTCATCCGCAAAGCCATCGAGATCGTGCACGACAAGGGCCTGCCGGACCTGTCGACCGACCTCATCATGGGCTTCGCCGGTCAGACCGACGACACCTGGCGGCATTCCGTCGACGAACTCGCACGGCTCGACCCGGCCACGATCAGCACGTACTTCCTCACCGTGCGCCCGGACGCCTGGTTCTCCAAGACCGGTGCCTACCAGTACGCGCAGTCCCCGAACCTGTACGAGCGCTACGACTACGCCCGTCAGGTCTTCACTGACCACGGCTACGTCCAGGAAGGCTCCGTCCGTTACAAGAAGCTCGGCCGCGGCGGCTACAAACAGAAGGTCCTCACCTTCCACGGCGTGCCGCTGCTCGGGCTCGGGGTCGGAGCCCGTTCCTACACCGGCGTCCTCGACTACATGGTGGGCTCCGTCAAACCGTCCATGTCCGAAGTCGCCGACTACATCGCCAAGGCCGAGGCCCACGCGCTGCAGCCGGTCACCGGCTTCGTCCTCGACGACGAGGAGATCATCCGCAAGCGCCTCGTCCTGGACACCTTCGACCTGGACCTCGCCGAACTGGACCGCTTCGGCTACCAGGACAAGGCCCACCTGTTCGAGCCGATCCTTGATGCCGCCGAGGAGACCGGGCTCCTGCGCCGCCTGGGCCGCCGCGTCCAGCTCACCCCCGAGGGCTTCAAATACCGCGACATCCTGTCCTGGATGTTCTTCTCCGACAGCGTGGTGCAGCTCGACCGTGACTACTACGAGCGCCTGCACGAGCAGAACAACCGAGCCCGCAAACACATGGGTACATCGGTCGGCATCTCGGGGATCCGCACCACGCGAGCGGCTTCGTGACCGAGCTGTTCATCGCGGCGGGCGGCGGAGGTGACCCGATCGGCACGGCCCTCACTCACGCGAGCCTGGGCTCCGGCGCCGATGCCGTGGTCCTCACCTATGCCTGGGAACGCCTCGCCGTGGATCCGCTTCCCGGCCCCCTCGCCCCGCACGACTTCGCCTGCCTCGACCTCGACACCCTTCCGGTGCCGGTCGTCACCGCCGGATCGAAGCCGGTCGGGCCGCGCGGATCGACCCTGCCGCGGCTGGCCGGCGACCTGCCGACGAGGCTCGGGCTCCTCGACCCCTACACCGGTGTCGAAGGCCTCGCCGATCAGATCGGGCGGACCGCCCGCGCACTCGGCGTCGACCACATCGGCGTCGTGGACATGGGCGGCGACATCCTCGCCCACGGCGACGAACCCACGCTCGTCAGTCCCCTGCCCGACGCGCTCGTCCTGGCGTCCTGTCACCTGGCCGGCATCCCCACCACCGTCCATATGGCAGGCCCCGGCCTCGACGGCGAGATACCTGAAGCGACCCTGCTGACCCGCGTCGCCGGCGACGGCAACGATCTCGGCCCCACCGTCCCCGAGTGGGCGGCGAACGTCTTCCGCTGGCACCCGTCCGAAGCCAGCACCCTTCTCGCCGCAGCCGTTGCCGGGCTGCGCGGCCCCTGCCTCACGAGGGAAGGCGCGGGCCCGATCCCGCTCACCGGCCACAGCGGCCGCGTCTGGGACCTGCCACTCGCACGGGCCCTGGACCACAACCGCCTCGCTCAAGGCCTGCTGGCGGCTCGCCCCGACACCCTGGCCGACGCGGAGGACGTCAGCCTGCAGCTGTACGGATTCAACGAGGTCGAACGTGAGCGCCGACGCGCGATCCGGCGGCACACCGCGCGCGACCTCATCGACGACGAGACGTTCCTGAGCGAACTGGACACCTGGCTCCACGTCCAGCGCGCCGACCACCCCGGCGCCCGGTACGTGAGCGTCCGCTGCGCCGTCGAGTCCCTGGGCTACGACTGGCGCCTGACCGAACAGATCCACTACCTGCTGACCAAGCACCGTCCCGGCCTGGAGGCCTTCCCACTCCTGTCACTGGCACACTGACCGACCCGAGCACGCCCGGGGCGGCTCCTGGCAACGGGGGTCGCCCCACCAGTGGTTGCCGTATGTGCCCCGGCACCGGCTCTGCCTGCTCGAACTCGGCATCCGCCTGCGTGAGTTGTGGTGGCCGTCAGACATCGCGCACCACTTGCGCGCGTTCGGCAGTCGCCTGGAGCCCGGGTCAGTAGGCGGAGTTGACGTTGTCGATGGAGCCGTAGCGGTGGGCGGCGTAGTTGGCGGCCGCGGTGATGTTGGCCACCGGGTCGGTGACGCTCCGAGCGGTGCCGGCGACGTGGTAGGCGTTGAAGGTGGGGTCGATGACCTGAAGGAGACCCTTGGACGGGGTGCCCTGCTTGGCGTTGACGTCCCAGTTGTTCTGGGCGTTGGGGTTACCGCCGGACTCGCGCATGATGTTGCGCTTGAGGCCCTCGTAGCTGCCGGGAATTCCCTTGGACTTCATGATCTGCAGAGACTGCTTGATCCAGCCGTCGAGGTTGTTGCCGTGGCCGGTCTGCCGCCCGGAGGTGGTGCGGCTGTCGCTGCCGGCGGCCTTGACCGCGGAGGTGGCGTGCATCTGCGTCGCTTCGGCGGCCTGTGCGTTCGTAGGCATCAGGGTGATTGCGGCGGCCGCGGCACCGGTGGTGGCGATGCCGGTGAGGCCGAGGGTGCGGAGTCGAGCGATGCGGGTGCGGGTGCGAGTGGTCATGCGAAAGGGACTCTCCGTTGGGGGACGTCGTCATTGCCGGCTGCTGCCGGCGGCGGCGTGGGGCGGAGCCCCGCGCTGCGAGTGGGAGTGGAAAGACCTTGCGGCAATCCGAATCCGCTCGGTCCGTCACCGGGCTCCCAGCAACGACAGCAATGTTTAGCGGCGGTCCCGGCGGGGCGCAATGATGTGACGTACTATCCCACTTCGGATGAATGCCTGAAATGAACCTCTATGACGGTTTTCTTCGCTGTTCAGGGCGTTCTATCCCTACTATCCCGCTTCGGATGTGATTCGGGTCCTATGGGTCGCGTCACTCCCCCAGGGCCCCTGGAAGCCCCTTCGGACACGTTAGTGGGAAGTCGGAGGCGGCCGGCAACTCCGCCTCCAGGTCGAGATGCTGACCTTGGTCGGCGTGGCCCCTCGGGCCGTGGCCACCGGACTCCGCGTACGGTGCGAGCACGTCACCGATGCCGAACACCCCGTGGCGGCTTGTCGATCAGGGACTCGACCGGCCACCCCGATCGCCGAGTATTTCGCTGCGCACAGCGCCGAGTTGGTCAGCTGACCCGGCATCGCGGCGATGCGCTCCGCCGGGCCCGACGGAACGACCGGCTCCACCCTGCCGGGGCGCTCAGGGGGTGAACGTGACCGGAAGCCGCACCGGGCCGCGGAGACCGCCGGGCCGCCAGCGCAGCTCGGCCGGCGGGACGGCAAGAGCCAGGTCGGGAAGGCGGCGAAGCGCCGTCCCGATGGCGATCTGGCCCTCCAGCCGGGCCAGTGGCGCGCCCAGGCAGTAGTGGATGCCGTGCCCGA
Source organism: Streptomyces sp. IMTB 2501 (assembly GCF_001953885.1). GTDB lineage: Bacteria > Actinomycetota > Actinomycetes > Streptomycetales > Streptomycetaceae > Streptomyces. Next base: position 31,898 of record NZ_MQUS01000023.1, on the reverse strand, counting down.
AGGCCAGGTGGCCGTTGTCACGCCGGGTGATGTCCAGCCTGTCGGGGTCGGAGAACCGTGCCGGATCCCGGTCGGCTATCGCGGACGCGACCAGCACGGTGGCCCCGCGCGGGACGGTCACGCCGGAGATCTCGATGTCTTCACGTGCGAAGCGGGCGATGCCCGGGCTGACCGGGCCGTCGTAGCGGAGGAACTCCTCGATCGCGTCGGGCAGCAGTTCCGGATGATCCCGTAGCAGGGTCAGCTGGTCGGGATGGGCGAGCAGCGCGGCGATGCCGCCGCCGATCAGGTTGACCGTGGTGACGTACCCGGCGACCAGCAGCAGGAAGGTCATGGCGATCAGTTCGTCGTCGTTCAGCCGCTGCGCGTCGTCGTGGGCGCTGATCAGCGCGCTGAGGAGATCGTTCCCCGGCCGGGCGCGCTTGGTTTCGAGGTGCTTCGTCACGTACGCGTGCATACGTTGCCACGCCTCGTTGACGACGGCCGGGTCGGGCGTCCTCTCCCCGCGCATGAGCACGGCGTCGGTCCACCGCTGGAAGTCGTGCCGGTCGTCCACCGGCACACCGAGCAGCTCGCTGATGACGGTGACCGGCAGCGGCAACGCGAAGTCCGCCACGAGATCGGCCCGGCCGGCCGGCACGACGGCGTCGAGCAGCCGGTCGGTGATCTCCTGGATACGGGGCCGCAGCTCGGCGACCCGGTGTGCGGTGAACGCCTTCGAGACCAGGCGGCGCAGCCGGGTGTGGTCGGGCGGGTCGGAGCGCAGCATGTTGCTGATCATCGATTCACGCTCGAACTCGGGCAGCTGCTCGATGAGGCGGGAATCCGAGGCATCCCGCACATCGCTGCTCAGCCTCGGGTCGGACAGGGCGGCGAGCCCGTCCTCGTAGCGTGTGACCAACCAGGCGTCCAGGCCGCCGGCGATGACCGCGCGCCGGACCGGGCCGTCCTCGCGCAGCCGTCGGTAGAGCGGGAAGGGATCCGCCACGAAGGCCGGATCGCCGTAAGGAAGAAGGACCGGCTGCTGGCTCATCACGCCTCCCGGGGCAGCATCGACCGCACTCGTCCCTCCGCTGACATCCAGGGGGCATATACCCAGCTTGTCCGATACCGAAATCGCCGCCGGCTCGCGGTGTGTGATCAGCGGTGGGCCTCGAGTGACTCCTTCGCCTTCGCCCAGGCTGACGGCAGGGGCCGTGAGGGAAGGTCCGCAATCCCGGTCCGCCGGAGTGCCTGCCCGGTCACGCGGCGCCGTTGGCAACCTGTTCGCCGAGCAAGCGGACGCCCCTGCCGCACGCCGCTGGGGCGCCGGCTGCGTACCGGCCGGTTCCGGCACACGCTGGTGCCATGGGCCGGAGCCCGTTTGTGGCCGTGCTCCCGCCATCGCGGGGCGGCGGGACAGCGGGTGACGATTCACGGCGATGCGATCACATGGGCACGGTCTGCGGCCTGTTCGACGTGCTCGACTTCCTGCACCGTGCGGGACCGCCGTCCGCCCACGCGGCGATCGACGACCCGGAACTGATCGACCGGCGCGGCGGCGGACCGTACGACTGGAACAGTCCCGCGTAACCGCGCCCCGCTCTCAGCCCGCGTCGCCGTAAGCGCGGATCTCGGCGGCCTCCTGCTCGCTGAGGTCGCGCGGGACGTCCCCGCTCGCCATCTTGTTGCTCTGCACGTGGTGGCGGATGTCCTCGACGATCTCAGGGTTGGCCAGGGTGGTGACGTCGCCGACGTCGGCGAAGTTGGAGACGGCCGCGATGACCCGGCGCATGATCTTGCCGGAGCGGGTCTTGGGCATGTCGGGAACGATCCACACCGCGTGGGGCCGGGCGATCTTGCCGATCTGCTGGTCGATGGCGTGGGTGACCTTGTTCTCGATCTCCTCGCTGGGCTCCTGGCCGGGGTTGAGGGCGACGTACATTTCCACCACCCGCCCCCGCAGATCGTCGACGACCGGGACCGCAGCCGCCTCGGCGACCTCGGGCACGGTCAGGGCGGCGGACTCCAGTTCCTTGGTGCCCAGCCGGTGCCCCGCCACGTTGATCACGTCGTCGATACGGCCGAGGATGCGCAGGTAGCCGTCGGCTGCCTGGACGGCTCCGTCGCCGCACAGGAACGGCCAGTCGTGCCAGTCGGTGCTCTTCTCGTCGCGGCAATAGCGGCCGTAGTACAGCTGCACGAAGCGGTCGGGCTGGCCCCAGATGGTCTGCAGGACCCCCGGCCAGGGGTTGCGGATGCAGACGTTTCCGGCCCGGCCGCTGCCCGCCTCGACGGTGTTGCCCTCGTCGTCGTAGATGACCGGGTAGATGCCGAGCACACCGGGGCCGCAGCTGCCGGGCTTCATCGGCTGCAGGGCGGGCAGGGTGGCGCCCAGGAAACCACCGGTCTCCGTCATCCACCAGGTGTCGACCACGACGGCCTCGCCCTTGCCGACTACGTCGTGGTACCAGCGCCACACCTCCGGTTCGATCGGCTCGCCGACCGTGGTCATGTGCTTGAAGCGGTAGGCGTACCCGGCCGGTTCGTCCGGGCCCAGCTTGCGCAGCATGCGGATGGTGGTGGGGGCGGTGTGGAAGATGTTCACCCCGAGCCGCTCGGCGATGCGCCAGCAGCGTCCCGCGTCCGGGTAGGTGGGGACGCCCTCATACAGCACGCTGGTCGCACCGAGCGCGAGCGGCCCGTAAACGATGTACGAGTGGCCGGTGATCCAGCCGATGTCCGCGGCACACCAGTACGTGTCGGTGGGGTGGATGTCCTGGTAGTACTTCGACGTGCCGGCCACGTACGCCAGATAGCCCCCGGTGGAGTGCTGGCAGCCCTTGGGGCGTCCGGTGGTACCGCTTGAGTACATCAGGAACAGCGGTGCTTCGGCGGGCATCGACAGCGGCTCGACGCGCTGCCCGCGGTAGCGGGGCAGCAGGTCGTCGACGAAGATGTCGCGGCCCTCGGCCATGGCGCTGTCGGACAGGTAGCGGTCGGGGTAGCGGCGCCACACCAGCACCTTGTCGACCCTCTGGCCCAGCTTGGCCGCCGCCTCCACGGCCTCGTCAGCCTTCGCCTTGTGGTCGGAGATCTTCCCGGCCCGGTGGTAGCCGTCCATGGTGATCAGGATCCTGCTGCCCGAGTCGGCGATCCGGTCGCCGCACGCCGTGCCGGAGAACCCGCCGAACACCTGCGAGTGCACGATGCCGAGGCGGGCGCAGGCCAGCATGCACACCGGCAGCTCGGGCACCATCGGCAGGTGCAGGGTGACCCGGTCACCGGCCCGCACACCCAAGTCGTGCAGCAGCGCGGCCACCTCGTTTACCTGCGCGTACAGCTCCTGGTAGGTGATGGCGCGGGTGGGCTCGTCCTCCGGTTCGGGGACCCAGATGAAAGCCGCCTTGTCGCGGTTCGCGGCCAGGTGACGGTCGACGCAGTTGAAGCAGGCGTTCAGCCGCCCGCCGGCGAACCACTTCCAGAACGGCGGCTCGCTGGTGTCCAGCGTCGTATGCCAGTACGTGTCCCAGGTCAGCAGGTCCGCGTAGGCGCGGAAGCAGTCCGGGAAGTTCTCCTCACGGAACTGTTCGAGCAGGGCCGGGTCGGCGGCGTTCGCCTGGCCGACGAAGGCTGCCGGGGGCTGGTAGTACGCTTCCTCGCGCCAGTGGACGGCGATCTGGGACTCGGTACTCATCTGCCCAACCTCCCGATGATCCGGGCTTCGGCGGGGTCACTCCTCGTACACCAGCCCGGCACAGACACCGAACTCGTACAGTCGGCCGACAATGCCAGCCTGCCACTGGAAACCGGCGGCGTCCCCCCGGGACAGGGACAGCCAGCACAGCTCGTCCCCCGCCGCCAGCGCCCGGGCGGCAACCGCTCCCAGGGAGTCGAGCGGCCGCGTCTCCGCCTGCCGGCGCAGCCCCCGCAACTCGCGGGCGACGTCCGTCTCCTCTGCCTGGGCCGCTGTCCCCAGCTCGGCGATCAGCTGGGACAGCTCCCCGGCCACGTACTGCCGCGTCACCACCGTCGCCACCCTGGTCCTCGCAGCCGTGCCACGAGCACCGTGCCCTCTCCCACCACACGCTCGGCGCACGTCCCTGTCAAGGCTCCATGACCATCAGGTCCTGAGCGAGATCCGGCTCCGCCCCGTGCCTGCCTCGCCGGCCGTCCGCTGATCGGTCCCGGCGCCCGCCGCACCCCTGGCCGGGACTGGTTGATCTTCCCGTGGAGTCGGGGACGGGCCGTTTGCGGCCCGTCCCCCGGTGTCACACATGAGGCCGCGCGGGTCAGAAGGGCTTGGTCGGCAGGTACTTGCCGTCCAGGATGATGACGGCGCGCTCGCCGCCCTCGGGGTCGGCGACCTTCTTCACGTCCAGCTTGAAGTTGATCGCGGAGATGATGCCGTCCCCGAACTGCTCGTGGACCAGCGCCTTCAGAGTGGTGCCGTAGACCTGGAGCATCTCGTAGAAGCGGTAGACGGTCGGGTCGGTGGGGATGCCGCCGGGGATCGAACCGCGGGTGGGGATCGTCTGCAGCAGGAGCGCCGCGTCCTCGTCCAGACCCAGCAGTTCGGCGACGGCCTTCGCGGACGTCTCGGGCAGGGCGTGCTGGCCGAGGACGGCGGCGGTGGTGAAGGCGGCCGACAGCCCGGAGGCGTCGGCGATCTGCTGCCAGGAGAGGTTCTTGCGGGTCTTGGCCTCCACGGCCTGAGCGGCCAGGGCCTGGCGGGCGGTGGGGGCGAACTGGGCGTGCACCATGAAAGGGGCTCCTTTTCCGGGGTGCCATTCCGTGCGGAAGAAGCGGAACGACGGGTTCTTGGGGGTGGTGGTCCCGGGCGCCACGCTGCGTGCGGAACCGTGTCAGCGGCTCGCGGACAGGGTGCGGACCGGGCCCTGGTCAGGACACGAAGGCGGCACCCGAGCCGGCGACGTCGAGTCGTTCGATGCGCCCGCCGGCGATGTCGAAGACCCAGCCGTGCAGGGTCACCCCGTCCTCCGCGAGCGCCCGGGCGACAGAGGGGTGGGTGGCCAGGTTCGCCAGTTGCGCATACACGTTCTGACGCACCAGGGTCGCCGTCTTCTGTGGGCCTGCCGCCACGCCGGCAGTGCGAGCCAGGGCGGCGTCCGCGTGCCGGAGCCAGTCGGCGACGACGGGTGCGCCGCTGAGGTCGTGGCCCTCGGCCAGGGCCGTCATCGCGCCGCAGGCGGAGTGCCCGCAGACGACGATGTCGCTCACACCGAGCACAGCGACGGCGTACTCGATGCTCGCCGTGACCCCGTTGGCGCCGGGGGTGTAGGCGGGGACCAGGTTGCCGGCGGTGCGGATGACGAACAGTTCGCCCGGCTCGCCCTGGGTGATCAGCTCCGGTACGACACGGGCGTCCGAGCAGCCGATGAACAGGGTGTGCGGCGTGTGATGCGCGGCCAGGCGGGCGAAGAGATCCGCCTTGGCCGGGAAGACGTCCTGCTGGAAACGCGCGACGCCGTCGGCGAGGTCGGGCATGGGGTCACTCCCTTCGGTGGCTGCCGGCCCCTGTGGGCTGGCGAGATCCACCTTGCATGACCTGCACATATAGTGTCCAAGAGGTTGTTACCATGACCGCTATTGCTCTCATCTATAGTTTCGGTCATGGCCACTCTGGAACTGCGTCACCTGCGCTACCTGCTCGCCGTGGCCGAGAACGGCAACTTCACTCGTGCCGCCGAAGAGCTGCACATCTCCCAGCCCACGCTGTCCCAACAGATCAAACAGCTCGAACGCACCCTCGGCGTGCAGCTGCTGGATCGCACCGGCCGCACGGTACGGCTCACCGACGCCGGCGCCGCCTACACCGACCATGCCCGGCGTGCACTGCGCGACCTGGCCGCCGCCGAACGCGCCATCCACGACGTGCACGACCTCTCCCGCGGCCACCTGCGCCTGGGCATCACCCCCACCTTCACCGCCTACCTCGTCGGCCCGCTCGCCGCCGAACTCCACACCCGCCACGCCGGCATCGATCTGACCGTGACGGAGACGACCCAGGACCGGATCGAAGCGGCCCTGCTCGCCGACGACCTCGACCTCGGCATCGCCTTCACCGGTCCCCACCTGCCCGGCATCGCCGCCACACCGCTGTTCACCGAAACCCTCAGCCTGGTCACCGCCACGCGGCACAACCAGCCGCCACCTGAACCCCTGGGCGTCCGAGCCCTGAAAGAAGCGCAACTCGCCCTGCTCAGCGGTGACTTCGCGACCCGCGGCCACATCGACGCCTACCTCACGGAGCACCGGGTCACCCCTCGTATCGCGGTCGAAGCCAACTCCATCCAAGCCCTCACCGAAATCGTCCGGCGCACCGCGCTGGCCACAGTCCTGCCCGACGCCATCACCCACGACCACCCCCACCTCACCCCCGTCCCCCTCGACCCGCCCCTGCCCACCCGCACCGTCACCCTCCTGCAGCGCGAAGGCGCCTACCGCAGTGCCGCCGGCCGGGCCTTCACCCAGCTCATCCACGACCTCGTCCGCACCCGCGGATACGCCCCACCGCGTTGACCATGAAGCCTTTGGCCGGCCGGCTGAGCACTCCAGCCGGCGGAAGCCCGCAAGACAGTCCCACGCCCAGACCTTCGCGACGTCACCCGGCTCGTGCCGGCCGGTACCCTGGCGGGCGTCCCGGCTCTGGGCGCCGGACCTCACCGGGCGGTCCCCACCGGCCACGTTGCGACGATCGACGCGGCCACCCATCAAATGACCGTGACGGATCACAGCCGGACGGCGACACAGTGATCGTCAAGAACACCGGCGGCTTCGATGGCGGCCCAAGCGGCCCGGCGACGTGCCGGCGCCCTGGTCGGAGCAGTAGCTCCTCATCTCAGGTGATCACCAGGTTCGTCGCAGGCCCTGCCGGGGAACATAGGTCGAGCAGTGGACACCAAGCGTGAGGGACGTGTGATGGCTACGGGAACCGTGAAGTGGTTCAACGCGGACAAGGGGTTTGGATTCATCTCGCAGGACGATGGCGGGCCGGACGTCTTCGTGCACTTCTCCGCGATCCAGTCGTCCGGGTTCAAGTCCCTCATGGACAACGACAGAGTCGAATACGACGTGACGCAGGGGGCGAAGGGGCCACAGGCCGAGAATGTGGTGGTCCTCGATCAGTAGGCCACACTTCCATCCGCGGAGAGACCGGGCGGACGCCTGCCCGGTCTCCCGCTGGACCCGCTGCACCTCAACCTTCCCATGGGCCCAGTGAGGCGGCCGGGCTGAGGACCGTGCAGTGTGCGAGCGACCGCAGCACGGTGATCCGCCGCCGCCATACGCCAGAGGCGTCCGGCCGCCGCCCGGCTCCGCGCGCCGCGAGGTCCCGCGCATGACACAGCCGCCGTGCGCGGAACCGCGGCACGGTCAACCGTGCACTGTCCGGGTGCGGAGGGCACGAACAGGTCCGGCACGGGTCCGACTTGCTCCCCGGCGCGGGTCGTGTCAGCCGTTTCGGCGTGGAGAGTGTGGGCCTCGGCTGCACCCAGTACGGCGTTGTCCAACCGCCGCCCATCGGGGTCTCAGGGCCCTGCGGCTCGCCGTATCCGAGTGCTGACAGAGAACGCTGGAGTCGCTCAACTCCTTTGTGCCCGCCGTCCTCCCGGCGCTCGGCACCTGGGGCGTCGTACACGCATGGCCCGACGCAGCGGCCCTGGACGGCCGAGGACGGCGTTGCCCTTGTTGCGTCGATGTGCAAGTATGAGCTCGCCAGCCTGGAGGCGGCCTGTGGCGGAGTGCCGGGCCGTGACGAATCCCGGGCGGCCGACCAGTGCACAGCACGGGCCTCGCCCCGTGCTCGGATCGGAAGGGGGCGGACATGGACAGCAGTTGCAGTCCCGGCCATAGTCCGGCCCCGTGTCCGGACGCGCTCCCGCGCGCCTGACCGGAGCCGTATCACCGCCTGGCGGGCGGTTGTCGAGGGCGTCAGGGAGATCGTCTCCTGTCCGTGAGCGCTCAGGGCGCCCACGACATGCGGGGCCACGCCAGTCAAGAGCGCGCGCTGTCAGGCGGCGCGTCGGCTGTCGCACTGCCTCCGTCGTACCCCGTACCGCATGAATGTCGCCGACGGGTCCGAACCGTCCTGGGGCATGGCGTCTTGCCCCATGCCCTCCCCGCTCTCGCCTCAGCGTCGCGCTGATCCCGCTGCGGCATGTCCGCTCTGCCGCCGTACGGGTCGGCGCCCGCCCCCCTGCGAAGGAGGAGACCGCCATGCGCCTCCCCGGAAACCTGACCCCCGCACCCTGCGCGCCCGGAAGGGTCTGCCCCAGCATCCGACTGACCCTGGACGACGGCGTCGAGCGCACGTACCTGCTCGATCTCCTCGCCTGCGCCGGGACCGGATGCGGGACGTATGAGCCGCGCGTTCATCTGGCCCACATCCTCGCCCGGCAGGGCCACCGCCCCGACTGGCTGGCCGAGTTCACCGGCCTTCCGCCGGCTGCCGCACGGTGCATCGCGGATGCCGCGGCACATCCCTGACCCGCGGACCCGCACACCGTCCATTGACCTGGCCGACCCGCCCGGTCCTCCCCCGCGTTCCCGGAGGGCCGACATCGCGCCCTGAGCACACTCCACCGGAGGCAACCGCTCATGTCCGTCTTCGCTCACCACCCTCTGCGTCACACCGGCACCCGCTCGCACAGCGCCCGGCAGTTCGTGCATGCCCTCCTCAGCGGCTTCGTCCGCCGTATCGCCGACAGCCCTCTGGAGCAGCCCGTGCTCCACGCGCTGAAGGCCCCGGCCAGCCGGTCGGTGGCCGGCGCCGCCCGGCGACGGCCGCACGCCCACTGGCGTGTGGCCTACGGCCCGGACGGCGGGCGGTACCTCGAAGCGACCTGGCACACCCGCCACTGACGTCACCTATCCATGAACGGAGGTCCGGCATGATCACCGCAGTCGACCACGTCCAGCTGTCCGCCCCGCCGGGCAGCGAGGAGTTGCTGCGCGCCTACTACGTCGACGCCCTCGGCCTCGTCGAAGTCCCCAGGCCGGCCCGCCTCGCCACCCGCGGGGGCTGCTGGTTCGGCGACGACGACGGCCGTGTCCGGATCCACCTGGACATAGAGACCCCGTACCGGGCCTCCGCAAAGGCCCACCCCGGCCTGCGCGTCGAGGCCATCGACTCGCTCGCCGCGCGCCTCGAAGCCTTCGGCGCCCTGGTGATCTGGGACGATGCCCTCCCCGGCCACCGCCGTTTCCACAGCCAGGATCCCGTCGGCAACCGCCTCGAATTCCTCCAGCCCACTGTTGGGGAACGGCCGCTCAGCAGCACTCGCACGTGACGGCGGCGGCGTGCGGGTCAGGGGAGGGAAGATCTGGCAGAGGCTACGGGCGTGGCCTCGTGCAACTCCGCGCGCAGTCGCCCCTTCCCTCGCTGGAATCACCAGGACGGCGAGGCTTCAGCACTTGCTCGATTGCGCGATCGTGCAACTATCGGGGTCGTTTCTTCGTCTCACTGGTAGCAGTCGGGGCGACGCCGTTCGGATGTGACCACGTCGCCTTGCGTCCAGACGAGCGAGAGCGAGCGTATGCCCCATCAGCAGGAACGCAGCACTGGCGCCATCGGCGCGCAGGCGCGGCACGGCTCTGTCACGCACGGGCGGGTGGTCCCGCAGGACCGGGCCGAAGAGCGGATGCCGTCCGCCGACGCTCCCCGCGTACGACGCTCGCAGCGGGACGGGGGCGGCGGGCGGGCCGCGCGTCGGCCCGGGGCCGGCGCCCTCGTCGTCATGCTGTTCGGGCCGTTGGCGCTCGGGGCCGGGGTGGATGCCCTCGTCGTCCAGGAGCCCGGCTGGGGTGTGGTGGTCGGTGCGACGGCAGGAGCCTTGCTCGCGGCCGTGGCGGCGGTTCGTTGCCGCAGGCTGGGACTGGTGGCGCCGCTGCCGGTCCTGGCCGTGGCCGTCGTCACGGCGGGGGCGATGCTGATGTCCCACGGCCCTCTGGTCACACGACTGGTGCGGTGGGCCGTGGCGGTGTTCCCGGCCATGGCCGCCGCGGAGTGTGCGGTGGCCGTCGTGGCCCTGGCGGCAGCCGGGCTCCGGTTCGAAATGACGCGGAGGGGCGGCCGTGCCTGAGACGATGCGACACCGTCCGCGACCGCGAAAGACTCCTTGGCTGCTCGCCCTGCGCGTGGCGACGTGGGGGGTGTCGGGCGCCCTGCTGCTCGGCTGCGGTGCGACCTGGTACGCGTACCGGTCCCTGACCCATGGCCTCACCACCTCCGACGCGCTCGACGCGGTGCGCGGCAAGGCGCCCCGGCACCTGGACAACTCGGTCAACCTGCTGCTCATAGGCCTGGACTCGCGCAAGGACATGAACGGCAACGACCTGCCGCGGCAGTTCGTACAGACCGAACTGCACGCCGGGTCGAGCGACATCGGCTACTACAACACCAACACCCTGATCCTCATGCACATCCCGGCCGGCGGCGGCAAGGTACAGGCGTTCTCCATTCCGCGCGACGACTACGCGCAGACCTTGAACGGGGACGGCTCGGTGCAGGGCCACTACAAGATCAAGGAGGCGTACGCCAACGCGTACACCACCGCCCACGACAAGTACGCGGCACAGGGCGTCAAGGGCGCGGACCTGGAGGCCAGGAGCCGTGAGGCCGGCCGTGAGGCGACGCTGGCGACGGTGCAGCAGTTCACCGGCGTACCCATCGACCACTTCGCCGAGGTCAATCTCCTCGGCTTCTACGACATCGCCAAGGTGCTGCAGCCCATCACGGTCTGCCTCAAGCACCCGGTCAAGGACCGCTATTCGGGCGCCGACTTCGCGGCCGGCGTACAGCAGCTGAATGCCCGTCAGGCACTGGCCTTCGTACGCCAGCGGCACGGACTGGACGCCGGGGACCTGGACCGTACGCGCCGGCAGCAGGCGTTCATCTCCACGGTCACCCATCAGCTCAAGACCGCGGGTGTATGGGGCAGTCCGTCCAAGTTGCAGGGTCTGTTCGACGTGGTGAAGAAGGACGTCGTCCTCGACAGCAGCTGGAACGTGCTCGACTTCGCACAGCAGGCCCCCGACCTCACCGGCGGCAACGTCGTGTTCCACACCCTGCCCATCGAGGGCTTCGGAATCCGCAACCGCGAGGACGTCAACCTCGTCGACCCGGAGAAGATCAAGTCGATCGTGCGGCAGGCCTTCGGTGCGGCCGGTTCCGCCTCCCCCTCGGCCGGCACCACCGCGGTTTCCTCCGCCACCGTGGATGTCATCAACGGCAACGGCGCTCGGGGTGCCGCTTCCGACGCGCTGTCGTCCCTGGTCAAACTCGGATACGCGGCCGGCGCGACCGGCAACACCGCCACGCAGTCCGCGACCACCGTCCGCTACGGCGCCGGGGCACAGCAGGCGGCCCAGCAGATCGCCGGGCGGCTCCACGCCGGCACCGCCGCGCCCGGTCCGGCCGTGCCCGCCGGCCACGTCGTCGTCACCCTGGGCGCGGACTACACGCACCCCGACGCCCCGGCGCCGTCCGCGACGGCTTCGCCGTCCAGCGGAGCCCCGGCCGCCGACTCGGGCCCGGCCGTGAAGGCGGGCGGGGTGCCCTGCGTCGACTGAGCGCGGGAATCGTGACCGGCGTGAATCAAGAGGGGCGTGGCCGTCTGTGATACCGATGCGTTTCACGACGCTGGGCTCTCTGTCAAGAGTTCGCCAAACACTTGCATTCATGCGCAAGTATCGGGATACACTTCGGAAGGTTTGAAAAGGGCACCTCGTCAAGTGGCTTCACTCTCAAGGGATCACCCCGTGGAGCGCCAAAGCTCTGACGAGTTGGGGTGAGCCGGCCGTTCGGGCCGGGTCGCTCCTTGCCGAGTCGATGCCGACGCGCACAGGTCGCGTCCCCGGCCGGAAGGAGGCGAGAGACATGGACTGCAGTAGCAGTAGTCCGGGCCACAGTCGGCCCCAATCCCGCTTGTCCTCGCGTTCTTCCGGCACACGGTAACCACCTTCCCTGCGCGGATCGAGTCCGCGCCCTGCGCCCCGCACGGCCCTGAGCCGTGGCGGGCCGCTGTCCTGCGCGCTCGCGCAGGGGGGATGGCTTTCGCGTGCCCCCTACCTCCCCCTTCTGGGGGGATTCGGGAGGTATGTCATGACCATCATGTCCGAGACGACTCCGCACTCCGCGGTCCTGGACGACGCACACGTCGGCGACATCCGCGGCGCGCTAGGCACCATCAGGCTCGACGACACCGCACCCCGCACGGGCCTTTCGGCCAAGCTCAAGACGCTGCTGGCCATAGTGGGCCCAGGCCTGATCGTGATGGTCGGCGACAACGACGCGGGCGCGTTCGCCACCTACGGCCAGGCCGGCCAGAACTACGGCACCCACCTCCTGTGGACCCTGCTGCTCCTCGTGCCGGTGCTGTACGTCAACCAGGAGATGGTGCTGCGCCTCGGCGCGGTCACCGGTGTGGGCCACGCCCGCCTCATTCTGGAGCGGTTCGGAAAGTTCTGGGGCGCGTTCAGCGTGATCGACCTGTTCCTGCTCAACGCGCTGACCCTGGTGACGGAGTTCATCGGCATCACGCTGGCGGCAGGGTACCTGGGGCTTCCGAAGGTGGCCGCCGTGGTCCTGGCGGCGGCGATCATCGTCGCGTCGGCGTTCACGGGATCGTTCCAGCGGTTCGAGCGGGTGGCGATGGCGCTGTGCGCGGCCTCGCTGCTGCTGGTGCCGATCTACTTCATGATCCACCCTGCCACCGGCCGGATGGCACGGGACTTCGTCGTCCCGAACATGCCTGGCGGCACCGGCCAGTTGTCCACCGTCATGCTGCTGATCATCGGCATCGTCGGCACCACGGTCGCACCCTGGCAGTTGTTCTTCCAGCAGTCGTACGTGATCGACAAGCGGATCACCCCGCGCTTCATGAAGTACGAGAAGGCCGACCTGTGGATCGGCATCGCGGTGGTCGTCATCGGGGCCGCGGCGATGATGGGCTTCACCGCTGCCGCGTTCGCCGGCACGCACGGTTCCGGGCAGTTCACCGACGCCGCCGGCGTCGCGACCGGCCTGGAGCACAGGGCCGGGAAGCTGGCGGGCGTGCTGTTCGCGATCGCGCTGCTGGACGCCTCGATCATCGGCGCGTTCGCCGTCTCCCTGTCCACCGCCTACGCCATCGGCGACGTGCTCGGGCTCAGGCACTCCCTGCACCGCGGAGTCGGGGGCGCGAAGGGCTTCTACGCCGTCTACGCCGGTCTGGTCGCGGCGGCCGCGGCGATCGTGCTGATCCCCGGTTCACCGCTGGGCCTGCTGACCGAGGGCGTGCAGACCCTCGCCGGGGTCCTGCTGCCGTCGGCCTCGGTGTTCCTCCTGCTGCTGTGCAACGACAAGACCGTGCTCGGCCCGTGGGTGAACGGTCCGAAGACCAACGCGTTCACCTCGGCCGTGGTCGGCGTGCTGGTGGCGCTGTCGATCATCCTGACCGCCTCGGTGCTGTTCCCGGACATCTCGTCCGGGGCGATCCTCGACATCATGGCCGCCTGTGGCATCGTCGGGGTGCTGGCCGCCGGTTACGCCTTCACCCGCCGCCGCACGGGAACCAAGGAGGACCCGATCGACCGGACCGGCAGGGACGAGTGGCGGATGCCGCCGCTGCAGACCCTGACCAGGCCGGCCATCTCCACCGCCCGCAAGATCGGCATGGGCGCGCTGCGCACCTACCTGCTCATCGCGATGGTCCTGGTGGTCATCAAGATCGTCGAGGTGGCGCTCGGTCACTGAACACCGCTCGTCCGAACCGAATGTCCTGGGACGAACGTCCTGGGGTGCCTGCCCAGCTCCTCAGGACGGCCCGAACCCTCACTGACCCGTTTCTCCCCGGAGGCATCCGCCATGCTCGTCGCTCTCGACCACGTCCAGCTCGCCGCACCGCCCGCCAGCGAGGACCGCCTGAGGGCCTTCTACGTAGATGCCCTGGGTCTCGTAGAGGTGCCCAAGCCGCCCGTGCTGGCCAAGCGGGGCGGCGTCTGGTTCGCGAGCGCTGACGGCAGCGTCCAGCTCCACCTGGGCGTCGAGGAACCCTTCCGTCCCGCGAAGAAGGCCCATCCGGGGCTGCGGGTGAAGGACATCGGCTCCTTCGCCGAACGGCTGGCGGCCCATGGCGCTCCGGTGGTCTGGGACGACAACCTGCCCGGCCACCGCCGTTTCTACAGCACCGACCCGGTCGGCAACCGGCTCGAATTCCTCGAACCGCTCGCCTGACCAGGAGCTGCCCCACCGCCCGTCACACTGTGACCGGGAGATGAAAGAGGTGCCTCATGCACGCCCTGACCACCGTCGACTTCGTGACCCGGCTCGCCACCGGGGTGGCCTGCGGCGCGCTGATCGGCGTCGAACGGCAGTGGCGCGCCCGGATGGCGGGCCTGCGCACCAACGCCCTCGTCGCCACCGGCGCCACTCTGTTCGTCCTGTACAGCGAGACCGTCGGTGATGCGGGCAGCCCCACCCGGGTCGCCTCGTACGTGGTGTCCGGGATCGGGTTTCTCGGCGGTGGGGTGATCCTGCGCGACGGCGCCGGGGTGCGGGGCCTGAACACCGCCGCCACCCTGTGGTGTTCGGCCGCCGTCGGGGTACTGGCCGCGTCCGGGCGCCTGGCCCTGGCCGTACTCGGCACGGTCGTGGTGCTTGCTGTCCATCTGCTGCTGCGGCCGGCCGGGCGGCTGCTGGACCGGGCACCGGCCGCCGGCACGGATCCCGACGTCAGCATCCGTGCCACCGTGCACGTGGTGTGCGAGCGCAAGGCCGAGACCCACCTGCGGGCGCTGCTGCTGCAGACCCTGGCCGCTTCCGCGCTCGCCCCCGCCGGACTGCGCGCCCGCCGCGAAGGGGACACCACCAGCCTGCACACCACCGTCGTGATCAACGGCGATGTCGCCGCCGCACTGGAACAAGTCATCGCCCGTCTGTCCCTGGAGCCAGGTGTGCGGGACCTGCACTGGCACACGGACGACGAGGAGTCCGACGGGGAACGGCCCCGGGCGCTGGCCTGACACACCAGGGCGGCGCACTCCAGCCGCGGGTCCGGAAACGGGCCTCGCGGCCCTGGGACATCGGCCCGGTGCGAGGCCAGGACGGCAAACGACACGGCACAGATGCTCGCCGCCCTGGCCGCCTGCTCGCCGCCCTGGGCGCCTCAGTGCCCGCGAGTGCGGCCCCCGCCACCGGCCGAGGACTTCGTGGGTGGGCCGCCGGACATGCCGACCCCGGTCTGATGTCCCGCCTCCGCCGTCGTACCGTTCTGCTGCCCGCCCTCGGCGCCTGCCGCCGCCACCCCGACGGCGCCGCCCGCCTCGCCACCTCCGCCCCGCGCGCCTTCGCCGACGACGTCGACCGCCCCCTCCCCCACGGCCCCTGCCCCACCGCCCACCAGCCGCCTGTCCGGCGCCGGGACCGGTGGCTCGATCCCGTCCAGCCATCGCGCGCCCGGGTGTCGGTCAGAGAGGACGTATGACCCTGCTTCAGGGCCATACAGACGGCTCGGCGGGGGTGGCCGCGCAGTTGGTCTGGTACCGATGGGGCTGCCCCACCTTGGAAGACCGAGGACGGAGGTACGCCATGAACTACCGCGCCCTCACCACACGGCTGAGGCGCCTGACTTCGGCGGTAGCGTCCGCACGGCTCGCAGGTACCGGCGATCTCGCCGACCTCTTCTGGAGGCTGGGCACCTTGTCGGCCGTCGTTCCCGCCATCGGGTGGATGCTCACCGCGCTGCGCCACGGGCACGCGGGCGTAGATGTGATCGCCGTACTCGCGCTCAGCGGCACCCTGGCCGGTGCGCTGAGCGCACTGATGCCCGCCACCGGCCACACCGTGGAAGCAGCCGCTCAGCGGCGGGCCTCCCACGATCTACGTGCGCTGCTGGACCACGCACCGCGCTCCGCCGACATCGTCCTGACCACCGACCCGCGTCGACTGCCTCACCGACGCCGTCCCCATCGCCCAACGCGCCCGGCACATCGCCGTACAGAGCGCCCTCGGCGGCATGCTCATGTCCTGGCCGGCATGGGCGCGGCCAGCGCGGGACTGCTCCAGGAGGGCATCGACGCCGCCGTCATCTTCAACGCCCTGCGCGTCGACCGGGCCGCGCGACCCGCGCTCACCTTCGCCGTAGAACACGACGGCCTCCAGGACGTACTCGACTCCGTACGCGACGCAGCCGACCGCCTCTCCGACAGTTCCGGCGCCCCAGCCCTGACAGCCGTGGAGGAGACACACCGGCTGCTGACGGCTCCTGCCGCACGAGTAGGCCGAGGAACACAAGCTCTACCCCGCCCTCGCACCGACGCTCGGCGGTCCCGAGGCGGCGGCCACCATGAGCCGCGCCCACACCGATATGGAGCGCCTCTCCGGTCGTACAGCCACCCCAGATCGTCGAGTCGCTCGGAGGAGAGGCCCACGCAGGCGAGGTCCCGCTCCATTGAGCGAGGTCATGAGAGCGCCGTGACGTTCGTCAGCGTCCGTACCCCGGGAGTGGCTCCGACCGCCCAACGGCAAGAGGTACCGAGTGGCCCAGAAACGGGACCGATGAGCCCTTGGTGTCCTAGCCCGGCCGAGGCCCACCATGAACGAAGAAGGCGCTGTTCGAGACCTCGCAGGTGGAGGTGGTCGCGGTGATGTACTGGGATGGAGGCGGCTGGGCCTGGATGGCCTTCATGCCTCTGCTGTGGATCGCATTGATCGGCCTCGCCGTATGGGCCGTGATCCGCCTGACGCACGGCTCGTCCGGCGGCACCCCCGGTCCCGGCCAGGGCTGGGAAGGCCGTGAGCGCCAGGAGACCCCGGAGGAGATCCTCGACCGTCGCTATGCCTCGGGAGAAATCGACACGGACACATACGCAGAGGCCCGCGAACGCCTCGCCGCCCACCGGCCGAGGCCACAGTGACAGGGCTGCGCGGGCGCCGGATGCCGACGGCCGTGCTGATCGCCGCTGTGGCAGCGCTCCTCGCCTCCTTGATGTGGGTGGCAGGCGCCGGTCCGGGGCACGGGAGACTCGGGCCCGCGTCGCCCCGCCGTGCGGCGATGACGGCGGACGTGGTCTCTCGCGAAGGACCGGTGCACAGCCTGGCCGATGCCGGCCGCGCCGCCGCCCGCTTCGCCGACCGTTGGAGCCTGCGGGTCGGAGAGGTCATGCAGTTCAGCAACGGTTACTATGCCCAACTCCTCGACTCCCATGGCAAGGACGCCACCGAGGTACTCGTCGACCCGGGCAGCGGCACGGTCCGATTGGAGATCGGTCCAGCCATGATGTGGAACACCGCCTACGGCATGATGCCCGCCGGCGCCTGGCCCGGTGCCGTGAAGGTCGGATCCGGGCAGGCGGTACGGATCGCAGACCAGTGGCTCCGTGACCACCGCACCGGTCTGCGCGCCGCAGAACCCGAGCAGTTCCCCGGCTACTACACCCTGCACACTCTGCACGACGACCACATCGTCGGCATGCTTTCGGTCAACGCGACCACCGGGGACATCTGGTACCACTCCTGGCACGGCCGCTTCATCAAGATGCAGGAGCGCCCATGAGCGGCAGACCGTTGAGCGGCCGTCGCCTAGTTCACGCCGTAACGTACGCGTTGGCGCCTGGAGGGCCTAGGAACTCGGAAGCTGTCGGCATCGAAGCGTTGTGAGCAGCCGGGGTGGTGCCCGGCGCCCCGCTTCGCGCACAAGGCCCAGGACTGCACCCGTGCTTGTGCTGAGTGCTGGGCAGCTTCATGGACTGTGCCCGCGACGTTCTAGTGGCTGGTGCGGGCTTGGCGTTGGCGTCTGATGTCGGCGAAGGTCGTATGGCGGTGCGAGCCGGGACCACGACCCCCGGCGCCTCAGGATCGACGCTTCCACTTCTGACGTGCAAAGCCGGTGAACAGGCCGTGGACAGGGTGGTCGATCGCCCCGCGGGGGGTGGGTGTCGTGCCGGGTGTCGGCCATGGCGTGGAGGCCATGACGTGGAAGACATCGGCCTGCACCAGCTCGGACGCCGGCCCTTGCTGAAGCCGTGCGCGACATCCGCGGTCACCCAGCGAAACGGGATCCGGCCTGCGATGGCACGGCGGACCATCGCCTCGGCCGAAGCCACACATGCCAGGAAGGCGCCGATCTGGCAGTCCTCGGTCCGGCCAGCCGTACCGGAGTACTGCCGCTGCACGCCGGCCAACCGCGGCCCCTTCTTCACGAAGCCAGTGTCGTCCACGATCAGGACGGCGTCCGGGTCCACGAGATGCTCGACGATGTAGTCACGCACGCCATCGAGAACCTCGTCGGCGTCCCACTCGACCAGATTCAGCGCCGACTCACACGGCTCCGACCTGTTGAACCGGTGCATGAACCGCTCGTGAAGTATGGTCAGTTCTCCGGCTCACGCCCTGACACCAGCAAGGTCCCCTCCCCCGGCCACACCAACGACCGATCTGGCCAGCAGCCACCGCGAGTACTGCCGCAGTACTAGAGTGCCCTGTTGCGATCATTCCTCCTGAAGTACTTCCGGACGGCGCCGTGTTGCGGCTTGTCTCCGTGGACGACGCGGAGGCACTGCACGCTGCGTATGTGGCGAACCGGGAGTATCTCGCCCCTTGGGAACCTCGCCGACCGGACAGCTCCTTCACCGTCGCGGGGCAGGCCGAGCGCATCGCCGAGCGTTTGAGGGAATTCACGGAACGCCGTGTCGTGCCCTGGGTGTTCGAGTACCACGGCTCGATTGTCGGCACGATCACGCTCTCCGGACTGGTCTTCGGGCCTTTCCGCAGCCCATCTCTGGGCTACTGGGTGGCCGCCGACCGGCAGGGCCGGGGGCTGGCCGGCGCGGCTGTGGCCAGCGTCTGCCACGCGGCCCGCAACGTCATCGGCCTGCACCGCATCGAGGCCACCACGCTCCTCGACAACGTGCCTTCGCAACGTGTGCTGGAGAAGAACGGTTTCGAGCCGATCGGCATGGCTCCACGCTATCTGCACATCGACGGGGAGTGGCGGGATCACCGGCTGTTCCAGCGGATCCTGCACGACAGTCCGCCGCCATCGGACTGACCGCCGCCGAGGCGTCTTGCTCGGGCCATGCACCAGGGCGCACCAGGGCCTGCCCGGCGGGTCTTTCCGGGTGCGCGCCGTCGGGCGTCCTGCCGGAGCGCGGCTTGATGTGTGGAAGAGTCGGACGCCATTGCCCACGCCGGCCATACGAGGTCGAACCGTGTGGTCGAGAGGATCAGGAGTCGTTCCATGTCCGATGAGATCACGCTGCGCCCGGTGACCGCCGACGATCTCGATCTGTTCGAACGCGAGTTCAACGGGCCGGAGGGGGTCGGCAAGTACCAGTGGTTCGGCTTCGGTTCACCGGCCGGCCTGCGCCGGCAGTTCGCGGAGACCGGCCTGCTCAGCCCCGACGGCGGCGTGCTCTCCGTCGCGGAGGCGGGCCGGACGGTGGGCCGGGTCGAGTGGTTCGCCAGCACCTGGGGGCGGCCCGCCACCTCCACCTGCTGGACCCTGGCGATCGGCCTGGTGCCCGCCGCGCACGGCCGCGGCATAGGCACCCAGGCCCAGCGACTGCTGGCCGAGTACCTCTTCGACCACACCAGGGCGGAACGGCTCCAAGCCTGGACCGACTGCGCCAACATCGCCGAGCAGCGCGCGTTGGAGAAGGCAGGCTTCGTCAGGGAGGGCGTTCTGCGCTCCGCGCAGTGGCGCGGTGGCCAGTGGCACGATCAGGTGATCTTCTCCATGCTCCGCGCGGAGCGGTCCGGCGGCGAACCAAGACCGTGATCGACGTGACAAGTCTTTGGTTCCTGAGCAACTGGAGCCTCGTCAGGCGCCCACGTCGAGCGCCTGCCGGAACTGTCCCGCAGCCCCGCCGGGCAGCCCCTGTGCTGCGTTCTGGCGACAGTCGGCAACCTCGGTCACGCCGATGGAGACGTTGTCCCAGGTGATGACCTGAAGGGACGGGATCGACAGCGTGACCGTGCGCAGGGTGGCCTTCCACATCCGGTCCACCGGCGGGATCATGAACCGGATATCCGGTCCCGTACATTAGGCAGTTCCCCGAAGCGGAACACGACACCACGTTGGTACTGCGGGACGATCGCGACTCCGAGATGCGCGATCCGTCCCGCCCACGGGGCCGAGCGGCCCTCATGGGCCGCCTACTACGGAATGACGATTCCGCGGTCCCGCGCCGCACGGCGCGGCGGCAGTCCCGGCAAGGTCGCGCGTGCGGGGCCCTGGGCGACAGGCTTGGCCCCGCTCGGCAGACCTGCGGCGGAGGCGACGTAGTCACGGGCCGTGAGCACACCGACCAGCCGTCCGTGCGGATCCGTGACCGGCACGGCGTCCAGGTCCTCCTGCGTCATCACGGCTGCCGCGCGCAGGGCCGAGTCCTCGGGGTGAACCGTGACGGTCCGGCGGGCGTGCACGAGGTCGCGCACCTTGCGACGGGACAGTGCTGTAGCGGCTGCCGCGCAGACCACGGCGAGTTCGGCACGGTCCAGGAGTCCGGAACAGCAGCCGTCCCCGCGGACCACGGGGAGCTGACGCTGCTCGGACCTCTCCATGACCTCCCAGGCCATGACCACGCTCTCGTCCTCGCTGATCGCGTACGGGGCGGCATCCATCAGGCTCCGCACCACTGGTTGCTCGTTCACGGCTGCCCTCCTTGCTGCATGGCGGCGTCAGCGCGGCGTCGCGTACTCTTTCACGCTCGTCCCGCCCGTGCCCTCTGTCATGGGGCCGCATGGCCCCGGCACATACCACTCGCCCCACATCCGCCCCGGAGTACGGGGCCACTCGGCCCGGTGTCGTACCCGGTGAGCCGCTGTCTGCGCAGGTCACCCGCCTGGACGCTGAAGAGACAGCGTCCTGAAGCAACCGACCTGAACCATGACATGCTCAAGGTCTTCCACGACCTGAGCCTGCGCGTCACCCGTCACTTCGACGGTCCCGAGGTCCGCCGCGCCGTGGAACTCACCGAGGACGAGACCTACTTGAATGCCGTCGGGGCCCGGGCCCGGGTCGCCGACGTCATCAGCATGCGGCCCTGCTGCGGCCCGGCACCGTCGCCGTAAAGACGGTGATCGCGGGGTTGCCGGAGCGGCTGAGGGCCGACGGACTCCTGGACCCGCGAGAAGCGAGGGCGCCCTTCCCGCTCGGTCATGCGTCTCTCCTACCGCGTACCTCCAGCGTGAGGCGCGGCGGACTCCGTGACATGGGCCGAAGGGCCCCCGGTCGGGCCCTGGCGGCCCGTGGTACCGGGCGCCGGGCGCGGTAAGGCTGGAAGCACACGTCATGAAGGGAGCCGGTGCGATGACCTCCGCCACCACCATGAGCATGGCGCTTGAGCCCATGCACCGCGAACGGCTGATGCACCTCGCCCGCGAGGTCTCCTTCGAGGCCGGGACCCGCCTGTTCGACGAGGGCCGACACGCCGACCGCTTCTGGATCGTGCGCACCGGTACCGTCGCCCTCGACCTGCACGTGCCCGGCCGCCGGGCCGCCGTCATCGAGACCCTCGGTCATGGCGAACTCATCGGCTGGTCCTGGCACTTCGCGCCGTACAGCTGGCACCTGGGCGGCGAGGCGACGAGCCCCGTGCGGGCCTGGGAGTTCGACGCCGAAGCCGTGCGGTCCTTGTGCGCCGAGGACGCCGAGTTCGGCCGGGCCGTAGCGGTCTGGGTCGGGCGCGTGGTCGCCCAGCGACTGCACGCCTCCCGGATCCGCCTGCTCGACCTGTACGCCCCCTACGGCAGCGGGGGCCTGGTATGACCACACGATCTCGTGAGGAGGAGACCCTGCAGGACAGCCCGCACCGGGTGGGCGACGTGATGACGCGTGCCGTCGTCGCCGTGGGCCGCAGGACCCAGTTCAAGGACATGGTCGAGCGCATGGAACAGTGGCAGGTCAGCGCACTTCCCGTGCTGGAGGGCGACGGCCGGGTGGTCGGGCTCGTGTCCGAGGCCGACCTGCTGCCCAAGGAGGAGTTCCGGGACAGCGATCCGGACCGGTTGACCCAGCGGCGCAGGCTGTCCGACCTGTCCAAGGCCGGGGCTGTGTCCGCCGAGGAGCTGATGAGCGCCCCGGCCGTCACCGTGCACGCCGACGCCACACTCGCCGAGGCCGCGCGCATCATGGCGCTGCGGCACATCAAGCGGCTGCCCGTGGTGAACACCGAAGGCCTGCTCGAAGGCGTGGTCAGCAGGGGCGACCTGCTGAAGGTGTTCCTGCGCCCGGACAACGACCTCGCCGACGAGATCCGGCGCGACGTCATCGACGTACTGTTCCCGGCTCCGGTCGAGCCCGTGCACATCACGGTCGTCGACGGCGTCGCGACGCTCACCGGCCGGGTCCAGGACGCCTCCCGGATATCGCTCGCCGCCCGCCTGGTGCGTGGCGTCGAGGGCGTGGTGGGCGTGGACTGCCGACTCACTGCGGCCGGTGAGGGCTAGGGCCTGTCCGATGGATCCTGCCGCAGACGCGGGGGCCGACGCGCCCATCTGCGGCGTTGTCGTCGGTCCCCGACACGGCACGGCACGGCACGGCACGTGCGGCCGTCGGCAACGAGTGTGATCACCGAGCCGCTTCGGTCAGCCTAGTGCGGGAATCACCCGGAGCCTGCCCCCGCCCCCCGTAGGCTGGCCAAGGCCTGTGGCCGTGCGGTGGGCAACAGGCGTGGCCACACTGGAAACATGGAAGGTCAGCCTCCCATACAGGGCCCGCCCCCGGCGGACGGGGACGTCGCGGAACGACGGGATTACGCGGGGGCCGTGTATGGCTCGCTGCTCGCCGCCTCGGTGGTGCTCGGGGCCTCGCTCGGTTCGTTTCCGCGGCTGCACCTCGTTCTCCTGCTGCTCGGCACAGCGGTGGTGTTCTGGGCCGCGCATGTCTTGGCCCGGCTGTTCGGGGAGCGGATCATGTACGTTCCGGTGAACGGCGAGGAGATCCGGCGGGTGTGTGCGGCCGAGTGGCCGATCATCAAGGCGGCCGTTCCACCGGCCGTGGCCGTAGCCGTCACACCCTTGCTGGGCATCGGTCCGAGAGGGGCGGCGTGGCTTGCCCTGGGCGTGGCGCTGGCCGGTCATGTCGGCTGGTCCACGGTCGCTACCAGGCGCGCGGGGGCCACAGGCCGCATGGTGGTGACCGCCGCGGCGGTCAACCTGGTGCTCGGCCTGCTCGTCGTGGTCCTCAAGGTCGCGCTGACGCACTGACGCACTGACATCGTCGCGGTCGGAACCGTTGATCAACCCCCGCCCGCTCAGCAGGCGCACCCAGTCGTCGGGTGCCACGCTGGAAATGGCCCGGTCCCGCCTCTGGAATGCGGAAGGAGCGGACATGGAGATCAAACCGCAGGCAGTCGTCATCCCAAAGGAAACCGACCAACTGGAACAGGGGAAGTACGGCCCCGTCTTTCCGAGGACTCCCGCCTGCTACGGGTTCACCATCGTCGCGAAGGTCAAACCGGGCAGGGCCGATACGATGCGCGAGTACGGTTACACCCTGGCCAAGGCGCTGGAGCAGGATCCGTACCTTCTCGCGCCTTTGAAGCTGCACTATCTGCGCTGGGTTCTCTTCGACGACGACACGCGCTTCATGTATCAGGGGATCTTCGACACCGACTTCGACAAGTACACCGAGGACGCCGTCGCCCTTTTCAGCAAGGCGGGTGTGAGCACCGCCTTCGAGAACCTCGAAGGATTTCCCGACGACTGGCGCACGAACCCCGACGCGTTCGTGCGCTTCGTACGGGAACACCACTGTCCGAGCTTCATCGAGTACGGAGAGTATCCGTATGTGACGGCGGACGAGATCAAGAAGGCCTTGCGGATCAAGAACTCCCTGTCGGAGATGCTCGACCAGATGCAGTGAGACGGTCAGAGGCGATGAGACGGTTGCAATGAGTGAAGTCAGGACCGCGCGCACGTACAACCAGAGGCACATTCCGCGGAGGTACACCCCTGGCGGGCGGCGCGTGAGCATCTACGTCTCGTGGAGCTATCCGGCCGAGGCCGGTCGCGATACGGCCGAGCTGGACAACCGCTTCTCCACGATGACCGAGGTCAGGCGGGTGGCGTGGCCGGCCTATGAGGACCCGCAGTGGTCCGATCCCTATCGGTTCCAGCAGGGCATCGCAGGGTCGCTGGAGCTGTTCTTCTGGGCCTGGGTGCCGTTCCAGGACTTCGTCGAGGAGGTCACGGGTCACCCCGTCCCGGTGTATCAGCGCATCGACCAGGCAGGTTTCTTCACCCCGCTCGACGAGCGGGTGCTCGACGACACCGACGTCCTGTTCGTGTTCGGCCTGGACCACGCGGTCACCGAGCAGGAGGCCCGACCCGGAGAGATCGAGGCCCTGCGTGCGTTCCTCGCCCGGGAGGACGCCCGTATCGTCCTGGGCCCGCACCACGACGTGGGTGCATCGGACGACCCGACGGTACGGGAGATGGAATACCGCCACCACGGAGATCCCCTGGTCCCCCGCCAACAGCGATTCGCCACCTACGTAAGGGACTTGATGCGGGGCCTCGGCGTACCGGTGATGAACCGGTACGGGCTGCGCCCGGCAACGCGCGAGGGCAATCAGATCGTCCCGCTGTCCACGGTCCGGGACCTGGACCCGAAGGGCTGGCTGGACGGCGTGACGAACTTCAACTTCCACATGCACCTGCCGCACTACGATGTGACGACCGACGCACCGGGCGCCGTACACGTGCTGGCCAGGCAGCCGATCGACATGTCGAGGCCGCACCCGTTCACCGAGGCCGGCAACACCGAGTTCAACATGTTCCTGTCGATGCCTTCCGGCGGTGACCGCGCGGCCGACCTGCTCCTGGCGGACTCGACGATCTTCAGCTCCTTGTTCGGCGGGGACGAAAGCCTGCGGAACTTCTGGCGCAACCTCGTCTCCAAGTAGGGCGTTGAGAGCCGCGAGGAGGTCAACCGTGAGCGTGCACGCGGACGACAGACTGGAACTCGACGATATCCAGCGCGGGGTCCTCAGCCCACGACCGACGCCCTATGCGGCGACCTATCTCGTCTTCCGCATCGACGACCGGGATGCGGGACGGGAGTTGATGCGGCGGGCGAGTACGGCGGTGACCTCCGCGGCGGATCCGGTCAGCCCTTTGGGCGACACGTGGGTGAGCGTGGCCATCACCTGTCCCGGCCTGAAGGCGCTGGGGGTGCCACACGCCTCACTGGACACGCTCGCCTGGGAGTTCAGGCAGGGGATGGCCGCCCGGGCCAGAACGCTGGGCGATGTCGGCGAGAGCAGTCCGGAGCGTTGGGAAAGGCCATTGGGCAGCCCCGACGTGCACGTGGTGTTCGCAGCGGTCGCGCCCGACCCCGCGCGCCTGGAGGCGGCCGTCGACCGTGCCCGCCCGGCGTACGACGGGCAGTCCGGCGTGACGGCGACATGGCGCCAGGACTGCTACGCGCTGCCCACCGAGACCGAGCATTTCGGCTATCGCGACGGGGTCAGCCATCCGGCCGTCGAAGGCAGCGGCATACCGGGATCCAACCAGTTGGAAGTACCTCTGAAAGCAGGCGAGTTCGTCATCGGCTACCGGGACGAACTCGGCGGCGTCCAGAGTCCACAGCCGACCGTGCTCGGACGCAATGGCAGTTACGCGGTCTTCCGCAAGCTCCATCAGAACGTCGCCGAGTTCCGACGGTATCTGAAGGACAACTCCACCGGGCCCCAGGACGAGGAACTGATCGCCGCGAAGATCATGGGGCGCTGGCGCAGCGGCGCTCCCCTGGCGCTGGCTCCCGAGCACGACGATCCCGCTCTCGGCGCCGACGCTCACCGCCGTAACACCTTCCTGTACGAAGGCGACGATCCGATGGGCTTCAAGACGCCCGGCGGCTGTCACATCCGCCGGGCCAACCCTCGTGATGCCGCGGTAGCAGGGGAAGTACGGCTGCACCGCATGATCCGGCGCGGCGCCGTCTACGGTCCGCCGCTGCCCGAGGGGGTACTGGAGGACGACGGAGCCGACCGCGGCCTCATGTTCGCGTTCGTCGGCGCACACATCGGGCGGCAGTTCGAGTTCGTCCAGTCGCAATGGATGAACGACGGCGTCTTCTTCGGCGCGAACGACGCCAAAGACCCCGTCACCGGCTCCCACGACGGGTCCGCCGGTTTCACCATTCCCCAGCGGCCGCTGCGCCGCCGCCTCGCCCCGCTGCCCCGGTTCGTCGTCACCCGAGGAGGCGAGTACTGCTTCCTGCCGAGCCTGACCGCCCTGCGCTGGCTCGGCGAACTCCACGACTGACAGTGGAGAAGCCGATGGAGACGCTGCACCTGGTGCTCAACGCGGTCACCGTCATCCTCATCGCGGCCACCATGTTCGCCGAAGGCCTGGGTTCCACCGTATCGGCACTTGTGGGACGTCATCACCGACGTGCCGCTCCGTCGGCTGCATCGTCTTCGCTTCCGCGCGGGCGGCCTCCTCACCGCCCCGATGTGCCATCGGCCTGCTGCTACACCGCCCCTACGCCACGCCCACCGCACAGTCACGGCACGCCACGGCAGCGTCCGTCTCCAACGTGACGTTCCTGATCGTGCTGACGGGCATGCTGCTCGGCAACTGGTGGGACGTCGTCGCGCTCCCCGGTTCGCCTTGCCCGCCTCACCGGGTTCCTGCTCTCGGCCGCCGCCTTCATCGTAGGAACGCTCCTGGCCATGGCCACAGGCCCGGCCGTGCGGCGAACCACCATGCGGGGCATCGCCTCGGTAGGCAACACCGGTGCCGCACCCGCCACGATCGGCATCGCCTTCGACGGCCGGCCCGCCATCCTGCTCAGCGGCCTGGCAGCAGCCCTGACCATCGCCACGCTGCTCAGCGGCCGGCGAAGTGCTCCAACGGCCGTAGGAACGGATGCGTGCGACGCCATGCCCGCCGGTATGGAAGATCGCGGCGCACCGGGCCGGGCCGACGTCGGCCTCCTGGTGTGGTCCAGGCTCGACGTGCCTTTGCCGGCTCCGCCGCAGGCCCGCCCGGCAACCAGCCGTGGATCACCGGAGCTTCCTCCACTCAGGTCCGCCCCACTGCGGTCCGATCTGCTGCCACTCCTCGTCCCACTCGGCCATGCGCCGCCGGATGAGCCGGGCGCGGACCACCCGTCCCCCGCCCCAGACCGTGGCGCCGACCGACGGGGCGACGAGGACGCCCGCCATGACCGCCTGCAGCGTCGCCGCACCACCGGTGAGGGGGGCGGAGACCACCCGGTCGTTGGCGTCCGTCCAGACCGTGATCCGGGTGCCCACCGGAGCGCCCGGGAAGAACTTCGCCTGGCCCTTGTGGACCGAGCCGTCCGCGTCCGTCCAGCGGACGGCGGCCCACACCCGACCGTCGTCGTATCCACCCGTGCCGACCGGGGTCCGCGCCGCGTCGTCGGTGAGTACGGCGGACACCGCGTGCACCCGGGTCGGCCGGTCGACGGCCTGCGCCGCCAGCACACCCGCGACAACTCCGGCGAGAACCGCGAGTGTCCAGATGGCAAGCACGATCCAGCCCTCGACGACGTCGCTGTGCCGCCGCAGCGGGTTGGGCCGCCAGTGCCACAGCCTCACCGGGGTGACCGTCGTGGAAGGTGTCGGAGCCATCGTCGCCACCGCCTGTCCTGCGCCGGCGGATCTGCCTCAGGCCGTGCGGGCCCGGCCGGTGTCCGGGACGTCCGGGAGGTCGGGGTCGAGGTCCGGGTGGCGCGGCGGGCCGGTCAGTGCGCATTTCACGTCGACGACGCCCGGCACCGCCCGGGCGAGCCGGGCCGCCAGCGTGATCAGGACGGTCTCGCGGACCCGCCCGGCGAGCGAGACGACTCCGTCCTGCACGTCGACCCGGATCGCGTCCGCGTGCGTGCCGAAGAGCCGTACGACGATCTCGCGCCGCACCTCATCCGCGATGTCCTCGTCGTCCCGCAGGAAGACCTTCAGCAGGTCGGAGCGGCTGACGATGCCCTTCAGGGTGCCGTCGTGGCCGACGACCGGCAGCCGTTTGACCCGGCTGCGGGCCATGATGCGCGCGGCGTGAGCGAGAGTGGCGTCAGGCCGCACGGTGACGGCCGGGGCGGTCATGAGCTCGCCCGCGGTCACCGCGTCCGCCTTGCGCACGTCCGCGAGGTATGCCGACTGCCCGTAGCGCCCGATGTCTCCGTCGCCGAACTCCTCCTTGGCCAGCAGATCGGCCTCGGACACCACGCCTACCACCACTCCGGCGTCGTCCAGCACGGGCAGTGCGCTGACCCGCCATTCCTGCATGGCCTGCACGATGTCCTTGAAGACCGCACCGGTGCGCAGGGCGACGACCCGGTGGGCCATTACGTCGTTCACAACCGTCGGAGTGCCGTTCATGGCGCCCTCCAAGGGCTCGACCGCCGTCATCGGACACCTTCAGGCTGCGGCCTCGGACTGCCCGAGTCATGGGCCGAATGGGCCCGAGCCGATACCCCCGTCGGCCCGAGCTCCTTGGGGAAACGCCGGCTTCGGGACGGCGGGGCGTGTCAGTCCAGCACCGTGCCGCCGCTCTGCGGACTCCTGCCTTCCCAGGAACCCGCCGAGCTGATCCGCCCGATCGGCCGTGTTGCACAACCCACTGCGCCGACCGTCGAGCCGCCGCGACCGCCCCGGCACGGGCCGATCGGCCCAGTACGGGGGACCGTGGGCACCTCCCCCGCTGTCCGGTCCCGGCCGACGCTGGAGTCGTACGGAGACCGCACTGTCGAGGAGTGCCGCCATGGTCCGTTATGTGTACGACGTCCAGGACGGGGACCAGGACCTGGCCGACCTGCTCGGTGGCAAGGGCGCGAATCTGGCCGAGATGACCCGGCTGGGCCTGCCGGTGCCGCCCGGGTTCACCGTCACCACCGAGGCGTGCCGCGCCTTCCTGGCCACCGGTGAGGAGCCGGAGGGCATGTCCGCGCAGGTGTCCCGGCATCTGTCGGCGCTGGAGAGAGCCGCCGGGCGGCTGCTCGGCCAGTCCGACGACCCGCTGCTGATCTCCGTACGCTCCGGAGCGCGGTTCTCCATGCCCGGCATGATGG
The DNA here is from genome assembly GCF_001953885.1 of Streptomyces sp. IMTB 2501. GTDB lineage: Bacteria > Actinomycetota > Actinomycetes > Streptomycetales > Streptomycetaceae > Streptomyces. The sequence goes on along the minus strand of NZ_MQUS01000023.1, from coordinate 2,877 downwards.
AGACGGTCCTGGACATCGGGCTGAACGACGCCTGCGTGCTCGGCCTCGCCAAGGTCTCCGGCAGCGACCGGTTCGCCTGGGACTCCTACCGCCGACTGGTCCAGATGTACGGCAGCACGGTGATGGGCGTCGACCTGGCCCTGTTCGACGAAGCTACGACCCTGTTCAAAGAGGCCCGCGAGGCACCGGACGACCTGCACCTGGACGTGTCCGACTTCGGCCGACCGAGGTCGGCGGGGACAGCAGCCAGACACCCATGAAGAAGCCAGCCATGATGCGTGACAGCAAGCCGACACCCCACCGCATCGAGCTCGACCGGGCCGAGGCCCTGCGGCTGCTGAGCAGCGTGTCACTGGGCAGGATCGTCTTCACCCTGCAGGCGCTGCCCACCGTCCGCCCGGTCGCCCATGTGATGGACGGCGGTGACATCGTCATCCGCACCCGCGAGGGCGCGGCCCTGGCTTCCCCGGCGCAGGAGGGCGACGGCACCGGCGTGGTGGTCGCCTATGAGGCCGACGCCATCGACCCCGACACGCACCTCGGCTGGAGCGTGGTGGTCACGGGGTACGCCCGCCTCGTCACCGATCCCCACGAACTGGCCCGGGTGCGGTCCCTGCTGCGCCCCTGGGCACCGCAGCAGGGACTGGACCAAGCGGTCCGTATCCATCCCGAACTGGTCACGGGTGTGATGCTCATCCACATGCTCACGCAGGCGGGTGAGGCACGGGAGCACGACCAGCAGACGGGACGGGGGCGCGGCTGAGGCGGTGCGGGCTCACCTCGCCCCACACCGGCTCAGTCGCTCTCGCCGGCTCGACAACGATCCGGGTGAGAAGGGTCCCGCCCGGCCTACTCAGCCGTGTCGGGCCGTGCCGGGGCCGACCTGTCCCCGACGAGAGCCGACCGGCCCCTCCAGCCCGGACGGTTACCGCCGCACGCTGAAGGTGCCGCGGACCTGCTCCGTGTCATGCGAGACCGCTCAGCGAAAGCCGGAAGGTGAGGCGAGGTTCATGGACGAGACACTGTCCCTCGGCCGGATCGCCGGTGTCCGGATCGGCCTGCACTGGAGCGTGCTGGTGATCATCAGCCTTGTCACTGTCGCGCTGGCGCACGGCCGGTTCCCCGCCGCCCACCCGGGTCACTCCGCCTTCGCGTACTGGGCGCTCGCCGTACTGACCGCTGTCGTGTTTCTCGTCTCGCTGCTCGCTCACGAACTGGCGCACGCCGTGGTCGCGCGGCGCAACGGCGTCCAGGTGGAGGGCATCACGCTGTGGATGCTGGGCGGTGCCGCCCGGCTGCGGGATGAAGCTCCGTCTCCGGCCGCCGAATTCCGGATCGCCGGTGTGGGTCCGCTGACGAGTCTGCTGGCCGGTGCCGCGCTGGGCGGCATCGCTGTGGGACTGAACGCGCTGCACACGTCGGGGCTGGTGGTCGAGGCGGTCACCTGGCTGGCCGCGATCAACGTCCTGCTCGCCGTGTTCAACGCGCTGCCCGCCGCCCCGCTGGACGGTGGCCGGCTGCTACGGGCGTATCTGTGGCACCGCACCGGTGACCGGCTGCGGGCCACTCGGGGCGCGACGGCGGCGGGCCGGGTGCTGGGCTGGTTCATGGTGCTGTCCGGGTTCGCGGACGTGCTGTTCGCCGGTGACCTCGCCGGCCTGTGGCCCGCACTGATCGGCTGGTTCCTCATCACGGCGGCCACCGCCGAGGCCCGGCAGGCGCAGATCCGGGGCCTGCTGGACGGCGTCCCCGTAGGTCCCGTCATGACACCGGACCCGGTCACCGTCCAGGCGACGGCGACGCTCACCGACTTCCTGGCCGAAGGGCCCTTCGGCCCGTACCGGCACTCGGCGTTCCCGGTCCTGGCGGCAGACGGTTCGGTCGTCGGCCTGCTCACCGTGCGGCGCGTGGACGCGACACCAGCGCAGGCCCGTGCGCACACGACGGTCCACGAGGTGATGCGCCCACTCGGCGAGGTCGTCACAGCCACTCCTGAGGAGCCCGTGCTCGACCTGCTTCCTCGTCTGGAGGAAAGCCCCACACGTCGCGCCCTGGTCCTCGACCGCGGCCGACTCGTCGGCATCCTCACCGTCGCCGACATCACCCGCGCCCTGGCCTGGCCCACCACCGCCACGCGTCCCGGTCCCGACGGGCCGCCCGAGCACCGTCCGGAGCTTTCGAAGGAGACGTGATGACCAACACGACCCTGCCCGCCGTCCCGCCCGCTCCCCTGCCGCTGCCGCCTGGTCGTGTGGAGGTGAACTACTTCGGGCGCCAAGCCTTCCGGGTGACGATGCGCGGCCACACCCTCGTCACCGATCAGCCGCTCGAAGCGGGTGGCGACGACCTCGGCCCCACACCCGTCGAACTGTTCGTCGTCTCCCTCGCCACATGCGTCGCCCACTACGCGGCGCGCTTCCTGGAACGGCACCAGCTCGACGCCGAACGCCTCGGCGTGACAGCCGAGTTCACGATGGCCGACGACCGGCCGGCCCGCGTGGGCTCCGTGCGCCTGCACGTCACGGCGCCGCCGGAGCTGAGCGAGGCGCGCCGCGAGGCGCTGCGTGCCGTGATCGACCACTGCACGGTCCACAACACACTGCGGCACACACCGCAGGTCGTGGTCGAGTTCGGCTGACTGTCTCTCCGGGTCGAGCACGGGCACCGTTCGGCACCGCGCTGGATCATGGTCCGCTCAGGTCATGCGGGTCATCAGGAATGCTCGGGTACGACGGCCACCGGGCACGCCGCGTGATGCAGTACGCCGTGGGCGACACGGCCGAGCTGGAGCCCGAAGTGACCGTGCCGACGCCGGGCGCCGACGACGAGCAGGTCGGCCTCGTAGGACGCGGCGATCAGGACGTCGCGGGCACGGCC
>NZ_MQUS01000014.1 GCF_001953885.1 Streptomyces sp. IMTB 2501 | reverse complement strand
AACGGACACGCCACCAGCGAATCAACCTGACCAGGCACTACTAGAGGTCGTCCGGTGTGCCGAGGCCGGTGAGGGCGCCCACCGGGTCCAGGTCGGGGGTGCCGCGGGGCCACCAGTCGTCCTGGCCGGGCTCCGACTCGTAGGCGTACCACAGGCCGTCATGGCCGAGGCGGAGCTGGACGTGGCCGTGTGGGTGGGTGAGGCGGTTGCGCCAGGGGCGGAACGCCGGGAGGTCGGCGGCGAGCAGCAGCGGGCGGGCCCGGTCGAAGCGGCCGGCCGGCGGGTCCCATGTCTCCTCCAGGACGGCCAGTCCCGCGAGCCCGCCCTGGCGCCAGGCCGCGACGGCACGCGCGAGGTCGGCCGAGGTGCGGCCGACGGCCGTGGCGAGCGTGGCGTAGAGCGTGCGGGTGGTGGCCGTGAGGCCGGAACCGGGGCGGGCCGCGGCCAGCCGCACCGCGTCCTGCCACAGGGTCAGCTCGCCCACCGGGTCGTGTCCGGTCACGAGCAGCGCATGGGCGCGGGCGGCGGCGTCGGTCGCCAGCTGGTCCAGCGCGAACGGATCGGGGCCGCCGGGCGCCGCCGGATACGCCGGTGGCTGCTCGGGGTGCGGGGGCGTTGGCAACGGCATGGGCAGCGGCGGGAGTTGGCGTGGGGCGAGGGCGTCGGTGGCGCGTACGCCGGGCAGGGAGTCCGGCTGCCGGTCCTGGGCGGCGCGGGCCGCGCGGGCGGCACTGCGCCGGGACAACGCATCGACCAGGTCCTTCTCGCTACGTCCGCGCAGCAGGAGCAACACGAAAGGGTCGGCGTCGAGCAGCCGTGCCGTCTGGTAGCAGAGTGCGGCCGCGTGCTTGCAGGGATGACCGGAGTCGGGGCAACTGCAACGCGGGGCGAGGTCGCCGGGGCCGGGCAGCAGAGGGACCCCGCAGTCGGCCAGGGACTGGGGCAACTCCTTGTCGAGCAGCGCGGCGATGTGCCCCGGCCGGTCGGCGGCCGCGTCCAGGAAGCGCGCCCAGACCTCGTCCTCCAGCGTGCGGACCCGCACCTGCACCCGGTACGGGCGTGGCCGGCTCCCGCGCACGTACGCCAGCACGAGCCCCGGTGTCACGGTGATCGCGTCGACATGGCCCTGGTCGGCATAACCGCGGCCCCGTGCCACCCTCTTGGCGTCCAGCGCACCCTGCTCCAGCGCGTCCGCCCATGCGTTGCCCCACCAGGTGGCGGCGAACGCCGTGCCCTCGGCAGTGGCCTCTCTCGGTGCGAACGCCCGGAACGTACGCCTCAGTTCGGTGTCGCGGTGAGGGGCGGCCATGGTGGCGGGCAGGTGCGGGGACGCCGGGATGGGCGCGGGGGCCGGGTGGTCCGGTCCGATGCGGTCGGCGGAGTCACTGGTGGTCTCCGGGGGCTGTGTCCACTTCTCCTCCGGGGTGTCGGACTCCGGGGTGTCGGACCCCGTCGGCATCCGGAAGGCGTTGGCCAGGTAGTACCGCATGTCCCGGGCGGCCTTGACCCGGGCGCCCCGGGAGTCTGCCCCAGGAGCGGGTGACGTGCGCGGCCCAGGGGCGGGGGACGCGTGCGGCGCGGCAGTGGGTGACGCCTGCGGCGCTGGGGCGGCGGAACTCCCGCTCGCGCGCGGGCCGCGCCCGGTACGGGGGTCGGCCGTCCGCTTGCCGCGCGCGGCAGCCTCCGCCGCCTCGGCCTCGGCCTGCAGCGCCTCCCGCCGGGCCGCACGCAGCGCTTCCCGGGCCAGGTCGGCGGGACGCCCGCCCTGCGTGGCGGCCGGGCGGTCCGGGCCAGCCGGTGGCATGGGGTGTTCGTCCTCGGCCGCGGCGGTCACGCCGGGCGGTGCGGTCGCGGCTGCGGCTGCGGCTGCGGCTGACGGTGCGGTGACGGCAGCCCTGAGTGCCGCCCGTGCCGCGTCGGCGGGCCTCGGCCCGGTGCCGGCCGGGTGTTCCGCCGTGGGCTCGGCGGGCTCGGCGGGGTCCGCCGGCGCGTCGGCCGGTGCGACGGGTGACTCTTCCTCAGTCTTCTCCGGTGTCTGCGGGCTTGAATCGGCCTGTGCCAAGGGTGCCGCTTCCCCAGTCCCCTCCGGTGCCTGTGCGCGCTCGGTTCCAGCCCGTTCCCGTGCGGCCCGCAAGGCGCGGCGGGCCGCGTCGGCGGGGCGTGGTGCGGTGGCTGTCGTGGGGTGCTCCGGCGGGAGACTCATGGCGTCCTCCGGTTGGGGAGTCATGGTGTCCTCCGGAGCGAGACGAGGTCGGACAGCTCGCGGTCGGTCAGTTCGGTGAGGGCTGCCTCGCCGGAGCCGAGGATGGCGTCCGCGAGGGCGCGCTTGGCCGCCAGCATCTCGGCGATGCGGTCCTCGACCGTGCCCTCCGTGACCAGGCGGTGGACCTGGACGGGCTGGGTCTGGCCGATGCGGTACGCGCGGTCCGTGGCCTGCTCCTCGACAGCCGGGTTCCACCAGCGGTCGAAGTGGACGACGTGGCCCGCGCGGGTGAGGTTCAGGCCGGTGCCGGCGGCCTTCAGGGAGAGCACCAGGACCGGGGTCTCGCCGCTCTGGAAGCGGTCAACCATGCGCTCGCGCTCCGGGACCGGGGTGCCGCCGTGCAGCAGCTCGGCCGGGATCGCGCGGGCGGAGAGGTGGGCGCTGATGAGGCGGGCCATGCCGACGTACTGGGTGAAGACGAGCGCCGAGCCGTCCTCGGCCAGCAGGGTGTCCAACAGCTCGTCCAGCAGGGCGAGTTTCCCTGAGCGGTGGACGAGGCGGCGGGTGTCGGTCTCCTCCTTCAGGTACAGCGCCGGGTGGTCACAGATCTGCTTCAGGGCGCCGAGCAGCTTCAGGACCAGGCCCCGGCGGGCGATGCCCTCGGCGGTCTCGATGGCCAGCATCGACTCGCGCACCACCGCCTCGTACAGCGCGGCCTGTTCCCGGGTGAGCGGGACCGGGTGGTCCGTCTCGGTCTTGGGCGGCAGTTCGGGCACGATGCCGGGGTCGGACTTCTTGCGGCGCAGGAGGAAGGGGCGGACCAGGCGGGCCAGCCGGTCGACGGCTTCCCCGTTCTCATCCCCGCCGTTCTCCACGGCGCGGGCGTGGCGGGCGCGGAAGGACTTGAGGGGACCGAGGAGTCCGGGGGTGGTCCAGTCGAGCAGGGCCCACAGTTCGGAGAGATTGTTCTCGACCGGGGTGCCGGTGAGCGCCACGCGCGCGGGTGCCGGGATTGTGCGAAGGGCCTTGGCCGTGGCGGAGTACGGGTTCTTCACATGCTGGGCCTCGTCGGCGACGACCATGCCCCAGGGCTGCTCGGCCAGGCGGGCCGCGGTGGAGCGCATGGTGCCGTACGTGGTGAGGACGAAACCGCCGTCGAGGCCGTCCAGGGTGCGATCGGGGCCGTGGAAGCGGCGCACCGGCACACCGGGCGCGAAGCGGGTGATCTCCCGCTGCCAGTTGCCGAGCAGGGAGGCCGGGCAGACCACGAGGGTCGGCTCGGTGCGGGCGCGCTTCAGGTGCAGGGCGATGAGGGTGACGGTCTTGCCGAGGCCCATGTCGTCGGCGAGGCAGCCGCCGAGACCCAGGGAGGTCATGAGGTCCAGCCAGGCGAGACCGCGCAGTTGGTAGTCGCGGAGGGTGGCGGCCAACCCCTCGGGCGGGTCGGCCGGGTGCAGGCCTGCCGTGAGGCGGTCGCGCAGGGCGGCCAGCGCGCCCACGGGGACGGCTTCGACGGTCTCGCCGTCGACGTCGGCGGTGCCGATGAGTGCGACGGACAGCGCGTCGACCGGGTCGAGCAGGCCCAGTTCGCGCTTGCGGGCCTTGCGGACGAGGGCCGGGTCGACCAGCACCCAGCTGTCCCGGAGTCGTACGACCGGACGGTGGGCCTCGGCGAGGGCGTCCATCTCGGCCTCGCTGAGCGGCTCTCCGCCGAGCGCCAGCTGCCAGCGGAACTGGAGCAGGTCCTCGCTCTCGAAGAAGCCCGTGCCGTCGGTCGCCGAGCCGGGGGCCGGGCGGACCACCGCGGCGGCCGTCAGATCGCGGGCGAGGTCACGGGGCCAGTGCACGGCGACCCCGGCGGCGGCCAGCCGTGCGGCGCCGACGCCGAGCAGCTCGCCCAGCTCCTCCTCGGACAGGGCGAGAACGTCCGGCGCCTCCTGCTCGGCGAGCCGGTCCAGGGGCGGCCAGACGCGGGCCGCGCGCCGCACGGCGAGGGCGGCGTCCACACGCGCGCGGGGCCCGAACGCCGTGCCGGCCTCCCCGGCCCACAGGGCCGCCGCGTCGGCCACCAGGGTGGGGTCGGCGAGGCTGTGCACTTGAACGATGGCCGCTCCCGCGGCGCGGGCGCCGTCGCGCACGCCAGGGTCGAAGACGTCGTACGCGGACAGGTCCAGGCGCAGAGAGATCCGTACGCCCGCGTCCATGCCGGCGGCGACCTCGGCCGCCCATTCGTGGGCCTGCGGCAGGGCCACGGGCTCCCGGGCGGCGAAGGGCCGGCCGGAGGTGTGCGGGGCGGCCGGGGTGCGGGGCAGGGTGTCGGCGACCGCGTCCAGGAAGGAGCGGACCAGGGACTCCGGCTCGGGCAGCCGGAGCGGGCCGGGGTCCGGGAGCGGAACGGCGTGGCCCTCCGGGGGCAGGGCCGCGGCCACCGCGCGCAGGTGCGCGATGTCGTCGGGCTCCAGCGGGCCGGCCCGCCAGGCGTCCTGCCCTGCCGGGGTGAGGCCCGGCAGCAGTCGGCCGCGGGCGACCAGCCGCAGCGCGTGCAGCGCGGCGGCGCCCCAGCAGGCCGTGGCCGGATGGGCGGCCGGGTCGCGGCGGGCCCGGACCAGCAGCGGCAGGGCCTCGTCGAGCGGCAGGGTCAGCGCGGGCACCCGGCGGCGGCGCACGCCGGTTCCGTGACGTCGTACGACCGTCAGCTCGGTTGTGCCGCCCTCGGTGCCCGTCCGGGCGGGCAGGGTGCCGCCGTCGGGGTCCCAGAAGGCGATGCGGCCCTCGCGCGGGAGGGGCGCGGGGAGATAGACGGACGCGAGGCGCACCGGAATGGGGGGTCCGGCCTTGCCGGTATCTCCCGTGTGCTCGGCCACTGGCGCCGTGCCGCCGCTCATACGTCCTGCCACCTCCCGCCCATGTGTCGGATCAGCCGTCGTCGGATCAGCCGTCTTCGACTCTACGGGCGGGGTCTGACAACGGGCCCCGGAGACCGGCCGGGGCCGGTGTTCACGGCACCGTGCGGGAGACGACGTAGACCATCGGGTTGTCCGGGTCGGACAGGTTCACGACGACGTCCTGGGTGGGCGCCGGGTTCTTCTGCGCGTGGGTGAGTCCCCACCAGGGGCCGGGGCCGGTGAAGTGCCAGCCGCTGACCTTCCGGTCGCGGGCGCCGATGGTGATGTCGTCCTTCTTGAGCTGGTCCCGGCGGGTGCCCATGATCTCCAGGAAGCTGTCCAGACCCGCGGGGTTGGTGCTGAACTGCATATAGAGACGGCTGGTCTTCCAGTTGTTCGTCTCGTAGTAGGCGACGTGGTCGGCGGGGTGCGGGACGGTCACCTGGTAGAGGCGGCGCTGTACCTTCGACGGCCAGCCCGCGCTGAGGCCGGTCGCCGAGTACTTCGCCTCCTTGTCCTTGCCGCTGTTGCGGCTCTGGTTGGCGGAGATCACCAGGTAGCCGGCCGGGACGCCGATCAGCAGGCCGATGATCAGCAGGGTGAGCGCGCGGCGTCTGGCCTTGTGCCGGCCGTCTTCGGCGGGGCGGCGCGGCTCGTCCGGCGGGCCGCCCTGGTGGGGCAGCGCCGGGGTCATGCGCTGTCCCGGTCGCGGCGGGCCTGGGTGTACCGCTCGTAGCGCTCGTACCGCTCCACCCGGCGGCGCTTGGCGCGGCGGAACCGGCGGGCGACCAGCCGGGCCAGGTCGGCGGCGCCCACCATGCCGGCCTCGGGACCGAGCTGGGCACGGGTGATGCGGGCCTCGGGGCGGTAGCCGCGGCCGGTGAGATGGCGCTTGAAGGCGTCCCGGGCCGGGCCGATGAGCAGGTCGTCGGCGGCCGAGACCCCGCCGCCGATGACGAAGCAGGACGGGTCGAGGGCGGCGGCGAGGTTGGCGATTCCGACGCCGAGCCACTGGCCGATGTCCTGGAGCAGCTCGATGCACATGGCGTCGCCCTCGCGGGCCAGCTCGGTGATCATCGGGCCGGTGATGTCGGCGATGTTGCCCTTGACGTGCTCGATGATGCCGTAGGCGACGGGCGAGTCGGCGGCGGCCAGCTCCTTGGCCTCGCGGACGAGGGCGTTGCCGGAGCTGTACTGCTCCCAGCAGCCGCGGTTGCCGCACGGGCAGCGGTGCCCGCCGGGCACGACCTGCATATGGCCGAACTCGCCGGCGACGCCGTACTTGCCGCGCTTGACCTGGCCGTCCTCCAGGATGGCGCCGCCGATGCCGGTGCCGAGCGTGATCATGACGAGGTGGTCCTCGCCACGCCCCGCGCCGAAGCGCCACTCCGCCCAGGCGGCGGTGTTGGCGTCGTTGTCCACCAGGACCGGCACGGAGAGGCGACCGCTCAGGCGGTCGCGCAGCGGTTCGTTGCGCCAGGACAGATGGGGTGCGAACAGGACGCGGTTGCGGTCGGCGTCGACCCAGCCTGCCGCGCCGATGCCGACCGCGTGCACGTCGTGCCGGTCGGACAGGTCCAGGACCAGTTCGACGATGGTGTCCTCGACGACCTTGGGGCTCTTGGACTTGTCCGGGGTCTCGGCGCGGAGCTTCTCCAGGATGTTGCCGTCGGCGTCCACGACGCCCGCCATGACCTTGGTGCCGCCGATGTCGATGCCGACCGTTGGCACACGGGGTGCGGTCAGGTGGGAGCGGCGCTCGCGCGTGCCGACGGTTCGCAGGACCGGGGCTCGGCGGGAGCCGATGGGGGCGGTGAGGTCGCGGTAGGTGCTCATCGTTCGTCGATTCTGCCTCACCGTGGGTATGGGTGCCGTACGGGGAAGGGGGAGGGGGTGGGGCGAGTATTGCCGTCCGCGGGTGCGCTGTGGTTGCTCGCGCCCCGCGGCGGAGCCGCGCATCGGCACAGCCCCGCTCCCCTTCAGGTCCGCTGCAGTTCGTGGACCAGAGCGTCGAGGTCGGATCCCCCGGCCATCTGCTTCGTCAGCTCGTCCAGCGATATTTCGTCCCGGATGTAATTGCCCACCATCGTGCCCCGCCTCAGAAGCACGAAGCGGTCGCCCACCAGGTACGCATGGTGCGGGTTGTGGGTGATCAAGACGACACCCAGGCCCTCGTCGCGTGCCGCGGCCACATATTTGAGGACCACACCGGACTGCTTCACACCCAGTGCCGCCGTCGGCTCGTCGAGGACGAGGACCTTCGCGCCGAAGTGGACGGCGCGGGCGATGGCCACGCACTGGCGTTCACCGCCGGAGAGGGTACCGATGGGCTGATCCACGTCGCGCAGGTCGATGCCCATGCGCAGCAGTGCCTCGCGGGTGGTGCGGCGCATGAGGTCGGTGTCCAGGCGCTTGAAGGGGCCGACGCCCTTGCGGGGCTCGGAGCCCAGGAAGAAGTTGCGCCAGACCGGCATCAGCGGGACGACGGCCAGGTCCTGGTAGACCGTGGCGATGCCCCGGTCCAGGGCCTCGCGCGGGGAGGCGAGGCGGGTCTCCTCGCCCTCGATGCGCAGGGTGCCGGCGTCGTGCCGGTGCAGGCCCGCGATCATCTTGATCAGGGTCGACTTGCCGGCGCCGTTGTCGCCGAGTACGCAGGTGATCTCACCCGCGTGGACCTCCAGGGAGACACCCTCCAGGGCGCGGACGTTGCCGTACTGCTTGCCGGCGTCGGTCAGTTCGACCAGCGGCGTGCGCTCGGCGGTCTCGGTCTCGGTCACGTCATCGGTCACATGGTCGGTCATGTCGTCGCCTCCGCGCGCTTCTTGACCCAGGCGTTGAGCAGGGTCGCGAGGAGCAGCATCGCTCCGAGGAAGAACTTGAACCAGTCGGGGTTCCACTCGGCGAAGACGATGCCCTTGCTGGTCATGCCGAAGAGGAGGGCACCCACGGCGGAGCCGATCGCGCTGCCGTAGCCGCCGGTGATCAGACAGCCGCCGATGACGGCCGCGATGATGTAGATCAGCTCGTTGCCGACGCCCTCGCCCGACTGGACGGCGTCGAACGAGAAGAGCAGGTGCTCGCCCGAGATCCAGGCGCCGAAGGCCACGCCCATGTAGAGGCCGATCTTTGTCTTGGCGACGGGGACGCCGACGGCGCGGGCCGCGTCCTGGTTACCGCCGACGGCGAAGATCCAGTTGCCGGCGCGGGTGCGCAGCAGGATCCAGGAGGCGAGGGCGACCAGGCCCAGCCACCACAGGATCGTGACCTTGAAGTCGACGCCGCCGATCGTGAGGGTCGAGGCGAAGAGGGCGTGGGCGGAGGGGAAGCCCTCCATGTCTGCGATGGTCTTCGTCGACACCGTGCCGTCGATCAGCTTGGTGAAGCCGAGGTTCACGCCGGTCAGCATGAGGAACGTGCCGAGCGTGACGATGAAGCTGGGCAGCTTGGTGCGGGTGAGCATGAAGCCGTTGAAGGCGCCCACGGCCAGCGTCACGAGGAGGGACACTCCTACGCCGACCCAGGTGTTCGCCGTCATCTGGTAGCTGAACATCGAGGAGATCAGCGCCGAGGACGTCACGAGGACACCGGCCGACAGGTCGAACTCGCCGCCGATCATCAGCAGGGCCACGGGTACGGCCATGATGCCGATGGTCGAGGAGGCGTACAGGACCGTGCTGAGGCTGGCGACGTTGAGGAAGCCGTCGGCGGCGAAGGCGAAGAAGACGAAGACGGCGAGGGCGCCGACGACCGAGCCCAGTTCGGGGCGGGAGAGGAGCTTCTTCAGCGGAGAGGTCTGCAGAATCCTTTCATCGCCCGACATTCCGTCGCCCGACATTCCGTCGGCCGATCTCTCATCGGCCGTCCTGTCGACCGTCGCGCTCATCGGGTGCCCCGCTCGGTGTAGGCGGCCAGCGCGGCGGCCTGGTCCTTGGTGACGATCTGCGGGCCGGTCAGAACCGGCTGGCCGCCGCCGAGGACGTCGCCGTTGTACTTGTAGGCCCACAGCAGGTCGACCGCCTCGTAGCCCTGGAGGTACGGCTGCTGGTCCACGGCGAAGCCGAGGGTGCCGTTCTTCAGCTCGGCGGCGACCTGGGCGTTGAGGTCGAAGGTGTCGATCTCGGCCTTGCTGCCCGCGTCGTTCTTCGCCTTCACGGCGGTATCGGCGTAAGGGGCGCCCAGGGTGACTACGGCGTCGAGGGAGCTGTCGGCCTGGAGCTTGGCCTCGATCGCGGACTGGACGTCGGGCATGTTGGTGCCGTTGACGTAGAGCTTCTGCAGGGTGCCGTGGAAGGTCTTGGCGACGCCGTCGCAGCGCTGCTCGTGGCCCACGTTGCCCTGCTCGTGCAGCACGCACAGGGCCTTCTTCCTGCCGCGCTTGTTCAGCTCGTCGCCGACGGCCTCACCGGCGACGGTCTCGTCCTGGCCGATGTGGGTGAGGGCGCCGAAGGCCTTGGACTCGGCGGAGCCGGAGTTCACCGTGATGACCGGGATGCCGGCCTTCTCGGCGCGGGCCACGGCGGCCTTCATGGCGTCCGGCTTGGCGAGGGTGACGATGATGCCGTCGACCTTCTTGTCCACGGCCGCGTCCACGAGCTGCGCCTGCTGCTGGGCCTGGTCGTCGTGCGAGTACAGGAAGTTGATGTTGTCCTTGACAGCGGCCTGCTTGGCGCCGTTCTGCACGATGTCCCAGAAGGTGTCGCCGTCTCCCGAGTGGGTGATCATCGCGAAGGTCCAGCGCGGGGTGTTCACCGCCGCCCTCCCCTGGGCCGCGGCGGCCTTGCGGGCGTCCTCGGCCCGCTTGCCTCCGGTGCTGCTGCACGCCGACAAGGACAGCGAAACTGCCCCTGCCAGCGCGATGACTGCCCAGGTCCGAAACCGTGCCACGAGGCGGTGCCCCTTCTCGCTGTGTTCTTGCTGTGTTCCGACGGACGAGAGGGCTGCCGATCACCTCGGCAGCCCCAAACGCTCCAGTATCGAACACGGGGAACACTCATGACACAGTCGGGGGTGCCGCCGCCCGTCCGGTTGTCCGGACATTGCGACGTAGCCGGCCACTGTCGGTCAGGGCCGGACGAGCAACTGGAACTCGAAGGAGTAGCGCGTCGGACGGTAGATGTGGTCGCCGAACTCGACCGCGCGGCCGGTGTCGTCGAAGGTGGTGCGCTGCATGGTGAGCAGCGGGGCGCCCTCGGCCTCGGCGAGCCGCTCGGCCTCGGCGGCCGTGGCCGCGCGGGCGCCGATGGACTGGCGGGCGCTGTGCAGGGTGATGCCGGCGGAGCGCATCAGCCGGTACAGGCCGGTGGCCTCCAGCTGCTCGGTGTCCAGGTCGAGCAGGCCCGCCGGAAGGTGGTTGATCAGGTACGCCATCGGCTCGCCGTGGGCGAGGCGGAGCCGCTCGACGCGGCGCACATCGCTGCCCTCGGGGACGCCGAGCGCGGCAGCGACGGCGGCGCCGGCCGGCAGCACGTCGTTGACCAGCACCTTGGTCGCGGGGCGCTGGCCGGCCGCCTCCAGGTCGTCGTAGAGGCTGCTCAGCTCCAGCGGGCGCTTGACCTGGCTGTGCACCACCTGCGTACCGACGCCGCGGCGGCGCACGAGGAGCCCCTTGTCGACGAGGGACTGGATGGCCTGGCGGACGGTCGGCCGGGACAGGCCGAGCCGCGCGGCCAGCTCGATCTCGTTGCCGAGCAGGCTGCCCGGGGTGAGGCTGCCGTGCTCGATGGCGGCCTCCAGCTGCTGGGAGAGCTGGAAGTACAGCGGCACCGGGGAGCTACGGTCCACACGGAGGTCGAGCGAGACGGTCGGGTCCACATCTGGTTTCGGCACGGGCTTGAGCGTAGCCCCGTGATCGGTTGACGGGAAGTTGTGTAGTCCGATTGTCCGGACATGCACATTGACAGCGTGCGGGCTCCGCCCTCACTTTGTTTCCATGCGCATCGGGGTCATCGGTACGGGCCGCATCGGCACCCTTCACGCGAGAACGCTCAGCCGCCACCGTGATGTCGGATCGCTGATCCTGACGGACGCGGATCCGGCGCGGGCGCAGGGGCTGGCGCACCGGCTGGGCGAGACGGCGGCGCCGGGGGTGGACGAGATCTTCACGTGGGGCGTGGACGCGGTGGTGATCACCACGGCGACACCGGCCCATGCGGAGCTGATCGGGCGGGCGGCACGCTCGGGTCTGCCGGTCTTCTGCGAGAAGCCGATCGCGCTCGATCTGCCGGGCACGCTCGCCGCGCTCGCCGAGGTGGAGACGGCGGGAACGGTCCTGCAGATGGGGTTCCAGCGACGCTTCGACGCGGGATACGCGGGCGCCCGCGAGGCCGTGCGCGCGGGGCGGCTCGGGCGGCTGCACACCGTACGCGCCATGACGTGCGACCAGTCCCCTCCCCCGGCCGTGTGGCTGGCGCTGTCCGGCGGGCTGTTCCGGGACACGCTGATCCACGACTTCGACGTGCTGCGGTGGGTGACGGGGCGTGAGGTGGCCGACGTGTACGCCGCCGGGTCGGACGGCGGGCCCGCGATGTTCCGTGCGGCCGGCGACGTCGGCACGGGTGCGGCACTGCTCACCCTGGACGACGGCACGCTCGCCACGGCCACGGCGACGCGGCTGAACGGGGCCGGGTACGACGTGCGCATGGAGCTGGCCGGGGAGCAGGACACGGTCGTGGTGGGCCTGGACGACCGTACGCCGCTCGCGTCCACCGAGCCAACGGGGCCGCCGCCCGCGGACAAGCCGTGGACGGGCTTCCTGGAGCGGTTCGGGCCCGCGTACGAGGCCGAACTGAACGCCTTCGTGGACGTGGTGCTGGGCGAGCGTCCCAACCCGTGCGACGGCCACGAGGCCCTGCAGGCCCTGCGGGTGGCCGAGGCCTGCGAGGTCTCCCGACGGGAGCGGCGCCCGGTGGCCCTGGCCGAGATCCCCGACCGGGTGCGGGCGTCCTAGACCGGTCCCGGCACAGCTGTCGCACGGCGGGCGGCCCGGTACGACGATGGTGCGGCGGGCCGTCGGCGCCGTCAGTCCGGGCCGGCCGGGGGTTGAGGCCCGACGGCCCGCAGCTACGTGGGCGCGACAGCCCAGCCAGGGTCCGCCCCAGAGGGCTACCAGCGGACCGGAAGGGTGCGTACGCCTCTCATCAGGAGGCCGGGGAGCCAGTCGGTGGGGTGGCTGTCGAGGGTGAGGGCGGGGGCTCGGCGCAGGAGGGTGGCTATGGCCGTGCGGCCCTCCAGGCGGGCCAGGGGGGCGCCCAGGCAGAAGTGGATGCCGTGGCCGAAGGCGAGGTGGCCGCGGGGGTCGCGGTGGATGTCGAAGCGGTCCGGTTCGGCGTAGCGGGCGGCGTCCCGCTGGGCCGCGGTGAGGCCGACCATCACGTGGTCGCCCTGCTTGATGGGGACGCCTGCGATCTCCATCGGCTCGGCGGCATAGCGGAACGTGGCGGTCTCCACCGGGCCTTCGTACCGCAACATCTCCTCGATCGCGCCGTCCAGCAGGCCCATGTCGGCGCGCAGGGCGGCGAGTTGGCCGGGGTGGGTGAGAAGGGCCAGGACGCCGTTGCCGATGAGGTTGACCGTGGTCTCATGGCCCGCGATCAGCAGCAGGAAGGCCATGCCGCGCAGTTCCTCCGGCGAGAGCCGGTCGCCGTCCTCGGCGGTGGTGCGGATCAGGTCGCTGAGCAGGTCGTCGGCCGGACCGGAGCGCCGCTTTTCCTCGATCAGCTCCGTCAGATACTCGGCGAGGCGGACCATGGCGTCGTACTCGGTCTGCGAGTTGGTCGGTGCGACCACCTCCGTCGACATGCCGCGGAACTCGTCGCGGTCGATCTCGGGGACGCCGAGCAGTTCACAGATGACGGTGATGGGCAGCGGGTAGGCGAGGGCGCCGATGAGGTCGGCCCGGCCGGCCGGCAGCATCTCGTCCAGCAGATCGTCGGTGATCTGCTGGATGCGCGGGCGCAGCCGCTCCACCCGGCGCATCGTGAACGCGCGGGCGACGAGGCCGCGCAGGCGGGTGTGCTGCGGTGGGTCGACGGTGAGCAGGTTCGGGCCGATCAGGTCCTCGTCGAGAAACCGCACATCGATCTTGCTGCCGTCCTTGGCCAGGCGGGGGTCGGCGAGTGCGGCGCGGGCCTCCTCGTATCCGACGACGAGCCAGCTCGCGTAGCCCTCCTCGGCGCCCGGGGGCCGGACGAGGTGCACCGGGCCCTGCTCGCGCAGCCGGGCGTACACCGCGTGCGGATCGCGGCGCAGTTCGTCGCCGTACTCCCCCAGATCGATCCGTTCCATGACCATCCCGTCCTCCCGTGGCGGCCCCCGAGGCCAGGACTCAGCACCCCATGCACCGACAACGTCCCGAGCACGCGATCAGTGCCCGTCGCCTTCGAGGAGTCCGGCGTCGTACGCCAGCAGAGCGATCTGTACCCGGTTGTCCAGGTCGAGCTTGGCGAGGATGCGGGAGACGTGGGTCTTGACGGTGGCCACGCTCATGAACAGGTCCGCGGCGATCGCGGCGTTGGCCAGGCCGCGGCCGACGGCGACGGCGACCTCGCGCTCGCGGTCGTTGAGGACGGCGAGCCGGTCACGCGCGCGTGCCTGGCGTGCGTCGGCGGCGCTGCCGGCCGCGTGCCGCATCAACTGCCGGGTGACGGCGGGCGACAGCACGGGGTCGCCGGCCGCGACCCGGCGTACGGCGTCGACGATCTCGGCGGGCGGGGTGTCCTTCAGCACGAATCCGGCGGCGCCCGCGCGCAGGGCGTGCAGCACCTGCTCGTCGGCGTGGAAGGTGGTGAGCACAACGACCTGCGGGGCGTCGGCCCGTGCACGCAGCCGCTCGGTCGCGGTGAGCCCGTCCACCGACGGCATACGGATGTCCATGAGGACGACGTCGGGCCGGGTCTGCACGACGAGTTCCTCGGCCTGGGCGCCGTCCGCGGCCTCCCCGACGATCTCGATGTCCTCGGCCCCGCCGATCATCAGGGCCAGTCCGGCCCGGACCAGCGGGTCGTCGTCGACGAGGAGGAGTCTGATCGGCGTCATGAGCCTTACGTAATCATGGTGCGGGCGGCGCGTGGGGGGTGTATCGGCGTACGGGCGCCGTCGTCAGGGCGTCGGTCCGGTCTGTCCCCAGGGCAGCCAGGCCCGGACCGCGAACCCGCCGTCGACGGTGCTGCCGTGCTCCAGGCGGCCGCCGGTGAGGGTCGCGCGTTCGGTGAGGCCGATCAGGCCCTGGCCGGAGCCGGGGACGAGCGTGGGCTCGGCGGTGGGCGGCGGGTTGGTGACCGTGAGGGTGAGGCCGTCGCCGGGGGTGCCGGTGAGGCTCAGGGTGACCTCGGCGCCGGGGGCGTGTTTACGGGCGTTGGTCAGTGCCTCCTGGGCGATGCGGTAGGCCGTGCGGCCGACGGAGGCGGGGACCGCGGCCGGATCGGCGACGCGGTGGTCCAGCGCGACCTTCATGCCGGCCTCGCGGCACTCGCCGACGAGGGCGTCCAGGGCGGCCAGGGTCGGCTGGCGCCGCTCGCCGGCCGTGTCCTCGGACTCCCCGGCCCGCAGCACGCCGATGATCTCCCGCAGATCCTGCAGTGCCTCGTGCGCGCTCTCCCGGATCACCCCTGCGGCCCGGACGATCTCCTCGCGGGGCGCGTCCGGCCGGAATTCCAGGGCGCCCGCGTGCACGCTGAGCAGGGTGAGCCGGTGGGCGAGGACGTCGTGCATCTCGCGGGCGATGGCCTCCCGGGCGAGCCGTTGCGCCTGCTCGGCACGCAGCCGGGCCTCGCTCTCCGCCCGGCGGGCCCGCTCGCGCAGGCTCAGCATCAGCAGCCGCTTGGAGCGTACGAACATGCCCCAGCCGATGACGGAGACGGCGAGCAGCACGGCGAACACGACCGATCCCGCGTAGGGCAGGTCGTTGTCCGGGCGCAGCCAGTAGTAGAGGGGTACGAGGGCGAGGTTCACCCCGCCGATCCAGGCGACATAGCGGAAGGGCCGGTGCACGGCCAGGGTGAACAGGGCGACCAGGCTCGCGCCGCCCGCGGTGGAGGAGACCAGGCCGACGGCGACCATCGCGGCCGCGAGAGCGACCGGCCAGCGGCGGCGCACCCAGACGGTGCCGCAGGACAGGCCGCCGAGCACCACATCGAGGACGACGATGCCTTCGGGCACGTCCGGGTGCTCGAACAGAACGGCGGCGGTCGCGAGGTACAGCAGGACGGCCAGCAGGAAGCAGCAGGTGTCGACGACCCAGTCCCGAGCGGTGCGCCGGGGCGGCCGGCCGTCGGGGCCGGAGTCGGGGTCGAGCCCGTGGAGCAGGGCCGAGGGCAGCATCCACCGGCGGGCTCCTGCCTCGCTCGCCATGGTGTGGCCCAGCCCGTTCTCGTTCACGGTCGACCAATTTACGCAGGGCGCGGGGCGCCGGCCGCATCCTGCGCGGGATCGGCTACCAAAGTCGCGGCCGCATGGACTTTGGGCATCCGCGGAAGCAGGAACTCTGGCGCGTCGCGGAAGCATGGATTCCGGCGGCGCTCCGTCCCACCAGGCCCGGCGTGCCGGAACACCAGGCCGGCGTGCGTCCCCGCAGACTCGTTCCGCCACCCTCGGCCGGCCGCGTTCCCGGCGGTCCTCCGGCCCCGCACGGCACCCGGGGACGTCGAACCACGCGTCATGCACAGCGGCATCGCCCGGCGCCGGCTCGGCACGGTCCGGCTGACCGCCCGTATCGGGGCGACCGGTGGCGGCGAGTTCCTAGGCTCCTGCGGGATCCGGTACGTCGCTCATCCGCCCGTCGCACCGTCCCTGGTCGACCGCACCGGCCCCGGGGACGTCGTCGTCGCTCCCCCGTCCAGGCCGCACCGCCGCCAACTGCGCACGGGCTTCTCGAATTCCGTGCTCCTGGGCCATCCGCACGACCGTCTGCCGGGCATGGTGCCGCTCGGGGCCGCGACCCGGGCCGTACGCGCCTCGGCATCGGGCCATGCGCGGCCCGCCGTTCGCGGCTCCTGGTGACCGGCGCCCAGAACGGCGCCGAGGCCTTCGTCACGACGGTGGCCTTCGAGTCGCCGACCGTCGCACTCCTCGGGGCATCCGTAGCGCACGACAGCGGGCCGCCGGGACGGATTCCCGGCGACCCATCGTGACATGGAGCTCCTGCCCTGCCCGCGGCCACTGGCGTGGGGGGTCAGCCGCGGGGCGGGGCCTGTGTCTCACACGTGTCGCGCTGTTCCCTGTGATCCTGCCGACCGGTTCAGCAGCTGAAGTCGATCAGGTTGAACGTGGCGTAATGGTCGGAGGTGTAGTAGTCCTCCTGGCTCTGCTCACCGGTGACGATGCGTCGGGCACCGCGGGTGGGAGAGCCGGGGGTGATCACCGTGTACTCGTGGTAGTACCCGGACGACTGGCTGGGCAGGACGCCTTCCTTGTTCGTGAAGACGGTGCCGTCCTGGGAGTACGGGTAGGGGCCGCCCTTGGCGATCAGGTCCAGGGTGTCGTGGGCCTGCGACGGCAGGGAGTTGTAGCAGATGCTGCCGACCGAGTCGGCCGCGGCGTCCGCCGTGGTGGCGGAGACGGTGCCGCCCACGAGGAGGGCGGACAGGAGCGCGGCTGCGGCGCCGATACGAGTTGCGCGTGGGGGGAATCTCATGCACCCATGATGACGCGCGTAGACGTTGGCATGTCAACGACAAGGTTGAAGATTTTTCCTTCATGTCAGTTGAGTTTTCAGGGAGTTAACCTGCCGGGCCGCGCCCCCACGCGGCCCCCACAAGCATCGGAACAGCGACACTCTGCGGTCAGGGGACGCGGGCGGCTCAGGCGTCCTCGGGGAGTTCGTACGAGCCGTACTCGGGGTCGCCTGCCAGGTCGTAGGTCTGGATGGAGACACCCGCGCCCGTGACGCGGCCGCCGGTGTGCCGGAAGCCGGTGGGGACCGTGCCCTCGGTGAACAGGCGGTGGCCGGTGCCGAGGACGACCGGGAAGGTCAGCAGGTGCAGGGTGTCCAGGAGCCGGAGGTCGATCAGGGAGCGGACCAGGGCGCCGCTGCCGTGGACCTGGAGTTCGCCGTCCGTGCGCTCCTTCAGGGCCTGCACCTCCTTGGCGAGGTCGCCGCCGATCACGGTGGTACCGGACCACTGCGGGTCCTGGAGAGTGGAGGAGACGACGTACTTCGGGCGTGCGTTGAGCCGGGCGGCGATCAGGTCGGCCGGGTCGGTCACCTTCGGCCAGTGGGCGGCGAAGATGTCGTACGTACGGCGGCCGAGCAGGAAGGCGCCGACGCGGTCGAAGACCTCGGTGACGAAGCGGCCGAAGTCCTCGTCGCCGTACACAAAGCTCCAGCCGCCGTGGGTGAAGCCGCCCCTGGTGTCCTCCTGGGGGCCGCCGGGCGCCTGGTACACGCCGTCGAGGGTGACGAAGATGGTGGAGACGAGCTTGCCCATGGCGGGTGCCTACTTCCGGGTGCGGGGTCTGCGGTCATCGGTGCAGACCCCGCGGGCACCCGGAACTCATCGGTTCATCTGGGTCCATTCATGAATACCCCCCGGCTTCAGCCCGGGCGTGTCCGACGGGTCCGTGACCTGGCAGCGTCGGCGTCGTTCGGGCTCTTGTGGGCGGGGTGATCCGTCAGACGCGAAGTGGCTCGGCCGGAGCCATACCTTCCGAAGAACATGGGTCGGGGCGGGCGTTGGAAGAGTCGTCGCAGGGTGTTCAACGGTGTTCTCTTCCGGCAGCGAACCGGTATTCCGTGGCGGGACCTGCCGACGCGGTTCGGGAAGTGGAAGACGGTGCGTGACCGCCACCGCGGGTGGTCGGCGGACGGCACCTGGGACCGGATTGTGCGGGCCGTCCAGGCTGACGCCGACGCGGAGGGCCGGGTCGACTGGTCCATGGCCAGTGTGGATTCGACCTCCTGCCGGGCCCATCAGCACTCCGCAGGTGCCCGCATCCGCGCAGCACGTCTCCCCAGACGTCGGGGCCGGCCGGCTCATCGTCGCGAGGACGAGGCACCGGGACGGCCCCGGGGTGGCCTGACCACCAATTCATCTGGCCGGTGAGGGCGATCGGCGTCCGCTCGCGTTGTCATCACGCCAGGGCAGTGGGGCGATGCTCCACAGTTGATCCCTGTCTTGGACCGGATCCGTGTACCGCGTCAAGGCGGAGGACACCCGCGCACCCGGCCCGACCATCCGGACGGCGACAGGCGTACAGCTCCCGGCGGAACCGACGCTGCCTGCGACGCCGCCAGATCAAGCACACCATCCCCGAACGCCGGGACCAGCGGGCCAACCGACAGCGACGCGGCAGCGTCGACGGCCGGCCCACCGGATTCGACAGCGCCAGGTACAGGCGCCGCGACGAAGTCGAGCGAACGATCAACGCCCTCAAGGGCTTCCGGGCCGTAGCCACAGGGCAGCGGCGTCAGGTCGTCCGGTGACGTCACCGGACCGTCCGCGCGCATCACCGCGGCGGTCGCGACGACGAACGCGATCCCGCCACCAGCGAGACCATGATCCGCTGGGCCGCCATCGGCCTCACGAACCGGCGCCGCCCGGGGTGAGGATCTCCATGAGATGCGCGTCGGGGTCGCGGAAGTAGGTGCCCCTGCGGCCTTTGGTGCACTTACTGTGATAGATCTGCCCAATCTCTTGGCATGCGGGATCGCCGTAGTGGGTGATTCCGCCGTGCTGGATGCGGGCGAGGGCGGCGTCGAACTCCTGCTCGCCGACCATGAACGCGTAGTGGTGTGGCTCGAAGTCGTCCAGCTGGTCGTAGTCCAGGCTGACCTGGTTGGCCAGCGTGACCGGCGTGAAGTGCGCCAGCTGCGGATCGACACTCAGGCCGAGGATTTCGGCCAGGAACTGCGCCGAGGCTTGCGGGTCACGGGCGGGGACGATGGTGTGATTCAGTTCCACGGTCATAGTGACTCCTCTTCAGGGACGGGACTCCGCGTAGTGGGGGTGCTCGGCGCCCTTGGCGACCCGCCATGGTGCGTGGATGTGTGACTGCAGGGGGGAGGGCAGGGCTTCTCCGGCTGCCCTCCCCTGCTACGGCTGCCGTGTCATACGTCGATCTGCTCGAAGATGTGCGGGTACGACACGACGTCGTCGGGGGACTCGGCCACCATGCGCTGGAACTCCGGGCTGGCGAACGCCGTGGCGAGCGCCTCGGTCGACTCCCAGACCGCGACGTTCATCAGGAGTTGGCTGTCCGCCGTTCCCTTGTGCATCTGCAGGGAGACGAATCCCGGCTGAGCCTTCATGAATTCGGCCTGCCTGTGAAAAAGGGCCAGGAACGATTCGGTCCTCTCCTTCGGGACGACGAAGGTGTTGGCCAGGACGATGGGCCCGGTCTTCTCCTTGAACTGCGCGAACAACGGTGTATTCGGGTCGAGACTCTGCAGCTTGGCCATCTTCGGTACTTCCTCTCGCTATCGGTCAGTGGGTGTCGCCGGCGCCCGAGTCCTGGGGATACCAGCGGAGTTCGAGGGTGTTGGTGTCCGGGTCCTGGATGCAGACGGAGGTCGCGGTGCCGCACTTCGGGCGCACGGCCGGGCGGCTGCGGCTGACAGCCGGGCGGGTGAGCCCGCGGGCTCATGCAAGGGCGGCGACCAGTGAGGCGAAGGCGGCGATGAGGACGGCGACGCGGACGTAGTGGAGGCGCTCCCAGCGGTTCAGCTGCTGCTTCCAGTCGGCGGGCCGGTTGTCAGGGGTCCACGTCTTGTTCCGGTTGTTGATCGGAACGAGCAGCAGAAGCGACATGACCACACTGAGGATCAGCAGCGCGCCGGCGGTGACGAGGAGGCTGGTGCCGTGGTGGTGCCGTCCGGCGACGGCCCAGACCGCAACGAGGACGAGCGAGCCGATGTACCAGACCGGCATCACGGCGCCGAGCATCCGGCCCCCGTGGGCGTGGCCGAGCTGGCCGGCGTCGCCCGGGAGTGCGTTGAGGATCCGGTTCATGACGAAGGCGACGGAGAACTCCACCCCCACCATCACACCGACGATCACGGTGGTGACGACCTCAAGTGCGCTGAGCATGATGACCCCTCCTGGGATCTAGCGTCGCTAGATGATGAATCAACGCTAGCCCTGCTGCCGCTCGCTTGTCTAGCGATGCTAGGATCGAATCATGTCGGTACAGGAACGCAAGGCACGCGAACGGGCGGAGCGCGAGCGCCTCATCGTGGCGACGGCCCGCGAACTCGCCGAGGAGCAGGGCTGGGACGCGGTCACCACCCGTCGGCTCGCCGAGCGCATCGAATACAGCCAGCCCGTCCTCTACAGCCACTTCCGCGGCAAGCGCGAGATCATCGGCGCCGTCGCCCTCCAGGGCGCCACCGAGATGGCCGCGGCGGTGCGGGCCGCGACCGCCGCCGCGGACGGCCCGCGCGCCCGGGTGTACGCCCTCGCCCGCGCCTACCTCGACTTCGCCGCACGCAACCCGGCGGTCTACGACGCCCTCTTCCAGCTCGACGGCGGCCTGGCGTACGCGCAGGAGGACACCCCGGAACCTCTCAAGGACGCCTTCGCCGCGCTGCTGGAGTGCCTCGGCGAGGTCGCCGGGGACGGCGTTGCCCCGGGGCTGTTCACCGAGGTGTTCTGGGCGTCCCTGCACGGGGTGGCGACCCTGACCCGGTCGGGACGGCTGCCGCCGGAATACACCGAGCCGAGGGTGGAACTGCTGGTGGACCGGCTCGCCATGCTCTGACGCACCGCCCTTGCGGGCACACAGCCGGGGCCCTCGGGCCCCGCCGCTGCCTGTCTGCGGCATCGCTTCCGGTCACGCGCGCCCATATGGCGCAGCCGCAGATCGCCGGGCCCCGTACCCCAGACGGGCACCAGCCCCGGAAGCTGCGACGCTCATTGATCACGACCCGATACGCGCCCCAGGGGATTCAGAGCTGTGGTGACTCCTGCGAACAGAAAGTCGACACCGTTCTCCGCACACAGTCGTGGCCCCGGCGGCGCACCGATCCGACAGATCACCTCGCCCCACGCCGGCCGGAACGACGCCAGCGCGGCTCGCTCACGCGACCCGTCGGACACGCCGCGTCGGACACGCCGTAGGGAGGAAACGCGCTCCTGCGGAGCAGGGCAGGACGCGGGGTTTCACCTTCAGGGCGAAAGTCAGTGCTCTGACCAGCAGACTTGAGCTTCACGAACAACATGGCGCTTGCGGTCCGCAGGGCGGCGTGGGCGCTGCGTCAGGAGCGGATCAACTACGACGCGACGTCGGCGATGCTGACAGCGTTCACGAACTTCTTTGGGAAGCGGGCGAAGTACCCGCGGTTCAAGTCGAAGAAGAAGTCGCGCCGGTCGGCCGAGTAACCGGAAGGAGCGCGGCCGTCCACAGTGACGGCTTCGCAGGACAGCGGGGGCCGATGGTTCGTCTCCCTCCTGGTCGAAGACCCCACCGCGTCCGGCTGGCCAGAGCCCAGCGGAGACTCGCCCGCAAGACCAGGGGCAGCAGCAACCGGGCCAAAGCCGACAAGGAGTGGCGCGCATTCATGCCCGCATGGCGGACCGGCGCCGCGACACCCTCCACAAGATCACTACCTGGCTCGTTCGTGAGAACCAAACGTTCGTGATCGAGGATCTGACCGTCCGGAACATGCTCAAGAACCGCAAGCTTGCCCGCGCCATCTCTGACGCCGCCTTGGCCGACTTCCGGAGTCTGCTGGAGTACAAAGCCCACTGGTACGGCCGCACCCTGATCGCCGTCGACCGCTGGTTCCCCAGTTCCAAACTCTGCTCGAAAGGAGTACTCCTGGCGGGCAGTCGGCGACGAAGCAGGAAACCCCACGGCGCGAGTCGTAGGAATCCCCCCTCCTTGAGGAAGGGGAGGAAGTCAACCGGCGTGGGTGGAGAACAGTCCGCCGGTCGGGCCCTGCTTGTCGCCGCCCTGTGCCTTCTTCAGGGCGTTGGCGAGGCTCTCGATGGTGAGGGACTGCAGGATCACCCGGCCGTGGCCCTCCAGCGTGGCCAGGGACAGGCCCTCGCCGCCGAACACGGCGTTCATGATCCCCTGGCGGTTGAGGCCGCCGATGCGCTGGACGCCGTACTGGATGCCCTCCTCGAAGGCGACCACGCAGCCGGTGTCCACCTCGATGCGGCCGCCGAAGTCCGCCGGGTTGAGGTCGATGAAGTTGCCCGCGCCGGCGATGATCACCGTGCCGTACCCGGTGAACTTCTCCAGGATGAAGCCCTCGCCGCCGCTCATGCCCGTACGGCCGCCGGCGAAGGCGATACCGAAGTCGACGGTGGACTCGGCGGCCACGAAGGCGTCCTTCTCGGCGAACCACGCGCGCGTGCCGTCGAGTTCCAGGGCCCGCATCTCGCCGGGGAGCACGCCCGCGAAGCCGACCGTGCCCTCGCCGCCCTGGGAGGTGAAGTACTGGAACGCCATCGACTCGCCGGCCAGCATGCGCTGGCCGACCTGCATGGCGGTGCCCATGGCCTGGCGCAGCATGCCGCCCATGCCGCCGCCCGAGCCGCTCTGCTGCTGGCCGCCGCTGCCCGACGGGCCGGACAGCCGCGTCTCCATGGTCACGTTCGTGGTCTTGAACAGGAACTTTCCGGCCTCGCAGTACACGGTCTGGCCGGGCTGCAGGTTGACGACCGCCATCTGCATGGCATTGCCGACGATCTCTTGCTGAAGGGTCACGTCGGAAAGAACGCGGGAGACGGACCCGTAAGTTCCAGAGGGCGGGAACCGGGTCCATACGGGTGACACGCGAGGCGCCCGGTGCTGTCCATGCCGGGGCGCCCCGCGCGCGTGCGGGGTGGGTTCAGCCGCCCAGTTCCTGGTGACGGGCGGCGAGGCCCGCCGCGCCCTGCTCCGTCAGGGAGCCGAAGAGGCGCAGGCGCGAGATGCCGCCGTCGGGGAAGATGTCGATCCGGGCGTGTGTGCCGACGGCCGGCTCGGGGAGCACGAAGCGGTGGCCGGTGTCGGGCTGGAGGCGGGTGCGCGGCAGGATCTCGGTCCACTCGCCGCTCTCGCCGTCCTTGACGGAGACCGAGGCCCAGCCCGCGCTGTTGCCCTTCAGATAGGCGGTGTCGATCTCGACGGCGCGGATCTGCGCCTGGGCGACCAGCTGGTAGCGGATCCAGTCGTTGCCCTGGTCACGGCGGCGGCGGGTCTCCCAGCCGTCGTCCATCTTGCGGGAGCGGCCCGGCTGGATGGTGTTGGTGGCCGGGGAGTAGAAGAGGTTGGAGGCGTCCTCGACCCGGCCGCCGTTCTCCAGGGCGACCACATCGAGGGTGCCGAGGACCGCGAGCCACTCGGGGTCGGGGACGACCTCGCCGTACACCCGCAGGCGGGCGATGCCGCCGTCGGGGTGCTGGTTGACGCGCAGGTGCGTGAAGCGCTGCTCGACCGATATGGAGAAACCGTTCGCCGCGTGACCGCCGACCGCGGTGCGCGGGACTAGGGTTGTCCACTTCACCTCGCCGGAGAGCAGCTCTTCGGGCGAGGGCGAGCCCGGTACCGAGGCAGCCTCGATGGAGACGGCCTGCGGGTAGTTGCCGCGGAAGTGGGCGGTGTCGACGACGATCCCGCGGATCACACCGGGCGCGCCGAGGCGGACCAGCGCCCAGTCGTGGTCCTCCGCGGTCGGCCACGGGTGCTCGGCGGACACACCGCGCCGGCGGCGGGTCTCCCAGCCGTCCATGATCTTGCCCTTGTGCCCGAAGTGCTCGGGGTCGAACTCGGCCCGCTCGGGCACCAGCAGGTTCTCCCGCTGGGCGAAGAACTCGTCGTTGGCGGCGATGACACCGGCGCCGAGCTGCCGGTCGGCGAGGTTGGCGTACTGGGTGAAGGGGAAGTCGGCGGTGCGGTAGTCCGCGTACGGGTCGCCGCCTCCGTAGGGGTTCGCGTCGCCGGTGAAGCTAGGTATCGCCGTCACGGTGATCAGGGGTTCCTTTCTGGGCGTCGGCCGTTTGCCGGTGGCCGGGGTGGCTTACTGGGGGCGGGCGAGCAGGGAGCCCTTGGGCTGGGTGAACTCGCCGCCGTCGACGATGCGTTCGCCGCGCAGCCAGGTGGACTTCACGACGCCGTACAGGGTCTTGCCGGCGTACGCGGTGACCCGGTTGCGGTGCTGGAGGCCGGCCGGGTCGACGGTGAAGGTCTCGTCGGGGGCGAGGACGGCGAAGTCGGCGTCGCGGCCGGCCTCGATGGCGCCCTTGTCCCCCAGGCCCACGAGTGCGGCCGTCCGCGTGGACATCCAGCGCGCGACGTCCTCCAGGCCGTATCCACGCGCGCGTGCCTCGGTCCATACCGCTGAGAGGCTGAGCTGGAGACCGGAGATGCCGCCCCAGGCGGTGGCGAAGTCGGCGGTCTTCAGGTCGGCGGTGGAGGGCGAGTGGTCGGTGACGACACAGTCGATGGTGCCGTCGGCCAGCGCCTCCCAGAGCAGGTCCTGGTTGGCGGCCTCGCGGATGGGCGGGCAGCACTTGAACTCGCTGGCGCCGTCCGGGACTTCCTCGGCGGTGAGGGTGAGGTAGTGCGGGCAGGTCTCCACGGTGACGCGGACGCCCTCGGCGCGGGCGGCGCGGATCAACGGCAGCGCGTCGCTGGAGGACAGGTGCAGGACGTGCACGCGCGCGCCGAGCCGCTTCGCCTGCGCGATGAGGTTCGCGATGGCCGTGTCCTCGGCGCCGCGCGGGCGGGAGGCGAGGAAGTCGGCGTACTTGGGGCCGCCGTGCTGCGGGGCGGCGGCCAGGTGGTGCGGGTCCTCGGCGTGCGCGATCAGCAGGCCGCCGAAGCCGGCGATCTCTGCCAGGGACTGGGCGAGCTGGTCCTGGTCGAGGTGCGGGAACTCGTCCACGCCGGACGGGGACAGAAACGCCTTGAAGCCGAAGACGCCGGCGTCGTGCAGCGGGCGCAGGTCCTTGACGTTGTCCGGCAGGGCGCCGCCCCAGAAGCCGACGTCGATGTGCGCCTTGTCGGCGGCGACCTGCTGCTTGACCCGCAGGTGCTCGACCGTGGTGGTCGGCGGGAGGGAGTTCAGCGGCATGTCGATCAGCGTGGTGATGCCGCCGGCCGCCGCCGCGCGGGTGGCGGTCCAGAAGCCCTCCCACTCGGTGCGGCCCGGGTCGTTGACGTGCACGTGGGTGTCGACCAGGCCGGGCAGCAGGACGTGGTCGCCGAAGTCCTCCAGCCGGGCGCCGGCCGGGATCTCGGTGTCGTACGGCAGGACGGCCGTGATCTTCCCGGCGGACACGGCGACCGAGGCGGCCCGCGTTCCTTCCGGAGTGATGACGCGCGTCGAGCGCAGGACCAGTTCAGCGTCGGACACCCGAACCCCTCTCTGTACCGCCGTTTTACGCCCCAGAAACGGGATTTACACCCACGTAACGGATTTCAACGTTCTGTTGAAGGAGTCTTCACTCCCACTTCTCCGCCGTCAAGGGGCACACTGCTGGGCAGCGCGCACCCTGCACCCACTCTGGACGTTTCCACAAAGCGGAATTAGAATTCCAGCAAGCAGAACGTAGCTACGTACAAGCAGGGAGTCAACCGACTGCCGGGTAGGCTTCTGCACTCCTGCCAGCCCCCGAAAGGAACGCGCCGTGCCGACGTCCAGCGCCAGCACCACCGACTCCGCCAAGCCCTCCGCCGGGGGCGGTGTCCAGTCCCTGGAGCGCGCCTTCGACCTGCTCGAGCGCATGGCGGACGCGGGTGGCGAGGTCGGTCTGAGCGAACTGTCCGCGACCAGCGGGCTACCGCTGCCGACCATCCACCGGCTGATGCGCACGCTGGTCGCCTGCGGCTACGTCCGCCAGCAGCCGAACCGGCGGTACGCGCTCGGCCCCCGGCTCATCCGGCTCGGCGAGTCGGCGTCCCGGCTGCTCGGCACATGGGCGCGGCCGTATCTCGCCCGGCTGGTCGAGGAGACCGGCGAGACCGCGAACATGGCACTGCTCGACGGCGACGAGATCGTGTACGTGGCACAGGTGCCGTCGAAGCACTCGATGCGGATGTTCACCGAGGTGGGCCGGCGGGTGCTGCCGCACTCGACCGGGGTGGGCAAGGCGCTGCTGGCCGGGGTGCCGGACGACGACGTGCGGGCCCTGCTGTCGCGCACCGGGATGCCCGCGGCCACGGAGAAGACCATCACCACACCCGAGGGGTTCCTGGCGGCGCTGGAGGATGTGCGACGCACCGGGTACGCCGTCGACGACAACGAGCAGGAGATCGGGGTGCGGTGCCTCGCGGTGTCCGTGCCCGAGTCTCCGACGGCTGCGGCGATTTCGATCTCCGGGCCTGCTGGACGGGTCACCGAAGCCGCGACCGACAAGATCGTGCCGGTGCTGCAGCAGATCGCCCTTGAGCTGTCTCAGGCGCTGGCCAGTTCCGGCACCTGAGAGCCCGGGAGGCCTTCCTCGCCGGCGGGTGCGGGCGCGTTGCGGCTTGTCGCACGGCTCTCCGCGCCCCTGGGCGGCAGACCTAGGGGTTTCGTACGGATCAGCCCGGGTCCGCGACGCCCGGCACGGCACCTCGCCGCGTTGTCCGATCACCCGAGTACGCCCAGTACGCGGGTGATCCTCCGCCCTGCGATGCACCACCCCGGACGCCGCGGCCCGATCCGACCTGATCCAAACGAAACCCCCTAACCCCACTGTGTCGGTTCCCCGAAGAGGTCCACTGCCTCCCGGACCCCGCTCAGGCCCCTCGCCAGGGCACTCACCGAACCGATGGCCCCGGCGATCAGTAACAGGGAGTTGCGCAGGCGCGGGATCTCCGGCGAACCGCCGGTGGCCATCGCGGCGAGGGCCGCCAGTTCGTCCTCGGCGATGGCGCGGTCGGGGAACTCGGACGGGAGCGCGGCGAGTTCGCGGCGCAGCCGGGACACCGCGGTCCGCAGTTCCGCCACTCTCGGGTCCTCGTAGCTGCCGGTCACCGGTCTCTGCCCCAAGCTCCGCAACACAGCCCTCCCCCTCACACGCCGTCGTGCGCGGGCCAGTAAACGCCACCCCGTCCGGGAGCGCCACAGCGCGGACCGAAATTCAGCCCAAGGGAAACCGGCCGCCCCGTCCTGCGTCAGGTATGCAGGACTCATGACGGAGAACCATCACGACGAGGTCGCCGGGCTGCTGCTCGCCGCCGGCGGGGGCAGACGGCTCGGGGGGCGGCCCAAGGCGCT
Organism: Streptomyces sp. IMTB 2501; assembly: GCF_001953885.1. GTDB lineage: Bacteria > Actinomycetota > Actinomycetes > Streptomycetales > Streptomycetaceae > Streptomyces. The sequence goes on along the minus strand of NZ_MQUS01000014.1, from coordinate 232,005 downwards.
GCTGACGCACCGGGGGCGGCCGCTGGTCGAGCATGCGGTGGGGGTGCTGCGCGCGGCCGGATGCGCGCGGGTGCACGTCGTGCTGGGCGCCCGGGCGGACGAGGTGCGGGCGCGGGCCGATCTGAGCGGCTGTGTGCTCGTGGACAACCCCGACTGGGCCGAGGGCATGGGTTCCTCGCTGCGGGCCGGACTGGCCTCGCTCGCCGGTACAGGGGCGCGGGCCGCCCTGGTCAGCCTCGTCGACCAGCCGGGCATCGGGCCGGCGGCCGTGGCGCGGGTACTCGGCGCCTACGAGGACGAGAAATCACTGGCCTCGGCCGCCTACGACGGTATGCGCGGGCATCCGGTGCTGTTCGGCGCGGCCCACTGGGCGGACATCGCGGCGACCGCCACCGGCGATCGTGGCGCTCGCGCCTATCTCAAGGAACACGTGGCTCAGATCCGGCTCGTGGAGTGCGCCGACGTGGCCGAACCGTACGACATCGACACCGAGGCCGATCTACGCCACCTTGAGTGAAGAGGGTGGCACTGGGCGCCACCTTGCCTCGACCCAGAGAATCTCGACATCAACAAACCATTGAAGTTCCACAATGAGGAAACTACTATCCACTGTTCAGAAGCGCCTGCCCGCACAGTCGGCGCTGTTTGCCCTATTCGTGCCACCAGGCACCCGGTGCCACCGCTGAAGGAAGTGACAGCTCATGTCCGCACCAGCGCCGTCCCCGCTGGCCATCGTCGACGCCGAGCCCCTGCCCCGGCAGGAAGAGGTCCTCACGGACGCGGCGCTCGCCTTCGTGGCGGAGCTGCACCGGCGGTTCACCCCGCGCCGTGACGAACTCCTCGCCCGCCGGGCCGGGCGCCGCGCCGAGATCGCCCGCACCTCCACGCTCGACTTCCTTCCCGAGACGGCCGCGATCCGCGCGGACGACTCCTGGAAGGTCGCCCCGGCCCCGGCCGCGCTGAACGACCGGCGGGTCGAGATCACCGGCCCCACCGACCGCAAGATGACCATCAACGCGCTCAACTCGGGCGCGAAGGTCTGGCTCGCCGACTTCGAGGACGCCTCCGCGCCGACCTGGGAGAACGTGATCCTCGGCCAGGTCAACCTGATCGACGCCTACACCCGGAACATCGACTTCACCGACCCGGCTTCCGGGAAGTCGTACGCCCTGCGCCCGAACGAGGAGCTGGCGACCGTCGTCATGCGGCCGCGCGGCTGGCACCTGACCGAGCGGCACCTCGTCGACGCCGACGGCACACCGGTCCCCGGTGCCTTCGTCGACTTCGGCCTCTACTTCTTCCACAACGCCCAGCGGCTGCTGGACCTCGGCAAGGGCCCGTACTTCTATCTGCCGAAGACCGAGTCGCACCAAGAGGCGCGGCTGTGGAACGACGTGTTCGTGTTCGCGCAGGACTACGTCGGCATCCCGCAGGGCACCGTCCGTGCCACCGTGCTGATCGAGACGATCACGGCCGCGTACGAGATGGAGGAGATCCTCTACGAACTCCGCGACCACGCCGCCGGGTTGAACGCCGGGCGCTGGGACTATCTGTTCTCCATCGTGAAGAACTTCCGGGACGGCGGCGCCAAGTTCGTCCTGCCGGACCGCAACGCGGTCACGATGACGGCCCCGTTCATGCGGGCGTACACCGAACTCCTCGTCCGCACCTGCCACAAGCGCGGCGCGCACGCCATCGGCGGCATGGCGGCCTTCATCCCGTCCCGCAGGGACGCCGAGGTCAACCAGGTGGCCTTCGAGAAGGTCCGCGCCGACAAGGACCGCGAGGCGAACGACGGTTTCGACGGTTCCTGGGTCGCGCACCCCGACCTCGTCCCGATCGCCATGGAGTCCTTCGACAAGGTCCTCGGCGACAAGCCCAACCAGAAGGACCGGCTGCGCGAGGACGTCCACGTCGAGGCGGCCGACCTCATCGCGATCGACTCGCTGGAGGCGAAGCCGACGTACCACGGTCTCATCAACGCCGTCCAGGTCGGCATCCGTTACATCGAGGCCTGGCTGCGCGGGCTCGGCGCGGTCGCCATCTTCAACCTGATGGAGGACGCGGCCACCGCGGAGATCTCCCGCTCGCAGATCTGGCAGTGGATCAACGCGGGCGTCGAGTTCGAGAACGGCGACCGGGCCACGCCGGAACTGGCCCGCAAGGTCGCCGCCGAGGAACTGTCCAATATCCGCCAGGAGATCGGCGAGCAGGCCTTCGCCGCCGGCCACTGGCAGGAGGCCCACGATCTGCTGCTGCGGGTCTCCCTGGACGAGAACTACGCCGACTTCCTCACCCTGCCGGCGTACGAGCAGCTCAAGGGCTGAGCCTTACGCGTACGAGGCGGGTGCGAGCGGCCCCGGGATCCTCCGGGGCCGCTCGGTCGTCTCTCAGCCCAGGTGGGCCGACCAGTCCTGTTCCGCGGCGGGCTTGCCGTGCAGGTCGGGGACCTGCTTGAGCCAGGCCGGGCGGCCCGCCTGGATCTTCGCCGTGCGGAGGGACTCCTCGGCGGCGAGTTGCTCGCGGCTCGGGAAGTCGGTGGGCAGCCACTCCTGCGACAGGCGCACCCGGGCGAGCAGGTAGTCGGCATAGGCGGCGCGGACGTCGTCCGGGGTGGCGAAGCCGGCGTCCTCGGCCAGCCAGGCGTCCGGGACCTCGGCGACGATGCCGCGCAGCAGTTCCTCGGTCACCCGCGGGGCCAGTTCGGCGTCGGCGGCGCGGACGTCGGGGCCGTAGTGGCCGAGGGCGTGGTGCCGGAAGTCGTACCTCTTGCCCGGAGTCGTGGTGTCCCAGCGGTGGTGGAAGACGAGGGCGGCGCCGTGGTCGATGAGCCACAGGCGCGGCGGTACGGTGCCGAGCGTGGGCCAGACCATGAGGTTGGAGCTGTGCACCGTGCGGTCCACGTTGACGGTCAGCGCGTCCAGCCAGACGATCCGGCCGGCCTCCAGCGGGTCCACGGGGAAGCTCCTCGCGATCTCCGGAGTGAAGTCTCGGGCCCCGGGCAGATGGTCCATGCCGAGGTTCACGCCCGCGCTCGCGCCGTGCAGCTCCCGCACCTCCTGGTGCGGTTCGGCGGCGGCGATGGCGGGGTCGAAGTGGACGAGGACCAGCTCGGGGAAGCGCAGGCCGAGCGCGCGGGCGAGTTCCCCGACGATCACCTCGGCGACCAGCGCCTTGTGCCCCTGCGCGGACCCGGTGAACTTCACCACGTACGTGCCGTCGTCGTCGGCCTCGACGACTGCGGGCACGGAGCCGCCGGACCGCAGCGGGGTCAGGTATCGAACAGCAGTCACGTCGCGCAGCACATCGATCAGCGTATGCGCTCCGCCGGGAGAGCCGGATCGGTTGCGCCTTCCGACGTGATATCCATCACAGTCACATCGGCAACTACGCGTGGGAGATAGTAGACGCGACTCCGGAGACATATGGGATTTGTCCCTCTTGCTGTGGACATGAGGCGTCCCTGCGAGCAGCCGCACGCTGCCCGCTCGACACCCTCCCGTATTTGTCGCCCATGGACTCCTCCTGACGGAGCGCCAGCCGCAAGCAAACATCGCGGACGCGAAGGCGGCACCTCAGGGCCCTCCTGGCAAGAGGCTTCCAGATCTACGAGGTGCGATAGTAGGAGCGGCCTTTGCGCTCCATGTGAGGCCGTTCTGAAAATGAGCGCTCGGCGATCACCGAGTGAGGTTCACGCATGGCCAAGCACCGCAAGACGCAGCGTTTCCGGCGAATAGTCGTCGCGTCCGTCGTCATCGGCGCCGTGGGCGTACCGTCCGTCGCGCTGGCCTGTTCCGACTGGCCGTACGACAGGGCGGACCGGACGGACCAGGCCGACGTCGCGGCGACGAGCACGCACCAGCAGCAGAGGCACCACGGCCACCGGCATCACCATCGCAACGACCGTCACCACACCGGCACGCCGCGGGCCACCGGGTCGCCCTCGGGGCACCCGACCGCCCACGAGCCCCGGCGGACCGCCGCTCCCCAGCCGGCCGCCTCCGCTTCCTCGGCCCCCGCCGCGCCGAGCACCCCGAAACCCACCGCCACGGCGTCCGGGGTCGTCGCGCGCATCCTGCAGCTCGTCAACGCCGAGCGCGCCAAGGTGGGGTGCCAGGAACTGACCCTGAACTCGGCGCTGGCCAATGCCGCGCAGGCGCACAGCGCGGACATGGCGGCCCACCAGAACATGTCGCACACCGGATCCGACGGCTCGTCCCCGGGCGACCGCATCACGCGGGCCGGCTTCGACTGGAGCGCCTACGGCGAGAACGTCGCCTACGGCTACGCCACCGCGGACCAGGTCATGGCGGGCTGGATGTCCAGCCCGGGACACCGGGCCAACATCCTCAACTGCTCGTTCAAACAGATCGGCGTCGGTCTCGCGCAGCCGGGCAGCTACTGGACCCAGGACTTCGGCACGGCCCGGTGACCCCGGATCAGCGGCCGGCCAGCGGGTTCGGCACGGGCAGATAGCGGGCGGCCGCGCCGTCCGCTCCGGTCCAGCGCAGCAGCAGGTTGGTCTTGCCGGGCAGGGTGGGCGAGGCCAGCAGGGCCGGGATCTCGGGCAGGTCGTGCCGGGCCAGTTCACGGCGGGCGGCGGGCCAGGGGTCGAGGCCGGGGTGGTGATCGGCGAGGGCGGCGGCGATCTCGGTGAGATGGTTGACGACCAGGCAGTACACCAGCCGCTCCCAGCCGGCGGCCCGTGTGACGTCGGGCAGCAGCTTGGCGCCCTCCGCGTCCCGGAACAGCGCCTGGACGGGCATGCCGGCGGCGTCGACGGCGACGAGGGTGTTCTGCAAGTGGGCCTCAAGGACGACCCCGTGGTCGTCGAAGGCCTCCAGCGCGGGCGGGACGACCTGGCGCAGATACGCCTCCCACCAGAGCGCCGGATCGGGCGCGGCGGCCAGCGGGCTGCCTTCGAAGCCCTCGGCGAGGGCGGCGGCGAGCAGCGCGGTGGTGCCCGGCAGCAGATGGCCGCGCAGCCCGTCCCGGGCGAGGACGGCCAGTTCCTCGAAGGCGAAGGCGGCCGTGCGGTAGCCACGGTCGCTCAGCCAGGCCGCGGGCCCGCCCAGCGCCGCGAAGGCGTCCCCGGCGGCCGAGTCGGTACGGCGCAGTTTGCGCAGGTCGTGGCCCCACAGCCGGCGGATGTCGTTGGTGATGCGGACGTCCAGGCTGAACTTCAGGAACAGATCGCGCCCAGGCTCGTACACCGTGCGGATCGCCGCCGTCGGCCAGGTGTCGCAGGCGGTCGTGCCGAGGCGGAGCAGACGGCCGTCCGCGAAGGCCTCCGCCAGCTCCCGGCCCACCAGGTCCAGCTGCCAGGGGTGGGCCGGGAGGAGCCGGTAGCCGGGCGGTGCCGTGCCGAGGGCGTCCAGGGCGCTCGTGTCGCCCTCCTCGGCGACCTGGTCCTCGCGGACGGCGAGCAGCACCAGCGGGAAGCGGGCGTGCGCCTCGGGGGCGTACGGCAGCCAGGACGCGACCGGGCCGCCGCCGCGCGCCTTGGGCGCCGGGTGGTACGGGTGGCCGGTGATCAGGGACTGCTCGGAGCGCAGATAGGGGTCCGTGGGTGCCGTCGCCCGGGCGCGGGCGGTGAGGAGCGCGGCGACCGCGTCCCGGCTGTCGATCATCTCGGCGGGCAGATCGCCGCCCGGCAGCCCGGTGTACCCACGCAGTTCCTCCGCCACCAGTTTGACCAGCTCGGTGTGGCCGACGTGGTGCCAGGTCCCGGCCGCGCACAGCTCGGGGTCGGCGGGGCGGCGGCCGGCCGGCACCCGCAGCAGCCGCCCGCTCGGCAGCCGGTGGACCCGTGGGTCACCGGGGGCCGCGCATGGCTCGGCCACCTCGCGCAGCAGGCAGTTCAGCAGGGGTGCGGCCGCGTAGGCGTCGGCGCGGGGGCCGACGTCGCCGGTGGGGGGTGTGAGGTCCACGCGATCCGTTCGTTTCGTCGGGGGTCGTCGCGCTCAGTATGTCTCTCGTCCCCGACAATCGTCCTCCGCCGTCCGCGTCCCCGAGGAGCCGCCGTGCACCGTCCCCCCGCCGCCGAGGCCGTCGCCGAGGAACTGGCCGTCGTCCGGCCCGCGCTGCTGCCCCGGTACACGGCGGAGCTGCCGGGCGCCCGCGCCGCCGTTCTGACCCGGCTGTGGCGGGCGCTGGCCCATGAGCCGCTGCCGTGGATCACCGGCAGGGTGCGGGGCGCGCACAGCCTCGCGCTGCGCCTCGCCGACGGACGGACGTTGTACGGGCCGCACGCGGACCCGTACGCCACGAGCGCGTATGTCACCGGGGTCCGCCTGGACCGGGAGCGCCAGGTGGATCCGGCCGAGCTGATGACCGCCCTGGCGGTGCCGCACTCCGCCTCCTTCGCGGCCGAACTGGCGGACAGCGTCGCCTCGTTGGCGCTGTCGCGGGCCGACGCGGATCACTCGAAGGAGTGGCCGGACCGGGACTGGGCATGGGAGCAGCGGGTGACCGACGGGCACCCCTTCCACCCCAACTGCCGTTCCCGGCCCGGTTTCTCGGTGGCGGAGCAGCTGGCGTACGGCCCGGAGCACCGGCCGGTGGTGGAGCTGGGGACGGTGCCGGTACCGGCGGACGAGTGCCTGGTGAGCGGCGACTGGCCGGCCGAACTGCGGGACGGCGAGCGGGTGCTGGTGCCCGTGCACCCATGGCAGGCCGAGCACGTCCTCAAGCGGTCGTACGACCCCTGGTGCCCGGCCCGTCCGCTGCTGTCCCTGCGCACCCTCGCGCTGGACGACGGCCCGCATGTGAAGACCGCGCTGAGCGCCCGGCTGACGTCCTCCGTGCGGAACATCTCCCTGTACTCGGTGCGGGCCGCCGCGCCGCTGTCCGCCCTCGGCGAGGAGCTGGCGGCGCGCACCGACGGCCTGCTGCACATCACCCGCACGCTCGGCGCGGTCTCGGCCCACTCCCCCGATCTGGCCGCGCTGCTGCGGGAGTCACCGCAGGGGTACGCGGGTCCGGGCGAACGGGTCGTCCCGGTGGCCGCGCTCGCCATGACCGGCCTGCCAACGGCGCCGGGCCGGCTGGCCGCGCTCACCCGGCTGGCGCTGGCCGTGGGCCTGCGGCTGCTCGACCTCGGCGTGGCCCTGGAGGCGCACGGGCAGAACCTGCTGGTGGTCCTGGCGGCCGACGGAAGCCCGGTGCGGCTGGTCTACCGCGATCTGGCCGACATCCGGATCAGCCCGGCCCGGCTGCGGCGGCACGGCATCACCCCACCGCCGCTCGCCGGCCGCCTGATCACCGACGACGAAACGGTCCTGCGCCGCAAGCTGTTCGGCTCCCTGGTGGGGGGTGCCCTGGCGGGTACGGCGGGTTCGGGCCCGGCGCTGGGGGCGGCGCTGTCCGCCGCCGTACCGGACCTGCCGGACACCCCGGACCTGCGCGCCCTGCGCCAAGGACCGCTGCCGGTGAAGGCGTTGACGCTGATGCGACTGTCCCCGGGAATGCCGGGCGACCAGTGGGCGTCCCTGCCGAATCCGCTCGTTTTGGAGCCCGGCCCGTCCGATCAATAGGATCCGGCGATGATCACAAGACAACGGCTGGCGGCGGGAGTCTGTGCGCTGCTCGCCGCCCTGGCGGCCGGGATCGCGTTTCCCGGCGGAGCCGTCGCCGACGAGACACAGACGGCCGCGCCGAAGGTCGAACTCGTGCTGGACGTCAGCGGTTCGATGCGGACGCGGGACATCGACGGCGGCTCCCGGATGGCCGCGGCGAAGCAGGCGTTCGACGAGGTGCTGGACGCGACCCCGCAGGAGGTCCAGCTCGGCATCCGCACCCTGGGCGCCAACTACCCCGGCAACGACCGCAAGGAGGGCTGCAAGGACACCGCGCAGCTCTACCCCGTCGGCACGCTGAACCGGACCGACGCCAAGACGGCGGTGGCCACGCTGCAGCCCACCGGCTGGACGCCGATCGGGCCCGCGCTGCTGAAGGCGGCGGACGACCTGAACAGCGGCGGCGGAACGCGCCGGATCGTCCTGATCACCGATGGCGAGGACACCTGCCAGCCGCTCGACCCGTGCGAGGTGGCCCGTGAGATAGCGGCCAAGGGCGTCGGGCTGACCATCGACACCCTCGGCCTGGTGCCGGACGCCAAGACCCGTGACCAGCTCAGCTGCATCGCGGACGCCACCGGCGGCACCTACACCGACGTACGGCACAAGGAGCAACTGAGCAGCCGGGTCGGCCAGTTGGTCGACCGGGCGGCCGATCCGGTGGTGACACCGGTGGCCACCGAGGGTGCCGCGCAGTGCGAGAAGGCGCCGACGCTGAAGTCCGGGCTGTACACGGACCGTGAGGAGTTCGGGCAGCAGCGCTGGTACAAGGTCGACGTCGATCCCGGCAAGGAGCTGCGCGCCTCGGTGAGCGTGGCCGACGACCGTGCCGTGGGCCCGAACTACGGGATGCTGTTGCGCGCGGTGACCGTGCACGGACGGGAGATCGTGCGCGGCGAGGCCGCCGGCACCGGGCGTACGGACGTGATCTCGACGGGTCTGCGCTATCCGAAGGCCGCGAGCGGCGACGACAACGCGCCCGCGGAGACCGTGTGTCTGCAGGTCACCAACTCCTTCGCGGCCGGCCCCGGGGTCAAGACCACGCCCGGACTGCCGCTGGAACTGACCGTCGACGTCGTGGACGGGCCCTCGGGCCATCACGACGTGGCGTCCTTCGGCCTCGGCAGGGGCTGGTGGCTGCTGGGCGCGCTGGTGCTGATCGGCTTCCTGGCAGGTCTGCTGTGGGGCTGGCTGTCGCGCTGGCGGGTCGCGGTCTGGAGGACGAACTGATGCGGATCACTCGTGTACTGGGCGGCGCGCTGCTGGCGCTGGGCCTGGCCGCCGGGCCGGCCGCCGCCGACTCCCCGAGCCCTTCGCCGAGCGCGTCCGCCGACGGCTCGGCGCCCACCAAGGCGGGCACCTCCTTCCGCACGGCGACGGAGCTGGAGCAGGGGCAGCAGGCCACCGCGTCCGGCTCCACCGGTGACTACCTGTACTGGTCGTTCCCTGCGGACATCGGCCAGCGGCCCACCGTCAAGGCGACGGTGAAGCTCCCGCGGACGCACGGCGCGCAGAGCTGGCAGCTCGACGTGTACGACGGGCTGCGGCGCAGGCAGGCCTGCCAGTACGGCGCCGACCCCGGTACCGCCGCGCAGGACGCCCCCTCGGTCGAGCTGGCCTGTGTGCTGCGTACGGTGCGCGGCTGGGCGGAGCCGTCGGCCGACGACCCGCTGCCGGGCACGTACTACATCCGGCTGACCGTCGTGGACCTCGGGGCCACCGACCTCGGTCAGCCGGTGAGCGCCGAGGTGCGCGTCGACTCCAAGGACATCGGCGGTGCGGCCGCGGCGGACGGCACGCTGGGCAAGCCGCTGGTACCCGGTATCGCCGTCAAGTCCGGGGAGAAGACCGGCGCTTCGAAGGCAGCGGTGCTGTCCAGCTTCGGCTCGCACGACGGCTGGTCCTCCGGGTGGTGGTCCGACCGATGGGTGTGGACCGGGATCGGGGCCGTGCTGGCGGCTCTCGCCGGGATCGGGGGGTACGCGCTGACGCGCGGGTCGGGACGGCCGTCCCGGGTGCCGCCGAACGTCTGAGCCGACACGGCCGAAGGCCCGCCCGCCGGCGGGCCTTCATTCTTTGTCCACCCGCCCACCCGACTCGGCCGGAAGGCAGGTCGGAGTCCGGGGTGGCGGCTCGTTTCACGCCTCCCGCAGGGCCTTCGCCAGTGTGCTGTCGCCGGTCACCGTCACCCGCCCGGCCCGTACCGCCTCCGTCAGGCCCAGCTCGCCCCGCGCCACGGCCTCGCAGGTCGCCGCGTCCATCGCCAAGCGGGCGTCGGCCTCGGTGGGCGCGGGCCCGTCGCCGTACACCGGACCTTCTTCCGCGCCCACTCGCAGATGGAAGTCCCCTTCCTCCAGATGGACTTCGACCAGGCCCTCCCCGTCCAGGCCGCGCAGCAGCGGCAGGGCGAACCAGTGGGCGCGGACCGCGTCCGTCGGGCGGCGTTCACCCAGTTCCGGTGCGCCCCATGCGCCCAGCGCCTGGAGCACCGGCAGCAACTCCCGCCCGCGGTCGGTGAGTTCGTAGACATAGGCCGCGCCCGGCGGTGGCAGCCTGCGGCGGGTCGTGAGGCCGTCGCGCTCCATGTCCTTGAGCCGGGAGGCGAGGACGTCCGTGCTCACACCGGGCAGGTCCGCGTGCAGGTCCGTGTAGCGGCGGGGGCCGGCCAGCAGCTCCCGGACGATCAGCAGGGTCCAGCGGTCGCCGACGAGATCGAGGGCGCGGGCGGCGGAGCAGTACTGGTCGTAGCTTCGGCGTGGTGACATGCGACGCAGTCTAGACACGTTGTTGGACTTTCCAAGCTCTAACTTGGTAAAACCAAGCAACACAAGTTTCCGGAGGGGCGCATGGAGTTCCGGCAGTCGAACAAGCTCAGCGAGGTCTGTTACGAGATCCGCGGCCCGGTCATCGAGCACGCCAACGCGCTGGAGAAGGCGGGGCACAGCGTGCTGCGCCTGAACACCGGCAACCCCGCGGCCTTCGGCTTCGAGGCGCCGGAGGAGATCCTCCAGGACATGATCCGGATGCTGCCGCAGGCGCACGGCTACACCGACTCGCGCGGCATCCTCTCCGCCCGCCGTGCGGTCGCCCAGCGCTATCAGAACCTGGGCCTGGAGGTGGGCGTCGACGACGTCTTCCTCGGCAACGGCGTCTCCGAGCTGGTCTCCATGGCCGTCACCGCGCTCGTGGAGGACGGCGACGAAATCCTCATCCCCGCCCCGGACTTCCCGCTCTGGACGGCCGCGACGACCCTGGCCGGCGGCAAGGCGGTCCACTACCTGTGCGACGAACAGGCCGACTGGAACCCGGACCTGGCCGACATGGCGGCGAAGATCACGGACCGGACGAAGGCGGTCGTGATCATCAACCCGAACAACCCGACCGGCGCGGTCTACCCCAAGGAGGTCGTCGAGGGCATCCTCGACCTCGCCCGCCGGCACGGCCTGATGGTGTTCGCCGACGAGATCTACGACCAGATCCTCTACGACGACGCCGTCCACCACTCCGCCGCGTCCCTCGCCCCCGACCTGGTCGTCCTCACCTTCTGCGGTCTGTCGAAGACGTACCGGGTGGCGGGCTTCCGCTCCGGCTGGCTGGTCGTGACCGGTCCCAAGCAGCACGCGAAGGACTATCTGGAGGGCATGACCATGCTGGCCTCCATGCGGCTGTGCGCCAACGCACCCGCGCAGTACGCCATCCAGGCCGCGCTCGGCGGACGCCAGTCCATCCGCGAACTGACGCTGCCCGGCGGCAGGTTGTACGAGCAGCGGAACGTGGCCTGGGAGAAGCTCAACGAGATTCCCGGCGTGTCCTGTGTGAAGCCGAAGGGCGCGCTGTACGCGTTCCCGCGCATCGACCCGAAGGCGCACCGGATCCACGACGACGAGAAGTTCGTCCTCGACCTGCTGCTGCGCGAGAAGATCCAGGTGGTCCAGGGCACGGGCTTCAACTGGCCCTCCCCCGACCACTTCCGCATCCTCACCCTGCCGCACGCGGAGGACCTGGAGGCCGCGATCGGCCGGATCGGCCGCTTCCTCGGCGGGTACCGGCAGTAAGGCCTGCGGCCCGAGCCCGGTACCGGCTTCGATGTGCGCGCCGGGCACCGGTGCCCGAGTTCGGGGGTGACCGGGGTCGCGGTCACGCCGTGGCGGCGCCGTCGTGGTCGGGCGGAGGCGCGGATGAGGTGCGGGGCAGCAGGAGAGCAGCCGTGACCACGGACGTGGTCAGACCGGCGCCGAGGGTGAGGGCGGCCAGGTCCGGGACTGACGTCAGCGCGCCCGTGCCGAACAGTGGCCACAGGGTGTCGCGGAACGCCGTCGCCGCACCGATCGCGACGCAGCCGGCGACCACCGACGCCTCGGCGATGCGGCGGGACCCGGTGCGCGGGGGCCGGGCGACGAATCCGGCGACCGCGTTGCCGATCAGACAGAACGCGAGGTCGGAGGTGGTCTCGACGATCAGCATCCAGGCGATGAGCAGCGGATCCGTCAGCCGTTCGCCGACGGCCTGCGCACCGGTGACCGCCGCCGCGGCCAGGACGCTCAGCACGAGGAACACCGTCATCGCCCGGCGGCGCACCCAGTCCGCGGCATCCGGACCGGCCAGGCGTCGCAGGACGGGAATCCGTCGGCAGAGGTGGACGGCGTCACCGAGCCAGTCGTGCCGCCAGCCGGGCCACCGGTCGTCCCGCCGCTCCCCGGCCCGGCCGCGCCATCGGCGCCGTCGCATGAGCGACACGGCCACCGGCGCGGTGAGTACGGAGTTCGCGGCCAGCCCGCCGATCAGCACCGAGGTCCATATCCCCGAGAACGACGGGGACTTGGCGAGGACCGCGGCCCACTCGGTCGCGAGCGTGAGTCCGACCAGCGTGATCATCGCCGCCACCGCGCGCACCGTCTGCCGTGCCCGGTCCGCGCCGCCCGGCGCCTGCCACACGAGCAGTCGTAACGCGATCACCAGCGCGAGCACCGGCACCGTGAACTGTGTCAGGGACACCACCACGTCGTAGGGGTCGTCCTGCCACGGACTGGCCGCCCTGACCGTCTTGTCCTGGGTCGCCAGTACCGTCCACGCCTCGAACACACCGGCCATGCCGAGTCCGGCGCGGATCGTGGCCGTCGAAGCTCGTTCGTCGTCCGCAGTTGTCATGACTCGCATAGTACGCGCCTCGTACTACGTGACAAGTAGCAACGCGCTTCGTACCATGGGGCCGGGAGGAGACCCATGCACAGCAACGACGCCCAGATGCTCGTGCTCACCGTCCTCGCGGGCGGGCCGCTGCACGGATACGCCATCAACACCGCGATCGAGGAACTCACCGGCCGCAGACTCGGCCCCGGCAGCCTCTACGGAGCGCTGTCCCGGCTGGAGGCGCGCGAGCTGATCCGGCCCGCGGGCGAGGCTGCCGAGGCCCAGGAACGCCACCGCACCGTGCAGATCACCGACACCGGCCGCGACCAACTGCGCACCGAACTCCAGCAGATGGCCCGCGTCTCCGCCGCCGGCCTGCGCGCGCTCGGGATCACCCCGGCGTGAACGCGGCCACGCTCCTGACCCGGCTCTACCCGCCGGCGGTACGCGAGCGCTGGGGCGCGGACATCGGTCACGAGGTGTCCACATCGGGAATCCGCTCCTGGCCCGACACCCTCATGGGCGCCGTGCGGCTCTGGCTGCACCCCGGCGACTGGCCCGAGACGTGCACCGGTCAGACCCGGCGCGTCCTGACCGTCGCCCTGTTCGCGCTCACCGCGGCCACCGGCCTGCTGCTGCGCTCGGCCGAGCCGTCCTCCACTCTGACGGCAGATGTCCATCACCCCACGGGCAGCGTCTGGTTGGTCCCGCTCCTGGTGGGCGTCGGGCTCGCCGTGCCGCTTCCACCGCTGCGCGCCGCGGCGCTCCGTCGCCTGACCGCCGCGGCGGTCCGCACCCTGGCAGCCCCGGCCACCGCGGCCCTGACCCTGTGTCTGACGGCATGGAGCGGCCTGGCCGGCCACCTCACCGGCCCGGCCGACGCCGCCATGGTCCTCTTCTACTGGCTCACGCTCGGATTCGTCGCCCTGCGCCTGTGCACCGTCGTCGCCCATGTCACCCGGACCGCCGCCCCGCCGACCACGCGCCGGCTGTCCACGGCCCTGCTGTCCCTCGGGACGGGACTCGCCCTCGCGGCAGGGCAGAACCTCCTCGCCCTCGTCCGGACCGCGCCGCACCCGGGCTCACTCACGGACACCTTGACGCTGGGCCTCCTGGCGGCCGCGGCGATCGGCACCGGCCACGATCTGCGGCGGACCAAGGGCTAGGGCCTGTCCGGCGGGTCATGCCTGAATCGCGGAGCACGGCTCGCCCTCCCGCACTGCCTCAAGGGCGTGGGGGTACCCCCAGCGGCGCGTTGTCGTCGGTTGCCGACGCGCGTCGCCGCCCTCATCCGCCGTGCAGCTGGACACACCAGGCTCCGCTCACCCGTACTGACAAGACACCGTTGCCTGGGCCGACCTGTTCCGCCGAACAGGCCCTAGCCCCGCCGTGGCCGGGGCCTTATGACAGGCTCTGACCCGGTTGACCCGCGCTGCGGGCTTCATGCGAAGATCGCCCCGTACGACCAGGGGACTTCAGCACAGCACAGGCGCCGCAGGCCCTCGGCGCGCGCCCGACCGGCGCCGCGCCGCTGTTCTCCCTGGTCCGGTTCCATCAGACCCACGGGGAGCAAGTGTGTTGTCGTACCGAACGCGTTGGACAGCCGCGGCCGTGGCCACGGTGTGCGGGGCGGCGGTCGGACTCGCGGCGCCGGCCGCGCAGGCCGCGTCGCCGACGCCGCCGGACTCGTCCGCCGGGCAGGAGGCCCGCAAGGCGGCCCGGTTCTGGACCGCGCAGCGCATGGCGGACGCCAGGCCGCTGGACGGGGGCCGGACGGCACCGGGCGGCACCGGGCCAGGGGTCGCGGGGGCGGGCCGGCCGCAGGGCACCCTGTTCAAGGGGACCCGGCTCGTGGGGACGTTCTTCGGGTCCGACGGGCCGGGCGGCACCACCTGGCACTGCACGGGCAGCGTCATCGACACCTCCGTACGGAACGTCGTCCTCACCGCGGCCCACTGTGCGCTGAACATGAAGGGCGACTACATCTTCGTCCCGCAGTTCGCGCACGGCGCCGGCCCCGACCGGCAGCCGTACGGCATCTTCCACATCCAGCACATCTACAGCGACCCCCGGTACACGCCCGACAAGGGCTCGTCGACCACCAAGGGGCCCTCGTCCGACCTGGACACGGCGTTCGCCCGGGTCTCGCCCAACCAGAGCGGCCAGACCCTCCAGGACGCCGTGGGCGGCGGACTGACCTTCACTCAGCCCGGCGGCTACGCGCAGAAGAACGTCACCGTCGTCGGTTACCCCTCGTACCAGCACAACAGCACGGGACAGGCCGTCAAGTGCAACGTGCCGACGGCTCAACTTCCCGGCTACCGGCAGATGTCCATGACCTGCGGCGGCTACTACGGCGGCACGTCGGGCAGCCCGTGGATCACCGACTACCAGGACGACGGCCGCAGCGGGCACGTCATCGGCAACCTGGGCGGCTACAACGGCGGCGGCAACGACGCGAACGTCGACTACGTCAGCTACGCCCCGGTGTTCGGCGCCGACGCCGCGAACCTCCTCGCGGACGCGGTGGCCGGCCAGGACCCCCCGTCCGGCCAGCCGCCGTACCTGGGCCTGCAGTTGCCCGGTGGCGCGGCCCGCTGGCAGAAGGCCGCCCTGATGGCCTCCGCCGACTACACCGGCGACCGCCTCGGCGATCTGCTCGTCGTGTGGTCCGACGGCGGGGTCACGCTGTATCCGGGGGACGGCCAGGGCGGGTTCGGGTCCGAACAGCGGCTGCTGGCGGCGAACGGCACCTGGACACATGCCCGGAGCGTCACCGGCGGGACCTTCGGCGGCGGCCGGCCCGGCCTGCTGGTGCGCTGGTCCGACGGCGAGGTCACCCTGTACCCGGCCCTCGGCGCCTCCGGCGTGGGCAAGGAGGTGCAGATGGCGAAGCCCAACTCCGACTGGAAGAACGCCGTGCAGCTCACCGCCGGGCAGTTCCACGGCGCCAGGGGCGCGACCGATCTGCTGGTGCGCCGGTCCGACGGCAGCCTGAACCTGTACACGGGGATCCGCTCGGGCTCGTTCGGCACCGGCAAGCGCATCCTCGCCGCGAACGGCACCTGGACCAAGGCCGCGCTGCTGACCGGCGGCGCCCTCAAGGGCACGGCGGGCGCGGACCTGCTCGTGCGCTGGTCCGACGGCTCGCTCGACAGCTACACCGGAGTCTCGTCCGCCGGGCTCGGCACCCGGTCCCGGCTGCTCGGCCCGAACGGCACGTGGCAGCACGCCCAGGTCATGGCCACGGGCGACCTCACCGCCGACCACACCGGCAACGACCTGGTCGTGCGCTGGTCCGACGGCGAGACCTCGCTGTACGCCGACACCGGCGCCAAGGCCCTCGGCACCGAGAACACGCTGGTCCCACCGGGCACCTGACCGACGCCGCCGGGCACCCCGGCCGAAGACACCGGCAGGTGGGAATGCCGGGCGGCCACCGCCCGTTGACGATCTCCGTTGGTTATCACCGGACAGGGGGAGCGACGTATGACGATCGACGTGCACGGAACGGTCGCGGAGGGATTCGAGGGCGTACGCGAGGAGTTCGCGGCGGTGCTCACCGAGGAGCGGGATGATCCGGGCGCCCAGCTGGTGGTGTACCGGCACGGGCGGCGCGTGGTGGACCTGTGGGGCGGCGACGGCATCGACGGGGACTCGCTGACGACCCTGTACTCCATCGCCAAGGGGGCCGCGCACCTCGTCGTCGCGCTGCTGGTGCAGGAGGGGGTGCTCGACCTGGACCGTGAAGTGGCCGCGTACTGGCCCGAGTTCGGCGCCCACGGCAAGGACCGGCTGACCCTGGGCGAACTCCTGGAGCACCGGGCCGGGCTCGTCGGCGATGCCGAACGGCCCTTCACCGTCGAGGAGTTGGCCGACGACCGGATCACCGCGGCCCGACTGGCGGAGCGCCGGCCGCTGTGGGAGCCCGGCAGCGCCTGGGGCTATCACGCCTTCGTCATCGGAGCCCTCACCGGCGAGGTGGTACGCCGGGTGACCGGCCGCTCGATCCAGGAGCTGTACGAGGAGCGGATCCGGGCGCCGTACGGCCTCGACTACTATCTGGGCCTGCCCGCGGCGGCCGAGTCGCGCTGGGTGGACGTACAGCCGCTGGTGCCGACCCCGGAGGAGGCCGCGCAGCTGAAGGAGCGGGCGGCGGCCCCGGACAGCATCCGGGGCATCGCCTTCAACGCGCACGCGCCGGAGCCGACCGACCTGGTGGCCTTCGGCAACCACCCCCGGGTGAAGGCGCTCGGGCCGACGTCCTCGGGCGGGGTGGGCAACGCGCGGGGCGTCGCCGGGATGTTCGCGGCCGCCATCAGCACCGTGGACGGCAGGCCGCCACTGCTCACGCCCGCGACCGCGGCCCGGTTCGCCGAGCTGCGCACCCCGGGCGGGCCGGACCTGGTCACCGGCAGCGACGACCACTTCGCGCGCGGCTTCGAGCACACCCCCGCGATCTTTCCGTTCCTCGACGCCGGGACCTTCGGGCACAGCGGCGCGACCGGCTCGCTGGGCTTCGCCGACCCGGCGAACGGCATCGCGTACGCCTACACCCGGCGCCGGTTCAACTTCCCCTCGGGGGTGGGCGCCGCCTGGGAGAACGGCCGTCTGGCGCAGTCCGTCCTGCGGGCGGCCGGCGCCCTGTGACACCGTGCTGACAGGCGAGCGGGAAGGGCGCTGACGTGGGTGACCTCTTTCTCGTCCGGCACGGTGAGACCGAGTGGTCGCGGTCCGGACGGCACACCGGCTGGACCGACGTACCCCTCACCGAGCAGGGGCGGGAGGAGGCGCGCCGGCTGGTGCCGCTGATCCGCTCGCACCTCATCGGGGCCGCGTTCGTCAGCCCCCTGCAGCGGGCCCGGGAGACCGCCGAGCTGATCGGGATCCACGACGCCCGGGTCGACGCCGACCTGCGCGAATGGGACTACGGCGGGTACGAGGGCGTGACCACCGTGGAGATCCAGCGGACCCGGCCCGACTGGTTCCTGTTCACGGACGGGGTCGCGCCGGGGCCACCGCAACATCCGGGCGAGACCCCGGAGCAGGTCGGCGAGCGCGCCGATCGCATGCTGGCCAAGGCCGACGCCGCCCTCGCCGGCACCGAGGGCGGCGTCGTCCTGATCGCCCACGGTCACTTCCTGCGCGTTCTCACCGCGCGCCGCCTCGGCCTGCCGCCCCGGCACGGGGCCCTGTTCCAGCTGGCGACAGGCGCGCTGGGCCGGCTGGGCTCGGAGCACGGCCGGCCGGTGGTGGCGGCGTGGAACATCCGGCCACCGGCGTAAGGGGCGCAGCCCGGCCGGGTACGGCGTCCCCGGGCGTTGTCAGACCCGGACCGTACTCTGCGAAGAGGCCGCCCTCCATGGGCGGGCCGGGTCAGGGGACGGTTGCGGAAGGAGTGCGCTGTGACTCGACCGCCGAGCGCCGCGCAGCGGCGTGTGATCGAGGGCGCCGATCCGGTGACCGGGCGGCTGCGCGGTACGGAGGCGCAGCTGACGGCGCTGGTGAGGCGGGGGCTGGCCTTCCGCCACCCGCGCCCGCCGCACGAGCACTTCCTCACCCCTGCGGGCCATCGCATACGGGAGGCCGTGGCCGAGCCGGTGACACAGGAACCCGCGCCGGACGGGGGCGTGTTCGCGGCCCGGGTCGGCGGCGCGGAGGAGCCGCCCGGGGATGCCGCGGTGCGGCTGCGTGAGGTGCGCAGCGCCTGGCAGGGGCTGCTGGAGCTGCGCCGGATGACCAATCCCGACGGCGCCGTGGACCGGCCGTGCGGCTGGGAGCGGGCGCATCTGGTCCGGGCCGCCGCGCTCGCCCTGGAGGCGGCCGGGCACCGGCCGGCGGACGGGGGCGCGGACGGCTACCGGGTGCGCGCGACCCCGCAGCCGGAGGCGGTCGCCGTGTACGCGCCGGACGCGGAGAGCCTGGCGGCCTGCGCGGCCACCCTGGCGGGCGCGGGCTGGCAGGCCGGCGAGTACACCGAGCCGCGGACGAGGGTGCGCTATCTGCTCGCTTCACCGCGCCGGGTGTGAACGGCGTGCCAGGATCGGAGGGCCCGTGTGCCGTACAGAGAGAGGGGAACCCGTGAGTGAGTCGTTTTCCGTGCGCGTGAGCGTCCGTGGCTACGAGACCGACACCCAGGGACACCTCAACCAGTCCGTGTACCTCAACTACGCGGAGCACGCCCGCTGGTCGCTGCTCCGGGCGGCGGGCATAGGCCAGGCGCGGCTCGTGGCCCGGGGTGTGGGTCCGGTGACGCTGGAGACGACCATCCGCTACGAGCGCGAACTGCTCGCCGGCGACGAAGTCGATGTGACCTGTGCGTTCGAGTGGGGTGACGGCAAGACGTTCCGCATCCTCCAGGAGGTACGCAAGGCCGACGGCACGGTGGCGGCCCACATCAGCGCGGTCGTGGGCCTGCTGGACCTCAAGGAGCGCAAGCTGCTCAACGACCCGCGGGAGGTGTTCAAGCAACTGGCCACGGACCTCACCGTGTTCGGCCTGTGAGGGCTGCGCCGCGGCCGCGGAGCCGGCGAGAGGACATCCTCAACTCACCTCGAAGTGCCGCTTGTTGTCCTCCGCCCACTCCTTGAACGTCCTGGCCGGACGGCCCAGAACCTCCGGTACGTCCTCGGTGACAGTCGTGTTGCGGCCGTCGCGGAGGTAGGCGAGACCGGTCAGGACGTCCTCCACGCTGGTCTCGTCGATGCCGTAGGCGGTGCGGAGGAAGTCGCGGGTCTCGTCCGGCGTCAGGTTCCGGACGGTGAGCGGGCGGCCGAGGACCGTGGCGAGCACGGCGACCTGGTCCGGGACGCTGATGGCCTCGGGTCCGGTCAGGGTGTACGTCCGCCCCGCGTGCGCGTCGTCGACGAGCGCCCGCACCACCACCCCGGCGATGTCGCGCGGGTCGATCACGCCCGACGCCCCGTCGGCGGTCATGTTCGGCACCGGCTCGCCCCGGCGGACCGCCTCCGCCCAGGCCAGCGTGTTCGCGGCGAACGACGTCGGCCGCAGGACCGTCCACTCGGCCCCGCTCTCCCGGACCACCCGCTCCCCCTCCGCGTGCCAGGCGACGGTCGGACCCGTGGCGGGATCGTCGGCACCGATGGCAGAGAGCTTCACCAGCCGCCGTACGCCCGACGCCCGGGCCGCCGCGACCAGCGCCGTGTCGTGGGCGGCGCCGGGACCGGGCGGGCACACCAGGTAGGCGGCCGTCACACCCGCCATGGCGGCCGTCAGGGAGGCGGGGTCGGCGTAGTCCCCGCGGACCGTCTCCGCCCCGGCGGGCACCTCGGCCCTTGCCGGGTCGCGGGTCAGGGCGCGGACCTTCTCGCCGCGCGCCGTGAGCTGTCGTACGACTTCACTGCCGGTGGTGCCCGTGGCACCCGTCACCAGAATCATGAGGTCCACGATGGGCGTCGGGCGGCGGCGGTCTCTTGGAAATTCCGGCACGGTTCGCCCGCCCGGAAGCGGTCGCGGCGACTTACCGTGGAGTGATGCCGAACGCCATCGCCGAGCAGACCCTGACCACACCCGAGGCTCTGCGCCCCTGGATCGCCGGAGTGCGGACGCTGTCCGTGTCCCGCGCCGAGCCCGCCGATGAGCCCTTCGTGCGCCTGCCCGCCGCGGTCACCAAGGTGTTGCTGCGGGTCGGGGCGGACGGGCGGCGCGATGTGCTCGCCTCCGGGCCGCGGGTGCGGGCCTCGTACCACGACGGCAAGGCCCATGTGCACTGCGTCGAACTGCGTCTCTCCCCGGGCATGACCCGTCCCCTGCTGGGTGTCAGGGCCGCCGAACTGGTCGGCCGCGTCGTGCCGTTGGAGGAGCTGCCGGGCGCGATGCCTCGCCGGCTCGCGGCCGGGCTGCGCCGGCTGCGCCCCGAGGAGGCGGTGCCGTATCTCGTCGAGACGCTCCCTGATCTGCTGGCCACCAACGTGGACCCGGCCCGTACGGCGCTGCTGCGGGCGGGCGTCGACGCGCTGTCGGTCCGCCCCGACCGGGCCCCCGCCCAGGTGCGGGAGGTGGCCCGGGAACTGGCCGTCAGCGAGCGGCAGTTGCGCAATCTGTTCGCCGAGGGCGTCGGGGTGTCCCCGAAGCACTACGCCCGCATCGATCGCGTCCGTACGCTCGTCACCCGGGCCGGGCACGCCCCCTGGTCCCAACTCGCCGCGTCCACCGGCTACTTCGACCAGTCGCACATGACGTCCGACTTCCGCGCCCTGATGGGTGTCCCGCCGCGCTCGTACTTCACCGGCCGGCTGCCCGCCCGGACGCCCTGCCAGTCGGTGTCGCGCATCTGAGCGGGCCCGCTCACGGTGCGGCCCGGTCACGGCGAAGCGGCACAGGCACCTGGTTGAAGCCGTAGTACAGGGCGAGCAGGCCGTGGGCGGCCAGGGTCAGGGGGGCGGAGACGAAGGCGAGGCCCACGGTCAGCGGGTAGCCGAGGGAGCCGAGCGCGAACCGGGCGCGGGTGGCGCGGGCCGCCGCGGTGTCCACGCGGGCGTCGAAGAGGTGGCCGGTGCGGGTGAGGTGCCACCACAGGGCCTGGAAGGCGAGGGCCATGGCGACCATGACCAGGCTGTAGACCGCGGCCGCCGCATGCGAGGCGGTGTCCTCGCGCAGGTACTCGGCGAGCATCGCGGTCGGCCAGGGCACGGCGGCCACGATCATCAGCACCAGCAGGTTCAGGAACATCAGCGGGCGGTCGACCCGGGCGACGTAACTGAACACCTGGTGGTGGTTCACCCACATGATCCCGATGACCAGGAAGCTCACCACATAGGCGGCGTACGACGGCCACTGCGCGCCGATCGCCTGCCACAGGCCGCCGCGGTCACCGGTCCTGGGCACCTTGATGTCCAGGATGAGCAGGGTGATGGCGATGGCGAACACGCCGTCGCTGAAGGCCTCGACCCGGCCGGACTCGTTCGTGGGCATGCGCCCAAGAGTGCCCGATCGGACGGCGCGGGGCACGGCACTTGCCGTGCCCCGGGCGGGTGTTCAGTGGGCCGGTGTGAGTTCCTGGCCCGCCTCCATCGGATGCGTGACGTCCTCGGCCTCGTTGCCCTTGCCGAGGTGGTTGAAGACCAGGTTGAGCAGGACGGCGGCGACACAGCCGGTGGAGATTCCGGAGTCCAGGACGATCTTCGCGGTTTCGGGGAAGGCGTGGTAGAAGCCCGGCGCGGTGATCGGGATGATGCCGACCGCGAGGGAGACAGCGACGATCAGGACATTGTTGTCCTTCTCCAGTCCGGCCCGGACCAGGGTCTGGATGCCGCTCGCGGCGACCGAGCCGAACAGGACGACGCCGGCGCCGCCGAGGACCGGGCGGGGGACGACCGCGATGAGCGAGGCGGCCATCGGACACAGGCCCATCAGGACCAGGAAGCCGCCGCCCACGGCGACGACGAAGCGGCTGCGGATCCGTGTCATGGCGACGAGGCCGATGTTCTGCGCGAAGGCGCTGCACATGAAGCCGTTGAACAGCGGGCTGAGCGCGGAGCCGAGGGTGTCGGCGCGCAGGCCGGCCGCGATGGTCTTCTCGTCCGAGGGGCGTTCGACGATCTCGCCGAGCGCCAGCATGTCGGCCGTGGACTCGGTCATGGAGACGACCATGACCACCAGCATCGACAGGATCGCCGCGATGTGGAAGGTCGGGGCGCCGAAGTGGAACGGCGTCGGGAAGCCGACGACGTGGGCGTGGGCGACGGGGCTGAAGTCCGTGGCGCCGAAGGGTATCGCGATGAGGGTGCCGAGGATCAGGCCGAGCAGGACCGCGATCTGCTTGACGAAGCCGCGGGTGAAGCGGCGCAGCAGCAGGACGATCAGGAGGGTGATGCCGGCGAGGGTGAGGTTGGTCGTCGAGCCGTAGTCGTGTGCGGCGGGGTTCGGGCCCTGGGCCCAGCCGAAGGCGACGGGCAGCAGGGAGACGCCGATCAGGGTGATGACCGAGCCGGTGACGACCGGCGGGAAGAAGCGGATGGCCTTGCTGAAGAAGGGGGCGGCTATGAAGCCGAGCAGACCGGCGACGATGACCGCGCCGAAGATCATCGGCAGGGCGTCTGACTTGTCCTTGGCGGAGGCGACGATCGCCGTCATGGGGGCGACGCCGGCGAAGGTGACGCCGTTGACGAAGGGGAGGCGGGCGCCGATCTTCCAGAAGCCCAGGGTCTGCAGGAAGGTGGCGAGCCCGGCGGTGAACAGACAGGCTCCGGTGAGGAAGGTGAGGTCGGTGGCGGACAGGCCTACGGCCGCGCCGACGATCAGGGGTGGGGCGACGACTCCCGCGTACATGGCAGCCACGTGCTGCAGTCCGCTGGTCGCCATTTTGAGGGCGGGGAGTTTCTCGTCTACTGGATGGGCGGCCACGGCGGCTCCTCCGGTCGGGTAACACGTCGTCGTCAACGCGGGTTTCATGGAGGTGGTGCGAGTGGTCGTGCGGGACCGGGACGGGGTGGTGCTTGAGCGGGTCGAGCGGTGACCGTTCCGGGGCGCGTGCGTCCACACGCGCCCCGGAGCGGCTGCCGTGGACCCCGCTCGGGTCCACGAACCCCGGCCGGGAGCCGTCCCTCCCGGCCGGAGCGTGTCCGGCGAGCCACCCACAGGGGGCGACCGCCGCGTCTTCCGGCAGGCCGCCCGTACGGGGCGGACTGCCAGGTCCTGCGGCAGGCCGGCCGCATGTTCCGGCCTGCCGAGACCTGCGGCGAATCACCCGTACCGGGCGACCGCCACGTTTTCCGGCGAGCCGCCCGTACAGGGCGACCGCCAAGATTGCCGGCAAGGCACCCGTACGGGGCGACCGCCGCGTTTGTCGAGTTGTTCGACGGGCCACCCGTGCGGGGTGGCCGCCGCGTCCTTTGGCGGGCCGTTCGGGGCGGCTTCGCCGAAGGCGTCCGGTGAGCCTGCCGTGGGAGCGGCCGGCCTCCGGCGTCGGTGGGGGATCAGGCCTGGGCGGTGATCCGGGCGAGGCGCTGGGCCTCTTCGCGGGTGGAGCGGGCGATGGCGTCCTCGTCGACGTGGAGCAGGCGGCCGTTCTCCACGATCTGCCGGCCGTTGACGAAGGAGGCGGTGACCGGGGCCGCCGCACCGAAGACCAGCGCGGTGACCGGGTCGGCGATGGAGGCGTGGGCGAGGGTGTCCATCTTCCACAGGACCACGTCGGCAAGCTTGCCGGCCTCCAGCGAGCCGATCTGGTCGGCCCGGCCGAGCACCTGCGCACCGCCGTGGGTGCCGAGCCGCAGCGACTGGCGGGCGTTGAGCGCGGCCTCGCGGTGGGCGCCGAGGCGGTTGATCAGCAGGGCGTTGCGCAGTTCGGTGTGGAGTTCGCCGGACTCGTTGGACGCGGTGCCGTCGACGCCGAGGCCGACCGGGACGCCGGCCTGGAGCATGTCGGGGACGCGGGCGATACCGGCGGCGAGGCGGGCGTTGGACGAGGGACAGTGGGCGACACCGGTCTTCGTGCGGGCGAAGGCGGCGATGTCGGAGTCGTTCATGTGGACGCAGTGCGCCATCCACACGTCCTCACCGAGCCAGCCGGTGGACTCGAAGTAGTCCGTCGGGCCCATGCCGAACAGCTCGTGGCAGAACTTCTCCTCCTCCACGGTCTCCGAGCCGTGGGTGTGCAGCCGTACGCCCAGCCGGCGCGCCAACTCGGCGCCCTGCCTGAGGAGTTCGGTGGAGACGGAGAAGGGGGAGCAGGGGGCGACGGCGACCTGGGTCATGGCGTCGAAGGAGGCGTCGTGGTGCTGCTTGACGGTCTCCTCGGTCGCGGCGAGCGCGCCCTCCAGGGTCTCGACGGCGAAGTCCGGCGGCAGGCCGCCGTCCTTCTCGCTGCGGTCCATCGAGCCGCGGGCCAGCGTGAAGCGGACGCCCATCTCGGCGGCGGCCCGGATGATCGCCCCGGACAGGTCGCCGGAGCCGTGCGGGTAGACGTAGTGGTGGTCCATGGCGGTGGTGACACCGCCGCGGGCCATCATGCCGAGGGAGCCCTGCGCCGCCGCGTAGGCCATCTGCTCGTCGATGCGCGCCCAGGTGGGGTAGAGCGCGACGAGCCAGTTGAACAGGTTGTGGTCGGTGGCGAGGCCCCGGGTGATCCACTGGTAGAAGTGGTGGTGGGTGTTGACCAGACCGGGCGTGGCCAGATGGCCGCTCGCGTCGATCCGGCGCACCACGTTCTCCAGGTTCGCGGGGGCCTGACCCGCGCCGAGCGACTCGATGCGGTTGCCGGCGAGGACCAGGTACCCGGAGGCGTACTCGGTGTCTCCGGCGTCCACGGTCGCGATGGCGCAGTTCTCGATGACGATGCGCTGGGCTGCCGATGGTGCCATGGTGCTTCCTTGTCTTTCAGTGGCGGCCCGTGAACCGAAGGGGTGTTCACGGGGAGGGCACGGCAGGACCCTAGGAGGATTTGAGTGCCGGAGCCGGTTGCCTGCTCCGGGTGCCGAGATGATGGAAGAACAGATTGAGCAGAACGGCGGCGAGCGCACCCGCACTGATCCCGGAGCCGAGCACGGTCCGCGCCCAGGCCGGGAAGCCGGCGTAGAAGGTCGGTGCGGCCAGCGGGATGATGCCGGCGCCGAGCGCCACGGCGACCAAGACGATGTTGGAGCTGTCGTCGAGCCCGGCTTCCGACAGCGTACGGATGCCGCTGACGGCGATGGAGCCGAAGAGCACGATGCCCGCGCCGCCGAGGACCGGCATGGGGACCAGGGAGACGACCGCGCCGAGCACCGGGAAGGCACCGAGGACGAGCAGGGCGCCGCCGGCGACCGCGACGACATAGCGGCTGCGCACCCGGGTCAACGACACCACGCCGACGTTCTGGGCGAAGGCCGAGGTGGGGAAGCCGCCGAAGACGGGGCCGAGCAGGGTGGCGATGCCGTCGGTGCGCAGACCGCGGGTGAGGGTCTTCGCGTCGGTGCGGCGCCCGCAGATCTCGCCGAGGGCGAGCATGCCGGCGCTCGACTCGGTCATCAGCACCAGCATCACGATGCACAGCGACAGGACGGCCGCGGGCTGGAACGCGGGCATGCCGAAGGCGAACGGCGTCGGCAGCGCGGCGACGGGCGCGGACTTCAGGGCGCCGAAGTCGGCCATGCCGAACGGGATGGCGGCCAGGGTGCCGATGAGCAGCCCGAAGAGCAGGGCGACCTGCTTGACGAAGCCGCGGCCGAAGCGCTGGATCAGCAGGATGACGGCGAGTGTGAAGCCGGCGAGCGCGAGGTTGCGCATGGCGCCGAAGTCGGGGGCGGTCTTGTCGCCGCCCTGTGCCCAGCTGACCGGGACGGGCATCAGGGTGACGCCGATCAGGGTGATGACGACGCCGGTGACGAGCGGCGGGAAGAAGCGGAGCAGCCGGCCGAAGAAGGGTCCGGCGGCGAGGCAGAAGACACCGGCGACCATCACCGCGCCGTAGATGGCGGGGAGTTGGTGCCCTTTGCCGTTGGTCTCGGCGATCGCGAGGATCGGGGCGATGCCGGCGGAGGAGGCGGCGTTGACGAAGGGCAGCCGGTTGCCGACGAGGCCCTTGACGCCGATGGTCTGCAGGACGGTCGCGACGCCCGCGATCAGCAGGCTCGCGGCGATCAGCCGGGTGCGGGCGGCCAGGTCGAGTCCGCAGGCCTGGCCGATGATGAGCGGAGGAGTGACAACGCCCGCGTACATCGCGGCGATGTGCTGGAGCGCGGCGGGGACGAGCCGCGCGACAGGAAGCTTCTCGTCCACCGGGTGCACGGACGTGACGGCGTCCCCGGTGTGCACCGGCGGGGTGGAACAGGGGGCTTCGGCCGGTCCCTGTGCAGGCTGTGCCATGGGGTTCCCTCCGGTGTGGCGTGTCCCCGGCCCGGGCGGCGGGACCGGGGATACGCGTCCCGCGTCAGAGGTTGGTCATGTCGACCGGGATCTTCGGCTCACAGCCGTCCCGGAGGATGGTCGCCTCGATCAGGCCGTAGGGCCGGTCGGCGGCGTAGTAGACCTCGTTGTCGTTCTTGAGCCCGAAGGGCTCCAGGTCGACCAGGAAGTGGTGCTTGTTCGGCAGCGAGAAGCGGACCTCGTCGATCTCGCTGCGGTTGTTGATGATGCGCGCACCCATCTGGTACAGGGTCTGCTGCAGGGAGAGGGAGTAGGTCTCGGCGAAGGCCTGGAGCATGTGCTTCTTGACCTGCTCGTAGGACTTCTCCCAGTTGGGCATCTTCTGCTCGTCGTCGGTCCAGTTGAAGCGCCAGCGGCCGGAGACCTGGGTGGCCAGGATGCGGTCGTACGCCTCCTGAAGGGTCGTGTACTTGTCCTTGACGTAACCCCAGAATTCCGAGTTCGTCGAGTTCATCACGACCAGGTCCTTCAGACCGGAGACGACCTCCCACTTCTCACCGTCGTAGGTGATCTGGGTGACGCGGATCTCCTGGCCCTTGCGGACGAAGGAGTGCTTGACCTCGTCGGCGCCGATGAACTTGGAGTTGGCGTCGGAGGTCTCGATCCGCTCCCAGGCGTACTCCTCGATGCGGATCCGGGCGCGGTGGATCGGCTCCTGCGAGGTGACGAAGTGGCGGGCGAGGTGGATGCCGAACTGCTCGGCGGACTCGATGCCGTACTCCTTGGCGAACGCGAACACCGTGTTCTTGGTGGTGTCGGTCGGCAGGACGTTGGCGTTGGAGCCGGAGTAGTGGACCTCGTCCATGTCGCCGCTCAGGGCGACGGAGACGTTGAGGTCCTTGATGTGGTGGGTGGCGCCGTCCCGCGTGATCTTTACGACTCGGTTCTCGGCCTTGCCGTACTGGTTCTGTCCCAGGATCGTGGGCATGTTTCTGCTAGCTCCCTCGGTAAACGGAGTAGCCGAACGGGTTGAGCAGCAGCGGCACGTGGTAGTGCTCCCCGGGCTGCACGGCGAAAGTGATCGCCACCTCGGGGAAGAACACGGCACCGCTGTCCCGATTCGCGGGGGCGTCCTGCTGCGCATCGGCTTGCTTGTTCTCGAACTGCAAGAAATACGCCTCGACCGCGAAGTCGAGCCGTACGTGTGTGGTCCCCTCCGGCAGTGCCGGCAGGTCCTTGCACCGACCGTCGGCGTCGGTCGCGGAGCCGCCGAGCGCCTGCCAGTCCCCTCCTTGCCCGTCATGGGCGGACCGCCCCGAACGGGCGGAGAGCTGGACGGCGACGCCCTCGGCGGGGCGGCCGATCGAGGTGTCCAGGATGTGCGTGGACACGGAGGCGGTGGTGCTGGTGCTCATGGTGTCAGGCGTCCTCTTCGACGAGTCGGGCCAGTCGGATGCGGTTGATCTTGCCCAGCTCGGTGCGGACGATCTCCCGCTCCTGCTCCGGCGCGTTCCCGATCCGCTCCTTGAGGGCGTCGCGCATCTGCTCGCCGGTCCGGCCGGTGGCGCAGATCAGGAACACATGGCCGAACTTGTCCTGGTAGGCCAGGTTGAGTTCGAGCAGCTCGGCCTTGAGTGCCTCCGAGGCTCCGGCCATACCGCGCTGCTCGCGGGCGGAGGTGGGGTCGCCGGGCTTGGGGCGGCCGATCGGCGGGTGCCCCGCCATGGCCTCCTCCAGGTCCGCCGTGGTCAGCTCGGCCATGGCGGCGTCACTGGCGGCGTAGAGCTCGTCGGCGCCGGCGTAGGGGCGGGCGGCGAGCAGTCGCCGGGCCCACGCGGTGGAGGCACACGCCTCGTGGAGGGCGGCGAGGGCCGCGTGTTCCTCCAGGTCGTTGAACCGGGCCAGGCCCGGGGGCGTGGAAGTCGAAGTCACGGGAGCCTCCGTGGCCGGATTCGGCCTTCGTGCTGAACGGGCTGCCGATAGCTAACGCTCCCGGAAACGCCACGTCAACACTTTGTTGAAAATTCCGCGTAACAAGCCGGGCGGCTCCGAGGCGGTCCCACCACCCCGGAGCCGTGGCCGGTCAGGCGCCCTTCTCCCGGTTGAGGTAGTTGTAGACGGTGAAGCGGCTGACGCCGAGCGCGCTCGCGACGGTCTCCACACCGTGGCGCACGGCGAAGGCACCACGCGCCTCCAGCGTACGCACGATCCCCTGCTTCGCCTTGCGGTCCAGGTCGGCCAGCGGCCGGCCCTGCCGGCGCTCCATGGCGGCCAGGATGTGATCGAGGGAGTCGGCGAGCTGGGGCAGGCGCACGGCGACGACATCGACGCCCTCCCAGGCGAGGACGACATCCTCGGGGCCTGCCTCGTCCGGCGGGAGCATCTCCGCGCCCATGGCGTCGACCAGCGGCTTCACAGCCGTGATGAAGGGCTCGTCCCCGGACACCTACCGCCCTCCCCGATCATCGTCGAGCACATTGACCTGGAGCGAGATCCGGGTGGCCCCGGCCTCCAGGCTCTTGCGCAGAAGCGCGTCCACGGCCGTCAGCACGCGGTCCGCGGCACCCTCGGCCGTGTTGCCGAACGGCCCGACGTCGACGTCGTCCAGTTCGGCCGTCTCGATGACCTCCCGCGCCACCAGGGCGTGCGCGGGCGCCTCGTCCAGATCGAAGGGTTCGGTCGTGAACTCCACTCTCAATCGCACGCGCACAACCTAGCGCCCGGCGGCGCTTTTCGGGCGGTCGGCGATGGACCCCCCTTGACAAGCGCCGACACACGACGGCAATCTTCCATTAAGCAGAAACAAACTTCCGTAATACGGAATCTCGACCCACGGAAGGGAGCGCGGCCCGAATGGGATTCGCAGACCAGCGCTTCAACGTCAACCTGTCGATCCTCTTCACGGAACTCCCGCTCCTGGAGCGTCCCGCGGCCGCCGCCGCGGCGGGCTTCACGGCGGTCGAGCTGTGGTGGCCCTGGGTCGACTCCCCCACCCCCGAGCAGGCCGAGCTCGACGCCCTGAAGAAGGCGATCGAGGACGCGGGCGTCCAGCTCACGGGCCTGAACTTCTACGCCGGACAGCTGCCGGGCCCCGACCGCGGCGCCCTGTCCATCCCCGGTGAGGAGTCGGACAGGTTCCGCGCCAACATCGACGTGGCCATCGCCTTCGCCCAGTCCCTGGGCTGCTCGGTGTTCAACGCCCTGTACGGCAACCGCGTCGACGGCGTGGACCCGGCCGAGCAGGACGCGCTCGCCCTGGAGAACCTGGTCCTCGCGGCCCGGGCCGTCGGCCAGATCGGCGGAACCGTCCTGATCGAGGCCCTCAACCAGCCCGAGTCGCCGAAGTGCCCGATCGTGAGCGCGCCCAAGGCGATCGAGATCGTGGACAAGGTCAACGCGGCGACGGGTCTCGGGAACGCGAAGTTCCTGATGGACCTGTACCACCTGTCGATGAACGGTGAGGACCTGCCCTCGGTCATCGAACGGTACGCGGCGAAGACCGGCCATGTGCAGATCGCCGACAACCCCGGCCGTGGCGCCCCCGGCACGGGCTCGCTCCCGCTGGAGGAACTGCTCGACCAGCTGAGGAAGGCCGGTTACGACGGCTGGGTCGGCCTGGAGTACAAGGCCGGCGACCGCCCGAGCGCCGAGTCCTTCGACTGGCTCCCGCGCGAAGCGCGCGCCGCCCGCTGAAGCCAGGGCGCGCCGCCCAGAGGCGCGAACTCATAGACGTAGCAAGGAAGTCAGAGAGGCACCCCCGATGAGCAACCTTCCCAAGATCGCCTGGATCGGCCTCGGCATCATGGGCTCCCCCATGTCCGAGAACCTGATCAAGGCGGGTTACGACGTCACCGGCTTCACCCTGGAGCAGGACAAGCTGGACCGGCTGGCCGCCGCCGGCGGCACCGCGGCCGGCTCGATCGCCGAGGCCGTGCGCGACGCCGACGTGGTGATCACCATGGTGCCCGCGTCCCCGCACGTCGAGGCCATCTCCTACGGCCCGGACGGCATCCTGGAGAACGCCAGGCAGGGCGCCCTGCTGATCGACATGTCCTCGATCACCCCGCAGACCTCCGTCGACCTGGCCGCCGCGGCCAAGGACAAGGGCATCCGGGTGCTCGACGCCCCGGTGTCCGGCGGTGAGGCCGGCGCCATCGAGGCCGTGCTGTCGATCATGGTCGGCGGCGAGCAGGCCGACTTCGACCAGGCCAAGCCGATCTTCGACGCGCTGGGCAAGACCATCGTGCTGTGCGGCCCGCACGGCTCCGGCCAGACCGTGAAGGCGGCCAACCAGCTGATCGTCGCCGTCAACATCCAGGCCTGCGCCGAGGCCGTGGTCTTCCTGGAGAAGTCGGGCGTGGACCTGGCGGCCGCGCTGGACGTCCTCAACGGCGGCCTCGCGGGCTCGACGGTGCTGACGCGCAAGAAGGACAACTTCCTCAACCGCGACTTCAAGCCGGGCTTCCGCATCGACCTGCACCACAAGGACATGGGCATCGTCACCGACGCCGCCCGCAACGTCGGCGCCGCGCTGCCGGTCGGCGCCGTGGTCGCCCAGCTGGTCGCCTCGCTGCGCACCCAGGGCGACGGCGGTCTGGACCACTCGGCCCTGCTGCGGGCCGTGGAGCGCCTGTCCGGCGCCCAGGTCTGACACCCCTGAGACTTCCGGGCGGCGCCGCCGCTGACACCTGTCCTGTCGCGCCCAGGCGCCGGCGCCGCCCGGAACCACCCTCGGATCACCTTCGGATCACTCCGAGATCGACTTCAACAAACTGTTGACGTTCAGATTGCCCCACTTCTAGGCTCCATAAGACTTCTAGGCTCCACAAAGCGGAAGAAGATTTCCGCTGCCATCCGCACGGAAGGTCCACGATGTCGAAGCGCGTGCTCACGACCGAGGCCGGCGCCCCGATCGCCGACAACCAGAACTCCGCATCCGCCGGCATCGGCGGCCCGCTCCTGATCCAGGACCAGCAGCTCCTGGAGAAGCTCGCGCGCTTCAACCGCGAGCGGATCCCGGAGCGCGTGGTGCACGCCCGTGGCTCCGGCGCGTACGGCCACTTCGAGGTGACCGACGACGTCACCGGCTTCACCCACGCCGACTTCCTGAGCGAGATCGGCAAGCGCACCGAGGTCTTCCTGCGCTTCTCCACGGTCGCCGACTCCCTCGGCGGCGCGGACGCGGTCCGCGACCCGCGCGGCTTCGCGCTGAAGTTCTACACCGAAGAGGGCAACTACGACCTCGTCGGCAACAACACCCCGGTGTTCTTCATCAAGGACCCGATCAAGTTCCCCGACTTCATCCACTCGCAGAAGCGGGACCCGTTCACCGGCAAGCAGGAGCCGGACAACGTGTGGGACTTCTGGGCGCACGCCCCCGAGGCCACGCACCAGGTGACCTGGCTGATGGGCGACCGCGGCATCCCGGCGTCGTACCGGCACATGAACGGTTACGGCTCGCACACCTACCAGTGGACGAACGCGGAGGGCGAGGCCTTCTTCGTCAAGTACCACTTCAAGACGAACCAGGGCATCCGCTGCCTGAGCAGCGAGCAGGCCGCGGAGCTGGCGGGCAAGGACCCCAACTCGCACCAGACGGACCTGCTGCAGGCCATCGAGCGGGGTGTGCACCCGTCCTGGACCCTCCACGTCCAGATCATGCCGGCGGCCGAGGCGGCGGACTACCGCTTCAACCCGTTCGACCTGACCAAGGTCTGGCCGCACAAGGACTACCCGCTGCAGCGCGTGGGCCGTCTGGTCCTCGACCGCAACCCGGACAACGTCTTCGCCGAGGTCGAGCAGGCCGCGTTCTCCCCGAACAACTTCGTTCCGGGCATCGGCCCCTCCCCCGACAAGATGCTGCAGGGCCGCCTGTTCGCCTACGCGGACGCGCACCGCTACCGCCTGGGCGTCAACCACACCCTGCTGGCGGTCAACGCCCCGAAGGCGACGACCGCGCAGAACTACGGCCGGGACGGCTTCATGGCGGTCAACGGCCAGGGCCGCGGCGCCAAGAACTACGAGCCGAACTCCTACGACGGCCCGGCCGAGACCGGCCGCCCGCTGTCGGCCCCCCTGGCGATCTCCGGCTACACGGGCAACCACGAGGCCCCGCTGCACACCAAGGACGACGCCTTCTTCCAGGCGGGCGAGCTGTTCCGTCTGATGTCCGAGGAGGAGAAGTCCCGCCTCGTCGCGAACATCGCCGGCGGCCTCTCGCAGGTCTCCCGCGACGACGTGATCGAGAAGAACCTGGCCCACTTCCACGCCGCCGACGCGGAGTACGGCAAGCGCGTGGAGGAGGCGGTCCGCGCCCTGCGCGAGGACTGAGACCGGTAACAGTAACCCGCAAGCGGCGTACGGAATCTGACGGGAGGTCAGGCTTCCGCACGCGGCCCGCGCGACACGCCGGGCGGCCCGGATGAGGGGTGGCCGTACGGCGGTGGGCGCGGGCAGGGCGAGGACCGTGGCGGCGTGCGAGCCAGTGCGGTGGTGAAGAACCGAGCCCCCTTCTCGACCAGAGGGAAGGGGCACCCCGGTTCCGTCGCATCCGCCACGGTCCCACCCAGCCCCCTCCAGGGGGCCACCCGCTCCGTCCGGCGGCGCGAACGTCCTGTCGCGCCCAGCCTCGCGTCGTCGGACGGCCATCACCCGAGAACGCTCCCTACGCCCGCTCGATGCCTGCGGCGAGGGAGCGTTCGGCGTTGGGGCCTCGTTGACGTCGTCCTCCGGCATGTCGGGGTGCAGGTCCGGGTGCCCTGAAGCGGGGGCGCTCCTCGCCCGGCCCGACGAGATGGTCGACCGCCTGGCCACGGCCTCATGGACGGACCGGATCCGCATCCAGGCACCGCGGTGGCGCCCGACCAGGGACCTGCCGAGGCTCATGGCACGCTTCAACCCGAGAATGTGCGGGGCGCCGTCCGCGCGTATCAGCGGGATGCCGACCTCGTCACCGGGCACGGAGCCGGCGCCGGTCCGCCTCCTCGCCGGACCGGCCGCCGAAGATCCAGTGACTCCCTCCGAGGGCCCCTGGAGATCCGTCTCGGTCGCCACACGGTCCTCGCAGTTCGGCGACCTGGAGGATGAGCCGGCCGTCGCGGCCGGCGGCGAGCAGAGCCTACGCCTCGGGCGAGGAGGCGATCCGACGGGCTTCCGTATCCGACGTGCTTTCGTCCAGGGAGTCGTCCACGAGCCGAACGACCTGCCACTCCCCTGCGTCGGCCGCCGCCTTCCGCGCGGCCTCGTCGGCGGCTTCCCTCTGCACCTCGTGCAGCTGCCCCTCCAGCACCCCGTCGCTTCTCACGCCCATACAGGGAAGTGTGCGGGTCGGCGCCGGCAGTCACCGGCGTGCGTATCGGCGGCCCGCGTCGCACGCTGAAGCCATGGGCAATCCGACGCACTACCCGCACATCGTGGTCCACTCCCCCGCCCTGGACGGCTCCCGGCGGGTCACCGAGGGGGATGTGACCCTGGGGATCGCCTCGCATCTGGACGACGTCGTGGAGATCCTGCGGCTGGCCGACCTGGACCGGATCGAGGTGGAGGAGAGCGATCTCATCGAGTGGCAGGGCGGCGGGCCCGACGACTGGCCGGGACTGTCGGAGCACGAGCTGTGACGGCACGGCGTACGGCAGTGGTCGTAGCCGGGCTACGCCATCCTCAAATCAACCTCTGAACACCGCGGCACAGGCTTCGGCCACCCCCACGGCCGGGCAGAGTACGGGCACAAGGGGCCCGCCGGCACGGGGGCGGCGGGCCCCACGACGGGGGACGCACGGGGGTGCCACGGGGGACGCGAAAGGGCGGCCCGTCCGCGGGGACGGGCCGCCCTTGGTGTGCCTGGCGGTGTCGGACCTTCGGCGTCAGACCTTCGGCGTCAGACCTTCAGCGGCTTGATCGACGTCGGCGCGTGGCCCGGCTCGGTGGCCAGCTCCTCGAACTCGGAGATGTCACTGATGTCCATCGTGCGGCTCATCGAGATGTTGGTGATCCGCTCCAGGATCGCCTCGACGACGACCGGCACCTGGTACTCGGCGGCCAGCTTCTTCGCCTGCTCGAACGCCGCGCCCAGCTGGTCCGGCTCGGTGACCCGGATCGCCTTGCAGCCCAGGCCCTCGGCGACCTTGACGTGGTCCACGCCGTAGACGCCGAGCTCGGGCGCGTTGATGTTCTCGAACTCCAGGTTGACCTGGAAGTTGATGTCCAGGCCGATCTGCGCCTGCCGGATCAGGCCCAGGTAGGCGTTGTTCACCAGGACATGGACGTACGGGATCCTGTGCTGGGCGGCGACCGCCAGCTCCTCGATCAGGAACTGGAAGTCGTAGTCGCCGGACAGGGCGACGACCGGGGAGTCCGGGTCGGCCTTGGCGACGCCGATCGCGGCCGGGATGGTCCAGCCGAGCGGGCCGGCCTGGCCGCAGTTGATCCAGTGGCGCGGCTTGTAGACGTGCAGCATCTGCGCGCCGGCGATCTGGGAGAGGCCGATGGTGGTGACGTACCGGGTGTCCGGGCCGAAGGCCTTGTTCATCTCCTCGTACACGCGCTGCGGCTTCATCGGCACGTTGTCGAAGTGCGTACGGCGCAGGAGAGTCGCCTTGCGCTCCTGCGTCGAGGCGACCCAGTCGGCACGGTCGGGCAGCTTGCCCGCGGCCTTCAGCTCCTTGGCCACCTCGACGAACAGCTCCAGCGCGACCTTGGCGTCGGAGACGACCCCGTAGTCCGGCGGGAAGATCTTGCCGATCTGGGTGGGCTCGATGTCGACGTGGACGAACTTACGGCCCTGGCGGTAGACGTCGAGCTTGTAGCCGGTGTGGCGGTTGGCCCAGCGGTTGCCGATGCCGAGGACGAAGTCCGACTCCAGGAAGTTGGCGTTGCCGTACCGGTGCGAGGTCTGGACGCCCACCATGCCGGCGTTCAGCTCGTGGTCGTCGGACAGCGCGCCCCAGCCCATCAGGGTCGGGACGACCGGGGTCTGGGTCAGTTCGGCGAACTCCACCAGCAGGTCGGCGGCGTCGGCGCCGATGACGCCGCCGCCGGCGACGATGACCGGGCGCTCGGCGGCCAGCAGGAAGGAGATCGCCTTCTCGATCTGGGCGCGGGTCGCGGCCGGCTTGTAGACGGGCAGCGGCTCGTACGTCTCCGGGTCGAACTCGATCTCGGTGAGCTGGACGTCGATCGGCAGGTCGATCAGGACCGGGCCGGGACGGCCGGAGCGCATCAGGTGGAAGGCCTGCTGGAAGACGCCGGGGACCTGCGCGGCCTCCAGGACGGTGACCGCCATTTTCGTCACCGGCTTGGCGATCGAGGCGATGTCGACGGCCTGGAAGTCCTCTTTGTGGATCACATGGGTGGGCGCCTGGCCCGTGATGCACAGGATCGGGATGGAGTCGCCGATGGCCGAGTACAGGCCGGTGATCATGTCGGTGCCGGCCGGACCGGAGGTGCCGATGCAGACGCCGATGTTGCCCGGCTTGGTGCGGGTGTACCCCTCGGCCATGTGCGAGGCACCTTCGACATGGCGGGCGAGGGTGTGGCTGATGCCGCCACCCTCCTTGAGCGCCTTGTAGAAGGGGTTGATCGCCGCGCCCGGCACACCGAAGGCGTCGGTGACGCCCTCGCGCTTGAGGATCTCAACTGCCGCGCGGGCAGCGGTCATACGAGCCATCGAGTACTCCTGCTTCGGCTGTCGGATGCGTACTCCCGTCGCGCCCCGCGGTGAGCACAGTCTCCAGAACTTCAAAATTCCGCATTGCGGAACTTAACTTCTACTATCTGGAATCAATGTAGAAGCGCTCGTCAATGTCGTCAAGAGAGGTGGAGACATGGCAAGCGCCGGACAAGCGGGGTGCGGGAGGAGGACGATGAGAGGCGCTGTCCCGACGCGACGCCTGGGAGTGGGCCATGCCCGAGAGCATGCCGGTGCGCTGTCCGGCCTGCCGGCGCGAGCACCTCTACACCGCGCCGGTGTATCCGTGCGCGTGCGGCACGCCCACCGCGCCGCGCCTCGATCCGGCCGCGGACCCGGTCGTGGCGGAGCACCGGGCCTGGGACGACGAGTGGATCGCGCTGCCGTGTACCCGCTGCGACCGCCGCAACCACTGGCCGCACCCGGAACTGGGCTGCCCCTGCGGCACGGTCCTGCGCATCCCGGTGGCCGTACCACCCGCGCCGGAGACCACCACCGCGTCACTGGTGTCGGACTCGACGCCGGATGCGGCACCCGGGCCGACCGCGGCGCCGTCAGCGGCCTCTGAGCCGGGCGCGACACCAGGAGCGACGTCAGCGCCGCCATCGGCATCACAGCCCACGTCGGCCTCGCCGTCTCAACCCACGTCGGCCTCGCCGTCCCCGTCCGGGTCCGCCACCAGATCCGGCACCCGGCCCGTCCGCCCCGCCTTCCAGCCGCGCACCATCCGCACCGCCCGCGACGCCGTCACCAGCGCCGCGCTCTATCTGCGCTGGCTCGGCTACCGGGACATCCGCCGCGCCGACCAGC
This sequence comes from Streptomyces sp. IMTB 2501, assembly GCF_001953885.1. Classification (GTDB taxonomy): domain Bacteria; phylum Actinomycetota; class Actinomycetes; order Streptomycetales; family Streptomycetaceae; genus Streptomyces. Next base: position 194,997 of record NZ_MQUS01000014.1, on the reverse strand, counting down.
GCCCGCCGAACGGCATCGGGCTGGCCGGACACGGGGTCCTCGCCCAGGTGGACCCGACCGTACGACCGGCGGCCCCCCGGGACGTGGAGTGCCTGTGGCTGACGGCGATGACGGAGTCCGCGGACTGTGTGTACTTCTCCCTGGCCGGCTACACGGACGACGCCCGCAGCCGGGCCGACGCCCTGTGCGTCCCCCTGTTCGTCCTGGACCTCACGGGCACCCCCCGCCCGGTCAACACACCGGCGGGCGACCTGAGCACCGACGGCGCCTGATCACCTGCCGCGGGACGGGGGGCGACGTTCTTGTCGATCCGTCGCGCCCCGCGTCATTCGGCCGCCGTCTCCGAAGTCGCGTACCTCTCCCGCAGTTCGATCTTGCGTACCTTTCCGCTCACCGTCATCGGGAAGGCCTCCAGAATCTGCAGCCTGCTCGGGATCTTGTAATGCGCGAGCCGACCCTGGCAGAAGGCGCGCAGGTCCGCCAGGGTGAGCGGGTCGGCGGGGTCCCGCGGGATGACGCAGGCCAGGACCTCCTCGCCGTAGGTGTCGTGCGGCACCCCGACGATCTGCACGTCCCTGATCTTCGGGTGGCCGTAGAGGAACTCCTCGATCTCGCGCGGGTAGATGTTCTCGCCGCCCCGGAGGATCATGTCCTTGATCCGGCCGACGATCTCGACGTAGCCGTCGTCGCGCATCACCGCCAGGTCTCCGGTGTGCATCCAGCGGCCCGCGTCGACGGCCTCCGCGGTCTTCTCGGGTTCGTTCCAGTAGCCGAGCATCACGTTGTAGCCGCGGGTGCACAACTCGCCCGACCTGCCACGTGGTTGCGTGACTCCGGTGGCAGGGTCGACCACCTTGACCTCCAGGTGCGGCAGGACCCGGCCGACGGTGCCGGTGCGGTGCTCCAGGTCGTCGTCCCGGCGGGTCTGCAGCGACACCGGGGATGTCTCGGTCATGCCGTAGCAGATGGAGACCTCGGCCATGTGCATCTCGGCGACGACCCGCTTCATCACCTCCACCGGGCACGGCGAGCCCGCCATGATGCCGGTGCGCAGGGTCGAGAGGTCGTACGACGCGAAGTCGGGGAGGTTCAGCTCGGCGATGAACATGGTCGGCACGCCGTACAGGGACGTACAGCGCTCGCGCTGCACCGCCTCCAGGGTGGCCCTCGGTTCGAAGGACGGGGCCGGGATGATCATGCAGGCGCCGTGCGAGGTGGCCGCGAGGTTGCCCATCACCATGCCGAAGCAGTGGTAGAAGGGCACCGGGATGCAGATCCTGTCCTGCTCGGTGTAGCCGACCAACTCCCCGACGAAGTAACCATTGTTGAGGATGTTGTGGTGGGACAGGGTGGCGCCCTTCGGAAAGCCCGTGGTCCCCGAGGTGTACTGGATGTTGATGGGGTCGTCGCAGGACAGTTCCGCGTACGTGACGTCAGGCGTCCCCCGCCCGAGCAGTTCCTCCCAGCTCGGGTCGCCGATGTACACGACCTCGCGCAGTTCGGGGCAGTTTCCCCGCACTTCTTCGACCATCGCCCGGTAGTCGCTGGTCTTGTGCCGCAGGGAGGCGAACAGCAGGGAGATCCCCGCCTGGCGCAGGACGTACTCGACCTCGTGGGTGCGGTAGGCCGGGTTGATGTTCACCATGATCGCGCCGATACGGGCGGTGGCGTACTGGACCAGCACCCACTCCGGGCAGTTGACCGCCCAGATACCCACCCGGTCGCCCTTGGCCACACCGGCGGCGACCAGCGCCTGCGCCAACTCCGCCACGTCCGCGCCGAATCGGGCATAGGTCCACCGCCGGCCCGACGGCACGTCGACCAGCGCCTCACGGTCCGGCCAGGCCGCCACGGCCCGGTCCAGATCGGCGCCGATGGTGTCTGCGAGCAGGACGGTCGGAGACGTCCCGTGCGTGTACGACAGCTGTGGGGTCACCGGAAGTCCTCCTCGCGGTACTCGTTCGCCGAGCCCTGGGCCGTCGCCTCGCGCAGCTCGATCCGGCGGATCTTGCCGGAGACGGTCTTGGGCAGCGCGCCGAACTCCAGCCGGCGGATCCGCTTGTAGGGGGCGAGCACCTGACGGGAGTGCTCGAAGATGGCCTTCGCGGTGTCCGGGCCGGGCTCATAGCCCGCGGCGAGGACGACGTACGCCTTCGGCACCGCGAGCCGCAGCTCGTCCGGCGCGGGCACGACGGCGGCCTCGGCCACCGCCTCGTGCTCCAGCAGCGCGCTCTCCAGCTCGAACGGGCTGATCTTGTAGTCGGATGCCTTGAAGACGTCGTCCGCGCGGCCGACGTAGGTCAGATAGCCGTCCGCGTCGCGCGAGGCGATGTCCCCGGTGCGGTAGTAGCCGCCCGCCATCGCCTCCGCCGTGCGGTCCGGGTCGCCGTGGTAGCCGGTCATCAGGCCGACCGGACGCTCGGACAGATCGAGGGCGATCTCGCCCTCGGCGGCGCCGGGCGCGCCGGAGACCGGGTCGAGGAGTTCCACACGGTAGCCGGGGCTCGGGCGGCCCATGGAACCGCTCTTGAGCACCTGTCCGGGGCTGTTGGAGACCTGCACGGCGGTCTCGGTCTGCCCGAAGCCGTCCCGGATGGTGACGCCCCAGGCCCGCCGAACCTGCTCGATGACCTCTGGGTTGAGCGGCTCGCCGGCGGCGACCACCTCGCGGGGCGGGGTGGCGAGCAGGCCGAGGTCGGCCTGGATGAGCATGCGCCACACGGTCGGTGGGGCGCAGAAGGTGGTCACCCGGGCCCGGTCCATCTCGGCCATCAGCCGGGCCGCGTCGAAGCGGGTGTAGTTGAAGAGGAAGACGGTCGCCTCGGCGTTCCACGGCGCGAACAGATTGGACCAGGCGTGCTTGGCCCAGCCCGGCGAGGAGATGTTCAGATGCACGTCGCCGGGCTTGAGGCCGATCCAGTACAAGGTCGCCAGGTGCCCGACCGGGTACGAGGTGTGGGTGTGCTCGACCAGTTTGGGGCGGGCGGTCGTACCGGAGGTGAAGTAGAGCATCAGCGGGTCGTCGGCCAGGGTGGGGCCGTCGGGCAGGTACTCGGCGGGGGCGGTGTACGCGTCCTCGTACGCCTCCCAGCCCTGCTCGGGCCGGCCGCCGACGGCGATGCGCGTGTAACCGCCGGGCACGTCGGCGAACTTCGCGGTGTCCTCGGCCCGTGCGATCACATGCCGCACCCGGCCGCGCTCCACGCGGTCGCGCAGATCGGCGGGTCCCAGCAGCGGGGTGGCCGGGATGACCACCGCGCGCAGCTTCATCGCGGCCAGCGCGGTCTCCCACAACTCGGCCTGGTTGCCGAGCATGACGAGGATGCGGTCCTCGGCGGCGACGCCCCGCTCGCGCAGCCACCGGGCGACGCGGTTCGACCGCTCGGACATCTCGGCGAAGGACAACCGGGTCTCGGCGCCGTCCTCCTCGACGATGTGCAGCGCGGTCCGGTCGTTGCCGGCGGCGATCACGTCGAACCAGTCCAGCGCCCAGTTGAAGTGCGCGGGCCGCGGCCAGGCGAAGCCCTCGCAGGCGCCGGCGTAGTCCGCACGGTGCTCCAGCAGGAAGTCCCGGGCGGAGCGGAACTCCTCAGTCGCCGTCGTCATCACATACTCCTCGTACTGTGGGTCGTTCACCTCCGGGCGCGCCCTGCGGCTCACTCCCTCTGTTCCGGACCATTGCCGGGCGGCTCTCTGGCATCGTCTAATCCGTGATGCAGGTCTCACTACCCCCGAACGGGGGTGGGGACGGCAGAAGGAGCGGACAGGTGACGGCGGACGCGGCGGGGACGGTGGAGATCGGCGGCGCGCTGGCCCGGCTGCGGCGGGCCACGGGACTTCCCGTCGCCTTCGGCGGCCTCGTCGAGTCCGGCCGGCCGCAGATCCGGATCAGCGAGCTGAGCGGCACGACCACGGCCGCCCTGCGCTCGCTCGCGGTGACCTCCGGCAACGGGCTCGGCGGCAAGGCGGTGGCGCTGGCCCGGCCCTGCGCGGTGACGGACTACTCCAGCTCCCGGCAGATCAGCCACGAGTACGACGTCCCGGTGGCCGCCGAGGGCATCCGCTCGGTCGTCGCGGTCCCGGTGGTGGTACGGCGTCGGGTGCGCGGGGTGCTCTACGGCGCGCTGCGCTCGGCTCAGCCGCTCGGCGACCGCACGCTGGGCGCGGCCATGGCCGTCGCACGGGACGTGGAACAGACGCTGGTGCTGCGGGACGAGGCGTGGGAGCTGCTGCTGGCCGCCCGGCCGGAGCCCGTCGGAGTCGACCAGGGGGCGGCCTGGGAGCAGGTGCGTGAGGCGCATGCGGCGCTGCGGGCCCTGGCCCCGCGTATCACCGATCCGGTACTGCGGGCCGAACTGCTCGCGGCCTGCGGTCTGCTGACTGCTTCTCCGCGCGCCGGGAGCGTGACCCTGGCGCCGCGGGAGCTGGACGTGCTGTCCTGGGTGGCGGCGGGCGCGACCAACGCGGCGGTGGCCGAACGGCTGGGACTGCGCCCGGAGACCGTCAAGGGCTATCTGCGCTCGGCGATGCGGAAGCTGGGCGCGCACACCCGAGGGGAGGCGGTGACCGCGGCCCGCAGGGCGGGGCTGCTGCCGTGAGCCGGGCAGTGGCCGCCACCGACGGGCAGGCCTTGAGGAAACCTGCCCATTCAAGCGGAGACGCCTTGAATTTCCTTATGCGTGACCGTTTGTTATTTCCCTCACCACAACTTCCGTCCGAATTTCAAGGATCGTTGCCTAGAATTTGGCCCGGACACGACACACGAGGGGAGCGGTGACCGTGCGACGGGACTTCCAGGAGCCTGCCAGGTGCCGCCCCGACCTGGTCATCGGCCGCGAGGAACTGTTCGCCGGCGCCCGTGACCAACTCGCCTCGGGTGGCAGTGTGCTGCTCCACGGTCCCGCCGGAATTGGGAAATCCACCGTCCTGCGGGCATTGGCCGAGGAATACGGCGCCACCGCGCGCACCGTCCTGCGCTGCTCCGCCACCGAGTCCGAATCCCACCTCCCCTTCCTGGCCCTCGCCGACCTCCTCGGCCTGGTCCTCGACGACGTCTCCCCCCGGCTGCCCGTCGCCCAGCGCACCGCCCTGGAGTCGGCGCTCACCGGCCGCGGCGAGTCCAGCCTGCAGCGCGACGGCCTCGCCCTGCGGCTCGCGGTGCTCTCCGCACTGCGCGCGCTGGCCGCCGAGGGCGGTGTCCTCGTCGTCGCCGACGATCTGCAGTGGCTGGACCCGGCCAGCGCCGAACTGCTCGGCTTCGCCGCCCGGCGCCTGGAGGGCACCCCGGTGCAGCTCCTGTGCGCGGTCCGTACCGAGGGCCAGGAGAGCCAGGAGTACGACCGGCATCTGCGCGCCTGCCCGCCGGGCACCCTCGCGGTCCGGCTCGGTGCGCTCTCCCGCACCCAGGTCGCCCAGTTGCTCGACCACCGCGGCCACGGCTCACTGCCCCGCTCCACCGTCCGCGAGATCCACCGCACGTCCGGCGGCAATCCGCTGTTCGCCCTGGAACTCGGCCGCGCCCTCGCCGAGCGCCCCACCCCGCCACGGCCGGGCGAGCCGCTGCCGGTGCCGACCTCGCTGCGCGCCCTGGTGCTCAGCCGCCTGGACATGCTCTCCGTCGAGGCCCGCCGCACCCTGCTCGTGGCCAGTGCCGGTGCCCGGCCCACCCCGGCGCTGCTGCACGCGGCCGGCCGGGAGAACGCCGAGGCCGAGTGCGCCCAGGCCGCCGAACTCGGGCTGCTGGCCACCGAGCCCGACGCCCCGGCCGTACGGTTCGCGCACCCGCTGATTTCGGCCGCGCTGTACGCGGAGGCACCCGCACACGAGCGGCGCGCCGCGCACGCGGCCCTGTCCACGGCCGCCTCCGACCCGATCGAACGGGCCCGGCACCTGGCCCTGGCCAGCAGCGGCACCGATCCGGAGGTCGCCGCCCGGCTCGCCGAGGCCGCCGCCCTCGCCCGGGACCGCGGCGCCCCCTCGGTCGCCGCCCACCTCGGGCTGCTGGCCGCCCGGCGCACCCCCGCCGACAGCGCACCGAGCCCGGAGGAGCGCCGGCTGCAGGCCGCCGAGGACGCGATCACCGCGGGCGAACTCGACCTGGCCCGGGACATCGCCCGTGAGGTGCTGTCCCGGGCGAGCGTCCCCGCCGACCGGGTGCGCGCCTGGATCATCGTCATCGACAGCGCCGGCCACACCATGGCCGAGGTCGACGCGGTCTTCCCGCAGGCCCTCGCCGACGCCGGCGACGATCCCCGGCTGCTGGGCCTGGTCCACTACCAGCTGGCCTGGCGGGCGCTGATCGTGGAGGGCGACTTCACCGACGCCCGCGAGGCCGCCGCACACGCCGCCGAGCTGGCCGCACGCGGCGAGGACCGGCGCACCGAACTGCTCTCCCTGGCCTTCCAGGCGCAGACCGAGACCCTGATGGGCCACCCGGAGGCACCCCGGACCATCAAGCGCGCCCTGAAGGAACCTCAGGACCCCCGGGTGGCCTGGCACCACAACGGGGCGGGCAGCGCCCGGTTCCGCTGGCTGGTCATGGGCGACCAGCTGACCGAGGCCCGGGCGACGGTCACCGCCCTGCTGCGCGAGGTGCGCCGGCGCGGCTCGGTGGAGAGCGAGGTGCACTTCCTGCGCGGCCTCGCCGAGACAGAGCTGCGCGCCGGGCACTGCGGGCGCGCCCTGGAGCTGGCCCGCGACAGCCTGCGCCTCGCCCGGGACTCCGGGATCGGCGAGACCGCCTCGGCGATGCTCACCTCGCTCGCGGAGGCCTCCGGCGGCGATGTGGACCGGGCCCTCGCCCTCGCCCGGGAGGCGGTGGAACACGCCGAGGAGGACGGCGACCAGATGTACCTCTCCAGAGCCCTGGGCGCGCTCGGGTACGCCCAGTTGGTGGCCGGGGACCCGGCGGGCACGGTCCGCTCGCTGCGCCGGGTGCGCCGGCTCGAACTGGGGCTCGGCATCACCGACCCGGCGCGCGGCCGCTGGCAGGGCGACCTCGCCGAGGCACTGGTCCGCATCGGTGAACCGGCCGAGGCGCAGGACGTCATCGACACCAGCCGCGAGCACGCGCTGCGGCTGGACCGGGAGAGCGTCCTCGCCGTCCTCGACCGCTCCGAGGCCCTGGTACGGGCCGCCCAGGGCGACCTGGAGGCCGCCGCGGCCCAGCTGACGTCCGCTCAGCACCGGCTCGGCAAGCTCGGCTACGGGCTGGAGGAGGCACGGGCGGCGTTCGCACTGGCCCGGCTGCACGGCGGACGCCCCGGCTCGTCGGCCTACGACGAGGCGACCCGGATGTTCCGCCGCTGCCGGGCGCTGCCCTGGTTGCGCCAAGTGGACGAATCCCTGACCACTGCCGAGCCGGGACCGGCGCTCGCCGTGCCGGACGCCCTGGAGGGGCTGGCCGGGCTGGAGGTGCTGGCCTCGATGGAGCGTCAGGTCGCCGCGCTGGTCATGGAGGGCGCCACCAACCGGGAGATCGCCGCGCGGCTGTTCATCAGCGTGAAGACGGTGGAGGCGACACTGACCCGGGTCTACCGCAAGCTGGGGATCCGCTCCCGCGTGGACATCGTCCGATTGGCGGCAGCTCGCCGCGCGAAGTGAGAACGCGGCCGGTTAACTGAACCGGACCGAGGGTTTTCCCTCACCCAACCCCCTAGGGGGTTCCCTCATTGGGAGCCGAGGGTTCCGGGTCCTAGCGTAAAGGGCGTGCCGCTCGCCCGGGCACACGGGGGTCGGTCCCGCGACCCCCGTGCAAACCCCCGCCCGATGCGACCCCCCACCGGTGCAACCCCACTGAGGAGACTCATGTTCGGGCTCAGACGTGCCAGAAAGACCGCCGCGATCCTGGTGGCCACCGCCGCCACCGCGGCGACCGCGCTGCTCGCCTCCCCCACAGCGAGCGCCGCACCGCAGCCGATCGTCGGCGGTACGACCACCACCACGACGGAGTACCCGTTCGTCGTCCAGATCACCGACGCGTCCGGGAACCAGTTCTGCGGCGGCACCCTGGTGGCCGCCACGAAGGTCGTCACGGCCGCGCACTGCATGGCAGGCGAGTCCGCCGGCAGCGTCCACGTGGTCGGCGGCCGGACCTATCTGAACGGCACCGACGGCACCGTCAGCAACGTCAGCAAGATCTGGGTCAACCCGGACTACACGGACGCCACCAACGGCCACGACGTGGCGGTGCTGACCCTGTCGACGGCGCTGCCGTACACCCCGGTGTCGTACGTCTCCTCCTCCCAGACGAGCGTGTACGCGGCCGGCACCACGGCCCGGATCCTCGGCTGGGGGACCACCTCCGAGAACGGCAGTTCCTCCAACCAGCTGCGGACCGCGACCGTCCCGATCGTGGCCGACTCCAGCTGCAAGACTTCTTACGGTTCGGACTTCGTCCAGTCCGACATGGTGTGCGCCGGACTCACCACCGGCGGCGTAGACACCTGCCAGGGCGACAGCGGCGGTCCCCTGCTCATCGGGGGCGTCCTGGCAGGGATCACTTCCTGGGGCGAGGGATGCGCGGAGGCCGGTTACCCGGGTGTGTACACCCGGCTGACCACCTTCTCGGACCTCGTGACCGCGCAGATCAACTCGTGACCCGGAAGACCTCCCGAGCACCCCTCGGGTAAATGCCAGGGGAGCGTTGCGAGCCACCACGAGCGGCCCGCAACGCTCCCCTCTCCACATCCACCCCCGTGGGACGCGGGGGCTACTTGTCGGCCGTGAGCTTCCCGGCCGCGCCCCAGCTGTCCGCGGGCACCTCGTGGATCCACACCTGCACGGTCTCCGCCGGGATCCGGTACGCGTCGACGAACGCGTCGGTGACCCGCTTGACCAGCTCCCGCTTCAGCTCGACATCGCGCGGGCCCTGCTGGATGGTGACGATCGGCATGACTGAACTCCCTTGAACGGTCTTCCTGTTCGGTGGGTCCAGTCCATCGCGGCACGCGCCCCCGACCAAGAAGCAGTCCGCGACCACAGCGATCAGCTTTCATGATCACCGCAGGCCAGGAGCAGTTTCTCCAGATGCGGCGAGGGGTCGGCGGCGGGCACCGCGAGCCCGGTGGCCAGGGCCAGGCCGGGCGCGCGGAAGGGGACGTACGCCACCCGGGGCGTGGCCAGCACGCGCGCGTGGGAGGCGTAGACGACCGTCCACAGCGGCCGGGCGCCGATGGTGGCGAGGGTGTCGTGCAGGGTGCCGCCCGCGGGCCCGGGCACCGGCTCGAACCCGGCCGCGTGGCAGGCGCCGACGACCAGGTCGGCCAGGGCGGGGTTGACGCGGCGCGGGGCGAGGGCGAGGGGCAGCCCGGCGAGGTCGGCGAGGTCGATCTCGTCCCGCCGCGCGAGCGGGTGCGTGGCCGGCAGGGCGGCGACCAGCGGATCGGACCACAGGGGCAGCACCCGTACTCCGGCCGGGGGTTCGGCCGAACGGACGAACGCGGCGTCCAGCCGGCCCGCCGCGACCCGGGCCAGCCGTTCGCCGGCCGGCAGCGAGACCAGCTCCACCGGCACCTCGGGCGCCCGCGCGGCGAACGCGGCCAGCACCCGGTCCAGATGCGCGCCGAGCCCGGTGCTGGTGCCGAGGCGCAGCCCGGCGGGCACCGCCACCACGGCCCGCGCCCGCTCCGCCGCCGCGAGCACCGCCCGTGCCTCGGGCAGCAGCCGCTCCCCCGCCCCGGTCAGCCGCACCCGGCGCGGCGAGCGGTCGAACAGCTCGGCGCCCAGCTCCCGCTCCAGCCGCTGTATCTGCTGGCTGACCGCCGACTGCACGATGTGCAGCCGCTCGGCCGCCCGCCCGAAGTGCAACTCCTCGGCGACGGCGACGAAATAGCTGAGCTGGCGGAGTTCCATGGGCCCGACTGTAGAGGGGCCGAGACCGACGAGGAACTCCAGCGCTGTCTGCCGGACGTCGCCGGCCACGTCACCCGCATCAGCGAGCGCGTGGACGGTTTCCGCCAGGCCCTCACCGAGATCCTCACCCAGCAGCAGAACGCGGAGACGCGGGCGCCGGCGGAGGCGGCGGGCGTCGATCTGACCGGCCCGCCGCCGGCCTCAGGCCCGCGGCAGCCAGCTGCCGACCTCGTCCATGGCGGCGGCGAAGTCCGCACGGTCGCTGTCCAGGAACCTCCGGAAGAACCAGTTGGGCACCCGGGCCTGTGCCAGACGAGTCCGCAGCAGCACGTCCTGGGCCTGCCGGGCGAGCACCAGCAGGTCCGGGACGCGCTCCGGCGGCAGCCCCGAGTGCGCGTGCTCTCGCATCTCCCGAAGGATCACCTGCCGCGCGTGTTCTCGCGCCGCCGCGGTCTCACGCTGCGCACGCACGATGTCGACACCGAGCAGCAGCAGCCCCAGCGAGGGGATGAACCAGGTCGTGAGCAGGGAGGCGAGGGTCATTCCGGTAGACACGCCCACGGCCACCCCGGTGACGATCCATCCGATCACGCCGGCCTGGACCGCGGCGGCGTAGCGCCGGCGGATCCGCGCGCCCCACGCGAGGTTCTGCAGGATGCAGGACAGAAGGTCCAAGGGGCGCGGCAGTTCACGGATCTCGTAGTAGTCCCGCAGCCGCTCCTCCGGCCCCTGGTAGCGCCGCGCCAGCCTGCTGATCTCGTCGGCGGACGGGGCGTTCCCGGCCAGCATCTCGTTCCACGGGATGTCGTACAGCCGGGTGTCGAACGTCTCCTGCAGCAGTGCCGCCGTGCGGAACTCGCTCTCCGTCCACGAGCCGGCCCCGACGGCATACACGAGCGCCCACAGGAACCCGGCCGTCGTGAGCACCGTCTGCAGGGCCGGAACCACGACCGCGAGCACCGCGCCCGCGGCCAGGAACACGGACACGGCGACCCGGGCGGAAGCGAGTCTTCGGGCGCGGGCGTGCGCGGACTCCCCGGCACGCAGCACGGTCAGCAGGTCCTCGTCGTTCTGGCGTCGCACGATCGGAGCCGGCACTCGTTGACTCACGTGGTCCCCCCTGCTCACCCCTGGACGTGCAGCACCCTATTCCGGCGTCCGCCGCGGCGCGGCGTCCCGGACCATGTTCCTACCCGTGAATCTCGTCGAACGTGTTTGGCTGTGCGCCCAATCCCCATACCCTGATCGGGTGTTGGAGCGGAGGCGCCAGGTGGGGCTGCGTGCGGGGGAGAGACGCCTATGCCATGGGGACTCGCTGTCCAGACCGAACAGCGCAACGGGATCGTGCGCCGGGTCGTGGGCGTCCTGGCGGAGTCGTCGGCTCTGACGGACACTCGCGGCCGGCACCAGTGGCGGCTGGAACTGACGCGGCGGCTTGGCAGTCGCGGTCAGGCCCTGGAGGAGCTTCCCACCGCCCAGCAGGAGTTCGTCGCGGCGGTGCGGGCGTGCGAGGAGCTGCCGGACGGGCTGGCGGTGCTGGTGGACGCCACCTGTCTCGTGGCCCCCGCGCTGGAGCATCGTCTGATGCCGCTCATGGAGGAGTTCTACGCGCTGCGGCTCTACGACGGCAGGGACTGGACGGCGTTGCGCGACGCCCTGGCCGTCAGTCTGCCCGAACTCGACACGACGGTCGCGGTGATCACGGGCGGCCGGGTGCGTCTGCCGGCGTACTGCACCACGGCCTGGCACGCGTTCCTGCATCTCTCCGGCCTCACGAGCCTGCCGGGCACGGTCCTGTCGCCCGGCATGCTGCTGCTGGAACACCTGGCTCTCCACCCCGATCTCGCCTCGCACGTCGGCGAGTTGCACGGCTGGAACGACCACTTCGCCGAACGGTGGAAGCTGACCGACGGCGAGGACGGCCTCGCGGAGTTACGGGCGTCCCTGCTCGGCGGCCGGTCCTCCCCGGCGGAGCGCGCCGTCGTGTTCCCGGTGGCACGCGCCGTCGTGGAGCCCGAAGCCCCGCCCGGTCAGCCGGCGGACCCGCCCGCCCGGCCGGAACGCCCGGTGATCAGGCTGTACATCAAACTCGTACCGGACCTCACACCGTTGCCCGGGACCGGCAGACGGCCGGCACGCAGGGGGCGCCGCTACTGGGTGTCCGCCCGGGTGAAGTACGCCGAGTCCCCGGAGTTGCATCACGCCAAGGAGGGCGAGGCCCAGCAGCCGGTCCCCCGCGCGCAGGTACCGGCCACGGTGGCGCGCATGCTGACCCGCATGGCCTCCATGTGGCACACGCGCGCCCAAGAGGTGGTGCTGGAGTTCTTCCTGCCGACCGAATTACTGAACGAGCCGGTGGAATGGTGGGACCGCGACCCCTCGCTCGGCTACGCCAACCCGCTGTTCAGCAAGTATCCGGAGATAGTTCTGCACAGCCTGGAACGCCTGCACCGGCGGGACAGCTACCAGATCTGGCGGATGCGCTGGGCACGCTGGAAGGACGCGCCGAAGAACGAGAAGGCCGTCCACTACTGCGACCAGGCGGGCCGTCCCGTGAAGGAGCATCTCGGGCGCCTGGACAAGACGATCGGCACGAAGGAGGACGTCGTCGCCATGGTGCTCAGCGAGCCGCCGGCCGCCGGCAGGACGGCCGGCCTCGGAGAAGTTCGCGTGGCCATCGATCTGGGCATCCCTGTCCTCATACTCCATCGGGAAGCGACCTCCGAGCAGTTCCATGGCATGGTCCGGGACGGCCTGACCGAAGGCGGTCTGGCAGGCCTTCCGTTCCATGCCCGACAGTGGAAGAGCGATTCCGCAACGCCTGCGGACGGCCGTACGCAGGCCTCGGCCCGGCACCTCTGCGTCGTCTGGGACGACCCTGAGCAGCTGCTGGGCGATGGTGCCGGCGCGCCCGCCGCGTTCATAGGGGGGATTGAATGAGTACATCACCTCAGGCGGGCTTACCGGCACCGGACGGTCGTCCTCCGGGCCCGCGGCTCTACACCGGCACCGGTGCGGCGTTCACCGACGAGACGCCGTACGAGGACCGCCCGTGGCCGCCGGGCCCGCGCTGGCGGACCTTCGACGGAGGGCCGGTGCAGCCCGCGCCCCCCGAGGACGGCGAGGCGGACCGGCGGCTGGGACCGGCCTCGGCGACCCGGCGTCCGCCGGCGGCCGAGGTGCGGCTGGTCAACGCCGCCCTCCTGCTGAGGCGTCCCTTGCTGGTGACGGGCCGGCCCGGCGTCGGCAAGTCCGCGCTCGCCTTTCGCATCGCCCGTGAACTGGGCCTGGGACGGGTGCTCCAATGGCCGGTCACCAGCAGGACGACGCTGGCTTCGGGGCTGTTCGAGTACGACGTCCTGGGGCGTGCGCAGGCGGGACAGGCGTGGTTCGCGGCACAGGAGCGCGGGTCAGGGCAGGACGCCGCCGACGACGGATCACCGGTGCCCGCCCTGGACATCGGCGATTTCATCCAGCTGGGTCCACTGGGCACCGCCCTCCTGCCCCACCGTCTGCCGCGTGTCCTGCTGATCGATGAGCTGGACAAGGGAGATGCCGACCTTCCCAATGACCTGCTGTCATTGTTCGAGGACGGCTGGTTCCCGGTTCAGCCTCTCGTTCGGGTGAAGCGCCGGACGGGGAGTGTCACCGTTTACACGGCAGACCCGGGCAGGACCGCGACAATTAATGACGGGATCATCAAAACTCGATCATTCCCGATCGTCATCATGACGTCCAACGGTGAACGTGAGTTTCCTGAGGCGTTCATGCGCCGATGCCTGCGACTTGATATACCGGACCCCACACCGGAGACGCTGGGCGAGTTGGTCGCGGCACACTTCGGGGGCGGGTTGGGAGACGTGCAAGAAAGGCTCGTCCAGGAGTTCATGACGCGCAGCGCTCAGGTCGACGGACTGGCATCCGACCAATTACTCAATGCGGCACACCTGGTCACCTCAGGTGCCTACTCCTACGGTGAGGAGGACCACGCCGAGTGGCAGGCCGTCCTCGAAGCTATCTGGCACCCGCTGAGCGGAGACGGAGCGGACTGGGGTGTCTGACCAACCGCCGAAGATCAACGGTCGCGAGGCGGCCGGCGGACCGAGTCGAGCGTCCGCCGCCGCCGCCTCCGCCGTGCCCGTCGGTGAACTGCACCCACGGGAGATCGCGGACGCCCTGTGGCTCGCGGCCTGCCACCCGGACATCGCGGCCTGGGCGGGCGACGAGGGAGATCCGCCCGAGCACGCGCCGCCGACCGCCCGGCCTCCTCGACAGGCGCCGAACCCGGCCCCCGCCGAGCAGCAGACACCACCGCCCCGGTTCCCGCAGTGGCCGGCGGACCGGGACCTCCTCGCCCCGCGCACCGACCGGAAGACGCCCGCGGAGGACATCCGGCGCGGCCGCACCAACGGCGACCACCGGCCCACCGAGCCGGACCCGCTGCCGTTCCTCCCGCTCACAGACGACCTCCCGGCGCCCGGCGACACGGGCACCGTCCGCCCGATCCGCGCCCTGCGTCCCCGTCCTGACCCCCCGCTCCCCCACCTCGCGCGCGCCCTGCGGCCGTTGCGCCGGCAGACCCCGAACCCTAGGGCGCCGCAGGTCGACACGGACGCCACGGCCGAACGCCTGGCGGTGGATCCCGGACTGCCGCCCGCCATGCGTCCGGGACCGGGTCCGCGCTGGCACGCGGTGCTGCTCCTCGACGTCGCACCACGGATGGCCGTGTGGCGTGACACCACCGAACACGCCGCACGCCTGTTCCGGCAGTACGGCGGCTTCGGCGATTTCCGGCTGCTCCATCTCGACACCAGCCGGCCCGAGTCGGTGTCCGTGCACTGGCCGGGCACCGCGCACGGCATCTCGCCCGGGCGGCTGCTGGATCCCACCGGCCGCACGCTCGTCCTCGTCCTCACCGACGGTCTGGCTCCGGCCTGGCAGTCCGGCGCCGTACAGGCACACCTCGCGTCCTGGGGCCGCCATCAGCCGACCGCCGTCCTGAACGTGCTGCCCCAACACCTGTGGTACCGCAGCGCGCTGCACCGGCTGGAGCGCGTCCGGCTGCACACGGCGGGCGACCGGCCGGGCCCCGGGTCGTGGGAGTACGCGGAGCCGTCGGGACGGACTCCGGCCCACCGGACGGACACCGTCGTCCCCGTCCTGGAGCTGTCCGAGGAGTGGCTGCTCCCCTGGACCACGTTCCTGACCGGGACGGGGCCGCGCTGGACCGAGGTGGCCGCCCTGCTCCTGCCCCGGACCTCACGGCCGCCCGCCGAGTCCGTGCGCGCACCCCGTGAGAAGACCGCGGCGGAACGCGTCGCCCTGTTCCGGGTCTGGGCCTCTCCCGACACGTTCCAGCTGGCCACCCGCCTCGCCACCGCTCCGCTGGACCTGCGGGTCATGACGGCCCTGCAACGGCGCACCCTGCCGCGCACCGGGCCGGAGCACCTGGCCGAGTTCCTCATGAGCGACCTGGTGACCTCCGACCCGGCCGACGACGGGTTTTTCTCCTTTCACCCGGGAGTCCGCGAGGAAGTACTGGCGGCAAGCAACCGGCACGCCACCGAACTGGCCACAAAAGCGGTGGCGGAGTTACTCGCCCCGCGCAGCGCTGCCGCACGGGAGATGCTGGCTTACCTGGATGGAGCAACCGCCTCCAAACCGAAGGTCACCGAAGAGAATCGGCGACTTCGCGAGATCGAGTTCGCGGTTCTCCGATCGCTCTCCGGCGCCCACGCGCGCCGGGCCCGGTTAATCGGGCAGCTCATTCGGGCGCACGAGGAATCAACACAGCAGATGAGCGAATCGACACGCGGCGAGCGACCCATCGCGCCACACACGGAAAGCTATGGCATAGTGACTGAACCGAACACCTCCGAGGCACCGGTGCTGGCCGAGCAGCTCGGCCACGCTGATACTGGCACCTCCCCAGGAGACGCCACCATGGTCACGGCTTACCCCGACACTGGGTCACGGCAGGGAATTACACTGAGCCGTCCCGCGCCTCTTGCCACCGTGCGCCCCATGGTCTGGGGAAACATGCCGCCGCGCAATCTCGTCTTCACCGGACGGGAAGATCTGCTGCAAAGGCTGGAAAGGGAACTGCGGGGCGGGCCGACCGCCGTGCTTCCGCATGCCCTGCACGGCCTCGGCGGAGTCGGGAAATCCCAACTCGCCCAGGAATACGTATATCGCCAGGCCGGTCAGTACGACATCGTCTGGTGGATCCCCGCCGAACGCCCCACGCAGATCGCCCAGGCCCTGGTCGAACTGGCCCACCGGCTGCATCTTCCGGTCAGCAGTGAGGCGATCACCGCGGTACCGGCCGTGCTGGAGGCCCTGCGTACCGGAAACCCGTACAGCAAATGGCTGCTGGTGTTCGACAACGCCGAAAGTCCGGAAGCGGTCCAGGAATTCTTCCCGAGCAGCTCGGAAAACAATTCGGGCGGCTCCATCCTCATTACGTCGCGCAATCCGCAGTGGAACACCCTCGCCCGCCCACTGGAAGTCGACGTGTTCGAACGCGCGGAGAGCATTCAGCTGCTCCAGCGCCGCAACCCCGACCTGTCCGACGACGAGGCGGACCAGCTCGCCCATGTCCTGGGCGATCTGCCGCTCGCGGTCGAGCAGGCATCGGCTTGGCGAGCCGAGACCGGCATGCCCGCCGCCGAGTACCTGCGGCTGTTCGCAGAGAAACGTGCAGAACTCATGACAGTTTCCCGTCCGACGCACTACGAGCAGACCGTGGCAACGGCCTGGAACGTCTCGCTGGACCATCTGGCGAGCAAGAACCCCGCCGCCCTGCAACTGCTGCAGATCTGTGCGTACTTCGCCCCCGAGCCCATCGCGCGGTCTCTCTTCTCCGGGGCACCGGTCCAGCCCATCGCCCCCGATCTGGACCGGGCGCTGACCGACCCGCTGCGCCTGGCGCGGGCCATCCGGGAAATCAACCGGTATTCCCTTGCCAAGATCGACCACCGCAACAACAGCATCCAGATGCACCGTCTGGTGCAGGCGGTGCTCATCGCGCGGATGACGGAGGAACAGCAGCAGCGCATGCGGCACGGCGCCCATCTGCTCCTGGCGGCCAACGCGCCCCGCGATCCCCGGGACCCGGACCACTGGGGCCGCTTCGGCGACCTGTACCCGCATGTGGTGGAGTCCGGCGCGATCGACTCGGAGGTCGGCAACGTCCGGCAGCTCATCATCAACACCGCGGACTACCTCTACTACTGGGGCGACCACGAGAGCGCCCGCGAGTTCGGCCAGAAGGCGTACGAGCGGTGGCGGGAGAAGTACGGGGAGGGCGACCAGCAGACCCTGCTGCTGTGCCGCAGCCTGTGGTACGTCCTGTGGCGGATGGGCCGTTACGGAGAGGCCGCCGAACTGAGCCAGCGGATGCTGACCGCCGTACGGGCACTGGGCTCCGACGCGGAGGAGGAGCTGCTGTCCACGATGGGGTCGGTAGCGGTCGACCGCCGTTCGCACGGTGATTTCCGCGGGGCCCTGGACATCGCCCGGGAGGTGCACGAGAGGGCCGTACGCGCCTATGGCGAGGAGGACCCGCTCACCCTCGACCACACGCACAACCTCGCCGTGGCCCTGCGCGCGTGCGGTCACTACCGCGAGGCGCTCGAACTCGACGAGGAGACCTGGCGCCGCAACGTCGTCATCTACGGCGAGGAAGCCTACGACACCCTGCTGTCCGAGATGGGTCTGGCGCTGGACCGCCGGGAAGCGGGCGACTACGCGCTCGGCGCCCGCATGTTCGAGGAGATCGTCGAGAAGTACCGCAACGTGTTCGGTGAGACCAACCCGCACACGCTGCGTGCCCTGGCCAGGCTGGCCGTGTCACGGCGCAAGGCCGGAGACCACCAGGCCGCCTACGACCTCAGTCTGCAGGCCAGCAAGGCGCTCACCGACCGCTACGGAGAGCGCAGTCCGGACTCCCTGGTGGCCTCCCTCAGTCTGTCGATCGACCTCAGGCAGCTCAACAACCTGGACGACGCGCTCAAACTCGGTGAGCGGACCCGCGATCTGTATGCCGAGGTCTTCGGCTCGCAGCACCCCGACACGGTGGCGGCGGACATCGACCTCGCCATCACCCTGCGGCTGGTCAACCAGGTGGAGGACGCGCGCGCCCTCAACGAGAACGCCCTGGACCGCGCGGTCCGGGCCCTGGGCGAGGACCACCCCACGGTGCTCGTGTGCGCCGCCAACCTGGCCAGCGACAGGTACGCGCAGGGCGATGCCGCCGGCGCCCTGGAGCTGGGCCTGCGCACCCTGGAGCGGGTCAAGGCCACGCTGGGCGAACAGCACCCCACCGCGTTCGCCCTGATGAACAACATCGCCAGTGATCTGCGGGCGCTGCGCCGGACCGAGGAGGCCGAGGCCATGCACACGGCCGCCGTGGAGGGACTGCGCAGCAAGCTCGGGGCCGTTCACCCGGCCTGCACGGACGCCGAGGCCTGGCGCCGCTCCAACTGCGACGCCGACCCCATGCCCTAGGCCCCGGCAGCGCACGGCACGGCACCGGGCCGGTGCCGCGGGCCCTGGTCAGGGCACGGCGACGGTGTGGCCGAGCCATTCGGCCACGGCGAGGGGGTCCGGTGCGGACGCGCTCTTGAGCTTGACGGCCGCGTAGACGTGCCGGACCAGTTCCGGGCAGGCGGTGAGGGCGCGGGCCGCCCCCTCGCGCTCCCGCCGCCCCCGCAGGGTCCACGCCAGCCCGGACCACACGGTGCCCGGAGCCGGGCCGGCGTCGCTGTGTGCCCTGATCTCGTCGGCATACAGGCGCTCCGCGGCCGGCAGTCGGCCGTCGAGCAGGTGGACGTCCGCCGGCCGCGCCCCCAGCACGAGGTCGCCCAGGGCGTCCGTGGCCCGTACCCGGACGGCCGTGACGCGCATCAGCCGCATCCGCATGAGCACGGCGCGGGCGTCCAGGTGCCGCGCCGCCGGATCCGGCACCAGGCGCGGGGGCGGACAGTGCCAGGCCTGCTCGGGTGCCGCCGTCCCGGCCCGGCCGTCGCCCCACTCCCGCACCAGGTCGGCCACCAGGTCCGGATCGGGCGCGAGATGGTGGGACCGCCAGCTCAGGGCGTGGTCGTCGACGGCCAGCTCCGCCCATGCGAGCGGCTCCGGCAGAACCGGCTCGTCCGCCCACTCCCGCACGGTCTCTAGCAGCCGGCCGACCAACCTGCGCCCCAGGGGGGTCAGTTCCGCCTCCCGTTCCAACGCGGGCAGCACCCGCAGCAGTTGGCGGCGGCGTAACGCGAACTCGAACGCCGCCAGCCGTTGCTCGTCCTGCGGGCATCCGTTGAGGAGGTGGCCGCGCCAGAACCGCGCCACTCCCGTGAAGGCGTAGACCCCGTGCAGCACGCCCCGCAACGGGCGGGGGTCGTCTCGCCAGGGCACCTGGAAACGCCGTGTCGCATCGGGGGTGTGCAGTGAGTACATGTGCAGCAGGGCGCTGAGTTTGCTGTGCTGCGCCTCGTGCGTGAGCACGGCGGCGAACTGGGCCGCGGCGGCGGGTTCGGTCCCGGCCGGTGCGGACGCCGCCATGCCGCCCATGCCGTCCTCCATCGTGGCGCTGTGCCAGCGGAACGGCCGTGCGACGGGCAGCGGCTCGATGGACCGCAGACAGGCGGTGACGTCCTCGGCGCCGCTGGGATCCACCCGGGCGAGCAACGGCCAGGCAAGTTCGAGGAGTTCGGTCCATCGGTGCACCGCCTCCGCCGCGGCGGGGCCGACAGCCCGGTCCGGGGTGTCCCAGGCCTTCCCCTGCATCCGGTAGGGGCCCAGCTCGTGCAGCATGACCCGCCGGGGGCCGTCCGGCAGGTCCAGGGACAGCACCTGGGGGACCTGCCAGTGCGCGGACGGCTGCGCGAAGGGCCGCTCGATCCGCACCGGGTCGGGGCCGCCGGACCCCGTGCCGCTCGGCGTCACGATGAGCGTACGGGAGTCGTACATGGCCTCGGCCGTCTGCCATGCCCTGGCCTCCCCCGGGAGCACGGCGCAGCCGAGCGTGGGAAACCAGACCCGTCCGGCCCGGACGGGCACCCTCAGCCGGAACGGGAGCCCGCTGCGCACCCCGGCCACGGCGGCGAGCAGATGCAGATGGCCCACGTCGGCCCAGAGCGGCGGATCGCCCGGCTCCCGCCCGTGGCCGGGGCTTTGTAATCGCCCGAGGCAGTGCCGCAGCCAGTGCCCCGTCTCGGGCAGCAGGAGCATGTCGTCGGCTATCGCGGCGCTCTGCCGTTCAGCGGCGATGAGCAGGTCCCAGGCCGCCTCGATGTCCGACAAGGGCCCCGTCGCGTCGGCGCGCCTGCTCGCGGACCCCATGAGCAGTCCCAGCAGGACCAGCCGGTGGCTGCGCTCGGAGTCCCACAGATGGGCGACGACCGCGTGCCCGGCCCCGCCGCCGGCCAGGAGGTCGAAGTGCCTGGGAGGAAGCCCGTGTCGCGGGAGTCCTGATGCCGACCACCCCGAGGACAGAGAGGAGCCACCCACCGATGAGCCTCCGTGGTCGCCGTCGGGGCCTCGACATCACACCGTGAAACTGGTCTTCGGATCGCCGGCGAAGACGGAGGGGTTGCCGGACTCCGTGAGAAGCCGTCGCTCCGCCTTCTGCCAGTCGCGGCCATTCCGGCAAGCCGGTACGTCCTCCAACGCGAGCTGCGAGAGATCGGGCAGTTCCGACTCGATGATCGCCCCAGCCTGGTCCATCCTGTGCGGCCCTCCCCGTCCCCCGGCGTACGGCCCTTTCCCCTGTCATTTCATGATGTCCCCGCGACCCATATCCGGAAACCCCGAGTCGGGAAATCAGGCCTCGCGCCGTCCGTTGTCCGTCAGGGGACCGAACTCGGGCATTGCCTCCAGAAGGCCGAAAACCACGTCGCGTTCTCCGGTGCCGGTGTCCACCTGCCGTATGGCTTCCCGGAGTTCGCGCAGGCCGTCGGGGAACGCGAGGCAGGTGTCGAGCAGCCCGAGGACTTCCACCCGCAGAATGCTGGATCTCGGGATGCTCGTCGCCAGTTTCCTGGGCAGCCGGCGCAGCATGGCCTCGCGGGAGTCCTTGTCGATCAGCGCGGGCAGCGCTTCGAGGGCTTCCACCAGCGCCTCCCGCCGGTCCGTCGCCCCCTCGTCCGGGTGGCCGTACCGCGCCCGCGCGACGGACGGGCGGGCCGCTGTACCGGGATCCGGCGGGCGCACCGGTCCGGCCTGCGACGGCTCGGGCGCCCATGGGACCGGCCGGGCGAGCGCGGGCCGGGCTCCGGTGCGGGGCTCAAGGACGGCCCCGCAGGCGTGGGCGGCGAGCATCAGGTACCAGGTGCGGGCGCGGGCACCGAGATTGGAGAAGGTCGTGTACGTCAGGGCACCGGCGACGACGGACAGCAGGAACTGGTCCGTCCACGGTTCCCGCCATCCGGCCATCACGTCGGCGGCGGTGTCCCGCACGCAGTCGACCCGCCGCACCAGCTCGGCGGGCAGCCGCTCGGCATGCTCCTGGCGGGGTGCGACCACGTGGTCGAGCAGCGCCTGCTCCTGCCGGGCCGGCAACGCCCCCGCGACGAACGGCGCGAGCGCCGACAGCAGCAGCATGACGATGTCGCACGTCAGCGCGCCGTCGGCACGGAAGCCGCCGAGGTCGATCAGGCGGTACGCCGGTTCGAGGGGGGCGCCGCGCCGCACCGGGACGATGACGTTGTCCACGTGCAGATCCCCGTGGGTGAGTCCGGTGACGACCGGCACCTCGGGGTCGGGCAGGTCCGGGTGCCCGCCGGAGAGCAGCAGATACGGATTGGGCAGCCGGCGGCCTCCGGCCTCGAACCAGGGCCGGGTGAACCCCGCGAGCCCGGCCTCACGACGCCAGGACTCCAGCGAGCCCGCTCCGCCTCCCTCGGGGTCCGCCTCCCCGCGCACGAAGACGGAGGCCGGCATCCGCCGCGGCCGTACCTGCGCAGTGTTCCACTCGGTGAGCAGTCCCCGCACCACGTGCGCGCAGGTGCGGGTGAACGTCTCGCCCTCCAGGGCGCCGAGCGGCAGGGCGTCGCGCAGTCCGTCACCGGCGACGGACTGGAACATCAGCGCGCCGCCGCTCGCGACGGGATAGGGCGCGAAGGCCTGCTCGACGAGATGGTCCGCCGCGAATGAGCGGGGTGACGTCCGCAACGCCCTGCTGTGCCGGGCGGGTTCGGTCCGGTGCGGTCCTTCGGGCAGCACTTTCAGGATGGCGATCCTGGGCGGTGGGGCCACCTCCAGCGCCGCCAGCACGGCTCCGGTGTGCCCCTTTCCCGGCGGCAGCCAGGACGGCTGGAAAAGGCGCACCGTCTGGTCGTTCAACTCCGCCCAGTCGAGCAGGGCATGAGCCGCGTCGCGGCCCAACCGGTCGGCGAGCGCCGAGGGTTCGTGGACCGGGGACACGTACGCCTCCTCGGGCGGCCTGGTGCACACGGATGCCGCACGGCGCGGCGGCGTACACCCACTCAGTTTTCCATGTCCGCCCGGGACCGGCCAGAGCCCGCAGGGGCGGACGGCGCTGTGCCGGACGCTCCCGTCAAGCCCGGTGCAACTGCAGTGCAGCCAGCACTTCGTCGTCCGTGAGCTGCTCGAAGTCCTCGTACCACTGCCCCACCGCGCTGAAGCCGACCGGCCGGTACGGGCACACGATCGTGTCGGCTTCGCCGACGAGCAGGTCCAGGGAGTCCGGGGCACCGACAGGGACGGCCAGGACGAGGTGTGCCGGCCGGCGCCGCCGCACATGGCGCAGGGCCGCACGGGCGGTCGCGCCGGTGGCGAGGCCGTCGTCGACGATGATCACCGTACGGCCCGCCGGATCCGGCGCCGGGCGGTCGCCGCGGTAGCGCCGCTCGCGCCGGTGCAGTTCCCGCCGCTCGCGTTCGACCGCCGGGGCCATGGATTCCTCGGTCAGACCGAGCAGGCCCAGGGAGTGCGCATCGAAGAGGGGCGGGTCGTCCGCGGCGAGCGCGCCGACGGCGAACTCCTGGTGGTGCGGGGCACCGATCTTGCGGACGACGAGTACGTCGAGCGGGGCGCCGAGGGCCTCGGCGACCGGCTCGGCGACGGCGATGCCGCCGCGCGGCAGCGCGAGCACAAGGGGATCGACGAGGACCCCCTGGTCCCGCAGGTCGCTCAGCAGTCCGGCGAGTTGCCGCCCGGCTTCGGCACGGTCCCTGAAGCGCATGGCTGGTCCTCCTCCGCGGAGAGCCTCTCCTTCCATGGTGCGCCCGGCCGGGCGTTCCCGGGAGTTCGAACGCCAGATCTATACACTGAGCGTATAGTGGTCGTATGTCCTACTCGGCCGACAACATCCCGATACCGCCGCACACGGCCGGAAAGCCGCACGCGACCAGGAAGATGAGCGAAACCACCCAAAGGTTGCGTCCTGCCGCGCTCGCCTCGGCCGCGCTCGGCCTGGCGCTCGCGCTGTCCGGCTGCGCCCAGGTCGACACGACGTCACCGAGCACCGCGCGGGCCGAGGCGGTGCACGGGTCGCCGGCGAAGTTCGGGACCGTCGACTGCCGCAGGGCCAAGTGCATCGCGCTGACTTTCGACGCGGGGCCCAGCGAGAACTCGGCCAGGCTGCTCGACATCCTCAAGCAGAAGAAGGTCCCGGCCACCTTCTTCCTGCTGGGCAAGAACCACATCGAGAAGTACCCGGAACTGGTGAAGCGGATGGCCGCCGAGGGCCACGAGGTCGCGAGCCACACCTGGGACCACAAGATCCTCACGAAGATCCCGGACGCCGAGGTACGCGACGAGCTGAAGCGGCCGAACGACGCGATCGAGCGGCTGACCGGGCACAGACCCACGCTGGTGCGCCCACCGCAGGGCCGCACCGACTCCGACATCCACAAGATCGCCAAGGAGCAGGGCCTGGCGGAGGTGCTGTGGAGCGTGACCGCCAAGGACTACACGACGAACGACTCGGCGCTCATCAAGAAGCGCGTCCTGGAGCAGTCGGACCGGGACGGCATCATCCTGCTGCACGACATCTACCCCGGCACCGTGCCCGCCGCGCCCGGCATCATCGACGCGCTGAAGGAGCGCGGCTATGTCTTCGTGACAGTGCCGCAGCTGCTGGCGCCCGGCAAGGCGGAGCCGGGCAAGGTGTACCGGCCCTGACGGCCGCGACAGGGGAGGTGGGCCGGGCGCGCGGCCGACCGCCCCGCATTGCCTACGATCATGCCGTGCCGACCTTCTCCTTCAGCCGTACGGCCCCGCTGCCCCTCGAAGAGGCATGGCGCCGGCTCACCGAGTGGCCCCGCCACGCCTACGCGGTTCCGCTGACCCGGATCGAGGTGCTCACGCCCGCGCCGACGCAGGTGGGCACGCGGTTCGTGGCCCGTTCGGGCATCGGCCCGCTCACCGTCGACGACCTGATGGAGGTCACCGTGTGGCGCCCGCCCGTCGACGGCGAGCCCGCCCTGTGCCGCCTGGAGAAGCGCGGCCGGGTGGTCCTCGGCTGGGCGGAGATCGAGGTGCGGCCGGGGCCCGGCGGCCGTAGCCGGGTGGTGTGGCGGGAGGAACTTCGGGTGCGCTTTCTGCCGCGTGCCTTCGACGGCGTACTGGAGCGCACGGCACGTGTGATGTTCGGCCGGGCGGCGAACCGGCTGCTCAGACGGGAATGAGCCCACACGTCCCGGCCGGCGCTTCAGGCCACCGACCCGATCGTCGCGGCCGGTCGCGCCGCCATGTCGTGGTGGATCGGGGTGTGCGCGCCGGTGAGCGCGGCACCGCTGCCGCCGCGCCGGTTCGCGACGATCTCCGCGCCGATGGACAGGGCCGTCTCCTCCGGCGTACGGGCGCCGAGGTCGAGGCCGATCGGGGAGCGCAGGCGGGCCAGTTCGAGTTCGGTGACGCCGACCTCGCGCAGGCGCTCGTTGCGCTCCAGGTGGGTGCGGCGGGAGCCCATCGCGCCGACGTAGGCGACCGGCAGCCGCAGGGCCAGCCGCAGCAGCGGTACGTCGAACTTGGCGTCGTGGGTGAGGACGCACAGGACGGTACGGCCGTCGACCTCGGTGCGCTCCAGGTACTTGTGCGGCCACTCGACGACGATCTCGTCGGCGTCGGGGAAGCGGGTGCGTGTGGCGAACACCGGGCGGGCGTCGCACACGGTGACCCGGTAGCCGAGGAACTTGCCGACGCGGACCAGTGCGGAGGCGAAGTCGATGGCGCCGAAGACGATCATGCGGGGCGGGGGGACGGAGGACTCGACCAGGACCGTGAGCGGGGCGCCGCAGCGGGAGCCCTGTTCGCCGATCTCCATGGTGCCGGTGCGGCCCGCGTCCAGGAAGGCGCCGGCCTCGGCGGCGACGGTGCGGTCCAGTTCGGGGTGGGCGCCGAAACCGCCGTCACAGGAACCGTCGGCGCGGACGAGGAGGGCCCGGCCCCGCAGCTCTGCCGGTCCCTCCACGATCCGCGCGACCGCCGCCGCCTCCCCACGGGCGGCGGCGGCCAGCGCGGCCGCGACCACCGGCCGGGCGGGACCGTCCGCCCGGACCGGTGTGACGAGGATGTCGATGATGCCGCCACAGGTCAGGCCGACGGCGAAGGCGTCCTCGTCGCTGTACCCGAAGCGTTCCAGGACGGTCTCCCCGTCCTCCAGCGCCTGCCGGCACAGGTCGTACACGGCTCCCTCCACGCATCCGCCGGAGACCGAACCAATGGCCGTGCCCTCGCTGTCGACGGCGAGCGCGGCGCCCGGTTGCCGGGGCGCGCTCCCGCCGACGGCCACCACGGTGGCGACGGCGAAGTCACGTCCCTGCTCGACCCACCGGTTCAACTCGTCGGCGATGTCCAGCATGTTCGGCCTCCTGATCAGGTCAAGGGGATGCGTGGAGGGTCCGGGCGTCAGTGCACGCCCAGGGCCGCCCGGATCGGATGCAGTGAGAAGTAGATGAGGAACAGGACCGTCAGACCCCACATGAAGGGGCCGATCTCACGCCACTTGCCCTGGGCGAGCTTGATGACGACGTAGGAGATCACACCGGCGGCGACACCGGGGGTGATCGAGTACGTGAACGGCATGATCACGACGGTCAGGAAGACCGGGATGGCGACGGAGCGGTCGCCCCAGTCCACATGGCGGGCGTTCATCATCATCATCGCGCCGATGGTGACAAGGGCGGCCGAGGCCACCTCGCGCGGGACGATCGCCGTGATCGGCGTGAAGAAGAGGCAGAGGGCGAAGAACCCACCGGTGACGACCGAGGCCAGTCCGGTACGGGCGCCCTCGCCGACACCGGTCGCGGACTCGACGAACACGGTCTGCCCGGAGCCGCCCACGACACCGCCGATGGCACCGCCGGCACCGTCGATGAACAGCGCCTTGGACAGGCCCGGCATCCGGCCCTGGGAGTCGGCGAGGTTGGCCTCGGTGCCGATGCCGATGATGGTGGCCATGGCGTCGAAGAAGCCGGCGAGCACGAGGGTGAAGACGATGAAGGTCACCGTCATGTAGCCCACGTTGCCCAGGCCGCTGAAGGACACCTTGCCGATGAGCGAGAAGTCCGGCATCGACACGGCGCTGCCGTGCAGCGCGGGGCCGCCGCCGTTGGCCCAGGACTTGTCGTCGACGAGGCCGGCCGCGTTGACGATCACCGCGAGCACTGTGCCGGTGACGATGCCGATGAGAATGGCACCGGGAATGTTCCGGGACTGGAGCGCGAAGATGAGCAGCAGCGTGACGGCGAAGAGCAGGACGGGCCAGCCGGCGAGCTCGCCCCCGTTGCCCAGCGTGACCGGGGTCGCCGTACCTGCGTGCACGAACCCGGCCTTGACCAGGCCGATGAACGCGATGAACAGACCGATGCCGATCGTGATGCCGTGCTTGAGCGGCAGCGGGATCGCGTTCATGATCATCTCGCGGAGACCCGTGACCACCAACAACATGATCACGACGCCGTACGCGACGCACATGCCCAGGCCCTGAGCCCACGTCAGGTCCTTGGTTCCCATGACCAGACCGGCCAGCACACCGGAGACGGACAGTCCGGCGGCCATGGCGAGCGGCACCTTGCCGAGCCAGCCCATGAGAAGAGTGGTACCCGCCGCGCCGAGCGCGGTGGCCGTGATGAGCGCCTTCTGGCCCAGCGAGTCGCCGGACCTGTCCGCGCCGCTGAGGATCACCGGGTTGAGCAGGAGGATGTACGCCATCGCCATGAAGGTGGTGACGCCACCGCGGACCTCGGTCGCGACGGTGGATCCTCTTTCGGAAATGTGGAAGTACCGGTCGAGCCACGACCTGCCGGCCGGCGGACGCGAACCCGCGCCCGCGTCTTCGGCGGTGTTCGTGGGCTCCACTGACTGCTGGGTCATGGTGCCATCTCCCAAGGTTCACAGGGGCACCCGTGCAACCGCCCTGACGGTCACGGGATTTGGGGAATGGACGACCCGGGGGACGGCCCGAGACGAACGAATTTCCTGGTGCTTCAAGGACCGCGAGCGGTGCGGAACTCAAAGGGGTTCCTCCGGGCGGCGCGGCGGAGTGTGTGACGTTCCCTGCGCCGCCCGGAGAGCTGTGGGGGTGTTACGCGGTCCCCGTGAGGTGCTCGGGCCGTACCGGAGTGCGGTTGAGCTCCAGCCCGGTCGCGTTCCGGATCGCCGCGAGGACGGCCGGAGTCGACGACAGGGTCGGGGCCTCGCCGATGCCACGCAGCCCGTACGGGGCGTGGTCGTCGGCGAGTTCGAGCACGTCGACCGGGATGGTCGGCGTGTCGAGAATCGTGGGGATCAGGTAGTCCGTGAAGGAGGGGTTCCTGACCTTCGCGGTCTTCGGGTCGACGATGATCTCCTCCATCACCGCCACGCCCAGGCCCTGGGTCGTACCGCCCTGGATCTGGCCGACGACGGAGAGCGGGTTGAGCGCCTTGCCGACGTCCTGGGCGCAGGCCAGCTCGATGACCTTGACCAGGCCGAGTTCGGTGTCGACCTCGACGACCGCGCGGTGCGCGGCGAAGGAGTACTGGACGTGGCCGTCACCCTGGCCGGTGACCAGGTCGAAGGCCTCGGTCGGCCGGTGCCGCCACTCCGCCTCGATCTCCACGGTCTCGTCCTCCAGGACGTCGACCAGGTCGCCGAGGACCTCGCCGCCGTCGGTGACGACCTTGCCGCCCTCCAGGAGGAGTTCGGCGGTCGCCCAGGCCGGGTGGTAGCTGCCGAACTTGCGGCGGCCGATCTCCAGGACCTTCTCGCGGACGAGTTCGCAGGTGTGCTTCACGGCGCCGCCGGTGACGTACGTCTGCCGGGAGGCCGAGGTCGAACCCGCCGAGCCGACCTGGGTGTCGGCCGGGTGGATGGTGACCTGGGTGACGCCGAGTTCGGTGCGGGCGATCTGCGCGTGGACGGTGACACCGCCCTGGCCGACCTCCGCCATCGCGGTGTGCACGGTCGCGACCGGCTCGCCGCCTATGACCTCCATGCGCACCTTGGCGGTGGAGTAGTCGTCGAAGCCCTCGGAGAAGCCGACGTTCTTGATGCCGACCGCGTAGCCGACACCGCGTACGACGCCCTCGCCGTGCGTGGTGTTGGACAGACCGCCGGGCAGCTGCCGTACGTCGGCGCCCTCGCTGGACTCCCACTGGCGCTCGGGCGGCAGCGGCATCGCCTTGATGCGGCGCAGCAGTTCGGCGACCGGGGCAGGGGAGTCGACCGGCTGCCCGGTCGGCATGATGGTCCCCTGCTCCATGGCGTTCAGCTGCCGGAACTCCACCGGGTCCATGCCCAGCTTCTTCGCCAGCTTGTCCATCTGCGCCTCGTAGGCGAAGCACGCCTGGACCGCGCCGAAGCCGCGCATGGCGCCGCAGGGCGGGTTGTTGGTGTAGAGGGCGATGGCCTCGATGTCGACGTCGTCGATCACGTACGGGCCGACGCTCAGCGAGGAGGCGTTGCCGACGACCGCCGGGGAGGCGGAGGCGTAGGCGCCGCCGTCCAGGACGATCTTGCACTTCATGTGCGTGAGCTTGCCGTCCTTGGTGGCGCCGTGCTCGTAGTAGAGCTTCGCCGGGTGCCGGTGGACGTGTCCGAAGAAGGACTCGAACCGGTTGTAGACGATCTTGACGGGCTTGCCGGTGCGCAGGGCGAGCAAGCAGGCGTGGATCTGCATCGACAGGTCCTCGCGGCCGCCGAACGCACCGCCGACACCGGCCAGCGTCATCCGCACCTTGTCCTCGGGCAGGCCGAGGACGGGCGCGATCTGGCGCAGGTCGGAGTGGAGCCACTGGGTGGCGACGTAGAGGTGGACGCCGCCGTCCTCCTCGGGTACGGCGAGGCCGGACTCGGGGCCGAGGAAGGCCTGGTCCTGCATGCCGAAGGTGTACTCGCCCTTCACGATCACATCGGCGCGCTCGGCGGCCTCGTCCGCGTTGCCGCGGATGATCGGCTGGCGGTGCACGATGTTCGGGTGCGGGACGTGCCCGGAGTGGTGGTCGTCGCGGTCCTCGTGGACGAGGACCGCGTCCGGCGCGGTCGCGGAGGCCTCGTCGGTGATGACGGGCAGCTCCTTGTAGTCGACCTTGATCTTGGCGGCGGCGCGGCGGGCCGTCTCCGGGTGGTCGGCGGCGACGATCGCGACCGGCTCGCCGTGGTGGCGTACCTTGCCGTGCGCGAGAACCGGGGTGTCCTGGATCTCCAGGCCGTAGTTCTTCACCGAGGTGGGCAGGTCGTCGTACGTCAGTACCGCGTACACACCCGCCATGGCGAGCGCCTCGGAGACGTCGATCGAGACGATCTCGGCGTGCGCGACGGTGGAGCGCAGGATCTGGCCCCACAGCATGTCCTCGTGCCACATGTCGGACGAGTACGCGAACTCGCCGGTGACCTTGAGGGTGCCGTCCGGGCGGAGCGTCGACTCGCCGATGCCGCCCTTGGTCTGCGAGCCCTGCGTGATCTTCGTAGGAGCGCCGTTGGTCGGCATGTCAGACTCCCTCGGACTGGCGGGCGGCCGCCAGGCGGACCGCGTCCATGATCTTCTCGTAGCCCGTGCAGCGGCACAGGTTGCCCGACAGCGCCTCACGGATGTCCGCGTCGGACGGGTTCGGGTTGCGCTCCAGGAGTTCGTCGGAGGCGACGAGCAGACCCGGGGTGCAGAAGCCGCACTGGACGGCTCCGGCGTCGATGAACGCCTGCTGGATCGGCGAGAGGGCAGCGCCCGGGGAAATGGCGCCCTCGCCGGTCTGCGAGTCGGTGCCCTTGGCCTTCCAGCCCTTGGCCGCGTCCAGCGAGGTGCCGCAGGCGCCGGTCGCGCAGCCGCCCTCGGCACGCTGCTGGGCGAAGTCGGCGAGGCCCTCGACGGTCACGACGTCGCGGCCCTCGACCTGGCCGGCCGCGACCAGGCAGGAACACACCGGCACGCCGTCCAGGCGGACCGTGCAGGAGCCGCACTCACCCTGCTCGCAGGCGTTCTTGGAGCCGGGCAGGCCCAGGCGCTCACGCAGGACGTACAGCAGGGACTCGCCCTCCCAGACGTCGTCGGCTTCCTGCGGGCGTCCGTTGACGGTGAAGTTGACGCGCATTACGCAGCTCCCTCGGTGGTGCGGCGGGTGCCGCGGAACGACTCCCAGGTCCAGGTGAGCGTCCGGCGGGCCATCACGCCGACCGCGTGGCGGCGGTAGCTCGCGGTGCCCCGGACGTCGTCGATCGGGTTGCAGCCGGCCGAGCACAGGTCGGCGAACTGCTTGGCGACCGACGGGGTGATGATCTTTCCGTTGTCCCAGAAGCCGCCCTCGTCGAGCGCCGCGTTCAGGAACTCCTCGGCGGCCTTGGCGCGTACCGGGGTCGGGGCGGCGGAGCCGATGCCGGTCCGGACGGTGCGGGTCTCGGGGTGCAGGGCGAGGCCGAAGGCGCACACGGCGATGACCATGGCGTTGCGGGTGCCGACCTTCGAGTACTGCTGCGGTCCGTCCGCCTTCTTGACGTGGACGGCGCGGATCAGCTCGTCGGGCTGGAGCGCGTTGCGCTTGACTCCGGTGTAGAACTCGTCGATCGGGATCAGCCGGGTGCCGCGGGCCGCGGACTCCGCCTCGACCTCGGCGCCGGCGGCGAGGAGGGCGGGGTGGGCGTCACCGGCGGGCGAGGCCGTGCCGAGGTTGCCGCCGACGCCGCCGCGATTGCGGATCTGCGGGGAGGCGACCGTGTGCGAGGCGAGCGCGAGGCCCGGCAGCTCGGCACGGAGGTTCTCCATGATCCTGGTGTACGGGACGGAAGCACCCAGCCGTACGCTCTCCTCGCCGACCTCCCACTCGTAGAGGTCGCCGATGCGGTTGAGGTCGAGCAGGTACTCGGGCCGGCGGTGGTCGAAGTTGATCTCGACCATCACATCGGTGCCACCCGCAATCGGCACAGCGGTGGGGTGCTCGGCCTTCGCGGCGAGCGCCTCCTCCCAGCTGGCGGGGCGAAGGAAGTCCATGACCGGCTCTCTTCTTCGTCTCGTGGGTCGTTCAGATTGAGCCAATCCGTGTGCGGCGGGCCCGGCTCGTTCATGTCCTGTTAACGCGGAGTGGACTTAGTACACCGCCCACTGCTCCTGGGTGGTCAGTCACCGAAACCATGAAGGAGTTGGCTGGCCACGGCGGGCATCTTGTAGATTCGTATGAACGGAGGTCATCGGTAACCTCTCCTTTTTCCTGGGGAAACGCAGGAAACAGCGCGGAGACCCCGGAGAACGCCCAGTGCGGCCCTGTGCCGGGCCCTCTCCCGTCACCCTCCATGATCCATCGTAGGTTTCGAGACAAAGAACGGCGGCGACGAGATGCGGCTGCGCGCACTTCTGGACACCGATGCGCTGGGCCTGCGGCTGCTCGGCGGCGAGGAGGAGCTGGACCGGTCGGTGCGCGGGGTCATGACGACCGACCTGCGCGACCCGAGCCGGTACCTCTCCGGGGGCGAGCTGGTGCTGACCGGCCTGGCCTGGCGCCGGGACGCCGACGATTCCGAGTCGTTCGTCCGGATCCTGGTGCAGGCCGGGGTGGCGGCGCTCGCGGCCGGTGAGGCGGAGCTGGGCGACGTGCCGGACGACCTGGTGCTCGCCTGCGCCCGGCACCGGCTGCCGCTGTTCGCGGTGCACGAGTCGGTGGCGTTCGCGACGATCACCGAGCATGTCGTACGGCAGGTCTCCAGCGAGCGCGCCGGCGACCTGGCGGCCGTCGTGGACCGGCACCGGCGGATGATGACCTCGGGCCCGGCGGGCGGCGGCCCGGACGTGGTCCTGGACCTGCTCGGCACCGACCTGGACCTGCGCGCGTGGGTGCTCTCGCCCACCGGCCGGCTGATCGCCGGCTCCGAGGTCACGGGCCCCGAGCTGCCCCCGGAGGCCTGCGCGAAGCTCGCCGGCGAGCACCTGGCGGCCACCCGCACCGGCCGGCGCGGCCCGCACCGGGTCCTGTTGGCGGGTACGACGTACTCGCTGTTCCCGATCCGCTCATCCGGCCGCTCCCCGCAGGGCGCCCGCGATGTCCGCGAGACCGTGCTGTCGGACTGGCTGCTGGCCGTCGAGGCGGACGCCGGCGACTGGCCCGAGGAGCGCCTCGACCTGCTGCAGGGCGTCACCCAGCTGATCTCGGTCGAGCGGGACCGCCGGGACGCGGCGCGCACGGTGCGGCGCCGGCTCGCCCAGGAGGTGCTGGAGCTGGTCCAGACCGGTGCCGCGCCCGCCGAGATCGCGGCCCGCCTCAGGGTGGCTGCGCCGGTGCTGCTGCCCGGACTCGGCGCGGCCCCGCACTGGCAGGTCGTGGTGGCCCGGGTGGACTGGGAGGACAGCGAGGTCGAGGGCGGCCCGGTCGCCCAGTCGCTCCTGGAGGAAGTGCTGGTCGACCCGCAGGCGACCGGCACGGAGCCGTCCGACCGGATCGCCGTCGCGCACACCGGTGACGAGGCGATCGCCCTGGTGCCGCTGCCGGCGGTCTCCTCCGAGCACGACGGCTCGGAGACGGGACTTCTGGCCGATTCCCTCCTGCGGTCGGTGCGGCAGACGCTGTCGGCGGGCCTGAACGACGACGGACGGCTCACCCTCGGCGTCAGCGCCGCCGTGCACTCGGCGGAGGGCCTGCGCGGGGCCCTGGAGGAGGCCCGGCACGCCCGCCGGGTGGCGGCCGCCCGCCCGGGCCGGGTCTGCGCGGCGGGGCACCAGGAGCTGGCGTCGCACGTCCTGCTGCTGCCCTTCGTGCCCGACGACGTCCGCCGTGCCTTCACCGCGCGCCTGCTCGACCCGCTGACGGACTACGACCGCCGGCACCGGGCGGAGCTGATCCCGACCCTGGAGGCGTTCCTGGACTGCGACGGCTCCTGGACCCGCTGCGCCACCCGGCTCCACCTGCATGTCAACACGCTGCGCTACCGGGTGGGCCGCATCGAGCAGTTGACGGGACGGGACCTTTCCCGCCTGGAGGACAAGCTGGACTTCTTCCTCGCGCTGCGCATGAGCTGAGGTCACCGGGGGCGCGCGGGGCCGAACCCGGTCACGCTCACACCCCACGACTTTGTGAAATCTTTCACCCACCCTCTTGGCCCGGCCCGTCGAATGGTGCTGGAATGCCGCCACCACTCAACAGCTCGATGGCGTGCTCGGGGAGGGCAACGTGGCGCATACCGCCATGTCTGGTAACGGAACGACCCCCGGTGACGATCCGCTCCAGACCGCGGTATGGCGGCTGCGCTCGCGGGCCTGCTGGGCGGACGCGGCGGCCCTGCTGCCGCCCGACGCCCCCGCCACGGCTCTGCAGCGGGCCGCGCTGCTGGTCGAACGGTGCCTGTACACCGAGCGGGGCTGGGAGGACGCGGAGGACGCCCTGCGGACGGCGGAGGCGCTCGCGCACGGCGACGAGGAGCGGGGCGCTGCCGCGTGCGAGCGGGGCCAACTCGCCTACACAGCAACGCTGCACGGGGTGCGGGACCGGGTGGACGAGGCGCGGGCCGCACTCGGCCGGGCGGCCGCGCTGATCCCTCCGGGGGCGCCCGGCCGGGCCCTGCTGGACTTCCGCCGGGGGCTGATCGCCGAGAACCTGACCCGCTCCCCGCAGGCGGCACGTGCCGCGTACCGCCGCGCCCACGCGGGCGCCACCGCGCACGCCGACCCGCTCCTGCTGTCCTTCACCTGGCGCCACCTCGCCGGACTCGCCCTGCGGGACGGTGAGTTGACGGAGGCGCGGCACGGCTTCGCCGAATCCCTGCGTATCCGAGAGGAGCTGGGCTACCTGGTCGGCACGGCACCCGCGCTGGCCTCCCTGGCCGACGCGGAGACCGAGCCGGAGGCTTCGCGGCTGCGGGAGGAGGCCCGGCGCCTGTTCCGGCTGCTCGGGGGTGTGCCGACGTGGCTGTCCCGCCAGCTGTCCCCACCGGCCCCTCCGGGGGTGGCGACGGCGTAGGGGCGGGTGGGTGACGCCTCATTGCCGGGTGCAGGCCGGTGGGGGCTGGTCGCGCAGTTCACCGCGCCCCTGGGGGACCGCAGCACCGCCGGTCGCGCCGTGCCCAGCGGCACCTCTCAGCTCGCGCCGGCGAAGTGCTCCGCCACCAGTGCCCGCACCACATCCACGTCCCCGGCGATCAGCGCGTCCAGGAGGGCCATGTGTTCCGCCGCATCCGCGACCAGGTAGGCATGGCCGCGCCGGACCGGGGGCCACTGGGACCGTCGGTGGAGGTCGGCGGCCACACCGACCAGCTGCTCGTTGCCCGACAGGGCGAGCAGGGCGCGATGGAAGGCCCGGTCGGACTCCGCGTACGTCGCCGGACAGCCGTCGGCCGCCGCCCGCACCGTCTCCTCAGCCAGCGGACGCAGCTCGGCCCACCGCTCCCCCGGCACCGTCCGGGCGAGCCGCAGCATCACCGGCACCTCGATGAGCGCGCGCACCTCCGCCAGCTCGGCCAGCTCCCGCGCCCCCCGCTCGACCACCCGGAAGCCCCGGTTCGGCACGACCTCGACCGCGCCCTCCAGGGCGAGCTGCTGCATGGCCTCCCGCACGGGCGTCGCCGAGACACCGAACCGTTCACCCAGCACCGGCGCCGAGTAGACCTCGCCCGGCTGCAGCTCCCCGGTCACCAGCGCCGTCCGCAGCGCGTCCAGGATCTGCCCGCGCACCGAGGAGCGCTGCACCGCCGGCCGAGGCCCGGGAACCGGCCGCTCACCGTGCGTGTGCTCGCCCCGAGCGGCCGGCTCGGCGGTGTCGCCCCGCTCACGGCAGCCGTCGAGGGTGTCCGCCCTGCGCGCCTGCGCGGGCACCCGGGAACCGCCGGTCGTACGGCGCTCGGGCGTCCCCGCCTCGGCGGAGCCCTGCACGCTCTGCTTCACGGGTCCTCCTGGCGGCTTGTCGGCACTTGGGTCATTAACGGCGAGTTGTCACTTGTCCGTCAAGCACCTTAGGCGCCCGAGCCGGTAGTTCAAATTCACTCGCGAGTAGGTAAGGTTAGCCTTACCTTTGCACGTCGGCCTGCGGCCGGAATCGGTGGCCCCGGCGGGCTCGCGCGGCGCCGTCGCGAGCTTCGACCCGCACCCCGACACCCGTGGCGCACGCCCCGTACGACCGCACCGCCAAATCCCCGGCGAACTCGGTGACTTGAGGTTCCGTCAGGGTCGAACCGCAGCCCGGCGTCCACTAAGATCATCGTACGTAGATGCTTCACATCTTCCTCACCCGCCTCAGGAAGTTTCCCCGGAACCATCCGTACGGGTAGTCTTATTCGAACTCAACTCCCGCCCCTCAAGCGGCAGTTCGAGCAGAACGCCGCCCTGAGCATCCCCTTGCACTTCATTGGCGGCCTCTTGCCCCGAAACCCCCTGAGGGCCGTCGGGAGTGGGCCACTATGGCGGGCGTTACGCCCTATCCCAATGCAAGGGACCCCTGATGAGACTGACCGACATATCGCTGAACTGGCTGCTTCCCGGCGCCGTACTGCTCCTGGGCATGCTGGCGGCGGTGGCGGTGCTCGCGCGCGGCAAGCGCTCCTCCGGGGAGAACGCGAGCGCGGACGACTCGTGGGAGCGCAGCGAGGAGCGCCGCAGACGCAAGGAGGCCATCTACGGCACTGCCTCCTACGTGCTCCTGTTCTGCTGTGCGGCGGTCGCCGCCGCCCTGTCCTTCCACGGCCTCGTCGGCTTCGGCGAACAGAACCTTGGGCTGACGGACGGCTGGCAGTACCTGGTGCCGTTCGGCCTGGACGGCGCGGCGATGTTCTGCTCCGTCCTCGCGGTGCGCGAGGCCAGCCACGGTGACGCGGCGCTCGGCTCCCGGATCCTCGTGTGGATGTTCGCCGCGGCGGCGGCCTGGTTCAACTGGGTGCACGCGCCCCGGGGAGCCGGCCACGCGGGCGCCCCGCAGTTCTTCTCCGGTATGTCACTGTCCGCGGCCGTCCTGTTCGACCGTGCGCTGAAGCAGACCCGCCGGGCCGCGCTGCGCGAGCAGGGCCTGGTGCCGCGTCCGCTGCCGCAGATCCGGATCGTGCGCTGGCTGCGGGCTCCCCGCGAGACCTACAAGGCCTGGTCGCTGATGCTGCTGGAGGGTGTGCGCAGCCTGGACGAGGCGGTCGAGGAGGTCCGCGAGGACAAGCGGAGCAAGGAGGAGACCCGCCAGCGCCGGCGCGAGCAGCACCGTCTGGAGCGGGCCCAGCTGAAGGCGATCAGCCGGGGCCACCGGGGCTTCGTCGGGCGCGCCGGCCGGCAGGTCGAGGTGCAGGCGGTGGAGCGGGGCCCCGCCGAGGTGACCGCGGAGCCTGCCATATCCACCGCGGAACAGTTGCCCGTCCGCGCCCGTCCCTCCCTGCAGCCGGTCCGCAGCGCGTCCGCTGAGCAGGTGACGGTCGACCTCACCGCAGAGGACGACACGATGGCCCTGCCGCGCCTGGACTCCCTGGAGCGCAAGCTGAAGGATCTGGAGCAGCAGTTCGGCTAGTGCCCCGGCCGGGACCGGGGGTCAGACCGTGACGCAGCCGGGCCGGGGGCGTGACCAGACGGGTCACGCCCCCGGCCCGTGGTCTGTCACTCGTACCGTCACGCCCCCTCGGCGCCCAGTTCGAACCACACCGACTTGCCCACCCCGTGCGGCCGTACACCCCAGGCGTCCGCGAGGGACTGCACCAGCACCAGGCCCCGGCCATGGGTGTCGTCGTCCGTGCCCGGGCTTCTCAGCTCCGGTCTGCGCGCCACGAAGTCCCGTACCTCCACACGGAGTCCGTCCGGCTCGACGACTGCCGTGAGGACCGCGTCGTTGTCGGTGTGGACGAGCGCGTTGGTGACCAGTTCGCTGGTGAGCAGTTCGGCGATATCCGATCGGCCGGGTTTGCCCCAGTGCCGCAGCAGTTCGCGCAACTCCCGGCGGGCCTCGGGCACCGCCCGGAGATCCGCCCGCCCCAGTCTGCGCCGGAGCCGGTGCGCGTGTCCCGTGATGGTGCCGGCCACTTCCCCCGTCGTCTCCCCCGTGGTCTCCCCCGTCGTCCCCGAGGAGCCTCCGACGACCGCGGGACCGCCCCCTCGTGCCTGACTCTTCATGACCCCCGCCCGCACGCCGCTGGACCCTGCCCCTCCTGGTCGAACACGTTCACGGGGGATGCTTGCCCAGCTCGCACACAGGCAGTCATCACGTATGCCCGATGACCGGCGGTTCGGCCACGGCCGTACGGCGTCCGGGCCGCCCGCCGGGCCGGGCCGCACCGGGATCACCGGCCCCCCGCAGGGCGCTGGGCGCCACGGACGCCCCGCGACGGCAAGGCAGATGCGCCCGGCACCGGCCGTCGGCACACCGTCACGCGCCGTGAAAGTGGCCGAAATCCATTCCCTTACGGGCCAGTACGCGATCCCCTGCGGGCTGGGGGCGAGCCCTGTCGTCAAACTCCCGTCGTCCGCCCGGGGGGCGGGCCCGGCGGCAGCGATGGCGCCCCGCACGAGCCGTTCGAGCGTGGGGGAGGGAGTTTCACGACAGGGCCTAGGGACGCGGCACGTTGCGGAGGTTGGAGCGGGCCATCTGGAGCATGCGGCCGACGCCGCCGTCGAGCACGATCTTCGAGGCGGACAGGGCGAATCCGGTGACCATCTCGGCGCTGATCTTCGGCGGGATGGACAGTGCGTTGGGGTCGGTGACGATGTCCACCAGCGCCGGGCCCTTGTGCTTGAAGGCGTCCTTGAGCGCTCCGGCGAGTTGCCTGGGCTTCTCCACCCGCACCCCGTGGGCACCGCAGGCGCGGGCGACGGCGGCGAAGTCGGGGTTGACGTTGGTGGTGCCGTACGAGGGCAGTCCGGCGACCAGCATTTCCAACTCGACCATACCGAGGGAGGAGTTGTTGAACAGGACGACCTTGACGGGGAGGTCGTACTGCACGAGCGTCAGAAAGTCGCCCATCAGCATGGAGAAGCCGCCGTCGCCCGACATGGACACCACCTGGCGGCGCCGGTCGGTGAACTGGGCGCCGATCGCCATCGGCAGCGCATTGGCCATCGAGCCGTGCGAGAACGAACCGATGATCCTGCGACGGCCGTTGGGCGAGATATAGCGCGCGGCCCACACATTGCACATACCGGTGTCGATGGTGAACACGGCGTCGTCGTCGGCGACTTCGTCGAGGACGGCGGCCACGTACTCGGGGTGGATGGGGACGTGCTTGTCGACCTTGCGAGTGTAGGCCTTGACCACGCCCTCCAGCGCGTCGGCGTGTTTCTTCAGCATCTTGTCGAGGAAACGCCGGTCGGTCTTCTCCTTCACGCGCGGGATCAGACAGCGCAGCGTCTCGCGCACGTCGCCCCACACGGCGAGGTCGAGCCGTGAGCGCCGGCCGAGCACCTCGGGCCGCACATCGATCTGGGCGATCTTCACGTCGTCGGGCAGGAAGGCGTTGTACGGGAAGTCGGTGCCGAGCAGGATCAGCAGGTCGCATTCGTGGGTGGCCTCGTAGGCGGCGCCGTAGCCGAGCAGTCCGCTCATGCCGACGTCGTACGGGTTGTCGTACTGGATCCACTCCTTGCCGCGCAGGGCGTGTCCCACCGGGGACTTGATCCGCCCGGCGAACTCCATGACCTCCGCGTGTCCGCCTGCCGTGCCGCTGCCGCAGAAGAGGGTCACCTTCCCGGCCTCGTCGATCATCTCCACGAGCTTGTCGATCTCGGCATCGCCCGGCCGGACGCTGGGCCGGGAGGTGACGAGGGCGCTCTGCGCGGCTTTCTCCGGGGCCGGTTCGGCGGCGATGTCACCGGGCAGCGAGACCACGCTGACCCCGCTCTGACCGACCGCGTGCTGGATGGCGGTCTGCAGCAGCCGGGGCATCTGCTTCCGGTTGGAAATCAGTTCGCTGTAGTGGCTGCACTCCTGGAAGAGCCGGTCGGGATGGGTCTCCTGGAAGTAGCCGAGGCCGATCTCGCTGGACGGGATGTGCGAGGCGATCGCGAGCACCGGGGCCATCGAGCGGTGCGCGTCGTACAGGCCGTTGATCAGATGCAGATTGCCCGGGCCGCAGGAGCCTGCGCACGCGGCCAGCTTCCCGGTGATCTGGGCCTCGGCGCCGGCCGCGAAGGCGGCGGTCTCCTCGTGGCGTACGTGGATCCAGTCGATGGCGGAGTTGCGGCGGACGGCGTCCACCACCGGGTTGAGGCTGTCACCGACCACGCCGTAGAGGCGGCGTACGCCGGCGCGGACGAGGATGTCGACGAACTGCTCCGCTACATTCTGTTTGGCCATGTTGTCTCGTCTGCCCCTTCGGTGGCTCCGATTACCTCCGTGGTCCTCGGTTCCATCCATTCACCGGGGCAGCGTTCACGCCTCCCACACGGCCGCCGCCGTACGGTCGTCGGCGTAGCCCTTCACCCGTACCTGGGCGTCGGCGAGAAACGCGGCGAGGCCCGGCGGGGTACGGCCGGACCAGCGGCGGGCCAGGTAGGCGCAGAGGGCGGCCTCGCCACGCAGCGGCTCGGCCAGACCGGCGCTGCACATCACCAGCGCATCCCCCGGACGGGCCGGCGAGGCACGGAACCGGAACGGCTCGCGGGGCGGCTCGGGCGCCGGCTCGTACGGGCTCGGCGGGGTCGGGATGCCGAGGTCCATGGTGAACCGGTCGCCCTCGGGGGTCTCGGCGGACGCGCCACCGGGGCCGTCGGGCGTGCCGTGCGGTTCGATGTCCTGCCACGCGCCGTCCCGCAGCCGGAACAGGCCGCCGTCGCCGACGCCGAAGAACACGCGCGTACGGCAGTCGGGGTCGGCGGGCAGCAGCAGACAGCGCAGGCTTGCCGTGTACGCCTCCGGGTCGGCGCCCTGTTCGGCGGCGCTCGCGCGGAGTCTGCCGAGGCTGCGGTCGGTCAGCCGCTGCAGACCCGACTTCAGGTCGCCGCGCCGGGCCGCCCGGATGTCCTCCACGAGCCGCTGATGGCTGCGGCCCACGGCCTGCCCGATCCACCGGCACGCCTCGGCCGCCGCGAGATGCGCGTCCGGCATGCCGCGCACTCCGGTCGCCATCGCGACGAGCACCAGCGCCTGCTCGCCCGACCCGAACCTGGCGGTGAGCAGCGAGTCCCGGCGCGGTTCACCCCGGTACCGCGCCGAGTCCCCGCGCAGCGACACGGCCCGCAACGTGCAGGCCCCGTACCGGGCACCGTCCAGCACGGTGTCCGCGACCAGCTCCCCCAGCCCGTCCGGATCGGCACCGGGCAACGCGGTGGGCTCCGGGTCGTAGGTGGGCGGCCCGGAACCGACGTAGTCGACGGCGGAGGGGGGTGGGGGCGGGGGTACGAGGGCGGAGGGGGGCGCGGGGTCTTCTGGTGTGGTGATGGCCGGGGGCGTTTGTGGGGGCGCGACGGGTGCCGGTGGGTCTTGAGGCCCGGGGGGCGCGGCGGGCGCGGTGGGCGGTGCGGGTGGCTCCGGCGCGGATCGGTCGGCGGGCGCCGACGGCCTGTACGCCGGACGCTCGGCGGGCGGTGCGGGTGGCTCCGGCGCAGATCCGTCTGCGGGCACGGCGGGCGCCGACGGCCTGTACGCCGGACTCTCGGCGGGCGGTGCGGATGGTTGCTGCTCGGGCGGTGCCGGGAGCCGCTCCCAGGAGGTGTGCCGCGGGGGTGGGGCGTCGGCCGGTGTGGTGGGGGCGGGAAGCGGGGGCTCGGGGGCGCGCTGCGAGGGGACCTCCGGGCGACTGGACAGCGCTGTACGCGGGTCACCGTCCCCGCGCCCCGCCGTGCCGGCGCCTGCGCCCACGTCGGCGCCGTCGTCCCGGTCGCCCTCTCCCGGCCCGGCGTCGTCACGCGCGGTCGGTGTCGCCCGGCGCCGGGGTGCCGGTGTGTGCCGGCCCGTCACCGTGTGCTTCGCGGAGGCGAAGCGGTCGTCCAGGGTGTCGGGCGCGGCCGTGGGTCCCGTGTCCTCGGTGGAGTCGTCGTACAGCTGTCCCCACCAGTCGTCCTCGGGACGGGCGGGCCTTCCCCCCTGCTGGCTCATGCCCCTAATTGTCCACGGCGCGGGCCGCAGGAAAACGGGGCATCGGGAAAATCCGGCGTTCCCGGCCCCCTCGAACGGCGCCTCTGGTGAGGGAGTGAACTGCCGTACGAGGGGTGGCAGATGGTCGCCGGACGGCCCCACCCCCCACGGGAGGACCGCCCGGCGACGTCCGAAGTGACCCGGCCCCGAATCCCCTTCGCGTGGTTCGCACACGTCCGGGGCCGGGCCACGGACCGGGCGACCGGGCCGCGGCTGGGCCCCGGTCGGATGGCCGGATTGTGGCTTGGTTTCCTGGGACGCAGCTGTGAATCGAGAACATCACTCATGTCCCGGGGTGCTGCCACCTTGGCAGACTCCCCTCCGGTACGGCGATGATGTTCCGCGGCGGGTTTGCGCCGTGGCCGGTTTCCGCCAGGCCGTGCCCGTCGCGGGGGCTTGTCGATGGTGTGTTCCCGAGCCTGGTCTCGGGTCCGCCGCAGGGGAGGGACGTAGGCCGATGCTGGCAGCGATAGGCCTGGACGAGACGCACGAGGCGGCGTACCGGGCGCTGGTGTCCGTGGGCGCGGCCGATGTGTCCGATCTGGCGCGGCGCCTGGCGCTGGCCGAGTCGGACGCCGAGCGGGCGCTGCGCCGGCTGGAGGGGCACGGGCTCGCCGCCCAGTCCCCGGCCCGGCCGGGCCGCTGGGTGGCGGCGCCGCCCGGGGTGGCGCTGGGCGCGCTGCTCACCCAGCAGCGGCACGAGCTGGAGAAGGCGGAGCTGACGGCGGCGCTGCTCGCGGAGGAGTACCGGGCGGCCGCGGCCCAGCCGGCGGTGCACGACCTGGTGGAGGTGGTGACCGGTGCCTCGGCGGTCGCGCAGCGTTTTCTGCAGCTGCAGCTGGGGGCGGCCGAGGAGGTGTGCGCGCTGGTGACCGGCAATCCGGTGGTCGTGTCCGGCATCGAGAACGAGGCGGAGGAACAGGCGGCCGGGCGCGGGGTGCGTTACCGGGTGGTGGTGGAGCGCGCGGTGCTGGACCTGCCGCACGGACTCACCGAGTTGGCGGCCGCGCTCGCCCGTGACGAACGGGTACGGGC
The DNA here is from genome assembly GCF_001953885.1 of Streptomyces sp. IMTB 2501. GTDB lineage: Bacteria > Actinomycetota > Actinomycetes > Streptomycetales > Streptomycetaceae > Streptomyces. The sequence continues at coordinate 152,662 of NZ_MQUS01000014.1, read as the reverse complement.
GGTGGACCGGGTGCCGACGAAGCTGGTGATCGCCGACCGTGCGCTGGCGATGGTGCCGCTGACCTCGCGCACGGCGGAGCCGGCCGCGCTGGTGGTGCATGCCAGCGGGCTCCTGGAGCTGCTGGCCGGGTTGTTCGAGTCGGTGTGGCGGGAGGCGCTGCCGTTGCGGCTGGGCGCGGCGGGGGTGACCGAGGAACAGCCGGACGGCCCGGATGCCACCGATCTGGAAGTGCTGTCGCTGCTGCTGGCCGGGCTGACCGATGCCAGCGTGGCCAAGCAGCTCGATCTGGGCCTCAGAACCGTGCAGCGCCGGGTCCGGCGCCTGATGGAACTGGCCGGGGTCACGACCCGGCTGCAGCTGGGCTGGCACGCGTACGAACGGGGCTGGGTCACCCGCTCATAGCCACGCGCACGCTCACGGCGGCGTCCCCGCTGTTCCGGCTCGTCATGGGCCTGCCGTGCCACGGCTTCTCCGGCACTCTGGGCAGATGGGAGTGTGGGAGCTCCTGCTGGTCGGCGTGGTCGTCGTGCTCGGCCTGTGCGGAGTGCTGGTGCCCGGGGCGCCGGGGTCGTGGCTGGTGTGGGCCGGAGTGCTGTGGTGGGCGCTGACGGATCCGCGGCCGCTGGCCTGGGCGGTGCTGGTGGGCGCCACCGGGGTGCTGCTGCTGTCGCTGGCGGTGCGCGCCGCGCTGCCACCGCGCCGGCTGCGGCAGAGTGGCGCCACGCCGGTGATGGGGGTGTACGCGGGCGTGGGGGCGTTCCTCGGCTTCGTGCTGGTGCCGGTGGTCGGCGCGGTGCCGGGGTTCATGGCCGGGATCTATCTGCACGAGCGGCTGCGTCTCGGCCGGCACGGCGAGGCGATGGCCGCCCTGCGTAACGCGATGCGCTCGGGCGGCTCCAGCGTGCTGACCGAGCTGTTCGCCTGCCTGCTGATCGCGGGGGCGTGGCTGGGAGCGGTGCTCTGGGGCTGAGCCGTCACCGGCCGCTCCTCGCGCCCTCACCCGTCGTCACCCCATAGCCCCCGCGGTGCCCTCACTCGCCGTCACCCCGACGCTCCCCGCCGCGCCGTCACCCGCCATGACCCCGAGTACCCGGCGCACCGTGTCCGCCAGTTTTGCCATGCCTGTGTCATTGAAGTGCAGGTGGTCGCCGGGGTCGTAGGCGGGCAGGATGCGGGCCGGGTCGGTCGGGTCCCGCAGGGCGGCGTCGGCGTCGGCGACCGCGTCGAAGGCGCCGCCGGTCCGGATGAACGCGTTCACCTGCTGCCGTACCGTCTCACGGGCGCCCGTGTAGGCGGAGAAGCCGCGGTACGGGGTGAGGGTGACGCCGACGACGCGGATGCCCCGGGCGTGGGCTCGGGCGACGAGGGCGCGGTAGGCGTCGGCGTACGCGGTGACGTCGGCGGCGGTCGGGGTGCCCTTGATGTCGTTGATGCCCTCCAGGACAACCAGGACCCTGACCCCGGACCGGTCCAGGGCGTCGGCGTCCAGGCGGGCGAGGGCGTTCGGTCCCGTGCCGTCGTGCAGCAGACGGTTTCCGGAGATTCCGGCGTTGAGGACGCCGAGCCGGGCCGCGCGGACCTGTTCGGCGAGGCGGTCGGGCCAGCGGTGGTTGGTGTCGGGGGTGGAGCCGTTTCCGTCGGTGAGGGAGTCGCCGAACGCGACGATGCTGCCCGCGGCGTCGCCGAGGACGTCGACGCCGGTGACGTAGTACCAGCGGCTGATGGTGCCGGTGTAGGCGGCGCCGTCCTCGTCGGCGGCCCGGCGAGCCCCGGCCGGGGCGACGTAGCTGGTCTGCAGGGCGGTCTGGTGGAAGGTCGCGGGGCCGTCGTCGCCGGGGGTGTACACGGTGACGAGGAGGTCGGCGGCGGCCGGGACGGACAGCGGCACCGGGTCGCTCACCATGTCCTGGCCGGCCGGGACGCTGACGGACGCGGCACCCTGGAAGGTGGCGGCGTGCAGGCTGCCGGTCACGGCGTTCGGACCGGATGCGCGCAGCGCGACGGTGACCGCGCCGAGGTGCAGGGGCGCGGTGCCGAGACGGTTGCTGAGCCGGATGCGCACGGCCGCGCCGCCGACGCTGAGGTGGACGACGTTGCGGACGGCGGCGCCGGGCAGTGCGGAGGCGGTGCCCGACGGCGCGGTCTCCCAGCTGCCGGTCCACTGCAACGGCGCCGGCTCCGCGGCCGTCTGTGTGGTCGTGCCCGGCACCAACGCCAGCAGCAGCACCGCGAGGACCCGTCTGACCTCGGCCATCTCCGCACCCGCCCTTCCCCATGGCTCGTCGGAGCAGACCGTGCCACAGGTCCGGGCCGCGCCACCGCACCTTCGCCCGCGGTCCACCCGCTCGGCGCAACCGGGAACAGAGCTGTCCGGCGTCACTGCGCCCCGGCCCCACGGCCCCCTCGGCTCCCGCGACTTGGGCCCGCACACCGACGACGAGGTGATCCGCATCCGCCCCCGCGGCCGGGCACTCGCGGGCGGCCCAGGAGGGCCGCGGCGGAGCGCTCAGCGCAACGTCGGCAGGCCGCGCTCGGCGGAGTTCATGAAGTCGAGCATCAGGTGGTTGGTCCGCTCCGCGTGGTCGATCTGCGGTCCGTGGCCGGTGCGGGAGATGATCTCGGCGCGGGCGCCGGGGATCAGCCGGGGAACGCGTTCCACCTGCCGGTCCGGGTGGACGAGAAGGCTGCGCCTGCCGAGCACCAGGTACAACGGGGTGCGGACAGCGGCCAGTTCGGCCTCGGTCAGGGGCTGGGGCACGGGCCGGCGTATGCGGTAGGCGCGCACCCCGGCCCTGACCATGGCACGCAGCTCCGGTACGACGAGAACCGGCTGCTCCAGCCACGACGCGAGGCGGGGCCGCAGCGGCTTCGGAGCGAAGGTCGCGAACAGGCTGACGAAGATCCAGACGAAGAAGCGCAGCCCCACCTTCTCCAGACCACCGGGATCGAGCAGCGTGACCGAGGCGAGGCGCTGCGGCCCGCGGCACGCCTGGTTCAGCGCGAGCCACCCGCCGTACGAGGAGCCGACCAGGTGCACCCGGTCGAGCCCGAGCCCGGCGAGCGTCTCGTCCAGCCAGCGCGCGGCGTCCGCCGGCTCGTGCAGGGGCGCGCGCTGCACGCTGCGGCCCGGGTCGCCCGGGGTGTCGACGGCGTAGACGGGCCGTTCGGCGCTGAGGGCGGGGGTGTTCGGATACCACATGGCGGAGCAGGAGCCGGCGCCGTGGACGAGGACGACGGGGGTGCGCTCACGGGCAACCGGGTCCTCGGGGTCGTAGCGGTAGACGTGCGTGGTCCCGTACGACGTCTCCACACCCTGCTCCCAGGACGTGGGAGCGCCCAGCGCGTACAGCGCGTCGCACGCCGCGAAGTAGCGCTCACGCCAGGCGTCGCTGACGTAGCGGCCGATGTCGGGCCGGGGACGGGTGCTTGCGGACTCGGGCACGGCAACCTCCGGAGCAGACGGTCTTTGTGATACGAACGTACCACGTTGGTGATACGGCTGTATCATCAACGGTGGCCGGGCCGACTCGGACCAGGCCGGACCAGGCCGGACCGCCGGAAGCGGCACCGGACGACGAACGCGAGCGAGGAGCGGGGAGCCGGACGATGCCCAAGCGCGTGGATCACGCAGAGCGGCGCACCGAGATCGCGGAGGCCCTCGTCCGGGCCGCCGGACGGCTCGGCCTGCACGCGGTGGGGATGCGTGACGTGGCGGCCGAGGCGGGCGTGTCGCTCCGGCTGGTGCAGTACTACTTCGAGTCCAAGGAGAAGCTGCTGCTCTTCGGACTGCGCCATCTGGCCGGGAAGTTCGGGGAGCGGGTGTCCGCCCGGGTCCGTGCGGCCGGGGCCGATCCCGGACCGCGGGCGGTGATCGAGGCGCTGCTGACAGCGGCCCTGCCCGTCGACGAGGAGAGCCGCGTCTTCCACCACCTCTACACCTCGTACGCCGTCCTCTCGGTGACCGACGAATCCCTCGCCGCCCAGCCGTTCATCAAGGACCCCGACGCCGCCGAGGCCACCGTGACCGGCCTGCTGCGACAGGCTGCGGACGCCGGGCTGCTGCGCCCGGGGGTGGATGCCTCAGCCGAGGCGGTCGGGCTGCTGGCCATGTCCGCGGGGCTCGGCACCAGCGTCCTGGTCGGCCAGCGCGACGCGGACTCCGCCGCCGCCGTCCTCACGTACCACCTGGACCGGATCTTCCGGGACCGACCCCTGGACGCCCCCCTGGACCGACAGTCAACAGGCCGCTAACCGGCGAGCGCACCCTCCAGGGTCAGCAGCCACACCTTCCGCTCGACTCCGCCCGCATACCCGGTCATCGAGCCGTCCGCGCCGATGACCCGATGGCAAGGGCGCACGATCAGCAGGGGGTTGGCGCCGATCGCCCCGCCCACGGCGCGAACCGCCGCACGGGATGCGCCGATCCGCGCGGCGATCTGTCCGTACGTCACCGTGGCGCCGTACGGCACCTCGTCCAGCGCCGCCCACACCCGCTGCCGGAAGTCGGTGCCGTGCGCGTTCAACGGGAGCTGGAATTCCTTGAGTTCACCGGCGAAGTAGGCGGCGAGCTGCTCCGCGGCGGCGCGGAACGGCCCGCGTGCGTACCGCCACCCGTCCTCCGCACTCTCCGCGGTCCGCCCGCCCTTCTGCCCGGGCACGGAGAGCGAGGTGAGGGCCCCGTCCGCGTCGGCGGTGAGCAGCAACTGCCCGACGGGGGCATCCAGTTGGGTCCAGTACATGGTCGTCATCGGTTCCACTCCCCTGCCACGCGCAGATGCTGGACGGCGTACGAGCGCCAGGGCCGCCAGTCGTCGGACACCTCGGCACCGGGCGGAGCGACGTCCGGATCGCCGAGGGCGCGCACGCGTACGGCGGTGACGGTGTCCGGGTCCATGCCGGGCAGCGCCAGCAGGGCTTCCTGCGCGTCGTCCCGGTCGACGCCCGGGTCCAGCCGTACGGTGCCGTCGGCGAGGGCGGCGGCGAGGGCGCCCAGCGGGCCGTGCGGCACGGCCTCGGCGAGGGCTGCGGGCTCGGGGAAGAGATGGGTGAGGCTGCCGCAGGGCGCGTCGAGCACCTTGCCGCACCGCCGTACCAAATCCTCCGCGCCCTCCCTGCCGACCAGGGCGCGGACGGCGGGCTCCAGTGGGTCCACGGCGCCGGGCGAGCGCAGCCCTGGCCGGGCGGCGACCAGCGGTCCGAGCCGCGGGTCGGTACCGAGCCGCTCGTCCACGGCGTACGGGTCGGCGTCGAGGTCGAACAGGCGCCGCAGCCGCTGCACCGCCGTGGTGAGGTCCCTGGGGTCGGTGAGGTGCAGCCGCGCGTCGAGCCAGCCGCCGGGTCGGGTGCCGGCAGCGGTCCGCACGGCTCGCGTCCGCTCCGCGACCGCGACGATTCCGGTGCCGTACGGCAGCCGCAGTGTGCGCCGGTAGGTACGGCCGCCGGGCGCGCCCGAGACCTCCTCCACACCGGCCACGGCCTCCTCCCCGAGCTGGTCGAAGACGGCGGCGGCCTGGTACGGGCCGCGGTGGGCGAGCCGCAGCGGTATCCCGGCGCCCGGGGCGGCCCGCCGGGCAGCGCGCCCCCTCGTGGCAGCCCGGCCGCCGGGAGAGGCGGCCCGCAGTTCGGTGGGCGTCGAGGCGTACACCTCACGGACGGTGTCGTTGAACTGCCGCACGCTGGCGAACCCGGACGCGAACGCGATCTCTGTGACCGGCAGCCCGGTGGTCTGCAGCAGCACCCGCGCGGTGTGCGCCCGCTGGGCCCGGGCGAGTGCCACGGGCCCGGCGCCGAGTTCCGCGGTGAGCTGCCGCTGGACCTGCCGGGCGCTGTAGCCGAGCCGTGCGGCGAGCCCGGCGACGCCCTCCCGGTCCACGACGCCGTCGGCGATCAGCCGCATGGCCCGCCCGACGGCGTCCGCCCGCACGTTCCACTCCGCCGACCCCGGCACGGCGTCCGGCCGGCACCGCCGGCAGGCCCGGAACCCGGAGCCCTGCGCGGCGGCGGCCGTCGCGAAGAACCGCACGTTGTGCCGCTTCGGCGTCACCGCCGGGCAGCTCGGCCGACAGTAGATCCCGGTCGTCTCGACGGCGAAGAAGAACGCCCCGTCGAACCGCCCGTCCCGACTGCGCACCGCCTCGTACCTGGTGTCGTCGTCCATCACGTGTTCCAGTGTGGAACGCGGGCCGGGCCCGGGCTAGCGGAAATCGGACGCGAAGCTGGACCTGCGCTCCCGCTGAACCTGCGCTGCCACCGAACCTGCGCTCCTACTGAGGACGCCCTCGCTTGAACTCCATCGCGGCCCTCCCGGCGGCGCCCTTCCGCTTCCAGTCCCGCCGAAGCTCCGCACGGACCCGCGCATCGGTCTTGGCGACGATCCACTGGTTCTCCCGCACCAGCTTGCGGTAACTCTCCAGCCGCCGCTCCGCAAGCTCCCCGTTCTCCACAGCGGAGCGCACCGCACAGTCCGGCTCGCTCTCGTGCGCGCAGTCGTGGAAACGGCACCGTTCGGCCAGTTCCTCGATCTCGGAGAACACCTGGCCGACCCCGCTCTCGGCGTCGTACAACCCGACACCCCGCAGCCCGGGCGTGTCGATAAGGACCCCACCCGAGGGAAGGGCGAGCAGGTTCCGCGTCGTCGTGGTGTGCCGCCCCTTGCCGTCGACGTCCCGCGCGGCCTGTACGTCCATGACGTCCACACCGACAACGGCGTTGGCCAGGGTGGACTTGCCCGCGCCGGACTGGCCGAGCAGCACGGACGTACCGGAGCCGACGAGCGCCACGAGCACGTCGAGCCCTTCGCCGTGCAGGGCGCTGACGGTGAGCACGGGCACGCCGGGCGCGCTCGTCTCCACGTCCTGGACCAGGTGGCCAAGGGTGACCGGGTCCGGCACGAGGTCGGCCTTGGTGAGGACGACGACGGGCTGGGCGCCGGACTCCCAGGCCAGGGCGAGGAAGCGTTCGATGCGGCCGAGGTCGAGGTCGACGGCGAGCGACACGGCGACGACGGCGTGGTCGACGTTGGCGGCGAGGATCTGCCCGTCGGACCGCTTGGAGGAGGTGGACCGCACGAAGGCGGTGCGCCGCGGCAGATACGCCCGGACGTACCGCGGATCACCGCCCGGGTCGACGGCAACCCAGTCCCCCGTGCACACGACCTTCATCGGGTCACGGGGCACGACGAACTCGGTGTCGGCGCGGACGGTGCCGACGGGGGTGACGACGTCGCACTGGCCGCGGTCGACACGTACGACCCGGCCGGGCAGGAGACCCTGCTCGGCGTACGGAGCGAACTCGGCCTCCCAGTCCGCATCCCAGCCATACGGCACGAGCGGATGCGAGGGAGACGAGGACGAACCCGCGAGAGAGGAGAAAGACAAGGAGTGACCCTTCACAAGGGTGGCCCCGGCACCGCGCTGACTGGCGCGCGAGAAGAGTGAGGTCAGCCGGAGACCACGGAGGTGGAATGGATGAACTTCCGGATGCGGGCAGCGCCCGTCTCAACGACAGCCATCGGTCACACCTCCCGTTCTCCACACGACTGACCGCGGCAGCCGACGGCCACCGCGAGGAGCAAGCCCCACCCTAGAGGGGCTCGCTCTGCGGCACCACGGAATTTCGGCAGCCCATGCGCCGCCGGCCTTGCTGGAGGTCGCGCCGTCAGCCCCGCGGTCGTGAAGCGCCGCTGTGACCGGCCCGGCTGCGGCCCGGGAACAGCGGAGACATGTGTCAGAGTGGAGAGGCGAGACGACGACGTACGCGGACGGAGGAGACAGGAGAGGGCGGCCTGTCATGTCCATATATTTCGATCCCCACGGTTCGGCCATGGCCGGCTCCGTCCCCATCGACCGGCGGAGCGAGGAGTACGCGGACCTCTTTGGGCAGGCCCCGGTGATCTTCGCTGCGCTCAGCGGCCCGAGACACCTGCTGGAAGTGGCGAACTCGGCATTCTTCGAGACCCTGGGGTGCGACCGCGGGCGCGTCGGCGAGCCGGTCGGAGAGGTGATCCCGGAATTGGTTCCGCAGGGCGTCCTGGACCGGCTCGACGAGGTCTATCGCACCGGCACCGCATTCCGGGCCCGGGACGGGCGGCTGATGCTGGGAGAGCCGGGCAAGCAGCGGGAGGGGTTCTTCGACTTCACCTACGAGCCCCGGTGGGACGGGGCCGGCCGGATCGACGGGGTCGTGGTGATCGCGGTCGAGACCACCGCGTACCACGACGCGCATCTCCTGGCCTCGCAGCAGCGCGTGCTGCTGGAGCAGATCGCACGCGACGCCCCGCTCGCCGAGATCCTCGACGGCATGGCCACGGCGATCGAAGAGCTCTCCCCGGACATGATCGTCTCGGTACTGCTCGTCGATCCCGACGGACAGCACCTGCGGCACGGCACCGCACCGCGCCTGCCCGACTTCTACAACGAGGCGATCGACGGGGCACCCATCGGCGAGGGTGTCGGCTCGTGCGGCACGGCCGCCTACCGGCAGGAACCGGTGATCGTCACGGACATCGCCACCGATCCCCTGTGGAAGGACTACCGCGACCTGGCGCTGCGGGCCGGGGTCGCGGCGTGCTGGTCCACGCCGATCCAGGACACGGACGGCCGGCTGCTGGGCACCTTCGCGATGTACCACCGCACCCCCAAGGCTCCCACGGACAGGGATGTGACGCTCAGCGTCGCGTTCGCACGCATAGCCGCGCTGGCCATCGAACGCCACTGCGCAGTGGAGGCGAGGCGCGTCGCCCAGGAGCGTGAGAAGGCAGTCCGTGAGGATCTGGCCTTCCTGCTGGAAGCGAGCACCGCCATCACGGGCGAGACACACTATGCGGAGAGCCTGCAGTGCATGGCCAGGCTGACCGTTCCGGCCCTGGCGCCACTGTGTGCCGTCCATGTGGTCGAGCACGGCCGGACCCGCCGCATCGCCGTCGCCGCCTCGACCCGGGAGGGGGAACAGCTCCTCTCCCTCCCCGCGCTGTGCGACGACGTGGACGCCGCCGTCGCCCGCGTGCTGGCCTCCGGCGCCATCGAGATGGCCCACACGGGCAGCCCCTGCGCACAGCTCGGCGTCACGGGTTACGTGTGCGTGCCGCTGGCCACCCGGGGCCGTACGTTCGGCACGCTGACTCTCCTGGCCACCGCCCTGCCCCTGGACGGCCACACGATCGCCCTGGCCCAGGAGCTCGCCCGCCGGGCCGCTTCGAGTGCCGACAACGCCCACCAGTTCACCGACCGCGTCCGGCTGGCCCACGATCTGCAGGCAGGCCTGCTGCCTCCCGAGTTGCCCAGGATTCCCGGCGCGGCCTTGGCCGCCTCGTACCATCCGGCCGGTGAAGGACTCGACGTCGGCGGCGACTTCTACGACGTCTTCCCGCTGTCCGGTGACCGCTGGGCTTTCATGATCGGCGATGTGTCGGGGCGTGGCGCGCTGGCGGCCACCACCACCGGAATGGTCCGCCACACCGCACGCACCGCTGCCCGCCTCCTGAACGACCCGGCGGCGGTGGTCGCCGCGATCAACGACGCGTTGACGGCAGGCACCGCCGATGAGGACCAGTTCGTTTCACTCGTTTACGGCGTGCTGCGGCACTCCCCGTCTCACCTCGCGCTCAACCTGATTCGAGCGGGCCACGTACCGCCCCTCGTGCGTCGAGCCGACGGTACAGTCGAAGAACTCACGCAATCAGGCCTACTGTTGGGCATCCGCCCCGACCCCGGCTTCTGCCCGTGTGACATCGACCTGCACCGCGGTGACAGCCTGGTCCTGGTCACCGACGGCATCACCGAGGCTCGTTCCGCCGACGGCGAATTCTTCGGCGAGGACCGCTTGGCCGACGCGCTCGTCGCCGACGGGGCCACGACGTCCACTGCCGCCACCCTCATCGAGTCCATCACCGCCGCAGTCACCGTGTTCGCAGGCGATGCCACCCTCGACGACCGGGCCGCGCTGGTCGTCACCGCCACCTGATGGTCACAATGGCGCGGCAGCCATCGGTCACACCTCCCGTTGCCCACTCGCCGACAGCGGCGGCCAACAGCCACCGCACGAAGCGAGCCCGGCGCGGGATGCGCGCGCGTTCGGGCGCCACCGACTTTCTGACGGGGTCACAGGCCGCGCTGGTCGAGGAGCCTCATCAGGTTCCGCTTGCGCTTATGGCCGGCACGCGGAGCGGCAAGGTACGCCGTGAACTCGTCATCGGTGCCCAGGCGGTGGTGGCAGTCGCGCATGCTCAGCAGCGGGCCGGTCAGCTGCTCGTAGACGGCATTGCCCGTCTGCTTCATGAGCGGTCCGGCCAGCCGCCGGTAGACCCCGAGCGCGTCGGCGGGACGGACGGCACGGGTCCGGTCGGCGAGAGCGAGCCACTGCCGGTCATGCGCACGCGTTTCCGCCGCGCTCCCCCAGGCAGCGTCGACGTCCCCGTCGTCGAGCAGGGCATCCACCAGAACCGGGCCGCCGTACCAGGACCGCTGCCGCTGCCCGGCGTCGGCGCGCAGCAGCACGAGCGGCTGCTCCCGCTCGGCCTGCCGGCAACCGACCGTCCGCGCCGCCGTACGCAACCGCTGGTACGCGATCGGGGAGCGGCGGGCGGCGAACTGGACGCGGCGCAGGGCGACGGCACCACGGAGCCGGTTGGCGCGGGCGTAGCGGTCGCAGAGGCAGTCGATCAGAGCGATGTCGGGGGTGACGTCGTCGGGTGTTTCCTCTCTGCCGCGTTCCGCCCATCGCAAGGCCTCGTCCGGGCGGCCGGCGGTGTCCCGTTCGCGGGCGACGGCCAGGTGGGTGCTGCCGTCCGGGGCGAGGACGGCCGCGTGCACGGCGCCCCATCCGTCCACGTCTCCGTCTGCCTTGGCCAGCCGTTCCATCACGTACTTCTCCGCCCAGCCGGTGCGGTTGCGGCGCCAGGCGGCAGCCGCCGGCTCCTTTACCCGGGCCATCCCTTGGGCGCCCAGGACATCCTCGTAGTCGAGGGGATCGATGCCGGTGAGATCGTCCAGGTCACCGAGCAGGTGGCCGCGCGGCACGCCGCGAGGTGGGCTTCGGCGAGCGTGGCCCCGATGCGCCCCAGGTGACCGTCGGAGTCGTCGATCGCGTCCTGCGCCTCGCCCAGCAGCCGCATCGCCGTAGGCGTGGGCATTTTCCGCACGACGCGCTTTCCGTACGACACCTCCGTACGGCGCCTGTCCGTACCGCGGCTCAACCGGAGGCGCAGGACGCCCCGTTGAGTGTGAAGGAGTCCGGGGCCCGGTTCCTGTCCTGCCAGGTGGCGAGGAAGCCGAAGGACAGGGTGCCGTCTGCGGCGACGGTCTTGTTGTAGTCGGCGGCGGTGGCCGTGACGCGGGGGCCGTTCTGCTGGGCGGTGGCGTCCCACATCTGGCCGATCTGCTGGCCGTCGCGGAAGGCCCAGGACACGTTCCAGCCGGTGAGGGGCCGGTCGGTGGTGACGGTGACGGTGGCCTGGAAGCCGTCGGGCCACTGGTTGACGAGGTGGTAGGCGGCGCGGCAGGTGACGGCGGGAGCGGCGCTGGTGCTGCCGGGGCCGGGCTCGGGCGTGGCCGAGGAGGTGCCCTGTGGTTCGGGATCGGTCTTCCTGCGGTCGGAGCCGGCCGTCGTACGCGCTGCGGAAGGGGTGGTGGCGGGTGCCGTCGGCGAAGCGGGCTTCCGGGCCGTGGTGATGCTGGGGTCGGCGACCCGCTGTCCGTCGTCGTGAGCGGTGGCGGTGTCGCCGCGGGCGGCCGCGGCGTCGTCGCCGGAGCCGCCGAACGGCATCATCGACACGCCGAGCGCCAGCGCCGACAGCAGCACGGCCGCGGCGAGCAGGCCGCCGCGCAGGACGCGGCTGCGGCCGGTGCCCTCCTCCTCCGGATCGCCGGAGCCGGCGGCAGGCGCGCCGTCGGTGGGGCGGCCCGCGCCGAGGCGGACCTCGGCGGCGCGGCGGCGGCGCTCCAGGTAGGCGAGGCCGCCCCAGCCGATCACCCCGCCGGCCAGCGCGGCGGGCAGTCCACCGCCGTGCAGCCGCAGACAGGCGGCGGCCTCGGCACACCGCACACAGGTCGCGAGGTGCCGGGAGAGGTCGTCGGGGGCGTCGGCGGCCGGTGAGCGGGTGACCGCGTCCAGCAGCCGGGCGTAGGAGCGGCACCGCGCGTCCAGCGGGCTGTCGAGGTGGGCGCGGTGGCAGCGGTCCCGGAACAGGGTGCGGACCTGGTCGAGTTCGTCGGCGACGGTGGCCGGGTCCAGGCCGAGCCGGCGGGCGACGGCGGGCAGCGGCAGCGCCTCCACCTCGGCCAGCCAGAGCAGCGCGGCGTCGGCCTCCTGCATGTCCCTCAGGCCGCGCAGCGCGACCGGGCGCTCCAGCGGCCGGCCCGTATAGCGGGCGGCGGTACCGGAGTTGAGCCACAGCCTGAGGTCGGGGTCGAGCTTGTGCCCCTGCCCGTCGGCCTCCCAGGCGGCGGCGGTGTCGCGTACGGCGGTGAGCAGCGCCGGGATGGTGGGCAGCCGTGCGGTACGGCGGCCCGCGCCCCGCACATGGGTGCGCGCGGCGGCGCGGACCTCGCGCATGCCGAGCGTGAAGGCCTCGGTGGCCAGTTGTTGGGCCGTCAGGGAGCCGGAGGTGCACAGGTCCGCGTAGCTGAGCACCGCGTCCCAGCCCTCCGAGAACAGCGCGGCCTCGGTGGCGTCCTGAGGGGTCGGCAGGTCGGGCATGGGACTCCTGCATCCACGAGCAAGGTCAACTCACCACTGAGGAAAGGGAGTTAGCGGGAACCTCGCGGCAGTGCACAGAGCCTTTCACGCCCTCGACACAACTGACAAGCGCCCTGTTCACATCCGGTTACCGTTGGTGGTGACGCGGATGCGCGACGCGATGAGCCCATGACTCCGCCCTCCTGTACGGATGCGGGCGCCGTTCCGCTCACCGCCCCGCCGGACCGGTGAACGGGATCACGCCTGGGCCGGTGCCTCCGTGGGTTCGTCCGCGGGCAGGCTGTCCATGAAGGAGCTGACGGAGAAGACCGCGCGGCCGGGTCCGGGCAGGCCGTAACCGGGGGGCGAGGAGAGCCCGAAGTCGTCCATCGTCTGGCGATAGGCCTGGAGCAGCCGGATGTGGTACTCCAGCGGCGCGCCCTGCGGGTTGGCCTTGCCGAGCGGCGTGGTGGGCTCCGGGCACCAGGTGGTGAAGCGCGGCGTGATGCCGTGCGACATGAAGAAGCGCAGCCCCTCGGTGGTCGACTCGATCGCCTCGTCCACCGTCGTGAACCCGAACGGCTCGGCCATCTCCACGCCCGCGACGAAGTTGGGGATCACATTGCGCGCGCCGAACACCTCGGCGGAGTCCAGGATCCGCTTGTGCCACTCGTCCCGGCCGACGTACCGCTCCTTGCCCGGGCAGTACAGCTCGAACAGCCGCCGGTCCCACACCTCGAAGTTGGGGTGGTAGATCTGGACGCCGTAGTCCTTGAACCGCTGCACGTCGTCACGCGGCAGCGCCTGGGCCACGACCTTGCCGATCCAGCGCCCGGGGAAGCGCTCCTCGATCGCCTTGGCGTAGTGGCCGTAGAAGTCCGCCTCGTCGCGCCCGGCGACGGTCCTGGTGATCGCGCCACCGGTCAGCGTGTACGCGGTGGAGGCCTTCTGGGTGTCGTACCGGTCGATGATCTCAAGGGCCTCCAGTACCTCCTCGACGTCCTTGACACCGGTATACGGCCGTCCGGCCGCCTTGTGCTGGCGCCAGTTGTGGTTGATGTCGCAGTACTGGCACTCCTCCTTGGCGCCGAAGTACTGGCAGACCCGGAAGACGGTGAGGTAGATCAGATAGCCCCACTGGATGGTCGGAGCCACCTCCATCACGGACTTTCCGTTGGAGAGGGTGTGCCGGTAGTACTCCGGCATGGGCGGCACCCCGACGTCGGCGATGCGCTTCCCGTCGAGGTAGAGGCCGAGCAGCCCCTCGTCGTCGGCGGCCACCCGGTACGGCGAGGCCGGGTTCACCCGTACGGAGACGACGGTGCGGCGCAGATCGTACGGGCCGCCGGTGAGGATGATCTCCTCCGGGGGCCGCCGCAGCGCGGCCTCGCCCAGCTCGGGCAGGGTGCCGTGGTCGAAGGAGAAGATGAAGTACGACTTCGGCTTGACCTCGCCGCTCTCGTTGTCACTGAGGGCGGACGGGTCGAAGGCGACGCCGCCGCGGAGCAGGTCCTCCTTGAAGACGGCCTCCCGTGGCACATGCGGGAAGCGCTCCATCAGATCCTCGACCAGCGCGGTACGACTGCCCATCCGTCTGTCTCCTCCCGGCTCAGGCGTACGTCTCACACCGTATGCCCCCGTCTGCGGCTCAGCCGTGCCGGGTCCCCGCACGGCGGGCGATGTGTTCTGGTACGGCGGTCCCGGCCGGCAGCGCCGGGTCCGGCTCCGGGGTGCCCCACACCGTGGTCAGCGGCAGGACTCCGGCCCACAGGCCAAGGGCCGCGTCGGGCCCGTCGCCGTCGTCCGGGGCGCCCGTGCGGATCTTGACGGAGGCCTCCTCCAGGGAGAGGGCGAGGACAGTGGTGGCGGCCAGTTCCTTGCGGCTGGGGCGGCGGGCGTACGACCACTGGCCCGGCGCGGAGTGCTCGGTCAGCAGGCGCAGGCCCGCCAGCTTCTCCTCGGGGTCGGTGACCTTGCGGGCCATGCCGTGGATCACGGCGCTGCGGTAGTTGACGCCGTGCTCGAAGACGGACCGGGCGAGCACGAGCCCGTCGACATGGGTCACGGTCACGCACACCGGGGTGTCACCGGCGAGGCTGCGGCTGGCGACGGATCCGTGCAGATACAGCCACCGTTCGTCCCGCCCGTACACCGTCGGCACGACGAGCGGCCGCCCGTCGACCAGCACGCCGAGATGACAGACGAAGGCGGCGTCGAGGATCGTCTCCAGCTCCGCCCGCTCCAGGCTGCCCTGCTCGCGCAGCCTGCGGTGACGGGTGCGGTCGGTGACGGGCAGCCGGTCGGGAAGCGGTTCCTGGGTCATGCGCCGAAAGGTACCGATATCGCATTAGGAAGGCCACCGGGATTTTGAATGCGTCGACTAAGTCAGCCATGGCAACGAAATCCGCAGCAGGCTCCCCGGTGGAACAGGGCGGATGAGAGGGTCGGCACACAGGCACGCGCACGCCACGCACACGTAAGCACCCGCGCCCCTCCGGGAGGGACTCACCGATGTCAGGGACGGCCGGGACCGCCGGGGCGGTCACCAACTGGGCGCGCACCATCACGTACACCGCGCGCGCCTTCCACCGCCCGGGCACGCTCGACGCGCTCGCGGCGCTGGTGGCGGGCAGTGCACGGGTGCGGGTGCTGGGCAGTGGGCACTCCTTCAACCGGATCGCCGATCCGGGCCCGGACGGTGTGCTGCTGTCCACCGCCGGGCTGCCGCCGGTGACCGAGGTCGACACGGCCGCGCGCACGGTCCGGGTGTCGGGCGGGGTGCGCTACGCCGAACTGGCCCGGGCGGTCCATGCGCACGGGCTCGCCCTCCCCAACATGGCCTCCCTGCCGCACATCTCGGTGGCCGGTTCGGTGGCGACCGGCACACACGGCTCGGGGGTGGACAACGGGCCGCTGGCCTCGGCCGTCCGGGAGGTGGAGCTGGTCGTCGCGGACGGCTCGGCGGTCACGATCGGCCGGGGTGACGCGCGGTTCGACGGAGCCGTGACCTCGCTCGGCGCGCTCGGCGTCGTCACCGCGCTCACCCTCGACCTGGAGCCGGCGTACGAGGTGGAGCAGCACGTCTTCACCGAACTCCCGCTGGACGGGCTGGACTTCACCGCCGTGTCGGCCGCCGGGTACAGCGTGAGCCTGTTCACCGACTGGCGGGAGCCGGGCTTCCGGCATGTATGGGTCAAGCGGCGCACCGACCAGCCGGCGGTGCGCTTCCCGTGGGCGGCGCCCGCCGGGGTGCCGGTGCACCCGGTGCCAGGGATGCCCGCGACCCACTGCACCGAGCAGTTGGGCGTACCGGGACCGTGGCACGAGCGACTGCCGCATTTCCGGGCGGAGTTCACACCGAGCAGCGGGGCGGAGATCCAGTCGGAGTATCTGCTGCCGCGGTCGGCCGCCGTCGATGCGCTGTACGCAATCGACGGCATACGCCCGGCGGTCGCCGGTGTACTGCAGACCTGCGAGGTGCGTACGGTCGCCGCCGACCCGCAGTGGCTGAGCCCGGCTCACGGACAGGACTCGGTGGCGCTGCACTTCACCTGGGTTCCGGACGAGGCGGCCGTCCTGCCGGTGGTGCGCCGGCTGGAGGAGGCGCTGGCTCCCTTCGACCCGCGGCCGCACTGGGGGAAGGTGTACGAGATCCCGTCGGCGGTCGTCCGTGGACGGTATACACGCCTCGCCGACTTCCGGGCCCTGGCCCGCTCCCTGGATCCGGCCGGGAAGTTCGCCAACACCTTCGTGAGGGATCTCCTGGACGGCTGACGGCCGTGTGCCGGCCCAGGAGCGGCCCTCCGCCACCGAGGACTTTCTCCAGCCCCTTTCCTAACCCCTTGTCGAAAGCGACTCCCAGCCCATAACCTGGCGCCCGCGCCGGTGCCGTCGTAGCCCCGGCCTGGACGGGATGGGACGAGGATGGGATCGAAGGGGCAGCCGCGTGAAGCGCACATCACGTGACATCCGCACCGCGAACCGCTATGAGGTGCTGCGCCAGATCATCGCCGCATCCCCCACCTCCCGGCAGGAGCTGGCCGCCGCCACCGGGCTGAGCCTGGCCACGGTCGCCACGCTGGTCGGCGAGCTGCTGGAGCTCCGCATGATCACCGAGGTGGGTTTCGAGGACTCGGCCGGCGGCCGGCCCCGGGGCCTGGTGGCCGTCAACGCGTCGGGGGGCGCGTTGATCGGCGTCGACATCGCGGAGACCTATGTCCATGTCGAGCTGTTCGACCTGGCGTTGAACGTGCTGGCCCGGGCCGACGAGGACATGCGGACCGGCGAGAGCCGTCCGGAGCAGGTGGTCGGCCATGTCGCCGCCGCCGTCGACTCGGTGGTGGCGCAGGCCGGCATCGAGGCGGCCCGGGTGCTCGGCGTCGGGGTGAGCGTGCCGGGCCAGGTGGACCGGGACACCGGCGTCGCCGAGTACGCGCCCAACTGGGACTGGCACGACGTACCGTTGCTCGATCTGCTCGCCGAACACATCGCGTATCCGCTGCACCTGGACAATCCGCTGCGCGCGTGCGCGGTGGCCGAGCTGTGGTTCGGGGCCGCGCGGGGCCGTGGGGACGCGGTCGTGGTCAACCTGGGCACGGGGGTCGGTGCCGGTCTCGCCCTCGGCGGCGGACTGCACCGGGGGGTGAGCAACAGCGCCGGCGAGTGGGGCCACACCACGCTCGTGCTGGACGGGCGGCTGTGCCACTGCGGCAACCACGGCTGTGTCGAGACGTACGTCGGCGCGCCGGGCATCATGCAGAATCTGCGTGAACTGAGCCCGCGTTCCCCCTTGTTGCATCCCGAGGACCAGACGGCCACCGTGGACGCGCTGGCGCGCGCGGTCGCCGCGGGCGACCCGGTGGCGGTCAAGGTGGTCCGGGACACCGCACGGTACCTGGGCGCCGGTATCTCCGATCTGATCAACCTGCTCAACCCCGAAGTGGTCGTGCTCAGCAGCTGGGTCGCCGCCCGGCTGGGCGAGCCGCTGCTGGCCGAGGTCCGCCAGGCCGTCGCCCGGCACGCGCTGCGCCGCCCGCTGGCCGCCACCGAGATCGTCCTCTCCCCGATCCCCACCGACCCGGTGTCCCTCGGCGCGGCCACGTTCGCGCTGGAAGGGGCGCTGCAGTCCGTCGGGCAGCGGCGCACCCCGCAGAAGAAATGAACACGCGAGGTAACCACCAAGCGCACCACCACCCCGCAAGGAGCCGTACCGCACCGCCTTCATGACGACGGAAGGGATGCACGTGTCTCACCCCCGTAAGAGATCCCTGCTGCTGACAGCCTCCGCCGCACTGGCCGTCACCGCAGCCCTCCTCACCTCCCCGCCCGCGAGTGCCGACGCCGCCCCGGCCGCCGCCGAGGTCTCTCCCCACGCCGCCCAGACCATCGACAACATCGGCGCGTCCGGCGCCTGGTGGGTCAACGACCTCCAGCACTTCGACCCGAAGGTCCAGGCCCGGGTCGCCCAACTCCTCTTCGCTCCACAGGGGTTGCACCTCAGCTCGTACCGGTACAACATCGGCGGCGGTGGAGTCGCCGTCACCACCCCGGCCCGCGCCGCCGAGGACTTCCTCAAGTCCGACGGCTCGTACGACTGGAGCAAGGACAACGGCGGTCAGACGTTCCTGAAGTACGCCGCGCGCTACGGCGTGAAGGACCTGATCGGCTTCGTCAACAGCGCGCCCGCCCGGTGGACGGCCAACGGCAAGAGCTGCGGCGGCTGGCTGAAGGCGGAGAACGAGAGCGACTTCGCGAAGTACGTGGCCGACGTGACCGATCACTTCGCGCGGCAGGGCGTACGGCTCGACTACATCAGCCCCTTCAACGAACCGGACAACAGCTTCGCCGACTGCGGCCAGGAGGGCATGCCGGTACCGGTCGACCAGCGCGACGACATCGTGCGCGCGCTGGGTGCCGAGCAGCGGGCCCGGCACCAGAAGACGGGCATCATCGCGGACGAGTCCAGCAAGACCACGCAGTTCACCAGCGAGGTCCCGCAGTGGATGGCGCAGCCGGGCACCGCGCAGTACGTCGCCAAGCTGGCCCACCACACGTACAACAACCCGGACGACGGCCAGCTCGGCAACGTCTACGAGACGTCGAAGTCGGTCGGCAAGGCGCCCTGGGCCACCGAGATCTGCTGCTTCGGCAAGGGCAGCACGGGCTGGAACCAGGAGTACGACCCGACCATCGACAACGCCCTGCTGATGTCGCGGATCATCTACAAGGACTTCGCGACCGCGCACGACTCGGCGTTCCAGTGGTGGGTGGCGCTCGCCAGCGGCTACGGCACCGACCCGGCCACCCGGAACGACCAGGGCTGGAACGACGGCCTGATCTACTACGACCCCGGCTACGCGACGAACGGCGACCAGAAGCTGTACTTCACCAAGCGGTACTACGCGCTGGGCCAGTACAGCAGGTTCGTCCGGCCGGGCTCGGTCGCGCACAACGTGACCGGGGCTCCGGACGGCGTCGAGGTGTCGTCGTACGACCGGAACGGCCAGTGGGTCGTCGTGGTCAACAACCACAACTCCACCGACACCGCGCTGAACCTGCACTTCGCCGGCAAGGCGCCGGTGCGGACCGCTCAGGCGGTGCGGACCTCGGCGGACGAGAACTGGGCGAGGGTCGCGAAACCGGCCGTCAGCGACGGGACCGTGCACGCCACGCTCGCCGCCCGCTCGATCACGACGTACGTCTTCGACCAGAAGGGCGCCGGCGGTTCGGCGCTGACCGGCGCCCTGGTGGGCAGGCAGTCGGGCAAGTGCCTGACCGCCGGTGCCTCGGGCGCCGCGATCGGCTCGTGCACGGGCGCGGCGGATCAGTCGTGGTCGTACGACGCACAGGGCACCCTGAAGGGCGCCAACGGCTATCTGACGGCGGGCAGTTCGGGTCTGGTGGCGGCCTCCACGGCCACCGGTGACGGCACGCAGCGCTGGCTGCTGAACGCCAACGGGCAGATCGTGAACGAGGCGTCGGGCAAGTGTCTCGACGTCGGCGGACAGGCGACCGCCGACGACAGCAAGGTGATCCTCTACAGCTGCGACGGCGGCGACAACGAGGCCTGGACCAGGCGGTAGGCCCGCTCCCCCATGGACCGAAGGGCCGCCGGCCACACCCCTGACCCGGCGGCCCTTAACTCCCGTACCCCACCTCATTGTTCGTGATCCCGAACCACACGCAACGCTTCGAACAGACTTCGTCCAACCCCTTGCTGAAGCCTTAGCCGAAGGTTAACGTCCCGCACCGCACCCCGCGTTCAAGCCACTTGGCCTCCGCGCACAGAGCCGCACGCCGCACCACCACAGACAAGGACGTCAGCATGCCGGCACAGAGCAACAGCACCTGGGACCGCCGTTCGATACTCCGGGCCGCCGCCGGTCTGGCCGTCGCCGCCCCGCTCGCCGCGTGCGGCAGCAACAACGGACGTGGCGGAGGCAGCGGGTCGGGCAAGCAGCTCACCCAGATGTTCCATGCCTACGGCGAGCCGGGCGTGGAGCAGGCGGTCAAGCGGTACGCGGCCGCGTACAAGAACGCGAACGTGACCACGCAGTGGATCACCAGTGCCGACTACGAGAGCAAGCTGTTCGCCACGCTGCTCACCAAGAACGCGCCCGACGTGTTCGAGTTCCACCCGCAGATCCAGCTGGTCAAGAGTGGTCAGGTGGCGGACCTGAGCGACCTCGTCGACCCGGTCAAGGACGACTTCGACCAGGCCGACATCAAGTCGCACACGGTGGACGGCAAGATCTACGGCATCCGGATGATCGACGACCCGCAGTTCTTCTTCTACCGGCCCTCGCTCTTCGAGAAGGCCGGCGTCAAGGTTCCGGAGACCTTCGACGAGCTGATCGAGGCCGCCGCCAAGCTCACCACCGGCAAGACCAAGGGCGTGTATCTCGGCAACGACCTGCACGCGGTCATCAACCCGCTGATCTGGTCCGCGGGCGCCGACACTCTGGGCGACAAGAACGAGATCGCCTACCACACCCCCGCCGTCGTCGAGGGCCTGAAGAAGCTGCGCACGCTGTTCGCCAGCGGCCATCTGCTCCTGGGCGCCCCGACCGACTTCTGGGACCCCTCCTCGCTCAGCCAGGGCCTGTGTGCCATCCAGTTCTGCGGCATGTGGGCGATGCCGCAGTTCCAGCAGGCGCTCGGCGACGACCTCGGGATCTTCCCCTTCCCGAAGACCGTCGATTCCGGCAAGCCCTCGGTCTACAACGGCGGCTGGTCGATGTTCGTCAACGCCAAGGGCGACAACGTCGAAGCGGCCAAGGAGTACGTCAAGTGGCTGTGGCTCGACCAGAAGCAGTACCAGGAGGACTTCGCGACGTCGTACGGCTTCCACATCCCGCCGCGCACCTCGATCGCCGCCTCGGCCACCAAGCTCAAGTCCGGCCTGCCCGCGCAGGGTGTCAAGCTCTTCAACGACTACGGGCACTTCGACAACATCGGCTGGACCCAGGCCATGATGCAGGCGACGTGGGACGTCATCGCCGACTGCGTCCGCAGGAACGGTGATCCGGAGGCGGCTCTCGACACGTGCGACAAGACCGTGGGCCGCGAGCTGAAGAAGCTCTTCGGATAGGCCGGCGGACGGAGCACGACATGTCGACGACGACCAAGCCCGCCCTCGCGAGCCCCGCCCCGGCGAAGGCGCGGCCGGCCAGGACCTGGCGGGGCCTGCGGGGCAGCCGTACCTTCAACTTCTGGCTCTTCATCAGCCCCTTCCTCGCCGGGCTGGTCATCTTCATCTACGTGCCGATCGGCTGGAGCGTCTACCTCAGCTTCTTCGACGCCCGCTACACGGTCACGCCGTCGAAGTTCATCGGCTTCGACAACTACACGTACATGCTGACGGACCCCAAGTTCGTCCACTCGCTCGGCACCTTCACCGTCTTCGCCGCGTTCATCGTGCCGACCACCTGGGCGGTGTCGCTGGGGCTCGCCCTGCTGGTGAACCGGCTCCGGTTCATGCGGGCGTTCTTCCGGTCGGTGTTCTTCCTGCCGACCGCGTGCAGTTATGTCGCCGCGTCGCTGATCTGGAAGATGTCCCTGTTCAGCGGGGTCCGCTTCGGCCTGATGAACACGGTCCTCGGCTGGTTCGGGATCGACAACATCGCCTGGCTGGCCAGCCCCAGTCCACCCTGGTACTGGCTGGTCATCGTCACGGCGAGGCTGTGGCTGCAGTCCGGCTTCTACATGATCCTGTTCCTGGCCGCGCTGCAGAACATCCCGGCCGAGCTGTACGAGGCCGCAGCCATCGACGGCGCCAGGCCGGGCTGGCAGACCTTCCGGCACATCACGCTGCCCCAGCTGCGCGCCACGTCGACCGCGGTGATCCTGCTGCTGCTCATCGCCGCCTACCAGGCCTTCGACGAGTTCTTCAACCTGCTCGACAAGACGACGTGGGGCCGGCCGCCGCTGGTCGAGCTGTACTACACCGCCCTGGGCACGGAACAGGACTACGGCGCCGGCAGCGCGGGCGCCGTCATTCTGACCGCGCTGATCGTCGTCGTGACCCTGTTCCAGGGCAGGCTCATGGGCTTCGGAAGGGGCGAGGACTCGAAGTGACCACGAAACGCAGGGGCGGGGTGATGGGCAACACGGGCCTCTACATCGCCACCGGTGTCGCCGCCTTCCTCTTCCTGATCCCGTTCTATGTGCTGCTCCGCAACGCCCTGACCACCGACGCCAAGATCACCGGAGAGCACTGGGAGTTCTTCCCCACGCACCTCCAGTGGGGCAACATCGGCGAGCTGTTCGACGACCAGTCGGTACCGTTCGCCCGGTCGCTGCTCAACTCCACGATCGTCGCCGTCTCCATGACGGTCGGCATCCTGCTGGTGTGCTCACTCGCGGGCTACGCCCTGGCCCGCATCCCGTACCGGCACGCCAACAAGATCTTCTACGTCGTCCTGGGCACCCTGATGGTCCCGACCTCGGTGACGTTCGTACCCAGCTTCGTGCTGGTGTCGTCCCTCGGCTGGGTGGACAGCTACCGGGGGCTGATCGTTCCGGGCCTCTTCAGTGGTTTCACCTGCTTCCTGTTCCGGCAGTACTTCCTCGGGTTCCCCAAGGAGCTGGAGGAGGCGGCACGCGTGGACGGGCTCGGCCACTGGGGGGCGTACTGGCGGGTCGTCGTCCCCAACTCGCTGAACTTCTTCGCCGCGATCGCCACGATCACCTTCATCAACGGCTGGAACGCCTTCCTGTGGCCACTGGTCATCGGGCAGGATCCGAACTCGTGGACCGTCCAGGTCGCGCTCTCCTCGTACATCACCAACCAGACCGTCGTCTTCCACGAGATCTTCATGGCGGCCGCCATTTCCATCCTGCCGTTGCTGTTCGTGTTCCTCTTCCTCCAGCGCTGGCTGGTGCAGGGGATCGCGCAGACCGGAATCAAGGGCTGAGCTAGGAGAACGATGTCCTTCCACACCCACACCGTCACCGATTACGTCGAGGACGTCTCGCCGGGCTCCGGGGCGCTGCCGCCGCGCGCCTGGTACGCGTGCTCGGACGCCCCGTCCCTGTCACTGAACGGAAACTGGCGTTTCAGGCTGTCGCCGACGGCCGGCTCCGAGGACGACTCCTTCGCCGCGGAGGGGTACGACGCCGGTGACTGGGCGGAGATCGCGGTCCCCGGCCACTGGGTCCTCCAGGGGCACGGTTCCCCCATCTACACCAACCACCTCTACCCGTTCCCGGTCGACCCGCCCCGGGTGCCGACCGAGAACCCGACCGGCGATCATCTGCGCGTCTTCGACCTGCCGGCGGACTGGCCGGACCTCGCCGAGGGCGGCGCGGTGCTGCGCTTCGACGGGGTGGAGTCCTGCGCCCGGGTGTGGCTGAACGGTACGGACCTCGGCGAGTTCAAGGGCTCCCGGCTGCCGCACGAGTTCGCGGTCGGCCCTCTGCTGAAGACTGTGGACAACGTACTGGCGGTCCGCGTCCACCAGTGGTCGGCCGGTTCCTACCTGGAGGACCAGGACCAGTGGTGGCTGCCGGGCATCTTCCGTGACGTCACCCTGCTGCACCGCCCGGCGCGCGCCGCCCTCGACTTCTTCGTGCATGCCTCGTACGACCACCTGGCCGGCACCGGCACCCTGCGCGTCGACTCCGATGTCGACGGCCGGGTCACGGTGTCCGAGCTGGGCATCGACATCGCGACCGGCGACAGCGTGACCGTGCCGGTCGAGGCGTGGTCGGCGGAGACACCCAGGCTGTACAAGGGCGAGCTGGACACCGAGGGTGAGCGGGTGCCGCTGCGGATCGGTTTCCGTACCGTCGAGCTGTCGGACGGGCTGATCAAGGTCAACGGCAGGCCGGTGCTGTTCAAGGGCGTCAACCGGCACGAATGGCATCCGGAGCAGGGCCGTGCCCTCGATCCGGAGACCATGCGCGAGGACGTACTGCTGATGAAACGGCACAACGTCAATGCCGTCCGCACCTCCCACTACCCGCCGCACCCGGCCTTCCTCGACCTGTGCGACGAGCTGGGCCTGTGGGTGATCGACGAATGCGACCTGGAGACGCACGGCTTCACCGAGCAGGGCTGGCGGGACAACCCCGTCGACGACGACCGCTGGACCCCGGCCCTGCTGGACCGGGCGTCCCGTATGGTCGAACGCGACAAGAACCATCCGTCGGTCGTCATCTGGTCCCTCGGCAACGAGGCCGGCACCGGCCGGGGCCTGACCGCGATGGCCGAGTGGATCAAGGACCGGGACTCCTCCCGTCCCGTCCACTACGAGGGCGACCCCACCTGCCGTGACACCGACATGTACTCGCGGATGTACGCCGATCACGCCGAGGTCGAGCGGATCGGCCGCGGCCTGGACGGCGGCACCCTCAAGCGCCGCCAACTGCCCTTTGTCCTCTGCGAGTTCGCGCACGCCATGGGCAACGGCCCCGGTGGACTCGCCGACTACCAGCGGCTGTTCGAGTCGTACGCCCGGCTGCAGGGCGGGTTCGTCTGGGAGTGGATCGACCACGGGATCGCGCATCCGGAGCTGGGCTTCGCCTACGGTGGCGACTTCGGCGAGGAGCTGCACGACGGCAACTTCATCTGCGACGGCCTGCTCTTCCCGGACCGGCGGCCCTCCCCCGGCCTGGTGGAGTACAAGAAGGTGATCGAACCCGTCGGCATCGCCAGTGAGGCGGGCGACGGCACGGTCCGGATCACCAACAAGCAGGACTTCGCCGACCTGTCGGCGCTGGCCTTCTCGTGGTCGTACGAGGTCGACGGGGAACCGGTGGAGTCCGGCGCCCTGTCGGTGCCGGCGCTGGCGCCCGGCGAGTCCGCCGACGTCAAGCTGCCCGCGCCGCCGGCCGGGGCGCCGACCGGCGAGGCCCACTGGACGGTCCGGGCCGCCCTGGCGGAGGACGCCCCCTGGGCGTCCAGGGACCATGTCGTGGCCTGGGGTCAGATCCCGGTGTCGGAGCGGAGGGTGCCGGTGGTCGCGGCGACCGCCCGGCCGGCGTCCGGCGGCGGAGTGATCACGCTCGGACCCGGCACCTTCGACGCCCGCACCGGCGCCCTGACGGCTGTGGGCGATGTGCCCCTCTCCGGGCTGCGCCTGGACGTGTGGCGGGCGACGACCGACAACGACGACGGCGCGCCCTGGCAGCCCGACCTGCGCTACGGGCTGCTGTGGCGGGGGCTCGGCCTGCACCGGATGCGGCACCGGCTGGACGCGGTGGAGAGCGGCGAGCACGCGCTGACGGTCCGTACCCGTGTGGCACCGGCGGCGCGGGAGCTGGGGCTGTCGACGGTATACCGCTGGACGTCGGACGGAGACCGACTGCGGTTGACCGTATACACCGTCCCGGAGGGCGACTGGCCGGTTCCGCTGCCCCGGCTAGGCATCCGCTTCGGGCTGGCCGCGGCCGACCGTGTCCGATGGTTCGGCGGTGGCCCCGGTGAGGCGTATCCGGACACCAGGATGGCGTCGGCGGTGGGCCGTTGGCAGTCGACTGTGGACGATCTGCAGACGCCCTATGTCCGCCCCCAGGAGAACGGCGCCCGGATCGATGTCCGCTGGGCGGAGCTGGGCGGTCTGCGCATCGAGGGCGACCCGGCGTTCTGTCTGACCGCCCGCCGCTGGACCACCGAGCAGTTGGACGCCGCCACGCATCTGAGCGACCTCACCCAGGGGGACACGGTCTGGGTCAACCTCGACCACGGCCAGCACGGCGTCGGCTCCCAGTCCTGCGGTCCGGGCCCGCTGCCCCAGTACCATCTGCGGGCCGAACCGGCGGAGTTCTCCTTCGTGTTCTCCACCGCCCCCGCCCCGGAGGCCAGTTGACCGGCGCGGCCGCGAGGTGTCCGCCGAGTTGGCGTCCCGTCCGGGGCGGTTGCCGTGTCACCGCTCCCCCGCAGTGCCGGACACGGTCAGGAGACACCCTGGGGATTCACTGAACGCTGGATCCGGCGGTGCGGATCGGGGTGGCGAGGGCGGTGACGGCGAGCAGGACGCAGGTGGCGCCCGCGGTCAGTGCAGCCGGTGTGGTGCCCCAGCGTTCGGCGGCCCAGGTGAGGAGGGCGGCGCCGACGGGGGCGGCGGAGTACTGGAGGGTCCAGTAGGCGGAGGTGACCCGGCCCAGCAGGTGCTCCGGGGTGACCTCCTGACGCAGGGACATCGAGCAGGTGCCCGCGATGCCGACGCCGGCGAGGAAGCCGGCGGCGAGGACCGCGACCGCGGGCACGGTGCCGACCCAGCCGAGGCCGGCACAGGTCAGCCCGCACAGCGCGGTCGCGCCGATCCAGGCGGGGCCGAACCCGAGCAGACGGCGGAGCCGGGCGACGAGCAGGGATCCGGCGATGGTGCCGAGCGCGCCGGCCGCCATGACGGTGCCGACCGTGCCGTCGTCGTGGCCGAGGTCGTGCTTGAGGTGGTAGATGACCAGGTCGTTCAGGCCGAGAGTGAGGAAGCTGAAGCCGAACAGCAGCGCCGTGAGCGAGCGCAGCAGCGGGTGCCGGTACAGGAAGGCGACTCCGGTACGCAGGTCCTGCCGGACGGTGCTGCGGCCGGGCACGGGGGTGTCGTCACCGGCCCGGGCGCTCAGTCGTACCCAGCGCATACACACCGCGGAGGCCGCGAAGCTGGCCGCGTCGACGGCGACGGCGCCGGCCGGCCCGCTCCAGGCGGCGACCAGCCCCGCGCCCACCGGTCCGAGCACTCCGGCGGCCGCGGCGGTGGCGTTCAGCCGGCCGTTGGCCTCGGTGAGCCGGGCGGCGGCGACGAGAGCGCGGACGACGGTGACGTAGCCGACGGCGAAGAACATGCCGACGGCCTCGCAGACCGGCAGCACCGCGTACAGCAGCCAGATGGCGGGGCCGAAGGCCCACACGAGCGGGATCACGCCGTACAGGACCATGCGGACGAGGTCGCAGGTGATGAGGAGCCGGCGCCGGTCCACCCGGTCCACCACAGTCCCGGCGAAGACGGCGGCGAGAACAGCGGCACCCCCGCCCACGGCGGTCAGCAGCCCCATTCGGGCCACGGACCCGGTGGCCTCCAGAACCAGCAGCGGAAGGGCGATCAGCGCGAAGGAGTCACCGAGGACGGAGAGGGCATGAGCACCCCAGAAGACGACGAAGTCCCGCTGGCACCACAGGGGTTGGTCGTCCGCGCGCTGCCCCTGGGCAGCGCTACGGCTGCTCCCCTCGTGTGTCTCGTGTCCCACCGTTCCCCCCTTTCGGCGCCCGGCCACCCTACGCCGCGTGCCGGGGCGGACCGGCGACCCGCGGCGTACGTCGTCCGGAGTGACCGCTGTGGTAAGGGAGTTGAGGTTGTCGTCGGGTGCCGCGCGTCCGCAAGGACCGGTCCTGCGGACCGGCCGTGGTCCCCGTGCTCAGGCCGGGCGCCGGTCGTTCGCCGCTCGGGGATGCGGCATCGCGGAGGGCGGCAGCGTCCAGGTGTAGGCGTCCGGGGCGAAGGCATGCAGGCGCTTGACGAGGGTGCCGGTCGACCAGGGCCAGCAGAAGGTGTTGACGCCCGGGACGCCGAAGTAGTAGCCGCTTCCGCCGCCGGTGTTGTAGACGGTGGTGCGCAACGCCCCGTGCAGGGCCTGCTGGTGGGCCTCCTCGGCCTCCGGCCTGACATCCAGGGCGGCGCATCCACTGGTGCGCAGGCGGGTGAGGGCGGTGGTGATGTAGCGGAGCTGGGCTTCGACGACGGTGGGGACGGCGGTCGTGCCGGTGAGCAGGTTCGGGCCGATGAGGAGGAAGAGGTTGGGGTATCCGCTGACACTGGTGCCCAGGTAGGCCCGCCGGCTGTCGGCCCAGGTCCGGGCCAGTGTGGTGCCGTTGGTGCCGTACAGGCGACGGGCGAGCGGGATGTCGCCGATGTGGTATCCGGTGGCGAGCACGATGACGTCGGCGCGGGTGCGGGTGCCGTCGGCGCCGATGACGTGGGAACCCTCCACGGCGGTCACGCGGGTGGGCCGCAGCCGTACGTTGGGCCGGGTGAGGGCGGGGTAGTAGGTACTGGAAGTGATCAGGCGGCGGCCGCCGAAGCGATAGGTGGGAGTGAGGGCGTGCCGCAGCGTGCGGTCCGGTACGGAGGTGCGCAGGTGGAGGCGGGCTGCCGCTTCCAGGGGCCGCAGGAGTCGGGGGTGACGCAGGGGGAAGCCGATGGCTTCCTGGGTCCAGTGGTGCATCCCGCGCAGTGCACGGCGTGCCGCCGGGTGGCTTCCGAGGAAGCGATGGAGGCCCGGAGGGAGGGGGTAGTCGGGTTTCGGGAGTACCCACTGCGGTGTGCTCTGGAAGACGTCCACGTGCGCCGCCTTCGGCTGGATCTCGGGCAGGAACTGGACCGTTGACGCTCCGGTGCCCACCACGGCGACACGGCGTCCGGTCAGGTCGGCGTCGTGGTTCCAGCGGGCGGAGTGGAAGGCGGTGCCGGTGAACGTGTCGAGGCCGGGGAGGTCGGGGTCACGGGGCCGGTGCCAGGGGCCGGTGGCGACGATCACGGCACGGGCCGTGTGCGTACCCGAGGTGGTCTCCAGGTCCCAGCGGTGCACGCCCGGATCCCAACGGGCGCTCATCACCTCGGCGTTGTAGCGGATGACCCGGTCCACCTCATGCGTCGCCGCGGTGGTCTCAAGGTAGTCGAGAATCTCGGACCGGTCGGCGAAGCACCGGCTCCAGGGGTTGGGGGCGAAGGAGTACTCGTACAGCATCGACGGCACGTCGCATCCGCACCCGGGGTAGGTGTTGTCGCGCCAAGTCCCGCCGAGACGACCGGACTTCTCCAGGACCACGATGTCGTCGATCCCGGCACGGCGCAGTGCGATCACGGCGGCCACGCCGGAGAGCCCGGCTCCGATGACGACGACCTCAGCCACGACAGCCCCCAACTAGTCACTCACAGCGACTGATCGTAGGGCTCTCGGTAATCGGGTAGGAGTGACAATCAGAAGCCTTACCTCATACGAGTGACTTCACCGGACAGGCGGCATTCGAGTCACTTTCTCATGCTCTGCTGCCATTTATGACGATAAGGGATGAACTCCCCTACCCCAGTGGCTGGTTCTGGCTGGCCCGTTCGCGCGAGCTCGCCCCCGGCACCGTCCTGACCCTCCGCTTCATGGGCGACGACATCGTCCTCTACCGCACCCGTGACGGCCGGCCCCGCGCTGTGGACCCCTACTGTCCGCACCTCGGCGCTCATCTCGGAGCGGGCGGCACCGTGCACGGCCAGAATCTCGTGTGCCCCTTCCACCACTTCACCTTCGCCCCCGACGGCACCTGCGTCGGCACGCCCGACGGCCCGCCGCCGCGCGCCCGTCTGCGGCACCACACCCTCCGCGAGCGCAACGGCTTCGTCTTCGTCTGGTACGAGCCGGAGGGCGCCCCACCCACCTGGGAAGTCCCCGACACCGCCCAGGCCGGAGTCATTCCGACGGCCGCATGGAGCACACAGGTGCGCACCTACGCCCAGGACATCATCGAGAACAGCCTCGACTACCGGCATCTGCCCGTCCTGCACCACGTGAGCGTACGAGAACTCGACCCGCCGACGCCCGAAGGCCCCCTCATGCGCACACGGCTGCGTCTCGGTCCGGACCGGCCTCGGGCCCTGAAGCAGAGGTTCCAGGCCGACCACTCGATGCTCATGGCGGGCCTGGGATGCCTCCGCGTCGAGATGCCGCTCCCCTCGCTCGGCCTCATCAGCTACCTGTGGGCCATGCACACACCGAGCGGGCCCCGGCACACCCGCATGCTGGTCGCGACGGCCTGTACGGACCTCCGCAAGCCGGACGCCACCTCCGCATCGCCGCCCCGGCGGGCCCTGCACCGGGCCTTCGCCCGCACGATGCTGACAACCGCGGTCAGCAAGGTCCGCCAGGACCTCAGGATCTGGAACACCAAACGCTACGAGCCGCGCCCCCGCCTCGCCGCCGGCGACGAGACCATCGGCCTCTTCCGCCACTGGGCCCGCCAGTTCTACCCCTCACCCTGAGGCTCCGGTTTCCTGATATACCTAGCCTGTAACCTAGACCGCACAGGAAATGAAAGGCAGGCGCCCATGGCCCGAGCGGGTCTCACCGCGGACCGTGTGGTCGCGGCCGCCGCCGAACTCGCCGACGAGGCGGGGTTCGACAACATCACCCTGACCGCGCTGGCCCGCCGCTTCGGTGTGAAGGACGCCAGTCTGTACTCGCACGTCCGGGGCCTCGCCGACCTGCGCACCCGGCTCGCGCTGCACGCGGGCGGCGAGCTGATCGACCGGATCGCGGTGGCCGTGGCCGGCCGCGCGGGCAAGGACGCGCTGGCCGCCTTCGCCGGCGCGTACCGCGCCTACGCCCTGGAGCACCCCGGCCGGTACGCGGCCACCCAGATCCGTATCGACCAGTCCCTGCTCGCCGGTTCCCCCGAAATGCGGCGCACCGCCGAGATCACCTACGGCATGCTGCGCGCCTACGGCCTGGAGGAACCCGACCTCACCGACGCCGTACGTCTGCTGCGCAGCACCTTCCACGGCTACTGCGCCCTGGAGTCCACCGGCGGATTCGGCGCGGACCGGGACGTACAGGCCTCCTGGGACAAGGCGATCGACGCCCTGCACCTGGCCCTGGCCCACTGGCCCCGGGAGACGCAGAAGGATGACGGAGAAGGATGACTGAGCAGCTTCACTACGACGTCTCGGGCAGCGGTCCCGTGCTGCTGGTGATGCCGGGCGGGGCCGGGCATCCGATGGGGCTGGGGCCGCTGACCGAGCGGCTGGCCGCGCGGTTCACCGTGGTGACGTACGACCCGCTCGGGCTCGCCCACGGCCGGCTCGGCCTTCCGGTACCCGAGCAGCGGGTGGCGGACTGGAGCGAGGGCGCGCACCGGGTGCTGGAGGCGGTGCTTCCGGCGGGCGGGACCGGGTACGTGCTCGGGACCAGCTCAGGTGGGATCGCCGCCCTGGACCTGCTCGCCCGGCACCCCGGGCGGCTGGCGCACGTGGTCGCGCACGAACCGCCGTGCGTGACGGTGCTGCCGGACGGGGCGCGGCAACGGGCCGAGCTGATCGGGCAGTTGGAGGGGCACGGGCGCTCGCCCGCGGAAGGCGAAGGGGCCACCCCGTTCGGGGTGTTCCTGGCGCGTGTGCTGGGCCCGTTCACCTCCCATCTGCCGTCCTTCACCGCTCCGCCGGGCGGGCTCACGCTCGCCTCCGGCGTCGGCTCGCGCGGCCAGGTGCTGCACCGGACCGCCGCGTCGCTCGCCGAGCGGCTGGGCGGTGCGTTCGTGGAGTTCCCGGGCGGACACCTGGGCACGGTGGATCACCCGGAGGCGTTCGCGGACCTGCTCACCGACACGTTGCGCTCCAGCGCGCGGACCTCGGCGTAGGTGGGAGTGGTTCCGTCCGGGGTGCGTCCGGCGGCGATGTCGGCCACCGCGTCCAGGGCGGCGCCGAGCGCCCGCCGGTAGAGCAGCGAGCCCAGGCTGACACGGCGCACACCGAGACCGGCCAGCTGGGCGACGGTGGGTCCGGCGGGCGAGTAGAGGATGTTGAGGGGAACGTCGAGGTGCCTGACCAGCGCCGCGATCCGCCCGGGGTCGGTCAGGCCGGGTACGAACACCCCGTCCGCACCGGCCTGTTGGTAGGCGTCGAGCCGCCGCAGGGTGTCCCGTTCGTCGCCGTCGCCGGACCAGTACGTGTCGGTGCGGGCGTTGACGAACAGGCCGGGTACGGCGGCCTTCACGGCGGCGACCTTCGCCGCGAGCCGGCCACTCGGCCCCAGGGCGTCCTCCAGGTTGACCCCGGCCACCCCCATGATCCACAACTCCCTGGCCAGTTCCGCCACTTCGCCGGGATCCCGGCTGAATCCGTCCTCGGCGTCGACCGAGAGCAGATACGGCTCCGAGCCGAGGGCAAGGGCGAGGCTCAGCGTCTGTTCACGGGTCGCGCCCGCGCCGTCGGGCAGGCCGACGGCCGCCGCCACGGCCAGACTCGTCGTACCGATCGCGGGGAAACCCCGGGCGGCGAGCGCGGCCGCCGAGGCGTGGTCCCAGGCGTTGGGCAGCAGCAGCGGCTCGCCGGGCCGGTGGTGGAGTCCGGCGAACGTCGTCACGGTGGGCTGTGCGGTCATACGGCCACGCTAGGCACGGAATGCTTCGGCGCCCGCCGAACGATGGACCCACCGGGACACCGGGAACCGCTCCGGCAACCTTTCCCGCACCCACGGCAGCCCCAGGGCATGACTCACGCACCACGCACCTCAGGTCACCGCCGCGTCCACGCGTCCCGCAAGCCCGTGATCGGCGCGCTCGCCGCCGGACTGCTCGCGGGCGCGTGGTACGCCACGGCGGCGCGGCCACGGCCGGCGCTCCGGACCTGACC
Organism: Streptomyces sp. IMTB 2501; assembly: GCF_001953885.1. Taxonomy (GTDB): domain Bacteria; phylum Actinomycetota; class Actinomycetes; order Streptomycetales; family Streptomycetaceae; genus Streptomyces. The sequence goes on along the minus strand of NZ_MQUS01000014.1, from coordinate 120,151 downwards.
GTCACCACCACGGCCGTCTCGCGGCCGGTTACAACAACGCCCGGGAGTGGAACCGCACCGCCACGGCCGCCGCCGCGAACGCCTCGCTCCGGGTCGCCTGACCGGCGGCGGACGGTGTCCATGTCACCCCGTTGACGGCGACCGGGCCCACAACTGGAAGGAGACGGCGGCCGCGATCGTCCGCCACACCGGCGGCAGGCAGACCTGGACCACCAAACTCACCGGCACGACACCGTCCACGACGAGCCTGCGGATCGCCCGTCTGACACCGTGAACCGGAAGACCCTCTGCACGCCGGACGCCCAATGGACGCTCACCTCACGATCCCCGCATACCTTGTGATCCTCCGTCATTCGCACGGACACCAGGTCCGCGAGCGGCCGGGGATCCGGCTCGCCGGTCAGCCGGACGAGTGCCACGAACAGCGTGGCCTCGCCCGCTCCGGTCTCCCCGGTCAGGCCCTCCAGGCCCTCCGACAGCCCCGACACCGGGAGCAGTTCGGCACGAAGGGTGCCCTCTGGTGCCGCCCATCCCGTGATCCGCACCGGTGTCCCGGGCGCGGCCCCGGCCACGAGATGGGCCCGCACCTCCACCGCGCCCTCGGCGAGCACGAGGCTGGTGACGGTGATCCCGTCGCGCACGCTGTGCCGGGAGGCGATCCACCCGGCGCCCGTGCCGAGCGGCTCGATCCCCGTCCGGCTCGGATCGCCGCCGACGATCACACTGTTGTCGTACGACACCGGGTCGGGCGTGGTCGCGGTCGAGTAGGCGAGCCGGGTGTAGTAGGGGTCGTAGCGGACGTCCTCACTGCCGTGGTTGTGCAGCCGGACGAGTCCGTCCGAACGCGTGGACTGCAGCAGCCAGTTGGGGACGGCGATGGGCCGCACCTCGTCGGCGCGGTCGGCCGGGCCCGGTTCCTCGGTCGCCGTCCACACCTCGTGCTCCGGAGGCAGCAGCAGGCCCAGGAAGCCTTTGCCGGCCCAGTACGGGGAGGCCGGGCCCGAGTAGTTCTGCGCAAGTGACTCGTCGGGGCCGAGCCAGCCGAGCGGGAGCAGACCGCGCTCGTCGACCGCGCCGCCGTCCAGGAAGTACCGCAGCGCTCCGGAGGCCAGGCGCCGCGTCTCACCGGGGGCGAGGGGGGTCTGGCCGATCAGCGCGCCGAGCCAGAGCGGGGCGGTCGTCGCGAAGCGGTAGGTCAGGGAGCGGCCCTGGTGGAGGGGGGCACCGTCGCCGCCGAAGAGGCGGGCGTAGTCGGCGAGATGGCGCGACAGCCGTCGACCGTATACAGAAAGCAGTTCACTGTCGTCCGCCAGCCATGCGTGGACGACTGTGTACAAGTGCATCGCCCAGCCGTTGTAGTAGTCGAACTTCCGGCCGTCGCCGTCGGTGTACCAGCCGTCGCCGAGGTACCAGCCCTCGATCCGTTCCAGGCCGCGGTCGATCGCCTTGCGCGCCGCTTCCGGCCGGTGACCGATCTCCGCAAGGAAGCCGCCGACGGTGACGGGGAACAATTCCCAGTTGCACGGCCAGGGTTCGGCGGTGAGCGCGTCCGCCAGCCAGTCGGCGGTGCGCTGCCGCACCGGGTCGTCCAGCCGGTCCCACAGCAGCGGCCGGGTCAGCCGCAGGGCGAGGGCGACGGACGCTGCCTCGACGAGCGGCTGGCTGCGGCGCCCGATGCGCGGCCAGACCCCGCCGGGGCCGGTCGTGAGGCCGTCGGCGTAGCGGCCGAGCGCGGTCTCGTCGCGGCGGAAGGCGGCCAGCAGCAGCGTACGGGCGTACCCCTCCAGGCCGTCGGAGAGGTGGCCGGACTGGCTCACATGGTCGCCGGGGAGGTGGTAGAGGGCGCGGTCGGGGGTGGCGTAGGGCTCGACGGCGGCCAGCAGGGCGTCGGCGGCGGCCTCCCAGTGGGCGCGACCGTATCCGGTGTACGGGCTCAACGCACGGTCGTCGGCGGGCAGTTCGATCACGGCGGTGGCTGTCCTTCCTGGCGGGGCCTGGGACGCCCCGGTTCCGGTCGGGGCGCCCCAGGGACTCATCCCACCCGCACGGCGCCCTCCGGCACCAGACGCAGGGCGAGAAGTGCGTCGCGGACCAGTCCCGCGTAGACGGTGGCGCCGTGCACGGAGGTGTGCGTGTTGTCGCGCTTCTCGTCGTAGAGGTAGATCGCCCTGGAGCGCTCCGGCCCGAGGGACTCCACCAGCGCCTTGGTCTGCGCCGTGAGGTCGACCAGGGGGACGTGTTCGGCGACCGCGACGGAGCGGATGACGGCCGGGAGGTCGACGCCGAGACCGTTGACCAGCAGGGCCGTGCCGTTGTTCAGGGTGCCGTCGGCGTTGAACCAGCGGCGGACGATCGGGGTGACGAGCACCGGTTCGCCGCCCCTGTCCCGGATGCCCGTGACGAGGGTCTCCAGGTTGACCCGGTACGTGGCCTCGTCGGTGGTCTTGTCGTTGTGGGCGAGTTGGACGAGGACCAGGTCGCCGGGGCGGATCAGCGGCTGGACGGTGTCCCAGAGCAGGGGGTTCGCGAGGTAGGTGACCGTACTCTCGCCGGAGTCGGCGTAGTTGGCGACGGACAGGCCCTTGCGCAGGTACTGCGGCAGTTGCTGGCCCCAGCCGGAGTAGGGGGCGGCGGGCTGGTCGCAGACGGTGGAGTCGCCGATCAGGATGATCTGGCGGGCGTGCCGGGCGGGGGTGACCCGGACATCGGCGAGGGCGGGGGCGGAGCCGCCGAGGGCGAGGTCCAGGCCGGGGGTTCCGTCGGGGCCGGTGGGCTCGCCCTCGGGGGTGCGGACGTTCACGGTGAAGCTGCGCGTGAGGCGTTCGCCGGCCGGGACCGCGGTTTCCGGGAGCAGGGCGCGCCGGGTCTCCCCCGTGATGCTCGTGCTGGACGACGCAGCGCCACCGAGCCGGACCGTGACGTCGTACGTGCCCGGAGGGACGGCGAAGTGGCAGGCGGTGGCGGTGCAGTTCGCGATGCCGGGCGGCCGGCCGCCGTGGGCCTGGGCGGGGGGCGCCGTCAGGTCCGCGCACAGGGTGACCGCCGCCAGTACGGCGCCGCGCGCAGGGGTGCAACATCTCACTCGTCCTCCTCGGGCGGCCGGCAAGGTCCGGTGGCTGGACCGTATCGCTCTTGACAAGCGCTTTCTAGCCCCCGAAGCAAAATCGTACGACCATCAACTCCCAAGCAGCGAAAGCCCTTTCGCGAAGTCGATTCAACTGTCACCCTGCCAGACACCCGCACTCCCCGGACCTCCCGAAGGAGGCACCCCCATGTCCGGATCCCCGAACCGCGCGGTCGATCGCCGTACCTTCGTCCTCGGCACCGCTGCCGCCGCCGGTGCGGCAGCCCTCGCCGGCCCGCTCGCCGGCTCCGCGGCGGCGGCAGGCTTCGGCTGGAGCGACGACGGCTCGAACTACGTCGTCGACACCGGCGCGAACCTCGCATTCAAGGTCAGCAAGACCAACGGCGACCTGACCTCGCTGGTGTACAAGGGCACCGAGTACCAGGGCTACGGCGGCAAGAACTCGCAGATCGAGTCGGGGCTCGGCACCTCCACCGTCACCCTGGCCCAGTCCGGCTCGACCATCCTGGTCTCCGTCGCCCACGGCACCCTGCGGCACTACTACGCGGCCCGCAGCGGCGAGAACAACATCTACCTGTGGACCGACAAGGCCGACTCCTCGGTCACGGCGACCCGGTACATCGTGCGCGTGAAGGCGGGCCTGTTCCTCAACGACGAACCGGACTCCTACACCTACACCACCAGCACCGTCGAGGCCTCCGACGTGTTCGCGAAGTCCGACGGCCAGACCCGCTCCAAGCACTACTCGAAGCGACGGGTCATCGACTACGACTACATCGGCTGGACCAGCGACGGCGTCGGCCTGTGGATCGTCCGCAGCAACCACGAGAAGGCCTCCGGCGGCCCGTTCTACCGCTCCCTGCTGCGCCACCAGAGCGCCGACGGCGGCGGACTGTACGAGATCCTCCACTACGGCGAGAACCAGACCGAGTCCGAGCGGTACGGCCTGCAGGGCCCGTACGTGATCGCCTTCACGGACGGCGGGGCGCCGTCGTCCGCGCTGTACCACGGCACCCTGACCACCTCGTGGGCCGACTCGCTCGGCATCTCCGGTTACGTCCCCGGCAGCGGGCGTGGCCGGGTCGCCGGTGTCGGCATCACCGGACGGGACACAGCGTCCGCGTACACGGTCGCACTGGCCAACTCGGCAGCGCAGTACTGGAGTACGGCACGCGCCTCCGACGGCTATTTCTCGATGTCCAGGATCCTGCCGGGTGTATACACGCTGACGGTCTACAAAGGCGAGTTGGCTGTATACAGCACGCAGGCGACCGTGTCCGCGGGCGCGACGACCACGCTCGACACGATCACCGTCCCGTCGTCCAACGACCCGTCCAACGCGAGCGCGATCTGGCGGATCGGCACCTGGAACGGCACGCCGAGCGGCTTCAAGAACGCGGACCTGATGACGTACGCGCATCCCTCGGACGTACGGGCCGCCAGCTGGACCGGCAACGTGGTGATCGGCAGCGGTTCCGAGACCTCCGCCTTCCCCTGCTATCTGTGGAAGGACGTCAACAGCGGCCTGCTCGTCTACTTCAAGCTCACCGCCGCGCAGGCCGCCGCCGCGCACATCCTGAGAATCGGCGTGACGACGGCCTACGTCAACGGCCGCCCGCAGGTGACCGTCAACGGCACCTGGACCTCGGCGGTCCCCTCCACACCCACCCAGCCGAACACCCGGTCCCTCACGGTGGGCTCCTACCGGGGCAACAACCACACCTTCAGCTACGGCGTCCCGGCCAGTGCCTGGCTCACGGACACCAGCCAGTACAACGTCCTGAAGATCGACGTGGTGAGCGGTTCGGGGACGACGGGCTATCTCAGCGCGGGAACGGCGATCGACGCGATCGATCTCCTGGCCTGATCGACTGTCACGTTCCGCGCGTCCACTGCTGGTTCGTGCCGCCGCTGCAGGCGTAGGTGATGATCGCGGCCGAGTCGGCGGGCGCCGGTGCACAGGGACTGGCCGGGCACGTCGGCGCACTTGGAACTGTGCCGGTCGATCAGCGTGTTGTACGTGGCACTGGTACCGGTGACGGTGCCGGCGGTGGTGTCGACGGTGATCTCCGGGTACCAGGACATGGACAGCGACGTGGAGGTGGGGAAGGCCAGCGGCAGCCACACACAGCGGGAGTCGTTCACCGTACCGCCGAAGGAGTTGCCCCAGCGGTCCCCCATGTACCGGTACGAGGTACCCGAACTTCCCCGCACGGGAAGGACATAGGCGGTCTGGGAGCCGTAGGCGGTGGAGTCACCGACGTTCGTCCAGGAGGTCCAGGGGCCGGCGAGGGAGGTGGCGGCGGCGTACTGCTGCTGGTCCGGGCCAGGGGTTGGCGAGCAGGCTGTCGATGCCGGTGCAGTCGGCGGTGAGTTTGTAGATGTGCAGGTCGTAGTTGTTGTTGGCGGGCCACGCGACGAACTTGCCGGTTGCGGCGTTGTGGATGACCTTCGGCCGCTCGATGCAGGCGGTGCCGAGTTCGGCGGCGGAGGACTGGGGCAGGACGTGGGCGCGGAACTCCCAGATCTTCAGGTCGGTGGAGCGGTAGGCGTCCACGTACCGGAAGGTGTTGTCGCTGTTCCGGTCCTCGCCGAACCAGTAGTAGTACGAGCCGACCTTGATGACACCGCCGCCATGTGCGTGTACGGCGTTGCCCGAAGTGTCCGTGAACTGAGTGCCGTTCGCGATCGTTTGTGGTGCCGCCTGAGCGGGTCCGGCGGCCGCGAGGGCCGCGGCGAGGGCGCAGCACACGGCGAGCAGGACGGCGTACACGCGTCTCATCTCACGCGCTCTCCTTCACGATGTCACGCGATGGCGCACGATGGCGCACGGTGTCGCCGCCCGGCGTCCCGTTTCGACTAGCGTCGTGACATGACCAGCAACACCTCCCCCAGCCTCCTCGACGCCCTCGCCACCAGGACGGTCGTGCTCGACGGCGGCATGTCCAACCAGCTGGAGTCGGCCGGGTACGACCTTAGCGACGAGCTGTGGTCGGCGCGGCTGCTCGCCGAGCGGCCGGAAGCGATCACGAAGGCGCATCTCGCCTACTTCCGGGCGGGCGCGGACGTGGCCATCACGGCCAGCTACCAGGCCACCTTCGAGGGCTTCGCACGGCGCGGCATCGGGCACGAGGACGCGGCGCGGCTGCTCGCGCTGAGCGTGGCACTCGCGCGGGAGGCCGCGCGGCGGGCCGGCGACGAGGGCATCGACCGCCCGCTGTGGGTGGCGGCCTCGGTCGGGCCGTACGGGGCGATGCTCGCGGACGGCTCCGAGTACCGGGGCCGGTACGGGCTCAGCGTGGCCGAGCTGGAGCGTTTTCACCGGCCGCGCATCGAGGTGCTGGCTGCCGCCTCGCCGGACGTCCTCGCGCTGGAGACGGTGCCGGACGCCGACGAGGGCGCCGCGCTGCTCGGCGCGGTGCGTGGGCTGGGGGTGCCGGCGTGGCTCTCGTATACGGTCGACGGTCGGTACACGCGCGCCGGGCAGCCCCTGGAGGAGGCCTTCGCCCTGGCCGCGGACGTGGACGAGGTGATCGCGGTGGGCGTGAACTGCTGTGCGCCACAGGACGTGGCAACCGCGGTGGAGATCGCGTCCAGGGTCACCGGCAAGCCGGTCGTGGTCTATCCGAACAGCGGGGAGACCTGGGACGCCGGGGCGCGCGCCTGGACGGGGAGTACGACGTTCAGCCCCAGGCAGGTCAAGGCGTGGCGGGAGGCGGGGGCGCGGTTGATCGGCGGGTGCTGCCGGGTGGGGCCGGAGGGCATTGCGGCAATCGCCTCCGGCGGTTACGCGGGATCGCCATAGGGGCCGGGCGTGCAGGGCGGGCGCGGCTCGTCTGTGGCTGGTCGCGCAGTTCCCCGCGCCCCTATTTCGCCGCCCCTTCTTTCGAGGCGCCGTCAGCGGCGTCTGGCGGCGACCGACCTCCGTAGGCGGCGTACCGCTGCCGCCAGTTCCGTTCCGGGGGGCCGGGTGACGGTGTCGGTGGCCGGGGCGGGATCGGGGACGGTGGTGGCGGTGGTCCAGAGGGCGAATTCCGCATCTCGTGGACCGTATGCGGTATACGGGACGCGGTCGCCGAAGATCCGTACCGGATGCGACGCGTCCCAGGGCTCCCAGCCGGGGTCGCCGGTCGTGGCGAAGCGTACCCAGGCTCCGTGCATCGCGTCGCACAGCTCCTGCGGGGCGCCCTCGCCCGCCAGCTTCTTCGATTCGGGCGTGTCGCCGGAGTCGAAGACGAAGCCCAGCTCCAGGGCGTGGCAGGCGCCGAGGGACGGGCGGCCGGACGGCCAGGCGAACTCGTAGAGGTAGGAGACGCCGGGGCGGGAGTCGGCGAGGCGGTGCAGGGGGATGCGCAGCAGATGGTCGGTGACCATCTGGCCGACGATCTCGGCGGTGCCGGCGTCGGGATGCAGGGCGCGGTAGCCGCGGGGCACCTCGTGGCCGGCGCGGCAGCGGGCCATGGCGCCGGCCAGGGAGACGGGGCCGAGCCGGTCGACGTGTTCGAGGAGTCCGCCGGGCACCAGCCACAGCCGGTACTCGTCCCGGGTCCAGCCCATGAGCAGCTCCACGCCCGGGGCGGCGTCGCCGTCGATCAGGGCCTGCAGGGGGTCGCGGGGGACGAGGTCGTCGTCGACGACGATCCCGAAGGCGGGTCCGCCGAGCACCGGGCTGCTGAGCCGGCCGACCTCGGCCTGGGTGCGCAGCAGCAGGCCGCGGTCGACGGCGGCGAAGGCCTCGGCGGTGGCGGGGATCTTCAGGCGGGTGGCCATACGGCGCACCATCCGCCGTACCTTGGCGCGCTCGGCGACCTCGGGCGGGCCGCTCTGCAGCACCGCGCGCCGGATCAGACCCCGGGTCTGGGGGGCGGCGAGCAGGGCTCCGGCGCTGATGGCGCCGGCCGACTGTCCGCACAGGGTGATCCGGTCGGGGTCGCCGCCGAAGGCGCCGATCACTTCGTGGACCCAGCGCAGCGCGGCGAGCTGGTCGCGCAGTCCAGGGTTGGGCGGTGCGTCGGGGAAGAGTCCGTAACCCTCCACGCCCAGCCGGTAGTTGATGGACACGCAGACGACGCCGTCCCGGGCGAAGGTACCGCCGTCGTACACGGTGACGGCTGAGGAGCCCCTGGTCAGGGCGCCGCCATGGAGCCAGAGGAGGACGGGGAGCCGGGCTCCGGGGTATGGCTCCGGGGTCCACACGTTGAGGTTGAGGCAGTCGTCCCCGGGGATCTCGGGGTCGGACAGGTACTGGGCGAACGCCTCGGAGTACGGCGGTTTCGGCGCGGTCGGACCGAAGGCGCCGCTGTCGCGTACGCCGTCCCAGGGTTCGAGCGGCTCCGGCGGCCGGAACCGGAGAGGGCCGACGGGCGGGGCGGCGTACGGGATGCCCCGGAACACCGCGATCCCCCGCTCGTACCGGCCGCGTACGGCCCCGTGGGGCGTTCTGACCACGGGGCCCGTCTGGTCTGCCGTCATCGCCCACCAGCCCTTCGCCGTGCTCCTGCGTCCTTCACAGCCACACTGAGTGTCCTGTTCACCTCAGAGCATCACAGTGCGGGCAGCTATTCCGGCGCAGGGGCCCGGCACTGGGCCGTTCGGCGTACCGCTCGTGAATTCCCGTGTCTTCACGTCCGTGTTGACACCCATCTATCATAGGAAGCGCTTTCTGCATCGGTGGGCAGGCCCGGGAAGAGGGCGGGCCGGAGAGGCGGTTTCTGTGGTCCGTGCGGGGAGTGTGCGGGTGCCGGCCGGGCCGACGCTGGCGGTGGTGGCCCGGGAGGCCGGGGTGTCGGTGCCCACGGCGTCGAAAGTGGTCAACGGCCGCGAGGACGTGGCACCGGAGACCCGTCGCCGGGTCACCGAGGCCCTGGACCGGCTCGGCTATGTGCGCCGGCCCCGCTTCGACACGGCGAGGACGCAGGGCCTGGTCGACCTGGTGGTGCACTCACTGCAGAGCCCTTGGTCGGGCGCCGTGCTGCACGGGGTGGAGGCGGCGGCGTACGAGGCGGGCCTGGAGGTGGTGGTCTCGGCCGGGCTGACCCGGCCCCGGGGCGGCCGGCCGGAGCGGGGCTGGCTGGACAAGCTGACGGCGCGCGGCTCCTCGGGCGTGCTGTTCAATCTGCCGGAGCTGTCGCCGTCGCAGTACGCGTGGCTGGACCACCAGCGCATCCCGTACGCGCTGATCGACCCCGCGCACGAGCCGCCGGCCGGGGTGGTGTCGGTCGGGGCGGCCAACTGGCAGGGCGGGGTGAGCGCGACCGAGCATCTGCTCGGGCTCGGCCACCGGCGGATCGCGGTGATCGCCGGTCACCGGCGCACGCTGTGCGGCAGCGCCCGGGTGGCCGGTCACCGTTCCGCGCTCGCCTCGGCCGGCGTGCGGCACCGGGCCGATTATGTGCGGCACGCCGACTTCGACGAGGCCACCGCCCGGCGGTGCATGCACGAACTGCTGGACCTGCCCGAGCCGCCGACGGCCGTGTTCGTGTGCTCCGACCGGATGGCCCTCGGGGCGTACCAGGCGCTCGCGGAACGGGAGTTGCGAGTGCCTGACGATATGAGCGTCGTCGGCTTCGACGATCTGCCCGAGGCCCGCTGGGCCGCCCCTGCGCTGACCACCGTCCGCCAGCCGCTCGGCGAGATGGCGGCGACCGCGCTGCGGCTGCTGGTGCGGATGATGCACGGGGAGCGCCCGGAGGGCACCCGCACCGAGCTGTCGACCCGGCTGGTACGGCGCTCAAGCACGGCCGAGCCGCCGGGCGGACGGCCGACGGTTTGATCCCGAGCGGCCGACAGGTGCTGCAATCACGGTGATCAGGCCTCTCTCGGTCCCCGCTGGCGCGACGGCGGCCCCGAGCAGTGCGGCGGCGGCCGCCGCGACGGCCCCCAGCCGTGGTACGGCACCGGTCACACGCCCGCGCCCTCGGGGGTGAGCCGCACTCACGTGGCCCTCCACGCACGTGAGCTTTACTCCCCCAACGGCGGAACCTCCGCACCGCAGAAACCTCACGCAGGGCCTCGACCTGCCAGGCCTCCGGGCCAACTCTCTTGAAGCGAAGGGACGGTGACCGTAGCCTCGCCGGTCATGAACGCCGTTCCCCCGCTCCTGGACCATCTCGTCCTCGCCACGCCCGACCTGGCGGCGACGGTCGCCGACTTCGCGCGGCGGACCGGGGTGACGCCCGTCCCCGGCGGGGTGCATCTCGGCCTCGGCACACGCAACCATCTGGTGGGGCTGGGCGGCCGGAGCTATCTGGAGATCCTCGGCCCCGACCCCGAGCAGCCCGAGCCCGCCGGGCCACGGCCGTTCGGAGTCGACCGGCTGGCCGGGCCGTGCACGCTGACCTGGGCGATCAGTCCGGCCGACCTGGATGCGGCGATCACGACGGCACGCGCTCGGGGCTACGACCCGGGGCCCGCGCGCCCGATGAGCCGCCGTACGCCGGACGGCACCGTGCTGCGCTGGCGGCTGACCGACGGCGACCACGCGCATCCCTCCGGGCTGGTCCCGTTCCTGATCGGCTGGGGCGACTCCCGCCACCCGGCCGCCTCGGGCCTGCCGGTCACCCCGCTGCTGGAGGTGACCGCCACTGTCCCGGACCCGGAGGAGGTGCGCGGCCCCCTCGCGGCCCTGGACACCGGACTGACACTCGCCCCGGGACCGGTCGCGCTCTCCTTCACCGTGGACACCCCCAACGGACCGGTCACCTTCGCCTGAGGCGCGCGAGGGTGTCCGATTCCTTCAAGACCGGGCGGCGGCCGCCCGCCTACGGTGACCGCATGACTGCACGATTCGCCGTGATCGGCGTGGTGGCCTCCGACCTGGCCGCCTCACTCGCCTTCTACCGTCGCCTCGGACTGGTCTTCCCTCCCGGCGCCGAGGAACAGCCGCATGTCGAGGCCGAGTTGCCCGGTGGGCTGGTGCTCGCGCTGGACACCGAGGCAACCGTCCGCTCCTTCCACTCCGGCTGGCGGCCGCCCCAGGGCGGCGGGCGCGTGGGGCTCGCCTTCCGGTGCGACTCGCCCGCCGAGGTCGACGCCCTGTACGAGGACCTGGTGGCCGCCGGCCACCACGGGGAGCTGAAGCCGTGGGACGCGTTCTGGGGGCAGCGGTACGCCACCGTGCACGACCCCGACGGCAACGGCGTCGACCTGTTCGCCCCGCTACCCGGCGCCGAGTAGCGTACCGAGCGGCATACCCGTCAACTCCCTCACCTCTCGGGCAAGATGAGGCTGGTCCGCATACCCGGCACGCAGGGCCGTCTCGGCGTACGGCATTCCGGCACGGGCCAGCGCCAGCGCCCGTTGCAGACGCAGGATGCGGGCCAGCGTCTTGGAACCGTAGCCGAACGCGCCCAGGCAGCGGCGGTGCAACGTGCGGGTGCCGATGCCGAGTTCGGCGGCCGTGGCGGACACCGGGCGGCCCTCGTCCAGACGCTCCACCAGCCGGCGCAGCAGCGGGTCTGGGGCCGTGGTCCGCGCGGCCCGGTCCACGGCGATGTCCTCCAGTGCCGCCACCGGGTCGGGCGTCGCCTCCACCCCCTCACACAGTCGCCGGACCCGGGCGGCGGGCCACAGGTCGGCCAAGTCGACCCGTAGATCGCGCAGTTCGTGCGCGGGTACGCCGAACAGTGCGGGTGCGGTGCCGGGGTAGAAGCGGATGCCTGCCCAGGAGCGGGGTGGGCCCTCAGGGACGTAGGGGCGGGTGTCGGGGCCCGCGACCAGCAGCCGGCCCTCGCTCCACAGCAGATCCATGCAGCCGTCGGGCAGCACCGGCCCGGCACCGGCCCCGTCCGGGGTGTTCGTCCACACGACCGCGCCTGTCAGCCGGGACGCCCGCTCCGCGTACACGTGTGCCAGCGTACGTCGCTGGTGGGCCCCAGGGCCCGGCATCCCCCGCTCCAGGAGTGCCCGCCCTACGGCCGGTCGCTCGGCTCGGACGCCGGTGCCGGCTCGGGACGCGGCGGCACCGGCGTGGTGCGTATGCCCTCGCGAATGCCCCCGTCCGCCGTCGCCTGCCACCCCTCGGCGGGGACACCGGTCCCGCCTCCGGCGCCGCTTTCAGTGCCCAGGGCCTCGGCACTGCCTCCGGTGTCAGGGGCTATGGCACCGCCTCCGGTGCCGATGGCGCCGAACAGCCGGACGCCGTAACGGCTGCGGAAGCGGCGGGCGTAGGCGGCGGTGGCCGCGGCGGTCAGGGTGAGGAGCAGGAGTGAGAGGACCCGGGTGAGCAGCGGCACGATGCCGGTGGGCAGGGTGGCGGCGGCGAGTGTGCCGAAGGCGCCGTCGAGCAGTTGCTCGGCGCCCCAGACGACCGTCAGGACGCGCAGTCCGCGGCGGAGGTCGGCGGAGCCCCGCCATGTCCGGGCCCTCGCCAGGGCCGCCGGGCCCCGGTGCAGTCGCTGGCTCAGCTGGAAGGCCAGCGGTCTGTCGGTGAACCCGGTGCCGAGCACCCAGGCGCCGACCACGAGGGACAGCGCCGCGTCCTTGAACAGCAGGATCCGGGTACTGCCACCGATCAGGGTGGCCAGCGCGGCGGCGGCCAGCAGCACCGTGAAGAACAGGTCCACACCGTCGATCCGGCGCCGCCGCACCGCACCGGTCATCAGGCGCAGAGCGGGTGGTGCACCGCCGAGCAGCAGAGCCGGCCCCTGTCCGATGCCGAGGGCGCGGGCCGCGTAGTAGACGAGGAGCGGCAGGACGATGTCGACGGCTGTCGAGAGCAGCGGGCCGTAGGCCGCACCGCCCTTCCCCTTCCTCTCCCCCACGCCCAGCGGCCGTACCTGGCCCGTCGCGCCCGTCGCATCTGTCCCCTCCGCCGCACCCGCCATGTCCGCCCTGCCCGCCGAGTTCGCCATACCCTCCGCCTCCTTGCCCGGCGCTCTGCCTCCGCCTCTCTGCCTCCGGCCGGACAGCGCCGACCTGCGGAAAACGCTAGATCCGAAGCGGTGCCCGGCGGATCGGAGCACGGGTGGAGAGCCAGGTGGAAAGCAGGTGGAGTGCGAGGGTGGAGATCTGGGGCGTGGTCCTCAGGGGCGGCCGGCGCGGCCCGCCCGGTGTTCCTGCGGGCTCACGCCGTACACGCGCTTGAAGGCGGTGGAGAGGGCGAAGGCGCTGCCGTACCCGACGTGGCGCGCGATGGTGTCGAGGGTGAGGTCCGTGTCGCGCAGCCTGTCGGCGGCGAGGGCGAGGCGCCAGCCGGTCAGATAGGACATCGGTGGTTCGCCCACGAGGCCGGTGAAGCGGCGGGCGAGGGCCGCGCGGGACACCCCCGCCTTGGCGGCGAGCGCGGCCACGGTCCACGGGTGCGCCGGATCGTCCTGCAGCAGGCGCAGCGCACGGCCGACGACCGGGTCGCCCAGTGCCCGGTACCAGGCCGGGGCCGCGGACTCCGGGCGGGAGAACCAGACCCTGAGCGCGCTGATGAGCAACAGGTCCAGCAGGCGGTCCAAAACCACCTCCTGGCCGGGTTCGTCGCGCACGATCTCCTCGGCCAGCAGCGGTGTGAGCGGGCAGTCCCACACCGCGGCGGGAAGTGTCAGCAGCGGTGGCAGGGCGTCAAGGAGGCGGCCGTGGATCTCGCCGCGCATCAGGTAGGTGCCGATGAGCATGACCGTGGCGGCGTCGGGGCGGTCGCCCCAGGTGCGCAGCCCCAGGTCCATGGAGCCGTTCAGGGAGGTGCCGTCGGGGTAGCGGCACTCGCCGCCGGGCAGGATCAGCGCCTGTGGAACGGTGTCCGGTTCGCCGCCGCAGGTGTACGCGTCCGGGCCGCGCGCGATCGCCAGGTCTCCGAGGCCGAGCCGCACCGGCACGCCGTCGCCGTCAGGGGTGATCCAGGCGGTGCCGCGTGCCATGAGCATCACGGTCAGCGGTGCCTCGTCCTCCACGCGCACGGCCCACGGCGGATCGAAGCATGCCCGGATCATGAAGGCGCCGTGCGCGCGCGGACCGTCCAGCAGACCTGCGAGTGCGTCCATGACGGCAGCGTAGACGCGCGCTTATGGGCGCGAGCGGCTCGGCGATGTCGCCCGTCTCCGCACGGCAGTTGACTGACGAGCATGACGCAGAACACGGAGAACGCGCAGCACACGCAGAGCACTCAGAGCACTCAGAGCACTCAGAGCACTCGGAGCACTCGGCAGACCGTCACGACGCGGGCGACGGCGGACACGACGACGAGGACGGCGGTGTCGACGGTGGTCGTGACCGGTGCCTCCGGCCGTACCGGCAGCCGGGTCGCGGCGGCGGCGCGTGCGGCGGGCCTGACCGTCCGCGCCGCCTCCCGCGCGCAGGGCTTCGACTGGCAGGACGGTTCGACCTGGCAGCCGGTGCTGCGCGGCGCCGACGCGGCCTACCTGGTGTACCCGACGGACGTGGGCGATCCGTCCGCGCCGGAGGCGGTCGGCCGACTCGCCCGAACGGCGGTGGGGCTAGGGGTACGGCGGCTGGTGCTGCTGTCGGCCCGTGGCGAGGAGCAGGCCCTGCCGACGGAGCAGGCACTGGCGGAGTCGGGTGCGGAGTGGACGGCCGTACGGGCCGCGTGGTTCGCGCAGAACTTCAGCGAGGGGCCGCTGCTCGCGGAGCTGCGCACCGGCGGGGAGCTGGTGTTCCCGGGCGGGGCGGTGCGGGAGCCGTTCGTCGATGTGCGGGACATCGCGGACGTGGTGGTGGCGGCGCTCACCGACGGCGACCGGTATGTGCGGCGGGCGCTGGAGGTGTCCGGGCCGCGGCTGCTGACCTTCGGCGAGGCGGTCGCCGAGGTCGCCGCGGCGTCCGGGCGGGAGCTGACGTACCGGGCGGTTGCGCCGCGGGACTACGGAGAGCGGCTGGCCGGGTTCGGGGTGCCGCCCGAGGAGGTGGAGTTCCTGGTCGAGCTGTTCGCGTCGCTGCTCGACGGGCGGAACGCGCACGTCTCGGACGGCGTACGGCAGGTGCTGGGCCGGGCGCCGCGGGACTTCGGGGACTACGCACGCCAGGCTGCGGCGGCCGGGGCGTGGAAGGTCTGACACCGACGCGGGCCGTCAGGGACGGGCTGGCCTGTACGCCCCTCCGACCAGCACGCGCGCGCACGACGTACTGACCCGCACGCGCGCGCAGGCCGAATCGGCCTGGATGCGTGTACGGCTCATGACACGGCACGCCCACGGCATGCCCTACGGCACCTCGGGTCACTTCCCCCGGTGTGCCGTGCCCGCGTCCCCGCCCGCCTCGTGCGGATGGCCTTGATCGGCCTCGTGGCCCTCGTGGCCCTCGTGCGGAGGACGGCCGTTGGCCTTGTGCGTGTGGTGGGTGTGCTTGGCGTGGGTACGCAGGCGGGCCGTGACGTCCTCCGGGGGCAGGAAGCGGGACCAGCGCTCGGGGAACTCGGAGGGCATGTCGGGGTCGTCGGGGTCGGCCTCGCGGGCGGCCGCGGCCCGGGCGACGTACTCGACGACCTGGGCCTCGCGGATCCGCTCGTTCGAGGCGCGGGCGGCGGCCGTGGCGGCGGCGGGCCAGACCCGGTCGATGGCGGCGTTGACCGCCGCGCCGACGAGGACGGCGAAGGCGGACACCCCGATCCACAGGAGGACGGCGACGGATGCGGCCAGGGAGCCGTAGATCGTGGCGCCCTCGATGGTGTGCACGAGGTAGATCCGAAGCAGGGAACTGCCGAGGACCCACATGGCCAGGGCGACCAGGGCGCCGGGGACGTCCTCGATCCACGGGGAGCGGACCGGCACGGACACGTGGTAGAGGGTGGTCAGGAAGGCGACGGACAGGACGATGACGACCGGCCAGTACAGGACCTGGACCACCGTCTCCGACCAGGGCACCACCCGGACCACGGCGTCCGGGCCGGCCACCATCAGGGGCAGCGCCACCGAGCCGATCAGCAGTGCCACGATGAACAGCAGGAAGGACATCATCCGCGTCTTGACGATGCCGCGGACGCCGTCGAGGCCGTACATGACGGTGATGGTGTCGATGAAGACGTTCACCGCGCGTGATCCGGACCAGAGGGCGAAGACGAACCCGATGGAGATGACGTCGGGCCGGGTCCTCAGCACGTCGTGCAGGATCGGCTCGGCGATCTCCTTCACGCCCTTGTCGGACAGGACCGTCCGCGAGGCGTCGAGGATGTTGGTCTCCAGGCTCTGGATGGTGTGGGCCCCGGTCCAGTTGTCGACGTAGGCGAGCAGCCCGATGAGGCAGAGCAGCAGGGGCGGCACGGACAGCAGCGTGAAGAACGCCGCCTCGGCCGCCAGGCCCAGGACGCGGTACTCCACGCAGGAGTTGACGGTGTCCTTGAGCAGCAGCCAGGCGGTCCGGCGTTTGGAGACGTTCCGGTAGAGGACTCTGGCCCGGTGGAGGCGACCGGTGGGCGGCTCGGGGGGTTCACTTGCTGGCTGCACGACCCAAAGGTATCCGCAGCACCGGACCGCCCTCACCTTCCGGGGCGGACGGCCGCATCCGGCGCCGCCGGCCGCGGCGCTGTGCCACTCTGGAGGTCATCACCGCCGCAGTCCCGGGTAGGTTCGCAATCATGGCAGGCACCCCCACCCACACCGTGACGAACCAGCCGCCCCCGCTGGTCGGCTACGACCTCTTCACCGCCGACCGGGCCCTGGTGGCGGCCATGGAGCGGCACACCGGTCCGGACGTGCTCGACGAGGTCCGCGCGGAGCTGTCCCTGCTGGGCCGCTCCGCGGGCTCGGCGCAGTTGCAGGAGTGGGGCGTGCAGGCGAACGAGCACCCGCCGCGGCTGCGCACCCACGACCGGTACGGCCACCGGATCGACGAGGTCGACTTCCACCCGGCCTGGCACCGGCTGCTCGGCAAGGGCGTCTCGTCGGGGCTGACGGCCGCCTGGAACCGGCCGTCCGGGCATGTCCGCAGGGCCGCCGGATTCCTGATCTGGACCCAGGTCGAGGCGGGAAACTGCTGCCCGCTGTCTATGACCCACGCGGCCGTGCCCGCGCTGCGCACCGACCCCGGGCTCGCCGCCGAGTGGGAGCCGCGGCTCACGTCCACGCTCTACGACCGGGAGCTGCGGCCCGCCGCGCGGAAGCCCGGCGCCCTCTTCGGCATGGGCATGACCGAGAAGCAGGGTGGCAGCGACGTCCGGGCGAACACCACCGAGGCCCGGCCGCTCGCGGAGTCGGGCACGTACACGCTGACCGGGCACAAGTGGTTCTGCTCGGCACCGATGTCGGACGGGTTCCTCGTGCTCGCGCAGGCCCCGGCGGGCCTCACCTGCTTCCTGGTGCCACGCGTCCTGCCCGACGGCTCCCGCAACGTCTTCCTCATCCAGCGGCTGAAGGACAAGCTGGGCAACCGCTCCAACGCGTCCGCGGAGGTGGAGTTCGCCGGCACCTGGGCGCGCCGGGTCGGCGAGGAGGGGCGTGGGGTACCGACCATCATCGGGATGGTCGCGGCGACCCGGCTGGACTGCGCGCTCGGCTCGGCGGGCCTGATGCGGCAGGCGGTGGCGCAGGCGATCCACCACTGCACCTACCGGGAGGCCTTCGGCGGCCGGCTGCTCGACAAGCCGCTGATGCGCAACGTCCTCGCCGATCTCGCGCTGGAGTCCGAGGCCGCCACCACCCTCGCCCTGCGGCTCGCGGCCGCCTACGACGACGGCGGCGAGCAGGAGCGCGCCTTCCTGCGGCTGGCGGTGCCGGCCGCCAAGTACTGGATCACCAAGCGCTGTGCGCCCGTCGCGGTCGAGGCCGCGGAGTGCCTGGGCGGAAACGGGTACGTCGAGGAGTCGGGTCTGCCCCGGCTGGTCCGGGAGTCCCCGCTGAACTCCGTCTGGGAGGGCGCGGGAAACGTCCAGGCGCTGGACGTGCTCCGTGCGCTGCAACGGGAGCCGGGCGCGCTGAACGCGTGCCTGACCGAGATCGGCCGCGCCCACGGCGCCGACCACCGCCTGGACCGCGCCGTGAAGGACCTCTTCACCGAACTCGCCGACCTGGACGCCGTCGAGGGCCGCGCCAGGCGGCTCGTGGAACGGCTCGCGCTGGTGCTCCAGGGTTCCCTCCTGGTCCGCCACGCCCCGCCGGAGATCGCGGATGCCTTCTGCGCCTCGCGACTGGGCGGAGACCACGGAGCATCCTTCGGCACCTTGCCAACGGGCCTGGGCCTCAAAGCGATTGTCGAACGAGCACGTCCGATCTCCTGAAGCCGAGGGCGCTGTCAGCCGCCGACGCGCCCCGACACGCGACCCGTGTAGCGAATTCGGCTGAACCCCCCGGAGGGGGTGGTGCTGCGCCGACACGGCACCACCCCCACCACCTGGGCCCGTTGAGCCCGCGGACGCGACAAGTCTCGGCCACACTCCGGCCGTCCACCAGGGTTGCAAGGGGTTGCAACTTGTCGGCGCACGTGCGCGGAGTGTGTGCCCCCGGCCTGCCCGGAGCGGCAGTATGAGAGGTACAGCCGGACCGGAAACCGCCGCCCGTGACGGCTTGACAAGTATGTTCGAAGCCCTTTTCCGGGAGGACCCCCGTGGTGAACCCGCCGATGAACGTGGCGCGCCTGGCCGCTGTGGACGCGACACAGGCGGCGCGACTGCTGAGCGAGGTACGCGACGCCACACTTGCCGGTCAACGTGCGCGGATCGCGCCCCGTCCGGTGATCGAGCAGTCCTGGGGACGGATGCTGCGCAGCGGTGTCGATCCCGACCACGACTTCAGATCCGGTCTGCTGTCCTCCGACGAAGTCCGGCGCCGCCGCGAGGAGTCACCGCTGCGGCCGGTGCTGCCGGTGCTGCGCGAGGGGCTGCTTTCGGTCGCCGATGTGGCGCAGCACATCATGGTCGTCGCGGACGCCGACGGGCGGGTGCTGTGGCGGGAGGGGGCCTCGCCGGTGCTGCGCAAGGCGGACGGCCTGGGCTTCGAACTCGGCGCGGACTGGCGGGAAGACGTCGTCGGCACCAACGGCGTGGGCACCCCGGCGGTCGTACGACGACCCGTACAGGTCTTCGCCGCCGAGCACTTCGTCCGCTCGCACGCCTCCTGGACCTGCACGGGCGCGCCGATCACCGATCCCCGGGACGGGCGGCTGATCGGGGTCGTGGACGTCAGCGGTCCGTTGGAGACCATGCATCCGGCGACCCTCGCCTGGGTGGACTCGGTGGCCAAGCTGGCCGAGGCGCGGCTGCGGGAACTGCATGTGGACGCGCTGGAGCGGCTGCGGTCGGTGGCGGCGCCGGTGCTGGCCCGGCTGGACGGGCGGGCGCTGGTGGTGGACCGCAATGGCTGGTCGGCGGCCGTGTCCGGGATGCCGTACGTGCGGCGGGTCGCGCTGCCCAAGTCGCTGGCGCCGGGCCGCCGGTGGCTGCCGTCGCTGGGTTCGTGCGCGGTGGAGCCGCTGGCCGGGGGCTGGCTGCTGCGGGTGGCGGAGGAACCGCTCGGCACGGTCACGCGGATCGTGCTGGACCTGGCCCGGCCGGGCCGCAGTACGCTGACGGTGTCCGGTTCGGCGGGTTCCTGGTCGCGTGAACTCAGCCCTCGGCATGCCGAGTTGCTGTATCTGCTCGCCGTCCACCGCTCGGGACGCGGTGCGGCGGCTCTGGCCGGTGACCTGTTCGGGGATCCCTCACGCACGGTGACGGTGCGGGCCGAGATGTCGCGGATCCGGCGGTATTTCGGGGAACTGCTCCAGCATCGGCCGTATCGTTTCCGCGAGGACGCGGAGATCGAGACGCTGCTGCCCGGCGACCCTCGTGACCTGCTGCCTTCCTCGACGGCACCGGCGATCACGCGGCGGCGGACGGCGGCGCAGGGCGGCGATGCCGGGGCCCGGTGAGCGATTCTTCCGCATATTTGCGGGGTCTCGGCCCTGCGCGGACCGTTGCTGCCGTAGCATCCCCTATGGGCCTCCCCATCCGCTTCTCAGGTCAACGTACGGATCAGCAGGCGCAGTTGGTCCCCCACCGGCCGGCGCGCCTCGGCGGCGCGGGAGTCCTGGAAGAGGGGACGAGATGAAGCATCGCGGCAGACACCGGCGGCGCAGGCGCGGCGCGGCACTGCGCGCCTTCCTGACCGGGACCGCGCTGGCGCTCACCGCGGCCGCCACCCTGATCAGCGCGTCCCAGGCGGACGTCACCGACAGCCCCGGCGCGCTCAAGCCGCTCTCGTCCCCGGCGGACACCGCACCGCTCCGGCTCCAGGAGCGGCTGGTCCCCGCCCGCACGCTGGACCGGCTGTCGGCCGCGATGGGACGCCCGGTCGGCGTGGACGCCGTCCTGGCGAGCGCCGACCGCGGAATGCGTCCGTCCGCCGGCTGCTCCGCCGCCGACCGCGCGTCCCTGCCCGTGACCCCGGCCGCCACCCGCGCCTACTGCTGGGACCCGGCCGACACCACCGGCACCGACTGGCGGCCGGCGTCGGTGACCACCTCCGGGGTCGCCGACGACGACGGCATCTGGGGCACTCACCGGGTCGTGCTCGCCGGCTGGACCCACAGTGACACCGGCGGCCGCGCCGACGAGCGGGGCCTGGCCAGGGTCGCCTTCGTGGACGCCGACGATCCCACCCGCCTCGCCTACCGCTGGGTGCTGCTGGTGGTGCCGGTCGACGGCGGCCGTGACTACCGGGGCCTGTCCTCCGCGATCTCCGGCATGGTCTGGTACGAGGACAAGCTGCTGGTCACCACCCGGCGCGGCAGCGCCGACGCGCTGTATGTCTACGACCTCGACCGGATCCAGCGGACCAGCGTCGACGGGCCCGCGATCGGGCGGGTACCCGGCGGCTGGTCCGCCGACGGCTACCGCTATGTGATGCCCGCGGTGGGCTCGTACCGGTTCACCGCGGGCCGCTGCGCCCGCTCCGGCCCGCCCTGCACCGGCGCGCTGTCCGTGGACCGGGGTACCGCGCCGGACAGCCTGGTCGCCGCGGAGTGGACCGCGCCGGAGGGCGACAAGAGCGCCCGGCTGTGGCGGTACGCCTTCAGTACGGCTCCGGCACGCGGCGGGCTGCTCGCCACGGACGCCGGGGGCCGGGTGGAGGCGGTGGAGGCGTACCGGACCGGGGCGACCGGGATCCGGGGTGTGCTGTCCTACTGGCAGCCCGGGGCGGAGGGTGCGTCCTGGTATGTGGGACGTCTGCCCGGCTCATGGAACGGACACGGCGGGCTGTGGCGGCAGGACGCCGCGGGGGCGAAGGCGGCCCGCTGCGGCTCGGACGGCTCGCACCGCTGCTGGGCACAGTCGACGGCGTCCCTCTCCTACTGGCAGGAGACGGGCGAGGTGTGGTCCCTGTCGGACCGCATGCTCTTCGCCATGCCCCTGGCCGCGCTGGACCGGTCACTGGGGTGACCCGGGCCGGCTTCGGGGCACCTCGACCGAGCGACGGACGGGGTCGATCGACAGACCGGGACGCGGGATGATTCCCTGGCCCGCATGAGCAGCGTCCCTGTCACCACCTGGTCCCTGGAGCAGACGTCACCGGGCGACCTTCTGCCCGCCGCGATGCCCGAGGGCGACGTCCGGATCGTCCGGGCCGAGGTCCCCTCCCCCGAGTTCAGCCGCTTCCTGTACGCCTCGGTCGGCGGCGACATCCGCTGGACCGACCGGCTGGGCTGGACGTACGCCCGGTGGCAGGAGTATCTGGACCGGCCCGGCGTGGAGACCTGGGTGGCCTACGACCGGGGCACCCCGGCCGGCTTTGTGGAGCTGGAGCCGCAGGACGAGGGCATGGTCGAGATCGTCTACTTCGGGCTGCTCCCCGCCTTCCGCGGCCGGCGCATCGGCGGCCATCTGCTGGCGTACGGTACGGCGCGCGCCTGGGACCTGGCCGAGCGGTGGCCGCAGCGGACCCCGACGAAGCGGGTATGGCTGCACACGTGCAGCAAGGACGGCGAGTTCGCCATGGACAACTACCGGCGGCGCGGCTTCAAGCTGTTCGACACCAAGGTCGAACTGGAGCCCGACGTGGCCGCGCCGGGACCCTGGCCCGGGGCTCATCCCGCCTGATACCGCGCCTGACCAGCCGGGACAAGCCGTCCCGCGGCGCATGTGAGCGACAACACCCTTGTCCCATATTCCGGGACAAGGATGTCCGCATGATGGACGAAGCTGGACTGTGTCCAGATTGCCATGACACGCTTCCGTCATGTCTGGAACTGGAATTGCCTTGGTGAGTCGGCGGCACGTCGACCTCGGCCGCATGTCCAGCGCCATCTGTCCGGCGAGCTGACGCCCCAGCACCGCCGAGAACCCCCCGCACCTGATTCCTCTTGCGCAAAGGCGCGCACGCCTGCCCGCGTGCGCGCGTCTGCGCAGGTCAGAGCTGATTCCCACCGGTCTCGAAGGACGTAGAACCATGGCCGCCACTCCGCCGAACCCCGCCGCCTCCGCGCCCCGCCGCAAGGTGAGCCGTCACCGTGGTGAGGGTCAGTGGGCCGTGGGTCACTTCACCCCGCTCAACGGCAACGAGCAGTTCAAGAAGGACGACGACGGTCTCAATGTGCGGACACGCATTGAGACGATCTACTCCAAGCGCGGCTTCGACTCGATCGACCCGAACGACCTGCGTGGCCGGATGCGCTGGTGGGGGCTGTACACCCAGCGCAAGCCCGGTATCGACGGCGGCAAGACCGCCGTGCTGGAGCCGGAGGAGCTGGACGACAAGTACTTCATGCTCCGGGTGCGCATCGACGGCGGCGCGCTCACGACGCGGCAGCTGCGGGTGATCGGCGAGATCTCCCAGGAGTTCGCGCGCGGGACCGCGGACATCACCGACCGGCAGAACGTCCAGTACCACTGGATCCGGATCGAGGACGTGCCCGAGATCTGGGAGCGGCTGGAGGGCGTGGGCCTGTCCACGGTCACCGCCTGCGGTGACACCCCGCGTGTGATGATCGGCTCCCCGGTGGCGGGCATCGCCGAGGACGAGATCATCGACGCGACGCCGGCGCTTGAGGAGATGAAGCGCCGTGTCCTGAACAACAAGGCGTACTCGAACCTCCCCCGGAAGTTCAAGACGGCCATCTCGGGCTCGCCGCTGCTGGACGTCGTGCACGAGATCAACGACGTGGCGTTCGTCGGCGTACGGCACCCCGAGCACGGCCCCGGCTTCGACGTGTGGGTCGGCGGCGGCCTGTCCACCAACCCCAAGCTCGGCGTGCGGCTCGGCGCCTGGGTGCCGATCGACGAGGTCCCGGACGTCTACGAGGGCGTCATCTCGATCTTCCGTGACTACGGCTACCGCCGGCTGCGCACCCGCGCCCGCCTGAAGTTCCTCGTCGCCGACTGGGGCGCGGAGAAGTTCCGGCAGGTGCTGGAGGACGAGTACCTGAAGCGCGGGCTGACCGACGGGCCCGCCCCTGAGCAGCCCGTGCAGCAGTGGCGCGACCACATCGGTGTGCACCGTCAGAAGGACGGCCGTTTCTACGTCGGTTTCGCCCCGCGGGTCGGCCGCGTCGACGGTGCCACGCTCACGAAGATCGCCGATCTCGCGGAGGCGCACGGCTCGGGCCGGGTCCGTACCACCGTCGAGCAGAAGATGATCGTCCTCGATGTCGAGCAGGACAAGGTCGACTCGCTGGTCGAGGGCCTGGAGGCGCTGGACCTCACCGCCCGGCCGTCCTCCTTCCGGCGCGGCACGATGGCCTGCACCGGCATCGAGTTCTGCAAGCTCGCCATCGTCGAGACCAAGCAGCGCGGTTCGCAGCTGATCGACGAACTGGAGCGCCGCCTGCCGGACTTCGACGAGCCGATCACCATCAACCTCAACGGCTGCCCGAACGCCTGCGCCCGTATCCAGGTCGCGGACATCGGTCTCAAGGGCCAGCTGGTCCTGAACGACCAGGGCGAGCAGGTCGAGGGCTACCAGGTGCACCTCGGCGGGGCCCTCGGCCTGGAGGCGGGCTTCGGCCGCAAGGTGCGCGGCCTGAAGGTGACGTCGGAGGAGCTGCCCGACTACATCGAGCGGGTGCTGAAGCGGTTCCAGGCGGAGCGCGAGGACGGCGAGCGGTTCGCGACCTGGGCTTCCCGCGCTCCTGAGGAGGCGCTGTCGTGAGCGAGCGTGCCGCGCCCTTCTACTGCCCCTACTGCGGCGACGAGGACCTGCGTCCGCACGAGCAGAGTCACGGTGCCTGGGAATGCGGGGCCTGCAACCGCGCATTCCAGCTGAAGTTCCTCGGGCTGCTCGCCCGGGGGCTGCAGCGAGCCGACCACGGAGGGGACGAGCGGATATGACGACGGCTCAGGAAGACCGTATGACCGAGGAGTTGAAGGCACTCGCCGAGCAGGCGGGCCGTGACCTGGAGGACGCCTCCGCCCTGGAGATCCTGCAGTGGGCGGTCGACACCTTCGGCACGAAGTTCTGCGTCACGTCCTCCATGGAGGACGCCGTCGTCGCCCATCTCGCCTCGCGCGTGCTGAAGGGCGTCGACGTCGTGTTCCTGGACACCGGTTACCACTTCCCGGAGACCATCGGCACCCGTGACGCCGTCGAGGCCGTGATGGACGTCAACGTCATCACGCTCACGCCGAAGCAGACGGTCGCCGAGCAGGACGCGGAGTACGGCCCGAAGCTGCACGACCGCGACCCCGACCTGTGCTGCGCGCTGCGCAAGGTCAGGCCACTGGAAGAGGGGCTGAAGGGCTACCAGGCGTGGGCGACCGGCCTGCGCCGCGACGAGTCCCCGACCCGGGCGAACACCCCGGTCGTCGGCTGGGACGAGAAGCGGCGGAAGGTCAAGATCTCCCCGATCGCCCGCTGGACCCAGGACGACGTGGACGCCTACGTCGCCGAGCACGGCGTCCTCACCAACCCGCTGCTGATGGACGGCTACGCCTCCGTCGGCTGCGCCCCGTGCACCCGGCGGGTCCTCGAGGGCGAGGACGCGCGGGCCGGCCGCTGGGCGGGCCGCGCCAAGACCGAGTGCGGGCTGCACGGATGACGACCATCGACAACCAGGAGAACCACGTGACCACCGGAGCCACCGTCTGGCTCACGGGTCTGCCGAGCGCCGGCAAGACCACCATCGCGTACGAGCTGGCCGACCGGCTGCGGGCCGAGGGCCGACGCGTCGAGGTGCTCGACGGCGACGAGATCCGCGAGTTCATCTCGGCGGGACTCGGCTTCAGCCGTGCGGACCGGCACACCAACGTGCAGCGCATCGGTTTCGTCGCCGAACTGCTGGCCCGCAACGGTGTCACGGCACTCGTCCCGGTGATCGCGCCCTACGCGGACAGCCGGGACGCGGTGCGCAAGCGCCACGAGGAGCACGACACGGCGTACGTCGAGGTGCATGTGGCCACCCCGGTCGAGGTGTGCTCCGTGCGCGATGTGAAGGGCCTGTACGCCAAGCAGGCCGCGGGCGAGCTCACGGGGCTGACCGGGGTCGACGATCCGTACGAGGAACCCCGGTCGCCCGATCTGCGGATCGAGTCCCAGAACCAGACGGTCCAGGAGTCCGCGGCGTCGGTGTACGCCGTGCTCAGCGAAAGGGGACTGGCATGACCACCGTCGCTTCCGTGCAGGAGGGCACGGACAGCCCGTACGCCCTGTCGCATCTGGACGCGCTGGAGTCCGAGGCGGTGCACATCTTCCGCGAGGTGGCGGGCGAGTTCGAGAAGCCGGTGATCCTTTTCTCCGGCGGCAAGGACTCCATCGTCATGCTGCACCTGGCGCTGAAGGCGTTCGCGCCGGCGGCCGTGCCGTTCTCGCTGCTGCATGTGGACACGGGACACAACTTCCCTGAGGTCCTTGAGTACCGGGACCGTGTGGTGGCCGCCCATGGGCTGCGCCTCCATGTGGCCTTGGTCCAGGACTACATCGACCGCGGTGTGCTGAAGGAACGTCCCGACGGCACCCGTAACCCGCTGCAGACGCTGCCGCTGACCGAGAAGATCCAGAGCGAGAAGTTCGACGCCGTCTTCGGCGGCGGCCGCCGGGACGAGGAGAAGGCCCGCGCCAAGGAGCGGGTCTTCTCGCTGCGCGACGAGTTCTCCCAGTGGGACCCACGCCGCCAGCGCCCCGAGCTGTGGAACCTGTACAACGGCCGGCACGCCCCCGGCGAGCACGTCCGGGTGTTCCCGCTGTCCAACTGGACCGAGCTGGACGTGTGGCAGTACATCGACCGCGAGGGCATCGAGCTGCCGGAGATCTACTTCGCACACGAGCGCGAGGTGTTCCAGCGCGGCGGCATGTGGCTGACGGCCGGCGAGTGGGGCGGCCCGAAGGACGGCGAGAGGGTCGAGAAGCGCCAGGTCCGCTACCGGACCGTCGGTGACATGTCCTGCACGGGAGCCGTCGACTCCGACGCGACCACGCTGGACGCCGTGATCGCCGAGATCGCGGCCTCCCGGCTCACCGAGCGGGGCGCGACCCGTGCCGACGACAAGATGTCCGAGGCCGCGATGGAAGACCGCAAGCGCGAGGGGTACTTCTAGCCATGAGCACGACCACGACCGAGTCGCTCTCGGCCACCACGCTGCTGCGGTTCGCCACCGCCGGCTCCGTCGACGACGGCAAGTCCACCCTCGTCGGACGGCTGCTGCACGACTCCAAGTCGGTTCTCGCCGACCAGCTGGAGGCCGTGGAGCGGGCCTCCGCGAGCCGCGGCCAGGACGGCCCGGACCTCGCGCTGCTCACCGACGGCCTGCGCGCCGAGCGGGAGCAGGGCATCACGATCGACGTGGCCTACCGCTACTTCGCCACGCCCCGGCGCCGCTTCATCCTGGCCGACACGCCGGGCCATGTGCAGTACACCCGCAACATGGTCACCGGTGCCTCCACCGCCGAGCTGACCGTGATCCTCGTCGACGCCCGCAACGGCGTGGTCGAGCAGACCCGCCGGCACGCGGCGATCGCGGCCCTGCTGCGCGTCCCGCACGTCGTCCTCGCGGTCAACAAGATGGACCTCGTCGACTACGAGGAGACGGTGTTCGCCGCGATCGCCGAGGAGTTCACGGCGTACGCGACCGAACTGGGCGTTCCCGAGGTCACCGCGATCCCGATCTCTGCGCTCGCCGGTGACAACGTGGTGGAGCCGTCCGCGAGCATGGACTGGTACGGCGGCCCGACCGTCCTGGAGCACCTGGAGACCGTCCCGGTCAGCCACGACCTGGCGCACTGCCACGCCCGGCTGCCCGTGCAGTACGTGATCCGGCCGCAGACCGCCGAGCACCCGGACTACCGGGGATACGCGGGCCAGATCGCGGCCGGTACGTTCCGTGTCGGCGACCCGGTCACGGTCCTGCCGTCCGGCCGTACGACGACGATCTCCGGCATCGATCTGCTCGGCGAGCCGGTCGACGTGGCCTGGACGACGCAGTCGGTGACGGTGCTGCTCGCGGACGACATCGACGTCTCGCGCGGCGACCTGATCGTGCCGACGAAGGACGCGCCGGCCACCACGCAGGACGTGGAGGCCACCGTCTGCCATGTCGCCGACGCCGCACTGACCGTCGGCCACCGGGTGCTGCTCAAGCACGGCACCCGCACGGTCAAGGCGATCGTGAAGGACATCCCGTCCCGGCTGACGCTGGACGACCTGTCCCTGCACCCGCACCCGGGACAGCTCGTCGCCAACGACATCGGCCGGGTGAAGATCCGGACCGCCGAGCCGCTGCCGGTCGACGCCTACGCCGACTCGCGCCGCACGGGCTCCTTCATCCTGATCGACCCGAGCGACGGCACCACGCTGACCGCGGGCATGGTCGGCGAGTCGTTCGCCGCGCCCGAGCCGGTCAGGGACGCGGCCGAAGACGACGGCTGGGACTTCTGACCATGACGACGACCGATGTCTACTCCACGTTCGCGAAGGAGGGCGGCCGCATCGGCAGCGGCGCTCTCGGCAGCGGGCAGGGCGGGGTCGCGCGATGTGTGTGCTGACGTACGCGCACCGCTTGCGCGCCCGCACCCCCCACCGCCGTAGACGCAGACCTGCCGATCTCCCGGCCACGGCCTGAGAGACCGTGACCGCCGGGCCAACGAGAGGAACACCTCCCGTGCCTGCCAACCACTCCGCCATGGTGCGCCGCGGTATCGCCGCGCTCGCCGCGCTCCCCCTCCTCACGCTCGCCGCCTGCGGTTACGGGTCCCAGAGCAAGAACGACGACACCGCCAAGGTGGCCGCCGGGGCCAAGAAGACCGACGGCCTGGACTCCGTCAAGATCGGATACTTCGGGAACCTGACCCACGGCACCGCGCTCGTCGGCCGTCAGCAGGGCTACTTCCAGAAGGAACTGGGCGCCACGAAGGCCTCGTACGCGACCTTCAACGCCGGCCCGTCCGAGATCGAGGCCCTCAACTCCGGCTCCATCGACATCGGTTGGATCGGTCCGTCCCCAGCGATCAACGGCTACACCAAGTCGAACGGCAACGCTCTGAAGATCATCGGCGGTTCGGCCTCCGGCGGGGTGAAGCTGGTGGTGAACCCGAAGAAGATCAAGTCCCTGCAGGACGTCAAGGGCAAGAAGATCGCCACCCCGCAGCTCGGCAACACGCAGGACGTGGCGTTCCTCAACTGGATCGCCGGCCAGGGCTGGAACGTCGACGCGCAGAGCGGCAAGGGTGATGTGACGGTCGTCCGCACCGACAACAAGACCACCCCGGATGTCTACGCGTCCGGTTCCGTCGACGGCGCCTGGGTGCCGGAGCCGACCGCGTCCAAGCTGGTCGCCAAGGGCGGCAAGGTGCTGCTGGACGAGTCGTCGCTGTGGCCGGACAAGAAGTTCGTGATCACGAACATCATCGTGCGGCAGGACTTCCTGAAGCAGCACCCGAAGGCCGTCGAGGCGGTCCTGAAGGCCTCGGTCGAGACCAACAAGTGGATCAACGCCAACCCGGACCAGGCCAAGGCGGCCGCGAACAAGCAGCTGGCGGACGACTCCGGCAAGGGCCTGCCGGCGAACGTCCTGGACCCGGCCTGGAAGTCGATCCAGTTCACCGACGACCCGCTGGCCGCCACCCTCGACACCGAGGCGCAGCACGCGGTCAAGGCCGGCCTGCTGCACAAGCCGAACCTCAAGGGCATCTACGACCTGACGATCCTCAACAAGGTCCTCAAGGCCGAGGGCGAGAGCACGGTCAGCGACGCCGGCCTCGGCAGCTGACGTAAGAACCCGACGAGTTCCCAGGAGGTGACGACCATGGCCACGACTCTCGCCAAGGCCGACGAGTCGGTCGACTACGCGGCACGCCTCAAGCATGTCTCGAAGTCCTTCGCGACACCCGGGGGGCAGCAGCTCGTCCTGGACGACATCAGCATCGATGTCGCGCCCGGCGAGTTCGTCACCCTCCTGGGTGCCTCGGGCTGCGGCAAGTCCACGCTGCTGAACCTGGTGGCCGGCCTGGACCGGCCGACCGCCGGTTCCATCACGACGGACGGCCGCCCGGCCCTGATGTTCCAGGAACACGCCCTCTTCCCGTGGCTGACCGCGGGCAAGAACATCGAACTGGCCCTGAAGCTGCGGGGAGTCGAGAAGTCCGAGCGGCGCGGCAAGGCCGAGGAACTGCTCGAACTGGTCCGGCTGCAGGGCGCTCACGGCAAGCGGGTCCACGAACTGTCCGGCGGTATGCGCCAGCGCGTGGCGATGGCCCGCGCGCTGGCCCAGGAGAGCAATCTGCTGCTGATGGACGAGCCGTTCGCGGCGCTGGACGCCATCACGCGGGACGTGCTGCACGACGAGCTGACGCGCATCTGGGCGGAGACCGGCCTCTCGGTGCTGTTCGTCACGCACAACGTGCGCGAGGCGGTGCGGCTGGCGCAGCGGGTTGTCCTGCTGTCGTCCCGGCCGGGCCGGATCGCGCGCGAGTGGCAGGTCGGCATCCCGCAGCCGCGCCGCATCGAGGACGCCCCCGTGGCGGAACTGTCCCTAGAGATCACCGAAGTACTGCGTGGGGAGATCCGCCGTCATGGCCAGCACTGAGACGAAGACCCCCGCGGACGCGGGAAGCATCGAGGCGGGCCTGGACGCTCTGGAGACCGGTGTCGTAGGCCGTACGCCCTTCCGGCAGACGTTCACCAACAAGATCCTGCCGCCCATCGTCGCGATCGCGGTGGTCCTGGCCGTCTGGTCGCTGCTCTATCCGGTCGTCGGCAACCCGAGCAAACTGCCGTCGCCGGCGGCCGTGGGCGGTGCCTTCAAGGACGCCTGGCTGCAGGGCACTCTGCTCGGTTACATCTGGACCAGTGTCTCGCGCGGTCTGCTGGGCTTCTTCTTCGCACTGCTCATCGGCACACCGCTGGGTCTGCTGGTGGCCCGGGTGAAGTTCGTGCGCGCGGCCATCGGCCCGATCCTGTCCGGTCTGCAGTCGCTGCCGTCGGTGGCGTGGGTGCCGCCGGCCGTGATCTGGCTGGGCCTGAACAACTCGATGATGTACGCGGTGATCCTGCTCGGCGCGGTCCCCTCCATCGCCAACGGCCTCGTGTCCGGCGTGGACCAGGTGCCGCCGCTGTTCCTGCGCGCGGGCCGCACCCTCGGCGCGACGGGTGTCAAGGGCATCCGGCATGTCGTGCTGCCGGCCGCGATGCCCGGCTATGTGGCGGGGCTCAAGCAGGGCTGGGCGTTCTCCTGGCGCTCGCTGATGGCCGCCGAGATCATCGCTCAGTTCCCGGACCTGGGCGTGGGCCTCGGCCAGCTGCTGGAGAACGGCCGCACCAACAGCGACATGGCCATGGTCTTCGAGGCCATCCTGCTCATCCTGTTCGTCGGTATCGCCATCGACCTGCTGATCTTCAGTCCGCTGGAGCGGTGGGTGCTGCGCAGCCGTGGCCTGCTGGTGAAGGGCTGAGGCACCCATGCACCGTCCGGTTCTCCTCGTCATCGCCCACGGCAGCCGTGACCCACGGCACGCGGCGACCGTGCACGCCCTGGTGGAGCGGGTACGGTCGCAGCGGCCGGGGCTGCGCGTGGAGACCGGATTCCTGGACTTCAACGTCCCGTCCGTGCACGGGGTGTTGGAGTCCCTGGCGGCTGAGGGCGTGCGGGACGTCGTCGCCCTGCCGCTGCTGCTGACCCGCGCCTTCCACGCCAAGGCCGACATCCCGGCCGTGCTGCGGGAGGCGCCGGCGCGGCTGCGGATCCGGCAGGCGGATGTGCTCGGCCCGTCCCCGCTGCTGCTGTCGGCGCTGGAACGGCGGCTGTACGAGGCGGGGCTGACGCCCGCCGACAAGTCCTCGACCGGGGTCGTGCTGGCCTCGGCGGGGTCCTCCGACCCGGAGGCGATCGCAGCGATCGCCGACATCGCGCGGGAGTGGTGGCACACCGGTTGGTGCGCCGTGCGACCTGCGTTCGCCTCCGCATCCCTGCCCCGCACCGAGGACGCCGTGGCCGAGCTGCGTGCCCTCGGCTGCGAGCGGGTCGCCGTCGCACCGTACGTCCTGGCCCCCGGCTTCCTCCCGGACCGCATCGCACGAGGTGCGGCCGGGGCGGACGTACTGGCGGACGTGCTCGGGCCCGCGCCCGAGGTGGCACGAGTGGTACTCGAACGCTATGCCGAGGCAGCCGAGTCGCTGCCGGTCGCTGTCGGCGCCTGATTCCACCGCGCGACATACGACGAGCGCAGAGGGAGTTCGCCGCTCACAGGTCGAAGGCGTGCATCAGTTGCCGGGTGAAGGTGAGGCTGCCGGTGCCGGCGCTCGCCGCGATGGCGACCGCCTCCAGCGCGGTGCGGATCCGGCCCCGGTTGGGCGGCAGCCCGTCGTCGGCGGACTCCGCCAGGGCGTCCAGGATGACCTGGCCGTGCCCGGTGAGCCCCGGGTACTCGGCGCGCAGTGCCTCGGTGAGCCGGTCCGCGACGAGCGTGAGGGTCTCCAGGTCCGGCGTGCCGTGGCCGTGGCCGAGGGGGCCGTGGTCACCGTAGTTGTAGGTGGTCATGTCCTGTCCTTGCTTCGGGCTCGAAAGAGCCGTGGGGGGAGCTGAGTTGGGGTTCAGGGGCCGCGCTGACGTTACCGACGTCGCGGGGGTGCGTGAGACGTCGTTCTGCGCGACTGCGGGCCGCTTCGGGGCAGACGAGGGCTCGGGCAGTGACGATGGCGCGAAGTGGGCCGAAAATCGCCACCCATCCGGGTGACCGGGGTCCGTTGACCAGGCCCCGGACACCGGTCACGCACGGGTGCCCGACGCGGGCCACGAGGCCGGTGCCGGGGCTTGGGCGGCGGGGAATCGGCGGAGCGCCGGGCCGGTGCCGGGGCACCGCGTCCGCGGCGTGTTGTGGCACCGACGGTGACGCCCTGCCCGTGTTGCCCGTCACGCTCAACCGCCCCCTCTCCGGCCGTCCATGCGCTTCACCCTAGGGACGCGCCCCAGGGTTTGTCGCGAACTTCGGTGACCGCCGGTCTCGGGGGCCACAGGCGTGATAGAGGGGGCCAGAGGCGTGATGCAGGGGGCCGCCGGGGCCGGCGCTCCCCTGTCGCGTCGGACCGCGGCGGCTCTTCGTTCTGCGCCGGTCGCGGCCCGTGTGTCACACGATCCGCGAACGCGGCGTGTGTGAGGGGCGTTTATCAGCCAGTGGGCTTCCTGGTCAGTCGAAGCGGAGGGCGCCGTTGCGGGTTCGCTTGAGTTCGAAGAGGTCGGGGTGGCGGGCCAGTACCCGGAAGCTGTCGAAGAGTTCGGCCGCCTCGGCGCCACGCGGAATGGCGCGCAGCACGGGTCCGAACCACACCGTGCCGTCGACATGGATGGTCGGCGTGCCCACATAGCCACCCGACTCCTGCTCCGCGCCGGCCTCGTGGCTGCGGCGCACCGCGTCGTCGTACGACGGGTCGTGGGCGGCGGCCGACAGGTCGGCGGGCAGCCCGAGTTCGGCGAGCGACTCGGTGATCACCTGGTCGAAGTCCTTGATCCCGCGTTCGTGGATCCGGGTGCCGAACGCCGTGTAGAGGTCGCGCGGCACGGACTCGCCGTGCCGTTCGGCGGCGGCCACGGCGACCCGCACCGGGCCGATCGAGCGGTCCACCAAGTCCCGGTACCAGTCGGGGAGTTCGTTGCCGTCGTTGTGCAGGTACAGGCTCATCACACGGAACCGGAGGTCGAGCGGGCGAAGGCGCTCGACCTCCAGCAGCCAGCGGGAGGTGATCCAGGCGAAGGGGCAGGCCGGGTCGAAGAAGAAGTCGACTCGGGTCGGGGCGGACTCGGCGGCGGTGTCGCGGTGCGTCATGACAGCAACGCTAGTCGCTCAGTGGCGCAGTGTCCCGACCCAATCCCCTGTCGGATCAGTGGTCCACTTCGCCGGGCCCGCCCGTTCCCGTCTGCGCCGGGTCCACGACCGCTATCTCCGTCCCGCGCAGGCGTTCCGGCTCCGCCACGACGTCGATCCGGGTGATCCGGCCGTCGGTGCCGAAGCCGAAGGCCAGCACCAGGCGCGGCCGTCCGTACGGCGCCATGACCAGGCCGAACTCGCCGTCCAGCAGGGCGAGTCCGGTGACCTGGGCGCGGGCCACGGCCGCCATGGCGCCCTGGGCGACGGGCTCGGCGCCCCGTACGGTGACCGGTGCGGGCGTGGGCACGACCAGCGCGTCGGCGTGCAGCACCACGTCCGGGTCGAGCAGGGCGACCAGGGCTGTGAAGTCGCCGCCACGGGTGGCGGCCAGGAACGCCTCGACGGCCCGGCGCCTGCGTACGGCATCGGCGGCGGGCGCGGGCGGCCGGCCCTGGACGCGGCGGCGGGCCCGGCTGGCCAGCTGCCGGGTGGCGGCCGGGGTCCGCTCGACCAGTGGGGCGATCTCCTCGAAGGGCACGGCGAACATGTCGTGCAGCACGAAGGCGACCCGCTCGGCCGGGCTCAGGGTCTCCAGGACGACCAGCAGCGCGACCCCGACCTCGTCGGCCAGCAACGCTTCCCGGGCAGGGTCGCCTGCCTCGGCGGAGACCGCCGGTGTGTCATGGACGCTGTCCTGGGCGTCGAGGAACTCCTCGCGCCGGTTGCGGCGGGCCCGCAGCAGGTTGAGGCAGACCCGGGTCACCACCGTGGTCAGCCAGCCGGTGAGGTTCCGTATCTCGTCGAGGTCGGCCTCCCGGGCCCGCAGCCAGGCCTCCTGCAGAGCGTCGTCGGCTTCCGTGGCCGAGCCGAGCAACCGGTAGGCCACGGCGGTCAGATGCGACCGGTCCGCCTCGAACCGCGCCGCGAGCCGCCGCCCGGCATCCTCCGTGAAGTCGTCCACCGTTCCCCCGTCCTCCCACTGCCCTTGCCGCCCGCACCGGCACGAGCGGCTCGCGCCTGTGCCGGGGCCCACGAAACGCCAATCCGGCCGGAAGATCAACCGGCATTCGCCGTCAGTCGACGTCCAGCGGCGCTCGATCGGCGGCCGCCACCGCCTCTTTCACCAGGCGTTCCAGTTCGTCGACCGGCAGCGACCCGGCGGCCCGGCGCTCTCGTGCGAACCGGTTGGCGAGCCGCTGGAGCAGCTCGTTCAGCGGGGTCGGCACGCCGTGCAGCCGGCCGAGGAGCACGATCTCCCCGTTGAGGTAGTCGGCCTCGATGGTGCCGGTGCCCCGGGCGAGCGACTGCCAGGAGGAACCGCCGCCGCGCGGGGCACCGTCCAGCGGTACAAGGGTGACCTTGTCGCCACGGGCCGCGCGCTGTTCCCCGGCGCTCGCGTGGGCGATGCCGGCCGCGTCGAGCACCGCCTCTCCCTCGGCCCGCACGCGCGCGAGCAGGGCGTGCGCCGCCTCGTCGGCGGCGGGCCCGCACACCGCTTCGAAGGCGGTGCCGAGGTTCCAGAGCAGCTTGGCGTGCTGCCAGCGGTCGACGTCCGGCACGACCGGCGCCTCGAAGTGGGCGGCGTCCAGGTCGGCGGCGATCCGGCGGGCGGTGTCGTCGGTGCCGTGCGGCAGACGGCCGAGGTGCAGGATGCCGGTGAGCGGGGTGCCGGCGGCGGAGACGACGCCGGGCTCCACGAAGGTCGAGGGCAGCCAGACGCAGACGCCGTACACCTGCCGGAAGCGGCGCAGCGCCAGCCGGCCGCCCTCCACACCGTTCTGCAGGCACACGAGCGGCAGCCGATCGGCGGCCGTGCCGCCGCCCGCGACGGGCACCTCGGCCCAGGTCTCCAGGGCGGCCACGGTGTCCTGCGTCTTCACGGCGAGGACGAGGACGTCGTCGGCGCGCAGTTCGCCGAGTGGGCCGGGCCCGTCGACGGCGGGCAGCCGGTACGTCAACTCCCCTTCCGGCACCCGCAGTCGCAGCCCATGCTCCCCCAGTGCCGCCAGATGCCGGCCGCGTGCCACGAGCACGACCTCCCGCCCGGCCTCGGCCAGCCGCCCACCGACGGTCCCGCCGACCGCTCCGGCCCCGATGATGATGTAGCGCATGGACCAGAGCCTCGCACACGCGTACGCGACCCGGTCACCGAGGTTGGCCGACGCACAGGTCCATCACGACCGCAACGGCGTCCGGGGCGAGCCGGCTTCGCGGGCCTGCGGCTGGTGACCCACAGCGTCGTACTCGGCCTGGCCGCCCTGGGACTGCTGGGGGCTCTGGGAGCCGCAGCGCCCCCTCGCCGGTGCCTCGTGAGGTCCTCGCGCCCACGACCTTCCTCGGACCGCGGCCGGTCACGCTCCCGGAGCTGTCAGCTCGACCAGCTTGACCACGGTGTTCCAGTTACGGCTCGTGGCGATCAGGCCCTTGGCCAGGCGCGGGCGGGACAGCGCCTCGGCGAGCTTGGAGCGGCCGAGACCGTCCGGGGCGTAGAGGTAGAGGCAGCGGTCGCCGAGCCGGAACTCCTCGGGGAGATACGCGGATTGGTCGATGTCCGCGTAACGGTCCGGGGTGACGGCCGCCGAGAAGTAGGTGACGTGCAGTTGCTTGGGCTCCAGGTCTGCGGCCGGGAACGGGCAGGCCTCGGCGACCGCCCGGAGGTAGGCGTGGTCGCGCACGAGCACGTCGGCACGGAAGCCGAAGCGCTCCTCGATCGACCGGGTCAGCTCCGCCGCCAGGGACTCCTCGTCACCGTGCCCGGCGGTGAAGACGGCCTGCCCGCTCTGCAGATAGGTCCGTACGCCGGTGTGGCCGAGGCCGGTGAGCAGAGCGCGGAGATCGGCCATGGGCAGCTTCTTGCTACCGCCGACGTTGATTCCGCGCAACAGCGCCGCGTAGGTCGTCATCCGGCCACCCTAGAACGGCCGTCGTGCCCCGTGGGGGCGGGCACGACGGCCGGGCCCGCGCAGGACGGGACTCCGCGAAACTCTCGCCGATGGGCGGGCACCGGATCAACCTCTACACACACCTGTGACTTGTTCAACAAGTCTTCGTAATCACAAACCGTCGCGCCGGTGGCAGAACGGACAACCCATGTCCTCACGTTGTGCCGCCGGGTGCCGCCGGGTGCGCGAACCCCGAGACGTGTCCCCTAGAAGTGCGGATAGGTGTAAGGGGCCGTCGTCCTCCCCAGTGGTGACCGGCGGGCAGGCGAGTTCACCGGGCAGCACGACGAGACGCGTTTGTCCGGCTCATACGGTCGTACCGGAGCAAGCGCAGATGTGGCGGCAGGGGGCCGCCACCGCACACAGGGGGGAAGACCCGCGATGGGGAACAGGGACGTGCGGGTGCGGGGGCTGGCGGCCCGTGCCGGCGGCTGGAGCGCCCGGCACCGCTGGGCGGCCGTCGGCATATGGGTACTGTTCGTCGTGCTGGCGATGGGACTTGGCTCGGCGGCGGGCCGGGTCGATGTGGACGAGGGCAACCAGCTCAAGGGCGAGACGCACACCGCCGCCCAGATCATCGACGACGCGGGGATCAAGCAACCGGCCGGCGAGACCGTCCTGATCCAGTCCAAGGACGCCACCGCGACGGCGACCGGGTCCGAGTTCCGGGCCGCCGTCGCCGACGTGTTGAAGGCCGTCGAGGGCACCGGCGAGGTCACGGCCGTGACCTCGCCGTACGACACGCACACGATCTCCCGGGACGGCCGCAGCGCGCTGGTGCAGTTCGACATGCGCGGTGACGCGAAGACGGCCGTCAACCGGGTCGAACCGGTGCTGAACGCCGTCGCCGGGGCGCAGAAGGCGCACGGCTCGCTGCGGATCGAGGAGATCGGCGGCGCCAGCATGCAGAAGCAGTACAAGGACGCCTTCGGGGACGACTTCCAGCAGGCCGAGTACTCGGCGGTGCCGGTGGCGCTCGGCATCCTGCTGATCGCCTTCGGGGCGCTGGTGGCGGCGCTGCTGCCGGTGGCCCTCGCGATCACCGCGATCATGGCGACGATGGGCCTGATGGGCCTCGTCAGCCATCTGCAGCCGATGAGCGACACCGCCAACTCCGTGATGCTGCTGGTCGGTATGGCCGTCGGCGTCGACTACTGCCTGTTCTACCTGCGCCGCGAGCGCGAGGAGCGGCTGGCCGGGCGGGACGCGGGCACCGCCCTGCGGATCGCCGCCGCCACCAGCGGCCGCGCGATCATCGTCTCCGGTGTCACGGTGTGCGTGGCGATGGCGGGCATGCTCTTCACCGGGCTCGCCCAGTTCGAGGCGATGGGCCTGGCCTCGCTGATGGTGGTCGCGGTCGCCATGGTCGGGTCGGTCACGGTCCTGCCCGCGCTGCTCTCGCTGCTCGGCGAGCGCGTCGAGAAGGGGAGGATCCCGTTCCTCGCCCGCCGAAGCCGCAAGCACGGCGCGAACGAGGGCAGCCGGTTCTGGACGGCCGTCCTGCGCGGCGTGCTGGCCAGGCCGCTCGTCTCGGTCGCCGTGGCGGCCGGTGTACTGCTGGCGATCGCGGCGCCCGCGCTCGGCATGAAGACCCAGCAGCTCACCCTGGACCAGGAGTTCGGGAAGTCGCTGCCGATCGTGCAGACCTACGACCGGGTCAACGAGGCTTTCCCGGGCGGCAGCGAGCCGGCCCAGGTCGTCGTCAAGGCCAAGGACATCAACGCCCCCGAAGTGCGGCAGGCGCTGGCCGACTTCAAGCGGCAGGCGATCGCGTCGGGCGCCTCGCGCGGCCCGGTCGGCATCCGGCTGCACGACGGGCAGAACGTCGCCCTGGTCTCCGTTCCGCTGGTCGGCGGTTCCGACATGGACCGGGCGGTCAAGAGCCTGGACAAGCTGCGTGACGAGGTCCGGCCCGCCACGCTCGGCAAGGTCGACGGCCTGCAGGCGCCGATCACCGGACAGGTGGCCGGCAACCACGACTTCAACGACCAGTTGCTCGGCTCCGTCGTCCCGGTGTTCGCGTTCGTGGTCGTCTTCGCCTTCCTGCTGATGCTGCTGTCGTTCCGCTCACTGACCGTCGCACTCACGTCGATCGTGCTCAACCTGCTGTCGGTGGGCGCCGCGTACGGAATCCTCGTCGCCGTCTTCCAGCACGGCTGGGGTGCCTCGCTGGTGGGCGCGGCGGGCGTCGGCGCGATCGTGACCTGGCTGCCGCTGTTCCTCTTCGTGATCCTGTTCGGGCTGTCGATGGACTACCACGTGTTCGTCGTCTCCCGGATCCGCGAGGCACGGATGCGCGGCCGCACCACCACGGAAGCGATCCGGCACGGCGTGGTCACCACGGCCGGCGTCGTCACCAGCGCCGCGGTCATCATGGTCGCCGTGTTCGCGATCTTCGGCACGCTGTCGATGCAGTCCATGAAGCAGATGGGCGTGGGCCTGGCCGCAGCGGTCCTCATCGACGCGACGGTCATCCGCGGGGTGCTGCTGCCGGCCGTGATGGCGCTGCTCGGCGAGCGCAACTGGTACCTGCCGAAGTGGCTGCACCGCCTCCCCGACCTCACCCACGACGAGTCGCCGGAACCGGCCGCCGCGCAGCCCGCGCGCGAGGAGGGCGAGCGGCTGCCCGTCTGATCCCGCACGGCACTCCGACCAGGGCCTGTCGGCACATGCGTGCCGACGGGCCCTCGCCTATTTCCTCACCTCTTCGGGCAGTTGTGCCTCGATGAGATCGGCGGCTCGGCCGGTGCCTCCCTCCTGGGCCATCTGCGCCTGGACCTCCTTCAGACGGCGGGCGACTTCCGGGTCGTCCACCAGGGCCAGCGCGGCCTCGCGGAGGCGGTCGGCGGTGGCCTCCTCGGTGTCCAGCCGGCGGGCGACGCCGAGGGACTGGAGCACGTCAGCGTTGCCGAACTGGTCGACGGCCTGCGGTACGGCGATCATCGGGGTGGCGGTGGCCAGCCCCTCCTGGCTGCCGCCGGCGCCCGCGTGCGTGACGAACAGGTCGACCTGCCGGAGGATCGCCAACTGCGGTACCCAGCTGTGCACCTCGACGTTGCCGGGTATCTCGCCCAGCTCGGCCGGGTCGACATGCCGGCCGGCCTGGAGGACCAGGTGCCAGCCGGGCAGGTCGCCGAAGGCGCGGAGGCACTCGCGGTAGAAAGCGGGCTGCTTGGTGAACGCCGAGCCCAGGGACACCAGCGCGACCTTCTCGGCGCCGGCGGGCCGCTGCCAGTCACCCTGGTCGGCCCGGTCGCCCTGGCAGGCGCCGACGAAGGTGTGGACGCGCTCGTCGACCCGGTCGGCGTGCGGCTGCAGGGCTTTCGGGATGAGCACGATGGAGCGGGCCGGGCGGCCGGCGAACGGGTCCGGGTGCTGGGTGATCCCGTTCTCCCTCAGCCAGGCCTCGAACCGGGCGTAGTACGCCTGTCCGCGCGCGGTCTTCTTCGGCTCCGCCCACATCGGCTCGGCCACCTCCTCCTCATACCCCTCCCAGGCGACGAGGTTCGGCGAGAGGGAGATCGCCGGGACACCCCAGCGATGGGCGAGGACGCGGGCCGGATACGAGGCGATGTCGTGCAGCACGAGGTCGGGCTCGTCGCCCGCGTAGGCCTCGATGAGCTGTGGGAGCGCCTGGATCGCGTCGGCGAGGAACGGCTCCACGTTGTCGAGCAGAGTGGTCCCCCAGGCCTCCGGGCCGTCATCGGGGCCGGGCAGTGTGGAGGTGTACGGCACGGGCCTGGCCCCGGTGGCGGCCACCTTCTCGGCGAACGCCGGCGGTATGGCGTACGTGACCCGGTGCCCCCGGGCGACGAGTTCACGGATCACCTCCAGGCTGGGGTTCACATGGCCGTGCGCGGCGATGGAGAACATGGCGATATGAGCGGGAGTGGTCATGACCCACACCGTATGCGAGACGAGACGTCTCGTTCAAAGTGTTTTCCTCCGCCCGCCGGCGACCGAGGCGATCGCCCGGACCTGCCGGTCGAGAGGCTGCACTGGATCACCTCCGGTCGTGTCGAGGCCGACGAGTGCGGCGCGATGAACGAGTTCCTCGGCGGCAGCCTGGCGCGCCGGGCCGTACGCGACATCAACACCCCGCACATACCGCACAACTGGGAGGACCGGCCGCTCAACGACGAGACCATCCGCACCCTGTTCCGCGGCGACCTCTTCGACCATCTGGGCAACGGTCCCGCGATCACCGGCACTGACCTGGCCGAACCCGCCCTGCGTGCCGAGGAGTTGTGCCGCCGGGCCTCCTGCCTCACCGCGCCGACGACCACGCTGCGCGCCCTGGCCGAGCGTGCTGGAGCCTCCGCATCCGGGGCTGGACTGAGCCCTACGGCCGCCGCTCGGCGCTGACAGCGGGCCAGGACCAGGCTGCCGTCCTGCTCAAGGCGACGAATGCGAGACTGGCCGGATACGGATACGGATACGGCACACGCACCACACCGGGACGGCACGGAGGCGGCAGG
Source organism: Streptomyces sp. IMTB 2501 (assembly GCF_001953885.1). Taxonomy (GTDB): domain Bacteria; phylum Actinomycetota; class Actinomycetes; order Streptomycetales; family Streptomycetaceae; genus Streptomyces. Next base: position 79,512 of record NZ_MQUS01000014.1, on the reverse strand, counting down.
ATGGACGAGGCACGGGCACGGGGCGTACTGGCCGCGGCGGGTGTGCTGCCGGGCCCGGCCCGGGACGCGGCTCTCCTCGCCCTCGGCGAGAACGCGGTGTTCGCCGCCGGTGGTCTGGTGGTGAAGGTGGGCCGGGACGCCGAGCTGCTGCCGCGGGCCCGGCTCGAACTGGACATCGCCGGGTGGCTGGCCGAGGCGGGCGTGCCGGCGGTACGGGCGGCCGAGCCGAAGCCGCGGCTCGTGGACGGGCACCCGGTGACGGTGTGGCACCGGCTGCCGGATCCCATGCGGCCCGCCGAGCCGCGGGACCTGGCGGAGCTGCTGCGGATGGTGCACGCACTTCCCTCTCCTCCTTTGGCTTTGCCGCCCCGCGAGTTGCTGGGCGGTGTGGAGCGCTGGCTGCGGCTCGCGGGGGATGCGATCGCCCCCGAGGACGCGGCGTACCTCCGCGCGCGCCGGGACGGTTTCGCGGCGGCCGCGGGCGCGCTGACTCCCCATCTGCCACCGGGCCCGATCCATGGCGACGCGCTGCCCCGCAATGTGCACATCGGGCCGGACGGGCCGGTCCTGGTCGACCTGGAGACCTTCTCCGCGGACCTGCGCGAGCACGATCTGGTGGTCATGGCCCTCTCCCGGGACCGGTACGGGCTGTCCGCCGAGGCGTACGGATCCTTCACCAAGGCCTATGGGTGGGACGTGCGGGAGTGGGAGGGCTGTGCGGTGCTGCGGGGTGCCCGGGAGACGGCCAGCTGCGCCTGGGTGGCCCAGCATGCGCCGAGCAATCCGAAGGCCCTGGCGGAATTTCGGCGCCGGGTGGCGTCACTGCGGGACGGGGACGAGACGGTGCGGTGGTATCCGTTCTGAGGGTGCTGTCCCGCCCTGGGCTTTCAGGCGTGCGGCGACTGCGGCTCCCCAGGGGCGCGGTGCTGTGTCGACATGCGGCTTCGCCGTGTGGGCGCGATCAGCCCACCACTCGGACGCGGACGAAACCGCTAGGCAGGCTGGCTCTCGTTCTCGGTCAACTCCCGTAGGGGCCACGCCCCGTCCACCACTGCCCCCGCATCCCCCTTGCGGCGCAGGAACGCCTGGAAGTCCGCCGCCCACTCCGCATACCACTGGATCTGCCGCTGGTGGAGTTCGCCGGAACCGAGCGCGGCGATCTTCGGGTGGCGGTCGGCTATCGCTGCCGCGAGGCACGCCGCGGCGAGGGCGTCGGCCGGGGCGGTGTGAGCCTCGTCGAGGGCTATGCCGTACTCGGCGCAGACCGCTTCCAGGTTCCGCTTGCCGCGGCGGTAACGGTCGACCCAGCGGTCGATGGTGTACGGGTCGATGACCGGGGCGGGCGGGGCGCCGCCCAGACGGTCGGAGAGGGACGGCAGGGCGTGCCGGCGCAGTTCGGCGGAGAGCAGGGTGAGGTCGAAGGCGGCGTTGTAGGCGACGACCGGGACGCCCGCCTTCCAGTACCCCACCAGGACCTCGGCGATGGCGTCGGCCACGCGGTCGGCGGGGTGGCCCTCGGCCGTCGCCCGCTCGTTGCTGATGCCGTGCACCGCCACCGCGTCGGCCGGGATCTCCACGCCCGGATCGGCCAGCCATTCCTTGCGGCCCATGGGCTCACCGGCCCTGACCTCGATCACCGCGCCGGTGACGATGCGCGCCTCATGCGGATCGGTCCCGGTCGTCTCCAGGTCGAAGCCGATCAGCAGCTCCTGGTGCCAGCCCATGGGCGGCCCCCCTTCTTGGTGGTGCTTTCCCCCAGTGGCCTCCACCCTCGCACGCGGCACTGACAATCCGAGGATCGCGTTCCGCTTGCCACAACGGACAGTTCAGGACACTGGGCGCGAATCCGCCCACGTCAGCTCGAATTCCTCGCGATATGTCGGGAAAAGACCGGCTTCCACAACGTCGTTCGACTTGACCAACTTGCTGCCGTTGCGCAGCACCAGCACAGGCGACTCCATCCCGCGCGCGCCCCGCAGATAGGACTGCACCACGGCGATGCCGTCGGCGCCGTCGCCGTCCACCAGGTAGGCGGTGAAGCGCGGTGTCTCGTCGTAGACCTGGATCTCGAAGGCACCCGGATCGCGCAGCCGGGAGCGGACCCGGCGCATATGCAGGATGTTCATCTCGACGGACCGGCTCAGTTCGCCCCGTTTCATCCCGAGTTCGCGCTCGCGGCGCTTGACCGAGCTGGAGGCCGGGTTGAGGAAGAGCAGCCGTACCCGGCAGCCGGACTCGGCGAGCCGGACCAGGCGGCGGCCGGAGAAGTTCTGCACCAGCAGGTTGAGGCCGATGCCGATGGCGTCGAGGCGGCGGGCGGAGCCGAAGATGTCCTCGGCGGGGAACTGGCGCAGCAGCCGTACCCGGTCCGGGTGGACGGCGACGACGTCGGCGTACCGGTCGCCGACCAGGTCCTCGACCGCGTCCACGGGCAGCCGGCGCGCGGAGGGCACGTCACCGGCGGCGCCGAGCATCTCCAGCAGCCGGGCCGAGGCCCGCTCGGCCTGGCTCAGGACGGCCTCGGACAGCGCCCGGTTACGGGAGACGACGTTACGGGTCACCTCCAGCTCGTCCAGGGCGAGTTCCAGGTCGCGGCGCTCGTCGAAGTACGGCTCGAAGCACGGCCAGTGCTGCACCATCAGCTCGCGCAGCTGGGGCAGGGTGAGGAAGCTGAGCACGTTGTCGTCGGCCGGGTCGAGCAGATAGCCCTTGCGGCGGCTGACCTCGCGGACCGCGACCGCGCGCTGCACCCATTCCTGACCGGCCGGACCGGCCGCGGCGACCACCCAGTCGTCGCCGTGCACGGGTTCGTAGATGGGGCGCAGTACGGCGGCCACCACCGCGCGCAGCCGCTGCTCGACGAGGTTCAGCCAGATGTAGGCCCGGCCGGCCCGCTGGGCGCGGGTGCGCACCTCGCGCCAGGCGTCGGCGTCCCAGTCCAGCTCCGGCCCGATGGATCCCGCGTCCATCGGCCTGGCCAGGGACACCGCGCCGGGCGGGACGTCTGTGGAGTTCCCCTCGTGACCCTCGTCACCAGGGGGCAGCTCCAGCCCTCCCGAGCCCACCCGTGCACCGCCTTCCGATCCCCGGGCCTTACCCGTCTCAACGATCAAGGAAGGGTACTCCGCGAGGGGTCGGCGGTGCAGCCGGATGGACAGGTCGGTTTCTCAACTGTTTTCATCAACTCCACCGTTCCCAATGGCCGTTCTGCCACGTCAGGTCACACGGAGTGAGCGGATTCATAGCGATGACGTCCCGCGGTGCGATGGCGGTGCCCTGCCAGTGCACCGGGTGGACTTGATGGTGGGGCCGGGGACGTTCTCGTACGAGCGGCGTGCCCGTCCTTGTTCCGGCCCGTCGCGCCGGCGTTCATGGCGATGGTGCCGTCGTCCTGGAAGCGCCACTCGGTCGTAGAAGGTGACGCCGGCCCGTCGCCCGGCTCGGGTTCGGCGAGGTCGACGCTCAGGCGCTGCGGCCCGCGGCCGCCGTCGACGTTCTTTCCGGTGTTCAGCAGCTGCCGGTTCAGGGCGATCTTCTCGACACGCCGGATCTTGTCGTCGGTCAGCGGCTCCCGGCCGGTGCCCTGCCGCCCTCCGCGGGCGCCTGTTCCACGACCCCGGGCCGGACCGCGTCCGGCCCCTGACCTGCCTGTGTCCCGCCGCCGGCGCCCGCCGACGTGTCCGCCCCCGCCGTGCCCGGCAGGGTGATCGCCATCATCGCAGCGGTCCCCACCGCCGCGACGGCCACTCCTGTCACCAACCTCCCCAGAGGGCGATGCACGGTCTCACGCACACTGCCCCTGCTCCCCGTGATCCCCGGTGAGTGTGTGTTGCCCCACTGGTTCGGCACCCGGCGGTACGACAGTCGCCGGATGCGCTGATCGGCGGGTAAGAGGGACGTAAGTCACAGGAGGTTCCGTGACTTTCGTGCAGACTCGGGAGCCAACGCGGCCCCAGCGCGGCGGCACACCTGGGAGAGTCGTATCCATGCAGGTCTGGCCTGGACAGGCGTATCCGCTCGGCGCCACCTACGACGGCGCCGGAACCAACTTCGCGGTCTTCACGGAGGCCGCGGACCGAGTAGAGCTGTGTCTGCTGCACGACGACGGCTCGGAGACGGCCGTGGAACTGCGCGAGAGCGACGCTTTCGTGCGGCACGCGTACGTGCCGGGCGTGATGCCGGGACAGCGGTACGGGTTCCGGGTGCACGGCCCGTACGACCCTGGGCGCGGGCAGCGCTGCAACTCCGCGAAGCTGCTCCTCGACCCGTACGCGAAGGCGATCAGCGGCTCGATCCGGTGGGGCGAGGAGGTGTACGGCTACCACTTCGGCGCCCCGGACAGCCGCAACGACCTGGACTCGGCGCCGCACACCATGGCCTCGGTGGTGATCAACCCGTACTTCGACTGGGGCGACGACCGGCGACCGCGCACCGAGTACCACCACACGGTCATCTACGAGGCCCATGTCAAGGGCCTGACCATGCGTCACCCGGGGCTGCCGGAGGAACTGCGCGGCACATACGCGGCGCTCGCGCATCCGGCGATCCTCGACCATCTGACGAAGCTCGGGGTGACGGCCCTGGAGCTGATGCCCGTGCACCAGTTCGTGAACGACCACCGGCTGGCTGACCTGGGCCTGAGCAACTACTGGGGCTACAACACCATCGGTTTCTTCGCCCCGCACAACGCGTACGCCTCCTGGGGCGACCGGGGCCAGCAGGTGCTGGAGTTCAAATCGGCGGTCCGGGCACTGCACGAGGCCGGGATCGAGGTCATTCTCGACGTCGTCTACAACCACACCGCCGAGGGCAACCATCTGGGCCCGACACTGTCCTTCAAGGGCATCGACAACGCGCAGTACTACCGCCTCACCGACGACCCCCGCTACTACATGGACACCACGGGCACCGGGAACTCGCTGCTCATGCGGTCCCCGCACGTGCTCCAGCTGATCATGGACTCGCTGCGGTACTGGGTCACCGAGATGCACGTCGACGGCTTCCGTTTCGACCTCGCGGCGACCCTGGCCCGGCAGTTCCACGAGGTGGACCGGCTGTCGTCGTTCTTCGACCTGGTGCAGCAGGACCCGGTGGTCTCCCAGGTGAAACTGATCGCCGAGCCCTGGGACGTGGGCGAGGGCGGCTATCAGGTGGGCAACTTCCCGCCGCTGTGGACCGAGTGGAACGGCAAGTACCGGGACACGGTACGGGACCTGTGGCGGGGCGAGCCCCGGGCGCTCGCGGAGTTCGCCTCCCGGCTGACGGGGTCGTCGGATCTGTACCAGGACGACGGCCGCCGCCCGCTGGCCTCGATCAACTTCGTCACCTGCCACGACGGCTTCACGCTGCGCGACCTCGTCTCGTACAACGACAAGCACAACGCGGCCAACGGCGAGGACAACCGGGACGGCGAGAGCCACAACCGGTCCTGGAACTGCGGGGCGGAGGGCGAGAGCGACGACCCGGAGGTGCTGCGGCTGCGCGCCCGGCAGATGCGGAACTTCGTCGCCACGCTGATGCTGTCCCAGGGCGTGCCGATGATCAGCCACGGCGACGAGTTCGCCCGCACCCAGCTCGGCAACAACAACGCCTACTGCCAGGACAACGACATCTCGTGGGTGGGCTGGCCCGAGGACGAAGCGGATCCGCGGGATCTGCTGGAGTTCACGCGCGCGATGGTGTGGCTGCGCAGGGACCATCCGGTCTTCCGCCGGCGCCGTTTCTTCCACGGCCGTCCGGTGGAGGGCACCCACGACGAGCTGTCCGACATCGCCTGGTTCACCCCGGAGGGCGCGGAGATGACCCAGCGGGACTGGGACTCGGCGCGGGCGTCCGCCCTGACGGTGTTCCTGAACGGCAACGCGATCTCCGAGCCCGGCCAGCGCGGGGAGCGCATCGCCGACGACTCGTTCCTGCTGATGTTCAACGCCTCGCCGGGGCCACTGGACTTCCTGGTGCCGGTCAACCACGGCCGGCAGTGGCAGGTGGTCGTCGACACGGCCCATCCGGAAGGGGTGCCTGCGGGGGCCGGCACGAAGGTCGGGGCGGGTGACCGGATCACCTTGCCCGACCGCAGCCTGACGGTGCTGCAGCGGCCGACGTAACGGGGCGGTGAGTCCAGTCGGCGGCCCGGCCCGCCGACTCGTCCTGTCGTGCGGGGTGCCACGGCGGGTTCCTCGCGGGCCGGGATGTCGTTGGGCTCCTCGCGCGTGGGGGCCGCGAGGCGGGTCGTGGGGTGCGAGGCGGGTCGTGGGGTGCGGGGCGAAAGCGGTGCCGCAGGCGGCCACCAGGAGCGCCGCGCCGGCCATCGCGCAGGCCGGATGGGCGAGCACCGCCGCCATCCCGACGAGCGCCGGACCGAGGACGAACGACATCTCGTCCAGGGTGCTCTCGAAGGAGAGCGCGCCGACGGTCGACTCGGGCGCGCCGGCGTGGCGGGCCAGGGCGACCAGCCGGGTGCGGGCCAGTGGTCCGACGAGCGGCACGGTGGGCCCGCGGCGGCCCCCGGGAGGGCCAGGACGGGCGCAGGAAGGCCGGCGAGCGCTCCGGCGACCAGCAAGGCCATGGCGAGCGTGTTGGCGAGCGAGAAGGCCGTCACGACCGTCCGCTGCCCGTGCCGGTCGGCGAGCCACCCCCACGAGCGGCCCGCAGGCCACCTGACCGAGTGCGAGGGCCCCATCGGCAGCCCCGCGGCGCACAGGGAGCCGGAGGTCCGCCGAACTGGATGGTGGCCGTCGGCAGCCGCCCCCAGGAGCGACACGCACGGCAGCAGCGGGCCGGTCGGGTGGATCACGTGACGACAGGTGCCCTGTGCCCGGCCGCGTTCTGGTCTCCCCGTTGTGCCCATCGCTGTGCCCATCGCTCGACGCCGGGCACGCGTGCGTGGGTCAGTGCAGGAGCCGATGACACGAAAGGCGGCGGGCTGGGTACGTAGGTTTCCATGACGTCTGCGCGACCCGGACCGGCGGTGCCCACGGCCACCTACCGGCTGCAGCTCCAGCCCACGTTCCCGTTCGCGGCCGCGGCCGCGGCCGTACCGTACCTGGCCTCGCTCGGTGTCTCGCACCTGCATCTGTCGCCCGTCCTGGAGGCCGTGCCCGGCTCCACGCACGGTTACGACGTCGTGGACCACGCGCGCGTGCGCGAGGAACTGGGCGGCGAGGAGGGCCTGCGGTCACTGGCGCGGATCGCGCGGGAGCACGGCCTGGGCCTGGTGGCCGACCTCGTACCGAACCACATGGCGATGTCGCCCCGGCACAACCGCGCCCTGTGGGACGTGCTGCGCGAGGGGCCCGGCTCGCCGTACGCGCGCTGGTTCGACATCGACTGGGAGGCACAGGACGGGCGGGTGCTGCTGCCGGTGCTCGGCGGTCCGGTCGGCGCACAGCTGGAGCACCTCGTGGTCGACGGTGACGTGCTGCGCTACCACGATCACGCCTTCCCGCTCCGCGCGGGCACGGCGGAACTGCCGCTGCCGGAGCTGCTGGACGCCCAGTGGTACCGCCCGGTGTGGTGGCGGCTGGCCCGCACCGAGCTGAACTACCGGCGGTTCTTCAGCATCTCGGAGCTGATCGGGGTGCGCGTGGAGGATCCGGAGGTGTTCGACGCCACCCATGCCAAGATCCTTCAGCTGCTCGGCGAGGGTGTGCTGGACGGGCTGCGCGTCGACCACCCCGACGGGCTCGCCGACCCCGACGGCTACCTCGCGCGGCTGCACGAGGCGACCGGCGGTCGCTGGACGGTGGTGGAGAAGATCCTCGCCGACGGCGAACGGCTCCCGGGTTCCTGGCCCGTCGCGGGCACCACCGGTTACGACGCCCTGCGCCAGGTCGACGGCCTGTTCACGGACCGGACGGGGGCGTACGAACTGCTGGGCCGGTACCGGGCGTTCGCGGCCCCGCAGACGGACCGGGGCGGGAACTGGGATGCGACGGTACGGCGCGCCGCGTACAAGGTGCTCACGCACGAGCTGGCCGCCGAGGCCGACCGGCTCACCCGGGTCGCCACCCGGCTGTGCGCGTCCGCGCCGGATCTCGCGCTGCGCGACCGGGCTCCCTGGGCGCTGCGTACGGCGGTGGAGGAGCTGCTGGTCCGGATGCGGGTGTACCGGCCGTACGCCTCCGGTGACGCCGCCGCCGTCGTCACCGAGGAGGCCGCCGAGGAGGCCCGGCTCGCCTTTGTGGTGCCCGAGGAGGCGGAGGCCGTCGGCGTCGTGCGCGGCCTGCTGGTCGAATCGCCCGGTGACGAGTCGGCGCCGGACCACGCCGACCGGGTGGAGTTCCGTACCCGGTTCGCGCAGACCGCGTCGGCGTTGCGCGCCAAGTCGGTGGAGGACACCGCGTTCTACCGGTATGTGCCGCTGCTGTCGGCGACCGAGGTCGGCGGCGATCCGGGCCGGCCGGGGGTGTCGCCGGAGGACTTCCACGCGTACTGCGCGCGCGTGCAGCGCGACTGGCCGGTGACCGGCACGGTGGTCTCCACACACGACACCAAACGCAGCGCCGACGTCCGTGCCGCGCTGGCCGTGCTCACCGAATGCCCGGGCCGCTGGGCGGAGTTGCTGGCCGAGGTGGCCCGCTTTGAGGAGGATCCGGGCGAGCCGGACGGGCAGCTGGCCTGGGCGGCCTGGCAGACGGTGTTCGGGCTGGGGCCCGCCGAGGAGGAGCGGGTCCGGCAGGCGCTGCTCAAGCATGTGCGCGAGGCGGGCATGTACACCAGTTGGACGGAGCAGGAGCCGCCGTACGAGGAGGCGGTGGCCGCGTTCGTCGCCGCCGGTCCGTGCGGGCCGCCGGGCGGGCGCGTGGCCGCGTTCCGCAAGGCACTGGAGCCGCACATCCGGGCCAACGTCCTCGGCGCCGCCCTGGTCCATCTGACGATGCCGGGGGTGCCGGACCTGTACCAGGGCACGGAGGGCGAGTACCGGGCGCTGGTGGACCCGGACAACCGGCGGCCGGTCGCGTTCCCGCCCGAGGTGCCCGGCGAGAAGGACGCGCTGACGGCGGCGGCGCTGCGGCTGCGGGCCCGGCGCCCCGACGCCTTCGGCACGGCCGCGTCCTACGATCCCCTGACCGCCGAGGGCCCGGCGGCCGGGCACTGTGTGGCGTTCGCGCGCTCCGGTGCGGTGGTCACGGCGGTGACCCGGCTGTCGCTGCGGCTCGCGGAGGCGGGCGGCTGGCACGGGACACGGCTGACGCTGCCGCCGGGGCGGTGGGCGGATCTGCTCACTCCGGGGCGGGAGTTCACCGGCCACGCACGCGTGGCGGACCTTTTCGAGAAGAGGCCGGTGGTCCTGCTGGAGCGGGCTGGGGAGGGGTGAGGGGGGCTCAGGAGGCAGGCGTTGCGAACGGCTCGGGCGTCTCGGCCTCCTCGTGCCCCGCGCGTAGCCGGGCGGGCGTGCCGTGTCGCGCGCGTGGGGTCGACGGGGCGGGCCAGGTGCTGCGCAGGAGGTCCACGAAGGCCTCGGCCGCGCCGGTGGGCGGCACGCGCGCGTAGACGGCGAGAGGGCGCTTCCAGGCCGGGTCGGGGGTGAGGATCGCACAGTCCTCGCCCACGGCTCCGCGCACGACGTCGGCCGACGCGGTGCTCACCCCGACCCCGGCGGCCGCCATGCGCACGGCCGTCGAGGTGTGCTCGGTCCACACGGCGGTCCGCGGACTGAATCCGGCCCGTCCACAGGCCCAGTCGAGGAACCGCACGCCGTGGACGACGGGTTCCAGAGCGCAGCGGACCCAGGCCCGGTCGGCGAGTTCGGGCAGCGTCACCGTCGTACGGCCGGCGAGCGGGTCGTCGAACGGGACCACCAGGACGAGTTCCTCCTCGCCGACGGGCACGACGGTGCCGGGCGGGTCGGTGGGCTCGGGGCCGAATGCGAGGTCGGCGGTGCCGCGCTGCACGGCCTCCTCCAGCGCTTCGGCGGTGGCGTACTCGTGCAGGCGCAGCAGGACCCGGGGATGGGCCGCACGCCAGCGGGCGAAGACGTCGGGCAGGACGCCCACGGCGAGCGAGTGGAGGGTGGCGACGTGCAGTTCGCCGCCTTCTGCGCCGGCCGTGGCACGGGCCGCGCGGCGGGCCTGCGCGGCGCTGCGGACGGCGAGTTCGGCGTGCGGCAGGAAGGCCCGGCCCATGGGGGTGAGGCGCACGCCGCGGGGCATGCGCTCCAGCAGGGCGCCGCCGACCGACTTCTCCAGGGCCTTGATCTGGTGCGAGAGAGCGGGCTGCGTGACATGCAGCGCGTCCGCCGCGCGCGTGAACGACGCCTCGTGGACGACCGTCACGAAATACTCCATCTGCCGCAGGCTCAACTCCGCGCCCCCTCCCGCCATCCATAAGCATCCTGCATGGCTCCCACAAGAACATTGCCTTGGACTCATGGCAAGAGCGGGCGGAGGGTGGAGACATGAGCACACGGACCATGAACACGACGGACGTCGTCGTCATCGGCGGCGGCACGGGCGGCTACAGCACCGCCCTGCGCGCCGCCGCCCTCGGTCTGGACGTCGTCCTCGTCGAACGCGACAAGGTCGGCGGAACCTGTCTGCACCGGGGCTGCATTCCGAGCAAGGCGATGCTGCACGCCGCCGAACTGGTCGACGGCATCGCGGAGGCGCGCGAGCGGTGGGGTGTGAAGGCCACGCTGGACTCGGTCGACTGGGCGGCGCTGGTGGCCACCCGGGACGACATCGTGGCGCGGAACCACAAGGGGGTCGAGGCGCACCTGGCACACGCCGGCGTGCGGGTGGTGCGAGGCAGCGCCCGGCTGACGGGGACGCGCACCCTGCGCGTGGAGGGCGTGCCCACGGATTCCGTGCCGGGCGCGCCGGATCTGCGCACGCGGAGCTCGCACGCCTCTGCCGCACACCCGCGCACCCAGCTCGCGCCGCGCCGGCGCACCGACCCCGCGCCAGACGTGCGCACCGACCCCGCGCCAGGCGTGCGCACCGACTCCGCGCCCGGCGCACCGTCCACGTCGAGCCCCGGCGCGCAGACCGACGTCACGCCCGGCGCGCGGACCGAACCCGTGCCCGGCGTGCAGCTCGAATCCGCGCCCATCGTGTACGACTTCACCGTGCGCCGTGGGATCGTCCTCGCGACCGGCTCGCGACCGCGCACGCTCCCGGGCCTCGCGCCGGACGGGCGCCGCGTGGTGACCAGTGACGACGCGCTGTTCGCGCCGGGGCTGCCGGCGTCCGTCCTGGTGCTGGGCGGGGGCGCGATCGGCGTGGAGTACGCCTCCTTCCACCGGTCCATGGGCGCGGAGGTCACCCTGGTCGAGGCCGCGGACCGGATCGTGCCGCTGGAGGACACCGAGGTGAGCCGGCATCTGACGCGCGGTCTGAAGAAGCGCGGGATCGACGTCCAGGCGGGCTCGCGGCTGCTGGCCGCGGAGGTGCTGGAGAACGGCGTACGCGCGCGTGTGCGCACCGCGCGGGGCGAGACCCGCACGGTGGAGGCGGAGCGGCTTCTGGTCGCCGTAGGCAGGGCGCCGGTCACCGAAGGGCTCGGTCTGGAGGCGGCCGGCCTGACGACGGACGAGCGGGGGTTCGTCGTACCGGCCGACTGGAAGCGGCTGGAGACGGCTGTGCCGGGCATCCATGTCGTCGGCGACCTGCTGCCGCCGCCGTCGCTGGGCCTCGCGCACGCCTCGTTCGCGGAGGGCCTGCTGGTCGCCGAGACGCTGGCGGGCCTGCCGTCGACCCCGGTGGACTACGCGGCCGTGCCCCGGGTGACGTACTCCTCGCCGCAGACCGCCTCGGTGGGGCTGAGCGAGACGGAGGCACGCGCGCGTGGGCGCGAGGTCGAGGTCGACACGATGCCGTTGACCGCCGTGGCCAAGGGGATGGTGCACGGCCGGGGCGGCATGGTGAAGGTCGTCGCCGAGGCCGGCGGCGGGCAGGTGCTCGGCGTGCACCTGGTCGGCCCGCACGTGTCCGAGATGATCGCCGAGAGCCAGCTGATCGTCGGCTGGGACGCCGAGCCCGCGGACGTGGCCCGCCATGTGCACGCGCACCCCACGCTGTCGGAGGCGGTCGGCGAGGTGTTCCTGACCCTCGCGGGACGCGGCCTGCACCAGCAGTGAGCCCACGGCACACACCGCTCGCGGCGCGCTCCCGCGCCTGTGTCCGGGCGCCCCTGGTAGCCTCCCCCGCCGTATGCTTGACAGTTCACCCTTCACATGCGGGACTTGGAGGGCGAAGCCGGGCGGAACAAGTCGGGGGTGAGTCTTCTGCCGGAGCTGCGCTACCCCAGCGTTCCCGAACTGGTCGCCTCCGCACAGGCGTTGGCCGCTCAGGAACCCGGGCTGTGCTCGCTCAGGCAGGTGGGTGTCTCGCGCGCGGGAAGACCTCTGCACCTGCTGTCCGTGGGGCACGCCCGGCGGGCGGTGCTGGTGGTGGCCGGAGCCCACGCCAACGAGCCGACCGGGGGCTCCACCCTGCGGATGCTGGCCGAACGCGTTCTGGCCGAGCGGGAGTTGCGGGCGGACACGTCCTGGCACTTCCTGCTCTGCGCCGATCCGGACGGCGCGAGCCTCCATGTGACGCCGGCGCCGCGCAGTCTGCTCGACTACCACCTCGGCTTCTACCGGCCGACGGGCGCGGAGCAGCCGGAGTGGTCACCGTCCGTGCTGCCGCCGGACCGGCTGCCGCCCGAGACCCGGGCGCTGACCGGGCTGATCGACGAGCTGCGGCCCTACCTCCAGGTGACCTTGCACGGCACCGATCTGGGCGGCAGCTGGGTGCAGCTGACCAGGGACGTGCCGGGGCTCGCCGAGCCGTTCGCGAAGTCCGCCGCGCAGCTGCACATCCCGGTGGAGACGGGCGCCTCGGACGCGGCCGGCTGGCCGGCCTCCGGCCCCGGGGTGCATGTCATGCCCGGCCCGGAGACGGGCGCCGCCTACCCGAGCATGCCGGACGATGCACGGCACAGCACCTGGTACCACGCGCATCGCTACGGCGGTCTGACGGCCGTGGTGGAGGTGCCGATGTGGGCCAGCGACCTGGTGGACGATCCGGCGCCGCACCCGGCGCCGGCTGCGGCGATGCGGCGGCTGGCGCAGCGGCTGCTGCGGGACGCGCTGGAGGTGGAGGGGGTGCTCACCGACGCGCTGCCCCGCCTCGACGGCGTGGACGGTCCGCTGCTGCGGGCGGCGCGCTGGGCGCTGGAGCTGATCCCGGGCCTGGCCGAGGACTGGACCCACACCGCGCCCGCCGGTACGACGATGGCGTACGTCGGAAGTGTGGACGCCTTCGGGCGGCGGCTGCCGCTGCGGGCGGCGGCGATGCTGCTGAGAGTGCTGCGGGAGACGGACGACAGGGCGGCGCCGCGTCTGGAACGGCTCGTCGCCACCTGGTGCGACGCCTTCGCCTCGCGGTTCCGGGCCCGCTGGGTGCCGTTGGAGCACCAGGTGGAGCACCAGTCCCGCACGGTGCTGGTGGCGGCGCAGCAGGCTCGGGAGGGGATGGCCTGAGACCTCCGCGCCGGCCATGCCGCGCCGCCCGAGCCGCTCTGCCCGAGCCGCTCTGCCCGAGCCGCTCTGCCCTGCAGCCGTAATCAGTGTTCCGTGGCGAACACCGCTCCCGTCTGTGCCTCCATCGTGCACTTGTTGGAATAGGTCTTCTGGTAGTCGACCGGCTGGCCGTTCCACTGCCCGTGCGCGTGGACGGTCACGGGGGCGTAGATCATCTGACAGAAGACCTTGGTCTGCGGGATGCGCGCGATGTCGCCGTTCGCGGCCGCGAGTTCACTGCAGGCCTCGGCCGCGCGCGCGTATCCCAGGGGCACCGGGTCGCACAGCAGCAGCGTGCCGTGCCTGTCGCCGGCCTGGGCGGTCTCACCGCGGACGACGGTGAGGTAGAGCCAGTTGTCGGAGAGCGGGAAGCTCGCGCGCGGTGCCGCCTGGGCCGGGGCCGCGGCGAAGAGGCCGGCACAGGCCAGCAGGGCACCGGCGGCCGTGGTCACTCGGGTGAGGTACGTCATGACCGAACCATCGGCACAGAGGGCCGCGTTCCACAGCCCGGATCACCCGATCGGGAGGCACGCGCGCGTGGGGGGAGCGCACGCTCGACGGGGACCAGCCGTGCCGCTCAGCTCGCGGCGAGCCGGAACGCCATCCGGCCGAAGGCTATCTGATCGCCCTCGCGGACGACGACCGAGCCGATCACGCGGCGGCCGTTGACCGTGGTGCCGTTGGTGGAACCGAGGTCCCGCAGGACCCATATGCCGCCCTGGCGGCTCAGTTCGGCGTGCACACGGGAGACGGTCTCGTGGTTCAGGCGCAACCCGTTGGCCGGGTCGCGGCCTATGCGCAGCGGGTGGGTGTGCGCGGGGTTCGGCAGCAGCAGCTTGGGCAGCCGCTCGGCCTGCCAGGCCCGGCGCAGTCGTACGGTGAACCCGGAGACGGCCTCGACGGTGCCGAGGACCGCACGGGAGAAACGGTTCTCGCGGGGCAGGTCGGAGACCAGGGCGGCCAGTTCGTCGCTGCGGCGGGCGGCCAGCGCCAGCTCCATGCGGCGCACGAACGTGTCGTGCGAGAGCCGGCCCATGGCGACGCCGTCCCGCAGCACCTGCAGCGCCTTGTCACGCTCCGCGTCGGACAGCCGCGCGGGGTACGTGGAGAACTCGAAAGACGACGTCACGCTGGTGATTGTCGGTCAGTGAACCCCGGGTGTCCAGAAAACGGGGACTCGGCACCGAACCACGCGTACGTCCACGACACCACCGGGAAAGGGCATATTCGAAGGCGAAATGATCGTCCGGGCGGGCACGATGGGAACACGGGACATCACGGTGAGCAGGCCATCCATCACAGACGAAGGGGAACCGTCCGTGCAGTTCGAGGTGTGGGCACCGCAGGCAGACCGAGTGACGCTCCACTGCGAGGGCGCCACGCGCGCGTTGGCGCGCGATCCCGAGCGCGCGGGCTGGTGGACGGGGGAGGCGGAGGCCGGGGACGGCGCCCGGTACGGCTTCGCGCTGGACGACGGTCCCGTGCGGCCCGACCCGCGCTCGCGTCGCCAGCCGGACGGCCCGGACGGGCTGAGCGCGGTCGTGGAGCACGGGCGCCACGCGTGGCGTACGCGGTGGGCGGGGCGTGGACTGCCGGGTGCCGTGCTGTACGAGCTGCACGTGGGCACGTACACCCCCGAGGGCACCCTGGACGCGGCGTCCGCCCGGCTGCAGCACCTGGTGGAACTGGGCATCACGCACGTGGAGTTGATGCCGCTGTGCCCGTTCCCGGGGCGGCACGGGTGGGGCTACGAGGGAGTGTCGCCGTGGGCGGTGCACGAGCCGTACGGCGGCCCGGAGGCGCTGAAACGCTTCGTCGACCGGGCGCACGAACTCGGTCTCGGCGTCGTCCTGGACGTCGTGCACAACCACTTGGGCCCGTCCGGCAACCATCTGCCCGCCTTCGGGCCGTACTTCACCGAGACGCACCACACGCCGTGGGGCGCGGCGGTGAACCTGGACGCGCCCGGCTCGGACGAGGTGCGCGCCTACTTCCTCGGCAGCGCGCTGGCGTGGCTGCGGGACTACCGGATCGACGGGCTGCGGCTGGACGCGGTGCACGCGCTCTACGACACGCGCGCGTGCCACTTCCTGGAGGAGCTGTCCGCGGCCGTGGACGGCCTCGCCGGGGAGCTGGGCCGGCCGCTGTTCCTGATCGCCGAGTCGGACCTGAACGACCCGCGGATCATCGCCCCTCGCGCGGAGCACGGCCTCGGACTGCACGCTCAGTGGAACGACGACTTCCACCACGCCCTGCACACCGCGCTGACCGGTGAGTCGCAGGGCTACTACGGGGACTTCGCCGAGGCCCCCTTCGCCGCCCTCGCCAAGACGCTGACCGGCGGCTACTTCCACGACGGCACGTACTCCGGCTTCCGGGGCCGGCATCACGGCCGGCCGCTGGACCGGGCGCGGGTGGCCGGGCACCGGCTGCTCGGCTACAGCCAGACCCACGACCAGGTCGGCAACCGCGCCCAGGGCGACCGGCTCTCCGCCCACCTCTCCCCCGGGCTGCTGGCCTGCGCGGCGACACTCACGCTGACCTCGCCGTTCACGCCGATGCTGTTCATGGGCGAGGAGTGGGCGGCGGGCACGCCCTGGCAGTTCTTCACCGACCACACCGATCCGGAGCTGGCCGAGGCGGTACGGCGGGGCCGGCGGCGGGAGTTCGCGGCGCACGGCTGGGCCGAGGAGGACGTACCGGACCCGCAGGACCCGGCGACGCGGGACCGCTCCGTCCTGGACTGGTCGGAACCGGAACGTGAGCCCCACGCGCGCGTGCTCGCCTGGTACCGGCGGCTGATCGCGCTCCGGCACGAGCAGCCGGACCTCACCGACCCCGACCTGGCCGACACGAGGGTGGCGTACGACAAGGAGTCCCGCTGGCTCGCCTTCCGGCGCGGTGACGTACGCGTGGCGGTGAACCTCGGCAAGGAACCGGCGGCGATCCCCCTGGGCACCCGCCCCGCGCTGGTCCTCGCGGCCTGGGACCCGACCGACCCCCCGGGCACCGACGGCGTCCTCCACGTCCCCGGAGAGTCGTGCGTGATCCTGAGCCAGCCCTGAGCGGAGGCGAAGCCAAAGACCGCACAGGCTCCTGCCCTCCAGGGCGGCACGGCAGCCCCCTGCCGCCTGCCGCCCCTCCCCCGGGCGCCGATGCGCTGCCCGCGCCGGGGGTCCGGTTTCCGAACCGCCGATTCGAGGGCCGGCCCGATCGATCGTCGTGGGCGGCCGGCAGCCGGGCGGCCCAGGCGGTCTCGACGTGCTGCGAGAAGACCAGGATGCCAGCCTCGGGTGTCCGCGCCCGGATCCCTCCGTCGGTGTGGGTGGGCGGCATCCGGATGTCCACGACGGCCACGTTCGGCCGGTACCCGGCCACCGCGGTGAGCGGCTCGGGTAACGTCCCGGCAGGGGCCACCACCTCGCATCCGCGGGCGCCGAGCAGTTCGGCCATGCCTCCACGGAGAACGACGGAGTCCCCGGCCGGTACCACGCGCAGCTGCCTGTCGATCACGGCGCCACTGTCGGGCACGCGCACAAGCCCTAGGACTCCTGTTCGTCCTCCTTGAAGTCCGTCAGGCGCTCCAGCAGGATCGGCTCCCAGGCGCGCTCCAGCTGGGTGCGCAGGAGGGGCAGGGGGCTGTCGTCGCGGCCCTCCAGGCGGTCGGCGAGGCGGACGACGGTGTCGCAGCGGGCCAGCCACAGGCCGCGCAGGCAGGGGCGGGGGCCGTAGCCGGCGAGGGTGGCCGCGCGGACGGCCGCGCCGGAGCCGACCGCGAGGACCAGCCCGGCGATGTCCTCTGCGGGGTCCCCGAGGGCCGCGTCGGTCCAGTCGAGGACACCGCGCACCCTGCCGTCGGCGCTGACCACAAGATGCTCGCCCTTGAGGTCGTGGTGGACGAGTACGGCCGTGCCGGACTGTGCGGCGAGCTGGGCCGCGCCGGGCGGGGTGAGCTGGTGCAGTCGGCCGGCGTCGAACTCGTCGGCGGCGGCGAGGCGTTCGGCCGCGTGCACGGCCATGCGGCGCAGCGCCTCCAGGGAGCGCGGGGCGGTGCGTGACACGCCGAGCGCCTCGACCTGCCGTACGGGTACCGCGCGCAGCCCGGTGAGCAGCCCGGCGAGGTCGGCCTCGCCGACGGCCGAGACATCGTGCTCCTCGGCGCTGCCGCCGGGGATCGCGGTGTCGAGCGTGTAGCCGAGGCCGGGCGCCCACTCGCCGTGCGCCACGCTGGCCGGGACGGCGACGGGGAGGTGCGGCCGTGCCAGATCGCGCAGGCGCAGTTCGCGGCGCTGGCGCACGGTGGCCTCGCGGTCGGGGGCGAGCCGCAGCACATGGCGGGTACCCACCCACCACGTGGAGTGCTCACCGCCCTCCGTCACCGGCCGCACATCGGGTCCCGCGGTACCGTCGCCGCCCTCCTTGAGCAGCGAACGGACCAGTCTGCGGACGGTGTCCGCGGTGGGTGTCGGTGCCTGGGTCATGGGTCGCGCGTCGCCGTTCCGGGATGTCGTCGATGTCGTCGATGTCGTCGAAGAGGTGTCTCCTGGGTCCGTCCGTGGTCTCTCAGTCCACTATGACCATCTCGCGCGTGGTGTTGTTGAGGCGACGGCCGCCGTCCTCGGTCACCGTGACGATGTCCTCGATGCGCACCCCGAAGCGGCCGGGCAGATAGATGCCGGGCTCGACGGAGAAACACATGCCGGGCACGAGGGGCTGTTCCTCGCCCTCGATCATGTACGGCGGCTCGTGCGTGGTGACGCCGATGCCGTGCCCGGTGCGGTGGATGAAGTGCGCGCCGTACCCGGCGTCACTGATCACCGCGCGGGCGGCGCGGTCGACCTCCTGGCAGGCCGCGCCGGGCCGTACGGCCTGACAGCCCGCCTCCTGGGCTTCGCGCACGATGTCGTGCACCCGGCGCTCCTCAGCGCTCGGCTCGCCCACGTGGACCGTGCGGGTGGTGTCGGAGCCGTAGCCGTCCTTCAGGCCGCCGAAGTCCAGGACGACCATGTCGCCGTGCTGGATGACACGGTCGCCGACCTCGTGGTGCGGATTGGCGCCGTTGGGACCCGAGCCGACGATGGTGAAGTCGACCTGGGAGTGGCCGAAGCGGCGCAGCAGGTCCGCGAGGTCGCGACCGACGTCGGACTCGCGGCGGCCGGCGAAGGGAACCTTCCGGATCTCCTCGAACGTTGCGTCGGCAGCGGCTCCGGCCGCCGCGAGGAGTTCGAGTTCCGCCGCGTCCTTGACGGCGCGCAGCATGGGGAGGGCGTCGGTGAGAGAGGCGTAGGAGGTGTCGGGCAGGGCCCGCTGGAAGCCCAGCAGGTGCATAGCCCAGGTGTTGTCGCTGATGCCGAACCGGCCACGGCCGTCGAGAAGGGCGGCGGTGACGGCGTAGGGGTCCTTGCCGTCGGTCCAGTCGCGCAGGGTGAGCGCGGACGCGCCGGTCGCGTGCTCGGCGTCCGGGGCCTCCAGGGTCGGCACGACGAGCACGGGTTCGTGACCGGGGGCGAGGACCAGCACGGTGAGCCGTTCGGTGACGGCGGTGGGCGTGTAGCCGGTGAGCCAGACCATGTCCGGTCCCGGTGCCACGAGCAGCCCCGCGAGGCCGGCGTCGGCCGCGGAGCGCGCGGCACGCTCCATGCGGGCCCTGTAGTCGGCGGCGGTGAAGGGCGCGGGCGTACTACCGGTCATCCGGGCCTCCGGGCGCGAGTAGCGGGTGCGGAAACGGGCGAGGGCGTCTCGGGCAGCATCCTGCCCGGGAGGACAGGGTCACGCGAGCCGATCTCCGGTGTTCCCCGCGGGCTGCGGTCGGCGCGGAAGGGACTCGGCATGGGGCCATCATGGCGCGCGGGGCGGATGGTGACCAACGGGTTTCCGGGAGTGACCGGCCGACGATTTTCCGGGGTGCCCGGCCAATGGGTTCCCGGGGTCGCCGAAAGGGCGGACGGTACGGTCCCGGGGCCGACAGCCATGGGCTCTCGTCGCCCCGGCTCAGGTCACCACCCCGGGTACGACCGCCAACTGCTGGTAGCCCCCGCCGCTGTGACGCACGGTGAGGAGCACCGGCTTTCCGGGCCGGGCGCGGTCCACGGCCCGGGCGAGGTCGGCGGCGGAGTCGACGCGGGCGGAGCCGAACTGCAGCACATTGTCCCCACGGACCAGACCGGCCGAGTAACCGGGTCCGGGCACATGCACGCCCACGACCAGCGCACCCACCTTGCCCGCGTCGACGGCCTCGATGCCCAGGGTCGCCCCGGGCAGGTGGGCCGGGGCGGAGCCGGGGGTGCCGGCGGGGGTGGTGGGCGTGGCCTTGGCCGGCGGCGCGGCCGACGGGGCCTGGCGTTGCAGCTCGGCGAGCCTGCTCATGCCGATCACCGTGGCACCGACGGTGCCGATGCCGACGCCGGACAGCACCAGCACGGTGCCGGTGAACAGGCCGAACAGCACGGTCCGCAACCGCCGTCCGCGCCGGGGCGCGGCATGAGGGCGGTGGGCGGGGCCGGGGGTACCGGTCTCTCGCCGGTCCTGGCCGGGCATCGGCTTGGGACGCAACGCAGTCTGTTCCATGGTTCGCTCGCCTCCGGCTGGTGCTCTACCCGGGGCGCCGGGCCGCCACGAGACACGAACGAGTGAGACTGGCCGGAAGGTGGCGGAGGGTAGTCATCACCCCCAGGGGCGGGGACACTCTCACGCTCCGGACCGCCGAGGGCCGCTGTGCGCCACGCTGCTCGCACGCCTCGCCCCACTCACCCCACTCATTTCGGATCACTCACCCCACCCGCCCCGCTCCCACCAACTTCCGCACCACCTCCGCCGCCGCTCCCCCGGGACGGCCGCCGTGGACGAGTTCCGTGCGGTGGACGACCCGAGGTGCGGTGAGCGGGACGGCGGCCGTGCCGGGTACTGCGGTGGCGGCGCGCCGGGGCAGCAGGGTCAGGCCGTGTCCGGCGGCGGCGAGGGCGGTGAGGGTGTGCAGATCGGTGCCCTCGTAGCGCAGGGCGGAGCGGAAGGCGCCGCCGCCGGTCGCGGCACGCAGATGGTCCAGTGGGAGCGCCACGTCGGGCGCGTCGAGCCAGCGGGCGTCGGCGAGGTCCGCGAGGCGCAGGCCGGTCCGGGCGGCGAGGGGGTGCCCTTCGGGCAGCAGGACTCTCACGGGTTCCTCGGCGACGCCGTGCGTGGTCAGCGGCGCCACGTCGGGCAGGCGCAGCGGATCGCTCGGCGCGGCCAGCCCGTCGACGAGGCCGAGGTCGGCGGTGCCGGTGGCGACGACGGCCGGGATCTCCTCGCGGGTGAGCACGCGCAGGGTGACGCCGGCCGGCGGGAGGGCGGCGAGGACGCCGGCGCCGAGCGCGGTCGGTGTGGTGGCGAGGGTCAGGCCGTGCTGGGGTGCGGCGGTCATACGGACGACGTCTGCGCGGGCCGCGTCCAGGCGCAGCAGCAGTGGGCCCGCGTGCTCCAGCAACCGCTCACCGGCCGCGGTGGGCACGACCGGCCGCCGGGTCAGCAGGGGCGCGCCGAGATCCTGTTCGAGCGCGGCGATGTGCTGGGAAACGGCCGACTGGGTGTAGCCCAGCTCGCGGGCGGCCTCCGAGAAGGAGGCGAGACGCGCCACGGTGACGAAGGTGCGCAGCAGATGCGGGTCCATGCGCCCAGCATCCCAGCTCCATCAGCACTACTTATCGAAGGTGCAGAAATCATCGTTGGACGTGAACGAGCGTCGGCCCGAAAAATGAGGTCCATGAACACCACCGCAACCATCGCCCTCGTCGGCGACCGCTCCCCCGACGTCGTCTCGCACACACGCGTGCCGCTTCTGCTGAACGCCCTGGCCGAACGCGACCGGCTGGTCCTGGATGCGTACTGGATTCCCTCCGAGGACGCGGAGGCCGAGGGCGCGGTCCGGGGGTTCGATGCCGTGTGGGTGCTGCCGGGCAGCCCCTACCGCAGTGAGGCAGGGGTCCTCGCGGCCGTGCGCACCGCGCGCGAGGAGGGCATTCCGTTTCTGGGCACGTGCGGCGGCTTCCAGCACGCGCTGCTGGAGTTCGCCCGGAACGCGTGCGGGCTGACCGGTGTCGCGCACGCCGAGAACGACCCGGCCGCCACGGACCCGCTCATCGAGCCGCTGGCCTGCTCGCTGGTGGGCCATGAGGCCGCGGTGATGATCGAGCCGGGCTCGCTGGCGGAGTCGGTGATCGGCTCGGCGCGCACGTTCGAGCGGTACTTCTGCGCCTACGGCCCCTCCCGCCACCTGGACACGCTCCGCGCCCACGGTCTGCGCTTCTCCGGACACGACGAGGACGGTCACCCCCGGGTCGCCGAACTGCCCGGCCACCCCTTCTTCCTGGCGTCCCTGTTCCAGCCGGAGCTGGCCGGCGACGGCTCACGCCCGCACCCGATGATCCGGGCACTGGCGCGAGCCGCGGTCGAACACGCGTCGTCCAGGCTCGCCCGGCCGGCGTGACTCCCACCGCTCCGGGGCCGTCTCTCAGCCGGTGTGCCCCTCGCCATGGCCGCCGTGTCCGCCGTGTCCGGCGCCGTGGTCGAACTTCATGGCCTCGGCCGGCATGACGACGAACGGCCGCATCATGCCCATGTCCTCGTGCTCCAGCAGATGGCAGTGGTACATGAACCGGCCGTACGCCCCGTCGAAACGGCCCATGACCCGCAGCATCTGACTGCCCGGCACCCGGAAGACGTCCTTGTTGCCCCGCTCGTTGGGTGCGAGCGGGATCGTCCGGCCGGCGTCGTACCGCAGCGGTGCCCGGGTGCCGCCGAGGGCCGGATCGAAGCCCGAGACGTCGTAGGCGTCCCGGCCGAGCAGCTGGAAGTCGGCCAGGTGGATGTGCATGGGGTGGACGATGGGCGCGAGGTTGAGGAAGCTCCACTGTTCGTAGCTGCCCTCGGCGATGGTGAAGCCGAGTCCGTCGTTGAACGTCCGGGAGGTGCGCCGGTATGTCTTCGTGGTGCCGTCGGGCCCGGTGACCTGCACGATGCCGTCGGCCGGGAGCTGCAGGCCGCTCGGGTCCTCGACCTCGGTCAGCTCCCAGATCTCCGGGTGGCCGCCGGCGCCCTTCGTGCCGGGCGGGGTGAGCAGGACCATGCGGTGTCCGTGCGGCAGGTCGTGGGTGAGGCGGCGGAAGGAGCCCGAGAGCACCTCGGGCAGTTCGAAGGTGTCCTCCTCGCCCGTCTCGCCGACCCGGAACTCCAGGACGGCCGGGTAGCGCACGTCGCCGGCCGGGTCCGGCACGCCCGCCGGCTGGTTGGGACCCTTGTTCACCAGCCGCAGGGTGCGGCCCGCCAGCGCACGGAAGTCGACCAGCAGGTCGAAGCGCTCGGCCGGCGCGGCGGTCAGCGTGGGCAGCTCCCCGTCGAAGTCGACCGGCACCGGGCGCGGCAGCAGCCCGCCGTCGCTGCCGATCTGGTGCACGACACCCGGCACCGGATTGCCGTCCTCGTCGATCAGCACGAGCTGGAAGATGCGCGCGTTCGAGGCGTTGACCAGGCGGAAGCGGTACCAGGCGGCGTCCACCTCGGCGTACGGCCAGATGCGGCCGTTGACCGTGGTGTACGGGCCGGTGAAGGGGATGGAGACCGGCTTTCCGGTCTCCGGGTTGCTCTGCTGGACGATCACCGTCTTGTGCAGCAGCCGGCCGTTGAGACGGCCGTCCTCGTCGGTGTCGAGGTTGCGGTCGGCGAGCAGCAGCGGTATCTCCCGCTCCCCGGACGGCAGATGAAGGGCGTCCTCCTCGTCGTCACGCAGGAGGTAGGTGCCGTACAGGCCCGTCATCACGTTCCACCGCGTGATGTTCATGGCGTGGTCGTGATACCACCACTGCACCGCCTGGTGGTCGTTCGGATACTCCGACAGCTGGGCGTCGCCGTGGCCGACCGCGTTGTCCGCCCAGCCGTCGTTGCCACCGCCGGTCTGGGCGCCGTGCAGATGGGTCACCGTCCAGGCGGGCAGGGCGGCAACGTCCTTGTCGGGCTCGACGCCCTCGCGGCCCGGCTCGGTCGAGGCGGGCGGGGTGCCGGGTGTGCGGACGGGCACCTCGACGGAGGTGACCGGGTACTCGGCGTCCTTCGGTATGCGGTTGGTCCAGGCGATGCGGACGCGCTGTCCGCGCCGTACCTCGATGGTCGGGCCCGGCACCTGGCCGTCGTACCCCCACATCAGGGTCGGTGGCAGCTGCGGGTGGAGACGCACCCAGGTCGGGCGCACGGCGATCTCGGTCTCGCGCAGGACGTCGTCCGCGGCGGGACTCAGGACGGGCGGGACGGTCAACGGCGCCGCATAGGGTGCCAGTTCGTCCACCGCCTCCCCCTGCTGCCCCGCCTGCGTGGTCTCTTCGGTCAGCCTGCCGATGGTCTCGGTCAAGGTCGAACACCCCCGTGTTCGCGGTCTGTCGTTCCCCTTACTCCACAAGACTCCCGAGGGCTCACCGAAGTTCCCAGAATGCCCGGTTCCGTACGCGAAGATTCCGCGAGCCTCAGCCGAGCGACAGGGCCGGCACGGCGGGTGCCCGGTCGGGCACGAAGCCGTGCGAGCGGCGGCCGAGCCACTCGGCCCTGTAACGGTCGGTCTCGCGGTGCCAGTTCAGGATCCCGGCGAGCCAGTTCTGCAGGTCGAGGACATAGCCGTCCATGGCCGCGCGCCCCTGGTCCGACAGCCCGAAGTCGTCGTACAGCACGGGAAGTTCGTGCGCGATGACGTGCTCGAACTGCTGCATCCGCTGGGTCATCAGATCGTGTACGACGCCGAGCGCGGCCGGGTAGTCCACGCCGAAGAAGTTCTGCACGACGAGGATGGCGTTGTGGATCTCGCCCTCGTACTCGATCTCCTTCTGGTACGAGAAGACGTCGTTGATGAGGCAGCCGTAGTCGATCGCGGCGTTCTCCAGGGCCCTGACCGGGCCGCTGCGGTACACCTCCGGTGGGATCGCGGGGCCGTGGCCCAGCCGGCACAGGCTCAGGGTGAGGTCGGAGCCGAAGGTGGCGCGCCGCATCTCCAGGTAGTCGACCGGGTCGGGGATTCGGTTCTGCAGCTGGTTGGACAGCTCCCACACCCAGCTCTCGGTCATCACGTCCACGGTGTCCTTGAGGGTCTGCCGCTGCCCGGCGGTCATCCCGCCGGTCGTGCGCGCCCACAGATCGACGAGCCCGCGTTCCATCGCGTCGGCGGGGACGAGGGCCGGCTCGCCCTCGACGGGCATGCACGCCGACAGCCGGGCCGTGCTCAGCCGGGCGCCGGCCAGGTCCCGGCGCCTGCCGTAGACGAGCGGGTAGTAGTCGTCGGCGTACGTCCCCCAGGCGAGCCACTGGGCACTGAGGTCGAGGGCCTCGGGAGTGGCGTCGGGGTCGAGTCCGGCGGAGCACAGCGCGAGGTCGTGGGCGGCGAGCTTGTCCTCGTCCCAGACGCCCTCGTCGAGGATGCCCATGCGATGCGACCAGGCGAGGAGATGGCGCCGGGCGCCGTCCAGATGGGGACTCAGGCCCAGTTCGTACGGCATGTGGAACTCGGGCAGGATCGAGGGGCCGACCTTCTGGTGGGGCACGTGGCTGTAGGCGCGCAGGCGCTCCTGGGCGGCGGTGGCGAGCAGCGCGCCGACGTCGGCGGCCGAGGTGCCGGGGCCGGTCAGGAGCTGCCAGGGCGCGTCGGGGCGTACGCCCTTGTTCATGTAGCGGCTGGAGCGCATGTGCCATTCGTGGCCGCCGGACTGCCAGTCCTGCAGTCCCTTGGTGTAGGCGGCGATCGCGGCGGTCTGCTCCGGGGTGAGACCTTTCTCCAGGGCCACGGCGGGGACTTCGGTGAGCGCGGTGTGCTCGAACTGGTGCAGGCGTGAGGTGAGGATGTCGTTGACGGTCTCGGCGGCCTCCTGGGTCGTGCAGCCGAAGAACGTCTCCAGGACGAGCACGCCGTTGCTGTTCTCCCCCTCGTCCTCGACCTCGCGCTGGTACGAGAACAGGTCGTTGCGCAGGTGGACGGCGTCGGAGAAGGTCTCCATGAGGACCCGCAGCGGCCGGGTGCCGGCGACGGCGGCGGGCACCTCGGCGGTCGCGTACTCCACGAGTCCGGCCGACCAGGGCGCGCCGCCCACCTTCCGGCGCATCTCGATGTACTCGACGGGGTTGGCGATCCGCCCCTCGTTCATGTTCGACAGTTCCCACATCGACTCGTTGAGCAGATGCTCGGTGGCCACGGAGAAGCGGCGGCGCCAGTCCACGGACATCGACGGGACCGTACGCGCCCACAGGTCCTTCAGGCCCGCCTCGACGGGGTTCTCCGGCTCGGGCACGGGGGTGGCCGGGTCGAGCGGCATGAACAGCGGCAGGCGGTCCAGGTGGGCCTTTCCGGCGGCGCGGTCCTGGGTGCGCTTGAACATGTCGAGGAAGTGGTCGTCGAAGAAGAACACCCACACGTACCAGTCGGTGATCAGCGAGAGTGCGGTTCCGTCGCAGTCGGGGTGGGTGTAGGAGCACAGGAGCCCGTAGTCGTGCGCCTCCAGGTCGGCCTGCTCCCAGATCCCGGAGCCTTCCAGCATGCCCATCTCGCGCGCCCACTCGGTGGAGTGGGCGCGGGCCTCGTCGAGGTGCGGGTTGAGCCGCGCGGGATACGGCATGTAGAAGTGCGGGAGTTCGAACGGCTGCGTCATGGCCGGGGCCCTACCCGCGCCCCCGGACGGCCATCCGCCGCGCGACACATGATCACACCATCGCGTGAACCGCCCCCGAAGCAGGGAACTTGCGCGTCGCTCATGGGTGTTCACAGCCCCGCGCGCGCCCTTGCCGTGTCCTCGCGCGCGGGCCACGGTAGGCGCATGACCTCCTTTGTGCTGCCCCATGAGGTGCACGGCGACGGCGCCCACAAGGTGTTCGCCGTGCACGGCTGGTTCGCCGACCGGTCCGCGTACGCCGCCGTCCTGCCGGACCTCGACCGCACCGCCCTCACCTACGCCCTGGTCGATCTGCGCGGCTACGGCGAAGCCCAGCACGCGGTGGGCCCGTATACGACGGCCGAGGCGGCCGCGGACCTGGTGGAGCTGGCCGACCGGCTGGGCTGGGAGCGGTTCTCGGTGATCGGGCACTCCATGGGCGGCGCGGTGGCACAGCGACTGGCGGCCGCCGTCCCGCACCGGCTGCGCCGGATCGTCGGCGTCTCCCCGGTGCCCGCCTCCGGCGTCCCGCTGGCCGGCGAGCAGGCCGCGCTGTTCTCCGACGCCGCGCACAAGCCGGAGAACCGGCGCGCGATCCTCGATGTCACCACCGGGGGCCGGCGTCCCGCCGCCTGGCTGGACCGGATGGTCGCCCGCTCGCTGGAGCGCAGCGACGCGAAGGCGTTCCGCGCCTGGCTGGACTCATGGGCGGGCGACGACTTCCACACCGACGTCGAGGGCAGCGAGGTGCCCGCCCTGGCCGTGGCAGGGGGACTCGACCCGGCACTGTCGCCGGAGGTCATGCGGCAGACCTGGCTGTCCTGGTATCGGCGGGCGGAACTCGTGACTCTGCCGTTCGCCGGGCACTACGCCATGGACGAGTGCCCACTGGAACTGATCCGCGTGGTCGAGGACTTCCTGCGAGCCGACACCGACACCGACACCGACACCGACACCGGGCATACGACGGACACGACGACCGCCGCGGGCCCCTTGGCCGAGGCCGGCGAGAGCGAGCCGGCGTGAGGGTGCGTGAGGCCCCGCCCGTGCCCGACGTCTTCGACCCGCGCCGGTACGCCGCCGGTGTGCCCCACGACGACTACCGCGTGCTGCGCGACCACCATCCGGTCGCCTGGCAGGAGGAGCCGGAGGTGCTGGGCTGGCCGGCCGGGCCGGGGTTCTGGGCGGTGACCCGGCACGCGGACGTCGTGCGGGTGCTGAAGGACGCGACGACGTACTCCTCCCACCTCGGCGCGACCCAGATCCGCGACCCGGACCCGGCGGATCTGCCGTTCATCCGGAGCATGATGCTCAATCAGGATCCGCCACAGCACGGACGGTTGCGACGGCTGGTGAGCCGGGCGTTCACCCCGGGCCGGGTCGACCGGTTCGCGGCGCTCGCCCGGGAGCGTGCGGGCACCCTGCTCGCCGGGGCGCTCCAGCGGGCGCGGGCGGGGGACGGCACGGTCGATCTGGTGGACCGCGTCACCGACGAGTACGCGCTGCTCAACCTGGCTGACCTGCTGGGCGTCCCGGAGAGCGACCGGCGGCTGCTGCTGCGCTGGACGCAGCGGGTCATCGGCTACCAGGACCCGGACGAGGCCGGCACCCCGGTGCTGGACGGCACGGGCAAGCCGGTCGATCCGCGCTCCCCGGCGATGCTCAAGGACATGTTCGACTACGCACGCCGGCTGGCCGCGTACAAACGGCGCCACCCGGCCGACGACGTCATGACGACCCTCGCCGACGATGCCGAACTCACCGACGCCGAGCTGGGGATGTTCTTCTTCCTGCTCACCGTCGCGGGCAACGACACCGTGCGCGGCGCGGCCCCCGGCGGACTGCTGGCACTGGCAGAGCACCCGGGTTCGTACGCGTCGTTGCGCGCCGGGAAAGTCGAACTTCCCTCAGCCGTAGAGGAGTTGTTGCGCTGGCATCCGCCCGTGCTGACCTTCCGCAGGACCGCAGCGCGGGACACCGAGCTGGCGGGGCAGCGGATCCGTGGCGGTGACAAGGTCGTGGTCTTCCACGCCTCGGCCAACCGGGACGAGCGGGTCTTCGCCGATCCCACCCGGCTCGACCTGGCCCGCTCCCCCAACCCGCACGTGTCCTTCGGCGACGGCCCGCACGTATGCCTGGGCGCCCACTTCGCCCGGCTTCAACTGCGGCTGCTCTACGAGGAGGTGCTGCGCGTGCTCCCCGAGCCGCGGCTCGCTGCACCGCCGGAGCGGCTGGTGTCGAACTTCATCAACGGCATCAAGTCACTGCGTTTCGAGGTCACTTGAGGTCGACCTGGATCAGCGCATGCGTGCCACTGGTGCGCCAGCGCCGGTCCTCGGCCGTCACCAGGGCGGACACGGTCGCCGCCGACAGGCCGGTGATCACGTCCGACTTCAGGGTACGCAGCGTGGCGACCGGGCCGGGGAAGCAGGCGGTCGTCTCCTGGAAGGGCGTGGTCGGCGGCCACAGCCGGTCGCCCACCAGGCGCCGGTAGTTGAGGTCCCCCTTGAGGACGGTCAGCGTGGCCGCGGCGAACTCGGCACGCAGGTCGTCCGGCATCCGTTCGTAGGGCAGCGGAGCGCAGGAGAAGGCGTGGGCGCGCACGGCGAGGCGGCCGTCCGCCATGGCCGACCAGAGCACGCGCGCGTACTCGCCGGCCGTGCCCGGCGCCGTACGGAGCCGGTGCAGCGCGTCGACGACGTCGGCGGTCGTGGCGTCGGAGACGTAGTACGGGTACGGCTTGACGTGCAGCACCGCACGCGCGGCCCGGCCCTCGGCGAGGAGGTGGGCGATCAGCAGCAGATCCGGGACGAGTTCGCGGCCCGCGTTGTCCGCGACCAGGACGAGCGTGGCCGAGCCATCGGGCGGCAGCAGCGACCACAGGGCCGCGCTGTCGTCGGCGACCAGTGCGGGGGCCGCCTCCCGGGCCTCGGCGCCCTCGGCGGAGAGCCGGAAGCCGAGATCGGCGCGGTTGCCCCACAGCGAGCCGTGCAGCAGGGCGCGCGCCCGCTCCTCCTCCGGGAGGCCGGGCAGGGCGTCCAGTGCGGCCAGTTCCGCGTCGGTCTCCGGTGCGTCCAGCTCGGCGCGCTTGAACGGGCGAAAGGGGTCGATGCCCCGCCAGGCGCCGGGGCCGAACCAGCCGACCGCGTCGAGCAGCCGGCGGTAGAAGTAGCTCTCGGACCACAGCCATGGGACGTCGTACCAGGAGCGCCCGGCCCAGTCGGCCAGCCCCCACTCCTGCCAGCTGTCCCCGTCCGGAGCATCGGCGGGCAGCGGCCCGACCGTCCCTTCGGTGCAGCTCCTCAACAGCTCGTCCAGCGCCCGGTGCTGCCTGGGGCCGAACGGGAAGGCGTCCCGCACCTGCCGGATGATCGCGGGGTGCCGCTCGGCGAGCACGCTGTGCGGGAACGAGCCGGGTTCGTTGCCGAAAATCACGGGTGCGAACGAGGTCTGGGGCATGTCCGTCACCGTATCGCGCGCCTCAGGCGGTTCTGGTCTCCCGCTCCAGCTGCGTGGCGAGCGTGACGTAGCGGGGCCGGCGGTGGACCGGGACCAGGCCCCGGATCAGCAGGTGCCACATCTCGGCGACCCGGCGTGGCAGCCGCCCGACCGGTTCGAGCGAACGGCCGGCGACACGGGTGCCGACGAAGAAGGAGACGAGGGAGTGCGCGACGACGCCGACATCGAGATCGCTGTGCACATCGGACTCCCTGACGGCCGCGGTGAACTTGCGCGTTGCGAACTCCAGCCATTCCGTGAACGGGTGCCTGAGTGGCGGCCGTACGGCGATGTCGGCGGTGGCGAGACGGAGCGCGGCGCGGGGCACCGGGTCCTCCACGGCGAGCCGGGCGACCCCGAACGTGGTGCGCATCAAGGCCTCCAGCGAGGAGTAGCCGCGGCCCTCGACCTCGGCGACGAGCTGCTTCCCGGCCCTGGCGTTGAGTTCGAGGATGGCCTGGGCGAGATCCTCCTTGGCGGCGAAGTGGAAATACAGCGCGCCCTTGGTGACCTTCGCGTGTGCGACGATGTCGCTCAGGCTGGTGGACTCGTAGCCATGCCGGTCGAACAGATCGGCGGCGGCCGTGATGATCGTTGCCCGGGTCTGCTCGGCGCGTAACTGCCTCGCCATCCTTGGGACCCCTCCTCGCAGCTGGAACGAACGGGACATGCGGTTTGTTTTAACCCCTTGCACACGATAACTCACCGAGCGGCAGCGGGAGTCCGGGGCGCGGGCCGGTGATACGACACGTGCCACCTGCGGATCCGGCAGCGACCGGCCTCTTCGGCGGACCGTGAACGGACCAGACCAGAACGGTTGCCCCCTTCGTTGCACGACTGTTGCCCGGCTGTTCTCGGCAGGCGCGAGGCGGTGGGTGCCGAATCCATGATCGCCACCCTACGAGGCCGACCGCCGGCTCCTCAACGGGGCCTCGAAGCAGGCGTCAAACATCCCAACCGGTCGGTGCTTTCGCGCCCCTGGACCGGCGATGCGCCGGTCTGACGGCTCAGCGCTGCGGTGGTCCGGCTGAACACACCCCTCGCCTCCGTCGTACTGGACGCCGCAGACCCCGTTCCCGCGCCCACCGAGGAGCTGCCCCGATGATTCGGACGACTCGGACGACCTGGATGACTCGGAAGACCCGGACGACCGCCCGTGTGAGCGTCCCGGTGGCCGTCGCGGCGGCCCCGCTCCTGCTCCTGTCGTGGGCGGCGGGGTCCGCCCAGGCACATGGAGCCCCCACGGCCCCGGTCAGCCGGGTCTACGCCTGCTCCCCCGAGGGCGGCGAGACGGCTCACTCTGCGGCCTGCCGGGCGGCGGTCGCGGCGAACGGCGCTCCGTTCACGGCGTGGGACAACCTGCGCGTGGCGGGGGTGAACGGCCGCGACCGGCAGGTGATTCCGGACGGCCGGCTGTGCAGCGGCAATCTGCCGGCGTACCGGGGACTGGACCTGGCGCGGCGGGACTGGCCGGCGACGCGGCTCACGCCCGGCGGCAGGCTGACGATGACCTACGCCTCGACGATCGCACACTCGGGCACGTTCCGGCTGTATCTGACCAAGCCCGGTTACGACCCGGCGAAACCGCTCACGTGGTCCGATCTGCCGGCGCGGCCCTTCGCCCAGGCCACCGATCCGCCGCTGCGGAACGGGGCGTACCACATCGGCGCGCAACTGCCGGCCGACCGGACGGGTCGTCAGATCCTCTACACCGTCTGGCAGAACAGCAGCACGCCGGACACCTACTACTCGTGCTCCGACGTGGCCTTTCCGGAGAAGGGAGGGAAGGAGACAGGGAGTGGGAGTGGGAGTGGGACAGCGGCGGAGACGGGGGCAGGGGCGGCGAAAGCCGCCCAGGGGGCCGCGGGAGGTCCGACTCCCGCCGCGCATGGGCCTGTTGCGGGCCCGGAAGGCTCCAGGCACATGCTGGCGGGCGGCGCCGCCGCGGTGCTGGTGTGCACCGGGGGCGCCGCCCTCGCCGTACGGCTACGACGGCGTTGAACTCGCTGTGAATGAGCCTCAGTTGACGTAGACCGGGGCGCCGCCGTCCGTCACGGGCGCGTACTTGGCGGTGAAGTAGCCGTTGGCGAAGCACAGCGACGAACCGGAGGACTTGGTGAACTGCTGGTTGGTGAAGCTGATGCTGCTGTCGGTGTTGTCGGCCTTCCCGGTGAGGGACGGCGCCTGGTAGACGCAGGTGATGGTGCCCAGCAGGGTCTTCAGCTTGACCGTGGTCTGGATGGTCGAGCCGCTGGCCGGGGAGACGGTGAGGGTGCCGTCGGAGGCGACCGTCGCCGTGTAGGGCAGGTTGTCGACGGTGATGCTGCTGACGCCGGTGACACCGATGACGTTGCTGGTGCAGGAGCTGGCGTCGAAGGTGTGCCCGGTGACGGACTCGGTGGCCGTGCCGGGGGCGGTCGGGTTGCCGGTGACCTTGGCGGTGAACTGGGAGGACGTGCACGTGACACCGCTGGTGCCGGTCGCGCTGGAGTACAGCGTCGCGGATGTGCCGGACGCCAGGGGCGCGGTGAGGGTGTCGCCGGTCGCCGCGGCGGTGCCGCCCGCGCTGCCGGTGGTGAGGACGGCGCCGCCGCCGGCGGAGGCGGGGGCGGCCATCGCGAGGGCGAGCGCGGTGGCGGTGCCGGCGAGGGCGAGGAGGGATCGCGTACGCATGCGGGTGCCTCTTTCCTGGGTGGGGTCCGGATGAGGTGGGGTGGGGGGTGGACAGGGACTGGGGGGTGGACGATGCCGTGCGGCATCACGTGGTGACGCGTGACGGCACGCGGTGATACGTGGTGGTGTCGCGGTGCCGCCGACGCAGGGCCGTGGCGCCTTCTCCGTACGCGACGGACCGGCGCCGGCGGCGATCCGGGCACCGGCCGAAGGCCTCGGGGGAAGGTCTTCGGCCGGGCCGGCGGGCGGTCGGGCACGGCCAGGGGGACGGGGCCATGCGCAGCCGCGGTGAGGGGAACGCTTTCCGTGAACCATGATGAGCGGCCGGCGTGACAGGGCCGGGAAACGCGGCCGGTGCCGCTCGGCGGATCCGGCGCCACGGATCCGTGAAGCAGGGCAAGTTGTAGACCTGATCAACCATCAACGTCAAGGCGTGACAAGGGAGTTGGCGCGTCTCGGTCGCACCCCGCGCACATCCGACACCCTTTTTTCACATCTCCCTTGACCCTCCGAAGTAACCGGCGGTAACTTCCTCGGAAGGCTACTGCCGCGTAACGAGAAAGCCCTTGCTCCGCCGGGGTGCGAGGAGGCGTACGCGACAGCCGCTGTCCGCGCCAGGACAACGTTGCCGCTGAAGCCCAACCCGCATTGATCCATGCACATGGGAGCAGACATGGCCTCGTCCCCGGACGTCCCGTCCGCCGGAAACACCCCCGAGAACCCGGGAAGCGGTTCACCGTCCGAAGCGACGCAGACCGCCGGGACCTCCGCGGCACCGGAGACCTCCGCGGCGGCGCAGACCTCAGGGACCGCCGCCGTCGGTGAAAGGCGGGGCCGGGTCCGGGCGCGCCGGGCCGCGGTGATGGCGGTGCCCGCCACCCTCGTCGTCGCCGGGCTCGCGGTCCTCACCGCGCAGGGGGCGCTGGGTGTGCAGTTCGCGATCTCCGGCATGCCGTTCACGGTCACCGCGACGGAACTGAACGGAACCGGATTCGAGCAGTTCGGCGGACTCGACAACATGGCGAACGGCAGCCCGAACGCCGGGGACAGCGGCGGGCAGGTGCTCGTCGTCACCTCCGCGATCAAGAACGCCACGCTCACCAAGCTGTGCCAGAGCGTCGACCTCGGCGGTACCAACCTGCTGATCACCGCGGGCAGCGGTGCCGACAAGGTGATCGCGAGCGATCTGACGACCGACTCCACGCAGTTGTCCGGCGACGCGGCGTTCAACAACATCGAGATCGGCAACGACGCCAGCACCCTGACCAAGGCGGGCGTGAAGGGCCCGATCGGGGTCTTCAGCCAGCAGGCCGACACCGTGCGCATCGCCAATCTGCGGCAGACCAACTACGCGACGACAGCAGGGGTGTTCAAGCTTCCCGGTCTCAAGCTCCGGTTCAGCGACTCGGGTTGCTGAGACCGGTGTCCGACCGTCCACGTCAGGGAGCGCGGGCCGCGTTCCGTAGGTGGCGGGCCCGCCGGCCGTTCTGGGGCGGGCTGCTGCTCGCCCTGGCCGGCGGCGAGATCCTGCTGACCGAGAAGGCCTCGCTGAAGGTCGTGATGCACATCGGCATGCAGGGGCTGGCCGGATACCTGCTGCCGACGCTGATGGCGCTGCTGGGTCTGCTGATCCTCTTCAACCCCGCGCAGCGGCTCTTCTACTCCATCACCGGCGTCCTGGTCTGTCTGGGCACCTGGATGACCTCCAACCTGGGCGGCTTCTTCATCGGCCTCCTGCTCGGCATCACCGGCAGCTGCCTCACCTTCGGCTGGCTCCCCGACCAGGAGCCGCGCATCAGCCGCCGCAAGCGCCGCAAGCAGGCGAGGGCGATGGCGGGCACGCCGGCGGAGGGGGCGGAGAGTACGGCCGTCTGACGGGGAGGACAGCCGCGGGGAATCAGTCCCGGTCTGCAGGAACTTCCTGGGCGTCTCGTTAGTTTCTACGGTGTTGTAGAAGTTGCCGCCGGCACGTGGAGGAAGCCGCCGGCCGTTGACATGAGGAGCGCCCATGGCCCTGTGGGACCGCGTCAAGGAGTCGGCGTCGCAGATGCAGACCCAGTTGACGGCGAAGAAGAACGACCTGAAGAGCGGTGCGTTCCGCGACGCGAGCATGGCGATGTGTGCGCTCGTGGCCGCCGCGGACGGGACCGTCGATCCGTCGGAGCGGCAGCGGGTGGCCCAGCTCATCGCGACGAACGAGGTGCTGCAGAACTTCCCGGCGGACGACCTGCGGCGCCGCTTCGAGGAGAATCTGAACAAGCTGACGACTGACTTCGCCTTCGGCAAGGTGAGCGTGCTGCAGGAGATCGCCAAGGCGAAGAAGAAGCCCGCCGAGGCACGGGCCGTGGTCCAGATCGGCATCGTGATCGGCGGCGCGGACGGCGACTTCGACAAGACGGAGCAGGCCGTGGTGCGCGAGGCGTGCTACACGCTGGACCTGCCGCCGCACGAGTTCGACCTCTGAGGCCTGTCGCACCGCGCGAGGATGGGGGCATGCTCGACGCTCTCGACCGTGCCCTCATCCACGCACTGCACCTGGACGGCCGGGCGCCGTTCAGCCGGATCGCCGAGGTGCTCGGCGTCTCGGCGCAGACCGTGGCCCGCCGCTACCGCCGGCTGCGCGCGGAGGCCGGGCTGCGTGTGGTGGGTCTCGCCGACCCGGACCGGGCGAGCCGCGCACAGTGGCTGATCCGGCTGACGGCCACGGCGCGCTCGGCGCAGGACATCGCCGGAGCGCTGGTACGGCGGCCGGACACGTCCTGGGTGAAGCTGACTTCGGGCGGCACGGAGATCACGGCCGTGATCCACGCCACGACCGAGGACGCCTCCCCCGGCTCCCTCCTGCTGCACGACGTCCCGCGCACGGGCGGCATCACCGCCGTCTCCGCGCACCTTCTCCTCCACACCTATCTGGGCGGACCCGCCAACTGGCGACGCAGGGCCCAGGCTCTCGACGAGGAGCAGCAGCGGGCGTTGGCGTACCGGGGCGACGCCGTGGCCGCGGAGGGCTGTCGGGAACCAGGTGACGGCGTACGCCAGCCGGGCCCGGGGGACGCCGAGTTGTTCGCCGCGCTGGAGCGGGACGGGCGGGCCGGGCAGGGGGAGTTGGCCCGCGCAACCGGCTGGTCGCCCACGACCGTGACCCGGCGACTGGCCGAACTCCGCGCGACGGGTGCGCTGTTCTTCGACCTGGAAGTGGACGCGGGGCTCTTCGGCATCCGTACCCGGGCCATGTTGTGGCTGTCGGTGCGTCCGGCGGACCTGGAACAGGTCGCGCTGGCCCTGGCGGGTCATGACGAGCTGGCCTTCGTGGCCGCGACCACCGGGCGCACCAACCTGGTCGCCCAGGCCTTGTGCCGCGACCCTGACGACCTGCACCGCTACCTCACGCGGCGGCTCGGCTCGCTGCGGGAGATCGACGCGCTGGAAACCAGCCCGGTGCTGCGCACGCTCAAGGCGGCGAGTCCCGTGCTGACGGATCTGACGCGAGTCCGGGGTGCCCGGGTGCCCACCCATCGGGGCGGTTGAGACCGTACGCGGGTGCGGGTGCGAGGGGGCTGGTCGCGCAGTTCCCCGCGCCCCTCAGGGAAGTGAAGGCGCCGCACGCCCAAGACGCGCCTATCATCCTGCCTCCCCCGTCCCGACCCGGCTGCTGGCCGCCCAGGCCACGGCGAGCAGTGCCGCCGCCACCCAGCAGGCGGTCCGGGGTGCGTGCGCCCCCGGCCCGGACAGGTACACGCTGCCGAGCACCGCCACCCCCAGGGTGGCCCCCAGTTGCTGTACCGCGTTGAGGAGGCCCGCCGCGGAGCCGACCTCGTGCGGGCGCAGGGGTCGCAGGGCGAGGGTGAAGAAGGCGGGGGTGAACAGGCCGGTGCCGAGGCCGACGAGGGCGAGGGCGGGCAGCAGCGCGACCGGGAAGTGGCCCGGCCCGGTCGTCGTACGGTAGGCGGCCACGGCCGCGAGCAGCCCGGCCAGCAGCACCCCGAGCCCGTACGGCATCAACCGGCGCCCGTACCTCCGTACCAGCCGTGACCCCGCCCACCAGGACGCGAGGGCGAGCCCGGCGGACCACGGCAGCAGGCTGAGCCCGGACGCCAGCACTCCTGCCTTCGCGTCGAGTTGGAGCTGAAGGACGACTACGACGGTCAGCCCGTTGGTCACCGCGAAGAAGGCTGTGGAGGTCACGAGCGCGGCCGGGAATCCGCGATGCGTGAACAGGCTCGGCTCCAGCAGGGGGCGGGGTGTGCGGTTCTGCTGCCGGGCGAAGACGGCGAGCACGAGCAGTCCTGCGGTCAGCAACAGCCAGTCGTGCAGGGTGAGTTCGCGGAGGTCGCCGCCGATCAGCGGGTACACCAGCAGCCCGGCGCCCAGCGCCGCCAGGATCGTGCCGGGCCAGTCGAGCGGCGGGCGGTGCGGGGCGCGGTTCTCCGGCAGGTTCCGGGCGAGGGCCAGCACCGCCGCGGCCACCGGCACGTTCACCAGGAACGCGGACCGCCACGACGAGCCGAACAGGTCCGCGTGGGTCAGCACACCGCCGACGACGGGTCCGCACACGGCGGCGAGGCCCATCACCGGGCCGATGCTGCCCAGGGCCTTCGCCGTCTCCTCCCCCGAGAACATCGCCTTGATCAGACCGATGGTCTGCGGAATGATCAGCGCCGCCGCGGCGCCCTGCACGGCCCGGAAGGCGATGAGCGGGCCCGGCGCCAGTGCGAGGGCGCAGGCCACCGACGCCGCCGTGAACACCGTGACGCCGAGGACGAACATCCGGCGCCGGCCCACGATGTCCCCGAGCCGGCCGCCGGTGATCAGGAGTACGGCGAACGGCAGGGTGTAGGCGGCGCCGTACCACTGGACGTCGGAGACCGGCCCGCCCAGGTCGGCATGGACGGCCGGCGCGGCCACCTGGACGACGGTCGCGTCCAGCAGGTTCATCGCCTCGCCGAGCAGCAGTGCGGCCAGGCCGGGCCAGCGCCTGCGGTAGGCGGTGGCGGCAGGCATGGGATGTGTGGTCATGGGCTCCCTCTCACGCTTGCTACGGGACCGGAATCGGCCCAGGGACAGCGTGGGAGGGCGAGGGATGCCTGCTCCATCTGGAGCGGCACAGCTGCGGATTTCTTCCATCTGCACACCTGTTGGTGCAGAAAACCCACAGGGTCATCGGCGGCTACAGCTCGGCAGGGGTTTCGGCAGGGGTTGGTGAATGCGAATACGAAGCGGGCGCCCCCGGTCCGAGGGGGCGCCCGCGTCGGTCGTAGCGGAGGACCGGCGTCAGACCAGGCCGGCGGACTTCAGCCAGGCCTTGGCGACGTCCAGCGGGTCCTTGCTCTGAACCTGCACCTGGGTGTCCAGGTCCAGCAGGGTCGCGGTGTCGAGCTTGGCCGAGACCGCGTTGAGCGCGTCGACGCCCTTCTTGGGCACGGCGCCCTTGTGGACGAGCGGCTGGACGTTCTCGAAGCCGAAGAGGTTCTCCGGGTCCTCAAGGACGACGAACTTCTCCTTGGTGATGGTCGGGTCCGTGGTGAAGATGTCCGCGACCTGCACGGCGTCCTTCTGCAGCGCCGCCTGGGTGAGCGGGCCGCCCGCGTCCAGCGCCCGGAAGGACTTGAACTGCAGGCCGTAGACGGACTTCAGGCCGACGAGGCCCTGCTGCCGGGTCTGGAACTCCGGCGAGGCGCCGATGACCAGGTCCTTCGCGAGGTCCTTCAGGTCGGCGATGGAGGACTTCTCGGTGAGGTGGTACTTCTTCGCGGTGGCCTCGTTGACCGTGACCGAGTCCTTGGACTGCGCCGCCGCGGGCTCCAGGAGGGTCAGCTTGGAGTCCAGCTTGGCCTCGATGGCCGTCGTGGTGGCCGCGACGGTCTTCGGCTTCGCCTTCTGGTCGAGGTAGGCCAGCAGCGCGCCGTTGTACTCGGGCAGCACCTTGATGGAGCCGTTCTTGATCAGCCCGTAGGTGGTCTCGCGGCTGCCGATGTTCGGCTTGTACGTGACCTTGATCCCCTTGGCCTTGAGGGCCTCGCCATAGATGTCGGCGAGCAGGGTGCTCTCGGGGAAGTTGTTGGACCCGACGACGACGGTGCCGTCGCCGGCCTTGCCGTCGTCCGACAAGGGGTTGCCGGACGTGTCGCCCTTGGAGGAACAGCCCGCCAGCAGAGCCGTCGCCGCCGCGAGGGCGACCACCGCCGCGCCTCGGTTCCTCCGGATGGACCTGCTGATGCGGTTGGTGGAAGTCACTCACCGATCCAATCCAGCCGGTTCTCGGTCAGTCAAGGGCCGGAGATCACCGATTGGCCTCGGTCTGTGCTCAGTTGTGGGCAGATAGCGGTCTCTTCGTAACTAACTCTTGATGAAAGGCGCGCCGATCGGACTCCAGGAGAACGTAGTCTCAGGGCCGTTGATATCGGCCACGGCTGCGCACGAGGCCCCGCCTCGCTGTCGTGTCGCAGGTATTCCGGGGGCGATGAGGCCTCCAGGTCCGCGGGGCGATGAAGGCCCCCGGACGAGACACACCCTCGAAGGAGGCCCGGTGTCCACGACGCGGGTGGACGCGCCCGCCCGGCACGACCCCGCACGGGTCGGTGTCCGGGGTTTCGCCGACCGCTGGCCCTTCCGGCGCAAGCTCAACCTGCTGGTCGGCGTCCCGCTGGCGGTCATCGCCGTTCTGCTGTCGTACCTGTTCACCGACCAGGTGCAGGAGGCGGACAGCGCCGCCGCGGCGGCCCGGCTGGTACGGGACAGCGCGCAGGTGGCGCGGCTGGTGGACCGGGTCGAGGCCGAACACCAGCAGGCCATCCTGCTCTCTGCACGCTACGAGTCCGGGTACGCCCGGCCCTCCAGCTCCGCCTACCGCGCGGCGCAGGAGGCGGTCGACGCCCAGGTGACGACGGTGCGCACGGCCTTCGGCGACCGGTTGCCGGACAGCGAGGCGCAGGCGCTGCGCGAGGTGGCGGGCCTGTCCAGCCTGCGCGGCTCGGTGGAACAGTCGTATCTGCCGGCCGACAACATCGACCCGGCCTACACGAGCGCCGCCCAGCAGCTGATCGACGGCCTCGGCCTGGACCGCGAC
The DNA here is from genome assembly GCF_001953885.1 of Streptomyces sp. IMTB 2501. GTDB lineage: Bacteria > Actinomycetota > Actinomycetes > Streptomycetales > Streptomycetaceae > Streptomyces. Next base: position 40,121 of record NZ_MQUS01000014.1, on the reverse strand, counting down.
GCGGACCTGTCGGCCGCCTTCACCGGCAGCCTGCTGGACTCGCTGCTGCGCGCGGACGCGGCGCACGGCGCCTTCGAGACCGATGTGTTCGCCGCGACGACGGGTGACACCAACGCGCTGATCGAGTTCACCAACGCGGTCGGCGCCTACGACCGGTACACCCACCAGGCCGACCGGTTCACCCGGTTCGCCTCCGATGCGCAGGCCGAACTGCTCGGCGGCATCGAGCACAGCGCGGCACAGCGCCATATCGCCGATTCCTACGCCCAGTTGCAGGTCGGCGCCGGGCATCTGCAGGCCGACAGCCCGGCCGAGATCCAGCGGGCGGTCCAGGACGCGCTGAGCGCCTATCCGGCCTATCCCGAACAGGCCGCCACCCGGCTGAAGATCACCACCGCGCTGATCGGCCAGATCGCCGACCGCGCCGACGACGCGGCCAGTTCGGCGCGGTGGCGGGCCGGTCTGCTGCTGAGCGCCACGCTGATCGCGTTCGCGCTGTGGATCGCCTTCGCGGTGCTGGTACGGCGCTCGGTGATCCGGCCCGTGCAGGCGCTCACCGGGGCCGCCCGCGAGGTCGCCGAGGTGGCCGGGCGCGAGCTGGCCCGGGTGGCCGACGACGACGCCGAGGACGACGGGCCGCCCCGGCTGCGGGACATACCGGTCACCGCGCGCGACGAGATCGGCGACCTTGCCGAGGCGTTCAACGGGGTGCAGACCACCGCGGCCGCGCTGGTGGAGCGGCAGGTGCTCAGCCGGCGCAACACCGCCGAGATGTTCGGCAACGTGGGCCGCCGTGTGAGCAACCTGACGGCACGCCAGCTCTCCCTGATCGACGCGGTGGAGCGCGGCGAGACGGATCCGGCGCTGCTGGACCGCCTCTACTCCATCGACCACATCGCCGTACGACTGCGCCGCAACGCCGACAGTCTGATGCTGCTGGCCGGCATCCGCGAGACCGTGCTGGACGGGGAGCCGACGGCGCTCTCCAACGTCGTCCGGGCCGCGCTCGGGCAGATCGAGGGCTATCAGCGGGTACGGCTGTACGTCGCGTCGGACGCCATGGTCGAGCCCGACATCATCGGCGACCTCACCCTGATGCTGGCCGAACTCCTGGAGAACGCCGTGTCGTTCTCGCCCGAGGGCAGCCCCGTGGAGGTGACCGTGCGCTCCGGTGCCCAGGGCGCCCACGTGGTGATCACCGACCACGGCCTCGGGATGAGCGCCGACCGGCTCGCCGAGGAGAACGCCCGGCTGATCCGCCGCGAACGCCTGGACCTGGTGCCGACGAAGGTGCTGGGCCTGTTCGTGGTCGGCGCGCTGGCCCGCCGCTGGACGATCGAGGTCGCACTGACCCGTACCCCGGGCGGTGGTGTGACAGCGGAGGCCATCCTGCCACCCGCACTGCTGCTGCCCATGAGCCCGCCGACCGGTACGCCGACCACGGTGACGCCACCCGGCACTTCGACGTCAGGCGGACCGGCCTCGACGCGGACAGCGACCGACCGGGACACGGCGCCCCACCCTGTCCCTGTCGTCGCCGAGCAACCGAAGTCCTGCGCCTCGGACGACGGCGCCACGTCCGCAGCCGACGCACCGCTCCCCCGCCGCGTCCCCGCGCCCGCCCCGCCACCGCCCCCGGCCGGCCAGGCCGCTCCCGGCGGATCCGGCTCCGGCGCCTCCCGCCCCCTGCGCCGCCGCGTCCGGGGCGCCACCCTCGCCACGACGACCGGCGCGGCGCGCTCCATGCCGCAGGCCGTCCGTACCCGGGACGCGGAGGCCGAGCGCAGTGCGCTGGAGGAGTTCGAGGCCGCCGTCGCCCGCGCCCACCGCGACAGCGACAGCCACGGCCACACCCGCCCCCCGCTCGACCCCGAGCAGCACACCCCCTCCCCGAAGGAGCCGAGAGTTGAGCACGTCGAGAGGTGACACCCCGACGGACGGCACCACGCCGACCGACCTGAAGGCGGCCGCGGCCGACTTCACCTGGCTGCTGAACCGCTTCGCGACCGAGACCGCGGGCGTCGTGGACGCGATCGCCGTGTCGTCCGACGGCCTGCTGATCGCGGTGTCGGAGCTGCGTGAGCACGCCGACTCCGAGCGGCTCGCGGCGATCGTGTCGGGCCTCACCAGCCTGGCCGCGGGCGCCTCCGGCAACTACGGCCTGGGCGGCCTCAACAAGGTCATCATCGATCTTGAGGGCGGTCATGTGATCGTCTCCGCGATCGGCAGCGGCGCCGTGCTCGGCGTCGTCACCGGCAAGGAGGCGAAACTGGGCAACATCGCCTACGAGATGACCCTGTTCGCCAACCGTGCCGGCGCCGCGCTCAGCCCGCAGCTGGTGCTGGAGCTGAAGAACTCCGTCGGCGCCGCCTCGGCCCGCTGAGAACACGCAGACAGCACTGACAGGGCGAACGGGGCGAACGGGTATGACGGACGGCACTCCTCACCCGGACCCCGTCCGCCCCGCCCCCGCCGTACGGCCGTACCTCGTCACCGCCGGCCGGATCGCGGACGCCGGCTCCGGCCGGGCGATGCCCCTGGAGACGCAGGTCGTCGCCACCGTCGCCGGGCTCGACGCGCTCGGCCGGCTCTGCTTCGAGCGGTACGACATCGTCGCCGCCTGCCGGCTGCCGCAGTCCCTCGCGGAACTCGCGGCCCGGCTGCGGCTGCATCTGAACGTGGTCCGCGTCCTCGCCGAAGACCTGTGTGAAGCGGGCCAGTTGGCGGTGTACGTGCCCGACGCCGCGGCCACCCACGACGCGTCCGTGCTGCGCAGGCTCATCGATGGCCTCAGGGCCATCCCCGACTCCCGAGGAACACCGAGGAACACCGAGTGACTTCGACTGAACCGCTCGCGCGGGCCGCGGCCGCCGCATGTCCCGCCGTACGGCCGCCGCTGCCGGTGAAGATGGTGATCGCGGGCGGCTTCGCCGTGGGCAAGACCACCGCGGTCGGCGCGATCTCGGAGATCGAGCCGCTGACCACGGAGGCGTTGATCACCGAGGTCGCGGCCGGGGTGGACGACCTTACGCACACCCCGTGCAAGACCACCACGACCGTCGCGATGGACTTCGGCTGCATCACCGTCGACCCGACGCTGAAGCTGTATCTGTTCGGCACGCCCGGACAGGAGCGGTTCGGGTTCATGTGGGACGACATCGTGGAGGGCGCGGTCGGCGGGCTGGTGATCGTCGACACCCGGCGGCTGGACGGCTGCTACACGGCCGTCGACTACTTCGAGCACAAGGGCATCCCGTTCGCCGTCGCGGTCAACGCCTTCGACGGCACGGTGGAGCACACCCTGGAGGAGGTCCGCTGGGCGCTGGACGTCTCCGCCGGTGTACCGGTCGTGGTCTTCGACGCCCGCGAGCGCGGCTCGGTGCGGGACGCCCTGCTCGTCGTCCTCGAACTGGCGCTGGCCCGCACCGAGCACTGAGCACCGAGTCCTCAGCCGCTTCTGCGCACGCCCGGTGAGACCGTGATGCGGGACGCCGCCCAGAACACCACGAGAGTGGCCAGCGCCAGGCCCGCGACCAGGCTGGCGCCGCCGACGACCTTCTCGTAGTCCTTCTGGTAAAGGCCGTCGATGATGTAGCGGCCGAGGCCGCCGAGGCTGACGTAGGCGGCGATGGTGGCGGTGGAGACGATCTGGATGGCCGCCGTACGCAGTCCGCTCAGGATGAGGGGAAGCGCGACCGGCAGCTCCACCTGGAACAGCACGCGCGCCTCGGGCATGCCCATGCCCCGGGCGGCGTCCACGGGCGAGGGGTCGACGGAGCGGATCGCCTCGTAGGTGGTGACCAGGATCGGCGGTACGGCGAGCACCACCAGCGGGATCATCACCGGCAGCAGCCCGAACCCGATCCAGATGAACATCAGGACCAGGAGACCGAAGCTGGGCAGGGCCCGGCCCGCGGTGGCGATCAGGGCGAGGGCGTTGCCGCCGCGGCCGTAGTGGCCGGTCACCAGGCCGACGGGCAGCCCGATGACGGCGGCGAACAGCAGCGCCTCCAGTGAGTACTTGATGTGCTCGACGAGCCGCGTGGGGATGCCGTCGTAGCCGTGCCAGTGGGCGCTGTCGCTGAAGAAGGAGTGTGCGAAGTTCAGGACGTTCACCGGGTGGCACCCTTCCTCGGCATCCAGGGGGTGAGGAGGCGGCGGACCAGGACGAGCAGGGCGTCGGCGAGGATGCCCAGCACCGCCGTCGTCAGCACCGAGTTCACGGCCAGGGCGGGCCGGTGGTAGGTGGTGGCGTCGTTGAGCAGGTTGCCGAGGGCGCCCTGGTTGCCGATGAGCATGCCGACGCTGACCAGGGAGAGGCTGGAGACGACCGCCACCCTGAGGCCCGCGATGATGGCGGGTGCGGCGATGGGCAACTGGACCTGGAGATAACGGCGTACGGGGCCGAAGCCCATGGCCTGCGCGGCGGCCAGGGTCTCCGGCGGGACCGAGCGGACGCCGTCCACGATGCCCGGCACCAGCACGACCAGGCTGTAGACCGCCAGCGGGATCATCACCGTCGTCTCGCTCTGCCCGAAGTAGTCGATGAGGACGACGAAGAAGGCCAGGGAGGGGACGGAGTAGAGCACGGTGGTGATGCCCAGCACGGGCGGATAGACCCAGCGGAAGCGTACGCAGAGCTGGGCCACGGGCAGCGCGACGAGCAGGGCGGCCAGCACCGGCAGCAGGCCCTCGCGCACATGCAGGCCGACGAGCCCGAGCCAGCTGTGCTGGAGGTCGCTCGGGAGGTCGAAGAAGCCGTTCACCGGACGGCCTTGACGTCGGTGTCGGCACCGTTCGCGGCCCGGCTGTGGGCGGCGCGGATGGCCTCGCCGATGACCTGCTGGGATACGACACCGACGGCGCGTCCCTCGCCGTCCACCGCGACGGCCCAGCCGGTCGGGGAGAGCACGGCGCCGTCGAGCGCGGTGCGCAGCGAGTCGGTGCCGGGCACGAACGGCCGCCCGAAGTCGACGAGTCGCTCCCGGTCGATGGCCCCGGCGCTGAGCCGCTCCGGCTCGCTCCAGCCGAGCGGCCTGCCGTCGAGGTCGGTGACGAGGAGATAGGGGGCTTCGGACAGGGCGGCGAGCCGGGCGGCGTCGGCGTCGATGCCCACGACCGGCGCGGTCTGCAACTGGAGGTCGACGGAGGGGAAGAAGGACAGCCGGCGGATACCGCGGTCGGCGCCCAGGAAATCCTCCACGAAGGCGTCGGCGGGCGCGCTGAGCAGGTCGGCGGGCGGGGCGAACTGGGCGAGCCGGCCGCCGGTGCGCAGCACGGCGACCATCGTGCCGAGCTTGATCGCCTCGTCGATGTCATGCGTGACGAAGACGATGGTCTTGCCCAACTCGTCCTGGATACGGAGGAGTTCGTCCTGCAGTCCTTTACGGACCACCGGGTCCACGGCGCTGAACGGCTCGTCCATCAGCAGCACCGGCGGATCGGCGGCGAGCGCCCGGGCCACGCCGACGCGCTGCTGCTGGCCGCCGGACAGCTGGTACGGGTACCGCTTGGCCAGCGAGGCGTCGAGCCCCACCCGCTCCATCAGCTCCGCGGCCCGGGCGCGGGCCTCCTTCTTGGACGTGCCCAGCAGCCGGGGCACCGTGGCGATGTTGTCGAGGATGGTGCGGTGCTGGAAGAGTCCGGCGTGCTGGATGACGTAACCCATGGAACGGCGCAGGGTGTTGACCGGCTGCTGCCGGATGTCGGTGCCGTCGAGGAGGATGCTGCCCTCGGTGGGCTCCACCATCCGGTTGATCATCCGCAGCGTCGTCGTCTTGCCGCAGCCGGAGGGCCCGACGAGGACGGTGATCGCGCGGTCCGGTATCTCCAGCGACAGCCGGTCGACCGCGACCGTGCCGTCCGGGTACCGCTTCGTGACTGAATCTATCCGTATCAAAACGCCGAATACCCTTCGGGTTTGGCTGATTTCCGCCCGTCTTCGGCCAAGTCGTCGGTGCGCAGGCCGCTGCGGGGAGAGTCTAGACCGCGAGTGTTTCAGCGTTTTGGCGGGTGAATGGCTAGGCCACCGGCAGTCCCGGTGTGCGGAGTACTCGGTGTGTGGTGTCGATCGCGAAGATCTCGCAGCCGGTGCGGCCGGCGGCCCACGCCGGGCCGTCCGGGCCCAGGGCGAAGGCGGCAGTGGCGGTCGCGTCCGCCTCGGTCAGGGTCGGGGCCACCACGGTGAGGCTGAGCAGCCCGGTCGCGGGGCGTCCGGTGCGGCCGTCGATGATGTGATCGCCGCGCTCGTACCGCCCGGACGTCGCCACCGCCCCGTCGGTGACCGCCAGCACGGCACAGACCCGGTCGGCCTGTTCGGGATGACGTATCCCGACCCGCCACGGCCCGCCGGAGACGACCACGTCACCACCGGCGTTGAGACAGAACCTGCGCGCCCCTGCGGCCGTCAGCAGTGCGGCCGCCCGCTGCACCGACCAGCCCTTGACCACCGCGCACGGATCGAAGCCCCGGCCGGGCAGCCGGACGTCGAAGGCGCCGCCGGTCGCGCCGCGCAGGTCCGCGCAGAGGCCGAGCACCTCTGTCAGATCCGCGCTCGGCTCGCCGTCCGCCACCTCGCCGCGGCCGTAGCGGGACACCTCGCTGTCGGGCTTGAACGGGCTGAAGCGGGCGTCGACTTCGCGCAGCCAGGCGAAGACGGCGTCCGCGGCCGCCTCGAAGTCGCCTTCGGAGCCGCCCTCGTCGTCGACTCGCAGCGAGACGGGGAACCCCATGACGTGTTCGACACGCCGCACGTCAGGAGGCCTTGGCGTCGATTGCGGCCTGGAGGGACTCCCTGTATCCCCCGCTCGTGATCGTGGCCCCGGACACCGAGTCGATGTGGGCGCTCTGCGCCTTCAGCGTCTCCGTGATCAGCACCGGTACGGCCCACTTGGTCTGCGGGTGGTGCGGCGCCTGCAGCATCCGCACGGACGCGATCCGGTCGCCCAGGAAGGTCACCTCCACCTGGAAGACGCCCTTCACGGTGTCCACCGCGGTGCCGGGGACGACCTTGGACGCCGCAGAGGGCGACGACGGTGACGACGGCGACGACGGCGACGAGGAGGACGAGGCCGAAGAGGACGACGAGGTGGGGGACGGCACGGACGTCGGCGTCGACGCGGGCTGGGCGACGTCGGCGGCCCCGGTCGAAGGCTGGTAGCGCCAGACCGGGATCAGACCCGCGACGGTGAGGAGGAAGACGGGAATGGCTCGCTTCACGGTGGGACGCCTCTCTCAGCCCGCGAGGCTGAAGCGCTCGAAGTGGATCTGCCGCTTGGGCACGCCCAGGTCGCCCAGGCTGCGCAGCACGGCGGTCATCATCCCGGGCGGCCCGCACAGGAAGACGTCCCGGTCGCCGATGTCCGGGACCAGCCGGGCCAGTTCGCGCGGGGCCAGCTTGTCGGGGACGATCGGTCCGGTCACCAGGTGCAGCTCGGCTCCCTTGGTGAGGGCGAGGTCGCACAGCTCGTCGTAGAGGACGGCGTCGCGGTCGCTGGACACGCGGTAGATGACCACGGCGTGGCCCGCCAGGTCCTCCAGCAGTGCCCGGATCGGAGTGACGCCGACGCCGCCGGCGATCAGCACGGACTCCGGGCGGGTGCGGTGCAGGGTGGTGAAGGCGCCGTAGGGGCCCTCGGCGAAGACGCGGGTGCCCGGCTTGATGTGCCGCAGGGCGGCGCTGCCCGCGCCGACCGCCTTGGCGGTGAGACGCAGGGTGCGGCCGTCGGGGGCGGCCGACAGGGAGAACGGGTTGGCCTGCCACCAGCGGTCCCGGGTGAGGAACCGCCAGAGGAAGAACTGACCGGCCTGGGCGGGCAGCCGGTCCAGGTCGCGGCCGGTGACATAGACGGAGACGACGTCGTCGGACTCGGGCACGACCGCCGACACGCGCAACCGGTGTCGCAGGTTCCGCCACAGCGGCAGCACCATCCGGCCCAGCACCACCGCGCCGAGGGCCACGCCCCACACCGTGTACCAGTACGTCGTCGCGGCCGGCGACGAGGTGAAGGTCGTACCGACCGCGACCTGGTGCGTGAAGGCGAGGACCACGGCGACATAGGTGTACAGATGGATGAAGTGCCAGGTCTCGTAGGCCAGCCGGCGCCGGGCCCAGCGGCCCGAGACGGCGCCGACCACGACGATCAGCGCGAGCGCGACGATGGCGCGCAGCACGCCCTCGGTGGTCTCGGCGAGGTTCACCAGCTGGTTCACCGGGTCCATCGAGGACGCGTCGGCGTAGCCGAAGGTGATGAACACGGCGTGCGTGAGCAGGGTCCACAGGATGCCGAAGCCGGTACGGCGGTGCCAGGAGGTCAGCCGGTCCATGCCGATCCGGCGGTCCAGCCAGGACAGCCGGGCCACCAGCAGCAGCTGGAAGGCCATGAGGAGGGCGCCGTACAGGCCGGCGAGGCGGCCGAGCACGATCAGTGGGTTCGAGGCGAAGCCGGCCTGGACGAAGAACCAGGCGACCACCGCCGCGTTGGCGGCGAGCAGGGCGTACAGGCCGGTACGGGCCACGACGCGGGGGCGTATCGCCTTGGTGGGTGCGGGACGGGTCTGGAGGGTCGTCACGGACGGCAGCTCCTTGATCGGGTCCTGGGTGACGAGCTTCGCGCGCGATTGCTGTCGTTCTCCTGTCGGACAACTTTCACTTGAGTATCGATAGGGCCGGTGGGGGCAGGCAGCCCGGACGGGTCCGAACGGGTGGCGCAGGATGGGCGGGTGGAGAAAGTACGCCTGCTGGTCGTGGACGACGACCCGCCGATCGCCGACCTGGTGGCCACGGTCGCCCGGTACGAGGGCTGGGAGGCGCACGCCGCCTACTCGGGCGAGGAGGCACTGCGCCGGGCCGCCGAGTTCGGCCCGGACATCGTGGTCCTTGACCTGATGCTGCCGGACGTGGACGGTTTCGGCGTCCTGGACCGACTGCGCCGCTCGGGGACGATGGTGCCGGTCGTGTTCCTCACTGCACGCGACGGCGTCGCCGACCGGGTCGCGGGCCTGACCCGGGGCGGGGACGACTATCTGGTCAAGCCGTTCGCGGTGGAGGAGCTGATGGCCCGGCTGCGCACGGTGCTGCGGCGCAGCTCCGGGCCCGACTTCCAGCGGTCCGTGGTGCGGGTCGCCGAGCTGACACTGGACGAGGACACCCGCGAGGTGCGGCGCGGCGAGCGGCTGCTAGCGCTCACCCCGACCGAGTTCGAGGTGCTGCGCCATCTGATGCTCAGGTCGCCGTCGGTGCTCACCAAGGCGCAGATCCTCGACCATGTCTGGGAGTACGGCTTCGGCGGCCGCTCGAACGTGGTGGAGCTGGTGGTCAGCCGGCTGCGCCGCAAGCTGGACCGGCCGGACGAGGAGCCGCTGATCCACACCGTGCGCGGATTCGGGTACGTGGTGCGGCAGGCGGCCAGGTGATCGCGCGGCCGCGTCGCACGTACGGCGGACTCCGGCTCGGCACCCGGCTCGCGCTCGGCCTCGGCGCGCTGGCCCTGGTGGTGTTCGCGGTGGTGGGCACGGCTCTGACCACGTACATGCGCGGCTATCTGGAACGGCAGCTCGGCGATCAGCTGCGGCTGGTGCAGATCGTGCAGACCAAGGACGCCTCGGCGCACGGCACGGTCAAACGGCAGCCGTACTACGGCTGGTACACGGCTGTCTACGACGTCTCGGGCGGCTCGGCACGCCTGCGCACCCCCGCGGACGTGCCCGCCGACACCGCCCCGCTCACCGCGCTCGCCGAGACCCGCGCCCGCTCCTCGACGGAGCTGTTCCGCACCGTGGACATCGCCGGCGAGGGCACCTACCGGCTGCGCGCCTGCGAGGTGGAGCCGGGCGTGGTCCTGGTGAGCGCGGCGCCCATGGCGGACGTCGAGGCGACCGTGCGGCAGCTGATCACCGTCCAGGTGGTGGCGTTCGCGCTGGCCCTGCTGGCGTTCGTGGTCATCGGCCGCAGGATGCTGCGCCGGGGTCTGAAACCGCTCAGCGACATGGCGCACACCGCCCACGGGATCGCCTCGCACGATCTGACCGACCCGGCGGCCCGGCTGCCGCTGCGCGCCGACCGCAAGGGCGGCGGCCCGGAGGTCGAGGAACTGCGCACGGCCTTCAACACCATGCTGGAGCACATCGACGACTCCCTCGCGGTGCGCGCGGAGGCCGAACGGCGGCTGCGCCGGTTCGTGGCGGACGCCTCCCACGAACTGCGCACCCCGCTGATGTCGGTGCGCGGCTACGCCGACCTGTTCCAGTACGCGGCCGCCAACGAACCCGCCGAACGCGACCGCCATCTTTCCCGGCTGCGCGCCGAGGCCGCCCGGATGGGCGTCCTCCTGGACGATCTGCTGCTGCTCGCCCGGCTGGACGCGGCCGAGGTCGAGACACCGCTGCGGTGTGCCGACACCGATCTGACGGAGCTGGTGCGCGAGGCCGCGGACGCCTTCCGCGCGGGCCACCCCGGCCACCCGCTGACCGTGGACACCGGCACCGGGCCTCTGCGGCTGTGCCTGGACCCGGTGCGCATCCGCCAGGTCCTGGACAACCTGCTCACCAACGCGGCCGTACACACCCCGCCCGGCACAGAGGTCTCCCTGACGGTCTCGGCCGATGCCGCCGGCGTGTGCGTACGGGTATCCGACGCCGGGCCCGGGATCCCGGACACCGACCGCGACCGGATCTTCGACCGCTTCTCCCGCGTGGACAAGGCCCGCAGCCGAGACCGGGGCGGCAGTGGTCTGGGGCTGTCGGTGGCGAGGGCCTTGACGGAGGCACACGGCGGCACACTACGGCTGGACCGGGAGGACGGCATGACGTTGTTTACGGTATGGCTGCCAACCTGAGGGGAGCGGGGGCTATGTCGATATGCGGCTCCGCCGCGTGGGCGCGAGCGACCACCCGCCGATGAGTACCCGGCAGACCTCCGGCGCCCCCTACGGCGAGACGCCCTGTCGGCTGTGCGGCCGGCAGGCCAGCGCGGCGACGTCGTCCTCCGCGTGCCGTGCGTCCAGCCGGCTGAGGATGGTGTCCAGGACGTCTTCGAGCCCGCCCTCGACGGGGAAACGGACAGCGGACAGCCGGGCCAGAGACCGGTCGATGTCCTCACCGCGGCGTTCCACCAGCCCGTCGGTGAACAGCACCAGCGTCTCCCCCGCGCCCAGCGGATGTGTGGCCACGTCATAGCCACCGAGCCCCGTGCCGAGCGGCGGCCCCACGGGGACGGACAGCAGCGAGGCCTCACCGTCGGAGGTGATCCGCACGGGCGGCAGATGCCCCGCGCTGGCCAGCGTGACCTGGTGGCGCCCCGGGTCGACCCGGGCGAGCAGACAGGTGGCGGGCCGCAGCTCGGCCTCCTTGGAGGCGATCTCGTCCATCTGCCGCAGCACCCGGTGCGGGGGCAGGTCGGCGGAGGCGATGTAGCGCAGCGAGGAACGGTAGGCGTTCATGTCGACGGCGGCCTCCAGGCCGTGCCCCATGACGTCGCCGACCACCAGCAGGGTCCGCCCGAAGTGCAGCCGTACCGTCTCGCACCAGTCGCCACCGACGAGGACGCCGCCGCCGGCCGGCAGATAGCGGATGGCGATGTCGAGGTTGGGGTGCGGGCGGCCGGGCTCGGAGAGCAGCGCGCGCTGCAGGTCACCGGCGGTGCGATTGACGGCCTCGTAGTCGCGCGCGTGCCGGACATGGGAGGCGGCGCGCTCGGCGAGCAGGCTGAGCAACTCGCCCTCCGCGGGGCGAAGCGGCGGCCCGGAGCGCGCCCACACCAGGACGCCGTACACGTCGTCGCCGCTGGTCAGCGGCGCGCACAGGGCGGCCCGGGGCCGGAGACCCGCCGCGTACTCCAGCCAGGGCTCCGGCTCCGCGCCGAGCGCCGGTACGCCCGCCTCGCGGGCCACCGCGGCGGCCCAGCGGGCGTCGGGCAGCGCGTCGGGGTCCCCGGTGATCGCCTCGTACCCGGAGACGGTCTGGCCGGTCCGGCGCATCACGGCGGCCGTGCCGCCGGCCAGCCGTACGGCCACCCGGGTCAGCTCGGCGCAGGTCTCGGCCTCGTCGAGGGTCGTGCCTATCCCGGCCAGTGCGTCCCGCAGCACGCTCAGCCGCGCGCCGGCCGCCTCCTCGTCGACGGCCGGGACACGCTCCGCCGCATCCGCGGAATCCCCGGACTGCGCGGACGTCGCAGAGCCCTCGTGGCCGGCGCCGTGCTCGCGGTGGTGGCCGCTGTCGGCGGGCACAGACCTGCGACGGGACTGAATCCAGCGCGCCACACCCAACACCCTCACAGAATCTCAAACTGGAGCAAGTGGGGCACGAGCCTCATTCATCCCAGCGCCCTCGGGAGCCCCATGCGAGGGTGCGGGCCGGGTGTCCCACCGCGTGGCCGGGGTGCCGTCCGGCGCGGTCAGGGCGTGCGGGGGAGGTGCCCTGTGCCGTCCGCACCGACGACCCGGAGGGCGGGCGTGGCCTGAGCGGGCGCGGGGTGCGGGCAGCCCCGCACCCGGATCGTGGCTGCCGTCCCTGCCCACGCTCCGCCGCCTCTCCCGCTCCGCTTTCCGATGGCGTTCATCTTCGACCGAGCGGGCCCCGTCCAGCATCTCTTTTGCCAGATTCGGAGTCTCGACTGATCGGCGCAGGGTGGCCGCCCGGCGCGGTCAGCCCTCGTCGGGCGCCAGCCGCAGCGAGATGGAGTTGATGCAGTACCGCTGGTCGGTCGGGGTCGGATAGCCCTCGCCCGCGAAGACATGGCCCAGGTGGGAGCCGCAGCGGGCGCAGCGGACCTCGGTGCGGACCATGCCGTGGGAACGGTCGTCGACCAGTTCCACGGCGTCGGTGTCCTTGGGGTCGAAGAAGGACGGCCAGCCGCAGTGCGACTCGAACTTCGTGTCCGAGGTGAACAGTTCGGCACCGCAGGCGCGGCAGGAGTAGACGCCCTTGGTCTTGGTGTCCGTGTACTCACCGGTGAAGGCCGGCTCGGTGGCGGCCTGGCGCAGCACGGCGTACTCGGCCGGGTTCAGCTCCGCGCGCCACTCCTCGTCCGGCTTCTCGACGTCGTACGACATGAGCCTCAGCCCCTTCACTGCTGCGACAGGCGGTCCAGGATCAGCGGGCCCAGGTCGGTCACGTCGCCCGCGCCCATGGTGAGAACGAGATCACCGGGCTTCGCCATTCCCGCGATCACCGCGGGGCTCTCGGCCTTGTCGTGCACGGTGGTGACGTCGGCACCGGCGGCGCGCGCGGCCTCGATGATCAGCTCGCTGGTCACGCCGGGGATCGGGTCCTCGCGGGCCGGGTAGATGTCGAGGACCACCGAGGCGTCGGCGAGGGCCAGCGCCTGGCCCATCTCCTTGCCCAGCTCCTGGGTGCGGGAGAACAGGTGCGGCTGGAAGACGACGAGGATGCGGGAGTCGCCGGCGGCGGCGCGCATGGCTTCCAGGTCGGCGGTCATCTCGGTGGGGTGGTGGGCGTAGGAGTCGATCACCTGGACGCCGGCTGCCTCGCCCTTGAGCTGCAGGCGCCGCTTGACCCCGGTGTAGGCGGCGAGCGCGGGCGCCAGCTCCGCGGCCGGGATGCCGAGCGCGGCACCGGCGGTGAGCGCGGCGACGGCGTTGAGGGCGTAGTGCCGGCCCGGCACGGACACGGTGAACGTCAGCTCCTGCCCGTCCAGCACCGCGGTGACCCGGCTCTTCAGCCCCTGCGGTACGACGGCCGTGACCCGCACGTCGGCGTCCTCGGCCTCGCCGTACGTCACGGTCCTCACCGAGCCCGCGAGCCGCCGGGTCAGCTCCCGCGCGCCCTCGTGGTCGGCGGAGACGACGAGCGTGCCGCCGGGCACGATCTTCCCGGCGAAGGTCTCGAAGGACTCGTAGATCTCGTCCATCGAGGCGTAGTTGGCGTGGTGGTCCAGCTCGACGTTGAGGACGATGGCGACCTCGGGCGCGTACTTGTGGAAGCTGCGGTCCGATTCATCCGCCTCGGCCACGAAGATGTCGCCGTCGCCGTGCAGCGCGTTCGAGCCGGGCGCGTCCAGGTCGCCGCCGATGGCGTACGACGGCTGCAGGCCCAGCTCGGAGAGCGAGACGGCCAGCATGGAGGTGGTGGTGGTCTTGCCGTGGGTACCGGCCACGGCGATCGGCCGCAGCCCCTCCATCAGCGCGGCCAGCGCGTCGGAGCGGTGCACCACCGGGATGCCCAGCTCGGCCGCGCGGGCCAGCTCGGGGTTGTCCCTGCGGATCGCCGACGACACGACGACACAGCTCGCGTCGTCGGCGAGGTGCTCCGTGGCATGCCCGATGTGCACGGTGACCCCGAGTGCCCGCAGCGCCTGCGCGGTCGCCGACTCCTTCGCATCGCTCCCGGCCACCTCGGCCCCACGCTGCGCGAGGATCTTGGCGATCCCCGACATCCCGGCGCCGCCGATGCCGATGAAGTGCGGTCGGTCCATGGCGGTAGGAAGGCCGGGTGCCATGCGTTTCTCCCCAGAGACGAATGCGAGCTGAAGCAGGCCTAGCCTATGCGCTGAGCCACCGGCTTCTTCGCAGCGAGGGGTGCTGGTCCGGCTTGGGGGCGCGGGGAACCGCGCGACAAGCCACGATGCACCCGCGGCCGCCCACGCGCCCCCTCCGCCACGGCGCCTAGGCCTTGCTGTGCGAGAACAGCTTGAGCACCGGCACACCCACCTTGTGCCGAGCCCGAGAAGCCCAGTCCCGGTGGAAGAACTCCTCCACGTAGTGCGGATCCGTCAGCACGATCACCTCGTCGGCGGACACCTCGGCGACGAGCGACTTCAGCGCGTCCAACGGATGATCCTCGACCAACCGCCCCTCCGCCCGGCTCCCCGCCGCCCGCAGGGCCTGCACGGACACGTCAAGAGCCTGCTGCCCGACGCTCCTGGCGTTCTCCCCCTCGGGGGTCTCCCGCTCGCGCACCGCCTCGTCGAGTTCGCCAAGCGCGATGTCGTCGATGGCCCGCAGCAGGCGGTCCGCCTGGTCGCCGCGCGGCTGGAGGAGCACGTGGAAAGTGACCGGCTCGTCCCCGTGCAAGGTGGTGACGAACTCCACGTCGGCGGACGTCAAGGCCTTCTCGATCATCAGAACGCTTGTGAACACCAAACGCCTCTTCTCCTCCGTGGGCCCTGACGAGGCCCGTGCGGAAACCATCCTGCCCCGTGATCGCACGAGTTCTGCCGGACTAAGTCTGCCTTCCGGAAGCCAATCCGGAAGCTAAACGGAACGACACATTCCGCTGATTTCAGGAGCGACGGTAGCGGCCGAACAGAAATCCGGCCTCTTCGAGAAGGGACACGAGCTCGAACCGGCGCGGCACGTCGACCGACGGTCCCCCGGCGACGCGCTGCGCGTCGCCCGCGGTGAGCATGGGCGAGAGGGTCAGGCACATCTCGTCCAGCACCCCGGCGGCGATCAGCTGTCCGAGCAGCCGGGGACCGCCCTCGGTGAGCAGCCGGGTGTGGCCGAGACCGGCGAGGGCGCGCACCGCGCGCGCGGGCTCGATACCCCTGCCCTCACCGGCCATCACCACGGTGGCCCCGGCCTTCTCGGCGGCGGCGATCCGGCCGGGGGCGGCCGCGGCTCCGGTCAGGATCAGCGTGGGTACCAGGGGCGAGGTGTACAGCGGGAGCGAGAAGTCCAGCTCCAGGCTCGCGGAGACGACGGCGATCGCCGGGGCCGGGGCCTGTCCGGCGGCCTTGCGTGCCGCGGCGAACTCCGCACGCGCGCGTGCGGGACGGTACGCCTCCTGACGTACCGTTTCCGCACCCACCACGATCACATCCGCGAGCGCCCGCAGCGTGCCGAAGATCCGCATGTCGGCGGCGCTGGAGATGGGCTGGGAACGCCCCTCGTGCTGGGCGGCGCCGTCGAGCGTGGAGACCATGTTGGCCCGCAGCCACGGCCTGGGGGCGTCCGGCACCGGCTCGGGGTAGGCGTAGGCGGCGGCCAGTTCGGCGAGACTCCACTCACGATCGACGAGCGCGGCAGCGACGGACGCCTCGGACACATCCGGCACCCGAGTCCCGGCAGCCTCCCGCGTTCCCTCCCCCTCGGGGGTCCCTCCGGAGGTCTGGGCTGCTGTTTCGTCGGTCACAGGGAACAGGCGTCGCATGTCGTGCAGTCTGACACGGCGCTTAGCATGGGTAACCGTGTCGTCCTCCACCACCGCCTCCGGACCCAGCCCTGTGACCGACGCGGGCCCCCTCTCCCTGTGCGCCCGTGAGCCGCGTGTCCCCGCGGACCGGCTGGTCGCCGAGATGGTGCCGCCGCCGCGCTTCGACTCGGTCCGCTTCTCGACCTACATACCGGACCCGAACCAGCCCAGCCAGAGCGAGGCCGTACGGGTCCTCGACGGCTTCGCGGGCGGGCTCGGCGGGGCGCACGCCTCCGGCGCCGGCCGGCGCGGCCTCTTCGGCTTCGGCAGGCCCAGGGCACCCAAGACCCCGGCCGGCCCGCGCGGGGTCTACCTGGACGGCGGCTACGGCGTCGGCAAGACCCACCTGCTCGCCTCGCTGTGGCACGCCACCCCCGCCGAGCCCGCCCGCAAGGCGTTCGGCACCTTCGTGGAACTGACGAACCTGGTCGGCGCCCTCGGCTTCCAGCAGACGGTGCAGACCCTCTCCGGCCACAGCCTGCTGTGCATCGACGAGTTCGAGCTGGACGACCCGGGCGACACGGTCCTGGTGTCGACGCTGCTCGGCAAGCTGGTCGAGGCGGGCGTCGCGCTCGCCGCCACCTCCAACACGCTGCCCGGCAAGCTGGGCGAGGGCCGGTTCGCGGCGGCTGACTTCCTGCGCGAGATACAGGGCCTGTCGGCCCGTTTCCGCACCCTGCGCATCGACGGCGAGGACTACCGCCACCGCGGGCTGCCCGAGGCGCCGAAGCCCTTCACCGACGAAGAGGTGACGAAGGCGGCGTACGCCACCGAGGGCGCCTCGCTGGACGACTTCCCGCATCTGCTGGAGCACCTGGCCAAGGTGCACCCGAGCCGGTACGGCGCGCTGACCGACGGGCTGAGGGCGGTCTGTGTCACCGATGTGCGGCCGGTGCCGGACCAGTCGACCGCGCTCAGGCTCGTGGTGCTCGCGGACCGGCTCTACGACCGCGAGGTCCCGGTGCTGGCCTCGGGGCTGCCGTTCGACCGGCTGTTCAGCGAGGAGATGCTGAACGGCGGCTACCGCAAGAAGTACTTCCGCGCGATATCCCGGCTCACCGCGCTGGCCCGCGACGCCAAGGGGCTCGTGGGCTCTTAGTCACTCACAGACCCCCAGTCAAGAGCCAGATCGCGCCACGCGATCGGCACTTTTCACGCTTCCTTGCGCTTGTAACGCGCTGTTAACCCTGCAAAGGACTTTGCAGGGTTAATGTGCTTCTTGACCATCCATTGACTGTGGCTTGGTCCAGACAAGAGGCGCGAGCATCCGTAAGGGGGGCGCATGTTCCGAGGTACGACGGCCCGGACCCGCTTCGCGCTCCTCGCGGTACTCCTGCTCGCGCTCCAGCTCTTCGCTCCCACGGCGACATTCACATCTGCGCACACGCTCAGTGATGCACAGGCCAAGGCCGGGCCGGTCCTGCCGTCCTCCGTACCGCCGGTGCGCGAGGACAAGGACTCGATCCGCACCCCGTGCCGTCCGGGCCTCCCCGTGAGCACCCCGCACCTCCGCGACCGGCAGCGCGGCTCGGCCTCCTGCCGGGCCCAGCAGCCCGAGCCGATATCCGGCCGTACGGCCGCCGCGGACGCGCCGGACACCCCCGGCGCGCCGCGCCCCCACACCGAGAGAACCTCCAGAGCCCACACCCCCTCAGCTCTTCAGGTCTTCCGCTGCTGACAGCCGGTGCGGCACCCGTCCAGGGAGCCGCACCGGCCCGGGAAACCGGGCTCTTCCCCCACAACCGTCGTTCAAGTCCGACGCGCCCGTGCAGGCGCGCCAGGAGGAACCCATACATATGCAGCCCCTCATCGACAACGCCCGTACCTTCGGACAGCGCCCTGAGGAGTTCGCCAAGCTCGCCGAAGGCCAGTCCCCGCAGGTCCTGTTCATCACCTGCTCCGATTCCCGGGTCGTCCCGGCCCTGATCACGGGCGCCCGCCCCGGCCAGCTCTTCGAGCTGCGCACCGCGGGCAACATCGTCCCGCCCCACACCTCGCTCCACCCCACGAGCGAGGCCGCCACCATCGAGTACGCCGTGGAGGTGCTCGGCGTCCGCGACATCGTCGTCTGCGGTCACTCGCACTGCGGCGCCGTCGGCGCGCTGGTCCGTAACGACGATCTGACCGCCGTACCCGCCGTGCGCGACTGGCTCGCGCACGCCACCCCGCGCCCGGCCGGCGCGGCCGAGGATCCGGCGGTCGCCCAGGCCGTGCAGGCCCACGCCCTGACCCAGCTGCTTCGGCTGCGTTCGTACCCGTGCGTCGAGCGGAAGCTGACAGAGGGCCGACTGGGGCTGCACGCCTGGTACTACGAGGTACACACCGGGGCCGTACGGACGCACCGCCCGCAGACCGACACCTTCGAAGCCCTGTGAGCGCGCCGATGACCAGCAAGGACACCACCCTCATATCCCGCTTCCCGTATCTGCGGCAGGACTTCGCCGCCTCCCTCGTCGTCTTCCTGGTCGCGCTGCCGCTGTGCGTGGGCGTGGCCGTCGCCTCCGGGGTCCCGGCCGAACTCGGCCTGATCACCGGCATCGTGGGCGGACTCGTCACCGGGCTGATGCGTGGCAGCAGCTTCCAGGTGTCGGGTCCGGCGGCCGGCCTGACCGTCCTCGTCTTCGAGGCGGTCAAGGAGTTCGGGCTGCCCGCGCTCGGCGTGATCGTGCTCGCCTCCGGAGTCCTCCAGATGGGCATGGGCCTGCTGCGGCTGGGCCGCTACTTCCGCGCCATCTCGGTCTCCGTCGTCGAGGGCATGCTGGCCGGAATCGGACTGGTGCTCGTCGCCGGGCAGTTGTACCCGGCGCTGGCCACCAAGGCTCCCGACTCCGGACCGGCCAAGATCGCCGGGCTGCCCGGGGCGTTCCTGGACGCCCTGGGTGACGGCACGGCGGTGGCCTCGCTCGCGGTCTGCGCGGGCACGATCGCGGTGCTGCTGCTGTGGCGGCACGTCCCGGCGAAGATGCGTACGCTGCCCGGGCCGCTGGCCGCGGTCGGCCTGGCCACGGTGGCCGCGTTCGCGCTGGACCTGCCGGTGGCCACGGTGGAGGTGCAGGGCCTGCTGGGCGCCGTACAGCCACCGCCGCTCAGCGCGTTCGGCGAGCTGGCGGGTGTCGGGCTGCTCGGCACGATCGTCGCCTTCACACTGATCGCCTCCGCCGAGTCGCTGTTCAGCGCGGCCGCCGTGGACCGGCTGCACACCGGGCCGCGTACCGAGTACGACAAGGAGCTGCTCGCCCAGGGCGCCGGCAACACGGTGTGCGGGCTGCTGGGCGCGCTGCCGATGACCGCGGTGATCGTGCGCAGCGCCGCCAACGTCCAGGCGGGCGCCCGTACGAAGGCCTCGCGGGTGCTGCACGGGGTGTGGCTGCTGCTGTTCGCGGCGCTGCTGCCGGACGTGCTGGCCTACATACCGATCCCGGCGCTCGCGGGCATCCTGATCCACTCCGGCGCCAAGCTGGTCCCGGTGCGGGCGCTGGCCGGGCTGTGGCGCGAGCACCGGGGCGAGGCGCTGATCCTTTCCGTCACCGCCCTGTCCATCGTGGCGGTCAGCATGTTCGAGGGGGTGCTGATCGGTCTCGCCCTGGCCGTGGTCAAGACGGCCTGGGAGGCCTCGCACGTCAAGCTGGAGGTGATCGACAAGGGCGCGGGCCCGGTCGACGTCTGCATCGCGGGCAACGCGACCTTCCTGCGGCTGCCCAAGATCCTGGACAGCCTGGAGTCGCTCCCCGAGGACCGCCCGGTCCGCCTCGACCTGTCCGGCCTGCACCACCTCGACCACGCCTGCCGTACAGCCCTGGAGAACTGGGCCGAACGGCACAGCGCGGCGGGGACGGAACCGGTGCGGGTGACGGCTGCGCAGGCCGTCTGACGGCCGCTGTCTCCGGGCTGGGATGCCGACGCCCCTCGGTATCCCGGCCCGGTCTGTCCGGACCCCTCGGCAGAGCGGCCCAACCGGCTTATGGTTACAGCAGCGGACAAAAGCGGACCTCTCCGTGAGGAGGTCACCATGCTCCAGGAACTGCTGGGCGCGATCGCGGCGGCGGGTTCCGCCGGTGTGATCTATCTGGCGATGGCGGCGCGGGTCGTCAAACAGTACGAACGCGGTGTGTTGTTCCGGCTCGGGCGCGTCACCGGTGATGCGCGGACGCCGGGCTTCACGCTGATCATCCCCTTCGTGGACCGGCTGCAGAAGGTCAACATGCAGATCGTGACGATGCCGATCCCGGCCCAGGAGGGCATCACTCGCGACAACGTCACGGTCCGTGTGGACGCGGTCGTCTACTTCAGGGTGATCGACGCGGAGAGCGCCCTGGTGAAGGTCGAGGACTACAAGTTCGCGGTGTCGCAGATGGCTCAGACGTCGCTCAGGTCGATCATCGGCAAGAGCGATCTGGACGATCTGCTCTCCAACCGCGAGAAGCTCAACCAGGGGCTGGAGCTGATGATCGACAGCCCGGCTGTCGGCTGGGGCATCCAGGTCGACCGGGTGGAGATCAAGGACGTCTCGCTGCCGGACACGATGAAGCGGTCCATGGCCCGCCAGGCCGAGGCCGACCGGGAGCGCCGGGCCCGGATCATCAACGCGGACGCCGAGCTCCAGGCATCCAAGAAGCTGGCCGAGGCCGCTCAGCAGATGGCCGACACCCCCGCCGCGCTGCAACTGCGGCTGCTCCAGACGGTGATGGCGGTCTCCGCCGAGAAGAACTCCACGCTGGTCCTGCCGATCCCGGTGGAACTGCTGCACTTCCTGGAGCGAGGCAACCAGCAGCACGTGCCGAACAGTGACGGAGAGCTCCCCTCGGGCCAGTGACCTGAGCCGGAAGTCTTTTCGGTGGTTCCTCCGGCGGTGGTCGACCGGCGACGGGTGGCCTCCCGCAGGTGGTTCGGGTCGACGGAGCATTCGGGCGCCGGTCGCCCCCTGCCCGATCCAGCGAAGAATCTCTGACCCGGGACACCGGGGCCCGTCCGGCGGATCAGGTCGCAGGAAACCGACGGCGTCTCATCAGCGCAGGTGAGCGGGGGCGTTGGGGGCTTCGGCCACCGACGGCAACGCGGCAGATGGGCGTGCCGGTCCCTGCGTCTGTAGCAGGATCCGCCGGACAGGCCCTAGCGTGCCTGGTATGCGCAGGAGTTGGGTGATGGCCGTGGCCGCAGCGGCCGCGATGAGCGTCGTAACGGGCTGCGGGGACGACGGTGGCGGCAAACAGGGCGTCACACCCTCCCCCACCGCCGGGCGGCGGCTGACCGTCACCAGCACCGCGTACGGCGACGGCGGCACCATCCCGCGCCGCCACACCTGCGACGGCGCGGACGTGTCGCCCCCGCTGGCCCTCACCGCCGTACCCCCGCACACGGCCTCGCTGGCCCTGCTTCTGCAGGACCCCGACGCCCCGCACGGCACGTTCACGCACTGGCTGGCGTGGGACATCGACCCGCACACGCGGCAACTGGCCGCTGGAGAACATCCGCAGGGGGCGACCGAGGGCCGCAACGACTTCAAGCGGCCCGGCTACGGCGGCCCCTGTCCACCGCGCGGAGACCGCCCGCACCACTACGTCCTCACGGTGTACGCCACCGACCGCCGCCCGTCGCTCGCGGCAGGAGCCTCGCCGGCCGACCTGTTGCGGGCGCTGTCCGGCCACACCCTCGCCACAGGCACCCTGACGGGCCGATACGGGCGCAGATAGTCCCACAAATTTCGGCGCGTCGCTGTCCGTTTTGGGCGATTTTAATACTAATCTCCGTGACTGTAAGAGGTCGATCTGTTGCAGACCGCTTCCGCTCTCACACCATGGAGATGACATGCACAGACTTCGCAGGGCCGCCGTTCTGGTCGCAGCTCTCAGCACCGTCGGACTCGCAGCCGCCGGCACCGCCCACGCCGGCGGCGAGGGCGGGCACGAGCACGAGGAGGGCGTCATGCAGAGCTCCCAGTGCAAGGACCACGACCTGAATCTCGACGTCCTCGGCGAGGTCGGGATCCTCAACGGCCTGCTGGGCAACGCGCTCAACGGCGAGGGCGACCCCGGTGCACAGGGCACCCACATCGGCTCGACCATGGGCTGCAACAACAGCGACAACTGAGCGGCCTTCTCAGATGCCCTTGACGGCGGAAGACGATGGTCGGCCTGGCGTCCGGTGGGCCGGGCGACCTCCGCACCGTCGGCAGGGGAATGCGTGGTGACCTCACGCGCGCGCGGACGAGTCCGTGAGCGAGTTCCGTAGGTGCGCGTGAGGTCGCCACGCCGTCGACGGCAGCGGAGTCGCGATGCGCGCTCCGCTGCCGCTTCCGTGTGAGCACCGGCGGACACCCGGCCGCCGGAGCGGCGGAATCGGCGAGGCCACCGCCGTGCGGGTGACCGTAACGCGGCCCGCCGGACATATCGACGTATAGCCGATCATTCAGTCCTACTTTCATACTGTGACCCCACGACTACGCCACATCACCACCGTCTGTGCCCTGGGCGCGGCCCTCGCCGCCTGCGGTACCGCGGACCCCGCGGGCGGTGCCCGCCCGGCCCCGGCCAAGTCCCCCGTCTCCGCCTCCCCGTCCGCCTCGCATCCGCCCGTGCTGGCCCCCGGCCCCGGCGGCCTGACCCCGGTCTTCGAGCACGGCCCGCGCACCCAGGGCAAGACCGTCGCGCTGACCTTCGACGCCGACATGACCTCCGACGAGGGACCCCGTGCCGCCGCCGGCGAGCACTTCGACAACCCGGATCTCATCGGCGCCCTGCGGGCGCTGAAGGTGCCGGCGACGATCTTCATGACCGGCCGCTGGGCCGACGAGTACCCGACCGAGGCCCGCAGCCTCGGCCACGACCCGCTGTTCGAGGTCGCCAACCACTCCTACAGCCATTACGCGTTCACCGGCGACTGCTACGGCCTGCCGACGGTCGGCGCCGGAAACATGCGGACGGACGTGCAGCGGGCGTACGCCTCCCTGCGCCAGGCGGGCGTGCCGCACGCGCTGCCCTACTTCCGCTTCCCCGGGGGCTGTTACGACAAGCGGGCGCTGCGCACGCTGAGCGGGCTCGGGGTGACCGCGGTGCAGTGGGACGTGGTGAGCGGCGACGCGTTCGCCACGGACGCCGACGCCGTCACCCAGCAGGTGCTGGACGGGGTGAAGCCCGGCTCGGTGGTGGTCATGCACTGCACCCACAGCGCCGCTCCGACCACCGAGCAGGCCGTCCGCGCGATCGTCCCGGAACTGCGCCGACGCGGCTACCGGTTCGTGAAGGTCTCCGAGCTGATCGGCGTGAGCAGCGGACACCGCTGAGCGGCCTACGCCGGGGACATGAGCGACGAGGACGACAGGACCTACTGCGCGAACGCTGACGGGACGCGGCCCGTGAGTGGCACGAGGCCCGCCGCACCGCCTGCTCAGGGTGACCGGCGGCCGGTGAACTTCCGTCGTCCGTACGGGGTTTGAGGCCGCCGTCGAGCACGGTGCACGTCACGTACGGCGCCCCGGCCGGCCGGCGCGGGTCGTGGTCGACGGAGACCACGGCATCCCTGGCGGCGGTCCGCCCGGCCTCCGCCCGCTCCGGTCCGCCGAGCAGCACCTGGGCGACGGCGGCCTTCCGGCTGCCGCCAGTGCCCGCGGCGCGTTGTGCGGTCCTGCGGCTCAGGTCGCTCGTCGCGCCCACGCGGCGGCAGCCGCATATCAGACACCGCCCCACGCCCCTTAGGGTTGGCTGCTGTGAGCCAGAGTTTGCCGTCCCCCGGAGACAGTCCCTTCCAGGCCGAGCGGAATACGCGCGACGAAGCACCCCAGTTCGTGCTGCCCCTTGTCGTGCGGATCGAGCGGGGTGCGCCGCCCGCGCGTACCGATGCGCTGGAGACGGCCGCCCGGGCGGTGCTCGTGCTACTCGGGGACGAGCGGGCGCACGGGGACGGTGAGTGGGCCGAGGCCGTGCGGAACTGGGAGGACGCGCGGATCCGGAAGGTCGTGCGGCGGGCCCGGGGCGCCGAGTGGCGGCGGGCCGAGGCCCTGCCCGGGATCACGGTGACCGGGAAGTCCGCGCAGGTGCGGGTCTTCCCGCCGATCCCGCTCGACGGCTGGCCCAAGGACCTGGCCAAGCTGCAGGTGTCGGGCACCGAGCTGGACGACCCGGAGCCGCCCGTCGCCGCGGACCCGGTGCAGCCCGTGATGTGGCTGAACCCTGAGCTGGAGATGTCGGCCGGGAAGGCGATGGCCCAGGCCGGGCACGGCGCCCAGCTGGCCTGGTGGGCGCTTTCCGGCACGGAGCGCACCGCCTGGCGGGACGCGGGTTTCGCGCTGAACGTCCGCAGCGCCGACCCCGCCGACTGGAACCGGCTGACCGGCAGCGGGCTGCCGGTGGTACGGGACGCCGGCTTCACGGAGATCGCGCCGGGCTCCTGCACGGTCGTCGCCGACCACCCCGCGCTGCGCTAGGAGAGACCGATGACGCGGGTCGACGGACGGGTAGAGCGGGGCAACCGCACCCGCCGGCTGGTGCTGCGCCGCACGGTGGACATCGCCTCGGTCGAGGGTCTGGAGGCGCTCACCGTCGGCCGGCTCGCCGCCGAGCTGGAGCTGAGCAAGAGCGGAGTGTTCGCGCTGTTCGGCTCCAAGCAGGAACTGCAGCTGGCCACCATTCGGGAGGCGGCCCGGGTCTACACCGAGCGGGTGCTGCGGCCCGCCGCCGAGACCCCTGCCGGCCTCGGCCGGGTGTGGCGGCTGTGCGAGCTGTGGCTGGAGTACTCGCGCGGCCGGGTCTTCCCCGGCGGCTGCTTCTTCTACGGCGCCATGGCCGAGTTCGACGCGCGGTCCGGCCCCGTGCACGACGCCGTGGTCCGCGCGCAGCGCGACTGGTCGGCCCATGTCGAGCGCACGATCCACGAGGCGCGTACGGCGGGTGAGCTGCGCGCCGACGCGGATGTCCCGCAACTCGCCTTCGAACTGGTGGCACTGCTGGAGACGGCGAACGCCCTGTCGGTCCTGCACGACGAGGAGACCGCGTACCGCAGGGCCCGTGTGGGCATCGCGGAACGACTGCGCGCCGCTGCCGTGGACGGGGTCCCGCTCCCCCAAGTCCCCTGACCTGGTTCCCTCGTGGAAGCAGAGCCGGTTCTCCAAAAAATAAGCACGATCGTTCGCTTTGTTTTAGGCTCGGGTCATGACTGTGACCGGAGTGGACTTCGTGGAACTCGATCGGATCGCCGTACAGGAGGCCGTGCGCGTGGTGGACCTGGCCACGGCGGCGGACTGGACGCGGGACACGCCCTGCGCGGGCTGGACCCTGCGCCGGCTCGTCGCGCACATGACCGCGCAGCACTTGGGGTTCGCCGCGGCGGCGCACGGAGCGGGGCGGGAACCGGAGCACTGGCGGGAGGACGAGGAGATGAGCGAGCCCGCCGGGGCACACCGGTCGGCCGCCGCCACGGTCCTCTCGGCCTTCGCGGAACCGGACGTGACGGAACGGGAGTTCGCGCTGCCGAGTCCGGGCAGCGTTCCGGGCGGCCGAGCGGTCAGCTTCCACTTCGTCGACTACGTGGTGCACGCCTGGGACGTCGCCGCCACCCTGGGCACCACAGTGGAATTCCCCGAGCACGTCCTCGTCTCCGCGCTGGCCGTGGCCCGTGCGGTGCCGGCCGGTCCCGACCGGCGCGGCCCGGGTTTCTCCTTCGACCCGGCGCTGGAGGTGCCCGAGGACTCCGGCCCGCTGGCGGCGGCGCTGCGCCTGCTGGGCCGTGACCCGGAGCGGTGGCCGGCACGGGGCTGAAGCTCAAATGTTGCTCTGAACACGGCCCGGAGGTGATTCGGGTCCGGCCCTCGGGGCCATACGTCCGTCATTCGCGGGAGGGACTCGTCGTTCGAAGGAGGGGGAGCCATGCGTCGACTGGGCACGGGGATCGGCTGGCGGCCGGAGATCGCGGACGCCGTGGAGCGCATGCCGGGCATCGACTGGGTGGAGGTCGTGGCGGAGAACGTCTGTCCCGGCCACCTTCCGGAGTCGCTGCTACGGCTGCGCGAGCGCGGGGTGACGGTGGTCCCGCACGGCGTCTCCCTGGGCCTGGGCGACGCCGACCGCCCAGATGCGGGTCGCCTGACCGCGCTGGCGGAGCGAGCGGAGGCCCTGGGCTCCCCCCTGGTCACCGAGCACATCGCGTTCGTCCGCGCGGGCGGCCCGCTCACCGCCTCGCCGCAGCTTGAGGCCGGGCATCTGCTGCCGGTACCGCGCACCAGGGACGCCCTGGACGTGCTGTGCGAGAACGTGCGCATCGCACAGGACGCCCTTCCGGTGCCGCTCGCTCTGGAGAACATCGCCGCGCTGTTCTCCTGGCCGGGCGAGGAGCTGACCGAGGGGCAGTTCCTGGCCGAGCTGGTCGAGCGCACCGGCGTACGACTGCTGATCGACGTGGCCAACCTGCACACCAACCACGTCAACCGGGGCGAGGACCCGGGGCAGGCGCTGGCCGAGCTGCCGCTGGAGGCACTCGCCTACGTCCATGTCGCGGGCGGCTTCGAGCGTGACGGCGTCTGGCACGACAGCCATGCGCACCCCGTGCCGCGCCCGGTGCTCGACATCCTGACCGGCCTCGCCTCCCGTACTGCCCCGCCTGGTGTCCTGCTGGAACGGGACGAGAACTTCCCCGAACCAGCCGAGCTGGAGCGGGAGTTGACCCTGATCCGGGAGGCGGTGACGGCCGGCCGGGAGGGAGCCGCGGCCGGTGGCGGTACGGGCGCAGCCGCCGGCGACGGGCCGGCGGGCGGGGGTGTCGCCGTACTCACCCGGCCGACGGTCGGTGCGCGGGAGCGGGTCGGTGTCGCCCAGGCCGCGGTGCTGTCCTCGCTGGTGGCCGGGACACCGGTGCCGGAGGGGTTCGACCGGGTGCGGATGGGGGTGCAGGCACGGGCACTCGCGACGAAGCGGGCGGACGTGGTGGCGAAGGTGGCGCCGGAGCTGCCCGTGATCCTCGGTGCGGGGTACCGGGCGGCGTTCCTGGCGTACGCGCGGGAGCGGCCGATGGGCGGGGGCTACCGGCAGGACGCGCTGGCCTTCGCCGCGCACCTGCTGAGGACCGGCCGACCGGAGGACCCGGGGTCCCGGCATGACCTCCGGGAGTGGTGGCTGGACCGCGCGGGGTCCGCCCCGAGGCCGCGCAAACGGATGGCTCGGGCGGCCCGGAGGGTGTTGCTGGGACACCGGGGCTGAGAGGGGCGCTCGGGCGCTCACCGGCGCCGGCGGCAACAACGAGGCCGACGGCACCGCAGCTGCCCGAGGGGCGCGGGGTCGCGTTGAACATGCGGCTCCGCCGCGCGGGTGCGACCAGCCGCAACGCACCCGCACACGCCGACGCACCGTAGTCCAACGGTGCCGATGCGTACCGCGACCGGCCCGGAGGCGCCCACGCACCGTGACCCACCGCAAACCCTACGCACTCGGTCAAAGCCCGCACGGAACCCGCAGTAATATGCCGCCCGCACCCACCCCCCAGGCACACTCGCGTGCGGTGCGCTACAGGAGGCGCCATGCGACCCCGACCCCCGATCAAGGGCCGAGGCATATTCAGCGGCACAGGCCTCGTCATCGCGGCCCTCGCGGCAACCGCGACGGCGTTGCTCTACCCGCTCTGGTCGTACACCGACCGCCAGAGCCCGGCGGCCGGCGCCACCGTGCTGAGCACCCAGACCGTGACCACTCCCTACGGCCCCCTGTCCACGCAGGACCAGGACTTCATCACCAAGGTCCGGCTGGCGGACCTCTGGGAGCTGCCCGCCGGCGAGCTGGCGGAGCGCAAGGGGACCACGGCGGCCGTACGGACGGCGGGCCAGCACCTGGTCGACGGACACACCTCGCTGGACGCCCATGTCCGCACCGTCGCCACCCAGCTCGGCGTACCGCTGCCGAACGAGCCGAACACGCAGCAGAACCAGTGGCTCGCGACCCTGGGCGCGGTGCAGGGCGAGGACTTCGACCGCCGGTTCGCCGGCATCCTGCGGCTCGCGCACGCCCGGGTGTTCACGCTGGTCGCGCAGGTCCGGGCCGACACCCAGAACTCCCTGGTCCGTGATCTCGCCGACGACGCCAACGCGACCGTCCTGGACCACATCAAGGTCATGGAGGCGACCGGGTACGTCGACTTCGCCGCGCTCGCGAAGGATCTGGCCGCCTCCCCCACCCCGGTGCCGACCCCGCCGGCGGTCGCCCCGAGCGCCGCCGTTCCCGTCACGCCCGCGCAGGGCGAGTCGTACTCCATGCCGCCGGCCACCACCAGCCCGCCGCCGCAGACGAGCAACCCCTGACACACCACCCCCGCCTGACCTGACCTGGGTGTGAAACGGAACGTCACAGACCGCTAACACTGTGTCCGGATGGTGAACAGGGCATGGCGTTCACCCAGGCCTCTGGCATAGAAACTTGTCATGTTCTGGGTCCTCCTACTGCTCCCGGCCTGGGCTTTCGCCGGTACGGCGTGCACCCGGCTGTGCCTGACGGCCGTCCGCGCGGCCACCCTGGACGCGGGTGCCGCGCCGGCGGTCCCGGGGCACGACCTGACGCTGTACGAGGCGGCGTTTCTCTCCGGCGGACCCGCCCGGGTCGCCGATGTGACCCTCATCTCCATGGCGCGCCAGCGGCGCCTGCTGCTGGCGCACACCGGCTGGGCCACGGTGGTGGACCCACGGGCGCGCGACGAGATCGAGCAGTCCGTCATAGGGGCCATAGGCCCGGAAGGGCAGTCGCGGATCGCACCCGTGCGAGCACGGGCGGCGGGCGCCGAGGCGGTGCGACGGCTCGCCGACGGGCTGGTGCACGCCGGTCTCGCCGTCCCCGAGGGCGTCGGTACGACCGTGGGGGCCGCCGTCCGTCAGGTGCGCGCCGCCGCGGTGGCCGTGGCGGTCCTCGGCGTGACCGCGCTGCTGCTGCCCATCCAGACCGGGACGCCCCGGCTGCTGGTCGGCCTGTGGTTCGCCCTGCCCCTCACGCTGTCCCTGAGCTGTCTGGTCATCGCCCGGTTCGAGGTGCACCCGTACTCTCGCTGGGCCTCTCCGGCCGGGCAGCGACTTCTGGGGGCGCTCGTGCGCAGGCCGGCCGGCGACGAGCGGTCGTTCCTCACCTCGGTGGCCGTACGCGGAATCCGTGCGATCGGCGAGCCGCAACTGCGCGCCGCCTTCACCCACCGCGACCAGCCCTGGCGGGAGTGACGCGACCCGTTCCGGCGGGAGTGAGGGGCGGCTTCGGGGGCGCATAGGGGGCATTGACGCCGACACCGGCCGGACGGTGCTTGCCTTCACCGACGGGCGCAACCAAATATCCCTTTTGTTGATCGCCGGGCGTGGCAGCCATGCCATCGCCGCCGCATCGAAGGGACACGCGATGAGAGCTGCCGCCCTCTACTCGGCCGCCGGGACCCTGCTCCTGACCACCCTGGCCGCGGCCCCGGCGGGCGGCACGCCCGTCGTCGGCGGGGCGCCCGGCGGCGCCGGCACAGCCGAACTGCGCGGCACCGAGGTGGCCGTGGCCCGCGCCCAGGCGGCCGGCGTCGACTTCGGCGCGTGTTCCACCGCCGACGAACCGAAGGGCGCGAGCAATGTGCGGTGCGGCACGGTGACCGTCCCGCTCGACTACGCCCACCCGAACGGCACGCAGATCAAACTGACCGTCAGCCGGACCCCGGCGACCCAGAAGGACCCGCGCAACAGCAAGCGGAAGGTCCCCCGGCAGGGCGCCCTCTTCTACAACCCGGGCGGCCCCGGCGCGTCCAGCATGCTGTTCCCGCTGGTCGGCGCGATCCCGGAGTGGAAGCAGATCGCCGCCGCCTACGACCTGATCGGCTACTCCCCGCGCGGAGTGGGCCGTTCGGCCCCGCTGTCCTGCGAGGCCCCGAAGCGCTTCGTCGCGGCGCCCACCGCGTCGCCGAGCCGCCCGTCGGAGTCGTTCAAGCGGCAACGCATTGCCCAGGCCAAGGCGTACGCCCGCGGCTGCGCCCTGCACGCCGGGAAGAAACTGCCCTTCTACAACTCGCTGAACAACGCCCGGGACCTGGACGTCCTGCGGGCCGCGCTGGGCGAGGACCGGCTGACGTTCTTCGGAGCGTCGTACGGCACCTACTTCGGCGCGCTGTACGCGACGATGTTCCCCACGCACGTACGGCGCATGGTGCTGGACTCGGCGGTGAACCCGGACCCGCAGAAGATCTGGTACCGCAACAACCTCGACCAGTCGGCCGCGTTCGAGGGGCGCTGGGCGGACTTCCGGGGCTGGATCGCCCGGCACGACGACGTCTACCGGCTCGGCAACACGGCCGCGAAGGTGCAGCGCAGCTACGACACCGCGCAAAAGCGACTGGCCGGCAGGGCGGCCGGCGGGAAGGTCGGACCCGGCCAGCTGCAGAGCGCGCTCCTGAAGGCCGGGTACTCCGACAGCTACTGGCCGGGCCGGGCCCAGGCCCTGTCCGCGTATCTGCACGGCGACCCGAAGCCGCTGGTGCAGATGGCCGCGCCGAGCCCGGACGCGGCCGCGGACACGGAGAACACCAACGCCGTCTACACGGCCGTGGAGTGCAACGACGCGCCCTGGCCGACGGACTGGAAGGTGT
This sequence comes from Streptomyces sp. IMTB 2501, assembly GCF_001953885.1. GTDB lineage: Bacteria > Actinomycetota > Actinomycetes > Streptomycetales > Streptomycetaceae > Streptomyces. The sequence goes on along the minus strand of NZ_MQUS01000014.1, from coordinate 9,404 downwards.
GGGACCGGGACAACACCCGGCTCGCCCGGGTGGCGCCCTTCGAGACCTGGGACAACGCGTGGATGAACCTGCCGTGCGCCTACTGGCCGGCGCCCCGCCAGCAGCCGCTGGACGTGCGGACCGGGCAGGGCGAGCTGCCGCCGGTGATGATCCTGGCGGCCGAGCGGGACGCGGCGGCGCCGTACGCGGGGTCGCTGGAGATGAACCGGCGGCTGGCCGGCTCGGTGCTGGTGACCGAGCGGGACGCGGGGACGCACGGCATCGGGGCCGGCCCCAACAAGTGCGTCAACGGCTACCTCGACAGCTATCTGCTGGAGGGCCGTGTCCCCGCGCAGCCCGCGTCGTGCGCGCCGCGCGAGGAACCGGTTGCCTCCGGCGGTTCGGCCGGAAAGAAGCCCCGGGGAGGCTCCCGGCGAGGTAGGACCGGCCGGCAGTAGGCGCTCCCCGCCCCTCAGGGCGCTGTCAGGCCAGGCCCGCCACCAGGTCCGCGACGGTCTTGCGGCGGCCCGTGTAGAACGGGATCTCCTCGCGGACGTGCCTGCGGGCCTCGGAGGCGCGGAGGTGACGCATGAGGTCGACGATGCGGTACAGCTCGTCGGCCTCGAAGGCCAGGATCCACTCGTAGTCGCCGAGGGAGAACGAGGCGACCGTGTTGGCGCGCACGTCCGGGTAGCCGCGGGCCATCTTGCCGTGGTCGGCGAGCATGCGGCGGCGGTCCTCGTCCGGCAGCAGGTACCAGTCGTAGGAGCGCACGAAGGGGTAGACGCTGACGTAGTTGCGGGGCGTCTCGTCGGCGAGGAACGCCGGGATGTGCGAGCGGTTGAACTCGGCGGGGCGGTGCAGCGCCATGTTCGACCAGACCGGCTCCAGGGCGCGGCCCAGCTTGGTGCGGCGGAAGAGGTTGTACGCCTCCTGGAGCTGGTCGCTGGTCTCGGCGTGCCACCAGATCATCAGGTCGGCGTCGGCGCGCAGACCGGAGACGTCGTAGGTGCCGCGGATCGTCACGTCCTTGGCGGCGAGCTGGTCGAACAGCTCCTGGACCTCGTCGGCGTAACCCGCGCGGTCCTCCGGCAGCACGTCCTTCAGCCTGAAGACCGACCACAGGGTGTAGCGGATGACCTCGTTGAGGTCCTTGGCCAGCTTGCCCTTGTTCGGGATCTTGCCAGACTCGGTGATGGGGGCGTCGTCACTCATGGTCCCTATTCTCCCGCTCCGCCGTGGAGACTCTGCACCGGGTTGGCCGTCAGCTCCCGGACTCCGCTCAGGTCGCCGTCCAGCTGGTCCACCGCCGCGTACGCGCTCGCGATGCACGCCGGGATGCCGACGCCGTCGTACTGCGCGCCGCAGACCGCGAGCCCCGGCAGCTTGGCGACCTGTTCGCGGATGCGGGCCACGCGCGCGTGATGCCCGACCGGGTACTGGGGCAGGCCGTCGGTCCAGCGGGTGACCCTGGTCTTGAGGGGTACGGCGTCCAGACCGGTGGCTTCCCGCAGGTCGTGCCGGGAGACCTCGACCAGGGCGGCGTCGTCGCGCTGGAGGATCTCCGTCTCGCCGTGCCTGCCCACGGAGGTGCGCAGTACGACCACGTCCGGGTCCTCCTCGGCGATCCAGCCCCACTTGTGGGAGGCGAACGTGGATGCCTTGATGGTGCGGCCGTCGACCGGCGGGACCAGGAAACCGCTGCCCTCGGGGAGGTCCAGGCCGGAGCGGCGGTAGGCGAGGGTGACCAGCGCCATCGACGCGTACTCGACGGCGGCCAGCTCGGCGGCGGCCTCCGGGGACTCGGCGCGCAGCAGCCGCGCGGCGGCCGGCGCGGGTACGGCGACGATCACGGCGTCGGCGTGCAGCACGCGCTCCCCGGCGGTGATGCGCCAGCCGCCGGGGGCCTCGGCGCGTAGTCCGGTGACCGGCGTCCCGGTGTGGATCTCGCCGCCGCGCGCGCGGACGGAGTCGGCGATCGCGAGCGGCAGGGTGCCCACGCCGCCCTCGATGCCCATGAACACAGGGCCGGTCTGCTGGTGCGCCGCCGCCTTGGCCTGGATCTCGCGGACTCCCTCGGTGAGGGACGTGTGCGTGCGGGCGGCCTGGAAGAGCTGCGGGACGGCCGAGCGCATCGAGATGCGGTACGCGTCGCCCGCGTAGACCCCGCCGAGCAGGGGCTCGACCAGGCGGTCGACGACCTCGCGGCCGAGCCGGGCGGCCACGAACTCCCCCACGGCCACGTCGTCGCCGATCTCCGTGCGAGGCAGGTCGGCGTCGCGCTCGATGCGGGCGAGGCCCTCCGCGGACAGCACGCCGGAGAGCGCGGCGGCGGTGCCGGGCACGCCCATCACATGGCCCTTGGGCATGGGGCGCAGGGCGCCGCGGGTCCAGATCGAGGCGGTCGCGGTGGCCGGCGGCTGCAGCCGCTCGGCGAGGCCCACCTCACGCGCGAGGGTCACCGCCTCGGGGCGGCGGGCAAGCATCGACTCGGCGCCCAGGTCGACCCGCACGCCCGCGATCTCACCGGGCAGCAGCTTGCCGCCGACCCGCTCCGCACCCTCCAGCACGGTCACGCGCGCGCCGCGTCCGAGCAGCCGGTGGGCGGCGGCCAGCCCGGCGACACCGGCTCCGATCACGACGACATGCCCTCTACGCGTACCCGTTGCGCTCATGCCCCCACTCTCTCAGACCCCACTGACACTCCCGACAGGGCCTGACGGCCTCGGCGTCCGCGGCCCGGTGTCCCTGCCGAGTCCCGACCGTGACCTCTTCGGGACCAACCGGCGCCAACGTTCCGGCGCGCCCGGCCGTCGTAGCGGCGTCATCGGTTCTCGGCCCTCGGGGGTACCGCCCATGCGCACACCACGTTCCGCACGACCAGCACGTCCCGTCCGGTCCCTGGCCGCGATTCTGCTCGCCGCTGCCCTCGCGCTCACCGGGTGCAGCAGCTCGGACGACTCGGGTGGCGGCTCGGCGAAGTCCGCGGCGCACGGCGCCGAGGTGGCCGCCGGACCCGGCAAGGCCGACAGTGCCAAGCCGGCTCCCAAGTCACCGCGGCTCCCCCAGAACGCGATCATCCGCACCGCCTCCCTCACCGTCGAGGTCAAGGACGTCGCCAAGGCTCTGCAGGAGGCTCGTACCGCCGCCGAGGGCGCGGGCGGTTACATCGGCAAGGAGGACACGACCCGGGACGCCGGCGGCCACGAGCGCACTCAGGTCGTCCTTCGGGTGCCCGATGCGCGGTACGACGCCGTCCTCGCCGGCCTCCAGGGGACAGGCAGGCTGATCGACCGCACGGCCAGGGCCGAGGACGTCACCGATCAGGTCGTGGACGTGGACAGCCGGGTCAGGTCGCAGCGGGCGAGCGTGGACCGGATCCGCGCGCTGATGGACCGGGCGGCACAGCTGAGCGATGTCGTCACGCTGGAGGGCGAGTTGAGCAGCCGCCAGGCCGATCTGGAGTCGCTGCTGGCGCAGCAGGCCTCCCTGAAGGACCGCACGAGCCTCGCCACGATCGCTCTCTCGCTGTCCGAGACACCGGTGCGCAAGGCGGCCGGTGACGACTCCCCCGGCATCGTGGACGCGCTGGCGGGTGGCTGGCACGTGTTTGTCACCGTGCTGCGCTGGATCGCCCTCGCGCTCGGTGCCGCCCTGCCGTTCGTGGCCTCCGCGGCCCTGCTGGCGCCGTTGTGGCTGCGGGTCGTACGCCCCCGGCTGCCGCGCCGCCGGGAGCCCGCGCCGCCGATGACCGCACTGGGTCCGCTGCCTTCGGCACGCCCGGTACCCCAGCCGGACGCGCCCGAGCAGGGCCGGGACTGAAATGCCCCGGCCCCGTAGCGTGTTCCCATGAGCATGAGCGGTGGGCAGGGCGGGACGGAACGGCTGGTCGTGATCGGCGGCGACGCCGCGGGCATGTCCGCGGCGTCGCAGGCGCGCCGGCTGAAGGGGCCCGGCGAACTGGAGATCGTGGCCTTCGAACGCGGCCACTTCACGTCCTTCTCGGCGTGCGGCATCCCCTACTGGGTGGGCGGCGACGTCCCCGAACGGGACGAACTGATCGCCCGCACCCCTGAGGAGCACCGCGCGCGGGGGATCGATCTGCGGCTGCGCACCGAGGTCACGGAGATCGACGTCCGGGGACAGAGGGTACGCGCGCGTGACCTCGATTCCGGCGCCGAGTCCTGGACGTCGTACGACAAGCTCGTCATCGCGACCGGCGCGCGCCCGGTCCGTCCGGACCTGCCCGGCGCGGACGCCCCCGGCGTGCACGGCGTGCAGACCCTGGACGACGGCCAGGCCCTGCTGGAGACGCTGGCACGCACGCGTGGCCGCAGGGCGGTGGTCGTGGGCGCCGGTTACATCGGCGTGGAGATGGCGGAAGCGCTGATCAACCGCGGCTTCGAGGTGACGGTCGTCAACCGTGGCAAGGAGCCCATGTCGACGCTCGACCCGGACATGGGCCGCCTGGTGCACCGGGCCATGGAGGGCCTCGGCATCACCATGGTGAACGACGCCGAGGTCACCAAGATCCTCACGGGAGACGACGGCCGGGCCCGCGCGGTCGCCACGGAGGACGCCGAGTACCCCGCGGACGTGGTGGTCCTCGGCATCGGCGTCCGCCCCGAGACCGCGCTCGCCCGGACCGCGGGCCTGCCCCTCGGCGCGCACGACGGCCTGCTCACCGACCTCGCGATGCGGGTGCGCGGCCACGAGAACATCTGGGCGGGCGGCGACTGCGTGGAGGTGCTGAACCTGGTCTCCGGCCAGGACCAGTACGTCCCCCTCGGCACCCATGCCAACAAGCACGGCCAGGTCATCGGCAGCAACGCCGGCGGCGGTTACGCCACCTTCCCGGGCGTGGTCGGCACGGCGGTCAGCAAGGTCTGCGACCTGGAGATCGCCCGTACCGGCCTGCGCGAGAAGGACGCGGGCCGGGCGGGCCTGCGCTACGAGACCGTCACCATCGAGTCCACCAGCCGCGCCGGCTACTACCCCGGCGCCTCCCCGATGACGGTCAAGATGCTCGCCGAACACCGCACCGGCCGTCTGCTCGGCGTCCAGATCGTCGGCAGGGAGGGCGCGGCGAAACGGGTCGACATCGCCGCGGTGGCGCTGACCGCGCGGATGACGGTGGAACAGATGACAGCCCTGGACCTGGGCTACGCCCCGCCGTTCTCCCCGGTGTGGGACCCGGTGCTGGTGGCAGCGAGAAAGGCGACGGCCGAGGTACGCGCTTCCTCGGGCCCTAGGCCGTACCGCTGATGCGTGGCAGGGCGGACACCGCTGCCTGCGGCTGTTCTCCCGCCGGTTTCGCATGAGTGGCGGTCGGCCGCGTGGACCTCAGCCGGTAGCTCACGGCCTCGTCCAGGGTCACGGGCCGCTGCATCTGTCCGGCCAGCCGCCCGGCTTCCTGGCCGAGCCGTGCGACATCCTCCCAGGGGAGCCGTACGACCAGCGAGATCTCCGCCTCGCCGTCGGGCAGAGCATGCATCGGAGGAGTGGTTCGTTCGCTCATCGCCTGTCCTCACGTAGGTTGTCCACACATACGCGCGCCCACCCCGCTGTGTTCACCGGTTCGCCCGCCCCATCCCGGGCACTACTTCTGTGTGGTCATCCCCGTCCATGACGTGAACCCGGTGCGCCGCACCCCCTGGGTGACGTACGCGCTGATCGCGGCCAATGTCCTCGTGTTCGTCGGCATGCCCGGGATAGCGGGCTCGGTGGCCGGCGGCAGCGATCTGGCGCAACTGTGCCATCTGCAGGCCTTCATGGATCACTACGCGGCGGTTCCCAGAGAGCTGATCCACCATCAGATGCCCCGGGTGGTCCCGACGGGAGACATCGGTGTGGGCCCGCACGGGCCCGGCTGCGTCGTGGCCCCGCCGTCCTACGCCAAGTCGCCGCCGCTGTCGGTCTTCACGGCGATGTTCCTGCACGGCAGCTGGCTGCATCTGCTCGGCAACATGCTGTTCCTGCTGATCTTCGGCAACAACGTCGAGGACCGGATGGGCCACATCCGTTACTTCCTCTTCTACGTCGTCTGCGGTTACGCGGCCGGCTACGGCTTCGCGCTGCTCAACGCCACGTCGGGCGACCCGCTGATCGGCGCGTCGGGCGCGATCGCCGGGGTCCTCGGCGCCTACATCGTGCTGTGGCCGAGGGCGCGGGTCTGGGTCCTCGTGCCGTTCCTGATCTTCCTGCCGCTCAGGCTCCCCGCCTGGCTGGTGCTGGGCTTCTGGTTCGTGCTGCAGGCGGTGTACTCGTCCGGGCACGGAGTCTCCGGCGCCGGCACGGTCGCGTATGCGGCGCATGTCGTCGGCTTCGTCGCGGGCATGCTGCTCGCCTGGCCGCTCAAGCCCGGCACCCCGCCCCCGCCGGAGCCGCGCGGCCTGCTGTTCGGCAGGCGGGCGCGGCCCCGCTACACATGGTGAGCCGGTGCGTCAGCGGGCGGTCGCGGTGTGGACGTACTCCACGAGGCGGGTCAGCGCGTCCGGGTCGGTGTTCGGCATGACGCCGTGGCCGAGGTTGAAGACGTGGCCCTCCAGCCCTGCGGCCGCGTCCAGCACCTCCTGGGCCTTGGCCTCGACAGTGTTCTTGTCGGTGAACAGGACCGTCGGGTCGAGGTTGCCCTGCAGCGCCTTGCCGGGGCCGACGCGGCGCTGGGCCTCGTCCAGCGGGACGCGCCAGTCGACGCCGACGACATCCGCGCCGGCCTCGCCCATCAGCTTCAGCAGCTCACCGGTGCCGACACCGAAGTGGATGCGCGGGACGCCGTAGCCGGCGACGGCCTCGAAGACCTTCGCGGAGGCGGGCATGACCGAGCGCCGGTAGTCCGCCGGGGCGAGGGCGCCGACCCAGGAGTCGAAGACCTGGACCGCGCTCGCGCCGGCCTCGATCTGCACCTTCAGGAAGGCGGCCGTGATGTCGGCCAGGCGGTCCAGCAGGTCGGCCCACAGCTCGGGGTCGCCGTACATCATCGCCTTGGCGTGCTCGTACGTGCGAGAGGGACCGCCCTCGACCAGGTAGCTCGCGAGGGTGAAAGGCGCGCCGGCGAAACCGATCAGCGGGGTCGACCCCAGCTCCTTCGTGAGCAGACCGATCGCCTCGGTGACGTAGGGGACGTCCTCGGGCGTGAGGTCGCGCAGCCGGGCCAGGTCGGCGCGGGTACGGATGGGCTCCTCGACGACCGGGCCGACGCCGGGCTTGATGTCGAGGCCGAGGCCGATGGCCTTCAGCGGGACGACGATGTCGCTGAAGTAGATCGCCGCGTCCACGTCGTGCCGGCGCACCGGCTGCAGGGTGATCTCGGTGACCAGCTCGGGCCGCATGCAGGACTCCAGCATGGGGATGCCCTCGCGCACCTTGCGGTACTCGGGCAGGGAGCGGCCGGCCTGACGCATGAACCACACGGGGGTGTGCGGCACGGGTTCGCGCCTGCACGCCTTGAGGAAGGCGCTGTCGTACGTCGCTGTCGGCTGCATGCCCCTCGGGCTGTCGTTGGCGGTCACGGGGCAAGTTTCGCATGCCGTCCGGACCGGGCTTACCCGGTGTGGGGCTTGCCGCCGGGGAGGGTCGCTCGCCCGCGGCGGCGGCACGCGGCTGTCCGCAGCTGAGGCGGCATGCGGCTGACCTCAGCCGCGCATGTCGTAAGGGTGTCTTGCCCTGCACGGAGCCACGGTTCCCTTTACTCTTCCCCGCATGGCTGCGGGTCACGGACGAATGTCGGACAGTGCTGACGGATTGGACGACGTGAAGGACACCGAGGAGGGGGACGGGCGCTCCAGCACTCCGGGGCCGCCGGCTTTCGTGGCCGCGGTCGACGCCCTGCGCAGCTGCCGGCTGCGGCCGCAGGTCGAGGTGGAGTCCACTCCCGCCCCGCAGCGTCTCGCCCCGTACGCGTACGCGCTGGAGGCCGTGGTGGTCGACGGCGATCAGGAGCTGGCCGACGGCCGGCTGGTGCTGCTGCACGACCCGGCGGGTCACGACGCCTGGCGCGGAACGTTCAGGCTGGTGACGCTGGTGCGCGCGGAGCTGGAGCCGGAGATGGCGGCCGATCCGCTGCTGCCCGAGGTGTGCTGGTCGTGGCTGACCGGGGCGCTGCAGGCGCGCGGGCTGGGCTACGGCGAGCCGAGCGGCACGATCACGCGCGCGAGTTCGCACTACTTCGGCGGGCTGTCCGAGCGGCCGGCGGCCTCGCAGATCGAGATCCGGGCGTCCTGGACGCCCCGCGAGGGCCTTGGCGGGGTGCCGGACACGGGGTCCCATCTGGCCTCCTGGTGCGATCTGCTGGCCCAGGTGGCGGGGCTGCCGCCGGCCGGTCCGGGGGACGCCTCGGTGGTGACACTTCCGCAGCGCAGGGGCCCGCAGTCGCGGTGAGCCGACCGCGGGGTCCGGGCGGGGTCATCCGCATGGGCGCCTTATTGACCATCTCTTTGTCGATACGGCCACTTTCCGCCCCCGAATCGCACCCGCTCGAAGCGACTCGATCTTCGGATGATCGATCGCGTGTCCGAATTGCGCAGATTGTTACTCACTAGATCGTGATCATTCTCTAAAGGCGGACGAGTTTGCTGCCGAAGACGACTGTGACCTTGAAAGCACGGTTCGTCCCGGCTTCCTCCCCACAAGCCGGCCCCGTCCCCCCACCCAGGAGGCCTGGTGTCCGTTCTCCTCGAGCAGCCCGCAAGCCTGGTCGCCTACCGCCCGAACAAGCCGACCGCCATGGTGGTCGTGGCCGACCCGCGTGTCCGCTCCACCGTCACCCGCCATCTGTGGGCGCTCGGCGTGCGCGATGTCATCGAGGCCTCGTCCATCGCGGAGGCTCGTCCCCGCATCGGCAACCCGCGCGACATCTGCGTCGCCGACGTCCACCTGCCCGACGGCTCCGGCCTGACCCTGCTGTCCGAGACCCGCGCCGCGGGCTGGCCCAACGGGCTGGCGCTGTCCGCCGCCGACGACATCGGCGCGGTGCGCAACGCCCTGGCCGGCGGGGTCAAGGGCTACGTCGTCACCGGCACCCGTACCAACATCGGCCTGCCCACCCGGCCCGGTGCCGCCCCCCTCGGCGCCGCCCGGATGCACCGCCGCCCCCCGGGTGCCCCGAGCCACCCGGGCGGCTACCGCGAGCTGTCCGGACGCGAGGTCGAGGTGCTCCGGCTGGTCGCGGAGGGCCAGTCGAACAAGGCGATCGGCGTCTCGATGGGCCTGTCCGCCCTGACCGTCAAGAGCCACCTCGCCCGTATCGCCCGCAAGCTGGGCACGGGCGACCGGGCCGGCATGGTGGCCGTGGCCCTGCGCACCGGAATCATCCACTGAGCCGTCCGGAGCGGCGCCCGGCTCACTCGTGTGAACCGCAGCTTTCACCGACCTGACTGGTTTACGACCCTCCGGCGCCCGTCGACGGAACGTTCCGTCGACGGGCG
>NZ_MQUS01000045.1 GCF_001953885.1 Streptomyces sp. IMTB 2501 | reverse complement strand
GGTGGCGGGCCAGCAACTCGCCCACCTCGGGCGACAGGGCTGCCTTCATGCGCTCGTGCAGCGACAGGGAGTCGTCGCCGAGGGCCTGTGCCGTGGCGAGGACAAGGTTTCGCTCCGGGCCCTTCGGCACCCCGGCGGCCGCACGCTCGTACAGCTCGGCGCCCTCCTCCAGCACCACCCCGACGTCGATCCCGGCCGGCACCTTGATCCCGGCGGTGTGCCGCCAGGTCGCCAGCGGATCGCTCCAGGCCTCCACCCGAAAGGTCCAGCGGCCCGTCGCGTCCGGGGTGATCTCCGCGCCCCACAGGTCGCTGCCGGGGGACAGCTCACTCATCGGTGTCCACGGGCCGCGGCGGCCCTTCGGATCGCGCAGGACCACATTGGCGCCCACGGCGTCGTGCCCCTCGCGGAACACGGTGGCCGTCACCCGGATGGTCTCCCCGGCCACCGCTTTCGCCGGGCGCCTGCCGCACTCCACGGCCGGCCGGACGTCACGTACCGGTACACGGCCGATGGCCGGGGTCCTGCGCATGTATTTCACCTCCGCCGTGCGCGAAGCCGGGCACCCGGCCCGGCTTCGCGATCCGAGAGGGGCCGACCGACGCCGGCCCCTGGGGAACGCCTTGTACGGTGCCAGCTCAGGGGCTTGGCGCCGTGGAACGCCGCTCCGACGGCGGCGCTCTTCTGGCCGACCGGCGTGACCGCGGCCGTCCGTCCTGCTCACGCAGGTAGCTGACCAGAGTGGTGCGCAGATAGCGTTCGGCGGCGTCCGCAGCCTCGCGGGCGCAGCGTTTGCCCATCAGCACGCACAGCGTGTAACCCGAGTCCTCGAAGGTGACCCGGACCGTGCGGTCGTGGGGCGAGGCGAGCATCACGCGCTCCCATGCCCGGTAACGCCGCAACGCCCGGGCCACTTCGGCCTTGGCGGGTAGCAGCATTGCCCTCTTCACCTTCCACGCTCTCGACTGGGCGCGTTCCCGACGGTCGGGTGGTGTCCGCGCGCGGGAGGGCGCGGCACCGTTACGGCGATCGAGGCTTTCACTTATGGTGCACGGACGACGACGCAGCGTCTTGTTGGATCTTCAACGACGAATGGTGGCGTCGGGTGGTGTCAGCGGCTCGTGTTGCACGAATGGCGTAGTGGCCGCACCGTAGAGGTGACTCAGACGCGATCAGCGCTCACGCTAAGTGTCCGGGATGTCTTCCGGACAGGCCTCCGGGATCCCTCCCGGACGGGCGAGGGGAGCGAGAGCTTCGCCGGGTGAGGAGCAAGCGACGATGAAGACCGCAGTGCCCTGCTACTTCCACATCGACGTGGAAGTCAGCCCGGAACGGGTGGGACAGGTCAGCCGCATCCTGGCCGCCCACCTCCGCTACTGGGACCTCGAGAACCTCGCGGTCCCCGTCTGCCGCGGCGCCGAACTGCTGCTGCGGGCGATCGACCAGCACGCCACCGACAAAAACACGTCGATCGAGCTGTGGTGGAACGGCCAGCACCTCATCACCGCCTTCGGGGACGACGACCCGGACCTGCGCCCCGACCAGGAGCTGCGTGCCTGTCTCGCCGACATCGCCGCCATGAGCGACGGCTGGGGCTGCTGCGCCTCGGACGGCGGCAGCAAGATCATCTGGTTCTCGCAGCGCGCCCGCGCCGGTGAGCGCGTCCCGCTGGTGCCGACCGCCCCCGCGCCCACGCTGCGGCAGGGCCTGAAGGTGCCGCGCGAGCTGCCGGTGGCGGTGCTGACCGCTCCGGCGGCAGCGGTGGACGAGGCGTTTGCCGCGGCGGCCGCCTTTCCGGACGAGGTGTTTGCCGCACCGGCTGCGGTTCTGGACGAGATGTCCGCCGCGGAGGCCTCGGTTCTGGATGAGGCGTTTGCCGCGGAGGTCGCGGTTCTGGAAGAGGAGTTCGCCGCGCCTGCCACGGTTTTGGACCGGGCGCTCGCCGCGTCGGAGGCTGTTCTGGGCGGTGCCCTGGAAGGCAGCCGGTGACCGCCCGTTCCCCTCAAAAAGGGCTGCCCGTGTGGAGCGGGCAGCCCTACCCTTTGGGCGCCGCGTTCGACGGACAGGGCACGAACTTCGCCCTGTTCAGCGAGGTGGCCGAACGGGTCGACCTGATCCTCGTCGACAACGCGGGCACCGAGACGCCCGTCCGGCTGCACGAGGTCGACGGATTCGTCTGGCACGCCTGTCTGCCCGGCATCGCGCCGGGCCAGCGCTACGGCTACCGGGTCTACGGCCCCTGGCAGCCCTCGCTCGGCCACCGGTGCAATCCGGCGAAGCTGCTGCTCGACCCGTACGCCCGGGCCGTGGACGGCCAGATCGACAACCATCCCTCGCTGTACGAGCGCGCCCCGGACGGCCCCGCCCCTGCCGACAGCGCCGGGCACTCCATGCTGGGCGTGGTCACCGACCCGTACTTCGACTGGGGCGACGACCGCCCGCCCAGAACGCCGTACTCGGACTCGGTGATCTACGAGGCCCACGTACGCGGCCTGACCCGCACCCACCCCGACGTCCCCGAGCGGCTGCGCGGCACCTACGCCGGCCTCGCGCACCCCGCGGTCATCGAGCATCTGACCTCGCTCGGAGTGACCGCGGTGGAGCTGATGCCGGTGCACCAGTTCGTGCAGGACGGGGTGCTCCAGGACCGGGGCCTGTCCAACCACTGGGGCTACAACACCATCGGCTTCTTCGCCCCGCACAACGCCTACGCCGCCTTCGGCACCCTCGGTCAGCAGGTCAACGAGTTCAAGGCGATGGTGAAGGCGCTGCACGCGGCCGGCCTTGAGGTGATCCTCGACGTGGTCTACAACCACACCGCCGAGGGCAACGAGCGGGGCCCGACCCTGTCCTTCCGGGGCATCGACAACGCCTCCTACTACCGGCTGGTGGACGGCGACTGGGCGCACTACTACGACACCACGGGCACCGGCAACAGCCTGCTGATGCGGCATCCGTACGTGCTCCAGCTCATCATGGACTCGCTGCGCTACTGGGTCACCGAGATGCACGTCGACGGCTTCCGTTTCGACCTCGCGGCCACGCTGGCCCGGCAGTTCCACGAGGTGGACCGGCTGTCGGCGTTCTTCGACCTGATCCAGCAGGACCCGGTGATCAGCCGCGTCAAGCTCATCGCCGAACCCTGGGACGTGGGGGAGGGCGGCTACCAGGTGGGCAACTTCCCGCCGCTGTGGTCGGAGTGGAACGGCAAGTACCGGGACGCCGTACGGGACTTCTGGCGGGCCGAGCCGGGCTCGCTGGGGGAGTTCGCCTCGCGGCTGACCGGCTCCTCCGACCTGTACCAGCACAGCCGGCGCCGGCCGCGCGCGAGCGTCAACTTCGTCACCGCGCACGACGGGTTCACGCTGCGCGACCTGGTGTCGTACAACGACAAGCACAACGCGGCCAACGGCGAGGACAACCGGGACGGCGAGAGCCACAACCGGTCCTGGAACTGCGGGACGGAGGGCGACACCAAGGACCCCGCCGTCCTCGAACTGCGCGCCCGCCAGCAGCGCAATCTGCTCGCCACGCTGCTGCTGTCCCAGGGCATCCCGATGCTCTGTCACGGCGACGAACTCGGCCGCACCCAGCGGGGCAACAACAACGCCTACTGCCAGGACAACGCGATCTCCTGGGTCGACTGGGAACTGACGGACGAGCAGCGGTCGTTGAAGGATTTCGCCCGGCACGTGATCGCACTGCGCTCCGCGCACCCGGTGCTGCGCCGGCGCCGCTTCTTCCGCGGCGAGACAGCGACCAACGCCGCACAGCCGCTGCCCGACCTGATGTGGCTCAGGCCCGACGCCCGCGAGATGACCGACCGGGACTGGCAGCGCGGTGACGCGCACTCGGTGGGTGTGTTCCTCAACGGCGACGCCATCGCCGAACGCGACGCCTATGGACGCCGGATGACCGACGACTCCTTCCTCCTCCTCGTCAACGGCTACTGGGAGCCGGTCGAATTCCGCCTCCCCGAAGCCTCCTTCGGCGAGCGCTGGACGACCCTGATCGACACCGCCGATCCGTACGGCGTCCCCGACGAACGCGAACGCAAGGCCGGCACGAGAGTTCGTGCGGAGGCCCGCAGTCTCATCCTGCTGTCGCGTCCGTCGAGGGCGGCGAGCTGAGCATGTATCGAGCTGAGCATGTATCTACGTACCTACATATCTGCGGGTGCGTTGTGGCTGGTCGCGCCCACGCGGCGGGCCGCATATCGATACAGTCGCGCGCCCCCTGGGGGTTGCGGTGCCGTCGGCCTCAGCGGCACCTCCGCACGCGCAGGAGGGCGCCCCTCGGCCGGTCTGCGCCGCCCTCAACGCTCCCGGCGTGATGTCACCGTGAACTGCGCCCCGTCCGGATCCCGCAGGATCGCCTCGTCCTCCTCCTCGCTCAGCACGCTGCCACCATGTTTCTCCGCGGTGCGGGCGCAGTCCAGGACGTCGGCGACGGCGAAGTGGATCTGCCAGTGCGGCCGCACGGAGGGGTCCGGCGCCCCGTCCAGGGCGCCCGAGTCGATGCGCGCCACGATGTCGCCCTGGCTGCGCAGCACCACCTCGCCGCCCTCGTACTCCACCTCGCAGCAGCCCGGCATCCCGGACGCCCAGTCGAGGATCTCGCCGTAGAACAACGCGGCGTCGAAGGCGTCGCGGGTGTGCAGGCGGATGAAGGTCGGCGACGCCCGCCGCCAGGCTTCCCAGTTGCCGACCAGCTCCCCCTGCCAGATCCCGAAGGTGGCTCCGTCCCGGTCGGCGAGCAGCGCGGCCCGGCCCGGCGGGAAGGACAGGGGCCCGACGGCCGCCGTACCGCCGCGCTCGCGGGCCCGGGCCACCGCCACATCGGCGTCCGGCACGGCGAAGTACGGCGTCCACGCCACCGCCATCTGCCACATGGCGGCGACGGCGGCGATCCCCGCCACCGGCACCCCGTCCGCCAGCGCGATGCGGAAGTGCTCGCCGAGCTTGACGCCGCGCCAGCGCCAGCCGAGCACGGCCGTGTAGAACTCCTGGGTGGCCTGAAGGTCACGGCTGGTCAGGCTCACCCAGCACGGGGCGCCGAAGACGGAGTGCGTGGAGACGACGTCTCGCTTGCGCGGTTCACCGCCGGCGGAGGCGTTGTGGTTCATATGAGTCGCGTCCTGCTCTCGGGGCCGGGCGGCCACCGGTCTGGCACCAGTGTCCAACCGGAAGGGGGTCGGATGCCTGTCGAGGACCACCAGTGGCATCGGTGCGGGCCGCCGAGGACGATGGGGGCATGGGAGCGAGCGAGCCCGACCGGATCTCCGAGCTGCAGGCGCAAGTCGACCAGTTGAAGGAGGCCGTGGCCTCTCACGCTGTCGTCGACCAGGCGATCGGGATGATGGTGGCCCTGGGCCGAGTGACCCCGGACGAGGGCTGGGAGGTGCTGAAGGAGGTCTCCCAGCACACCAACATCAAGTTGCGCAACATCGCTGAGCTGATCCTCATCTGGGGCCGCCGCGGCGACATCCCGCCCGAGGTCAGCGCCGCCCTGGAGGACGCCCTGGACCGGTACGGCCCCACACAGGTGCCCGGCGCCCCGGAAGCGTGAGTCGCGGCCGCGGAGCCTGGCGGAGCCGATCGCGCTGCTGGGTCCGGCCGGGGCGCAGGGGGCCGGAAGATTCAGCGGACCTCGGCGAGCAGTTCGTCGCGCAGCCGGTCGAAGCAACCGGTGAGCAGCCGGGAGACGTGCATCTGCGATATGCCGAGTTGCTGGGCGATCCTGCTCTGCGTCATCCCGCCGAAGAACCGCAGATAGAGGATGGTGCGCTCGCGTTCCGGCAGCGCCGCGAGACACGGCCTGACGGCGGCCCGGTCGACCACCAGGTCGTAACCGGGGTCGGAGTCGCCGAGCGAGTCCCCGAGGGCGTAGCCGTCGCTGCCGGCCACCTCGGCGTCCAGGGACAGCGCGGAGAAGCATTCCAGCGCCTCCATGCCGGTGCGCACCTCGTCCTCGCTGAGCCGCGTGTGGGCGGCGATCTCCGCCACGGTGGGTGGGCGCCCCGGGGTGCTCTGGGCCAGTTCCTTCGCGGCGGAGCGGACCCGGTTGCGCAGGTCCTGCACCCGGCGGGGCACGTGCAGGGTCCACATGTGGTCGCGGAAGTGGCGCTTGATCTCACCGGTGACGGTGGGCACGGCGTACGCCTCGAAGGCGCGGCCGCGCTCCGGGTCGTAGTGGTCGACGGCCTTGACCAGACCGAGGGCGGCCACCTGGTACAGGTCCTCCAGTGCCTCCCCGCGGCCGCGGAACCGCACGGCGATCCGCTCGGCCATGGGCAGCCACAGCCGGACCAGTTCGTCCCGCAGTGCCCGCCGCTTTGGGCCGTCGGGCAGCCGTGCGAGCAGCTCGAAGGACTTTTCGGTGTCGGGGGCGTCGTCGTGCGGGTGGGGTTTTGTGCTGCCGGTGACACGCATGGTGCGCACCTCTCTCAACAGGTGCTGGATGAACAGACACCGTGGGAGGTGCGCTCGGACCAGGTACGGGCTTTGGGACGGCCGACGGGGCCGGCTCCCACGGGCGTGCCTCCGGTCCGAAGCACTGCTGTGCGTTTTCCCGCTAACGGACATCACCAAACAAACAGGCGAAATCGGGAAGTGTGCGGCCGCTCTTGACCTGCGCTTGGCGGGCATTACCTCTGTAGCAGAAGTAATCTTCTTGTGTGGAACCCGAGACCCTCTCGGAAGAGCTGGCGGACACGCTGGTACGCATCCAGCGGCTGATCCGGCGGCGGCTGCGCGGCGGGACGACGATGCCCCGCCTGCGCGGTGCCGAGGTCGAGCTGCTGCGGCTGGTCGAGTCCCGGCCCGGCATCGGCATCTCGGACGCGGCGAGGGCGCTGCACCTGGCGAGCAACTCCGTGTCGACCCTGGTCAACCAGCTCGTCCGGGACGGGTTCCTGCTCCGCGAGACCAACCCCGCCGACCGGCGCGCCGCGCGGCTGCGGCTGACCGAGGCCGCCGAGAAGCGGCTCGGCGACTGGCGGCGACGCCGGGCCGAACTGGTCGTCCGGCATGTGTCCCGGCTCGACGAGGCCGACCAGGAGGCCCTGCGCGCGGCCCTGCCGGCCCTGCGCGCGCTGGCCGCCGGCCTGCACGAGGAGGCCGGGGACGGATGACGGAGGCCGACGATCATGCGGAGGTCCACACACCGTGACGGAGGTCCAGACATCATGACGAGGGACACCGCCGACACCCCGGGCGACACCGCCGACCCCACCGACAGGCCCGGCGCACCGCCAGACACCACCGCGACTCCCGACACATCCACCGAGGCCGCGGGCACCGCCTCGACTGTCGATGCATCCGCCGAGCGTGCGGGTACTGTCTCGGCTCCTGATGCATCTGCCGAGCCTGCGGGTACCTTCTCGACTGTCGATGCATCCGCCGAGCGTGCAGGCGCTGTCTCGGCTCCCGGCGCATCCGCCGAGCCCGCAGGTACCGCCTCGCCCCCCGGCGCACCTGCCGAAGTCGTGCGTACGGCCGACACCGTCGGCGTCTCCGTCGCATCCCCTGGCACCACCGATGAGGTCGGAGCCTTCGCCGAGGCCGTCAGCTGTGCCCGGCTTGTCTACGCCTTCGGGGACACTAACGCCGTCGACGGCCTCGACCTCGATGTCCGCGAGGGTGAGGTGTTCGGGCTGCTCGGGCCGAACGGGGCCGGCAAGACCACCGCCATCCGCTGCATCACCACCCTGTTGCCCGTCCCCACCGGCACGGTCCGCGTCTTCGGGCACGACGCCGCCAGGGAACGCATGGCGGTGCGCCGGCTGCTCGGTTACGTCCCGCAGCAGCTGTCCGCCGACAGCGGGCTCACCGGCCGGGAGAACGTCGCCCTGTTCGCTCGCGTCTTCGATGTGCCCCGCCGCGAGCGCGCCGCACGGGTTGCCCAGGCGCTGGCCGCCGTCGATCTCGCCCATGCCGCCGACCGGCTCGCCGGCACCTACTCGGGCGGTATGGTCCGCCGCCTCGAACTCGCCCAGGCCCTGGTCAGCGCCCCCCGGCTGCTGATCCTGGACGAGCCCACCATCGGCCTGGACCCGATCGCCCGCACCGGCGTCTGGGAGCACATCAACGCCATCCGTGCGGCCACCGGCATGACCGTCCTCTTCACCACCCACTACATGGACGAGGCCGACCAGTACTGCGACCGCATCGGCCTGATGCACCGCGGCCGTATCCGCGCCCTCGGCACCCCCGTCGAGCTGCGCCGGAGCCTGGCCGAACGCCAGGGCGCCGACGCCCTGCCCACGCTGGAGGACGTCTTCCGCGACGTCGCCGGCAGCGGCCTCGACGACAACTCCGCAGGAGGTTTCCGCGATGTCCGCAGCACCCGCCGCACCGCGCGCCGCGTCGGCTGACCACACCCCCGGCAGCGGTATCGACCTGCTGCTCAGCCCGCCCGTCCCACGCGCAGGCTGGCGGCTGCTGCCCGCCCGGGTCGTCGCCATGTGCGCCGTGGAACTGCAGAAGCTGCGGCACGACCGGACCGAGCTGTACACCCGCGCGGTCCAGCCCGCCCTGTGGCTGCTGATCTTCGGCCAGACGTTCACCCGGATCCGGGCGATACCCACCGGCGGTGTCCCGTACATCGACTTCATGGCGCCCGGCATCATCGCCCAGTCGGCGATGTTCATCGCGATCTTCTACGGCATCCAGATCATCTGGGAACGCGACGCGGGCATCCTGAACAAGCTCCTCGTCACCCCGACCCCGCGCTCCGCACTGATCACCGGCAAGGCGTTCGCCGCCGGAGTGAAGTCGCTGATCCAGGCGATCGTCGTCATCGTCATCGCCGCCGTCCTCGGCGTGGCCCTCACCTGGAACCCGCTGAAGCTGCTCGGCGTCGCCGTCGCCGTGGTCCTCGCCTCCGTCTTCTTCTCCTGTCTGTCGATGACCACCGCGGGCATCGTCCTCAGCCGCGACCGGCTGATGGGCTTCGGGCAGGCGATCACCATGCCGCTGTTCTTCGGCTCCAACGCCCTGTACCCCGTCTCGGTGATGCCGGGCTGGCTGCAGGCCGTCAGCAAGGTCAACCCGCTGAGCTATCAAGTCGACGCGCTGCGCGGCCTGCTGCTCGGCACGCCCGCGCATCTCGGCACCGACTTCGCCGTCCTGCTGGTGGCCGCCGCGCTCGGCATCACCGCGGCCTCCTCACTGCTCGGCCGCCTGGCCCGCTGATCTTGCCCCGGACGTGATGTGCGGCACGCGCGCGTACCGCGCGCGAAGCGCCGTGCACGCATCCTTCCTGGGCAGCGCTTGATCAGCGATCAAAGCGGGCGAACCCCCTGGCCATAGCGCATTCTGCTCATTTGACAGTGCGCTCGGCGCACAGATAGACAGCAGCTCTCGAAGGTCGAGAGGGGCACTGTGTACGAGCCGAACGTGGTCGGGGACTGGCACGAGTACGACGAGCATGCCGGTCTGCGGGTCCGCGTCCACCGCCTGGAGGCCGCCGAGCCGCCGCGCGGACGCGATGACGCCGCCGTCGGCCTGACGTACTTCAGTGTCCGCGTGACCGTCGAGAACCGCGGCGCGCGGCACTACGGCATCCACCTGGAGGACGGCCAGATCGACGTCCGTGTCGGCCCGGACGGCGAGGGCGCGTTCATCGACTGGCGCAACTCCCAGTTCATCGAGGGCTTCGACGTCTACCCGCTGCGCCGGGCCACCGCCGTGGTCTACGCCGCCGCCCCCGAGGCCGCCCTGAGCCACGTGGATGTGCAGGTGCAGCTGCGGGTGGAGGAGGAGTGGGCCGACCGCCGGCTGTGGACCGGCGGCATCGGCGTCCTGGAGGCGACCCCGGCGGCGGCCCCCACGGCCGCCGGGCAGGGCAGCCTCGCCCACCAGGTCAGCGCCTTCCTGCGGGACCAGACGGAGCCCGGCTCCGCCTGACGCGGTCGTACGGCGCACGCGTCGCGGCTGCGCGCCGTACAACCGGTGCCGGGGCGCCGTACGCGGCCGGCGGGTCAGTGCGGGATGCCGTCGATGATCTCCCGGGCTCCCTGCCGCAGCAGCGCCACCGCGACCGACGTGCCGAGAGTGGCGGGATCGAGCCGGCCCGCCCACTCGTGGGCGTTCAGCCGGGTCTTGCCGTCCGGGGTGAACACACAGGCCCGCAGGGACAGTTCCCCGCCGCGGTCCACGCGCGCGTAGCCGGCGATGGGGCTGTTGCAGTGCCCCTGCAGCACGTGCAGGAACATCCGCTCGGCCATCGCCTCGCGATGGGTGTCCGGGTGGCCGAGCCCGCTGACGGTGTCGATCAGCTCGGTGTCGTCCTCACGGCACTGCAGCGCGAGGATGCCCGCGCCGATCGGCGGCATCATCGTCTCCGTCGACAGCACCTCGCTGATCACGTCCGTCCGGCCGATCCGCTCCAGACCCGACACAGCCAGCAGCAGCGCGTCCGCCTCGCCCTCGGCCAGCTTCTGCAGCCGGCGGTTGGCGTTGCCACGGAACGGCACGCAGTCCAGGTGCGGGTGCGTGGCCGCCAGTTGGGCCACCCGGCGTACCGAGGAGGTGCCGATCCGGGTGCCGGCCGGCAGTTCGTCCAGGGTGAGGCCGTCCGGGTGAATCAGGGCGTCACGGATGTCGTCCCGCTTCAGGAACGCTGCGAACACCGTCCCGGCGGGCAGCGGCCGGTCGGCGGGCACGTCCTTGACGCAGTGCACCGCGAGATCGGCCTCCCCGGCCAGCAGGGCCGCGTCCACCTCCTTGGTGAACGCCCCCTTGCCCTCGACCTTGGACAGATCGCCGAGCCACTTGTCGCCGGTGGTCTTCACCGGAACCACCTCGGTGCGCACCCCCGGGTGCAGTACGGCCAACTCGGCGCGGACCCGCTCGACTTGGGCCAGGGCCATGGGGGAGTCGCGGGAGACGATACGGATCAGTTCGGGAACCGGCATGCGCACACGATAGACCCCGTCACCGGAGCCGGGCTCGACGGCCCGGTCTCACCCGAGGCCCTCGGGCAGGTCGGCCGCCGACTCCTCCGGTGCCAGATCCGGGCGCAGTCGCAGCCAGGACGGCTGGCGCAGCAGTCCGGCCCGGGTACGGGTGCTGTAGCTGACCTCTCCCACCAGCCGGGGCAGCACCCAGCGGGCGTCCGGGATCCGGGGCGCCGGGTCGAAGGGGCACCGGTCGCTCGCGGCGGCCGCCAGCAGCCGGGCCAGTTCGGCCCGCTCCGCCTCGCTCCAGCCGGTGCCCACCCCGCCGACGTACCGCAGCCGGCCACGGGCGTCGCGCTGACCGACCAGGAGAGCGCCGGGCAGCCCGCTCAGCCGTCCCCTGCCCGGCAGCCAGCCGCCGACGACCACGTCCTCGGCACGCATGTTCCGGATCTTGATCCAGGCGCGGGAGCGCACGCCGGGCTCGTACACCGAGTCCAGCCGTTTGCACACCAGGCCCTCCAGTCCGTGCTCCCTGGTCGCGGCGAGCGCCTCGGCGCCGTGCCCGGTCACGGCACCCGGTGTCGACCAGTACGGCCCGGCCAGGCCCAGCTTCGTCAGCAGGGCCCGCCGCCGTACGTACGGCAGCCGTAGCAGGGACTCCTTCAGGTAGGGCACGTCGAACAGCACCAGGTGCACCGGCACCCGGGTGGCCCGGCGCGCCGCCCGTGCGGGGGCGTGCGCGAGGCCCATACGGCTCTGCAGCAACTGGAAGTCGGCCCGGCCCTGTTCGTCCAGAGCCAGCACCTCGCCGTCCAGCACGGCGGGTGTGGTGCCCAGCGCGCCCGCGAGCGGCGCCAGTTCGGGATAGGCCGCGGTGATGTCCTCGCCCGAGCGGGCACGCAGCAGCACGCTGCCGTCGCCCGGCAGATAGACCATCACCCGCTGGCCGTCCTGCTTGGTCTCGTACGCCCACCGCTCGTCCTGGGCGGCGGGCGGCAAGGTGCCGGGAGTGGCGAGCATCGGCGCGATGAGCGGCAGGGGTACGGCGGTCACGGCTGAAGATCTCGACCACACCCGGCACCCTCACGCACCATCGGCCACGGGTTCCCCTGAACGGGCCCGCGCCGCCGCTGCCGGGCGCGGACGGGCGCGCACGGCGGCCGGCTTCGCACACCGAGCGGCGCGCACGGGCTTCCGTCGCGGGGGCGGCGGCGTCCGAACGTCCGGGACCGTGATGAGGGGGTGGCGGATCAAGGCCGTCGTAGCGGCGAGGGTGCCGCTTGGAGCGGGCCAGTGCCGTTGCCCCGGCGGGCGCGCCGCCCGGAGCGGGTCACTGGCGGCCAGGGCGGCCCACGTCGGCCGGCAGCCGGGACGGGGGAGGCCGAGCGGTGCCAGGGCGGTGGTGCGGCGCCCGGGAGCCGCCCGGCCCGGGGCCGCCGCCAGGCAGGGACTGGGCGCCGCGCGACGGGAACCGTGGCCGCCGGGCGCCAGTGCCCCAACAGGCGACGTTCGCCCCGTCGCGACGCCCGGCACGTCCTCTCGCCGCACTAGCCGGAAGCCCACGTACGTCCAGCCCATCGGGTACGGCTTCCGGTCGGCGCAAGGGGAGCACGCACCGGACGCTGCTCCTTGATGGGTACACGTCGTCTGCCGGGGCACTGGCAATCGGAACTGTGGCCGGGGCGTGGCCGCGCGAGCCTTCCCGTGGCAGAGGCGGCGCGCGGAAGCCCGCTTCCCGGACGCCTCCGCCCGGCTTTCCGGAAGCCCGCCTCTCCGGACGGTTCCTCCCGTTCGGCCCCGTCCCGCCCGCTTCAGCCGACCGTCTCCGCCGAAGGCTCTGTGGACGCCGGTGCCGGCGCCGGTGCGGCCGGGCGGGCCCGGGGCAGGAACGAGGCGAGGACGAAGGCCAGAATCGCCGCGCTCGCGCCGATCGCCATGACGACCTTGAAGCCGTTCTCGGACGGCAGCGGGTGCCCGCCGAGGCTGATCGTCATCTGCGCGAGGATCACCCCGGTGACCGCGCTTGCCACCGACGTCCCGATGGACCGCATCAGCGTGTTGAGGCTGTTCGCGGCGGCCGTCTCCGAGGGCGGGACCGCCCCCATGATCAGCGCCGGCATGGCGCCGTAGGCGAAGCCGACGCCCGCGCCGATGACACAGGACACCAGAACCAGCTGCCAGACCTCGCTCATGAGCACGATGTCGAGGCCGTAGCCGGCGGCGACGATCACCGCTCCGGTCATCAGTGTGATCTTCGGGCCCCGGGACTTGGTGATCATGGCGGACACCGGCGCCACGGCCATCATCACCAGACCCTGCGGGGCCATGACCAGCCCCACGGTGAGCATGGACCTGCCGAGGCCGTAGCCCGTCTGGGTGGGCAGCTGGAGCAACTGCGGCAGGACCAGCGACATCGCGAACATCGAGAAGCCGAACGCGATGGACGCCAGGTTGGTGAAGAGCACCTGGCGGCGAATCGTGGTGCGCAGGTCCACCAGCGGTGCCGTCGTGCGCAGTTCGAAGAAGCCCCAGGCCACGAGGGTGACGACGGCGAGCGCGAACAGCCCCAGGGTGGTGCCGCTGCCCCAGCCCCAGTCGGCGCCCTTGGAGACGGCGAGCAGCAGCGAGACGAGTCCGACCGCCATGCCGAGTGCCCCGACGAGGTCGAAGCGGCCACCGGTGCGGACTCCGGACTCCGGTACCAGGGCCAGGACGAGGGCGAAGGCCACGACGCCGAGGGAGGCGGAGGTCCAGAACAGCACGTGCCAGTCGTAGTGGTCCGCGAGGAACGCGGCCGCGGGCAGGCCGAGCGCACCGCCGACACCGAGTGAGGCGCTCATCAGCGCGTCGAGCCGGCCAGCCGCTCCGGCGGAAGCTCGTCGCGCATGATGCTGATGCCGAGCGGCACCACGGCCGCGGCGAGACCCTGCAGAGCACGGCCGACGATCATCGGGACCAGCGCGTCACTCAGCGCGCACACCACCGAGCCGGCCACCAGTAGCACCAGGCTGACCAGCAGCAGGCGGCGTTTGCCGAACATGTCGCCGAGCCTGCCCGCCACCGGAGTGGCGACAGCGGCGGCCAGCAGGGTGGCCGTGACCGCCCAGGCGGCGTCGGATGCCGAGGCGTGCAGATAGGAGGGCAGCTCCGGGACGATCGGGATCACCAGGGTCTGCATCAGCGACACGGTGATTCCGGCCAGGGCCAGTACCGCGACCACGGCACCCGGCCGCGACGGAACGGATCTGCCGGCCTCGGTGGGCCGGGCGGAGGCAACGGACATGAGTGGGGGACCTTTCGGGGAGCGTCTGCCGGATGAGTTTAAGTCAACTGATTGACTTACTTTAGCGGGCTGAACCGGCACGGCACGCGGGGCCTGTCCCCGCCGGGGTGGGCGCGCACCGTAGGCTTCTTCGGTTGGACCTCGCCGCCCCGGTCGAGGGCCCGGGCGGTTGCGGGACGGGCCGTCGCGGGGTGGTGCACAGTCCCGGAGCGGTGGTGAGCATGGCGCGCAGGACGGCGCGGGCCGAGCAGGTGAGCGCGACGCGGGAGGCGATCCTGACCGCGGCGGAGCGGCTGTTCGCCGAACACGGCGTGTACGCCGTCTCCAACCGCCAGGTCAGTGAGGCCGCCGGCCAGGGCAACAACGCGGCGGTCGGCTACCACTTCGGCACCAAGGCCGACCTGGTCCGTGCGGTGGCGCGCCGGCACGCCCAGCGCATCGAGGTGCTCAGGGAACGGGCTCTGGTCGCGGCCGGCGACTCCACCGACGTACGCGACTGGGTCGACTGCCTGGTCCGCCCGGTGACCG
Source organism: Streptomyces sp. IMTB 2501 (assembly GCF_001953885.1). Lineage (GTDB taxonomy): Bacteria > Actinomycetota > Actinomycetes > Streptomycetales > Streptomycetaceae > Streptomyces. The sequence continues at coordinate 42,492 of NZ_MQUS01000045.1, read as the reverse complement.
AGCATCTCGCCGGGCTCGGCAGCCCCACCTGGTACGCCCGGTTCTGCGCCCAGGTCATGACCGACCCGGTGCTGCACGAGATCATGGTCGAGGAGTCCATGACCTCGCCCGCGCTGCGGCAGGCCGTCGAGGGGCTGAACCGCACTCTCCCGGAGCTGTCGCCCGAGGTCCGCGCCGAACGCGGCCAGATGGTCCGCCTGTTGATCCTGCACACCTGCGCCGAGCGGGAACGGGCCCTCGCCGAGGGCACCCCGACCGCGCGTGCCACCTGGGCGGAGGCGGCCGACGGCCTCGCGGACGCGGTCCTGGGCCTGTGGCTGGCCCCGGTCGGTCCGGCTCGCTAGTGTCCCAACAGGCGACGTTCGCCCCGTCGCGACGTCCGGCACGCCCTCTCGCCGCACCGGCCGAAAGCCCGTGTACACCCAGCCCATCGGGTACGGCCTCCGGCCGGCACTCCCCCAGCCTTCGGCCGGGGGGACTCCCGGAGCACGCACGGGGCGCCGCTCCTTGACGGGCAAAGGTTGCCTGCCGGGGCACTAGTCGCCCGTGCCGGGCGCGTCAGCGGTTCTCCGGTGGTCCTGTCGAGGGGCGGGAGGGGCGGGAGGGGCGGGAGGGGCGGTTCGCCAAGAACCTGTCTCCCGGCGATGCGCGCCTTGAGTCCAGCGGTGCGGAGAACGGCGTCAGCAACGTGGTCCACCGCTCCGCCGACGGCACGTTCGTCGCCGTCCTCGGCAACGGCGCCGGCACCGATCGCACGGTCCGTGTCACCGGCGCCGGGCAGTCGTTCGTCGTGACCGTGCCGGCGGGCTCCTTCCTCGTGAACCTGCGCCGCACGACCGTGGTGTGACTGGGAATCAGGTGCGGGTCGTCGCGATGCTGACCGCGTTCGCGGCGACCACCGCCCCGATCCCCGCCCACTCCGGCACGCCCAGACCCTGTCCGAGGACCACCCAGCCGACCACGGCCGCCAGCACCGGGTTGACGCTCATGAACAGACCGAAGGTCTGGGCCGGCACCGTACGCAGGGTGAGCAGATCGGCCAGGTACGGCACGGCCGACGACAGTACGCCCGCCACCACCGCGCACAGTACGGCCCCGGTCGTCGGTGGATGCCGTACGGCGACGAGGATCCCGATCGGCAGGAAAGTCACCGCGGAGGCACACGCGGCCGCTGCCGAACCCTGCACGCCCGGGACGCGCCGCCCGACGACCCGGTTGAGCAGGATGTACGAGGCCCAGCAGCAGGCGGCCACCAGGCCCAGCACCATCCCCAGGTAGTCCGTGGACGGCTGGGGGCGCATCAGTACCACGACTCCCGCCGCCGCCAGCACGGCGCACCCGGCGTCCAGCCGGCGCCGCGAGCCGGCCAGCGCGATGCTCAGCGGGCCCAGGAACTCCAGGGTCACCGCCAGCCCCAGGCCGATCCGGTCTATCGCGCAGTACAGGGTCAGGTTCATGGTGCCGAAGACCCCGGCGAGCAGCAGCACCGGCCACCACTGCCGCCAGGTGAAGTCGCGCAGGCGCGGCCGGCCGACGGCCACGAGGACCAGCGCGGCGACGTACTGGCGTATCGCCACCACCCCGAGCGGACCGAGGACCGGGAAGGCCAGCGAGCCGATCGCCGCGCCGGTCTGGTTGGAGAGACCGCTGCCGAACATGGTCGCCACGCCGGCCAGCCGCCCCGGTGCGGGGGTACGGACCGCCGGGGACACCGTCACGTCGGGAGAGGGGAGAGTGCGCCGCATGGCAGGAGCGTCCGCTCGCCCGCCGTTTGCGCAAAATGCATGCAATCCACGATCTATACGCTGGACGTATGGATGAGGTCGAACTGCGGCAGCTGCGCTGTCTCGTCGCCATCGTCGACGAGGGCACCTTCACCGACGCGGCGATCGCCCTGGGGGTGTCCCAGGCGGCCGTGTCCCGTACCCTGGCCGGACTCGAACGGGCCCTGGGTGTACGGCTGTTGCGGCGGACCTCGCGAGAGGTGACCCCGACGGCGACCGGGCTGCGGGTGGTGGCGCAGGCCCGGCGGGTACTGGCGGACGTCGCCGCCCTGGTCCAGGAGGCCGCCTCGGGGCACACCCGGCTGCGGATCGGCTACGCATGGTCGGCGGTCGGCCGCCACACCGTCGCCTTCCAGCGGCGCTGGACCGCCGCGCACCCCGGGATCGATCTGCATCTCGTCCGCGTCAACACGGCGTCCGCCGGTCTCGGCGAAGGCGCCTGCGATCTCGCGGTGGTGCGCCGGCCGCTGGAGGACCGGCGCTTCGATACGGCCATCGTGGGTCTGGAGCGGCGCCTGTGCGCGCTGGCCGCCGACGATCCGCTGGCCCGGCGCCGCTCCGTACGGCTCGCCGATCTCACCGGCCGGATCCTCCTGGTCGACCGGCGCACCGGCACCACCACCCCCGAGCTGTGGCCGGCGGAGACCCGCCCCGCTGTCGAGGAGACGCGCGACGTCGACGACTGGCTCACTGTCATCGCCGCCGGACGTGGCATCGGAGTCACCGCCGAGTCGACCGCCAACCAGTACCCGCGGCCCGGCATCGTCTACCGGCCGGTGCGCGACGCCGAACCCGTCGCCGTACGGCTCGCCTGGTGGCGCGACGACCCGCACCCCACCCTCCAGGCCGTCCTCGAACTGCTCAGCGAGCTGTACCGCACGGGCTGACGAGCCCCGGGGTCCGATGGGCCAAAAACGAAAACAAAATTGTTGACAATCTTGTCTGGCCAGATTCACGTTCGCCAGGCACTCACTCAGGGAGGGCACGATGCCGAAGGAAGCCCGGCCGAGCACCAAGGAAGCCCGGCCGAGCACCGGAGAGCAGGCCAAGCAGCATGCGCTCGCGCAGCTGCGGCAGGCGATCCTGCGCGGCGAGACGGCACCGGCTCAGCGGCTGGTGGAGAACGAACTCGCCGAGCAGTTCGGTGTGACGCGGGCCAGCATCCGTGCGGCACTGATCGATCTGGAGGCACAGGGACTGGTCGAGCGGATCCGCAACCGCGGCTCGCGGGTGCGGGTGGTCACCGTGGAGGAAGCGGTCGCGATCACGGAGTGCCGCATGGTTCTGGAAGGGCTGTGCGCGGCCAAGGCCGCCGTCGTCGCCGACGACGAGCAGCTGACCGAACTGGCCGATCTCGGCGCGGCGATGGAGAAGGCCGTCGCCGACGGCGAGCCGGTCACCTATTCCGACCTCAACCACCGACTCCACGACCGCATCCGGGAGATGTCCGGCCAGCGGACCGCGGTCGAGCTGCTGGAGCGGCTCAACGCCCAACTGGTCCGCCACCGCTTCCAGTTGGCGCTCCGGCCGGGGCGCCCCCAGCAATCCCTGACCGAGCACCTGGCGATGATCGAGGCGATCAGGGCCAGGGCCCCGCAGGCGGCCGAAGCGGCCGTCCGCGCCCATCTCACCAGTGTGATCGACGCGCTCAGCGACTGACGATCCGGCGCGCCCCCGGGGCGCGCCCGTGTGCCTGCGCCGTGTGTCCGATCGCTGGGGTGAGTGGGCGTCCACTGTCCAGCAAGGAGATGCCATGACGCGGCCGAACGCGTCGTCCGGCCCGCCCCGGTCGACCCTCGTCGTCACCGCGCACGCCGGGGACTTCGTGTGGCGGGCGGGTGGAGCGATCGCCCTGGCCGCCTCCCGGGGCGAGAAGGTCGCGATCGCCTGCCTGACCTTCGGCGAGCGCGGCGAGTCCGCCAAGGCGAGGCGCGAGGGGAAGACCCTTGAGGAGATCAAGGCGATACGCCGAGGCGAGGCGGAGCAGGCGGCCGCCACGCTCGGCGCCGAGCTCCGCTTCTTCGACGCCGGCGACCACCCCCTCGTCGGTACTCCCGAACTGACCGACCAACTCGTCTCGGTCTACCGCGAGATCCAGCCCGACGTGGTCCTCACCCATCCGGTCGACGACCCGTACAACGGCGACCATCCGGCCGCCAACCGCATGGCGCTCCAGGCCCGCATCCTCGCCCAGGCGATCGGCCATCCCGGCCCCGGCGAGATCATCGGCGCCCCGCCGGTCTTCTACTTCGAGCCGCACCAGCCCGAGATGAGCGGCTTCAAGCCCGAGGTGCTGCTCGACATCACCGCGGTGTGGGACACCAAGCGCAAGGCGATGGAGTGCCTCGCCGCCCAGCAGCACCTGTGGGCCTACTACACCGACCTCGCCGTGCGCCGCGGCGTCCAGCTCAAGCGCAACACCGGCTCCAACCTGGGCCTGGCGCACAACACCATGGCCGAGGCGTACATGCGGCCGTTCCCGCAGATCGCGAAGGAGCTGGCATGAGCGGCGTGATCGTCACCGGCCCGCCGAAGGCCGAGGCGAAGGACGTCGACGCCCTCGCCGGGTACGGCGTCGCCATCGTGCACGAGGCCATGGGCCGCACCGGACTGCTTCCGGCCCGGCTGCGCCCCGTCCAGCAGGGCGTCCGGGTCGCCGGTACGGCGGTCACCGTGCTGTCCTGGCCCGGCGACAACCTCATGATCCACGCGGCCGTGGAGCAGTGCGGCGCGGGCGACATCCTGGTCGTCACCACCACCTCCCCGTCCACCGACGGCATGTTCGGCGAGCTGTTCGCCACCGCGCTGCAGCGGCGCGGGGTGCGCGGCCTGGTCATCGACGCGGGTGTCCGCGACACCCGGGAACTGCGTGAACTCGGCTTCCCCGCCTGGTCGGCGGCCGTCAGCGCGCAAGGCACCGCGAAGGCGACCGGCGGCTCGGTCAACGTCCCTGTCGCCCTCGGCGGCCGGGTCGTCCGCCCCGGCGATGTGATCCTCGCCGACGACGACGGTGTCGTGGTCGTCCCCCGCGAGCGGGCTCGCGCGGCCGTCGAGGCCTCCGAGGTCCACGAGGCCAAGGAAGCCGCCACCCGCGCCGCCTTCCAGGACGGCCAACTCGGCCTGGACCGCTACGGATTGCGGGAGAAACTGACCCGGCTGGGTGTCACATACGTCTCGTACGAGGATCACGTCCGGGGAGAGACCCACAGTCAGGACGGGGCCGGAGCCGGGGCATGACCGCGCCGACGGAGGTGCGCTGCATGCTGATGCGCGGCGGCACCTCCAAGGGCGCGTATCTCCTGGCCGAGGACCTGCCCGCCGACCCGGCCGCCCGGGACGACCTGCTCCTGCGCATCATGGGCAGCCCCGACCCGCGCCATGTCGACGGCCTCGGTGGCGCCCACCCGCTCACCAGCAAGGTGGCGGTGGTCTCCGCCTCCGCCGACCCGGACGCCGACATCGCCTATCTCTTCCTCCAAGTCGCAGTAGACCGAGCTGAAGTGAGTGAGCGTCAGAACTGCGGCAACATCCTCGCCGGAGTCGGCCCGTTCGCCGTCGAACGCCTTCTGTCTCTCACCGCTGCGCGTCCGGCTCCACGTCCAGGCCCGTGCAGGCCAGTTCCCCGTCCACCTCGGCACAGGCCTCCACACCCCGTGGCGAGGGCACCGAGAGCATGGGGCTGCTGTCCCCGTCGGAGTCGGCCGCCGGATAACCCGCCGAGAGCACGTCCTGCCCGGCCCGCACCGACACCTCACGCACCTTGGCCGAGCGCAGCCGCACCTCGGACCAGGCGGTCCCGCAGGCGGGCGAGTAGCGCAGCCGCACGGTGTAGGCGGGGTCGGTGACCTCGCTCACGGTCCGCGCGTCCTTGGCGCACATCGAGGCATCGGGCAACTCGCCCTGGCAGGACCGGCCGTGACAGCGGGGTACCGCCGACACGGGCTGCTCGGCGGGCGCGTTGCCCGGCCGTGTGTACAGGGCGACGGCGGCGGTCACCGCCGTCGCCGCGCCGAACAGCGCGAGCGCGGAAAGCGGCAGCCAGGGCGCCCGCCAGGACGCGATCCGCCGGAACCGCCGCATCCGGCCGGGTTTTTCCGTCCCGGCCGTGGCCGCGGAGGCGTCGGCCGCCTCCCACAGCGCCAGTACGGCCTCGGGGTCGGCGCCCGCGAGCCGGCACAGCGCCTCCACGGCGGCCCTCGGCGGTGGCGTGGCGCCGGACAGATAGCGGTGCCACGCGGACTTGCTGTACGGGGTGCGCGCGGCCAGCGCCGCGAGGCTCAGGCCCGTACGGTCCTTCAGTTCGCGCAGTCCCACCACCAGTGGGTCGTCCGGTGTGGTCGATCCTTGGGGGTGCCGCATCGTGCGTCCTCGACTCCGTTTCCGCTATGGGCGGTTTAGCCCCTGTTGTCGGAATGGCTTCCCAGCAGCGCGGCGACTGCAACGCCCGGTGAGGTATGAGGAGGGTGAGGCACGCGGGCGTGCCGAAGGCCCGTTCGGGGATCGTCGAACGGGCCTTCGGCAGCTAGGTGGTACGGCGGTGTCGTGCCGTCAGCACCAGGGAAGGGCGCGATTGGCGCGGACGTAGTGGGCCGAGACATAGCCCGCGTGGTGCCGCAGCCGGTACCAGACGCGGTTCCCGTGCACCCAGGAGCCGTGCGTCTGGCAGACGAGCGCCAGCTGCCGGCCCGACTGCCGGTGGCCGATCACCCGGTAGCCGGTGCCCGGCCCGGAGCGGACGTTCAGCCATGCGTGACGCGTGGCGACCCGGCCGGTGACGGGCAGGACGCGACGGTGCGACACCGGCCGCGCGATGAGGCGGTGGTCCAGGCGGTACAGGGCCATGTGCGAGGTGAGCCGGTAGGGCATCGCCCGCTCGACGGAGTGGTACACCGCTCCCTGGGTCGTGTAGCGGTGGCCGCGGTACACGCGGTGTGCGTGGTGCCTGCGGAGGTGGTGGCGGTGGTGGGCGCGGTGGTGGGTGCCGTACTGGGCGACGGCGCTGGGTACCGGGTGCTGGGCGGCGGCGCCCGCCGCGGTGGCCCCGGCCGCCGTGGGCAGGAGTGCGAGCACCGTGACCGTGGCCAGCAGACCGCCCTTGAGAGTCCGTGGGATCATGGAAACCTCCGGCTGTCGTTCTCGTGACCACGAGCGGTGATCACGACAGCAAGCGTTTCCGTGACGGGTCATCAGGATGCCGTCCCGCTGTCCCCGGGGACGGCCGGGACGTCCCGTGGGACGTGTGCCGCCCGGTGCGGGCCGTCCGGCCCGCGGCGCAGGAGTGTTCCGCCGTCCCGTCCGTCCCGGCGGACGACCGGGTGACGTGTCAGAGCGTCTCGGCCATGGTGATGGTCCGCTCCTCGAGCAGGGGGAACACCGTGCCCCGGATCAGCTCCGCGAAATGGCCCGTCTCCTTGTGCGCCTCGAAGCCGGCCCGGTCGGTGTAGCGCTCGTACAGTACGAACGCCCCCGGCCGGTCGACGACCTCGTGCGCCTCGTAGGCGAGGTTCGCGGGTTCCGACGGGACGAGTTCGCGCATCTTCCGCAGCGCGTCGCGCACGGTGTCCGCGTCGGCGGGGGCGCACTGGTACTGGGCGACGACGGCGAAGGCCATGGAGTTCCTCCGGGTGTCAGGAAGAGCAGTGGACCCGCTGATTCCAGCACGCTCAAGGCGACGGGCGGCCTGTGCGACACGCAGGGGATACGGGCATGCCCACGGAATCGCCGTCCGACGGCAGATCGCCGACTCCCATCCGCTGCGGCCGGGGAAACCGCGCGGCGCCTGGGCGTGGAGGCCTCGCGTATGACGCGGAGAGTGCAGCACCTGCGGCAAGACGAACGCCCTCGCGCCTACCGTCCAGTAATATCCGGCGCGGCGCCCGCCCGCGCGGCGCGGGGAGTCGCCCGGAACGAGTCGGGCCCGCGAAGGGGCCCGAGCGAGGAGGGACGGTCATGACGGAACGTATCGAGGTCGGGGACAAGGCCGAGGACTTCGCCCTGTCCGACGAGACCGGCGCCACCCGCCGGCTCAGCGAACTGCTGTCCGACGGGCCGGTGGTGCTCTTCTTCTACCCGGCCGCTCTCTCTCCGGGCTGCACCGCCGAGGCCTGCCACTTCCGCGACCTCGCCGCCGAGTTCGCCGCCGTCGGCGCCCGGCCCGTCGGCATCAGCGGCGACGACGTCGACAAGCAGCAGGAGTTCGCCGGCCGGCACGACCTCGGCATGCCGCTGCTCTCCGACCCCGACGGCACGGTCCGTGAGCGGTTCGGCGTCAAGCGCGGTTTCTCCCTCGTCCCCACCAAACGCGTCACTTTCGTGATCGCCCAGGACCGCACGGTCCTGGAGATCGTCCGCAGCGAGCTGCGTATGAACACCCACGCCGACCGGGCTCTGGCCGCCCTGCGCGCCCACAAGGGCTGAACGGCTCCCGCTCCGCGCCGGACGCTTAGGCGCGCACGCGCGCTTGATGTGCCGCGTCAATCGGAACATCCTGGGGCATATGAAGCATGGCGCCGCCGTGGCGGTCATTGACGCCCTGGGCACGGTGACCGGGTGGAGCGAGGGAGCGCGGCGGCTCACCGGCCGTCCGGCCGCGGACGTCGTGGGCCGGCCCGCTGCCGAACTGCTCGCCGAGGACATCCCGGACGACACGCTCGCCGCGCGCGCCGGCAGCGTCGCGCTGCGTCACCGTGACGGCCACCGCGTCGACCTGGCCGTCACCGCCTGCCCCGTCGCCGGGGCCGACGGGCAGTCCACCGGCTTCGTCGTCACGGCCGACCCGCCCGACGCCACTCTGCCGGCCGACGCCTTCGAACAGGCCTCCATGTCCATGTCGGTCTTCGACCTCCAGCAGCGCTATCTCCGGGTCAACGACACCGCCTGCAAGGTGATGGGCGTCCCCGAGTCCGCGCTGACCGGCCGATTCTTCCCGGAGACCGTGGAGGAGACCGCATACAACCAGGGCTTCCTGCGCCACCTCCGAGAGGTCGCCGAGACCGGCCGGCCCGTCCGCTACGAGAGCTTCGCCGGCGCCCCCGCACTGAACCGGGAGCACCTCTGGAGCATCGAGATGTGGCCGTTGCGCGCCGCCTCCGGCGAGCTGGCCGGGGTCGCCATGGCCGCCTTCGACAACACCGAGCAGTACTGGGCCCGCCGTCGCCTCGCCCTGCTCAACGAGGCCACCACCGCCGTCGGCACCACCCTGGACGTGGTGCGCACCGCCGAGGAACTGATCGACATCCTCGTCCCGCGCTATGCCGACTTCGCCAGTGTCGACCTGCTCGACTGGGTGCTGGGCGCGGACGAGCCGCCGATGATGCCGGACGGTGTCGCACTGCACCGCATCGCCCACGGCTCGACCCACGAGGGCAATCCCGGCGCGGCCGTCCGCATCGGCGAGACCGACCTCTATCCGCCGGGCTCACCGCCCGCCCGCGCTCTGCGCGAGGGCCACGCGATGCTCAGCCAGGCCGGCGAGCCGGAGTTCGTCGAATGGCTGGAGGACCGCAACGCGCGCTCGCCGCAGGGCCGCCCCCATCGGCTGGACGCCCACTCCCTGATCGCGGTGCCCCTGCGGGCCCGCGGCACCACGCTGGGCGTCGCGGTCTGCGTCCGCTCGGCCCACCCCGACGCCTACGCCTGCGACGACGCCGTCTTCGCCGAGGAACTCGGCAGCCGCGCCGCCGTCTCCATCGACAACGCCCGCCGCTTCGCCCGGGAGCGCACCACCGCCCTCGCCCTCCAGCACAGCCTGCTGCCCAGGGGCCTGCCCGGACAGGCCGCGGTCGAGGTGGCCCACCGCTATCTGCCGTGCGGATCGCTGGCCGGCATCGGCGGCGACTGGTTCGACGTCATCCCGCTCTCCGGCGGCCGGGTCGGCCTCGTCGTGGGCGACGTCGTCGGCCATGGCATCCAGTCCTCGGCCACCATGGGCCGGCTGCGCACGGCCGTACGCACCCTCGCCGATGTGGACCTGCCGCCCGACGAACTGCTCACGCACCTGGACGACCTGGTCACCCACCTCGCCGCCGAGGACAGCGGCGAGGAGGTGGCCGAACTCGGTGCCACCTGCCTGTACGCCGTCTACGACCCCGTCTCGCGCCGCCTCAACCTGGCCGCCGCCGGCCACCCGGCCCCGGCCGTCGTCCTGCCGGGCGGCACCGCCGAGTCCATCCCCATGAGCGCCGGACCACCCCTCGGTGTCGGCGGGCTGCCGTTCGAGGCGACGGAACTGGAACTCCCCGCGGGCTCCGTTGTCGCTCTCTACACCGACGGCCTGATCGAGGACCGCGACCGGGACCTCGACGGCGCCGCCGACGAACTGCGCAGAGCCCTCAGCGCGCCCGCTTCCTCGCTCGAGGCCCTGTGCGACAGCGTCCTGAAGGCCGTCCTGCCCGACCAGCACAGTGACGACGTCGCCCTGCTGCTCGTACGTACCCGCGCCCTGGGCGCCGACCGGGTCGCCACCTGGGACGTTCCGCCCGACCCCGCCGAGGTCGCCGCCTTCCGGCAGGCGGTCGGCGAGCAACTGGCCACCTGGGGGCTGGACGAGGCCGCCTTCGTCACCGAACTCGTCGTCAGCGAACTCGTCACCAACGCCATCCGCTACGGCGAACCGCCCATCCAGCTCCGGCTGATCCGCGACCGGGCGCTCATCTGCGAGGTCTCCGACGCCAGTTCCACCTCACCGCATCTGCGCCGGGCGCACGCCTACGACGAGGGCGGCCGCGGACTGCTGCTGGTCGCCCAGCTCACCCAGCGCTGGGGCAGCAGACAGACCGGCCGGGGCAAGACGATCTGGGCCGAGCAGGCGCTGCCCGACATCTGACCGGCCCGATCAGTGGACCGGGCAGCCCGGGTTCGGGGCGTCCTCCAAGGGCGGGGAGCCGTGCGGCAGCTCGGACAGCACACCGAGCACGAGCGGGGTGTCGCGGTGAACATGGAGCCGGCGTTGCCTGCCGGGGCACTAGTTGGGGCCGGAACCCGGCGATCCGGATCCGCTCCCGAGCCTGAAACACCTCCCGGCACCGCCGCTCACTCGCCGTCGGCCGCGACCTGGGCGAGGGTGCGACCGGTGCGCACCGAGCGGGCCCGGCGGGGATCGGGGGTGCCGTGGCCGTCCGACCGCGCCGGCCCCTTGCGCACCAGCAGCCAGGCCTCCTCCTCGTCCGCACCGGTGCGGAACCGGGTCAGCGCGTACTCGCCGTGCAGCTTCGTCCCGTGCAGCCGGAACGTGGCGTGCCCGCGTTCCAGGGACTCCGCGAACCCCACCGGACGGCCCCCGCGGTCGTGGCTGAGCGGCTCATAGGTGCCGCGGTCCCACACGATCACCGTGCCGCCGCCGTACTCGTCCTTCGGGATCACGCCCTCGAAATCCTCGTACTCCAGCGGATGGTCCTCCGTCGGCACGGCCAGCCGCTTGTCCCCGGGGTCGGTGGACGGGCCCTTCGGGACCGACCAGGACTTCAGGACGTCGTCGATCTGGAGCCGGAAGTCGAAGTGCATCCGCCGCGCGTCGTGGATCTGCACCACGAAATGAGGCTCCTCGTCCCCCGACCCGCGCGGCTGCCCCGACGGTTCACGGGTCCGCTCGAAGTCGCGCTTGCCGCGGTACGTCCGCAGCCGGTCCTCCGCTGCCACGTGCGGCTCCTTCCGTGCGGCCGCCTCACGGGCCCCGAGTACCCCGGGCTGGGCCGGTCAGCCCGCGATGCGGTCCAGCTCGGCGACCGTGTCGTCCGGCAGCACCAGGCTCGCGGCGGCGATGTTCTCCCGCAAGTGCTCCGGCGAGGACGTGCCGGGGATGAGCGCGATGTTCGGCGACCGGTGCAGCAGCCAGGCCAGCGCCACCTGCTGCGGCGAGGCCTCCAGCCGGGCGGCGACCTTCGCCAGTGTCTCGGACTGCAGCGGGGTGAAACCGCCGAGCGGGAAGTACGGCACGAAGGCGATGTTGTCGGCGGCCGTACGCGCCACGAGGGCGTCGTCCTGCCGGTTGGCCAGGTTGTACAGGTTCTGCACGCTCACCACGGGCGCGATGGCCAGCGCCTCGTCCAGCTGCGCGGCGGTCACCGTGCTCAGCCCCAGGTGCCGGATCAGCCCCCGCTCCCGCAGCCCGGCCAGCGCGCCGAACTGCTCGGCCAGGGAGTCGTCGTTCGGGGCGTCCACGTCGCCCAGCCGCAGATTGACCAGGTCCAGGGCCTCCACGCCGAGGTTGCGCAGGTTGTCGTACACCTGCGCCTTCAGGTCCTCGGGGTGCCGCGACATGATCCAGGTGCCGTCGGCTCCCCGGCGGGCGCCGACCTTGGTGACGATACGGAGGTCCTCGGGGTAGGGGTGCAGGGCCTCCCTGATGATCTCGTTGACGACCACGGGACCGTAGAAGTCGGCGGTGTCGATGTGTGTGATACCCGCCTCCACCACCGCGCGGAGCACCGCGACGGCCCGGTCACGGTCCTTGGGCGGACCGAAGACACCCGGCCCGGCCAGCTGCATGGCGCCGTAGCCGACGCGGGTCAGGGTCAGGCCGTCGGCCGGGGTGATCGTGCCGCCGAGCTGTGCGGTCATGTCGTACCTCTCAGGATGGTGCTCAGGTTGTCCGAGCCACCGCTCTCGCTCCGGCGGCCCCGCTTTCCACCCTGCATCCCGGGCGCCCGCCGTTGCAGTACCCCGGCGATCCTGGGAGTGCCAGGGCCAGGGACGTGGGGCTGCCCGGTGGCGGCCTGCGACGGGCGCCGGGGCTGCACCGCGAGGAGGCCGCGCTGCCGGCCGGCAGCGGCTCCGACTGCTTGCCTGTGGCTGGAGCAGGGCCGGGACCGTAACCCGTCCGTGCAGGTCCCCGAGGCTGTTGCGCGCGTGCTGAAGCTCGTCGCCGATGCCACGGCCCACCTCGTCGGCCTCGCCCAGGACCGGCCAGGCCCGGTGCACGGTCCGGGCGCCGCACGCGGCCGTGCCGGCGAGCCTGCTGCAGCTCATCTACGGCCGACCGCGCAACCCCGCCTGCATCCAGAACCGCAACACCGACTACCTGGCCGCGAACATCCTCGTCACCACGCTCACCCCGAACCGCCGGCCCGGCGTCCAGTGCCCCAGCAGGCGACGTCTGCCCGTCAAGGGGTGACGTCCGGTGCCGTGCTCTCGGTGTGCCGGCTGGAGGCCGTACCCGAGGGGCTGGGGCGTCCGTGGGCTTTCGGCCCGTGGCGAGAGGGCGTACCGGGCGTCGCGACGGGGCGAACGTCGCCTGTTGGGGCACTGGATCCTGCGGGCCGTCCTCCTCAACCCGGCCGAGCGCGCGTTGCGCCGGGGCCGACGCCGACGACCCGCGGCTGCGCGACCTGGCCGGCGAACTGGACCGGTGCAGCGACCGCTTCCGCACCCTGTGGGCCCGGCAAGAGGTACGGCCCCGCCGCGGCCGGGTGAGCCACCTGACCCATCCACAGGCCGGCTACCTCGATCTGCCGTCGAACGAGCAGTCCGTGGACGGCACCGAAGGACTCACCCCGGTCGTCTTCCACGCCGAGCCCGGCAGCCGCAGCGCCGCACTCCTTGACATCCTCGCCAGCCCCGCCGCGCCCCCGGGTGACGGCACCCGGAAAGCGGCACGCTGCAGCGGATCGAGGAGCGGTAGAGCCTCCGGCCGGCTCAGAACTCCTCGTGCCGTTCGGGATCGCCGCCGAGCCGGCGCGGGGCGCGGCGGGCGATCGCCGCCAGCTGGCCGGAGTCCAGGGAGAAGCGGAAGACGTCCAGGTTGGCGCGCTGCCGGCCCGGATCCGCCGACTTCGGAATGGGCAGCGCGCCCATCTGGAGGTGCCAGCGCAGCAGCACCTGGCCCGGAGTCACCCCGTGCAACTCGGCGATCCGCGCGACCGCGGGGTCGTCCAGCACATGGCTGCCCTGGCCCAGCGGACTCCAGCTCTCGGTCACGATGCCCTTGTCCGCGTGGAAGGCGCGCAGCTCTTCCTGCGGGAACAGCGGATGCAACTCGATCTGATTCACCGACGGCAGCACGCCGGTCTCCTTCTCCAGCAGCGTGATGTGCTCCGCGGTGAAGTTCGAGACGCCGATCGAGCGGACCAGCCCGTCCTCGCGCAGCTTGATCATCGCCTTCCAGGAGTCGACGTACTTGCCGACCCGGGGATTGGGCCAGTGGATCAGATACAGGTCCACATACTCCAAGCCCAGCCGCTGCCGGGACTCCTCGAACGAGGCGAGGGTCTCCTCGTAGCCGTGGTGCCGGCCGGGCAGCTTGGTGGTCACGACCAGTTCCTCACGCGGCACGCCACTGCCCGCTATGCCCCGCCCCACACCGGTCTCGTTGCGGTAGTTCGTCGCGGTGTCCACCAGCCGGTAGCCCAGGCCGAGTGCGGAGCCCACGGCCTGCTCGGCCGCCGCGTCGTCGAGCGGCCAGGTGCCGAGGCCGATGGCGGGGATCGCCGTACCGTCGTTGAGGGTGTACGCCGGAATACCGTTCACGATGGGACCTTCCCTCGACTGTGTCGTCCCTCCAGCCTCACGGATAGGGTGAGCGGTGATCAAGCGGACGGGTGGGAGAGGGCAGCGGACAGCATGGGCGGCGGCACGGAGCGGGGCGGTGCGGGCGGCGGACGGCCCACTTCACGCGACGTCGCCCGGCTCGCCGGCGTCTCGCACACGGCCGTCTCCTTCGTCTTCAACGGCCGAGCCGGGGGCAACCTCTCGCCCGCCACCCAGGAACGCATCCGGCAGGTCGCCGCCCAGCTCGGCTACCGGCCCGATCCGGTCGCCCGCGGCCTGCGCCGGCGCCGTACGGCCATGATCGGGCTGGTCACCGACGAGATCGCCTCGTCCCCGTTCGCCGGGCGGCTGCTGCGCGGCGCGGTGGAGACCGCCTGAGACAGCGACCACCTGGTGGTCACGGTGGACTCCGGCGGCGACCCGGCCAAGGAGGACGCGGCCGTCGCCGAACTCCTCGACCGGCGCGTCGACGGCATCATCTACGCGGCCATGTCGCTGCGCCGGGTGCGGGTTCCCGAGGGGCTGCACCGCACCCACTCCGTGCTCGCCAACGGCCTGCCCGAGGACGACTCGCCGCCCGCTGTCGTCCCGGCCGAGCGGGCGGGCGGGCGCACGGCCGCGCGGCTGCTGCTGTAGGCCGGGCACCGCCGGCTCGCCGTGGTCGGCGGGCAGGACGACATCGCGTCCGTGGAGCGGCTGCGCGGCTTCCGGGACGCCCTCCGCGCCCTTCCTCAACCGGCGCGGCACCGTCAACCCCGACTCCAGCGGCAACAGACAGGAGAGTCGCAGCCCCTTCGACCCGGGCGCCGGCCGGGTGCGGCTGCGCATCCCGGTGGACCGCACCTGCGTCGAGATGTTCGTCGACGACGGCCGGTACGCGCACTCCAGCGAGGTGTTCCCATACCTGGTGGACGACCGGCTGGCGCTCTTCGCGGCCGGCGGCACGGCGGTGTTCCGGAACACGGTCATCCGGGAGTTCACCGTGTGAGGGCCGGGATGTCACGATCGGTGGGAAGCCGGTGCAGACGAGCACCGGAGCGCGCATGGCGCCGCACAGGGCCACCGTGGATCACACGGAGCGCGTCGGGGGGGAGGTGAATCCGGTCGCCGGGCACATCGGTGCCGAGATCACCGGCGCCGAACCCGCCGGGCCGCTGGACGACGCCGTGGTGGCCCTGATCCGGCAGGCCGTACTGCGCTGAACGGCGGTGTTCTTCCGCGGGCAGCAGCTGGACCACGCCGGGCATGTCCCCTTCACCCGCCGCTTCGGCGAACCCGTGGTCCCGGTCCGGGGGGAGTGCCTCACCGGCCGGCTTCCCGGAGGTGGAGACCACCGCGGGCCGGCTGGAGCTGGGCGGCCGGTTCGGCATGGAGCACGGGGAGCGGCCGCGGCGGCGCCGGCACACCCTGCTGCGCGGCCGGCAGTGCGACCACGGCACCCGTCGCCGGCCGCGACCGCCCTACGGCGGCGACACGACCCCCGGCAGTCTGGCCGCCGTCCACGCCGGACTCTCGGCGCTGGTCCGCCCCTTCGTGGGACGGGCTGCGCGCCGAGCACCGGCTCGGCGCGGCCACCCTCCCCTCGCCCCAGCGACAACGCCCACCTGGGCCTCCCCGGATCACGCACCGGGTGATGCTCGCGGGCGACGTGCCGGTCGGGGTGGACGGCGGGCGGTCGGCACCGGTCACCGGTACGAGGGTGGGGCGCTGGTGACTCAGCCGGCCGGCCGCCACCCCAGCGCCGGGCCCAGCTTCGTCGCCATGTCCGTGAGGATCTGTATGTAGTCCTCGTGCTCGAAGGTGAACGGCAGCGCGAACGCCACCTCGTCCACCTCACGGAACGCGGCGTGCGCATGCAGCCGTTCGGCGATCTCCTCCGAGGTGCCGACCAGGTCCGGGGCGAACAGCAGCCGGGCCGGACCCTGCGGGGAAGCCGTGCGGGGCAGGCGCCGCGCCGCGTACGCCTCGTACTTGGCGCGCTGCTCCGGGCTGGCGGAGTCGGTGGGAATCACGACCAGCCCCTGCGAGACCCGGGCCGCCTCGCCATCGGGATGACGGTCGCGGAACTCCCGGATGAGGGACAGCTGGATCGCTGCGAAGTCCCAGGGCCCGTCCGGCTGTTCCGCCTTGACCACGCTGCTGGTCAGGAAGTTCATGCCGTGCTCGCCGGCCCAGCGAGCCGAGCCGAGGCTCGCGCCGCCGTACCACAGCCGGCGGCCCAGACCGGGGGAGTGCGGTTGGACCACATCGGAGAAGACCTCGAAGCCCTCGACCCCGCTGAAGTCGCTGGCGGGCTTGCCGCGCACGAAGTCCAGCAGCCGCCGTACCCGCTCGTAGGAGAAGTCCTCGGCATCGGCGGTGTCCGGGTACAGCGCCTCCTTGATCTGCTCGTAGTGCATCGGCGGGCCCACGCTCACGCCCGGGTTCAGCCGGCCGCCGGACAGCAGGTCGACCGTCGCCAGGTCCTCGGCCAGCCGCAGCGGGTTCTCCCAGCCCAGCGGGATCACCGCCGTGCCAAGCTCGATGCGCCGGGTGCGCTGGGAGGCCGCCGCGAGGACAGCTACCGGGGACGAGATGCCGTACTGCAGATGACGGTGGCGGACCCAGGCGCTGTCGAAGCCCAGCCGCTCACCCAACTCGATGATCTGCAGCGTGGACTCATGGCCCCGGGCCGGATCCGCCGCGTCGAACAGGCCGATCGTGAGAAAGCCCAGCTTGCGCAGCGGGCGAGGGGTGGACGGCACGGGCTCCTCCAGCGGTCGTACGACGGCTCTGTCCCGATTCTGGCAGGCCGATGTGACAACCGTGTGATCACTTCTGATCACTGCAACCGATCACTGCAACTGATCAGCGCAGCCGATCACTTCAGCGGGATGACGAACTCGTCCTCGACCGGCGGATCGACCTCCTGCGCGCGGTTGCCGGTGGCGGCGAAGCAGCGCAGCCGCAGCGCCTCAGGAGAGACGTCGAGGCGCAGGAAGCACTTGAAGAACGGCGGGCTGTAGGTGGCCGAGCCGGGCGAGAACAACTGGGTGTAGACCTTGTGCACGGGCAGCCGGAAGCGGGACGTACGGTCCGGGCGGCCACCGGTGCCGAGCAGGCTCGCGACCAGACGGGTGCGCCGGGTGACCTGGGCGTCGGAGCCCGGCTTGCGGCCCGGCTCGATGCCGAGCCGTTCGGCGACGATCGTGGTCGCCTCGGCCTCGGTCAGGTTGAGGAGGCGGGGCAGCCGCAGCCGGCGGCCGTACAGATGGCTGTAGAAGGCGAGCGAGTCACCGCGCAGCGGATAGCAGCGGAAGTCCCGCTCGGTGACCCCGCCGACCGACACGCGCGGGATGGTGTGCGTGGCATGCATGAACGCCCCGCCGCCGCCCGCGACCACGTACTGGATGGTGCGGCCGTCCACGTCGACCGGGTAGCGCTGGTAGTTGTGGATGTCACCACCGATCGCGGCCACGTAGTGGTGGTCCGGGTCCCGCACGATCTCGTCCACCGTCCCGCCGCCCTCGATCGCGCACGGATGGTGCTCGCCGTCGACGTACAGCGGCGACCCGGTGATCAGGATCTTCGGCTTCGGGTCCCGGGACACCTCGCGCAGCCAGGCGCCCTGTTCGGCGTCGATCGTGCCGAGCAGACCGGTGTCGATGCCGACGATCCGCAGCGGGCCCGCGTCGATCGCCCAGTACGGCCCGGGCTGCGCGGCCTGTTGACCGGGAGCCGACCGCAAGGCCCGTGCGGCGGTGAGCCGTTGCTCGTCGGTCGGCCGGGGCCGGTGCCACAGCAGGGCGCGCCACCAGGCGCGGCCGAGCGGGCGCGGCCGGGGCTCGGGGTCGAGCGGCGGGGTGTCGTCGCAGAAGACACGCATGAACGCACCGAGATCCTCGTACCAGTCGTGGTTGCCCGGTATCGCGTAGATCGGCGCTGGATAGTCCTGGTAGGGCCGGAAGAACTTGTCGCCGTAGTCCTCGGCGCTGCCCACCGGATAGATCACATCGCTGGCGATCACCGCGAAGTCGGTGTCCTGACTCACCTTCAAAAAGCCTGGTACGACGGCGTATTGGCAGCCGTCGCCCTCGCCGGTGTCGCCGATGACCATGAAGGAGAACTGGTCGGCGCCGTCCCGCCGGATCACCTTGTCGGCGGGCGCCCCGGCCGCCTCCCGGCGCGCCACCCAGCGGCCGCGGGTACGGCCGGTCGGATCACCGAACCAGGACGCCAGGACGCCGTTGCGGGCGGCCCACAGCGTCCGTGGATTCAGCCACGACAGCTTCTCGACGTGGTCCGGCATCAGCTGCTTGTAGGTGCCGGGCTCGGCCGAGCCCCAGCCGGCGCCCTGTGCGGTATCGCGCGAGGAGTCAGACACGCGGTGCACCGTAACAACGCACCGGCCGACGGCGGTCGGCGGCCCCGACGTCCGGGCGTGTCGCCCACAGGCCGAGAGCCAGCTTCGACCGGAACGCCCAAGTTCCGTACGAGCTGGGCGAACAGAGGGGGCACCCGGGCGGGAGCCGATACGCTGTCGATCTCCTTCAGGACGGGGCAGAGCATGGAACTCGCCTTCGCCGGCCGGGTCGTGGAGTGGCGGGGACCGGCGCCGTACTACTTCGTCGCCGTGCCGGACGCGGAGTCTGCCGACATCCGTGACGTGGCCGCGCTGGCCAGCTACGGCTGGGGCGTGATCCCGGTCGAGGCCAGGATCGGCACCACCGCCTTCACCACGTCCCTCTTCCCCAAGGACGGCGGCTACTTGCTCCCGCTCAGGGCCGCCGTTCGCCGCCCGGAGGGGCTGGCGGCCGGTGACGAGGTGACGGTGGTGATGACCGTACGTTGGTGAGTCCCGCACCTGCCACCGAACGGCCTCTCACGGTCGTTACGCGTAGCCTTGCGCGGCGCTGAGCTGAAGGGCGATGGAGCGCCAGGTGACAGCCGCGCGTGGACCGGCGTTGTGGCGCTGACCCACCGGGACGAGGCGTCCAGCCAGTTGTCCAGGTGCTGTGTGCCCAGGTGTGGCCTTCCCCCGCCCACTCGCCGCGCTCGGCCCGCGCCTGCCGAGCCGGTGCCGGAGTCGGCGAGCCGGCGGTCGTAACCGAGGGGCACGGTGCGTGCGGCACCCACCAGACAGGCCAGTCCCCGCCGGCCGGGCTCACCCGGTGCCCGCTCGGATACCGCGATGCCTCCGCCGCTCCGGGGCCCGAGCAGCCGGACCCAGCTCCACAGGATGCCGTCGACGGTGCAGTCGACGGCGAGGGAGCCCAGGAAGGGGCGCGAGAGCGATTGCGGCAGGCAGCCTCATGCGTACAACCGAAGGTCTGTATGCGCAGCCGGAAGACGACGCAGCGCCGCATCAAACAGAGTGGCCCAACTCCAGGAACATCCGCTCATAGTGGGTGTTGCCCGGTCCGGGACGACGGTGCCCGTCGGGCTTCCATCCGTGCCGGGCGTAAAAGGCCTGTGCTCGGCCGTTGCGCTCCCACGCTTCGAGCACCCCGGTCGTCAGGGACGCATCGCGCAGGAACCGGACGAACGCCGCGTGCAGCCGGCCGCCGATCCCCAGCCCCCAACTCCCAGGCCGGACATGGATCTGATAGAGCTGGCCGACGAACGCGGCGTCCACGTCCGCCTCCAACGGTGGGCCCATCGCCAAGACACCCACTGTCTCGCCCTGCCGCATGGCACACAGCACCGTCTTGGTGTCGTCCTGGAGGGCGCGCGACCACATTTCCCGCCGATCACTGTGTGCCTCGGGAGAGTTGAGTTCCGACTCCGCAATGCCGCCGGCGTGGTAGTACGCGGTGCGCGCAAGGGTGTGCAGGTCGGTGATCGGGTCCAGGTCGTCGAGGTTCGCGGGCCGTAGTGAGATCTGGTGAGTGGTCATGATCGGTTGACGCAGTTACGTTGCTACGAAGTTCCCTTGATGACACCCCAGTTGGCCTGCCCAAGGGATCACGAGGACGTGACGGTCGGCTGCTTTGACCCCGGAGCCGTGGGCGCGACCGGCGCCCATGCCGTCGAAGACGAGGTCGTTCTCCGATGGCGCGGAAGCGATGAGTTTCGAGGGGGAGTCGAGTCGACCAGTGCGAACAGTACGAAGGAGACCGACGAGAGGAACGGCCGTGGACGCCAAGCCCCGTCAGGGCGCTGTCAGCGCGCCCGGCCCGCCGCCGGGACACACGGAACGCCGGCACGCGGGGGAAAAGTGCTCTGGCACTTCACCATGTCGCTGGACGGGTTCGTGGCAGGGCCGAATCATGAGATGGACTGGATGACCGGTTTCTCGTTCGAGCCGGGCCTCATCGACGCATATGTCCAGACGACCGGCGCGGTGCTGGGCGGTCGAGACGGCTGGGACGCCTACCCCGATGCCGGCACCGTCTACGGCGGCGCGTGGCAGGGCCCGCTGTTCGTCCTGACACACCACCCCGAAGGCACACAGCCCGCCGACGGGGTGACGTTCTTGCGCTGCGACGTGGCCGAGGCGGTCCGGATCGGGCTGGACGCGGCCAACGGCAAGAACCTTGAGGTCTTCTCGCCCGCGATCGGCCGGCAACTTCTTGAGCGCGGACTGATCGACCGGATCGATCTGCACATCGCGCCGGTGTTGCTCGGTGAAGGAATCCGGCTGTTCGACAACCCGGGAGGCGCCCCCGTCCGACTTGAGCTGCTCGACGACGACCGTTCGGCGGCGGTGACCCTGCGGTATCGCCCGCTCGCCACGAACTGACGAAAGCCGGGCAATGGCATTTGGATGCAGTCCTGCCTCCGTCGTCTCGCCGATCGGTATAGGGAAAACCCTCGATTGACCGCGATATGACTGACATGTGCGGGTCAAGGCTGGAATCCTTCCTCCACGCACCGTGCACCTTCCCGGTGCGTTCTCGGATCACGGTTCCACATTGCTCAGCTCGCCCGGGCAGCAGACCCGTCTGCCCGTCTGTCACCGGCCGCGTCCCGGCGGCCGCAGCAGGAGGAGTACGAGTGAGACGCCAACCCCACAGATCCCTGCCCCACAGATCCTCTCCCCACAGACCCGTGTCCCACGGAGGGCACACGCGGGCCGCGGTCGGAGCCGCCCTGGTCTCCACCGCGGCCTTGCTCGCCGTCGGTCTCCAGGCCGCCCCGGCGATCGCCACGTCCGTCGCCGCCCACCCCGGTGCACTGCGCACCGGCGGCCTGGAGGCCAAGCTCAGCCCGGCCCAGCACCAGGCGCTGATGCAGAGCGCCCGGCAGCAGACCGCCGCGACCGCCCGCACCCTCGGCCTCGGTGCCCAGGAGAAGCTGGTCGTCAAGGACGTCGTCAAGGACGACGACGGCACCCGGCACACCCGGTACGAGCGCACCTACGCCGGCCTCCCCGTCCTCGGTGGCGACCTCGTCGTGCACACCCCGCCCGCCTCCCTGGCCGCGGGCACGGTGAGCACCACGTACAACAACAAGCACAAGATCCAGGTCGCCTCCACCACCGCGACCTTCACCAAGTCGGCCGCCCAGGACAAGGCTCTGAAGGCCGCCAAGTCCCTCGACGCCAAGAAGCCCGCCGCCGACAGCGCCCGCAAGGTGATCTGGGCCGGTACAGGCACCCCGAAGCTCGCCTGGGAGACGGTGGTCAGCGGCTTCCAGGACGACGGCACGCCCAGCCGGCTGCACGTCATCACCGACGCCATCACCGGCAAGGAGCTGTACCGGTACCAGGCGATCGAGACCGGCGTCGGCAACACCCACTACAGCGGTCAGGTCACGCTGACGACGACCCAGTCGGGTTCGACGTACACGCTGACCGACGGCGCGCGCGGCGGGCACAAGACGTACAACCTCAACCACGGCACCTCGGGCACGGGAACGCTGTTCTCGCAGTCCAACGACACCTGGGGCGACGGCACCAACTCCAACGCCGCCACCGCGGGCGCCGACGCGCACTACGGGGCGCAGGAGACCTGGGACTTCTACAAGAACACGTTCGGCCGCAGCGGCATCAAGAACGACGGTGTCGGCGCCTACTCGCGCGTGCACTACGGCAACGCGTACGTGAACGCGTTCTGGGACGACACCTGCTTCTGCATGACCTACGGCGACGGCTCCGGCAACAACGACCCGCTGACCTCGCTGGACGTGGCCGGCCACGAGATGACCCACGGCGTCACCTCCAACACCGCGGGCCTGGACTACACCGGTGAGTCCGGCGGCCTGAACGAGGCCACCAGCGACATCATGGGCACCGGCGTGGAGTTCTACGCCAACAACTCCTCCGCCCCCGGTGACTACCTCATCGGCGAGCAGATCAACATCAACGGCAACGGCACCCCGCTGCGCTACATGGACAAGCCCAGCAAGGACGGCAGTTCGGCAGACTCCTGGTACTCGGGCGTGGGCGGCCTGGACGTGCACTACTCCTCGGGCCCGGCGAACCACATGTTCTACCTGCTGTCCGAGGGCAGCGGCACCAAGGTCATCAACGGCGTGACCTACGACAGCCCGACCTCCGACGGCGTCGCCGTCACCGGCATCGGCCGGGCCGCCGCGCTGCAGATCTGGTACAAGGCGCTGACGACGTACATGACGTCGAGCACCGACTACGCCGCCGCCCGCACCGCCGCCCTGAACGCGGCGGCCGCCCTGTACGGTGCCAACTCCACACAGTACGCGGGAGTCGGCAACGCTTTCGCGGGCATCAACGTCGGCAGCCACATCACCCCGCCGAGCAGCGGCGTGACGGTCACCAACCCGGGCAGCCAGACCTCGACTGTCGGCACCGCCGTGAGCCTGCAGATCCAGGCGAGCAGCACCAACAGCGGCGCCCTGTCCTACAGCGCCTCAGGTCTGCCCGCGGGCCTGTCGATCAACAGCTCCACCGGCCAGATCACCGGCACGCCCACGACGGCCGGTACCTCCAACACCACGGTGACGGTGACCGACTCCACCGGTGCGACCGGCACCGCGACCTTCAGCTGGACGGTCAACTCCAGTGGTGGCGGCGGTTGCACGTCGGCCCAGCTGCTGAGCAACCCCGGCTTCGAGTCCGGCGGCACCGGCTGGACCGCCACCAGCGGCGTCATCACCACCGACAGTGGTGAGGCCGCACACAGCGGGTCGTACAAGGCCTGGCTCGACGGATACGGCAGCTCGCACACCGACACGCTGTCCCAGTCGGTGACGATTCCCGCGGGTTGCAAGGCGACCCTGACCTTCTACCTGCACATCGACACCGCGGAGACCACCACCAGTACCCAGTACGACAAGCTGACGGTGACCGCGGGTTCGAAGACCCTCGCGACCTACTCGAACCTCAACGCGGCCTCCGGCTACAGCCAGAAGTCGTTCGACCTGTCCTCGCTGGCGGGCTCGACGGTCACGCTGAAGTTCAACGGCGTGGAGGACTCCTCGCTGCAGACCAGCTTCGTCGTGGACGACACCGCCCTGACGACCGGCTGAGTCACCCCGTTCCGCGGCCCCGCACCGAGCGGTGCGGGGCCGTGCCACGTCAGCTCAGCGGATCCAGTGTCAGATACGCCTGCTGCGGGCTGCCGTCGTGGACCAGCGACTCCTGGTTCCCGACGTCGTCGAAGGCGAACGCGTAGGCCTTGCCGTCGGCCATCGCGCCGTGAACGGCACGCGCGTACTGGTTCGTCACGGAGTCCTGGTAGAAGCCGGTCGTTGTGGTGTCCGGCTGATTGGCGTTGATCAGCAGCGTCGAGCGGTTGAAACCGGCGCACAGGGTGCGGGAGATGGGGCCGCGGACTTTGTCATTGGGAGCGTCGAGCAGCTTGTGGCAGCCGAAGACGCTGTCCGCGTCGGGCTTCTGGAAACTGGTGACGACCGCGCCCGACGCGTCGGTGAAGTTCATGACGTCGCCCGAGACCCGGCCGAAGTACTTGGTGTTCGGCTGGTCGGTGAACGGCGTCACGGTCAGCGTCGACGTCGTGTACTTCTGCCAGACCCGGCCCACGTAGTCGTCCATCACGTTCGCCGGCAGGGCGCCGGTCTCCACGCCGTACAGCGGTGAGAGCGCGCGAAGCACCGTGCCGTCGGAGCGGGTCTGGACCAGCCCCGACCAGCCGCCCGACTGGCCGCGCAGCGCGTTGAAGAACCCCGTGTAACCACCGGACTTCAGATGCCCGGTGGTGCTCACACCGCCGTCGGAGCGCTGCACCCCGACCGCGTACGGCGCCGAGAACATGTCCACCTGGGTGCTGTTCAGCCACAGTCCGGCGTCGTTGAGGGTGTACTCGGACCAGTTGAACAGGGTGTTCCGGTTGGGGTCGGAGGGGTTCTGCACGGCCGGCTGGACGAGGCCGCCGGTTGCCAGCCGGAAGTCGAGCTTCTGGCCGTAGGAGAAGTAGATCCGGCCGGAGAACTTCGGTATCCGGATCGTCTTCGACTGTCCGGGGGCCGGGCCGTCGATCGCCGCGTCCGGAGCGGGTGTCGGGGGGTTTCCACCCGCCGGCCAGGCGTGGAAGGCGCCGTTCGCGTCGGCCCAGCCCTGCGTCCCGGAGGACAGCTGGGTGCCGAGGTCGTAGACGTAGACCGGCTCGGAGCGGCCCGAGTTGTTGGTGAGCTGCAGGGGGATGGTGTCCGGTACGGCGGCACCGGCGCGGTCCGGGGTGCCGAACGCGAGCACTCCGCCGACCAGAGCCGCGGCGGCCGCCAGGGGCAGCACCGGGCGTGTGCGTGTCTGAGGCACTCTCTACCTCCGTGTGGGGTCGGGGTCGTACGGATGTTGGTCCGTACCTGAGTGAGAGCGCTCTCAGCCTCGTGCCCAGGGCGCGGGCATGTCAATGAGATGGACAAGGTGGAGCGAGGCGGGTTCGGGCCGGCGCCCGCCGTGAGCCGGACTCGGACGGGCGCCGGGCCGGTGTCAGAAGGTGCGTTCGAGCAGGCCGAGCAGGGCTGCCCAGTGCCGCTCGTACGCCTCCTCGCTGTACGCGGTGGTGTCCGCCTGCGTGTAGCCGTGCTGGGCGCCCTCGTAGACCTCGCACGTGTGCCGGACCCCGGCATCGGTCAGAGCCTTCTCGAAGCGCTCGATCTGCTCAGGCGGCAGCGAAGGGTCGTTGTCGGCGTGTCCGAGGTACAGCTCCGCGGTGATGCGCGGGGCGCCCAGGTGCGGGCTGGTCGGATCGTCGGTGGCGAGCGCGGCGCCGTGGAACCCGGCCGCCGCCGCGACCCGGTCCGGGTGCGCCGCCGCAGTCCACAGGGAGAGCCGGGCGCCCATGCAGTAGCCGGTGACCCCGACCGGCCCGTCGGAGACCAGCGGGCTGTCGGCCATCCAGCGCAGGTAGGCGGCGGAGTCCCGCTCGATCAGATCCTGGGTCAGCGAGAAGACGATCGGGCCGAGCTTCTCCCAGATGGTCGGGTCTGCGGCCGGGTCGATGAACTCGGGCAACTCCAGGACCGGGGCCCGGCCGAGACGGTAGGTCACGTTGGGCACCAGCACCGCGTAGCCGGCGGCGGCCAGGCGGTCGGCCATCTTCTTCAGGTGCGGGCGCAGGCCGTAGGCGTCCTGGTAGAACAGCACACCCGGACGGGGACGCCCGTCCGCGGGGTGGACGAGGTAGGCGTCAGCGATGCCGTCCTCGGTCCGGATGTCGAGGTCGGTTCGCTGGAGATCGGTCATGATGAGCAAGCCTCCCTAGGGGAATGGGCGTCGGACGGCGGTCGCCCCCCGGCGCCGGCTATGCCCATGCTGCCACGCAAGATCGACGGCGCCGCACCTGGTGTGCCGCACGGCAGCTCCGAGTGGCCGGTGTCACTCGAAGCGGCTGGTGTCCCCGGCGCCGCGCCGTACGATCTCCGCCTCGCCGCCGGAGAAGTCCACGACCGTCGTCGGCTCGGTGCCGCACTCGCCCGAGTCGACCACCGCGTCCACCATGTGGTCGAGCCGGTCCTTGATCTCCCAGCCCTGCGTCAGCGGCTCCGCCTCGTCCGGCAGCAACAGCGTGCTGGACAGCAGTGGCTCGCCCAGCTCCGCCAGCAGTGCCTGGGTGACCACGTGATCGGGGATGCGCACACCCACGGTCTTCTTCTTCGGGTGCAGCAGCTTGCGCGGCACCTCACGGGTGGCCGGGAGAATGAAAGTGTAACTGCCGGGTGTGGACGCCTTCACGGCGCGGAACACGTCGTTGTCCACCCGCACGAACTGGCCGAGCTGCGCGAAGTCCCGGCACATCAGCGTGAAGTGGTGCCGGTCGTCCAGATGGCGGATGGAGCGGATCCGGTCCATGCCGTCCCGGCTGCCCAGCCGGCAGCCCAGCGCGTAGCAGGAGTCGGTCGGGTATGCGATGAGCGCTTCCGACCGCACCGCGTCGGCGATCTGGGCGATGCTGCGCGGCTGCGGATTCTCGGGGTGCACGTCGAAGTACTTAGCCACCCGACGAGCTTATGCCGTCCCGGCCGCCACACGCGCCCCCAGGCGCCCATCCACCCCCTGTGTCCACGGCTCCACCGTGGAGACGGCTACGACGCCGGTGCCGGCTTCGATGGGGGTGGCGCCCGTCTCCACCGGCATGCCGGGCACGCTCGGGGCGGCTGTGGTCGAGGGTGGTGGCCGGGCGTTCATGGCCGGCCCGCACGCCTCCGCACTGGTCACCGGGGCGCGTGCCTGCCGGAAGCGGTGCTCGCGGCGGGGCTGCGCGGAGGTACGGCGGCGGAGACCGGCCGTGCCAAGTCCGATCGGCCGCTCCGGACTTGCCGTTTCTACTTCCAGCGAGTGCTGTCCGGATGCGCGTGAGTACTTTCCGGTCTCGTGAGTACTTTCCGGATTCGCGTGAGTTCGGATTCGCATGAGTACTTTCCGGATTCGGGGGCATCCGATCCTGAGCCGTCCTGGGCACCCCCCCCGCTCCGGACGCGAAGGATCCGCCGGCGTCCCACCCCCCGGGGCGCCGGCGGAGCCATGTCCGGCTCCGGGACAGGGTCGCGTCGGGTAACGTGTGCGGATCCTTAAGCCCAGGTCAACACGGAGACGAGGAGAGGGACACGTGGCCGGCCGACCGGACGAGGGCCCGGCGTTCCCGCAGCCGCACGGCGGCGACAGCGCCTGGGCGCAGGAGTTGCTGGACCATCTGCGGCCCGCCGGACGCGATCCCCGCCGGCTCGTCGCCTGGCTCGCCCGGACCGTGGAGGCAGCGGTATGCCTCCTGGACGCGCGCGGCGATCTGCTCGCCGGTGAGCACCTGCCGCTCGACGCCGCCGTGCTCGCCGACGTCGCCACCGGGAGGGTCTCCGCCGCGGCCGTCGACGACGGCCTGCGGCACGTGCGCCTGGTCGGCGTACCGTATCCGGGTCCCGGCCCGGCAGCGGCAGCCGTCCTCGCCGTCGCCCGCCGGGCACCCTTCGACCGGCATACCGCGGACATCCTCGCTCACACCGCCGGAGTGCTCGAACTGCTCCTCAGGGAAAGGGAGTTGGCAGCATCCGGGCGGCGGCTGCGGCGAGCCACGGCCGATCTGCGGCTGGCGATCCTGCAACTGCTCATGGTGGAGGACACCGTCTCCGCCCGCCGGGTCGCCGCCGGGCTGTGGCCGGGCCTGCTGGAGGAGGACACCGCCCGCGTGTACGTCCTTGAGGGCACCGCCGCCGAACGCGACCGGCTCGCCGACGTGTGCGTGGAGACGACCGACGGCGGGGCGCTCGTCGTGCGCTGCCCCGCGGTGGACGAACACGTCATCGTCGTCGGCCCGTCCGCCGACGTGGGGGAGCGGCTGCGGTCCCTTGTCGCCGACCGCCCAGGCACCTTCCTCGGGGGCAGCCCCGCCAGCGCCTCGCCCTGACCGCCACCGCCTACGGACAGGCCGTCACCGCCCTCGCCGTGGCCCGCTTCCGGCCCGACCGGGCCGCCGTCTACGCCGCCCGCACCCGCCCCGTACGGCTCATGGACCCCGCCGCGCTGCGGGCCTGGGCCGGCGCGGTGCTGCGGCCGCTCGACGCGCTGCCGCACCATGTGCGCGCCGAACTGCTCGCCACCACCCGGCTCGGCCTTGAGTTCACCGCCGTGAACGCGGCCAAGGTGCTCGGCGTCAGCCGCAACACGGTCCGCGCCCGGATGGACCGGGTCGCCGCGCTGCTCGGCGCCGACTTCTCCCGGCTGGCCGTCCGCGCCGTCGCCCACGCGGCCCTCAACACCGAGGCCGCACACGGCCCGTACGACCCCCGCTGCGGCGCACCCGATCCGCCGGCCCGCTGTCAGCTCACCGAACTGCTCCGGACGAGCGCGCTCGGCGCCTGGGCCGAAGGGCTCCTCGGCCGGCTCGACGACGACGGCCGGGACCTGCGCCGTACCCTGCGCGCCTGGACCGGCGCAGACGCGCACGCCGAACGCGCCGCCCAGGTGCTCGGCGTACACGCCCAGACCGTGCGCGAACACCTCCGGGCGGCCGAACCCGTGCTGGAACGCCGGCTGACGTCCGGCGGCACCGACTTGTACGAGGTCGTCCTCGCCCAGCTCGTCACCGGCGAACTGCCCGTACCCGACCTCGGCCCGGCGGCCGTACCCGAACCCGGCGCCGCGAACCCGGACCAACCGGACGCGCCTGTGCACCGGTGAGTGCCGTGCGGGCCGCGCCGGGCACCGGTGCACTACCCCGCGTCCGGCGACGCGCGTAGCCTCGGCACTCCGCGGGGCACGACCGGAACGGGGGACCGGTCGCGGCCCCGCGCCCGGCCCGTCGGCGTGCCGAAGCCCTCCCTACGGGCTCCGCCGAGGCAGGAATCCGGGTGCGCCGGTGCCTCAACCGGTGGGCGTGACGGGCAGGTTGTACACGTGCCCGGGAGAGATGATCTTCGTCATCGCGGTGCCGAGTACCGTGCTGGGCTCCCGGGACCGGTAGTCCGTGTCGGTGTTGAGGAGGGCGACGAGCGTCGTCCGGGTCGACGGCAGATAAACGGTCAACGACTCGTAGCCGGGCAGGGAGCCGTTGTGGCCGATCCATCCCCGCACGTCGAAGATGCCCAGGCCGTATCCGGCGCCCTTGATCGAGCCGGTCTGCGGAGTGATCAGCCGCTGCTTCTGGGCAGCGGCACTGACCATCGGCTTCCCGCCCGGGAACCGGCCGGTGGCCACCGTGGGCGCCCAGGTGCGCAGATCCCGCAGGTTCGAGATCATCGCGCCGGCCGCCCAGCCCCAGGACGGATTCCAGTCGGCCGCGTCGGTCTCCTTGCCGTTCGCCGTCTGCTCGGTGTAGCCCTGCGCGTGCGGGGTGGGGAACTCGTTGCCGGCCGGGAAGAGAGTGTGCTTCATACCGGCCGGATCGAGGATGTGCTGCTGGATGTAGTCCCCGAGGTGCTGCCCGCTCGCCTTCTCCACCACCAGACCCAGCAGGATCAGGTTGGTGTTGCAGTAGGAGAACTTGTGCCCCGGCTGGAACAGCACCGGATGCTTGAAGGCGTAGGCGAGCAACTGCTCGGGCGTGAAGCTCCGTTGCGGGTCGGAGGTCAGCGCCTTGAAGAAGTCGGGGTCCTCCGAGTAGTTGAACAGCCCGCTGCGCATCCCGGCCAGTTGGCGCAGCGTGATCCTGTTCTCGTCGGGCACGCCGCCGATGTACTTGCCGATCGGGTCGTCCAGACCGACCTTCTTCTGGTCCACCAGCTGCAGCAGCGCCGTCACGGTGAAGGTCTTCGTCTCGCTGCCGATGCGCATGTACAGGTCCGGCGCCATCTTCTGACCGCTGCTCTTGTCGGCGACCCCGAACGAGCGGACGTAACTCGGCTGTCCCGGCGTCCAGATGCCCACGGTCACACCCGGCACGTTCGCCTCGTGCATCACCTTCCGTACGGCGGCGTCGAGTTGGCGTGCCACCTGCGGAGTGAGCGGACGGACGGCCGGCTCCGAGGGGGAGGGGCTCGGCGAGTCCGCGGTGAGCGCGGCCGTTACGGCGGCGGGTGCCGCTCCCGCCGTCCCGGTGGTGAGCGGTACCACCAGTGTTCCCGCCAGCACGGCGACCGTGGCCCCCCGGCGCAGGCGTGCGGACGACATCGACATGGGCTGACTCCAAGCACGTGAGAGCCGAACGTGCGGTGAGCGGGACGTCGAGGCCCGGACCTCCCCAGCATAGGAGCGCTCATTGCGCCACGCCCGTCGGAACGAGGGCGGGCCCGGCTCATCTCCTGCCGCGGGATGCTTGTCAGACGGTTGGCAGGGCCGTTGGAGGGACGGCCTCACTCGACCCGGTGAGCCGACCGGGTGAGGGCGTAGCCACGGCGGTTCACGGGCGTTGCCCCGGCATAAACCGCTTGGATGACCCGCCGAACCGCCTGGGCCGGCCGGACCGGAGGGACCGGATCGACCGGCTGGATCGGCCGGACCGGATCGATCGGCTGGGTCGGATGCGCCAGACGGCGACGCCGGTTCGGACGGCGCCGGTGGATCGGGTCGAGCGGGCCGGGGAGCCGATCTATGTCCGGCTAGTCGCCGAGTGGCGGGCGCAGGGGCGAACCGTGCCTTCGGAAGCCGATGCGCTGCGGGCCGTCTTCCCCGGGCCCGCGACGGGTACCCGCGCCACGACCGAGCGCGTCTGAACCGTCACCGCCCGCACAGCGGCGCGAGCACGGCGAGCGTGCCGTCGGCCTGCCGCAGCGCCCCCGCAAGCGCGCCGGGCGAGTGCAGCGTGCCGGTGCCGTCGGGCGGCACGAGCCACTCCAGGAAACGCGCGGGGCGGTAGGGCGGCGGTACGGCGACCCAGGCGCCCTTGGTCGCGTAGCGCAGACCGGCGCCCTTCCAGCTCCCGGTCGGGTCCGGCGGCAGGAAGAACCCGACACGACCGGCCGCCGTGTCGATCAGCGTCGGCCCCGCCACGGACAGTCCGGGCCGCCACAGCAGGTCGAGGGTGAGCAGACCCAGCTGGTCGGGGACGCTCAGCACGTCCCATAAGCGCCCCGCCTCCAGCAGCGCGGTGCCCTTGCCGTGATCCCAGTCCCGTGTGCAGGCGCGCGGGTCCGCCGCCGCGGCGGCCAGCCACTCCACGCCCCGCACCCACATCGTGTTCGTCATCCGCTGCTCCGGGTGTCCTCGTTCGCCCACGCTCGCCGCGGGGAACGGCCGCGGCCGGGTACTCCCTGGGCCTGCACGGCAACCCGGCATATGCATGCTCGTAGATATCTCTACGCGGCGGAAAGGGTGGCGAGGCCTGGCGTTTGAGTCGGGACGTTCGAACTCCGGTTGTACATTCGTCATTTGGGGAGCGCGCAACCCGCGCTCGCGCGCGTGCCGTGCGCGGGCCGACCCCCTCTTCGGCCGGGCCTCGATCCACCGCGCCCTGTGGGACGTGGGCTGATCAGCCGGACGGTCAGGTGGCCCTTGGTTCGGGCGTCAGCACCAGCATGGTGACGTCGTCCCGGACCTCGTAGCGCCGCCGTGTGAGGTCCGCCCACACCACCTCGGGCAGCTCGGCGGACGCCGTGCCGGTGAGGGCCGCCAGGCGCGCGGGCAGCGGATAGAAGGCACGGTCGGCGTCCCGCGCCTCCCACACCCCGTCGGAGGCCAGGAAGAGCCGGTCGCCCGCCGCGAGTGGCACGGTGACCTCCTTCGGCGGGTCGACGCCGACCAGCCCGAGCCCCAGCGGTGGTCCCGATGCGACCGTCAGCTCCACGGCGCGCCGCTCGTGCAGCAGGACGGGCACCGGATGACCGCAGGCCACCACGCGCACCGCGCGCCCGTCGGGGGAGAACTCCAGCAGCAACCCCGTGGCGAACAGCTCCCCGTGCCGTACGCCCGTCGAGTCCACCGCCAGCCTGCGGTCCATCCGCGCGGCGACCGACTCCAGGTCCGGCTGGTCCAGTACAGCCTCCCGGAACGCGCCCAGCAGCGACACCACCGTCGCGACCGCCGCGAGCCCGTGCCCCTGTACGTCGCCCATCACCGCGCGCACGCCGTACGGCCCGTCCCGCACGTCGAAGAAGTCCCCGCCCACCAGCGTGCCGTTCTGCGCGGCCCGGTAGAAACCCGCGCATCCCACGCTCCCGACCCGCTTCGGCAGCGGCGGCATCACGGCCCGCTGCACGGCCTCGCCGATCGCCCGCTCGGTGTCCAGCTGGGCGTCCCGGCGACTGCGGACATACGACACGAACACGCTCAGGGTGGCCACGAACACGATGGTGAGCAGATCGGTGTTGCCGGGGCGGTTGAGGTGGGTGGCGGGGACGTTCAGCGCCACGACCACCCCGACGCCCAGGACGGCCGTGGCCAGCGGGCCGTACGACAGCACGGCCAGCGGCGGGATGGCGCCGAGCAGAAATCCCAGGTCGCGGGCGTGAGGGGTGACCAGTGTGGCCCCGGCGACGGCCACGAGCAGCAGCACGGGGAGCACCCGCACCCAGCGCGGTGGCGGCGCGCCCCGCAACCAGCCGCGTTCCTCCCGGTTCCGACGCGACACCCCGCCGCGCACCGATCTCACATCCCCAAGCTACGCCGCCCGCCGTCCCCGGGCCTCCTGCCTGGAGCGCGGCCTCCGGCAGGGCGCGCCGGTCATCGGCGGGCCGGGCCGTGGCCCGGGCGGGGTCTCATGGCGCCCGGGACAGGGCGGCCGGGCCCAGCCGGGGGCGGGGGGTAAGTGGGGGGAGGCAGGGACAGGCGGTGACATTCGGGCGATGGGGCGATGGGGCGATGGGCGATGGGCGTTCCGCGTGCGGCCGGGGCTGAGCGGTGGAAGCCCGGCCGACGGAGGGGGTGGACGCGCCGTCGGCGGAGGGTGATGGACGCGCGGCCGGCGAAATCCGGTGGACGCCCCCGGTTCGGCCCCATAGCCTGGCCCGGCACACCCGCGACGGACGGAAGGAGGCGAGCGTCATGGTCACTGTCATCCCGCGCTCCCACCTCCCCGTCACCCGGGTGTGCCAGGCCTGACCGGGAGCGCATCCTCACCGCCACGCGGCACGCATCCCGAAGGAACCTCATGACCCCCTTGGTCATCCGCACGCTCGACGAGAGCAGCGCGCACCTCTTCGACACCATGCCCGACCCGCTGGCGTTCCGGGACAAGCACCGGCACACCCGCTACCGAGCCGACTGGTGGCGCATCGCCGTACGCGACGGCCGTACCGTGGCCCGCGCCGCCTGGTGGGGCCGGCCCGAGGACCCGGAACCGCTCCTGATCAACTGGTTCGACGTGGCCGAGGGCGAGGAGGAGGCCGGAGCGGCGCTTCTGCGCACGGCACCCTGGCAGACCCACGAACTCGAACTCGATCTGCCCTCCGGCTGGCGCGCCGACGCACGGCTGCGCACCGCCGCGGACATCCGGGCCGCCGCCGCGCGTGCCGCCGGCTACACGCCGCTGGTGGAGCGCTTCCTGTACCGCTGGACCCCGGACCGGGGCCTGCCCGAGCGGCCCGGCCGCCTCGTCTTCGCCCCGGAGCCGGACGACGCGGTCTTCTTCGACCTGCTCCGCCGCATCCACTCCGTCACCCTCGACGCCCACGCCCGCCGGGCCGCCGAGCGTGGCGGACCCGAGATGGCCGCACAGCAGGAACTGGACGTCCTCCACTGGTTTCCGTCCCCGCGCGCGTGGTGGCAGATCGCCCTCACGCCCGAGGGCGAGACCGTCGGTATCCACATCCCGGCGCGCAACCCGTCCGGGCCCTGCGTCGGCTTCATCGGCGTCGTGCCGGAGCAGCGCGGACACGGCTACGCCTACGACCTGCTCGCCGAGTGCACCCACTTCCTTGCAGCCCAGGACGCCGAGTTCATCGCCGCCGCCACCGACCGGGGCAACTTCCCGATGGCCGCACACTTCACCACGGCCGGCTACCCCGTCGTACGGGAGCGCCTCAACTTCTGGGCCGACCCCGCTGTCAGTGGCGGGTGACATGCTGGCGGAGTGGTGATCGGCGGCGGGACGGGGAGGGGCCGTGGGATGCGACGCGGAGGCGTGGCGGGTGTGCGCCGGAGAGGAGATGGTCGGCGAGATCGATGGGGCCGGGAGCAGTGGAAGGCGGCGTACCACGAGATGGAGCGCCGTGTCTCGTTGTCGTCACCCGACCCCGGTCCCAGAGTGACGAGCGTTCCGCTGACCAGGGCGGGGAAGGGCGGCGTGCTGCCCGGAGCCCTGAGGTCACCCTGCCACCAGCGGGTTGCCTGTTGCCGCCCCGGTCCGCGTCGCTCGCCGACCGGCGGATCGCCGCCCCTGCCTGCCGCCCACCGGCCGGCGGATCTCCGACGCCGCCCACTGATCCGCAGTTCGTCGACCCACCCGCCGCGTCTGCCCGTGCCACCACCGGAGCGCCGAACCGGAGCCGGAGTGCTCGCAGGGGCAGGGGCGGTCGGGGGTCTGCGGGCCAGGGCCTGTCCGGCGGGGGCTGGCACGCTTTCCCCCACTGCCTTGAGGGCGCGGGGCACCCCCATCGCCGACTCCCGCCTCCGCCTTGCAGCTGGACGCACCAGCCCTCGGCTCATCTGCGCTGATGAGGCGCGGTTGATTTCCAGCGACCTGCTCCGCCGGACAGGAGGCACTAGTGCCCCAACAGGCAGCGTTCGCCCCGTCGCGACGCCGGGCACGCCCTCTCGCCGCACCGGCCGAAAGCCCACGTACGTCCAGTACGAGGCCTTCCGTCCGGCACTCCCCCAGCCTTCGGCCGGGGCCCCCAGAGCACGCACCGGACGCCGCTCCTTGGCGGGCAGGCGTTGCCTGCCGGGGCACTAGTCGTCCTCGGCTGCCAGCCGGGCCTGGGCTGTGGCCAGGATTTCGGTGACGCGGAGGCCGAACGCGGCGTCGCAGGCGTGCGGGCGGCCCGTGCGGGCGGCCGTCAGCAGGGCGTCGACCGCGCGCGTCAGCGCCGGGACCGCTCCCTCGGAACTGCCCGGCAGCAGTGCCACGCCCGCCTCGCCCCGCAGCTCCACATCGGCCCCGGCAGCCGCGGGCGGAGCCGTCAGGCTCAGCGTGAGGGTGCTCGACGCACCGGTGGCGTGGTCGAGGACCAGGTGCACGGTGTCCGCGGGACCGTGCGCCGCAGCCACCATCTGCCGTACGTCACCGAGGACCGGCAGCAGCACCGACAGGGCGTGCGGGCCGACGTCCCACAGCGCACCCTTCTCCCGCCGCCAAGGCGAGCCCGCGAACGGGCTGTCGGAGGTGAACACGGCCCCCAGCCACTGCGCCCGGGCCGTGAACCAGCCCGCCACGGCAGCCTGTTCCTCGATCCAGGCCTCCGGCTCCTTCTGGAAGCGGGCCGTGAAGAACACCACCGAGGCCACCCCGGCCCGTTCCGCCGCGGCCACCACGGCCCGGCCCTCGGCGACCGCCACCCCGAGCGGCTTGTCCAGCAGCAGATGACGGCCCGCCCGTGCCGCCCGTACCGCCAACTCGGCCTGCACGGACGGCGGCAGGGCCACGGCCACCGCGTCCACATCGGCCAGCAGCGCGTCCACGTCGTCGTACGTGGGGACGCCGTACCCCGTGGCCAGCGCTGTGGCCGCCTCGGGCCTGCGGCCCCACACTCCGGCGAACTCCACGCCGGGGTGGCCGGAGAGGGCGGGAGCGTATGCCGTTTGGGCCCACGGGCCCGTTCCCAGCAATCCGATGCGCATGAGGCGTTCCTTTCTCCGAGCCGATCCCCGCACCCTCAAGAGGCTGCGCCCCGGCTGCCCTCCGCACACCTGCCGTCCGGATCCCCGTCCCCGGCAAGCCAGTCTGCGATCGTCGCGGCGATGGGCTGACCTGTGTCCATCTCGACGAACCCGAACTGTCCCGACTGGTTGCACTCCAGGAACCACCAGATCCCGTCGGCGTCCTCGGCGAAGTCGAATGCGCCGTAGGCCAGTTCGGCGCCCCTCATGTACCGCCGTACGCCCTCGGCGACGCGCGCCGGCACGTCCGCGGGCAGCCAGGGAGAGACCGAGGGGGCGAAACGGACGTCCACGTCGTCCGGGTGGGCGTCGGGGTCGGCGGGCTTGCGCGCGGCCAGCAGGGTGTCGCCGACGACGGTGAGCCGGATGTCCGCCCGCTTGCCGACCCGCCGCTGCAGCAGCGTCGGACCGAAGGCCACCGCCGAGAAGTCGGCGTCCGGCGCGACCCGGCTGGTCGGTACCGCGCGCGGGGGCTCCTGCGGATGCGCACCGGACACCGGCTTGACCACCAGATCCGGGAAACGCTCCGCGAACTCCCGCGCCGCCTGCGGGAACGTCGTGATCAGCGTGGCCGGCACCGCGAGGCCGCTGCGCTGTGCGAGATGCAGCTGCCAGGGCTTGTGCCGGGCGCGGCGGGCCGCGTCCGGATGGTTCATCCAGCGCGTGTCGGTGGTGCGCAGCATGCCGTACAGCGCCTGTGACGACTCCTCCGTCAGCCAGGCGGACGGCTGGGCGGCGCGAGCGGCCGCCTCCCCGGGCCTGCGCACCCAGACGGAGCGCAGGCCGCTCATGGTCACCAGGCGCCCGCCGACGGACAGATGCCCCCGGTAGGCGCCCTGCACGTACTCGCCCGACAGCGCCACCCCGTTGGTCAGATCGGCGGGATCGAGCCGGACGACGGGCACTCCGGCTTCGCCCAGCCGGAGGACCACCATGTCCGCCGTCACGTCTTCTTGTCTGGTCAGGATGAGCACGGTCATATCTCTGGGTCCGCGGTTCAGTCGTCGAAGTGGGTCTTGGAACCGGCGGTCGACGTGGTGGTCCCCAGAGCTCTCAGGGTCGCGTGGTCGGTGGCGGCTATCCGCCCGTCCGGGAGGACGTTCAACTGCAGTCCGGAGTCGTACGCATACGGAGTGGTGACGTCCAACTGCACAGCGGGGCGCGCGTAGTTGAGCGTGAACGGTTGCATGGTCTCTCCCTGATTCGGCTTTCACGTCCTTATACGAATCGAACGGGTGATTGGTTTCCTCACTCTGCGTAATCGCAGGTCGGAGGGGTGCCGGAAGGGCCCGCATGGCTCAGGACGCCGATGGCGCCCAGTACGTTGCCCACTGCGGACCGCCATTTCGCGGCCGCACTCCGCCTGGTCGAGGGACCCGTCGTCAACTGGACCGGCCGGAGAGCCCGGTGGCCGGGGACGCAAGTAGCCGTCCGCCGGATCCGCGTCACACCGCGAGTGCGTCCCGGGCCGCGGTCAGGGCCTGTTCCGCATATCCGCGTCCGAACAGCACCGCGTGCACCAGCAGCGGGAACAACTGGTGTACGCCCACGCGGTCCTGCCGGCCTGGCGCGAGCGGCGCCGCCTCCTCGTACCCGGCGAGCACGCGGTCCAGATGAGGGCAGCCGAACAGCTGGAGCATCGCCAGGTCGGTCTCCCGGTGTCCGCCGTGCGCGGCCGGGTCGATGAGCCGGACCTCGCCGTCGGCGCCCCACAGCACGTTCCCGTTCCACAGGTCGCCGTGCAGCCGCGCGGGCGGCTCGGCGGGACCCGCCAGGTCGGGCAGCCGCGCACAGACCTGCTCGAAGACGGCCGCCTCGTCCGGGCGGAGCGTGCCGCGGTCGACCGCGCCGCGCACATACGGCAGTACGCGGTGCTCGGCGTACCAGCTGGGCCAGTTCGTGCCGGGCGTGTTGCGCATGGGAGCGAGGCCGATGAACGCGTCCTCGGGGCCGTCAGGCGGCGCCGCCCCGAGATGCGGTGCACCGGCCGCGTGAAGAGCGGCCAGGGATCGACCGAAACGCAGTGCCGCCGTGGGGTCCGGCCGCCCGGTCGGCACCCGCTCCGTCACCATCCAGCGTTCGTCGTGACCGAGCACCGCCGGCACCCGGACCGCGTCCGCGGCGGCCAGCCAGCGCAGTCCGGCCACCTCGGCCCGTATGGCCCCGGGTGTGTCGCCGCGCTTGACCATCACCCGGGCGCCGTCGTCCAGGGTGACCTCGGCAGGTGATCCGGACCCCGTGCGCGCCCCGGTGGCCGGGCGTCCGGTGAGCCGGGACGCCACCCGGCCCGGATCCTCGTAGGCCTCGTCTCGGTTGAACACGACCTCAGCGTACGGCTCGCAACAGATGCACGTTGCATGGAACTTCGAGCATTGCTACGACTGTTTTCAGCCAAAACCAGGCAGTAACTGCCCGTGCTGATCCACTACGGTTAGCGTGAGGGCGCCGCGCAGCCACACCAGGGGCACAGGGCCCCGCCGGGACTAGCGCGCGGCGGAGGCTTTCCCCTTTGACCACAGCATCCGTGCTGATGGCCGACGTCTTCGAAGTCCAGCCGTACACCTCCCACTGCGAAGTCATTCTGGGCGAGGGCGCGCACGCCGTGATCGGTGTGTCCCCGGGCAACAGCTACTTCTCCGCCCGCCGCCTGCACGACCTCGCCCGCTGGGGACTGGACCACTTCGACAGGGTCGACTTCGTCTATACCGACCTGTACGTCGCCGAGATGTACGAGGCGTCCGGCTATCCGCCGGACGAGGCCCGGCGCAAGGCGGTGAAGAACCTGCGTGGTGTACGCGCCAAGGTCCGGGACGCCGTGTCGGCGGCGGACCCGGAGGGACTGCGGCTGGACTGGCACCCGATGTCGGAGTTCCGCACCAACCCCGCCTATCAGGACATCCATCGGCAGCTCAAGGACCGCCTGTCCTCCGACGGCGCCTTCCGGGCCGTTTGCGATGCCTTGGTAAATCGTTTCCTTAGCGCGCGGGGCGAGACACCGACCGAACGTCAGCGCGCCGTGTGCCTGGAGTACGTGTGTGCCGAGGCCCCGCTGTTCCTGGACACCCCCGCCATCCTCAAGGTGCCCTCCTCGCTCAACTGCTACCACCAACTGCTGCCGATGGCCGAGCTGTTGTACTCCCGCGGCGCCGGTCTGCGCGCCTCCCGCAACCAGGGCCACGCCATCGTCACCCCCACCGCCCTGGAAGGAGCCGTGGCATGACCGCCGCCCCCGGCACCCGCACCGACGCCCCGCACCTGCTCGACTTCCCGTTCTCCTGGGACGGCACCCAGGTCCCCGCCGAGGTCGAGGAGATACGCGCCGCCACCCCCGTACGGCGCGTGCGGACCATCGCCGGTGCCGAAGCCTGGCTCGTGTCGTCGTACGACCTGTGCGCGCAGGTACTGAAGGACGACCGGTTCTCCCTGAAGGACACCTCCGCTCCCGGAGTTCCCCGGCAGTACGCGCTCACGATCCCGCCCGAGGTCGTGAACAACATGGGCAACATCACCGGCGCCGGGTTGCGGCGGGCGGTGATGAAGGCGCTCAATCCGAAGTCACCCGGCCTGATGGAGTGGCTGCGCGAGGAGGCGCACCGGCTGGCGGACCAGATGGTGGCCGAAGGCCCGACGGCCGATCTGCGCGCCGCGTTCTGCGACCCGTACTCGGCGGGCATGCACTGCCGCATCCTCGGCATCCCGCAGACCGAGGCCCCGGCCTTCCTGCGCAGCCTGGACATCGCCTTCATGAACGCGCCGTGCCCCATCACCGGCGCGAAGATCAACTGGGACCGGGACATCGCCCGGATGACGGCCCTGCTCGACGACCCCGCGACGCACGGCCTGATGGGTGAACTCGCCGCGCTGCGCGACGACCCCGAGTACGCCCATCTCAGCGACGAGATGCTGGCCACCGTCGGGGTCACCATGTTCGGCGCCGGTGTGATCTCCACCTCCGGCTTCCTCGCCATGGCCCTGGTCCACCTGCTCACCCATCCCATCGCCCGCGACCTCCTCCGGGACCGCCCCGACCTGATCGGTCCGGGCGTGGAGGAACTGCTGCGGGTCAACCTCTCCATCGGCGACGCCCTGCCGCGCCTGGCGCTGGAGGACGTCCGGCTCGGTGACGTCGACGTGAAGCAGGGCGAACTCGTCCTCGTGCTGGTCGAGGGTGCGAACCTCGACCCGGAGAAGTTTCCCGACCCGCACCGTTTCGACGTCCACCGCGACAACACCGCCGACCACCTCTCCTTCGGCGGCGGCGCCCACTACTGCCCCGCGACCGCGCTCGGCCGCGCCCACGCCCGGATCGCCCTGGAGGTCCTCCTCGACCGGCTCCCGGACCTCGCGCTCGCCGTACCGCCCGGCCAACTGGTCTGGCGTACCGGCTTCATGAAACGGATGCCCGAGCGGCTGCCGGTGACCTGGTAACCAGCGACCCGCAGCCGTCCGTACGGCGCCCCCGCCCACTGTGGCGGGCGGGGGCGCCGTACGGACTCGACCGGAGCACGGCGGGCGGTCGACAACGCACTCGCCCGAAGGCCGCTCAGTCGGCGACGGGATGAGAGCCCCGGATCAGTCCCACCGGATTGCCCGGAGGCAGCAGCCCCGAGCTCTCGACCAGGCGGGACAGCGGCTCCAGCAGGCCGGCCAGCCGGGTGGTGCGGTCGGCGCCGAGCGCGGTCCAGGGGCCTTCGGCCGCCGCGTCCGTCAGTGCCTCCACCTCCGCGCGCACGACCGCCCCGGCCGGGGTGAGGGAGCCGTCGGCCATGAGCAGCCCACGCTCACGCAACCGCGCTGTGGCCGTGTCCCAGTCCGCCGGGTCCCACTTGCGGGTCTCCCGCAGCATCGCCCCGTCGGACTCGCCGGACGCGGCCTTGAGCACCATGGCCTCCACCGGCCCGAGCCCCTGACCCACCAGCACCGCGACATGCGAGTCGCCCCGGTGCTCGCGCAGCGTCGTCAGGCCCTGCCACAGCCGGGCGGTGGGACGGTCCGGGCGCTCCAGCGCCTGGTTGGCGGCGGCCAGCACCCGACCCGCGGTGTCCGCCGCCGCGGCTGCCTCCCAGGCGAGGTCGGCGGCCTCGGCGAAGTCGCCCGAGCCGACGACATCCGGTCCGAACACACTGGTCATCGCCGTGTCAAGCGCATCGAGGCGGGCGGCCAGCACATCGGCCGGGGCCGCATACGCCCACGCGTCTGGGAGGGCCCGGGCCACCCGGGCGGGATGGAAGACATAGAAACAACTCGTCACGACCGACGGCGGGACCGCGCCGAGCGGTGCCGCACGCAGCGCGAAGTACCCCATCCAATACCCCCGCATCCCGAGCGCGTCCGCCGCCCGGCGGACCTCCGGTGCGAAGTACACGAGATCGTGCACCGGCTCGTACCGCTCCCACAGCTCCCGCGCCCTTCCGTCCGCCACCGCTTCCTCCATCGCATCGGACTGCCGTGCTGTCGGCACCAGCCTGCGTTATGACGGCGGTCATAACAAGAGGGGCGACTGGGTGTCAGGAAGCGGACGCCACCTGCTCCACGACCGGCGTCGAGACCGACCGGGTGGCCTTACTCCGCCGGGTCCGGCCCACCGCGGGCGGAGCGAGCAGTCCTGTCACCGCGAACAGACCGCCCACCACGTACCAGCCGGGCCGGTCCCAGCCGACGCACAGCGCCATCGGCAGTCCGGGGCCGAACTCCACGGCCACCACGGCGACGACGAGCACCATCGCCGCCACCGACCCGGATACACCCGCCGAGACCCCGACGTACGTCACCAAGCGGAGGTGGTCGCGGAACTCCGGCGGCCGGGGACCGGGCTCCGCTGAGCGGGCATATGACACCCGGCCGGTGTGGGGCGTGCGCCACGCCCGGGGATTCGCCCGGATGATGGCATATGGGGCGCGATCACTGGGGCAGACGGGTGGCTCAGTGACCCGGCTGGGTGGCTCGGATGGTGGGAGCTTGCGCACTCACTGACGGTGGTTCATGTCGAGGACGGGTCCATTCAGCTGATGAGGTATCCGCTGCCCGGCCACGACGGAAGGACATCGCTATGCGATCTGCCCGCATGCTTTTGGCCTCGGCGGCAGTAACAGCCGCTCTCGCCTTCGCGGTTCCCAGCGCGGCTCTCGCCGTGCCCGCGGGTGACGACGGAGGCCGTGACGACTCCTCTTTCAGCCGGGACCACAATCGTGGTTCCGACGACGACCACGGCCGCGGCGACTCGGGTCGCGACCACGACA
Source organism: Streptomyces sp. IMTB 2501 (assembly GCF_001953885.1). Lineage (GTDB taxonomy): Bacteria > Actinomycetota > Actinomycetes > Streptomycetales > Streptomycetaceae > Streptomyces. The sequence continues at coordinate 445 of NZ_MQUS01000045.1, read as the reverse complement.
ATGATCACGGTGAAAACCACGGCAAGGGCCGCGGACACGACGAGCCGCGCGGTGGAATCCACACGGGTGGCGGAGCGCTGACCCTGGTGCGCGGCAACGACCGGGGTGACGACGAGCACGGCCGGGGCGACGACCACGGTGGTGGGGACGAGCACGGGCGTGGTGATGACCACGGTGGTGGGGACGAGCACGGCGGTGGGGACGAGCACGGCGGCGGTGATGACCGCGGGCGTGGGGGTGACCGGGACAAGCCGCGTGGTGGTGTGCACACCGGTGGTGGTGCGCTCGCCCTGGTGCGCGGCAACGACCGGGGTGACGACGAACACGGCCGGGGCGACGACCACGGTGGTGGGGACGAGCACGGGCGTGGTGATGACCACGGCGGTGGGGACGAGCACGGCGGTGGGGACGAGCACGGCGGTGGGGACGAGCACGGCGGCGGTGA
>NZ_MQUS01000032.1 GCF_001953885.1 Streptomyces sp. IMTB 2501 | reverse complement strand
GCAACATGCCAGAACCGATATCAACCTGACCAAGCACTACTAGGGGTCGTCCGCGGTGTGCCGGTCACCACCGCACGGTCAGTCGCCTCGGTGAGCGGACGCCGCGGCCGGTCACGACCTCGGTGTCCAGGACGTGGTCCGGCCGCGATGAGGGGAGTGCGTCGAGGAGACCCGTGCCTTAAGCGCGGCGAGAAGCCGGCCCAGGCAGACATGGGGGCCGTTGCCCATGGCCAGGTGCGGCTGCGGCTGCCGGTGCGGGTCGAACCGGTCGGCACGTTCCCACCGACGCTCGTCCCGGTTGGCCGACGCCAGGTTCACGCAGACCACGTCACCGTGGCGCAGCCGCTCACCGCACACCGACCGGGTCATCTGCAGGTCGTACAGGCGCTGGTGCACGAACTCGTGCACCAGCGCCTCGGCGAACCGCTCGGGGGTCCGTGTACACCGCCGTGCGACGAACGCCACGTCGGGGATCTCGTGGGTGGAGGCGCTGTCGAACGCGTCGGGGCCGTCCACGGCGATGACATACCGGGCGTGCCGGAACAACCCCGCGCACAGCTGCGGTGCGGTGTCCAGCATCAGCCGCACGGCGACGCGGGCGACCGCGGTCTGCTCGGAGTGAAGGGGTGCGAGGCGGGTCGCGCCCTGCTCGAATGCAGACCCAGTGACGTAATGCTCAACGAACGTGCCATGCCCCGCAATTGGGTGTCAGCCGCAGCCGGCGACGGCGGCCACCTTTTACTGGCAGACGGCGAAAGAACGTATAAGTCGCCTCACCACAGGTGGATTCGGCAGCGGACCGGGTACCGAGGCATGGTGTGGTCTGCCCTTCGCCCTCGTGGCCTTCACCCGCGTCGCCTTCACCCGCGTCGCCTTCGCGCGGCGCCGCTCAGCCGCCTCGTCGCCGCCAACGCGATCAGCTCCGTGGGCGACGGAGTGCGGTTCGCGGCGCTGCCGATGCTGGCGGCGGCGGTCACGCGTGACGTGTTCTGGGTCTCCGTCGTCGCGGCCGCCGGCCGGGCGGCCTGGCTGCTCGCACCCGTCATCGGCACCCTCGTCGACCGCATGCCCGCCCGCCGTTCCCTGATCGCCGGGGATCTCGTGCGCTGCGCGGTGCTGGCGTTGCTGTGCGCGTACACGGCGACCGGGCGGGTGCCCCTGCTCCCGCTCGTGCTGACCGCCTTCCTGACCGGCCTCGCCGAGGTGTTCTTCGACAGCGCGGCCCAGTCGATCGTGCCGTCACTGGCCGCGGACCGGGAGCTGGAACGGACGAACGCCCGGATCATCGCCGCACAGATCACCGGTACCGGCTTCCTGGGCCCGCCGACGGGAGCGGCGCTGTGGGCGGTGGGGCAGCCGCTTCCGTTCGCGGTGGACGCGGTGTCGTTCCTCGGCTCGGCGCTGCTGCTCATGGGGCTGCCGTCGCGGCGGCCGGACGGACGGCAGGCCGGCGACGGGCGGGCGGAACGCGGTGTGCGCGGCCTGTCGCGCGACACCTGGGCCGGCCTGCGGCTGCTGGGCGGCCACCGGATCCTGCGCCGCCTCATGGTCGTGGTGGCGGTGCTCGGCGTGGGCCAGCAGGCCGTGTACGCGGTGCTCGTGGTGTACGTGGAGCGACGTCTCGGCCTGCCGGCCCACGGATACAGCCTGATGCTCGTGGCGGCGGCCCTCGGCAGCCTGGCCGGAGCCAGGGCGGCGCCCTGGACGGCGCGACGGCTCGGCTCCGGACGCAGCCTGGTGGTGTCGGTGACCGTGTCTGCGCTGAGCTACCTGGTCGTCGCAGCGGTGCCCTGGTGGCCGCTGGTGGCGCTGATGCTGGCCGTCAACAGTGCCGGCGTGGTGCTGTGGAACGTGTGCACGGTCTCGCTGCGGCAGCGGCTCGCCCCACCGGGCATGCTGGGCCGGGTCACGAGCGGCTACCGGATCGCGGCGTGGGGGACCATGCCTCTGGGCGCCGCACTGGGCGGCGTGCTAGCCAAGGACGCCGGTCCGGACGCGCCCTGGGCCGCGGCCGGCCTCCTTCTCCTGGGCTGCCTTCCGCTGCTGCGGAGAATGCCGTCAACGCCGTCGGAACCGACGCGCAAGCGGGCAGCGGCTGCAAAGACGGACGACCGGAGGGAGAGTTGACGCTGGGCTCAATTCCCGTGGATTTCCTGTGTGTTTCGGCATTTCCCTGACTGTGTGGATTGCCTCGTCGCTCAGGCATGCGCGGACTCCGGAGACAATCCGGTTTCTGCACGCACCTTCATAAGGTGCAACACGGGGCCATATCCGCCTCGCCGGCTTTTGTGTATCCGGCGGAACCCCCTGCCGGGCCGTCACCGCAGTGCCCGCCGACCCCTAGGCGCTGTCCGACCGGTCGGACAGCGCCTAGGGGCGGTTAGGGGTCTGGCGGCGGCGCGGCGGCGATTAGCGTCGGCAGCGGACCACGGCAGATGGATGGACGGCAAGGGCACGGATCGCCCGCCGCCCGGCTCGCCGGGTCCCGGCCGGCGTCCCTGCCCCGGCCGCCGCCGCGTCCCGCAGCCGAGCAGAGGTGATCAGCGTGTCTCCGGATCCCAGCGCGAAGGGAACCGTTCCCTTCGGGGAGTACCGGACCTGGTACCGAGTGACCGGTGAACTCGGCGCGGGACGGCCGGCGGTCGTCGCCGTGCACGGCGGCCCCGGCAGCACCCACGACTACCTGCTGCCCCTGGCCCGGCTCGCCGAGGACGGCTGGCCCGTCATCCACTACGACCAGCTGGGCAACGGCGGCTCGACCCATCTGCCGGACATGGGTGCCGAGTTCTGGACGGTCGAACTTTTTGAGCGTGAACTGGCCAATCTCGTAAAGCAGTTGGGTATCGCCGACGACTATGTGCTGTTCGGCCAGTCCTGGGGCGGCCCCCTGTGCGCCCGGCACGCGATGACCGCTCCGGCCGGTCTGCGAGGGCTGGTCATCGCCAACGCGCCTGCCTCGTACCCGATCTGGCTGCGGGAGGTGGCGCGGCTGCGCGCCGAGCTGCCGCCAACGGTGGAGCAGACCCTGCGGCGGCACGAGGCGGACGGCTCCTACGACAGCCCGGACTACCTGGCCGCGATGCGCGTCTTCTACGACCGCCATGTGTGTCGTGTGACGCCCTGGCCGCGCGACTTCCTGTCCTCCTTCATGGAGATCTACAACGATCCGACCGTCTACTACGCGATGAACGGGCCCAACGAGTTCCACGTCATCGGCTCCCTCAGGAACTGGTCGATCATCGACGAACTCCACCGGATCAGCACCCCGACCCTGCTGATCAGCGGCCGCCACGACGAGGCCACCCCGGCCGTCGTCCAGCCGTACCAGGACGGCATCCCCGGAGCGCGCTGGGAGATCTTCGAGGAGTCCAGCCACCTTCCGCACCTGGAGGAACCGGAACGGTTCTTCGAGGTGATGACCGACTTCCTCAAGAGCCTCTGACGCTCTCCAGCCTGTGAAAGGGGGCGGGGATCCCGCCATGGCACACGACACCGCTCTCGTCTTCCCCGGCATGGGCCCCGTCCCGTTCGCCGAGGTGGGCCGGTTCATGGTGGCCAGCCCCTACGCCCGGGACCTGGTCGCCGTCGCCGACGAGGCGCTCGGCTACTCGCTCGTGGACGCCTTCCGGACCTCTCCGGGCGACTACTCCGAAGCCGCCCAGGTCGCGTTCTTCGTCAACTGCCTGGCCTGCGCCCACTGGGCCCGCGACCACCTCGGCGTGGAACCCGACATCGTCGCCGGCCCCAGCTTCGGCGAGAAGGCGGCCATCGCCTACACCGGCGCCCTGGAGCTGCCCGACGCGGTGCGTCTGACGGCCGAGATCGCCCGCTGCCTGGAGGAGTACTTCGCCGAGGAGCACCAGGACATCGTCACCCTGTCCTTCGTCCGCGCCCCGCGCGACGGCCTCGACGCGATCCTCACCGAGCTGGACGAGGCGGGGGAGTGGCACGAGATCTCCTGCCACATCGACGACGGCTTCTACATGATCTCCCTGCCCGAGCACCGTGTCACATGGCTGGAGGAGCGGCTGCGCGGCATCGGCAGCCTCCCGCTGTACACCATGCGCCCGCCCATGCACGCCTCGGCGTTCCGCTCGCTGCGTGACAAGGCCGAACGCGAAGTGGTCTCCCGCTACTCCTTCGCCGACCCCAAGCTGCCCGTCGTGGCCGACCAGGACGGCCGGCTGCTGCACACCGGCGAGGAACTGCGCACCATGCTGCTCGACGGCTTCGACCACCCCATGAACTGGCCGAGCGTCACCACGGCCCTCAAGGACGCCGGTGCCACGCGCCTGTGTGTGGCCGGGCCGGACAGCCTCTTCGGCCGGGTCCCCTGCGCGACCCGGAACTTCGACGTCGTCGCCGCACAGCCGCGGCTGGCGATGACCCCCCGGCGCCGTTCGCGCGCCGCCTGACCCCGCCCGACTCGTTGGAGGCTCCCATGTGGGACGACCAGTTCGAACAGATACTCCGCCCCTTCGTGCCGTTCCTCGGCCCGCAGGAGGAGCTGACGCCGGACGCCGAACTGAAGGACCTCGGCCTGGACTCGCTCGCCACGGTCCAGTTGCTCGGCACGCTGGAGGAGGCCTACCAGGTCCGCTTCCGGGACAGCGCGCTGACCATGGACACCTTCCGCACCGCCGGCGTGCTGTGGGACACCGTGCAGAGCATGCTGCACACCACCGCGAGCTGACGGGACGGCCACCGTGGATCCCACCATGGACAGCACGCTGTCCGGCCGGTTCATGCGCGGGCTGGCCCTCTCCCCGGACCGGCCCGCGCTGCGCGCCGACGGCGTCGACACCACCTACCGTGAACTGCACGAACGTGCCCTGGTGCTGGCCGGCTCGCTGCGCGCCGGGCTGCCCGACCGGCCGCCCGCCGTGGGCGTGCCGGCCGGCAAGGGACCCACGGCGTACGCGGCCCTGCTGGCCGGCCTGTACAGCGGCGTCACCGTAGTCCCGCTGCAGCCGGCCTTCCCCGCCGCCCGCACCCGGCAGATGATCGAGGCCGCCGGGGTCGGCGCTCTGCTCGCAGACGACGACGCCCTGCCCGCCCTGACCGCGCTGCACGCCGAGGGTGTCAGCCTGCCGACGCTGTTCGCGCCGGGCGGGCAGCCGATGCCGGCGCTCGCTGTCGACGCGGACAGCGCCCTGAAGGCGCCGATGCCCGCCCGGCCCTCCGACATCGCCTACGTGCTGTTCACCTCCGGCTCCACCGGCCGCCCCAAGGGCGTCCCGGTCACCCACGCCAACACCGCGCACTACTTCCAACTGCTGGACGAGCGCTACGACTTCGGTCCGCATGACGTCTTCTCGCAGACCTTCGACCTCAACTTCGACTGCGCGATGTTCGACCTGTTCTGCGCCTGGGGCGCCGGAGCCACCGTCGTACCGGTCCCGCCGCACGCGTATGCGCATCTTCCGGAGTTCGTGGCCGGGCAGGGCATGACCGTGTGGTTCTCCACGCCCAGCGCGATCACCCTGGTGCGCCGCACCGGCGGACTTCAGCCGGGCGCGCTTCCGTCGCTGCGGTGGAGCTTCTTCGCGGGGGAGGCGCTCAGCTGCAAGGACGCCGAGGACTGGGCCGGCGCCGCGCCGGGTGCGACGCTGGAGAACCTGTACGGCCCGACCGAACTGACCGTCACCATCACCGCACAGCGCTGGACGCCGGGACGGTACCTCAACGACATGGTGCCCATCGGCGCCGTACACCCGGGTCACGAGACGCTGCTGCTGGGTGCGGACGATGCGCCCAGCGACGGCGACGAGGGTGAACTGTGCATCGCAGGGCCCCAGTTGACGCCAGGCTACCTCGACCCGGCCGACGACACCGGACGGTTCCTGGAGCACGGCGGGCACCGCTTCTACCGCACCGGCGACCGCGTCCGGCGCGCCGAGGACGGCGGCTGGCTGTACCTCGGCCGTCAGGACGCCCAGGTCCAGGTGCACGGGGTGCGGGTGGAGCTGGCGGAGGTGGACGCCGCCGCACGGACCTGCCCGGGCGTCGAGGACGCCGTGACCGTGGCGGTGCCCGTGGACGGCACGGTGGAGCTGGCGGTCTTCCACACCGGGGTGCCCGTGCCGCCCGCCCGGCTCGCCCGCCATCTGCGGGAGCTGCTGCCGGCCGCGGTCGTCCCGCGTGCCTACCACCACCTGGACGCGCTCCCGCTCAACTCCAACCGCAAGACCGATCGCAGGAAGCTCGCCTCCCGGGCCACGGCCATGCGGCAGTCCGGCGGGGCGGCACGCACTCATGAAAGGCGGCAGGAGTCGCAGTGAACGGTCAACCGACAGCGCAGGCCCGCACCGACGCCCGGACGCACGACGCTCGCACCGACGCCCGGGTGCACGACCTGCTCGACGAGGCCACCGCCGAGTGCCCCGACGCCCCGGCGGTCGCCGACGGCGAGGGCCGCTGGACGTACCGGGAACTCGCCGCCCACAGCCACGCCGTAGACGCCTGGCTGGAGGAGCGCGGCATCGGCCACGGCGACCGGGTCCTCGTCCAGCTGCCCAGCACCCGCGAACTGGTCGCGCTGCTGTACGGCACCGCGCGCCGCGGTGCCGTCCTCGTCCCGGTCAACACCGGCATGAAGGACTTCCATCTGCGGGCGGTCGTCGAGAACTCCGAGCCCGCGCTGGTCGTCGTCACCGACCCGGCCGTGGAGCGGATCGCCGCGCTCGCCGAGAGCGTACCGGTCCTGGGACTCGGCGAGGCGTGGCAGGACATCACCACGCTGCGGGGGCGGGGGGCTCGGTCCTGCGGTGCCGAGGTCGGCCCCGAGGACCTCGCCGTCCTCGTCTACACCTCCGGCTCGACCGCCGCCCCGAAGGCGGTGATCTGCCCGCACGGCCGGATGGTCTTCGCCACCGAGGCCATCAACCTGGAACTCGGCTACCGCCCCGACGACGTGGTGTTCTGCCGTTTCCCCATCTCCTGGGACTACGGCCTGTACAAGGTGCTGCTCACCGCCGCCGGCCGCAGTGAACTGGTCCTCGCCGACGGCGAGTCGGACCTGGTGCTGCTGCGCCGCATCCGGGATACCGGCGCCACCGTCGTCCCGATCGTCCCGTCGCTGGCGACGATGATCGTCGCCCTCGCCGAGCGCGAGCCCAGCCGGAAGTCCCGGGTACGGATGTTCACCAACACCGGTGCCGCGCTGCCCAAGACCACCGCCGACGGACTGCGCACGGCGTTCCCCGGCGCGGAGGTGATCATCCAGTTCGGGCAGACCGAGTGCAAGCGCGTCTCCGTGCTGCCGCCCGCCCACCAGGACGCCAAGCCCGACTCGGTCGGCCGCCCACTGCCCGGCACCCGCGCCTTCGTCGTGGACGACGACGGCAAGGCGCTGGCGCCCTGGCAGACCGGCGAGATCGTGGTGGAGGGCCCGCACGTCATGCCCGGCTACTGGCGCGCACCGGAACAGACGGCACGCGCCTTCCGCCCCGCCCCCGACGGCGGACTCCGACTGCACACCGGCGACTTCGGCCACGTCGACGAGGACGGCTTCCTGTACTACGAGGGCCGCCGCGACGACATGTTCAAGCACAAGGGCGTTCGCATGAGCACCACCGAGATCGAGAGCGCCGCCACCGACATCCCCGGCGTCCGCGCCGCCGCCGTCCTGCCGCCCGCCGAAGGCCGCGCCCTCGCGGTGTTCGCCGAGGGTGACATCGACCCGCACGCCCTGCTCAAGGAGCTGTCGCTACGGCTGGAGCCCGCCAAGGTGCCCGGCGTCAGCCGTGTCGTCGACGAGCTGCCGCTGACCCCGCACGGCAAGCACGACCGCAAGCAGCTCGCCCGCCTCCTGGAAGGAACCACCCCGTGACCGGCCCCACCGTACTGGCCGAGCGCTTCGGTACCCCGTCCTACGTCTACGACCTGGACCGGGTGGCCGCGGCCCGCGACGACCTGTTCGCCGCGCTGCCCGACGAGGTCGAGGTCTTCTACGCCGCCAAGGCCAACCCGCACCCCGAGCTGCTGCGCGAGCTGCGCGCCGGCGCGGCCCGCGGCTGCCGCGCCGAGATCAGCTCCGTGGGCGAACTCGACGCCGCCCTGCAGGCCGGCTTCCCCGGCGACCGGATCCTCTACACCGGTCCCGGCAAGACCACCGAGGAACTGACCGAGGCGCTCACCCGCGGCGTCCGGCTGTTCTCCACCGAGTCCTACGGCGACCTGCGCCGCGTCGGCGAGAGCTCCCTAGAGCTCGGCGTCACCGCCGACTGCCTGATCCGGGTCAACAACGCGACCGGCGCCGCGGCCACCAGCATCCGGATGACGGGCGTGCCCTCGCAGTTCGGCTTCGACAGCGAGACCCTGCCCGGCCTCGCCGCCGACCTGCGCGAGGTGCCGGGCACCCGCATCGCCGGGCTGCACTTCTTCCCGCTGAGCAACGCCAAGGACGAGGCGAGCCTCATCGCCGAGTTCCGCCACACCGTCGCCACCGCCGCCGCCCTCCAGCAGGCCCTCGGGGTCACGTTCCGCTTCGTCGACATCGGCGGCGGATTCGCCGCTCCCTACGCCGTGCAGGGCGAACGACCGGTCTACCGCGAGCTGCGCGACGCCCTGGCCGAGACGCTGGACGAGCACTTCCCCGGCTGGCGCAAGGGCGCCCCGCAGATCGCCTGCGAATCCGGCCGCTACCTGGTCGCCGACAGCGGCACCCTGCTCACCTCCGTCGTCAACGTCAAGGACAGCCGCGACACCCGCTATCTCGTCCTCGACGCCGGCATCAACACCTTCGGGGGCATGTCCGGCCTCGGCCGCATCCTGCCCGTGTCCGTCGAGCCGCACGAGTCCGTGGGCGCCGACGGCACCCCCGCGAGCCTCGCCGGGCCGCTGTGCACCCCGGGTGACCTGCTCGGCCGCAACGTCCCGCTGCCCGAACTGGCCCCGGGTGCCCTGCTCACCGTGCCCAACGCCGGTGCCTACGGCCCCACCGCCAGCCTTCTGATGTTCCTCGGCAGGCCCGCCCCCGCCGAGATCGTCGTACGCGGAGACGACGTCGTCTCCGTCTCCCGTATCCAGCACATCCGCACCTACGAACACGGACAGGCCCTGTGATGAGCCCCTCCCCGATAACCCCCACCCCCGGCGACCAGCCCGTTCTCGTGGCCGGCGGCATCTCCGACTCCCACACCTGGAACCTCGTCTACCTCCACCTCCTCCTTGAGGAGCACGGACACCGCGTGGTGAACCTCGGCCCCTGCGTCCCCGAGGACCTGCTCATCGCCGAGGCCCTGGCCGACCGCCCGGCCCTGATCGTGGTCAGCAGCGTCAACGGCCACGGCTACCACGACGGCATGCGCACCGTCACCCGGCTGCGCGAGCACCCCGAACTCGCCGACGTACCCGCCGTGATCGGCGGCAAGCTCGGCATCGCCGGACCCTGCGGCAACGACGAGGTGGCCGCCCTGAGCGCCGCCGGCTACGACGCGGTGTTCGACGACAGCGCCGAGGGCGTCGCCGCCTTCCGCCGCATGCTCGACACGCTGCCGCAGCGGGCCCTGGTGTGACCGGTGTCGGGTTCGGCGCGTTCGTGCGCCGGGCTCACGACGCCGGCCACCTCGTGGTCCAGCCCCGGATGGGGATGAGCAGCCCGGAACGGATGCGGGCCGGGCTGCTCGCCACCCGGAACGCCACGGCGACCACCGTCGGCACCCTCACCCTGGACAGCTACACCCGGGTCGGCGACCTGGAGTCGGCCAAACTGGCCGTGCTGGAGGGCGTCGCCCTCAACGGCTATCCGATCGTGAGCCACGAGACGACGACCACCCTTCAGGTGCTCGACCGGATCCACGGACCCGACTTCCCGGTCCAGGTCCGGCACGGCTCGGCCGCGCCGCAGGACATCTTCCGGGCACTGATGGCCGTCGGCCTCGACGCCTCCGAGGGCGGTCCGGTCTCCTACTGCCTGCCCTACGGCCGAGTCCCGCTGCGTGAGTCCGTCGCCCACTGGGCGGCCTCCTGCGAACTGCTCGCCACCCTGTGCGCGCCGGGCGCCGCACCGCACCTGGAGACCTTCGGCGGCTGTGTCCTCGGGCAGCTCTGCCCGCCCAGCCTGCTGGTCGCGGTCAGTGTCCTGGAGGCGATGTTCTTCCACCGGCACGGCATTCGCAGCATTTCCGTGAGTTATGCCCAGCAGACCGATCCGCGCCAGGACGCCGAAGCGGTGGCCGCGTTGCGCACCCTGTGCGCGCGGTTCCTGCCGGACACCGAATGGCATGTCGTCGTCTACGCCTACATGGGGCTGTATCCGGAAACCGAGCACGGCGCCTACCGACTCCTCGGGAAAGCGGCCGAACTCGCCGTCGCCAGCGGCTCCGAACGGCTCATCGTGAAAACCGTCGCGGAATCCCGCCGCATTCCCTCGGTCGCCGAGAACGTCGCCGCCCTCGAATACGCGGCGACGGTCGCCGCGCGCACCCCCCGCGCCCCGCTCGACGGCCCCGGCACCCAGACCTACGCCGAGGCCTTCGCGCTGGTGAACGCGGTGCTGGAGCTGGACGACGATCTCGGCGCGGCGCTGCTCACGGCGTTCGCCAGAGGCCTGCTCGACGTTCCCTACTGTCTGCATCCGGACAACGCCGGATTCAGCCGGAGTTATATCGACGCGGACGGCCGGCTGTGCTGGGCCGACATCGGAAAGATGCCACTGCACGGCATCGCCGACGTACGCCCCGCACAGGCCATCACCTCCGCAGATCTGCTCGACTCCCTGTCCTATGTGCGCCGTTCGTACGACCGGCACGACCCTGAGGACGCGGCGGCCTTCGAACTCGCCCGCCCCTAGGGGTGCTTAAGGGTGTGGCTTTTCGTGGCCCGTCATTACCGTGTGGAAAAAGGTGAGGAAAACCGGTGTCGGCCGAAAGTGGAGATGCGTGGATGAACGGGCCCGGATCCGATTCAGCTCTGGGACGACGGCTCGCCACGGCCGTACCCTCCCAGCACCGCAGGCTGGTCACCGAACTGGTGCGCACGGCCGTGACCGAGGCGATCGAAGCGGCCCGGCCGGGCACGGTCGACTCGCTCGATGCGGCCGCCCCGTTCTCAGCGCAGGGACTCGACTCGCTCGCCGCGGTCGACCTGCACCGGCGGCTGACCGAGCGGACCGGCCTCGACCTGCCCGTCGGCCTCGCCTACGACTGCCCCACCGTCCACGACCTGGCCGCCCGGCTGCTCGCCGAGGTCCACGGCGGCACGGACGACCGTCCCGAGCCGGCCGGTGACGGCGCCGCCGACGAACCGATCGCCGTCGTCGGCCTCGGCTGCCGCTTCCCCGGCGGCATCTCCTCGCCCGCCGACCTGTGGCGGCTGCTCGCCGAGGGCGGCGAAGTGCTGTCGGGCTTCCCGCAGGACCGCGGCTGGGACCTGGACGCCCTCTACGACGAGGACCCCGAGACACCCGGCAGCTCCTATGTCCGCAGCGGCGGATTCCTCGACACCGCCACCGAGTTCGACGCGGAGTTCTTCGGCATCAGCCCGCGGGAATCGCTGGGCATGGACCCGCAGCAGCGGCTCGTCCTGGAGACCTCCTGGCAGGCCCTGGAAGACGCCGGCATCGACCCCACGGCACTGCGCGGCACCCCGGCCGGCATGTTCTTCGGAGCCGAGGTCCAGGAGTACGGGCCGCGCCTGCACGACGCCCCGGACGGCCTCGACGCCTACCTGCTCGCGGGCAACGCCTCCAGCGTCATCTCCGGCCGCGTCGCCTACGTGCTCGGCGCCGAGGGCCCGGCCGTCACCGTCGACACCGCCTGCTCCGCCGCCCTGGTCGCCGTCCACCTGGCCTGCCGCTCGCTGCGGCAGGGCGAGTCCTCACTCGCCCTCGCGGGCGGCGTGGCCGTGATGGGCGGGCCCGGTGTGTTCACCGCCTTCAGCCGGCAGCGCGGCCTCGCGCCCGACGGCCGCTGCAAGGCGTTCGCCGCCGCGGCCGACGGCACCGGATTCGCCGAAGGCGTCGGCGTGCTCGTCCTGGAGCGCCTGTCCGACGCCCGGCGCAACGGCCACCACGTGCTGGCCGTCGTCCGCGGCTCCGCCGTCAACCAGGACGGCGCCTCCAACGGCCTGACCGCGCCCAACGGCACCTCCCAGCAGCGGCTGATCCGCCGGGCACTCGCCGACGCCGGTCTCACCGCCGCCGACGTCGACGTGGTCGAGGCCCATGGCACCGGCACCCGGCTCGGCGACCCCATCGAGGCCACCGCGCTGCTGGCCACCTACGGCCAGGGCCGCCCCGACGGCGCCCCCCTGCTGCTCGGCTCCGTCAAATCCAACCTGGGCCACACCCAGGCCGCTGCCGGTGTCGCCGGTGTGATCAAGACGATCCTCGCCATGCGGCACGGGCAGATACCGGCGACGCTGCATGTCGACACGCCCACCCCGGCCGTCAACTGGTCCTCGGGGGCCGTGGAAATCGTCACCGAGCAGCGCCCGTGGCCCGAGACCGGCCGGGTCCGGCGCGCGGGCGTGTCGTCGTTCGGGGTCAGCGGGACCAACGCGCACGTCATTCTGGAACAGCCCGAGCCCGAAGAGGCCGTAGCGGAGACTCGACCGGCCCTTCCCGTCGGCGCCCCGCTGCCTTTCGCCCTGTCCGCCCGAGGTGAGGCAGCCCTGCGGGCCCGCGCCGCCGACCTGCTGCCCCTGGCGGACGAGGCGGACCCGCTGGACCTCGCCCACTCGCTGGCCACCACCCGGGCCGCCCTGCCCGACCGGGCCGTCCTCGTTGCCGCCGACCGCACCGAACTGCGCGCCGCGCTGACCGAGTTGGCGTCCGGAGCCGCGCCGATCGCGGCTCGCGCCGATGGCGACCTCGGCTTCCTCTTCACCGGGCAGGGCAGCCAGCGCATCGGCATGGGCCGCGAACTCGCCGCCGTCCACCCGGTGTTCGCCGACGCCCTGGACGATGTCTGCGCCCACTTCGACCTCCAGCTCGACCGGCCCCTGCAGGACGTCCTGTTCGCCGAACCGGGCAGCGAGGAGGACGGGCTGCTGCACCGCACCGAGTACGCGCAGCCCGCCCTGTTCGCCGTGGAGGTCGCCCTCTACCGGCTCCTGGAGAACTGGGGCCTCACCCCGGACCAGCTCGCCGGGCACTCCGTCGGCGAGATCGCCGCCGCGCACGTGGCCGGGGTACTCACCCTGCAGGACGCGACGATCCTGGTCGCCGCCCGCGGCCGGCTCATGCAGCAACTCCCCGAAGGCGGCGCCATGGTCGCCGTACGCGCGGCCGAGGACGAGGTGGCGCCGCTGCTCACCCCGCGCACCGGCATCGCCGCCGTCAACGGGCCCGCCGCCGTGGTCGTCTCCGGCGACGCGGCCGACGTGGAGCGCATCGCCGCCGAGCTCGCCTCGCGTGGCCACGACACCAAGCGCCTGCGGGTCAGCCACGCCTTCCACTCGCCGCTGATGGAACCGATGCTGGCCGGGTTCCGGCGCGTCGTACACGTCCTGGACTACGCCGAGCCCAAGCTGCCGGTCGTCTCCACCGTCACCGGTGCCCCCGTCACCGACGAGCTGTGCGACCCCGAGTACTGGGTGGAGCACGTCCGTGCCCGGGTCCGCTTCCACGACGCCGTGCGCGCGCTCGCCGACACCGGGGTACGGACGTTCCTGGAGATCGGCCCCGACGCGGTGCTGTCCGCCATGGGCCCGGACTGCACCGACGCACCCGGCACCGCCTTCCTGCCGGTGCTGCGGCGCGAACGGCCCGAGGCCCGCGAGGCCGTCGCCGCGCTCGCCGCCGCCCACGCCCGGGGCGTCCCGGTCGACTGGCAGCGGCATTTCGCCTCCCTCGGCGGACGCCGCATCGACGTGCCCCTGTACCCCTTCCAGCGGCGCCGCTTCTGGCTGGAGCAGAGCGCCGCCACCGACGCCACCGGCCTCGGCCAGCTTCCCGCGGGCCACCCGCTGCTCGCGGCCGTGGTCGCCGTCGGCGCCGAGGGCGTCGTGCTCACCGGCCGTCTGTCGCCCCGCAGCCAGCCCTGGCTCAATGACCACGTCATCGCCGGACAGGTGCTGTTCCCCGGCACCGCCTTCGTCGAACTCGCCCTGCGCGCCGGCGACCACGTTGGCGCGGCCGGCCTGGAGGAGCTGACCCTCGGCACTCCGCTCGTGCTGCGCGCCGCCGACGACGTCGCCGTGCAGGTCGCCGTCGGCGAATCCGACGACTCCGGACGCCGCAGCGTCACCGTCCACACCCGCGCCGACGACGCGGCCCCCTGGACCCAGCACGCCGCGGGCGTCCTCACCGCCACCGCCACGGCCGCCACGGCCGACCTGACCCAGTGGCCGCCGCAGGACGTCAAGTCCCTCGACGTGGCGAGCGTCTACGCCGACCTTGCCGAGCAGGGCTACGGTTACGGACCCGCCTTCCAGGGGCTGCGCGCCGCCTGGCGGCACGGCGACGACGTCTACGCCGAGGTCGCCCTGCCCGCCGAAGCCGCCACCGACGCGGGCGAGTTCGGCCTGCACCCGGCGCTGCTCGACGCCGCACTGCACGCCGCCGACCTCGGTGCCCCGCCGCGCCCCGGGGTGCTGGTGCCCTTCGCCTGGACCGGCGTCACCCTGCACGCCGCCGGCGCGTCCGCCCTGCGCGTGAAGATCACCCGCAGCGGCGGCGACACCATCGCCCTGCACCTCGCCGACACCACCGGCGCTCCGGTGGCCGACGTCGAGGCCCTGACCTCCCGACCCGTACAGGGCAACGACGTCCTGTACGCCGTGCGGTGGTCGCCGTACCCCCGACCGGCGACCACCGCACCCCTGCGCACCGCCGTCCTCGCGGACTCCGTCGAAGCCCTGCTCGACGGCCCCGCCCCGGACGCCGTCGTCCATCGCGTTCCGGGCCCGGCGGACACCGACGCCGACGCGGCGCGCGGCCACGTCCTCGACGTGCTCCGGCTGGTGCGCACCTGGCAGACGGACGAGCGTCTGGCCGAAACCCGGCTGGTCGTCGTCACCCCGCCCGACAGCCCCGCCCACGCGGCCGTCCGGGGTCTGGTCCGCTCCGCCCAGGCGGAGAACCCCGGGCGGTACGTGCTCGTCGAGCACGAGCCGCTGCTCTCCGAGGCCGACCTGCGCCGGATCCTCGCCACCGGCGAACCCGAACTCTCCCTCACCGGCGGCAAGTTCAGCGTCCCGAGGCTCATGGCGCAGCCCGCCGCCGAACCCGCCCCGACCGCCGACTGGGGCACCGTCCTCGTCACCGGCGGCACCAGCGGCCTCGGCGCGCTGCTGGCCCGACACCTCGTCCGCGTTCACGGCGTACGCCGCCTGGTGCTGGCGAGCCGCAGCGGTACGGCCCCCGACCTGCACGCCGAACTCACCGCGCTCGGCGCCGAGGTGACCGTGGCCGCCTGCGACGTCGGTGACCGCGAGGCACTGCGCCGGCTGCTGGAGGAGCACCCCGTCGACTCCGTCGTACACGCCGCGGGAACCGTCCGCGACGGTGTCGTGGACACCCTCACCGACGCGATGGTGGACGAGGTCTTCCACGCCAAGGCACTGGGCGCCTGGCACCTGCACGAGCTGACCCGAGGCCGCGACCTCGCCCACTTCGTGCTCTTCTCCTCCCTCGCCGCCGTCCTCGACGGCCCCGGCCAGGGCAACTACGCCGCCGCCAACGCCTACCTCGACGCCCTCGCCGAGCACCGCGCCGCCCTCGGTCTGCCGGCCACCGCGCTCGCCTGGGGCCTGTGGGACACGGACAGCGGCATGGGCGCCGCCCTGGACGACACGGCCCTGGACCGCATCGCGGGCTACGGCATTCCCGGACTGTCCGCCGAACGCTCCCTGGAGCTGTTCGACGCAGCCCTCCGTTCCCGCGCACCCCACCTGGTGCCCGTGGAGATCGACGCCGCCGCCGTACGCCGCCGTCCCGACGGCATACCGCCGCTGCTGACCACCCTCGTGCGCCCGGTCACCCGCCGGACCGCGGCGAGCGCCGCCGCTCCCGCCCCGGCCACGGACGGACGGCTGGCCGCACTGCCCGCCGCCGACCGCGACCGAGCCCTGCTCGACCTGGTCCGCACCGAAGTGGCCGCCGTGCTGCGGCACGACGGGCCGTCCGCCATCGACCCCGGCCGTGCCTTCACGGACCTCGGCTTCGACTCGCTGGCCGCCGTGGAGCTGCGCAACCGGCTCAACACCGCCACCGGGCTGCGGCTGCCCGCCACCCTCGTCTTCGACCACCCCACCTCCCGGGTCCTCGCCGACCACATCCGCGACACCCTCTTCGGCACCGGCCCGCAGGAGACCGCCGCGCCTGGCATGCGAAGCGCGGTGGACGACGACCCGATCGTCATCGTGGGCATGAGCTGCCGCTACCCGGGCGGGGTCCGCTCCCCGGAGGACCTGTGGCGGCTCGTCGCCGACGGCGTCGACGCGGTCGGCGACTTCCCGGCCGACCGCGGCTGGGACACCGAGGCGCTGTACGACCCGGAGCCGGGCACCCCCGGCCGCACCTACGCCCGAGAGGGCGCCTTCCTGTACGACGCGGCCGAGTTCGACGCGGGCTTCTTCGGTATCAGCCCCCGCGAGGCCACCGCCATGGACCCGCAGCAGCGACTGCTCCTGGAGGTGTCCTGGGAGGCGCTGGAGCGCTCCGGCATCGACCCGCACCGCCTGCGCGGCTCGCGCACCGGCGTGTTCGCGGGCGTCATGTACCACGACTACGGCACCTGGCTGGCCGAGGTGCCCGAGGACCTCGCCGCCTATCTCGGCAACGGCAGCCTCGGCAGTGTCGTCTCCGGCCGGGTCGCGTACGCCCTCGGCCTGGAGGGGCCGGCCGTCACCGTCGACACCGCCTGCTCCTCCTCACTGGTCACCCTGCACCTGGCGGCCCAGGCGCTGCGGCAGGGCGAGTGCGATCTGGCGCTGGTCGGCGGCGTCACCGTCATGTCGACGCCGGACACCTTCGTGGACTTCGCCCGGCAGCGCGGCCTGGCCGCCGACGGCCGCTGCAAGTCCTTCGCCGCCGGGGCCGACGGCACCGGCTGGGGCGAGGGCGCCGGCATGATCGTCGTAGAGCGCCTCTCCGACGCCCGCCGGGGCGGCCACCGCGTGCTCGCACTGGTCCGCGGCTCCGCCGTCAACTCCGACGGCGCCTCCAACGGCCTGACCGCCCCCAACGGCCCCTCCCAGCAGCGCGTCATCCGCGCCGCGCTGGCCGCGGCCGGGCTCACCCCGGCCGACGTCGACGCCGTAGAGGCACACGGCACCGGTACGACGCTGGGTGACCCGATCGAGGCGCAGGCGCTGCTGGCCACCTACGGCGCCGAGCACTCCGAGGACCACCCGCTGTGGCTGGGCTCCATCAAGTCCAACATGGGGCACACACAGGCAGCCGCCGGTGTCGCCGGGATCATCAAGATGGTCATGGCGATGCGCAAGGGTGTGCTGCCGAAGACGCTGCACGTGGACGCGCCGTCCCACCAGGTCGACTGGGGCGCCGGCGCGGTGGAGCTGCTCACCGAGCAGCGCCCGTGGCAGACGCCGGACCGGCCGCGCCGCGCCGGTGTGTCCTCCTTCGGGATCAGCGGCACCAACGCCCACGTGATCCTTGAGGAGTTCACCGAACCCGAGCCCCCGGAGCCCTCGGACCCCGACCCGGCCACCGCCCCGCCGGTACTCGCCCTTCCGGTCTCCGCCCGCTCGCCCGAGGCCCTGCGCGGCCAGGCCAGGCGCCTGCTGGAGCTGACCGGAACCGCCCCCGCCGACCTCGGCCTGGCCCTGGCCACCACCCGCGGCACCCACGCCCACCGCGCCGTCGTCCTCGCGACCGGCGACGACCAGGCCGCCACCGCACTGGACGCCCTGGCGCGCGGAACCGAAGCACCGGGACTCCTCGTCACCGGGTCCGCCACGGACGGCACGCTGGCCTACCTGTTCTCCGGTCAGGGCGCCCAGCGCCCCGGCATGGGCCGCGACTGGTACGACGCGTTCCCCGTCTACGCCGAGCACTTCGACCGCGCCGCCGCCCTCTTCGACAAACACCTCGAACGTCCCCTGGCCGAGGTCGTGTTCGGCGGCGACGCCGAGACCCTTGAGCAGACCGCCTACACCCAGGCCGCGCTGTTCACCACCCAGGTCGCCCTCTACCGGCTGCTGGACTCCTTCGGGCTGCGCCCGGACTGGCTGGCCGGCCACTCCGTCGGCGAGTTCGCCGCCGCGCACGTCGCCGGTGTGTGGTCGCTGCAGGACGCCGTCACCGCGGTCGCCGCCCGGGGCCGGCTCATGCAGGCCCTGCCCGAGGGCGGCGCGATGGTCGCCGTGCAGGCCTCGGAGGAGGAGGTGACCCCGCTGCTGGACGAGCGGTGCGGGATCGCCGCCGTCAACGGCCCGCGTGCCGTGGTCGTCTCCGGCGACGAGGACGCCGTCACGGAGGTCGCCGCGCACTTCACGACCACCCGCAGACTGCGTGTGTCGCACGCCTTCCACTCGCCCCGTATGGAGCCCATGCTGGCCGCGTTCCGGGAGGTCATGAGCGGCATCGAGGCGGCGGAACCGACCGTGCCGATCGTCTCCACGCTCACCGGCTCCCCGGCCACCGCCGCCGAACTCGGCTCCGCCGACTACTGGGTGCGGCACGTGCGAGAGACCGTGCGCTTCGCCGACGCAGTCGGCACGCTGGCCGCGAAGGGCGCGGACACACTCCTCGAACTCGGCGCCGCGCCCGTGCTCACCGCCATGGGTCCCGACTGCCTGCCGGACGCCGAAGACCCGGCGTTCATCTCCACCGCCCGCAAGGGCAGCGCTCAACTGCCCGGCCTCCTGGGCGCGTTGGCCGCCGTACACACGCGGGGCACGGACGTCGACTGGGCGGTGCTGTACGGGACGTATGCGGGACGCCGCGTCGAACTGCCCACCTACGCCTTCGACCACCGCCGGTACTGGTTGCCCACCGCCGCCGTCAGCGCCGGCGACGCCGCCGGGCACGGCTTGGCCGCCGTCGACCACCCGCTGGTCAGCGCCCGCGTGGACCTGCCCGGCGACGCGGGTGTGCTGCTCACCGGCCGGATCTCCACCGCCACCCACCCGGTACTCGCCGAGCACGCGGTACTGGGCACGGTCCTGGTGCCCGGAGCCGCGCTGGTGGACCTCGCGCTGCACGCCGGGCGCCTCACCGGACGCCCAGTAGTGGAGGAACTGACCTTGCAGGCCCCGCTGGTGCTGCCCGCGGACACCGCCGTACGCCTCCAGGTCGCTGCCGGCTCCGACGGCACCGTGGAGATCCACTCGCGTGCCGAGAACGCCCCCGAGGGCGAGGGCTGGACACGGCACGCGACCGGCACCCTCACCGGCCCCGCCACCGCGCCCCCGGCAGCCCCCGGTGCCTGGCCGCCGCCCGGCGCCACCCCGCTCGACGTCACCGGCCTCTACCCGCGCCTGCACGCCGAGGGCTACGACTACGGCCCCGTCTTCCAGGGGGTACGGGCCGCCTGGCGGGACGGCGACACCCTCCTCGCCGAACTCGAACTGCCCGCGAGCGCACGGCAGGACGCCACCCGGCACGCCCTGCACCCGGCGCTGCTGGACTCCGCCCTGCACGTCACCTCGCTCCTGGACACGGAGGCGGAGCCCGCGGCGGGCATCGCCCTGCCCTTCGCCTGGACCGGAGTCGCCCTGCACGCGCAGGGCTCCCTCACCGCCCGCGTCCGCGTCACCCCCGGCACCGACGGCACCCGCATCGAACTGGCCGACACCGAGGGCCAACCCCTCGCCTCCGTCGAGTCGTACGTCACCCGCCCCGTCACCGCCGACCGTCTGGCCCCGCAGCAGCGGCGCCACCTGTACGCCGTCACCGACGAACCGCTGCCCGAGGCCGCCGGGCGCCCCGAACGCCGTACCTGGGCGGTCCTCGGCGACGACGACCTCGGCCTCGGCGCCCCGCTGCACGCCGACCCGGCCGCGCTCGGCACCCCCGTGCCGGACGTGGTGATCCTGCCGGTCACCGCCCCGCACACCGAGGGCGAGCAACTGCCCGGCGCCGTGCGAACGGCCTTGGGACACACTCTGGAGACCCTGCGGGCGTGGTCGGCCGACGACCGGTTCGCCGACTCGGCGCTCGTGGTGCTCACCGGTGGCGGCCTCGCCGACGCCGCCGTACACGGGCTGGTGCGGGCCGCTCAGGCCGAGGACCCCGGCCGGATCCTCCTCGTCGGACGGGCCGCGCCCGACGGCCCGATTCCGGACCGGGCCGCCCTGGCCGCCCTCCTCGACTCCGGGGAGCCCGAGGTGTGGTGGAGGGACGGGCGGGCGCATGCCCCCCGCCTGGTGCGCGCCGACGACTCCGCGGGGGAGGACCGGCCGTGGGGCACCGTCCTCGTCACCGGCGGCACCGGCGGACTCGGTGCGCTGGTCGCCCGCCACCTGGCCGAACGGCACGACGTCACCCGCCTGGTGCTGACGAGCCGACGCGGACCCGAGGCGCCGGGCGTCACACAACTGCGCTCGGAACTGGCGGAGTTGGGAGTAGCGGCCGAGATCGTCGCCTGTGACGTCTCCGACCGCGCCGCGCTCGCCGCGCTGCTCACCGCCCACCCCGTCGACAGCGTCGTACACACCGCCGGTGTCCTGGACGACGGCCTGGTCGCCTCGCTGACCCCGGAGCGGCTGGACACCGTACTGCGGCCCAAGGCGGACGCCGCCTGGCATCTGCACGAACTGACCCGGGAGCGAGAGCTGTCCCACTTCGTGCTGTTCTCCTCGGCCGCCGGCACCATCGACGCCTCCGGCCAGGGCAACTACGCCGCCGCCAACGTCTTCCTCGACGCGCTCGCCGCCCAACGCGCCGCCCTCGGCCTGCCCGCCACCTCCCTCGCCTGGGGCCTGTGGTCCGGCGGCGGCATGGGCGCCGCCCTCGACGCCGCCGAGGTCCAGCGCATCGAACGCTCCGGCATCGGCGCGCTCGACCCGGCCGAGGGGCTGGAGCTGTTCGACGCCGCCGTGGCAGCCGGCAGCCCCGCCCTGGTGCCCGTACGGCTGGACACCGCGGCCCTGCGCAGGCGCGGCGACGACGTACCCGCCGTGCTGCGCACCCTGGCCGGCGTCACCGTCCACGCGGACCGCGCCGAACGGTCCCGCACCCTGGGCGAGCGGCTGGCCGAACTGCCCGCCGCCGACCACGAGCACACCGTGCTGGAATCGGTCCGCACCGAGGTCGCCGCCATCCTCGGCCACGCCGGACCGGCCGCCGTGGAGCCGCGCCGCGCCTTCACCGAGCTGGGCTTCGACTCGCTCGCCGCCGTCGAACTGCGCAACCGGCTGAACGCGGTCAGCGGACTGCGGCTGCCGTCCACCCTGATCTTCGACTACGCCACCCCGGCGGCGCTCGCCGGGCACCTCCTGGAACGGCTCCTGCCGGACACCGAGGAGCCCGAGCCCGCCGCGGCGGAGCACGGCGACGACGAACTGCGCACCCTGATCTCGCGCATCCCGGTCGCCCGCCTCCGGGAGGCCGGACTGCTCGACAGCCTGCTGAAGCTGACCGAGCAGGCTCCGGAGCCCGAACCCGCCGCCCGGACCCTGGACATCAAGTCCATGGCGGTGGCCGACCTGGTGCGCGCCGCGCTCGACCGCAGCGGCAGCCAGTGACCTCTCCCCGGGTGCCGGACGACGCGCCGCGTCCGGCACCGGGGCACCCCAAGTCCGGCGCACCCTCCACCGCGTCACCAGCGCCGCCGAGCCAGCAGGGAGCGACACCGACCGTGGACACATCCGTCGAGCAGATCGTCGAGGCGCTGCGCGAGTCAATGCTCGAGAACGAGCGGCTGCGCCAGCAGAACGCCCAGATCACCGAGGCGGCGCAGGAACCCGTCGCGATCGTCGCGATGAGCTGCCGCTACCCCGGCGGCGTCAGTACGCCCGAGCAGCTGTGGCAGCTGGTCGACTCCGGCACCGACGCCGTGGGCGACTTCCCCGCGGACCGCGGCTGGGACGTCGAAGGCATCTACGACCCCGACCCCGACGCCCCCGGCAAGACCCATGTGCGCGAGGGCGGATTCCTCTACGACGCCCCGCAGTTCGACCCGGGCTTCTTCGGCATCAGCCCGCGCGAGGCCATCGCCATGGACCCCCAGCAGCGGCTGCTGCTGGAGACCGCCTGGGAGTCCTTCGAACGCGCCGGCATCGACCCGCACACCCTCAAGGGCAGCCGGACCGGCATCTACGCGGGCGTCATGTACCACGACTACGGCAGCTGGCTCACCGACGTGCCCGAAGGCGTCGAGGGCTACCTCGGCAACGGCAACCTGGGCAGCGTCGCCTCCGGACGCGTGTCGTACATCCTCGGCCTGGAAGGGCCCGCCGTCACCGTCGACACCGCTTGCTCCTCCTCGCTCGTCGCCCTCCACCTCGCGGTGCAGGCGCTGCGCACCGGCGAGTGCGGCCTGGCCCTCGCGGGCGGCGTGACCGTGATGTCCACGCCCGACACCTTCATCGACTTCTCCCGCCAGCGCGGCCTCGCCGAGGACGGCCGCTGCAAGTCCTTCGCGGAGGGCGCGGACGGCACCGGCTGGGGCGAGGGCGCCGGACTGATCCTGCTGGAACGGCTCAGCGACGCCCGGCGCAACGGCCATCGCGTGCTGGCCGTGGTGCGTGGCACCGCCGTCAACCAGGACGGCGCCTCCAACGGGCTCACCGCCCCCAACGGCCCCTCCCAGCAGCGCGTCATCCGCGCGGCCCTCGCCAACGCCCGTCTGGAACCCCGCCAGGTGCACGCCGTCGAGGCGCACGGCACCGGCACCCCGCTGGGTGACCCGATCGAGGCGCAGGCCCTGCTGGCCACCTACGGACAGGACCGGCCTGATGGCGAGCCGCTGTGGCTCGGCTCGGTCAAGTCCAACATCGGGCACACCCAGGCCGCCGCCGGTGTCGCGGGCGTCATCAAGATGGTGATGGCGATGCGGCACGGCCGGCTGCCCAGGACCCTGCACGCCGAACGGCCCACCTCCCAGGTCGACTGGGAGGCCGGCGCCGTAGAACTGCTCGGCGAGGCGCGCGACTGGCGCACAGCGGACGGCGAGCCCCGCCGCGCCGCCGTGTCTTCCTTCGGCATCAGCGGCACCAACGCCCACGTCATCGTGGAGGCCGCCCCCGAGCCCGGGGCCCGCGCCGAGGAGCCCTCCTGGACCGGACCCCTCCCGCTGGTGCTGTCCGGCAAGGGCGAGCAGGGCCTCGCCGCCCAGGCCCGTCTTCTCCTCGACCACCTCGCCACCGGCACCGACCCCGTCCCCGACGTCGCCCACACCCTCGCCACCGGGCGCGCCGCACTGGACGAGCGGGCCGTCGTCACCGGCGCCGACCTGCCCGCCCTCACTGCGGGCCTGAGCGCACTCGCCCAGGGTGACGCCGCACCGAACGTGGTGCGCGGCAGGCCGGTGGGGGAGTCCCGGATCGTCTTCGTCTTCCCCGGCCAGGGCTCCCAGTGGGCCGGCATGGCCGCCGAACTCCTCGACACCTCCCCGGTGTTCGCCGCCACCATGGCCGACTGCGCCGCGGCCCTCGCGCCCGTCACCGACTGGGACCTCATCGAGACCGTACGGGCGCGGCAGCCGCTGGAGCGGGTGGACGTCGTCCAGCCCGTGCTGTGGGCGATCATGGTGTCGCTCGCCGAGGTGTGGCGCGCGCACGGGGTCCGGCCCGCCGCGGTCGTCGGCCACTCCCAGGGCGAGATCGCCGCCGCCTGCGTGGCCGGCGCGCTCTCCCTCGCCGACGGCGCCCGCGTCGTGGCCCTGCGCAGCCAGGCCATCGCCCGGGAACTCTCCGGCCGCGGCGGCATGATGTCGGTGGCCCTGCCCGAGGCACGGGTGCGCGAGCTCATCGCCCGCCACGACGGCCGGGTCTCGGTGGCCGCCGTCAACGGCGCCGCCTCCGTGGTGCTGTCCGGCGACGCCGACGCCCTGGACGAACTCCGCGAGACGATCGTGTCCGGCGGCGACCGGGCCAAGCGGCTCCCCGTGGACTACGCCTCGCACTCCGCGCACGTCGAGTCGATCCGGGAACAGCTGCTCGCCGACCTGGCGGGCGTGCGGGCCCGGCCCGCCGAGGTGCCGTTCTACTCCACCGTCACCGGCGCCCGGATCGACACCACCGGCCTGGACGCCGGCTACTGGTACACCAACCTGCGCCAGAGCGTGCTGTTCGAGCCGACCACCCGCACCCTGCTCGAATCCGGGTACGGGGTGTTCGTGGAGTGCAGCCCGCACCCGGTGCTGCTGCACAGCATCGCGGAGACCGCCGACTCGGCGGGCGCCGACATCACCGGTCTCGGCTCGCTGCAGCGCGACAACGGCGGCCCCGAGCGCATCCTGGCCGCCCTGGGCGAAGCCTTCGTCGCCGGCGTCCCGGTCGACTGGCCGGCCGTGTTCACCGGCATGCCGGTCCGCTCCGCCGACCTGCCCACCTACGCCTTCCAGCGCGAGCGCTACTGGCTCGGCCGCTCCGCCACCACCGGCGACGTCACCGCCGCCGGGCTGCAGACCACCGGGCACCCGCTGCTGGGCGCCGCCGTCCCCGTCGCCGAGGGCGGCACCCTGTTCACCGGCCGCCTCTCCACCGCCACCGCCCCCTGGCTGGCCGACCACGCCGTCTCCGGCACCACCCTGCTGCCCGGCACCGCCCTGGTCGAGCTGGCGCTCGGCGCCGGCCACGACCTCGGCTGCGGACACCTCGCCGAACTCACCCTCCAGGCACCGCTGGTGCTGTCCGACCGGGGCGCGGTCCAGCTGCAGCTGCACGTGGCCGCCGCCGACGACACCGGACACCGCGCGCTGACCGTCCACTCCCGCCCCGAAGGCGCCGACGGCACCGCCTGGACCCTGCACGCCACCGGCCTGCTCGCCCCGCAGACCGCCGAGCCCGCCTTCGACCTCACCGCCTGGCCGCCGCAGGGCGCCGAGCCCGTACCGGTCGAGGACGCCTACGCCCAGCTGGCCGGCCTCGGCTACGACTACGGGCCCGCCTTCCAGGGCCTGCGTGCGGCCTGGCGGCGGGGCGAGGAGACCTTCGCCGAGGTGGAACTGCCCGTGGAGGCCGAATCCTTCGCCCTGCACCCGGCCCTGTTCGACGCGGCCCTGCACGCCGACGGCCTCGGCACCGACGCCCAGGACACCGCCCGGCTGCCCTTCGCCTGGACCGGGGTCTCGCTGTACGCGGCCGGAGCCACCGCCCTGCGGGTCCGACTGCACGGTGGCGAGACACTCTCCCTCCAGCTCGCCGACCCGACCGGCGCCCCGGTCGCCGAGGTCGAGGCCCTGGCCTCCAGGCCCGTCGACCCGGCCGCCCTCGCTTCTACGGCCCACACGGACGACCTGTACCACCTGGAGTGGCCGGCGCTGCCCGTGCCCGAGGCGCCCGCACCCCAGTACGCCGTACTGGGCGAGCAGGACCTGGACACGATGCCCGCATGGGTGGTGCTCCCGGTCGGTGGCGGTGACCCGGTCACCGGCTCCCGCCGAGCGGCCGAGCGGGTCCTGACCGCCGTACAGGACTGGCTTGCCGACGAACGCACGGCGACGGCAAGGCTGTTGGTGCTCACCCAGGGGGCCGTGGCGGTGGGTGATGACGACGTCACCGACCTGGCGGGCGCCGCCGTGTGGGGACTGGTCCGGGCCGCACAGGGCGAGCATCCCGGGCGGTTCGTGCTCGTGGACTCCGGCGACGGTGACGGCGACGCGGGTGCCGCCGTGGCCGCCGCCGAGGCGAGCGGCGAGCCCCAACTCGCCCTGCGCGACGGCGCGGTGCGCGTCCCCCGGCTCGCCCGTGCCACGCCGGGCGGGCAGGCGCCGACCCTGAACCCGGACGGCACCGTGCTCATCACCGGCGGCACCGGAGTCCTCGGTGCGCTGGTCGCCCGGCACCTGGTCGCCGAGCACGGCGTACGCCACCTCGTGCTGGCCGGGCGCAGCGGCACCGCCGCCGACGACTTCGCGGACGTCGACGCGGAGATCGCCGTGGCCCGCTGCGACGCCGCCGACCGAGACCAACTGGCCGGACTCATCGCCGATTTGCCCACCGCCCATCCGTTGACCGCCGTCGTCCATCTCGCCGGCGTCCTCGACGACGGACTGGTGACCGACCAGACGCCCGACCGCCTGGACGCCGTACTGCGTCCCAAAGCCGACGCGGCCTGGCATCTGCACGAGCTGACGCGCGGCCTCGACCTCGCCGCGTTCGTCCTGTTCTCCTCCGCCGCCGGCACGGTCGACGGCGCCGGGCAGTCCGGCTACGCCGCCGCCAACGCCTTCCTCGACGCGCTGGCCGCCCACCGCAGGCACCACGGCCTGCCCGCCCACTCGCTGGCCTGGGGTTTCTGGGAGCAGCGCACGGGACTGACCGCCCACCTCACCGACGCCGACGTGGAGCGCATGGCGCGCGCCGGCGTCCGCCCCATCCCCACCGAGGAGGGCCTGCGCCTGCTCGACGCCGCCCTGGCCGCCGACGAGCCACTGCTCCTTCCGATCGGCCTGGACCTGACAGTCCTGCGCCGCGCCGCCGAGGTCCCGGCCGTACTGCGCGGCCTCGTGCCGACACGCGTCCGGCGCACGGCGGCCTCCCGCAACGACTCGGCGTCGCTCGCCGACCGGCTGGCCGCCCTCGGCCCCGCCGAACGGGACGCGATTCTCCTGGAGTTGGTCCGCACCCACGTGGCCGCCGTGCTCGGGCACGGCAGCGACATGACGCTCGATGTGCGCCGCTCGTTCCGCGAGTCCGGCTTCGACTCGCTGACCGCGGTGGAACTGCGCAACCGGCTCGGCAACGCCGTCGGCCTGCGGCTCCCCGCCACGCTGGTCTTCGACTACCCCGACGCGGGCACGCTCGTGGGCTACCTGAGGACGGAACTCTTCGGCGCACAGGCCGAGGCCGTCACCGAGGTGGTCGTGCGGGAAGCGGACGAACCGGTCGCCATCGTCGCCATGGCCTGCCGCTACCCCGGCGGCGTCAGCACACCCGAGGACCTGTGGCGACTGCTCGCCGACGGCGGCGACGGCATCGGCGCCTTCCCCGCCGACCGCGGCTGGGACCTGGACGGCCTCTACGACCCCGAGCCCGGCAAGGCGGGCCACTGCAGCACCCGGGCGGGCGGATTCCTGTACGACGCCGCCGACTTCGACCCCGACTTCTTCGGCATCGGCCCGCGCGAGGCCCTGGCCATGGACCCGCAGCAGCGGCTGCTGCTGGAGACGTCCTGGGAGGCGCTGGAACGGGCCGGTATGGACCCGCACTCCCTGCGCGGCAGCCGTACCGGTGTCTTCGCGGGCGTCATGTACCACGACTACGGCAGCCGGCTGCGGCGCGTCCCCGAGTCCGTTCGCGACTACCTCGGCAACGGCAGCCTCGGCAGCGTGGCCTCCGGCCGGGTCGCCTACGCCCTCGGTCTGGAGGGCCCCACCCTCACCGTCGACACGGCGTGCTCGTCGTCCCTGGTGGCGCTGCACCTGGCCGCACAGGCGCTGCGGCAGGGCGAGTGCGCCCTGGCGCTGGCCGGCGGTGTGTCCGTCATGTCGACCGTCGACACGTTCGTGGACTTCAGCAGGCAGCGCAACCTCGCCGCCGACGGCCACGCCAAATCCTTCGCCGACGGCGCGGACGGCACGGCCCTGTCCGAGGGCGCCGGCATGCTCGTCCTGGAGCGGTTGTCGGACGCGCGGGCCAACGGGCATCCGGTGCTGGCCGTCGTCCGCGGCTCCGCCGTCAACCAGGACGGTGCGTCCAACGGCCTCACGGCGCCCAACGGTCCCTCACAGCAGCGGGTGATCCGGCAGGCGCTGGCGGCGGCACGCCTGGAGGCCGCCGACGTGGACGCGGTGGAGGCACACGGCACGGGTACGACGCTGGGGGACCCGATCGAGGCGCAGGCGCTGCTGGCCACCTACGGCCAGGACCGCGAAGCCCCGCTGTGGCTGGGCTCGATCAAGTCCAACATAGGACACGCCCAGGCCGCCGCCGGAGTCGCCGGCGTCATCAAGATGGTCATGGCGATGCGCAACGGCGTCCTGCCGAGGACCCTCCACGTCGACGCGCCGTCCACGAAGGTCGACTGGGATGCCGGAAGCGTGCGCCTGCTGACGGAGGAGCGGGGCTGGCCGGCGACGGACCGCCCGCGCCGCGCCGGTGTGTCGTCCTTCGGCATCAGCGGCACCAATGTGCACACGATCATCGAGGAGGCACCGGCCGACGAGGCCGTGGCCGACACGGAACCGGCCCCGGCCCCGCTTCTGCCGCTCGTGCTCTCCGGTGCCACCCCCGAGGCACTGTCCGCCCAGGCCGCGAGGCTCCGCGAGGTGGCCGGCCAGCCCCTGCCCGACCTCGCCCGCTCCCTGGCCACGGGCCGCGCCGCCCTCACCCACCGGGGCGCGGTGGTGGCTCGTGACCGGGACGAACTCCTGGCCGCACTCACCGCGTTGGCCGACGGCACCGCCTCCGACACCGTGGTCCGGGGCCGACCCGCCGGCGGCAACACCGCCTTCCTCTTCACTGGCCAAGGCGCGCAGCGGGCGGGCATGGGCCGCGAACTGTACGCCGCTCACCCCGCCTTCCGCACGGCGCTGGACGAGGTCTGCCAGGCGCTCGACGCCCACCTCGACCGCCCGCTGCGGGACGTGATGTGGGCCGAGCCCGGCACCGAGGAAGCCGCCCTGCTCGACCACACCATGTACACCCAGAGCGCCCTGTTCGCCGTGGAGACGGCTCTGTACCGGCTGCTGGAGTCCCACGGCGTCCGCCCGGACTGGCTGGCCGGGCACTCCATCGGCGAACTGACCGCCGCGCATGTCGCGGGCGTCTGGGACCTGGCCGACGCCGCCCGGCTGGTCGCCGCGCGCGGCCGGCTGATGCAGGCCCTGCCCGCCGGGGGCGCGATGCTCGCCGTCGACGCCACCGAGGACGAGGTGCTCCCGTATCTCGGCCCCGAGGTGTCCGTCGCCGCCGTCAACGGACCCCGTGCCGTCGTCGTCTCCGGCACCGAGGCCGCCGTAGAGGCTGTGGCCGGGTCCTTCTCCGGCCGCCGTACCAAGCGGCTGCGGGTCAGCCACGCCTTCCACTCCCCGCTGATGGACCCGATGCTGGCGGAGTTCGAGAAGACCGCCCGGGAACTCCGGTACGCGCCGCCCGCGGTCCCGGTCGTCTCCAACGTGACCGGAGCGCGCGCCGGCGAGGACGAGCTGTGCGAGCCCGGGTACTGGGTACGACACGCCCGCGAGGCGGTCCGCTTCGGCGACGGCGTCCGCACGCTGGAGGCCGACGGAGTACGCACCTTCCTCGAACTCGGCCCCGACGCCGTCCTGTCGGCCATGGGCGCCCACGCCGTCGTGGACGCCGAACGGTCGGCGTTCGTCCCGGCGCTGCGCCGCGACCGCGACGAGGAACAGACCTTCGCCACTCTCCTCGGTAGCGCCCACGTCCGCGGTCTGACCGTCGACTGGAACGGCGTGTTCGCCGGCACCGGCGCCCGCCGTACCGACCTGCCGACCTACGCCTTCCAGCGGCAGCGGCTGTGGCTGGACGACGCGCCCGGCGCGGCCACCGACGCGGGCGGGCTGGGCCAGGCTCCGGCCGGGCACCCGATGCTCGGCGCCGCGATCGAACTCGCCGGCGACGACCGGGTGGCCCTGACCGGCCGTCTGTCCCTGGCCACCCACCCGTGGCTCGCCGACCACGCCGTGGCGGGCGTCGTCCTGGTCCCGGGCAGCGCCTTCGTGGAACTGGCCGTCCAGGCCGGCGACCGCACCCACTGCCCGCAGGTGGAGGAACTCACCCTGGAACGGCCCCTGGTCGTGCCCGAGCACGGCGCCGTCCACCTCCAGGTGGCCGCCGCGGCCCCCGGCGCCGACGGCCGCCGGCAACTGACCGTGCACGCCCGCCCGGAGGGCACGGACGGCGAGTGGACCCGGCACGCCACCGGCGTCCTCGCCCCGCGCACCACACCCGAACCGGCCGCCGTAACCTCCTGGCCGCCCGCGGGGGCCGTACCGGTGGACGTCACCGGCACCTACGACCACCTGGCCGAACAGGGCTACCACTACGGCCCGTTGTTCCGCTGCCTGCGCGGCGCCTGGCGGCTCGGCGAGGAGGTGTGCGCCGAACTCGCCCTGCCCGACGCCGACGCGGCCGACGGCTTCGGACTGCACCCGGCGCTGCTCGACTCCACGCTGCACGCCATCGACCTGCTCGACGGCCAGGACCCGACCGTGATGACCCTGCCCTTCTCCTGGGAAGGCGTCACCCTGTACGCGACCGGCGCCACGGCGGTCCGGCTGCGGCTCACCCCGCACGGCACCGACCACATGACCCTGCGCCTGTATGACGGCGCCGGGTCGCCCGTGGCCGAGGTGACCTCGCTGCGCATCCGCCAGGTGACCGCCGAGCAGCTGAACGCGGCCGCGCCCGCGCCGGGCGATCTGTTCCGGGTGCGGTGGACGCCGCTGACGGTGAGTGCCGGCGGCCCCGCGCCCCGCACCCTCGCCGTGACCGTCGACGGAGGCTCAGGCGCCGATCTGCCGTCACTGGCCCGCGAGACCGCCGTACAGGCACTCGCCTGCCTGCAGCGGCACCTCGCCGACACACCGGGCGAGCCGCTGGTGGTGCTGACCCGGTCGGCCGTCGCCGTCGCCGCCGACGGTGCGCCCGACCCGGCGCAGGCCGTGATCTGGGGCATGGTCCGGGCGGCCGCCGTCGAGCACCCCGGCCGGTTCGTGCTCGTCGACACCGACGACGACCCGGCCTCGGCCGCCGCCCTCCCGGCAGCCGTCGCCACCGGCGCACCCGAACTCGCCCTGCGGGCAGGCACGGTGTACGTACCGGAACTGGCCAGGACCGGCGCGGAGGAGCCGGCCGGTGCGCCCGCCCTGGACCCGGAGGGCACCGTCCTCGTCACCGGCGGCACCGGCAGCCTCGGCCGGCTGCTCGCCCGGCACCTGGTCACGCAGCACGGCGTACGCCATCTGCTGCTGGCCGGGCGCGCCGGGCGGCTGCCCGAGCCCGGTGCCCTGGACGACCTTGCCGCCCTGGGGGCGACCGTGACCGTGGCCGCCTGTGACGTCACCGACCGGGCCGCACTGGCCGGACTGCTCGCGTCCGTGTCGGCCCGGCACCCGCTGACCGCCGTGGTGCACGCGGCGGGTGTCCTGGACGACGGGCTGCTCACCGACCTCACCCCCGAGCGGCTGACGGCGGTCATGCGGCCCAAGACCGACGCCGCGTGGCATCTGCACGAGCTGACGCGTGACCTCGGCCTCGCCGCGTTCGTCCTGTTCTCCTCCGCCGCCGGCACCCTGGGCGCCGCGGGCCAGGCCAACTACGCCGCTGGGAACGCCTTCCTGGACGCCCTGGCCGCGCGGCGCCGAACCGAGGGGCTCCCGGCCCTCTCGCTGGGCTGGGGACTGTGGGACACGGGCGAGGGCATGGCGGCCGGGCTCGGCGAGACCGAGCTGCGCCGGCTGGCCCGCGACGGCATCCTGCCGCTGCCCGCCGACCGGGCACTGGCCCTGTTCGACCGGGCGCTCACAGCCCCCGGCACCCCTGCCGCCGACCGGGCCCTGCTGCTGCCGGTCCGCGTCCAGGTCACCGACGACGCCCCCGCCCTCGTACGCGGCCTCGCCCCGACGGCCGTACGACGCACCGTACGCACGGCCACCGAGGCGCCGGCGTCCGTCGCGGCGCTGCCGGAGCGGCTGGCCCGGCTGAACGGTGCCGACGCGCAGAAGCTGCTGGTGGAGACGGTGTGCGGACATGTCGCCGACGTCCTCGGCCATGGCTCCGGCAGCGCCGTCGACCCCCAGCGCTCCCTGGGCGACCTCGGAGTGGACTCGATGGCGGCGCTGGAACTTCGCAACCGGCTCAGCGCCGACACCGGCCTGCGGCTGTCCACGACCCTCACCTTCGACTACCCGACCTCCGAGGCCCTCGCCCGGCACCTCTTCGAGGAACTGGGCGGGGACACCTCCAGTGATCTCGTCGACGCCGAGGCCGAAGTGGTCCGGCTGGAGGAGGTGCTGGGCGCGGCGCTGGACTCGGCCGCGTTCGACGAGGAGCAGCGGGCCCGGGTGGCCGCCCGGCTGCGCACCCTCAGCGCCCGGTGGGACGGTACGGGGCAGTGGCAGGAGAGCGGCACCGTGAGCAGCGGTGACAAGGGGCTGGAGACGGCCACGGCCGACGAACTCTTCGGCATCCTCGACGACGAACTCGGCAGCTTCAACTGAGGTCTGTGTCCGCACGGCTGACGGAGCGCGGCCCCACCGGTGGAGTCACCGGTGGGGCCGCGCTCCGTTGCGTGGACGACGAGAGGGAGCGCTCTCAGAGCGGGCACGAAGAAGGGACGTGCTGTCAGCCCGTGGACGTGTGGGTGCTGGCCCAGCGGTCCGAGAGCTTCGGTATGCGGTGCTCCAGCATCTTCGACGGCAGCTCGGAACGGCTGGCCACCTGCAGCTTGCGGTAGACCCGGGTGAGGTGCTGCTCCACCGTGCTGATCGTGACGTGGAGACGGCCGCTGATCTCGCGGTTGGTGTACCCGAGCGCGGCCAGCCCGGCGACCCGGCACTCCGCGTCGCTGAGGATGGCGGGGCCGTCCTCAGCCTCGGAACTCTCGGGCCGTACCGGATCCTCCAGCAGATGCGCGTCGACCGGCGACTCGATGCGGCAGGCCTCGGCCTCCTGCGCCGCCTGCCGCGCCACCAGCCTGGCCCGGGCGTACTCTCCCAGCTCGTAGTGCGCGGCGGACAGGTCGGCGTACGCCTGTGCCAGCGCGTACCGGTCACCGCAGGTCTTGAGCAGGTCGATCGACTCGCGCAGCAGCGAGGCCCGGCGGTGCGGCTTGCAGGTCGCGGCGAGCAGGCGCAGCGCCATGGCGCGGGCCCGGGAGCTGTGGCCGCCGGGCAGCCGCAGCTGCTCCTCGGCCCACTCCCGGGCCGTACGGGCCTTGCCGATCCGCAGGTTGGCCAGGGCCAGGTCGGACCGCCATGGAATGCCCTTCTGGAGACTGGGGTTGCCTTCGCGCAGGAGTCGCCCGCAGGTCTCGAAGTCGTTGAGCGCGGCGAAGGGACGGTCGGTGGCGAGGTAGTGGTGCCCGCGGGCCCGTAGGTACTGGATGCCGAACACGGTGCGGAACATCGGCTCGGGCACATCGTGGCCGAGCAGTTCCTCGGCCTCGGCGTAGGAACCCATGGCGGTGTACGCGGCGATCGCCGTCGACAATGGGAGACCGACGAGCACCCCCCAGCTCTGGGCGCTCAGGATGCCGAGAGCGGTGAGCGCGCCCTGCGACGCGGTGGTCACGTCCCCCTGGAGCAGGGCGATTTCCGCCCGGATGCTGCCGAGCAGGGCCTGCCAGGTGGTCGCGCGGCGCTCCACCGCGCACTCCAGCAGCGCGTCGCAGGCCTCGGCGGCGAGCGCCGGCCGGTCCGCGTGGGCGATCGCCAGGAGCGACATGGCGACCAACTCCAGGTTGAGATGGTCGAGTTGATGTCCCTGGAGAGCCTGGGCGACCGCCGCCGCCGACTCGTCGGTCGCCTCGCCGCCGATGAGCGCGGCGAGGCGGGCACCCAGTCCGCTGGTGTCTGCTTGCACATGGCGGCGGCGAGGGTCGAGGCCGGCGACCGGGGCGCCCTTGCCGGGGAGCGCCACGCCGTAGAACCACTGGCGTACGAACTCCACCTCGGCGACGATCTGGGCGTCGGTGGGAGACTGCGCGTGGACGAGGCTCGCGACGGCCTGGGCGGCCAGCTCGGTGTCGCCCCGCCACAGCATGTAGCGCAGGACGGTGGCGGTGTCCCGCATGTTCAGGCCGCCGTCGAGGGCGTCCTTGCGCAGTGGCTCCAGATGCGGTCCGGCGGCTGCCGGGTTGGTGCGCCATTCCGCGCGGGCCAGTGCCACCGACAGAGCGTGGCGTTCGCGGTCGTCGGCGCAGTCGCGCAGGACCAGGCCGAGGTAGTCGGTGCAGCGCTCCACATCGTCCGCGGCGAGCGCCTGTTCCGCGGCGGCGCGCAGGATCCCCGCGCCCCAGCCCTCCGGGACGAGGCCCGCGGCATGGAGGTGCCGCGCCACCTGTACGGCGGGTACGCCGGAGCGGTACAGCAGGTGGGCGATCCGGCCGTGCAGCTCGGTGCGCTCGGCGGCGGACATGTCCTCCAGGACGGCCGCCGCGGCGGTCGGGTGCCGGAATGCGCGAGAGTTCAGCAGCCCCGAGGAGTTGAGGGCGTCGACGGCTTCCTGGGTGCCCGCCGCGGTGGTGCCGGTCAGCTCTCCGACGGCGACGGTCCCCGCCAGGCTGCCGAGCGCGGCCAGGACGCGGGCCACTCGGACGTGGCTCGCGTCACCGCGGTGCAGCAGCGACAGCACGGCCTGGCGGTAGGCGGCGCCGGCGACGGGCCGGCCGACCTCGGGGC
Source organism: Streptomyces sp. IMTB 2501 (assembly GCF_001953885.1). Lineage (GTDB taxonomy): Bacteria > Actinomycetota > Actinomycetes > Streptomycetales > Streptomycetaceae > Streptomyces. The sequence goes on along the minus strand of NZ_MQUS01000032.1, from coordinate 80,756 downwards.
CGAAGCGTGTGCTGTCGTCCAACAGGGCATGCACCAGAAGGGGGTTGCCCGCGGTGGCCCGGTGGTAGGCGCCGCGGACGGGGCCCGGCAGGGTGTGTCCGGCCTGGGCGGCGAGCAGTTCGCCGACGCTCGCCTCCGACAGCGGCGCCAGCCGTACCCGTCGGTGCGGCTGGCGCAGGAGTTCCGTGTGCGCGGGCGAGCGTATGTCGCTGAAGTGTCCTGACGTGGCGCACACCACGAGCAGGCGCCGGGAGCGGCTGCGGCGCAGCAGACGGACGATCGTCTGGAAGGAGGCCCGGTCCATGGCGTGGGCGTCGTCCACGGCGATGACCAGAGGGCGCTCGTCGGCCAGGCGCAGGAGGGCATCGGCCGCCCGTTCTCCGTCGGGCGCGTGCCCGAGACGGTGCCCGGACGGCCAGGAACGGTGGGTTTCCACCGGGGAGTTCATTACGGGCGGGGCGTGCTGGGGTGCTCCGCACTCCACCTCGGCGTTGCGCAGTAATTGCCCGACGAGGCTCATCGGACGATCCTGCTCCGTCGCGCATGTCGTACCGGTCAGTATGCGCGCATCGGTGCTGCTCAGCGTGGTGAGGAATTCATGCACCAGGTGGGTCTTGCCCGATCCGGGGCCGCCTGTGACGATCACGAGCCGGCCGTGTCCCCCCGCGCTGTCGGTGAACGCCTCGCCCAGGACCTGTAGTTCCCTCGAACGACCGAAAAGTTGCATCGTGAGTCCCCCTAGATTGTTTTTCCGAGCGACGTCATGCCCCGTTTCCCACGTCACGAGACGGCGGCGCGCGACGGTCCGTGGGAGAGTTTGTGAGGGCGGCGGCACTGCCGCAAAGGCGGCTCGCCGGACTTTTCCGAGGCCTGGCGAATGGCATCTGACAGGATGTGAAACGGAAGCGGAACCGGCTGGTCAGGCCCGCCGTCAGGGCGTGCCCCGGGGCAGGGTGTGTCACCACACCGCCACGCCGGCGCCACGAACGACGTCCGTCTGTCTGCCGGCGTTCCCAACCGCACCGTGATAGACGCGTCGCATCCTGTGGTCCCCTGTTTTGTCGCGTACCTGCGGACGGTCGCAATGCCTGTCCGCATTGCCGTGCCGATGCTCACCGCCGCTACAACCGCGGACGGTTGGAAATCCATGGACCGAATGGTTTCGGTCATATTCTGGCTGGCTTTGTTTCGGTCGCCCGCGGATTTGCTGGTCGAGTGCCAAATCAAGATTGGGTGCTCTTAGCAGAAAGAGACGCTATCTGTCTAGGCCAACGTTGTCAACTGCCGTCTTCTGCTGCCTCTTGCCTACGCTTCGCATGGTCCGGTGGGACGTCCTTATACAGTCCGTTGATTTACCGGATGGTTAAGGAAAGGAACCGGGCACGGTCAATCGTGACTTCGGTCACGGGAAAGCGCTTCCGCTGCCCGTTCGGGCAACGCGCATTGTCCTGGGGGCCTCTGACTCTCAGTGCTCCGTCAGGAATGCCGTCACCGTCGCCCACCAACGTCAGCGGCAGCTGCGGGCGCCACGAAACACCCCACGTTGCCCGCCTGACCTGCCCGAAGCCGGTACTCGGCCGTCGGTGGTTCGTCGGACACGGCGGCACGGCATGCCGGCACACGAGTTTTTCCCTTCGCGGGAGAACTGGTGGGGAACTGCGCGCACTTGGCGACGCGTGCCACGGCTCGGCACGATGGATTCATGCATCAAGTGGCCGCCAGGCTGGACGTCCTCGACCCGGAGGCGGGCGCCGCCACCAGGGTCATCGGGCGGTTCGACGAGCTGATCGAGGGGTGTGCGAGCCTGGGGGCGACCATCACCGCCGTGGCGGCGCTGACCGGCTCACCGGCGCGTCTGGTCGACGCGCGGTCGCCGTCGCCCTGCGCGCGGACCACGACGGCCGGGCCGAGCGGCATGCCGGTCCCTCCGATCCGCAGTGACTTGCCGCGCCACCCGTACCGGGCGGCCGGACCGCGTTCCGGCTGGAGCAGACCGGCCCGCACTCCCCGGTGGAGGCGCTGGTCCTGAACCGGGCCGCGTTCGCCACACGCGAGGCACCGCACCGGACCCGCAGCGCGCCCGGCAGCGGGACTGCGCCTCTTCGCGGACGACCCCGCCGCGGTCGAGGTGCTCCTGGACAGCGGCGCCGGCAAGAGCGACCGGCTGCACGCCGCCCGGCTGCTGCACCTGCCTGAGACGGCCGCCCTGAGAGCGGTGGTGCCGGCCGAGGGCGCAGGGGGGATCGTGGTCGCCGGCAAGGCCGGGGGGCGCGGTGCCGGGAAGGCCCGGGCCGGCCCGGGATGGGGGCCGCCGTACTCGTGCTGGAACTGCTCCGGTCCTGGTCCCAGGCCCGCACCGCACTGCCGCTGCGTCGCCGAGTACACCGGTGGGGACCCGGCTCCGAGCGTCGTCCGATACGACGAACTGGGCACGCCGGCCCGGCTCGCCGAAGCCCTCGACCCCGCCGCGCCACAGGCCGACCTCCGCGCCTTGGAGAAGGCGGCCCGATCCGTCCCGCGGGTACTGCGTACCTTGGTCGGGCACACCTCGCACGTCGGCCTCCAACTCGCGGCGGCGGCCCTGTACCCACCACTCGACACTCAAGGACCGCCTCACCGTGATTCAGCGCGACCTGGGCTTCCCGGTACGGCGACTCCCAGGGTCGGTTACGGGTGCACCTGGCCCAAACTGCACGGCGGCTGCTGCGCCCGGCCGTGCCGGCTGGCGGTGGATGACCGGAAGGACGACGCGGCTGGGGTACTCGGCGCCGCGGTGGATCCGGTTGACCGCGGCCACCATGTCGGAGAGGTGCTCCCGGGCGATGACCCCGCCGGTGTTGGAGTTCCGGTCGTAGCGGGGGAAGTTGCTGCTGGAGACCTCGACCATGATCCGGTGCCCGGGCAGGAAGACGGTGGAGGTCGCGATCAGATCGATCCCGATCTCGTACACCTCACCCGGGATCACCGGCTCCGGGTCGGCGAGTGAATCGCGGTAGCGCATCCGCTGGATGCCGTCGCACAAGATGATCGCCCGGCCGTCCGGGTGGACGTCCACCAGCTTCGCGGTGAAGTCCGTGTCCACCGCCGACGAGCTGACGAACAGCCGCGCGGAGACGGGCCCGGTCACCTCCACCGGCTCGTCCAGCACGTCCGTGGTGAAGACCAGCACGTCGTCACGGTCGTGCACCGGACGCTGATCGGCCGGACCGTCGTACCCGCCCGTGTTCATCATCGTGCCGCCGAACGAGGGCACGGGCCGACGCGGGTCGTACAGGTAGGTGTCGACGAAGGCGTCGGCCGGCTGGGTCGTCGTCAGCCGCCCCGCGCCCGCCGCGCTGTTCGCCGGGCCGTCGCCCTCCAGGTAGTAGGCCGTGTAATCGGTGCCGGGCAGCGGCCAATCCGGCTCGTCCCGCCACCGGTCGATCCCCATCACGAACAACCGGACCGGCAGACGGCCGTCCAGCCCTTCCTGACGTCCCTTCAGCCAGCGGTCGAAGAAGGCGATGTGCGGTTCGGCCAGCGCCGCCGCGTCCATACCGGCCGTAATTCCGAAATCCCGGTCGGGGAAATAGCCGAGGAACCCGCTGAGGTTGTGGCTCCACGGCCCGATGACCAGACGCTGCCCCTCACGCGCCTCCGTCGTGCCGGCCCGTGTCTTCATTTCGCCGTAGGAACGCAGCGTCTGGCCGATGAACAGGTCGTACCAGCCGCCGATGTGCAGTGCGGGCGTGGTGATCGAGGAGACCTGGTCGAGGGCCGAGATCTCCCGCCAGGTCTCGTCGCGGTCTGGATGACCGATCCCGACGTCGACCGTCCACGGCAGGTGAGCCGAGAGCAGCGGCTGGTCGATGACCGGGGTTGCCTCGTTGTGGATCGAGCGGTCGGCCAGGCGGGCCGCCAGGGCGGCGATGTCCTCGGCGACGTCGCGCCCCTGCGCGAGGGCCCGGCGCGCCTCGTTGAGGGACATCATGGTGGCCCAGCCGAGCGCGCCGTCCAGTGACAACGCGCCGCCGGGGGAGTGCCAGGGCGCCCGGTACAGGTCAGCCGACGTCACCGCGGGCGCGATGGCCTTCAGCTCGGGTGCCCCGGACGCGGCGGCCAGCCACTGCACCATGCCGACGTAGGAGGCCCCCAGCATGCCGACGCTGCCGTCGCACCACTCCTGCGCGGCCAGCCAGGCCACCGTGTCCGCGCCGTCCGCCGCGTCGTGCACATGCGGTACGAAGACGCCGGCCGAGGCGAAGGTGCCGCGGCAGTCCTGGAGGGCGACCGCGTAGCCGCCGCGCAGCAGCGCGGACAGAGCCGGCGAGCTGGGCCCCAGGCCTCCCGTCTCCTTGTCGTAGGGCGTGCGTACGAGCAGTGCGGGCACTGGCTCGTCCGTCTCCGGCCGCCAGATGCTGGTCGACAACTCCGTGCCGTCCTTCATGGGTACCGGCACATCGAAAACGGCCCCGTATTCCATCGCTCACCTGCCTGTTTCGTCGCCATGGGCCTTGACCGCGCCGTCAGGCTAGGTCAGGACTCGCTGCCGAGTGCCGGGCGACACCCACCACTCGGCGGGCTCCGCGGCCCCTGGGTGCACGGCTCGCCATGATGCGCCTGTGTGTTCGGGACCCGTCCCACGGTGTGTCCGTAGAAGGGCCGTGGAACGCAAAGACCGTGACAGGTCCGCGTGGTGCGTGCGGGCGCCAGACATGTGGTGAGGGGCAGGCAGAGCGATGAGGAACGGCGCGTACCGGAGTGTGGTGGCCGTACTGGGATCGGGCTTGGCGGTGGCTCTCGCGGCCTGTGGAGGGGGCGGCGGAGGAGGGGACGGCGACTCCGTGAACGGGGCCAAGTCACCGTCCTCGTCCGCTGTTTCCCCAGCCTCCTCGCCGATGCCGTCCGTCTCGCCTTCCGGCTCCCGGTCCGCCTCACCTTCCCCGCCCGCCGCGGCATCCGGCGCCGGGCAGGCCGCGGACGGCACCGACGTCGGTGCCTGTTACGACGGCCGCTGCCAGATCCTCGTCACGAAGGAACCGACGCGCATTCCGGTCGAGGGCAGGTTCGGGGTGGGTTCGCTGGAGGTCGCGAGCATCACCGCGAGCTCGGTCGTCGTACAGGCTTCGGGCGACGGTATGTTCCTGTCCACGTCGGTGAGCGAGGGTGGCACCGGCAGCCTGAACGGGCTGAGCTTCCGGGTGACGGAAGTCCGCGACGGGCAGGCCGTACTGGACTTCTTCCCGAAGAAGTAGCCTGCCGGCGGGGCAGAGACCGGTCGTACCTTCGCGTTGATGTTCATTCGTGCAAGCCCTTCCGCCGTGGCTGCGGCGTGGCGGCCGGCTTGCCCTGGCCCGCCAGTCGGCGGCCGAGTACGACGCCCACCGCCACACCCGCGACCGCGAAGCCCACGGCCGCCACGGTGAGCGTGTTTTCGCCGGTGCCGTCGAGCGCCCCGGTGAGCAGCAGGGCGAGGATCAGCACGAGGCCGGTCACCATGACACGGGCCCAGGCCGCCACCCCGGCCACGAACCCGCGTTGCCGGTTCATATGGCGCCGCGTTCTGGCGATCATCGCCGCGACCTTCGGCAGCGCCGTCCAGTCCTCGCCGCGCAGCCGTTCCCACAGCGCCCGCAGTTCCGCCACGTCCTTGTGCAGCGCGAATACCGTCTTGCTGTTGAGGTGCGGAAGAATCATCTGGCCCCCGTCGCGGTCGTAGACCACCACGAACTCCGGGATCACGCCGGTGTCCGCGACGGAGGCAGGATTGGCCTGGATCTGGCTCGGCACGGCCGGGGCCCGCGCCCCTACCAGCGGCGGCTCGTCCTTCCATCACAACTACGGAGACTCGTCCTCCGGAACGATGAGGATGCCCTGGTGGCAGGCGATCCTGTTCCTGCCCGGCCCGGCCCGGCCCGGCCCGGCCCGGCCCGGCCTGCCTGCCCGGCCTGCCTGGCCGTCTGGGGCATCGTCAAGCTCGTACGCAAGGTCCGGAAGGCTGTCGGCGCCTAGGCCCTGACGGCGGATCCTGTCGCAGGCGCCGGGGGGCACGCAGATATGTGGCGTTGTCGTCGGTTACCGGCGCGCCGCGTCGACGCCCTCCTCCGCCTTGCCGTTGGACGCACCAGCCCCCGCTCACCTGCGCTGATGAGGCGCCGTCGACGTCCTGCGACCTGATCCGCCGGACAGGCCTTAGCACGCGCGGGCCAAGCCCGCTATTCCAGCCAGGTGCCGTCGCGCATGATAAGCCTGCCGCGCAGTTCCGGCTCGCCGCGCCACGCGCGCACGGTCTTCGGCACCACACGGATGTACAGGAAAGGCCCCTCTTCCGTACGCGGGTCCCACCCGAACTTGCCCGTGAAGGCTTCCGCCGCTTCCCCGGGCACCTCCGTGTCCGGGAAACACTCCGCCTCACCCTGGAGAAGCACCACATCGAAGGTGTCCGGAAGCCCCAGATGCACGCGCGGCTCCTTACGGACGTTCCGCGCGGTCACCGAGGTGGCGCCGGTGCACATCCACACCGCTCGCCCGTCCCACAAGAACCACAGGGGCACCTGATGCGGCCCATGATCGGGGTGAGCCGTCGACACCCATACATCCCTCTCGGCAGCAAGCCGCTCCAGCGTGTCGCGCCTACGTTCCACAACCTGCCGACGCACGATCCCGGTGTTCTCCATGAGCGCCGACCCTAGCCAGCATGATCGCAGCGCACATGGGGCACCGGACCTAGTCCCAGGGACGGATAAACCTCTCAGCCCGTACCTCACGGACAGAGTCACTCGACCGGCCTACATCCCTGCCGTCCCGGCGTGCCGAGTACCCCCATTCGGCGCAAGCTGGAAGCGAACCGATTGCCGTTGCCGTTCCCGTGGTCACTGTCGTGCCGGGAGGCATCATGGTTGTGCTAGCCCTGCTCGTGCCGGTGATGCTGCTGCTCGTACTGTTCGCCATGGACCTCTATGAGGATCTCCTGTTTCCCCCGTCCTCCGCGCGCCGGACGGAGCAGGACCCGTCCGACCCGGACGACCCCGGCACCTGACCTCGACGACGGGGGTTGCTCCAGGGGCCGTCAGAACCCCGGTCACCCTCCGGTACGATCCTCCACTCTCCGGCGTGATCTTCGCGCGCGCCACCAGAAGGCGGGCCGGACCCACCCGAAGACCGGCCCCGTGTCTTCGTCGACCTTCAGCGCCCGCTTCCCGCAGCGCACCGTCGTCGTAGCCCCGCTGTCCACGGCGCCACCCAGCACGGGACCGTGCACGAGTCCCGAACCCGTGGTATGCCAGATCCGCCGTGACAGCCCGAAGAACGGGCAGAGGCGCGCGAGATCCGCATGCGCTACCACGCCCTGATCGGCGCGATGGACCGCGTGCGCTGAGAGATGCGCGTGGAGGGCCGCAGCCCCGCGCAACTTGGCGAAGTACGGCAACCCGCCCGGTCCGACGGCCGGCCAGTTCCACGCCAGGTAAGGCTCCTGGGGGAAGGTCGCCGATGCCGCGACCCGCACCCGCCGGGCCGTCGACAGCGAACTCGGCCTGGAATACCCACCCTGCCCCCGCGAACAGGCCCCGGCGGCCTGACCCCTGCCGACAGTCGGCGGCCAGCACGCAAGTGCTGTTACAAGACAGCGACATAGCGCCGATGAACGCCTGGGGTCCCTGTGACGTCACTTCTAATGACTACGCCAATCAACATGTAGTGCGCTATCAGCGCAAAAACCCGACCTACCCATAGAAAAGGACATATCTGTGATGGTCTCGAAGCGCCGTTCCCTGCGCATAGCCGTCGTCGGCGCCCTCGGCGCGGCCTCCATCGCCCTCGCGGGCACCGCCATGGCCGCCGCCCCCGCCGCGCAGGCCGCGTCTCCCGTCGCCGTTGCACACAAGGCCCAGGCCGCGAAGGCCGTCAAGGCCGGCATCACCGCCACCCCGTCGGCGTCCTCGGTCCGCGCCTGGCAGCTGTTCCGGGTGACGGGCAAGACCACCGGCATCAAGGCGGGCACGAAGGTGACTCTGCAGCAGAAGCAGCACGGCAAGTGGGTCAGCCTGCCCGCGTCCGCGCCGGTCCTGCGCAACGGCTCCTACTCGCTCGGCGTCAAGCTCGGCCTGAAGGGCAAGAACGACCTGCGCATCGTCAGCGGCACGACGGCCTCACCGGTCTTCAACGTGACGGTCCGCTGACCCGCACCGCCCCGCACGACGAGTTCAGCCGACCCCGCCGAACAGAGCCGGGACCGACTGGACTCGTCGTGCCACTCCAGAGCCCAACCGGACGCCGCAGGCCATCGGTTGGGAGCAATGAACAATTTCATGACCCCGGTCCGGAACCGCCGTTCACAGTGAGGCCAGGTTGTCGGCCAGGTCGGCGAGGCCGAGTGAGCCCTGGCTGAGTGCGTTCATGTGCCAGCTGCGGAGGTCGAAGTCGGTGCCGAGGCGGCGGCGGGAGGCCTCGCGGCCCTGCAGCCAGGCGCGCTCGCCGAGCTTGTAGCCGATCGCCTGGCCGGGCCAGCCGAGGTAGCGGTCGATCTCGCTGGTACGGCGGGCTGTGTCGCTGCCGTGATGGGCGGCCATGAACGCGGTGGCGAGATGCGGGGTCCAGCGGTCGCCCGGGTGGAAGCCCGAGTCGGCGGGAATGGCGAGTTCCAGGTGCATGCCGATGTCGACGATCACGCGGATGATCCGGAGCATCTGTTTGTCCAGATAGCCCAGGCGGCGAGCGGGGTCGGTGAGGAAGCCCAGTTCGTCCATCAGACGCTCGGCGTACAGGGCCCAGCCTTCCTTGTTGGCGCTGACCGCGCCGAGGGTGATCTGGTAATGGCTGAGGTGGCCTGCGGCGGCGGTCCATCGAGCGGTCTGCAGGTGGTGGCCCGGGACACCCTCGTGGTACCAGGTGCTGACGATCTCCCAGGTGGGAAAGGTCTGTTGGCCCAGCGTGGGCAGGTACGTGCGCCCGGGGCGACTGAAGTCGAGGCTGGGGCCGTTGTAGTAGGGGGCGCCCGAGCTGCCCGGGGGCGCGATCCTCGTCTCGACCCGGCGCAGCGGGCCGGAGATGTCGAAGTGTGTGCCGTCGAGGGCGTCGATCGCCTCGTCGATGATCTCCTGGAGCCAGGCTCGGATGTTCTCCTCACCCGTGATGGCGTGTCCGTGCTGGTTCAGGTGGTCCATGGTCTCCCGGACACTTGCCCCCGGGAGGATCCGGCCGGCCTCGGCCTGCATCTCGGCGGCCGTGCGGTGGAACTCCTCCCAGGCCCAGGAGTAGGCGTCGGCCGGGTCCGAGCTCGTGCCGTTGGCCCAGCGGGCCGAGCGCAGATACCGCTCCCGGCCGACGGCGTCCGGGGCGCCCTGCACGGCGGGCAGGTAGGTGCCGCCCAGCCAGTCGGCGAAGTCCGCCACCGCCGTCGTCGCCCGGTCCGCGGCGGCGAACAGCTCGGGCCTGAGCCGATCGGGGCCGTCGGCCACGAACGTGGTGAACCAGCTCGCGGCGCCACCGTCCTGCCCGGTCCAGGCGGTCAGCTGGCCGATGACGGCCCGGGCCTGCCGGGGCGCACACAGCAGCCCGCGGGCGAGGCCCTCGCTCAAGGTCGCCCGGTAGCCGTCCAGCGCGCCGGGCACATTGCGCAGCCGCCCCGCGACGGTCGCCCAGTTCTCGTCGGAGTCGGTGGGCATCAGGGTGAAGATGCCGCGTACCTGGTGCAGGGGCGAACTGACGTTGCGCAGCTCGCGGAAGTGGTCCCCCGCCTCGTGCAGGGCGAGATGTGCGGACAGCCTCTCCCGCAGCAGCCGGGCACAGTTACGCTCGGCGCCCTCGAACTCCGCGCCGTTCTTCTCCGCGTCGCGCTCGATGACGTCGAGTGCGGACAGCGTGCGCCGGGCCAACTCGGCGAACGCCTCGAAGCCCTCCGGAGAAAGATCCGGTTGCCGGTCATCCCCGGGGTGGAGGCCAAGCCGGGTCGAGAACATGGGGTCGAGGGCGGCGACCTGCGCGACGTAGTCGTCGGCGATCCGGCGCGGGGTACTCGGCGTCTCGGGCATGGCCCTCATGCTGGCGCACGGCCACCGACGGTGTCAGCAGCGCCTTCTACGAGGCTCTGTGAATTCGGCCAGAGAAGTTTGTCCTCCGCCCTGGGAGGGCTTCTGAAGGCCGTCAGGAGCACACTGGTGCTGACGGCCCTGCAGGGCACAGAGAGTACGTCGGTCAGAGCCGTAAAGCGTGTTGTGTGGCTTGCGGGTCGGCACGGAGAGCTCCAGGGCGCACACGAGCAGAAGGAGCCGGGCCGGTCTCGCCGGCCTCGGCTGGGTGGTGCGAGGATCCTCGGGTGGACACCCCCGACAGTCTCCAGAGTGTGCGTTCGCCGCGGTTGAGGCCCGGGGACCGGGTGCGGCTCGTGTCTCCTGCCAGCCCACCTAGCCGTGAGGGAGTCGCGCGTGGTGTCGAGCTGCTGTCATCGTGGGGGCTTCGAGTCGAGCTGGGCAGGCACGTCTTCGACCAGTGGGGGTACATGGCCGGCCGGGACGAGGATCGCGCGTTCGACCTGAACTCCGCGTTCCGGGATCCGGGAGTCCGTGCCGTCATCGCCGCCCGGGGCGGCAAAGGCGCATACCGCATCGTGGACTCGCTGGACACCGACGCCCTGCGGCGCGACCCGAAACCCGTGGTCGGGTTCAGCGACATCACCCATATCCACCTGGCGGTGTGGGCGCGGTGCCGTCTGGCCGGCCTGCACGGCCCGTTTGCCAACTGGAGCGCGGAGTGGTCGGGGCCCGCGTCGGCGGATGCTCTGCGCCGGGCGCTGATGACCACCGATCCCGTCACTGTCCTCCGAGACCCCGCTGAGGCGAGCGCTGCGGTCACCATCGGCGGTGTGGCGACCGGCATCCTGGTCGGTGGCAACCTCGACGCGGTCCGCACCGAAATCGGAGCCGGCCTGCCGAGCCTGAAAGGCGCGATTCTGTTTCTGGAGCACCAGAAGGGCACCGGGCTGGGCGAGATCGACCGCGCGCTCACCCAACTGTCCCGCAGCGGAAGCCTGGATGGACTGCGTGGCGTCGCACTCGGCCAGTTCCTCGGCTTCGACCAGTCGGCGGCTCACCCTGCGACGGGAGGATGGGGCCTCGTTGATGTCCTGCGCGACCGACTCGCCCGCTTGGACGTTCCAGTCCTCGGCGGGCTTCCCGTTGGACACGGTGCGCATCCTCCAACTGTCCCGCTCGGTACCGAGGCCAGAATCGACACGGCCACGGGCACACTGACCGTCCAGCCCGCCGTCGCATAACGCCGCGGGCCGTCCGGGGCGCACGGCATGACCCGGCACTGTCTTCGGGGGCATCGCAGACGCCGGCTCGTCCCATCACGAGGGCGCCGTGGACCAGCGACAAGGCAGGGTCGGAAAAGCCTCGTCGCTTCGGAGAGGCAGCTCCAGCACCCCGGTGAACGGCAGATGCCAGGCAGCCGGAGACACCCATGACGCGTCGTCCGGGTGCAGGCGTGCGTCAGGAGATACGGGCCACTCCCGCGTAGCTGCCACTGCCTTCTGGTACGGAGGCAGGGAGGAGGTGTGCCACTCCGTCGCCGTCACCAGGCCGGGCGGGACGAGTTCCAGGCCGTCGAAGAACTGCGCCACCTCCGCCCGGCTTCGGAAACCGAGCTGGATGCCGCCCTTGGCGTACTCGACAGTGACCTGGGCGGCGAATTCCGGATACAGATCGGACGCGGCGTGCGACAGCGCCAGACAACTGCCGGACGGCAGCGTGGCGACCAGATCGCGGACGATCCCGTGGGCATCCTGCTCATCGGGGCTGAAATGCGTCAGAGCTATCAGCGACCGCGCGATGGGAGTGAGAAGTCCGGGATTCTTTGGGCGTGTTGCACGATGACTTCGGGCTGTCGTACATCGGCCTGGATGTAGTCGGTCGCGCCCTCGGGAACGCTGACCAGCAGCGCCTCGGCATGCCGCAGGACGATCGGGTCGTTGTCGGTGTACACGATCTTCGCGGTCGGCAGGATGTCCTGCACGATCTGGTGAAGGTTGGGCTCGGTCGGAATTCCCGTGCCTATGTCCAGGAACCGGTCGATCCCCTGCTCGGCGAGCCAGGCGGCTGTCCGGTGCATGAACTGGCGGTTCTGGTAAGCCGCTTGCCTCGACTCGACAAAGCCTGCGCGACCAACGGTCAGCTCTCCGACTCCTGCAGCGGCACCTCGCAGAGCGCGTACCAGTTCACTCGTACGCTCCGGTGACCACCCGGACCGAGTGACCGCACGGACAAATGTGAGCTACGGCCCGCCGGCCCAACTTGGGCCGGCGGGCCTCAGTGTGGTCCGCTCGTCCTCCAGTCACTCGTCCTCGGTGCCGACGGAGCAGGCCTCGTTGTAGCGGGCGAGCAGAGTGCGCAGGCCCCCTGACCTCGTCCGGGGGCCAGCCATCCGTACGGGCCTCCCTGCAGAGGCCGACCAGAGCCGATCCCCCTTGGCCCGGACACCTTCACCGCCGAGACCTCCTGCGGCCACTACCAGGGCGTCACCGACCAGGTCATCATGTCCGGAACTCCCGGCCGTTTCCGCGACATCCTGCTTCCACGCGGCAGCAGTGCCCCCGTCTGGCTTCCCCACCACAACTGACCACCCGCGCGCTACTCGCGTATGGGCCAGGATCAGTACGGCGCCACCACGATGAGGTCGTCCACCTGGCTCGCGGGGGACTCCTTCGTCGTCTCGACGGTGATGTGCCAGATGCCGGGTGGCAGGGTGAGGTCGGCCGTGTAGTTTCCCGTGCCGTCGGGGCGGAGGGGGAGGGGGCGGCCGTAGGGCGTTCCGCCGACGTGCTGCAGGCGGGCGTCGAGGGTGAGGTCGGGGCAGTCCGTGTGGACCTGGAGGGGCACGGTCTGTCCGGCCAGCACCACGGGATCCACGTGCAGCGACAGTGAGCGGGCCGGCGTCAGTGTCGCGCTGGAGGGAGCTGCGGCGATCTTTCGTGTGAGGCTGCGCAACAACTCCCTGTGGCTGGTCAGGCCGACGTGTGTCGACGGATAGAACAGGGCGGGGGAATCGTCCTCCCAGTGCGGAGGGACGCTGCTGAAGCGTGGCACCGTTCCGTCTCCGCCGTGGTCGAAGCCACGCTGCTGACAGGTGAAACGCAGCCCTGATGGGTCGATCACCACGCTCTGTTCAGTCGGCTGCCCGCCTCCCGTGAACACATGCACCAGCCTGTCCCCCGATTCGGCTTCCCTCTTTCTGATCGTGGTGTGGAAATCGGCTGAGCGTTCCACGGCCTGACGGCTGAGGCCGGGGACGTGGCAGTCCAGCAGACGGATGGCATCGGCGGGGCCGTCGTCCCCCGCACCGCCGCCGGTGCCTGGGCTGCCCATGCCCCTCGGCTTCGTCACGCAGCGGTAGGCCGGGAGGAGTTCCGCGATCGAGGGGAAGGTCTCCGCGACGGAGCGCAGTCGCTCACCGAACCGGCCCGCCCACGGCGGCAACAGATGGCCTGTCAGGACGCGCACCGCTTTCACGGAACCCACGTACGGCGTGCCGATGGTGTACGCCCGCCTGGTCATTTCCGTACCGCCGAGGACGTGCAGGAAGTACCGGCCGATCAGGCCGCCCATGGAATGGCAGACGAGTTGCAGCTGCGCGTCGGGCTCACCGCCTTCGCGGCGCCACTGATGCAGTCGCCGTTTCGCCCGGTCCATGAGCAGGCGCGCGTTGTACTGGTTCGACAGCCTCCAGTCGTACGTGAAAATCATCAGCTGTTGTGCGGGATTCTTGAGGTGCTGGCGCAGGGACTTCAGCAGGGCCGGGTATCCGGCGCCCGCCCAGAAGCCCGGCCAGACCTGTGAGCCCGGCATCAACGACTCGGGCTGCAGGGCGTATCGCGCGGGCGGTGGTCCGTCGCCGAGACCGGGCGGGAGCCTGAGGGCCTCCAGGGCCTCGCAGAAGTCGCCCAGGACATGCGCCGCCATGGCGAACGAGGCGTTCCACGCCTCCCGGCCGTTCGGCGCGCGCAACACACTGCCGAGAATGCCCGGCACCACCACGACGAGATCCCGCTCCTGAAGGAGAGTCCCCTCCTGACGCTGTGCGAACACGACACCGCCTCAGCTGCCGTGACGGAACGACCGTCGAATCCACGGGATGACCTGACGACGCAGGCCCGAGACGACCAAGATAGAGGCGTGCACAACACAGCGGGGGACGAATGGGGAACCGTCCTGGACATCGTCGTGGACGAGTACGAGTCCCCGTCCATGGGAAAGCTGGAACATCTGCGCAGCCACGTGGACGCCGTGGTCGACCTGTTGGTCGCCGGGGGCTTTCGCCGCCACCCCGGCAGCAGAAGGCGACCGCAGGACCTGCGCTGCCGCCAAATCCAGGACCTCATCGCCGACTTGAGCCTCCCCTCCGGCACCGAACGGCTGCTTGTCTACTGGGCCGGGCACGGCCGTCGGCTGGAGCACAGCGGGTTCTTCCTGCTGTGCTCCGACTCTGCCAAGGGCGACGACGGGCTGATCAGCATGGGCGACGCGATTCAGCCCGCCTATCTGGGATCACTGCTGGCGCGGTGCGGCGCTCGCGAAATCGTCCTCGTCATGGATGCGTGCAGTTCGGGAAGCGGCGCCGGAGAGGCGTGCGAGGCGTTCAGCAAGGTGCTGGACGATCAGCGGATGGCCAGGCCGCCCAAGCTGGTGGTCCTGTGCTCGGTGGCTTCCGGCGAGCGTGCCGAAGAGCTGGCTCTGAGCGAGGCCATGCGGGCACTCCTGCAGGACCCGGACGACGAGGTGACGATGCGGGGGTGGGGGCCACGTGACCGGTCGATCACGATCGATGAAATGATCACGGCGCTGAATGCCCAGCTCGGTTCGCGTCAGCGCCTCGCAAAGCGGTGGACCGATGTCTTCTCCACCCCCTTCTTCCCCAACCCGCGCTACGACCCGGAACTCCCGGACACCGATCTCGAAAGCCGCCGCGCCCGGCCGGCCCTGCTGCCCGCCGACGTCCGCGAACACTTCATGCTCAAGTTCCAGGGCATCGACGCAGTCGGCGACGAGGGCTACTTCTTCCAGGGGCGCACCCACGCCCTGCGGTCCATCGTGACGTGGCTGCGCACGGAGGACTCGGGCATGTTCGTCGTCACCGGACCGCCGGGCAGCGGCAAGTCGGCGTTGCTCGGGAGACTCGCCGTGCTGTCCGACGCGTCGTACCGGAAGGACGTATATGCGGCCGCCCCGGACGTGGTCGACGGCGCGGACCCCGGCACGCTGCCCGACATCGGCGCCATCGACGTGGGCATCCACGCACGTGGCAAGGACGTGCTGGACTGCGTCGAGGCGTTGGCGAAGGCCCTCGGACTCGAACCTCCTCGCGGTGGCTGGCGCGGAGCGGAGCAACTCGTCTCCGCCGTCGGCCGGACCAACCGCAGGTACACCGTGCTCGTCGACGCGTTGGACGAGGCGCGGCCGGAGGCGGTGGGCGCCATCGCCGGGCTTCTGCTGCGTCCGCTCGCCGACCAGAGCGGGGTCAAGGTCCTCGTCGGCACGCGCGGCCGCGCCGCCGAGGCGAGGGATTCCGCCGCCCGTGACCTGCTGGGGATCCTCGCCCCGGAATCGCGGCATCGCCTCGATCTCGATCAGGACACCGCCGCCACCGAGGACATCGAGGCGTACGCCTACAAGCGCCTCACCGACCTGAAGGGCTCCCGGTACGAGCTCGCCGACACCGAACTCACCCGGCGGGCGGCCCGGCGCGTTGCGCGGGAGAGCGAGTCGGTGTTCCTGATGGCCCGGCTGTTCACCCGGGCGCTGGCCGCCCGGAGCGAGATCCTGGACCTGGACGGCCCCGAGGCGCGCGAGATCTTCCGCAGCCGTGACGTGGCCGAGGTGTTCGCGGCCGACCTCTCACGGTACGGCACCCTGCGGCAGCAGGTCACCGACCTGCTCGCCCCGCTGGCCTGGGCGCTGGGCCCCGGCCTGCCCAAGCGTACGATCTGGGCCACCGCGGCAACGGCGCTCACCGGCGGAGCACGGACCTATACCGAGGACGACGTGGCCTGGGTCATGGCCAACGCCGGCGCCCACCTGATCGAGGCCGGCGAGGAGGGCCAGAGCGTCTACCGCCTCTACCACCAGGCCTACGCCGACTACCTACGCCAGGCCGTAGCCACGGCGGACCGCGCGCCCGTCCTCCTGTACGAGACCGTCCTGGGCACCGTCCCCCGCACCGACCGGCAGTGGGACTGGGCCCACGCCACCCCCTACGCACTCAAGCATCTGCCTGTCTACGCCCTCGCCGCGGACCGGCTCGATCACCTCGTCCAGGACACCGGCATCCTCCCGTACGCGGACCCGACCCGGATGATGGGCGTCCTCAACACGCCCGAACAACAGCGCCGTTCCCTGCCGCGGCTGTATCTGCGGGTCTGGGACGAGCTGCGGTACCTGACACCCGAGGACCGAGCGGCCCTGCTGCAGCTGCGAGCCGGCATCGACGAACCGGACGCGCTGCCCCAGCTGCGGACAGAAGCGCAACTGGGCTGGCGGGTCCGGTGGGGCAACGGCCGCAGAACGAACTTTCACGGCGTGCTCGTCGGCGGCCCGACCAGTGCGGTGGGCTCCGTCGCGATCGACCTCGATCCGGACGGCACGCTCACCGTGGCCGCCGGCGACGACCAGGGTACGGTCCATCTGTGGGACGGGGCCACGGGCAAACTGCTGCACACGCTGCCCATCGGACAAGCCCCCGTGACGGCGGTGGAACTCGCCCGCGCCAGAGGCCGGCTCCTGCTCGCCGCCGCCTCGGACCGCGAGGTCCATCTGTGGGACGTCTACGAAGGTCTGCCGGCGGTCGCACCCTGCCTTCACCGCCGGAAGGTGACGGCCATGGCCTTCGGCGCCACCGCGGACGGCGAACCGCTGCTCGCGACGAGCGCCCGCGACGGCCGTATCCGCCTCTGGGACACCGACCGCGGCGAACCGCGGCAGACCTGGCCCGGCGGCGGTCTCGGCACGCGCGCGCTGGCCCTCACCTCCCTGTCGGGGATCGGCGACGTACTCGTGGCCGCCCACACCACGGGCGCGGTCAAAACCTGGAAAATCGCGCCGTCGGCAGATGTCCGGGTTCCGCAGCTGTGGTGGCGCAAGTGGCCCGGCCAGCTGAGGGCCCGCTACGGCTTGGCCCTTGCGGAGCTCGACGGACGTGACGTCGTGGTGGGCCGCGGCGGGCCGTTCGTCGACGGAGTGCGCTGCCTGGATCTGCGAACCGGGGCACCGGCCGACGACGAGGACGGAACCGGTGACGAGGGGTTCACGCCCAGAGCCATCGGTTTCACCCCCGAGTCCCTCGGTGGTGTCAAGGGTGATCCGGCGGCCTTTGTGACCGGCGGACCGGAGGGAGGGGTCCGGCTCAGACGAGGACGCGGCCCCGCCGGTGGCTGGACCGGTCACTCCGGCGATGTCCGGGCTGTGGCGGGGGTGCGGAATCGCGGCGGTGAGACCTTCGTCGTCAGCGGGAGCCAGGACGGAACCGTACGGCTGTGGAACACGGCTGTCTCGACCGCCGACGACCACCCGCAGCGCGGCCAGTCCCACGCCGACGCCCTTACCAGCTCGGACCTTGTCGCGCTGCCCGACGGCCGGCTGCTGCTGGCCACCGGTACCGCGGACGGCACGGTCTGGATCTGGGACGGGAGGACAGGACGGAGGATCGCCCGGTGCGTCGTCCACGTGGAAACCGAGTACATAACTGTCGACAAACCGCCTGCGGGCGGCACCACCGCGGCGGTCAGGAGCGTCAAGTCGGGTCATGAACAAAGCGTCACCGCGGTCTCCTGGGTGTCTGCAGGCGGCGAGCGCCACGCGACCCTGGTCTCGGGCAGTGAGGAGGGATCCGTCCAGTTCTGGAGCACGGAGGGTTCCCCGCTGATGAGACACAAGGGCAGCGGACCGGTGGCCGCACTGACTGCGGCCGCCCTCGACGAGGACGGCGACGACGGACTCATCGCGGTCGGCCGCCCCCACACCATCGCACTGCATGACAGCGAAGGTGACCGGATGCGCGCCCGGTTCGGCTCTCGCATCCGGCTGCTGCGCGGCCACCGCCGCGCCATCGGCGCCGTGGCCTTCGCCCCGCAGCCCGACGGGACGACATGGCTGGCGAGCGGCGACAAGGGCGGAAAGATCACCCTCTGGGCACACCCCTCCGGCAGGCCTGTCGGACAGTTGCGTGGCCCCGGCGACGGCAGCAAGGCCCACCGGGGCCCCGTGCACAGCCTCGCCTCCGTCCTCGGCCCCGAGGGTTCGATGCTGGTCAGCGCAGACGCGGACGTCGTACGCGTATGGGACCTGACGTCCCGGTCGATCCGGGCCGAGTTCGGCCGCGGGCCGGTCCGTGGAGTGGCTGCGGTGGCCACCGCCGACGGGCGGATTCTGGTCGCCGTACCCACCGCCGACCGCACCGTGGAGATCTGGGACGCGCAGGCCGAGGCGCTGCTCGGAGCCGTCCGCGGGTTTCCTCAACCGGTCTCGACCGTGAGCATGCTGCGCGACCGGCACGACTCCGACACCGTGCTCCTCGCCGTGGGCCACGGGCGAGTCGTGCACATCGTGGAACTGCTGGAGTTCTCCGACCGCCGGCGCTGGAAGGGCACACCATGACCGCTACGGCCCAGGACCCGCCCCGTTCCTCCTCCGACGGGCTCCAGGGGCTGCCGCCCGTGCTCCAACGCGAGCTGCGCCGGGAGTTGCGCCGCTGGAGGGTGGGCACGAACGCGTACGGCGGGACGTACTACGGCCTGCGGATCGTGCTGATCGCGACCAGCGCCATCGTGGCCGCCGACCAGAACCTGGGCCAGGCGAAGGGAAGTTGGCTGCTGTCCTGGGTGCCGGCCCTGTCCCTGATCGTCGCGATCACCACGGCGATCGACACCTGGCTCAAACCACAGCAGAAATGGCGCGGCTTCATGGAGTCGCGCGACGCCCTGGCCGACCTGCTGGTCCAGGCGGAGGGGGGCCTGCCCGCCGAAGAGGTGCG
The DNA here is from genome assembly GCF_001953885.1 of Streptomyces sp. IMTB 2501. Taxonomy (GTDB): domain Bacteria; phylum Actinomycetota; class Actinomycetes; order Streptomycetales; family Streptomycetaceae; genus Streptomyces. The sequence goes on along the minus strand of NZ_MQUS01000032.1, from coordinate 61,760 downwards.
GTCCCGGTTCCTGAAACTGCGCCAGCGGCACCGGGAGCGGAACATCTTCTGAGGACGGCGCGCGGGCGCCGTTCTTGAGAAGACGAGTGGCGGTCCCCGTCGTCCGCGACACGGCGCCGATGGGCGTCCCCGGCGTGGCGCTGATCGCCGTCCGCACATGCCGCCGCCCCTTCCTCATCACCCTCGCGCCAGCGAATCCCCCTGCACAGGGGTTGTCCTGACAATCCCTCCGCCCCTAGGGTCGCCCCGTACGGAGCAAGCGCTTTCTGCGTGTGGGTGCAGCTGCGTTTGCACCCCGTCTGCCGAGCCCTCAGGAGCGCCGCATGTCCCTGCCCCCGCCCCGCCGTCGCGTCGCCGTCATCGGCACCGGCGCCATCGTCACCGGCAGTCATCTCCCCGCGCTCAGAGTCCATGCCGAGCGCGTCGAACTCGTCGCCGCCGTCGATGTGGACGAGCGCCGACTGGACGAGTTCCGGGGCCGAGCGGGTGCGCGGATCGCCGGGTTCACCTCGACCGAGGCCATGCTCGACGCCGTACGCCCCGACCTGGTCCTCATCGGCACCCCGCCCGCGCTGCACCGTGAGCAGACCGTGGCCGCGCTCAAGGCGGGTGCCTGGGTGCTGTGCGAAAAGCCGCTGTGTCTGTCGCTCGCCGGGTACGACGACATCGCCGCCGCCGAGGAGGCCTCCGGCGGCTACGCCTCGGTGGTCTTCCAGCACCGCTACGGCTCCGGCGCCGTACACGCCAGGGACCTGATCGCGCGCGGTGAACTGGGCACCCCGCTGGTCGCCCACTGCCAGACCACCTGGCACCGGGACGCCGGCTACTACTCCGTACCGTGGCGCGGCCGCTGGGCGACCGAGGGCGGCGGGCCGACCATGGGGCACGGCATCCACCAGTACGACCTGCTGCTGCATCTGCTGGGGGAGTGGGAGGAGGTGCGGGCCATGGCGGCCCGGCTGGTCCACGACGTCGAGAGCGAGGACGTCTCCACCGCCCTGGTCCGCTTTCGCGGCGGCGCGCTGGCCACCGTCGTCAACAGCGTCCTGTCCCCGGACCAGGTCAGCCGCATCCGTGTCGACTGTGCCGACGCCACGCTGGAACTGAGCCACCTGTACGGGCATGGCAACGACGACTGGGTCTACACCCCCGCACCGCATGTGGATCCCGAGCGTGCAGCGGTCTGGCGCGCCCTCGCCGCCGACGTACCCAGCTCGCACATCGCCCAACTCGGCGCCCTTCTCGATGCGTTCGACCGTGGCGAGCGCCCCCCGGGCAGTGGGCCCGACGCGCGCTCCACCCTGGAGTTCGCCGCCGCCCTGTACAAGGCGGCGTTCACCGGACAGCCGGTTCGGGCCGGTGAGATCGCCCCCGGTGACCCCTACTACGCGGCCATGCACGGCGGCCACCCCGACTGGGCTCCCAAGGAGCGCGCATGAGCATCCGTGTCAGCCACGTCCACGGCGAGCATCTCGCGGTCGAGGCGCCGAACGGCACCGAGATCCTCCGCTACGTCTACCGCCCCGACCCGGACGCCTTCGAGGCCCGCAAGCCCTACGCCCACCCCGTGCGCACCCTCGCCGGGAGCACGGTGACCGGATACCGGCCGAACGACCACCGCTGGCACAAGGGTCTGCAGATGACGGCCAGTCATCTGTCCGGGCAGAACTTCTGGGGCGGCAACTGCTATGTGCACGGCGAGGGTTACCTAAGGCTGCCCGACCGGGTCGGCTCGATGCGCCACGACGGCTTCACCGACCTCGCCGTCACCGACGAACGCCTCGACCTCACCGAGGGGTTGACCTGGGTCGAGAACGGCGGCCGGGAATGGGCCCGCGAGGTCCGCGGCCTCGCCGTGCACACGGTTGACGAGGAGGCCGGGGCCTGGACCCTGGACTGGTCCATCCACCTCACCAACATCCATGACGAGCCGCTGCTGTTCGGCTCGCCCACCACCGCGGGCCGTGAGATGGCCGGCTACACCGGGCTGCAGTGGCGCGGTCCGCGCGACTTCACCGGCGGCGCGGTGTTCACGCCCGACTCCGAACCGGGTGTCGATGCCCAGAAGGTGATGGGCCGTCAGGGCCCGTGGCTGGCCTTCACCACCGAACACGACGAGACCGACGCCCGCTCCACACTCGTCTTCGCGCACGCCCCAGAGAATCTGGACGAGTCGTCCGCCATCCATGCCTCGCACTGGTTCGTGCGCTCCGCGCCGATCCCGACCGTCGCGTTCTCCTGGGCCTTCTTCGAGGAGTTCGCCCTGCCGCCGGGGGAGAGCTTCGGCTTCCGCTACCGGGTCGTGATCGCCGACGGCGCCTGGGACCGCGACCGGGTCAGCCGTCACCTGGAGGGTCTGCCGTGGTGAGCGAAGCCAAGCCCGCGCCCTCCCGTCCGCTGCCCGGCGCCGTGGGCCTGTCCCATCTGAGCGCCTACGACTGGGCGGCCGCCGACGGGGTCTGCGGCGGGAGCCCCCATCTGCATCTGGTGTGCACCGAGGCGTACGTCGTCACCGGCGGGCAGGGGGCGGTGCAGACGCTGAGCCCCGACGGCTACCGGGACATCCCGCTGCGAGCCGGCTCACTAGCCTGGTTCACCCCCGGCACCGTGCACCGCATGGTGCAGGGCGGCGGTCTCCGGATCACGGTGCTCATGCAGAACAACGGCCTGCCCGAGGCCGGGGACGCCGTGTTCACCTTCCCGCCCGAGGTGCTCGCCGACCCCGAGCGGTACGCAGCCGCCGCCGCCCTTCCGCCGGGCACCGGCCCGGACACCGAGGCCGCCGCCCGGCGCCGCCGGGACCTGGCCGTCGAGGGCTATCTCACCCTGCGCGAGGCCCTGACGGCCGGGGACAGCGGTCCGTACCGCGCCTTCCAGCAGGCCGCCGCCCGCCTCGTCCGCGCCCGGGTGCCCGCCTGGCGCGAGCTGTGGCGGGCCGGCGCCCTCGCCGCCGCCGAACGCACCGGCGCCCAACTCGACGCCCTGGAGTCCGGCGAGCCCGCCTACCTCGCCGAAACGACCGCGTACCAGAGCGAGCCGAGCCGCCTCGGAGGCTTCGGGATGTGCGGCCGCCGGGACGAGTACGCACTGCCCGGGACGACGCTGCCGTACGACGGCAAGCCGACGGTCTAGAAGCCACCCCGGCACCGGCGATCAGGAAGAGGTGACCTCGGCATGCCCGGACACACGACAAAGGGGTTCTGCGCGACGGCCGCCGCACTCGCCCTGTGCGTGGTGCTGGCCGGCTGCGGCGGATCCGGGGAGTCGGCGGGGGGCGGCAAGATCGTGCTGCGCTACACGTGGTGGGGCAACCCCGACCGTGCCGCACGCACCGGGAAGGCCGTCGCCCTGTTCGAACAGCGGCATCCGGACGTAAGGGTGCAGACGTCGTTCTCCGGCTACGACGCCTACAAACAGAAGCTCGCCACCCAGGCCGCCGGCGGCGACGCACCCGATGTGATGCAGCTCGACTACCGGCAGATCGACCAGTACGCCTCCGGTGGCGTCCTGCTCGACCTCGGGCGGCAGCAGCGGGTGCTGCGCACCGCCGGCATCGACCCCGGACTGCTGGCCACCGGCCGGGTGCGCGGCGCGCAGTACGCCGTGCCGCAGGGCCGCGGCACCGAGACCGTCGCATACGACGTCCGGGCCTGGCGGCGCTCAGGGGCGCCGCTGCCCGGCCGCAGCTGGACCTGGGACCAGTGGGCCGAGGCGATGCGCACCCTGGCCCGGAAGACCGGGAAGCCGGGCGGCACCGACCCCGGGCAGAGCGAGGACGCCTTCGAGGTCTGGCTGCGCGGCCGGGGCAAGTCCCTCTACACCAAGGACCGGGGGCTCGGCTTCACCGCCGCCGACCTCACCCGCTGGTGGACCTTCACCGACCGGCTGCGCCGCGAGGGCGCCGTGTCGCCCGCCGAGCAGACCACCCAGCTCGACGGATCCGTCGAGAACACTCCGCTCGGCCGCGGCAAGGCCGCCTCCGACGCCAACTGGGACGCCCCCGCCAGCGGTTTCCAGGCCCTCGTCAAGGGCGGGGTGGCGCTCGCGCCCATGCCGTCCGGCGCGAACGGCACCCCCGGCCAGTACTTCAAGCCGTCCATGTTCCTCGGCGTCGGAGCCCACACGAGTCACCCCACCCAGGCCGCCCAGCTGATCGACTTCCTCGTCAACGACCCCGACGCGGCGAAGATCCTCGGTGCGACGCGCGGCATCCCCGTCAACGAGGCGATCCGCAAGGAGATCGGAGCCGGCCTGACCGGCTTCGACAACACCATCGCCGACTACCAGGCCTCCCTGGAGGGCACCCTCAAGGACCCGCCGCAGGCCCCGCCCTCCGGCGACAACGCCCTGCAGACCACCTTCCAGCGCGACTACGACCAGGTGTCGTACGAGCGCATGTCGCCTCGCAAGGCGGCCGAGAACTACATCACCGAGGCGAAGGCGGAGCTGAGGTCATGACCACCACCGACATCCCCGCGCCCACCGCCCGCCGCTCCGCCGCCACGGCACGGCGCCGCCCGAGGCGCGAATGCCAGGGCGCCGCCTGGGTGTTCCTCTCCCCGTGGGTGCTCGGCGCGACCGTCCTCACCCTGCTCCCGATGGCCGTGTCGCTGTATCTGTCGTTCACCGACTACGACCTGTTCAACCCGCCGCACTGGGTGGGCCTGCGCAACTACGTCCAGATGTTCACCGAGGACCCGCGCTACTGGCGCTCCGTACTGACGACGCTCACCTATGTCGTCATCGCCGTACCTCTCCAGCTCGCGCTAGCACTCGCGGTCGCTCTCGCCCTGAAGGGCATGAAACGCGGCAAGGGCTTCTACCGTTCCGCGTTCTACGCTCCCTCGCTGCTGGGCGCGTCGATGTCCGTCGCGTTGGTGTGGCGGGCGGTCTTCAACGACGGCGGCACCGTGGACCATCTGCTCGGCACCGGCGGCTGGGTCAACAAGCCGGGCTGGGCCCTGTTCGCCGTCGCCCTGCTGACGGTGTGGCAGTTCGGCGCCCCCATGGTCATCTTCCTTGCCGGGCTCCAGCAGATACCCGCCGAACTGTACGAGGCCGCCGCCGTCGACGGGGCGGGCAAATGGCGGCAGTTCGTCTCCGTCACCGTACCGATGCTGTCCCCGGTACTGTTCTTCAACCTGGTCCTGCAGACCATCCAGGCCTTCCAGGTCTTCACGCCCGCCTTCGCCATCAGCGCGGGCAAGGGCGGCCCCGCCGACTCCACGCTCGTCTACACCCTCTACCTCTACGACCGTGGCTTCGTCGCCTCCCACATGGGCTACGCCTCCGCCATGGCCTGGGTCCTGCTGCTCGTCATCGGCGCCGTCACCGCCGTCCTCTTCCGCACCTCGCGGAGCTGGGTCTTCTACACCTCCGAGGAGGAGCGATGACCACAACCGCCGTGCCGGGCCGGCGCGTTAGCCGGGGCCGGATCGCCCTGCACGCCGGCTGTCTGGCCGCGCTGCTCGTCATGCTGTACCCGCTGGCCTGGCTGCTCGCCACCTCGCTCAAACCCGCCGACGAGGTCATCGCGAGCCTCAACCTGCTGCCCAGCCACCTCGAATGGTCGAACTACACCACCGCCCTGGACGGCGTGAACGGCGTCTCCGTCTGGCGGCTGCTCGGCAACTCGCTGCTGATCGCGGGCGGCGCCGTCCTCGGCAACGTGCTGAGCTGCTCCCTCGCGGCCTATGCCTTCGCAAGGCTCCGCTTCCGGATGCGCCGGCCGCTGTTCGCCTTCATGATCGCCACGATCATGCTGCCGCATCACGCGGTTCTGATCCCGCAGTACATCCTCTTCAACAAACTCGGCCTGGTGAACACCTACTGGCCGCTGATCCTGCCGAAGTTCCTCGCTACCGAGGCGTTCTTCGTCTTCCTCATCGTGCAGTTCATGCGCGGCCTGCCCCGCGAACTGGAGGAAGCCGCCCGCATCGACGGCTGCGGCCCCTTCCGCAGCTTCTTCTCCATCGTCCTGCCACTGACCCGGCCCGCCCTGATCACCACCGCGATCTTCACGTTCATCTGGACCTGGAACGACTTCTTCACCCAGCTCATCTATCTGTTCGACCCCGACAAGTTCACCCTCACCCTGGCGCTGCGCTCCTTCGTGGACGCCTCCAGCCAGTCGTCGTTCGGCCCGATGTTCGCGATGTCGGTGATCGCGCTGCTGCCGATCGTGCTGTTCTTCCTCGCCTTCCAGCGCTTCCTCGTGGAGGGCATGGCCGGCTCCGGACTCAAGGGGTGACCGCGATGTCCCATACCCGCACCCGGGAACCGGGCGAGCTGTTCGGCCCCCGTATGACCCTGTTCGCCGACACACTCAGCGTCGGCCTCGCCACCGCCGTGGCCTGCCTGCCCCTGCTGACCGCACCGGCCGCTCTGTCCACGGCCTGCGCGGTGCTGCGCGGCGCGGGGGAGGGACGGCCTGCCACCGCCGGTCGGTACGCGGGCCTGCTCCGGCGGCGGCTCTGCCTCGGCGACCTGGCGGCAGGGGCCCTGACCCTGGCCGTGCTACTGCTGTGCGCCGCCGACCTCGCCCTGACTCGCACCGGTCTGCCCGGCGGCCCGCTCTTCGCCGTGGTCGCCACCGCCATCACGGCCGGCGCGACGCTGGTGGGCCTGCGCGCCTGTGCCTGCCCCGAGTCCCTCACGGACTGGCGGGCGGCCCTACGCGCCGCCGCCCGCGACACGGTGGCCGACCCCGGCGGCTCCGGCCTGATCCTGCTCGCCCTGACCACAGCCGCCGCCAGCGCCTGGGCGCTACCTCCGCTCGCCTTCCTCACCCCTGGGCCGCTGGCCTTGGCGCTCACCGCGGTCGACGTGAGGCTCGCGGGACGCCGATGCTGAGACGGGCAGAGCCGACTTCCCCGTCCTGCCTCACCCTTCCAGCGGCGCGTAATCGGCGTAGCCAGGGGCATCCGGGCCGTGGCGGAGGTCCTGCTTCGGTTCGGTGAGAGGTCCGTGAGCCGCGAACCGGGCCCGCAGGACCGGGTCGCAGATGAAGGGCTGCCCGTAGGCGCCCAGATCCGCCAGGTGGTCGACCGGAATCGCGGTCCCTCGGTGCTGGTCTTCGGCCCCCGGGCCGGACGCCGTGAGTTCATCAAGCTCGCGGCGGCAGCCGTGGCCGCGGGCGCGCTCTCCCCGCTGTGGGTGGGAGGGCATCATCGGCGGTGTGGGCTCCGGCGCCTCGTTCTCCGACGCCGTCCACGCCATCGCCCCGCTCGCACAGCCCCACCAGCGAGCAGCACTCTTCGCGTCCATCTGTGTGGTCGTCCACCCGGGCTTCGGAGTGCTGGCGATCATCGCAGTACCGCATCAACCTGCAGGCGTCGGACCGAAGGTGATGACCCCGGTGGAACAGCGGGACGTGATCGAGGACGCGGCCTCCCGGGAGCGGTCCGTGAGCGGCCTGCCGATGTGCGGCGACGACTTCCATTCGGTGACCGGGCTGTGGGCCGTCAGCCGAATCGCACGCTCTCCGCCCTGTACGCTCCCCACGTCTCGCCCGTACGCTTCGGCAGCACTTGAGCGGTGCCCGAGCAGCCGTAGGTGTCGAACACCACGGCGTCCGTGTCGGTTTGGTTGTCGGCGCCGAAGGCGGGCATGTCGAAGTCGTAGCACACACCGTCCGTCGGGTTGCTGATCGCCCCGTGGGTGCCGTCGATCCGGTCGAAGACGAAGGTGCCTGTGGCCGCGTGGGCGCTGAAGGCCGTTCCGGTGACCAGAAGGAGCGCGGCACTCGCGGTGAGTACGGCGCGGGCGGCGTTCTTGAGCTTCATCACGACGGTGTCCCTCCCTCGGGGCCGCCTGCGTCGGGGCCCTGTCGCCGTAAAGATCCCGTGCCCCGGGCTGCCGGGCCGGGCCTTTGGCGCGCTGTCGCTCGAAGGAAGGACTTCGGCAGCCCGATGACGACCTCCGCGAGACGACCTCCGCGCCGCAGGTCGGCCCGTAGGGTGGGGCGCGTCCGGAGTGGACCGGGGCCCCGGTCCGGAAGGCAGGAGGCGATCGCCGTGCACGACCGACCAGTCCTTGTCACCGGCGTCGGTGGCGGCGTCGGCGGAGTCGGACGAACGGTCCTCGACCGGTTGCGCGCGGAGGGCGTGCCGGTCCGGGCTCTGGTCCACCACGACGACGAACGGGTCTCCGCCCTGAAGACCATGACCGGCGTGGAGGTGATGGTCGGCGACCTCACCCGTGGCCCCGACGTGGTGAAGGCGCTGGCAGGCTGCCGCCGGGCCTACTTCGGCATGAGTGTGTCGCCCGCGTACCTGGAGGCCGCGACGACGGTCGCGGCGGCCGTCCAGGAGAGCGACGGTCTGGATCTGCTGGTGAGCATGTCGCAGATGACGGTCTCGCAGATGGACCTCACCAGCGATGCCGAATCCCGGCAGCAGCGACTGCACTGGCTGGCTGAACACGTCCTCGACTGGTCAGGGGCACCGGTCGTGCATGTCCGGCCCACGGTGTTCATGGAGAACCCGCTCTTCGCCCGGATCGCTGTCGCCTCGATCCTGCGCGACGGCACGATCCGCCTCCCGTTCGGCTCCGCCCGGACCTCGCCGGTCGCCGCAGCCGATGTGGGCGAGGTGGTCGCGCACCTCCTGCTCGACCCGGCTCCGCCGTCCGGCCGGGTCCACGAACTGACCGGGGCGCGCTCCCGTGACATGGCCGCCATCGCGGCCGAGTTCTCCGCCGCCCTGGGCCGTACCGTGACCTACGTCGACGTGCCGTACCAGGATTGGCTGGAACACGACCTCACACAACAGGACCTGCCGCCCCATGTCTTCGAGCACATCGCCACCATGGCGCGTCTTCACGGCGAGAACCGGTACGACCGGGCCACGAACGACATCGCCGAGCTGCTCGGACGCCCCCCGCTGGGGTTCGACAGTCTGATCAGGAACACGCCCGCCCTGCAGCCGTAGCCGGATGCTCGGCAGGTTCACTCGCGGGGCCCGATCTCCCTTCCGTCCGCGTCCCGCACGGTGATGGCCAGCATCGGGCAGATGTCGGCGGCCTCCAGGGCGCGGTCGTCGTTCTCCGCGATGTGCTCGTTCACCGGGCGGGCGTGGTCGCCGTCGAGCGCGAACAGGTCCGGTGCGGTCCCGGCGCACATACCGGAGCCGATACAGCGGTCGGAGGCGATGTGCAGCTGCCAGCTCATGGGCCGCCTCACCAGCCCACCGGCATGACGCGGGGGCCGCGCACCAGCATCTCGGTCTTCCAGGTGATGTCGCCGGCGACGTGCAGCCGGGGGAAGCGGGTCACCAGCGCGCCGACGGCCTCCTGGAGTTCGAGGCGGGCCAGGGGAGCGCCGAGGCAGTGGTGTACGCCGTGGCCGAATCCCAGATGGGCGTTGCCGCTTCGGGAGATGTCGAGCGTGCCGGCCGCGGTGAAGCGCAGCGCGTCACGGTTGGCCGCGCCGATCGCGACCAGCACCGGCTCCCCGGCCCGTACCAGCGTGCCGCCCACCTCGATGTCCTCCTTGGCATAGCGGGGCTGACCGGCCCCGCTGCCCAGGGGCACGAAGCGCAGAAGTTCCTCGATCGCGCCGGTGATGAGCGCGGGCTCGGCGCGCAGGCGGGACAGCGCCTGCGGATGGTCGAGCAGGGTGAGCACGAAGTTGGGGATCTGGGTGGCGGTGGTCTCGTGGCCGGCGACGAGGACGCCGACGCACAGGTCGACCAGCTCCAGCTCGGACAGCCGGTCCTCGTGATCGCGCGCCTCGATCAGCGCCGTCATCAGATCGTCCTGGGGCTGCTCGCGGTGCGCGCCGATCAGCTGGGCCATGTACGCGCGCAGCTCTTCCCGATTGCGGTCGAACTCCTCTGCGGTCAGCGAGCTGGTGGACAGCGCCGCGTCGCTCCAGACGCGGAACCGCGGACGATCCTCCTCCGGTACGCCGAGCAACCGGCAGATCACCGCGACCGGAATGGGCAGGGCGAAGCAGTTGACCAGGTCGGCCGGTGGCCCCACAGCTTCCATCTCGTCCAGGAGAGTGGACGTCAGCTCCCTGATCTGCGGGCGGAGTTTCTCGACCTGGCGGACGGTGAAGGCCTTCGCGACCAGCGAGCGCAGCCGGGTGTGGTCGGGCGGATCCATGCCGAGGATCCCGCTGTCCCGCTGGGCCGCAGAGCTGCGCGGCTCGTCGTGCTCGCGGCCCAGGGCCCGGCTGAAGCGCTGGTCGCCGAGTACCAAGCGGGCGTCCGCGTAGCGGGTGGCGAGCCAGGCCGGCTCCCCGTACGGGAGCTGGACGCGCAGCAGTCCCGGGGTGTCACGGGCTTGTTCGTACGCCTCGGACAGGGCGAGGTCCCGGCTGGAGTTGAAGGGATAGGCGAGGGGGGTGTGGTCGGGTGCCGTCACTTCTGTCTCCCTTGTGTAAGCACACGCTTACAAAGCTAGGAGGCGTTCACCGAGCGGTCAACGACGCTAATCGGTCGTTACTCTGACGGCTCCTCGGCAGGCGCGAGGGGGCTCATGGCGACAGAAGGAGCAGAGGGTGGACACCAGCGAGCACACACGGCACCAGGACCGGCCCGGCGGCGCGCCTGCGAACGAGGGGCCGCGCGGCGCTCCTGCGAACGATGCGCCGGGCAGCGGGCCTGCGCGCCAGGGCCCCCCGCACCGCCCGCGTGACGCCCAGGGCACCCGCTCGCGCATCCTTCACGCGGCCGGCTCGGTCTTCGCCGAGCGCGGATACGACGCGGCCACCGTCCGCGACATCGCCGGACGCGCCGGGGTGAACCAGGCACTCATATTCCGCTATTTCGGCTCCAAGCAAGCCCTGCTGACCGAGGTCATGGCGCAGGGAGGAAAGGAGCAGCTGAACAACACGCCACCGGACCGGCTGTTCGAGACCGCACTGCGCGGTGTCCTGGAGGGAGGTGGTGAACCCGACTCGGACCGGCTGCTGGCCGTCTACCTTCGCTCCATCGGCAGTGCCGACGCCGCCCCGGACACCGTCCGCGCGCTGGGGGAGGAGTACGCCGCCGCGCTCGCCGCCCTCTCCTCGGCCGACGACAGCACGCTGCGCGCCCAGCTCGCCATGGCCTGGCTGCTCGGCATCGGCCTGATGCGGGTCGTGGTCGGGCAGGAACCTCTGGCGAGCGCGGCACCGGAAGAGATCTGCGGCCACGTGCTGACGGCGCTTGACGGGCTCCTGGGCGAGGGGAAGGTGCGGAGGGGACGCGTGGCGGATCAACGGCCGGGCGAGCGGCCGTAGTCCACGCCGCCCATGGACGAGGCGTCACCCGGAGCCCGGAACCCACCGGCGCGTCGACAGGGCGACCTTTCCCGCCACGGGTGAAGGTGTGTCGTGCCAGGAGAAGGACGAACCGCTGCGAAGGATCTCAATGATCAAGTCCTGCCGGATTGCGGCTGTCACGCTCGTCGCCGTCGGCGCCCTCGGGGTAGGCGCGGCCCACACGCCCGCAGCTGCTGCGCGGCTCGCGCCCCCGCCCACCGTCGGTTCCTCTGACGAGTCGTCCATCGGCGGAGTCCTGGACAGCCCGGGGAATCCCCTCGGCTTGGGCCCGCTCAACGTTGCCGTTCCCGCAGTGGGCGTGTTGTAGAGCGCACTGCATGGAGTCGAAGTAGCTCGCGGAGGGTATCGGTGCCGGCGGCGACCTGGACGAACGCGGGGCGGCCGGCCGGCAGTCCGAAGACCGTCTCGGGGACGAGCAGGGCGAGCAGGAGGAGGAGCGGCAGCCTCCATGGGCCGGTGAAGGCGTGGAGGAGGCCGATGACGAGCGGTCCGGCTCCGGCTATGAGGTAGCCACCGGTCTGGGCCATGCCGGACAGCCGGGCCGCGACCCGCGGGGTGGCCGAACGCAGGCCGAGCAGGGTGAAGGCGAGCGGGAAGGCACTGCCGGTGGCGACGCCGAGGGTGGACCAGCTGCGCCTGCACATCAGCCAGAACCTCACCCGCCCGCTGACCGTCGCCGATCTCGCCACCTGCGCCAGCATCGGCGAACGACACCTCAACCGGCTCTTCCGCGGCGAACCGGGCACCACACCCGGCGTCTACGTCGAATCCGTACGGCTGGAAGCAGCCCGCAGCCGACTGGAGAGCACGGACGACACGCTCGACCGGATCGCGGTGGTGTGCAGGGCACGCGGGTCTGCACGCTCGTGTTCAGCCCCAGCCGGAGACCGGGCACTGGGTGTCGTAGGGCGTGCCGTCCGGTGCCTCCTCGGCGCGGAAGAACAGCAGGGGCGTGAACAGGTGTGCGGCGGAGATCCGCGGATACACACCGCCGTAGCATCCTCACCAGCCGTCCTGCGCCGGTGTGCTGCCGACGCTCCGGGACCGGGAGCCGGTCGCTCGGCGCTCATCGGTCGCTGGTCGTGGCGTTGCCCGATGACGCGAGGCGCGTGTCGTGCGGGTCTGTGAGCGAGGGACCGGCGCGGCCGGTCAGGCTGTCGATCCGGGCCCGGCGTCGGCTTCGCACGGTGACCCATGCCGAGACGGCGACTGCCGAGAGCGCCGAGAGCAGGCCCTCCAGGAACAGGCTGGCCCGGGTACCGAAGGCGTCGGAGACCAGGCCGACGAGGGGAGCGCCGACGGGCGTGCCGCCGAGGAGGACGAGGAAGTAGACGGACAGCACACGGGCGCGCAGGTGCGGGCCGGCATGCAGTTGGATCAGGGCGTTGGCGGTGGTGGTGACGGTGACCGCGGCGTAGCCGCTCGGGATCAGCAGCGCCATGAAGGTGCCGTAGCCGGGCATCAGACCCAGCGCGGCTTCCAGCACTCCGAAGACGGCCGTCGCCGTGACGAGGCGGCGGACGGTGGGAGGTTGCCCGCCGTGGGCCGCGAGGATCGCGCCGACGAGACTGCCCGCGGCGTAGGCGGCCGAGAGGTAGCCGAAGGCGGCGGTGCCGGAGTGGAAGACCTTGATCGCCACGAGGGAGATCGTCACCTGGAAGTTGAACCCGAAGGTGCCGACGACGGCGATGAGAGCGATCGGCAGCAGCAGTTCCGGGGTGGCGGTGATGTGCCGGAACGCTTCGGTCAGCCACGGCCCGCCGCGCTGAGCCCGGTTGTGCTCGCTCGCTCTGCCGGCCGGGACGGTGATCAGGCCGTACAGGACCGCCAGATAGGACAGCGCGTTGATCAGGAAGACCGTGCCGGTGCCCAAGGCCGCGACGGTCAGGCCCGCCGCGGCCGGGCCCAGGATGCGGGCGACGTTGAACTGGGCGGAGTTCAGGCTCACTGCGGCGGGCACCCGGTCCCGGCTGACCAGTTCGGAGATCATGGCGTTGCGTGCGGGACTGTCCACGGCGGTGGCGGTGCCGAGGGCGAGGGCGAGGGCGTACACGGACCACAGGTTCACCGCGCCCGTGACGGTCAGCAGCCCCAGCAGCAGCGACTGCACCGCCATGCCGGACTGCGTGATCAGCAGCAGCCGGCGCTTGGGGAAGCGGTCCGCGAGGACGCCCCCGGTCAGGCCGAACAGTGTCTGGGGCAGGAACTGCAGCGCGGTGACGATCCCGACCGCGCTGCCGCTGTTTCCGGTGAGGTGGAGGACCAGCAGATCCTGGGCGGCGCGCTGCATCCAGGTGCCGATGTTGGAGGTCAACTGGCCGAGCAGGTAGCGCCGGAAGGGCCGTACCGTGAGCGTGCCGAGCGCCGTCCCCGGAGCCCTGTTGCCGCTTCGCCCGCCGGTTCGGTGGTCCGTGCTCATACCGTCCGGCCGACGTAGGTGTGGGCGTCGTCGGTGTGCATGAGGGGCGCGTCGGCGTCGTCGACGTGGTGGAAGGCCGGGTGAGGGTGCATGAGGAACTCGTGGTGGGAGATGTTCCAGGCGTAGGCGCCGGCCATGGCGAACGCGATCCGGTCGCCCACCCGCAGCCGGGGGACCGCGGCGTGGCGGGCCAGGACGTCCTTGGGTGTGCACAGTTGACCGACCAGGGTCACCGGCTCGTCACGGGCCTCCGGCCGGTCCCAGGGCCGGTGCCAGGAGTCGTCGGGGATGATCTCGAAGGGTTGGTCGTGCTGTTTCGCGGCGGGGGTGCGCAGATGGTGGGTGCCGCCGCGCAGGACGGCGAACGCCTCGCCGCAGCTGAACTTCACGTCCAGGACCTGGGTGACGTACCAGCCGCAGTAGGCGGTGACCGAGCGGCCCGGTTCGATCCACAGCGTCAGTTCGGGGTGGCGCTCCAGCGTCCGGCGCAGGCCGCCACCGAAGGCCGGCCAGTCGAAGACATCGTTGGCGTCGGTGTACTCGACGTTCATTCCGCCGCCGATGTTGACCTCGTTCAGCGTGATCCCTCGTTGGTGTGCCCAGTCGTCCGCCCAGCCCATGACCTGGTCGACCAGGGCCAGATGGGCGGGCGCGTCGAGGCCGCTGGCCAGGTGGGCGTGCAGCCCGCGCAGCCGGATACGGCCGTCGGTGGCGATGATGCGCAGGCAGCGGTCCAGCTGGGCGGGGTCCAGACCGAACGGGCTCGGTCCGCCGCCCATGGCCAGCGCCACCGAGCGGACCGCCACGGGTACGTTGACGCGCAGGAGCACGTCGGCGGTGCGGTCGCCCAGCACGGTCGTCAGCGTGCGCAGCTCGTGTTCGCTCTCGATGTGCAGGCGTTCCACCCCGGCGTCCAGGGCCTGGGCCAGTTCGGCCACGGTCTTGCCGGGGCCGCCGAAGGCGATCGGCGCGTCGGGGAAGAGGCCGCGGATGTGCCGGATCTCGCCGCCGGAGGCCACTTCGAACCCGTCGACGTGCTCGGCGAGGGTGCGCAGCAGGCGGGGGTCGGAGTTGGCCTTCGCCGCGTACAGCAACCGGACGCGCCGCGGCAGCGCGGCCCGGATGGTGCGGGCGTGTGCGCGCAAGCCGGTCAAGTCGTAGACGTAGGCGGGCAGTTCGTCGTCGGTGAGTCGGTGTACGTGGTGCAGCACGGCGGCTCTCACAGGGGCACCTCGCGGGGGAAGCCCGCGCCGAGCGGGCTGGTCAGGGGGACGTAGGTGGCGTGCCGGTCTGCTTTGCGGGCCCAGCGCAGCAGGAGGTTGGCCTTGGCGGGCAGCGGTACCCCGGAGAGCAGGGCGCGCAGCCGCGGCGGCCCACCGGTAAGGCCGGCACAGGCTTCGAGCCGGTCGCGGACCAGGCCCCACAGCGCCGGTTCGCGCGCCGGACCGAGGTCGGCGAGGGCGCCGAGCACCTCGGCGACATGGTTGACCAGCAGGCAGTAGGCGACCCGGTTCCAGCCGCGTTCGGCATCGTAGGTGAGGGAGCCGCGGACGTCCTCGGGGAGGGCGGCGAGCGCAGGTGCGTGGTGGCGGGGCAGCAGCTTGGTGCCCTCCAGGTCGCGGAAGAGTATCCGCACGGGTGTGCCGTCGGCGTTGACTCCGACGACGACGTTCTGCAGGTGCGGTTCCAGTACGACCCCGTGCTCGAAGTAGGCGGCCAGCACCGGCGGCAGCAGCAGCCGCAGATAGGCGTCCCACCAGGCCAGTACGTCCCCGTCCCCGCGGGCCAGCAGGTGGGTGACGTGGGCGGCACTGGTGGGGTACTCGTCCGCGACCGCGGCGGCGAGCAGGGGCGTCACTCCGGGGCGCAGATGGGTGCGCAGCCCGGAGCGGACCACGACACCGAACCCCTCCAGCAGTTCGGTGTCGCCGTCGGCGGCGAGCGTGCGGTAGCCGGGCTCGGCGAGCAGCGCGCATCCGGGGAAACGTTCGGCGAGCTGAGCCATGACGGGCTGGAGCAGGCCGTTCAGGGCGACGGCGCCGGACAGCTCGTAACGGGCGTGCTTCCGGACGCAGTTGGTGAGGCGGACGTTCAGGCTGAACTTCAGGAACGTGTCCGCGTCGGGCTGGTAGAGCGTGCGTACCGACGCCGTGGGCACCCACTCGGGCCCGCTCACGCCGATGTCCACGACCTCTCCCGCGGCCAGTGCCGCACGCAGCCGCTCGTGCCGGCTCAGCAGCCGGAACTGCCAGGGGTGCACCGGCAGTGTCATGAACTCCGGGTCGGCCGACGGGCACAGCGCGTCGAGTTCGCTCAGGTCGCCCTCCTGCTGCACCAGGTGACGGCGTACGGCCAGGTGCCGCAGACGGAAGCGGGCGCCGGTCTCCGGGCCGTACGCCAGCCAGTCCGCCGGGTCGCCGGTGCGCGCCTTGGGCGTGGGATGGAAGCGGTGGCCGAAGACCAGGGACTGTTCCGACGTCAGATACGGGTCCTGCTGGGGCATCCCGTGGGCGCGGTGTTCCAGGGCGGTGCGGATGGTCTCTCGGCTGTCGGCCACCTGGTCCAGGAACTCGCCGTTCGCCACGCCGGTGCGCAGCTCCAGCTCGTCCTGGACATGGCCGGCCAGCTCGCGCCAGCCCACCGTGACCCAGGCGCCCTCGTCGTGCCGTTCGACGGGGCCTTGGAAGCGGTGTGCCCCGATCATCGAGACACGGCGCAGTCTCGCCCGCAGCAACACGCCGCGACGGGGCAGGCGCAGCAGGAGGTGACCGCGATCGACGGTCACCTGGTGCTCGGGGGCGGAGACCTCGCGGATCAGACAGTTGAGCAGGGTGTGAGCGGTGACGGCGTCGGCGCTGAGCGCTCCGGTGGTGGCGCGGGCGTCGGGGGTGGAAGCGGGGAGGGACATGCGCAAGCTCCAGTCCGTCGTCATGAGTGCATCAGTCGTCCGTCGCGTGGCCCGTGGATGTCAGAGGTGTCGAGCCAGCGGGTTGGGTACCCCGGTCCACTGCGCCTTTCCGGAGTCTTCTGCCAGACGCATCGCGACCGTCGCCTTCAGCGGCAGGGTGTCCCCGAAGAAGGCCGAGGCGTCTCCGGTGTCGGGCAGTTCGGCGTACACGCGGCGGCCGACCCGGGCCACCGACTCCCACAGCGCCGCGGGATCGACCGCCCGGGTCCGGGCGAGGACGTCGACCAACTCGCTGAACACCCCGGTGAGCAGTCCGCCGAACAGCTTGGTGCGCAGAGCGTCGATGTCGTCACCGGCGCGCGTGCCCGCCAGCGACGGCACACCGCACCCCCAGGCGGCGAGCCTGCGGGGACTGATCCGCACCCCGTCCAGGTCCCGGTACAGCACCCGCACCGGTAGGCCGCCCCGCAGTGCGACGAGCGTGTTCTGGCCGTGAGCCTCCAGCGCCACCCCCATGGACAGCAGTGTCAGCGCAGGCGGCAGGACGAGTTCGGCGAAGTCCGCCAGCCAGCGCACGGGATCGCCTGCCACCACGGCCGCGCCGGTGGCGTGCACGGCCGTCAGCGGTACGGCGATCTCTCCGGCGCCCAGGTGGGAATCGGTGGATTCCCTGATCATCGCCGCCAGGCTCGCACACGCCTGCCCGGCCACCCGCACGGTTCCCCCGCCCAGCTCGCGCAGGATCCGCAGGCCGTCGCCGTACCCGGCCTTGTCGACGACCGCCGAGACCAGCTCGGACAGCGGCGGTCCGTCGGCCACCTCCACGGGCGAGATGGTGCGCCGGTAGTTGGTGACCTGGACGTCGAGCGCGGTCTTGATGTGGCGGCCCGCCAGATCGCCCACGGGAGCAAGGGTGCGCAACGACAGCAGCGGACGGGCCGGGATCGTGCGCCGGATCGTGGTGAGGTCGGGGTGGCGAACGAGGACGTGGTCCCGCTGCCAGGGGTGGACCGGCAGCAGATGGGTGTCGCCGTCCCGGAGCTCCTCGGGCCAGGCGGCGGTGCCCTGCCAGCGGTCGGCGGGGACGGGCAGCAGCGCCAGCTGGACCACCGGATGGTGCTCGGGCGCGTACGCGAGCACCTCGGCGACGGACATGCCCGTACGGGTACGGCAGCACGGGTGCTGAGGGTGGCCTTCGACCACCGCCTGTTCGGCATCGACCGCGTCACGCGGCGGAGGGAAACCTTTGGCGTTCGCCGCGCGGGCGAGGGCCAGGTTCACGACACTGTTGTCCAGCTCCGCCGTGAGTCGCTGTGCGGCGGCCGTGTGCAGCCCCAACTGGGCGAGCAGATCGGCCGGTTCACGGATCGGGCCGTCGGGCCCGGCCACGCTGAAGTCCTCGGGTACGTCGGCGAAACGCTGGGCACATGTGCCGGCCGCGGCCAGCCGCGCACCGTGCTGGAGCGTCACGACCAGTTGCTCCGCTGCTTGCTGCCGGGCGGTGACGCCGGGCAGCGGCTCGCGGGCGAAGGCGCCCCAGAGACGGCTGAGCACGGTGGCCCGCGCTCCCGGCAGCGCGGCCAGGAAAGGCTCCACGAGATCCTGGCGCACCCGGCGCAGTTCGGAGATCGTCTTGTCGAGGGCTTGGGTCGGCATGGCGCAATTCCCGGATGTCGGTGGGATTTCCTGTCTCGAACCCTAGGCGACCTCGGTTAAACGAAAATCCAGCGCCGATAAAGGGGATGCCGCACGCGGCGCCGAGCCTGATTCCGGGAAACGGGGCATTTCCCGGTCGGAGAGCCTGAGCGCCCCGAGGGGGCACGGCAACGTGTGTCTTCAGCCCGAAGCCCCAGGTGGCCGGTGGCGCACCCCTCCGGCCCTTAACCATCTCCTAACCGCACCCTGTCACTACGCTATAGGTCTCCCATAATTCATACAGCGAGACGAAAAATCACCGGGACGAGGGAATATCCCGGCGATTGCGGCACGCGATCCGGCGGCCGTTTGTGAGCCTGTCGGCATGCACGTCTTGCTGATCGAGGACGACGACCGGGTGGCCGAACCACTGGCGGAGGGGCTGCGTCGCTTCGGGTTCACCGTGGAACACGCGCGGACCGGCGCCGAGGGCCTGGCCGCGACAGAGCCGGCGATGGTGTTGCTGGATCTGGGGCTGCCCGACATGGACGGCATCGACGTCTGCCGGGCGCTGCGCGCTCGTTCGGCGGTGCCGATCATCATGATCACCGCTCGGGACTCCGAGGTCGACCGGGTGCTCGGCCTGGAGCTGGGCGCGGACGACTATGTGTCGAAGCCGTTCGGGGTCCGGGAGCTGGTGGCGAGGATCCGAGCCGTGACCCGCCGGGCCCGGACCGTGTCTCCCGACGGCGGCGGCTCCGGCACGGAGGCTGCCGGCGGAAGCCGTGCCGATGGCTGTGGCGCCCAGCGGATCGGCCCTCTGAGTATCGACCGCCGCACCCGGCAGGTGCGGGTGCACGAGATTCCGATCGCCCTGGCGCCCAAGGAGTTCGACCTGCTGGTCTGCCTCGCCGAGGATCCCGGAGCCGTCTGCTCCCGCCAGCAGATTCTCGACACGGTCTGGGAGCCGGACTACTTCGGCCCGACGAAGACACTCGATGTGCACATCGCCGCGCTGCGCCGCAAACTCGGTGACCCTTCCTGGATCGAGAACATCCGCGGCATCGGATTCCGCCTGGCCCCGCCCCACGGCTCCGCGGTACGGCCCGAGCCGTGGCACGGCGTCCGGTGATCCGCCGCCTGCTGTTCAGCTATCTCAGCCTCATGCTGCTCGTCCTGCTCGCCCTCGAAGTGCCGTTCGGCTTCGTCTATGCCCGGAGCGAGCTGAGCCGCTTTTCCAACACGGCGGAACTGGGCGCGGTGACGCTCGCCGGGGTATGCGAGGAGAGACTCGAGCACGGACTGGTGTCGGACCTGCCCGGCCTCGCCCGCGAGTACGCGCGGCGCACCGGCAGCAGCGTCGTCGTGACCGACCGCGAGGGTTTCGTCCTCACCGACACCGCCGACGCCTCGGCCGCGGGAAAGAACCTGTCCGCCGCACCGGACATCGCCACAGCACTGCACGAGGGACCCGCGACCGGGATCAGCGACGACCTCGTGCCGGGCCGTAAGGTCCTGTTCGCGACCGTCCCCGGCACGTCGAACGACGGCGTGCCCTGCGTCGTACGATCGCTGTACCCCCTGGCTCCCCTCGCGCAGAGAGTCCAGGGCACCTGGGTGCTGCTCGCCCTCGTAGCGCTGGGCGCGCTCGCCGTGGCCGCCCTGATCGGGTTCGCCTTCGCCCGCTGGATCACCAGGCCGCTGCGGGACCTGGAACGGGCCACCGCGCAACTCGCCGACGGCAGCCTCACCCAGCCGCCCGCGCCCGACCGCGGGCCGCCGGAGCTACGCCGGCTCGTCGCCTCCTTCGCACACACGGCGACCCGGCTGCAACACCTGCTCCATGCCCAGGAGGCCTTTGCCTCCGAGGCGTCACACCAGTTGAAGACCCCGCTCACCTCACTGCGCCTGCGGCTGGAGAACTTCGAGCCCCACCTCGCGCCCCGCGCGCAGGCGAGCCTGAACGAAGCGATCGGCGAGGTGGGACGGCTCAGCCGGATGGTCCAGGGACTGCTCGCCCTCGCCCGGCTGGAGAACGCGGCCAGCACACCGGAGACCGCCGACCTCGACGCCGTCGTCGCCGACCGCGCGGCGATCTGGACCGCGTTCGCCGGTGATCAGCGCGTCGACATCACCGTGGCCGGCCCGAGGGTCGGCACGGTGTGGGCGGTCGCGGGCGCACTGGAGCAGATCATCGACAACCTTCTCTCCAACGCGCTGCGGGTGTCCCCTCCCGGCACCACCATCACCCTGGCGACCGTCACCGCAGCAACAGACGGCGGCCGTACGGCGCCGCTGGTCGAGCTGCATGTGATCGATCAGGGGCCCGGCATGAGCGAGGCGGACCGTGCCCGCGCCTTCGACCGCTTCTGGCGGGCCTCGGACGCCCACCACGACGGCACGGGTCTCGGCCTGCCGATGGTCCAGCGGCTCACCCACGCGAGCGGTGGCGAGGTCACGCTGGAGGCCGCTCCGGAAGGAGGACTGGACGCGGTGGTCCGCCTGCGGCCCGCACAGCCCGCCCGCCCCCGGACCCAGGCGACGGCCCACCGCAGGATCCCTCCGCTGCGCGGTCATGGTGCGACCGGAAGCCGGACGGCCGTGGAAACGGTGTCACGTCAGGACACATGACCGGTATGGGCGGGTCAGCCGTCCCCGCCGCCGAAGCAGTTCAGGCGGAAGAGCTTCTCGATGCCCTTGTGGACGAACCAGAGGCGGGCCTTGAGTTTGAGGATGGTCTCGCCGACGACGGAGAAGCGGAAGTGGCCGGGTTCATGAGGCCTGCGTGGACCGGGCCGACGGGGATCTCGTAGACGCCGTCGCCCTCGACTTCCAGGAAGGGTAGGGGCCTTCTTGTTCGCTGAAGCGTGGCGGGGGGCCGGCGTCGGGGTGCATCGGGTACCAGCCGCGGGGCCAGTGGAAGTGGCGCACGAGGCGGTGGGGCAGGGGGTGGTCGAGGGGGACGATGCCGAACAGGTCGCGCATCTCGCGTTCGAACCGGCCTGTGGGGAAGGAGAGATGGGCCAGCGTCGGCAGTTCGGGGCGGTCGGGGTCGAGGCGGACGTGCAGTTCGGAGCGGGTGTCGGGTGGGTCCGCCGTGAACACGTACACCACGCGGATGCCGTGCTCGTCGTGGTGCGCGGCGATCAGAGTGAGGCGATGGCCGCCGGTCCTCAGCAACTCCTCGGCGTATGAGGGGGGTTCGGTGAGGCTGATCTCGTGGTTGGTGCGCATCGGGTCAGTGACCTCCGATCGCCTGAGCCGCGGCCTGCAACAGATCGGTGAGAGGTCCGGTGGTGGTGCCCAGCGCGGCGCAGGCCACCAGGCCCGCGCAGAGCGGCCAGATGCCCGGGTTCGAAGGGGCGGGCGCTGGAGCAGGGGCGGGGCCGAGCAGCATGCGGGCCGTGCGGGCGGTGAGTGCGGCAAAGGCCACGAGGGCCGGCGGCACGGCCGCCGAGGTCGCCCAGGCCCGCCCGGTCCCGGCGGCGAGACCGGCGCGGACGATGCCGAGTTCGGAGGCGAAGAGACTGAACGGTGGAAGGGCGAGCAACGCCACCACCGCGAACCCGAACACCCCACCCAGGGACGGAGCCTGGGCCAGGAGCCCCCGGACCCGGCCGATCCGGACGGTTCCGGTCAGGTGGAGGATGCGGCCGGAGGCGCAGAAGGCGGCCGACTTGGCCAGCCCGTGGCCGGCGATGTGCAGCAGCGCCGCGGACAGGGCCAGTGGGCTGCCGATCGCTGTGGCCAGGGCGATCAGGCTCATGTGTTCCATGCTGGAGTAGGCCAGTATCCGCTTGTAGTCACGCTGGGCCAGTAGCAGCCCGGCCGCGAACGTGAGGGTGAGCAGGGCGATTCCGGCGAGCAGCACACGGGTGAAGCCGGGCCCCAGGGCGGCGTCGGCGATGACCCGGTAGCGCAGGATCGCGGCGAAGGCGACCGAGAGCAGGACGCCGGACATGAGGGCGGAGACGGGTGCGGGGGCCTGGCTGTGGGCGTCGGGCAGCCANNATCACCACGTACTTCCAGGCGGCCTCCACCGAACTGCGGGTGCGCCGGTGGCCGACGAGGAAGGCCGTGACGATGGTGGTGGCCTCGACGGCGACCCACACCACGCCGAGATTGCCGCTCACCACGGCCAGACACATCGCGGCGAGGAAGGCGTGCACGAGGACGTGGTAGTGGCGCGCTGTACGGGCCGTGGCCCGGTCCGCGGCGCGTTCGCCCGCCAGGTACGCGGACGCCGAGCCGCACGTGACGAGCGCGACGGCGCCGACGACGAGCAGCATCCACACAGTCAGGGCATCGGCACGCAGCAGCCCGGAGTACGCGGACAACGCCCCCTCGTCCAGGACACCCATGGCCAGCAGGCTCCCGCACAGCACGATCGCCACGGGGGAGACGATGCCGGCCCAAGCAGCCGGAAACGGCTCCGGGGGCGGCTCGGGTTCGGGTTCCTCGTCGAGCAGGACCGGTGTCTGTGCGCTCACCGGGTGTGGCGCACCCGTAAGCAACGGGGCCGGGCGGGGCGTTCGGGCACCGGTCAGCGCATACGCGGCGGCGACGAGCAGCGGTACCGCGGCGGGGGCGGTCAGCAGCAGCGCGGCGCCTCCTGATGGATACGGCATCAGTCGTGCAGCTCCCGCAGGTCGTCGATGTCGGTCGTACCGAACGCCTCCCGCATCCGGGTGGTGAGGATCTGCAGCACCAGCACCGCCAGCAGCACGTCGAAGGAGACGCCGAGTTCGACGATCAGCGGCACGCCGGAGGTGGCCAGGAAGGCGGTGGCGGTGATGCCGTTGTCCAGCAGCAGGAAGCCGACCACCTGGGCCAGCGCCCGTCTGCGGGTCGCCAGCACGAAGAACCCGATCAGGACGACGGCGAGACCCACCGGCAGAGCGCGTGCGGCCGGCGTGGGGTGCAACTCGGTCAGGAGCCGGGCGACGGCGTAGGCCAGCAGCGTCAGCAGTGCCGCCGTGAGCAGCGAGGCGGCGACGTTGACCAGCGGCTGGGTCTCGCGGACCTCCTCGCTCTCGCGGTCGGCGGCCAGGGCGGCCGGCACACGCCGCATGAGATGGGGCAGCACCCCGGCCCTGAGCACCCCGATGCCGAGGCCCACGACGCTCAGGTCCCACCGTCCCTCGTGCGCGCCGAGCAGCACGGCGATCGCGCCCAGGGCGACGCCTTGGAGGGCGAAGGCCCTTACGATCGCGGCGAGTTCATGTCGCCACAGCACGAGTACGGCCGCCAGCAGGAAGACCCCGCAGGCCAGGTCGAGCAGCTGGGTGGTCAGGCCTGCGTTCATGACACTCCGCTCAGGAAGTAGGAGGCGGTCACCGCGAGCAGTGCGAGGAGGAAGGACCCCGCGAGCAGTTCCGGCACCCGGAACAGGCGGATCTTGGCCCAGAAGGCCTCAGCCGCGGTCAGCGCCGCCCCCAGCAGCACCTTCACCGCGAACAGCACGAGCGCCGAGGCCAGTGCCAGGAACGAGGTCTCGGTGGCGATGCCCCAGGGGAGGAACAGCGAGGACAGCAGTCCCAGCGGAAGGGTCAGGCGCATCTGGGCGCCGAATTCGACCAGTGCGAGGTCGGGCCCGGCGTGCTCCAGCACCATCGCTTCGTGAATCATGGTCAGTTCGAGGTGGGGGGAGGGGTGGTCCACCGGGATCCGGCCGGTCTCGGCGAGTACCGCCACCGCGAGCGCGGCCACGGCCTGCAGCCCGGCGGGGGAGGCGAGGTGGGCCGGCTGGTGGATGGCGCCGGAGACGATCGCCGGGACGTTGGTCGTCCCGGCTGGTATCGACAGCGCGAACACCGACAGCAGCAGCCGTCGGTTCCAACAGGCCCATGAACGTCTCCCGCGTGGTGGTGAGGACTTCCGCAGGGGACCAACAAGGCGACCGGTGTCCGGAGTAACGCCGCTTTTCCTGTGTTTTGCCGGGTTTCTGGAGAGTTTGCCGCCGGGAAACCGTTCCAGGGGAAACGGTCCCGTGGCCGCAGACTGGTGGCCGGCAGGAGGGCTCCCCGGCCATGGGTGTGTCCGTCGGCCGTACGCCGCACCTCGGAGGGAAGGCTTCACAGATGCACGCCGTATTGCACGCGCTGTCGATCACCGGGTCCATGACCTGGGAGATCACCTGGGCCCTAATCCTGGGCTTCGCCCTGTCCGCCGTCGTGCAGGCCGTGGTCCACAAGTCCACCGTCGTCGCCCTGCTCGGCGACGACCGGCCCCGCACCCTCGCCGTGTCCGCGGGCCTGGGCGTGGCGTCCTCTTCCTGCTCCTACGCCGCGGTGGCGCTGGCCCGATCGCTGTTCCGCAAGGGCGCGAACTTCACCGCCGCGATGGCCTTCGAGATCGCCTCCACCAACCTTGTCGTCGAACTCGGTGTCATCCTGGCGCTGCTGATGGGCTGGCAGTTCACCGCCGCCGAATTCGTCGGTGGCCCCATCATGATCGTCATGCTGGCCGTGCTCTTCCGGCTGTTCCTGCGCGCGGGGCTCCTGCGCAAGGCGCGTGAACAGGCGGAACGGGGCCTTGCCGGGTCGATGGAGGGCCACGCCGCGATGGACATGTCCGTGCGACGTGACGGCTCCTTCGCCGGCCGGCTGTTCTCCGCAGAAGGCTTCACCGCCACCAGCCATGTGTTCGTCATGGAATGGGCGGCGATCCTGCGTGACCTGGTCGTCGGCCTGCTCATCGCCGGCGCCATCGCCGCCTGGGTGCCGGACTCGTTCTGGCGCGGCTTCTTCTTCGAGGGCCACCCGCTCGCCGCCAAGCTGTGGGGACCCGTCGTCGGCCCGTTGGTGGCGATCGCCTCGTTCGTGTGCTCCATCGGAAACGTTCCGCTGGCGGTGGTGCTGTGGAAGGGAGGCATCAGCTTCGGCGGCGTGGTGGCGTTCGTCTTCGCCGACCTGCTGATCCTGCCGATCCTCAACATCTACCGGAAGTACTACGGCGCGAGGATGGCTGCCTTCCTGCTCGGCACCTTCTACGTCTCGATGGTCGTCGCCGGATACATCGTGGAGTTCGCCTTCGGCGCCCTCGGCCTGATCCCCGACCAGGCCGACGCCAGGGTCCCCATGGAAGGAGTCAGCTGGAACTACACCACCTGGCTCAACATCGCCTTCCTCATGCTCGCCGCCGTGCTCCTGGTGCGGTTCCTGCGCACCGGAGGGCCTGCCATGTTGCGCATGATGGGCGGCTCACCCGAAATGGGCCATGACCACGGAGAACACATGCAGCATGGGCACCACTGAACGTCAGCTGAGGGATGCCGTCAGCTCGTAGTGCCCCGAGGACAGCCGGTACGAGGCGGTGCCGTCCGTGAAGCCCAGGTACCGGACGCCCTGGGCGCGGGACAGGGGAGCCTTGCCTTCGCGGACGGTGGACGCATCGCTGGTGGGAACGGACAGGGTCGCCGTGCTGTTGGCCGGGACGGTCGCCCGGTAGGTGAGTGTCCGGTGCTCGGTCCGCCACTCGCTGACGATCTCGCCGTACGGCGACACATGCGAGCTGCGGACATGGGTGATCCTCCCGGTCGGGTCGAGGTGCGGTCGCAGGAAGAAATGGCGGAAGCCGGGGTTGGCCGGGTCCTTGGCGATGCCGGCCATGCTCTCGTACATCCACTCCATGATCGCGCCGTAGGAGTAGTGGTTGAAGGAGTTCATCGCGACCGGGCCGAAGCCGTCCTGCCTGGAGTAGGAGTTCCAGCGCTCCCAGACGGTGGTGGCGCCGTTGTCGACGGAGTACAGCCAGGACGGCATGGCGCTCTGGTGGAGCAGCTTGTACGCGAGGTCGCCGCGGCCCTCGTCGGTGAGTACCGGGGCGAGGACGTTGACGCCGAGGAACCGACGGCGAGGGTGTTCTCGGCGTACTGGACGCGCGTGCTGCCGGGGTGGGCCGCCTTGTAGGCGGCGTCGTTGCCGATGTTCTCGGCGAGCAGCGTGACCAGTTGGCGGCGCTGGGCCTGCGTGTCGTAGAAGCCGAGTTTGAGCACCCACAGCAGCGCGGTCTGGGAGTTGTCCTCGGTCTTGGTGGTGCCGCCGGGCGTGACCGGCGAGGCTTCACCGAGGCTGGAGCGCACGGTGAGCCGGCTGCCCTCGGTGCTCAGGTACTTGGTGATGAAGGCTCGCTTGATGTGCGAGAAGAGATCGGCGTAGGCGCGGGCCTCGGTGGAGCGGCCGGTGGCCGTGGCCATGTCCGCCATGAGCCGCGCGCTGTAGCCGTAGTAGACGTCGCTCATGAGCTGGGTGCTGGTCTGCTGGAAGGCGAGCCAGTCACCGTAGATCGCGCCCTGCCCGGCGTAGCTGTCTCCGGTGCGCCGGTGGATCCAGTCCATGTACGTCGTCATCGCCGCCCAGCTGCGGTCGACGACGGTGGTGTCGCCGGACATCTGCCACACCGTCCAGGGAACGACGACACCACAGTCCGCCCAACCGCTCGCGGGAACCGGGGAGTTGTACCGATTGCCGGGTGCGACATGGGTGAACTGGGCGTGGTCCTCGCCGTAGGCCCGCTGCGAGTCGATGAGGATGTCCTCGAAATGACTCAGGAAGGCGACGGCGTCGACGTTGTACAGGCCGGTGTTCGAGAACAGCTGGGTGTCGCCGGTCCAGCCCAGACGTTCGTCGCGTTGCGGGCAGTCGGTGGGGACCCACAGGTAGTTGCCGCGCTGGCCCCAATGGACGTTGCTGATGAGCTGGTTGACCTTGGCGTCGTCCGTGGTGACCGTGCCGATCTCGCGCAGGGCCGAGGTGGCGACCCTGCCGGTCAGGCTCGTGACGGTGACCGGGCCGCCGGTCACGGTGACGGAGGCGTACCGGAATCCGTAGAAAGTGAGCGAGTCCTGGTGGGCCTCGCCGTGCGGGTCGCCCTTGAGGGTGTAGGTGCTGGTGGCCTTCGCGCTGCGCAGGTTGGCGCGGTAGACGGAACCCTCTGGGCCGTCGGCGCCTTGGCTCGCGTCGTTGAGCATCTCACCGAAGCGAAAGGTGACTTGGGCCCCGGCGGTGCCGCGCAGGGTGTAGCGGGGCACGCCGACCATGTTCTGCCCCAGGTCGAAGACCGCCGTGTCGCCGTCGGCGAGCGTCACCTGAGCCGTGGCGGCCCTGGCGGGGTCGGTGACCGTGCGTGAGGCGTCGACGACGATGTGGCCCTTTCCGTTGGGGCTGCCGTCCTGGCCGGCGACCCCGGTGCAGACGACGAGGGACTGCGGTCTGCGGTCCCACCCGGAGGTCAGCCGGGCGCTCTCGCCGGGGTGGGCGACGAGCCCGGCGCCGGGGAAGCGGGTGCAGTACGGGTGCTCGGTGACGTCCGACCAGGCCGAGTCGTCGTAGCCGTTCGCCGT
This sequence comes from Streptomyces sp. IMTB 2501, assembly GCF_001953885.1. GTDB lineage: Bacteria > Actinomycetota > Actinomycetes > Streptomycetales > Streptomycetaceae > Streptomyces. The sequence continues at coordinate 34,186 of NZ_MQUS01000032.1, read as the reverse complement.
CCAGCCAGGCAGCTCCTGGCGGGCGTCATAGGTCTGGCCTCATAGATGTCGTCGGCGCGGTAAGGGCCGGTGTCCGTGGCCCTCCAGCCGGAATCCGGTGCGGTGACCAGGCTCTGCGTCGAGCCGTCGGCGTAGCGCAGCAGCAGTTTGGCCTTCAGGGCGAGCGGGTTGCCGTCCTGGGAGTAGTAGACGCTGCCCTGCGAGACACGGCCGTTGTACCAGCCGTTGCCCAGGACTGCGGCGAGCGTGACCTTCCGGTCGGCCGCGAGCAGTCCGGTGACCAGGAGTGAGCAGTTCCTCGGTGGATCCGGCGTTGGATTCGTCGATGGAGCCGCCGGTGGAGTCGCCGGTGGAGCCGTCGTGCGGTACGGCGACGCGACGGCCGTTGACGTACACCTCGTACACGCCCAGCGCCGACACATACAGGCGTGCCGCGCTCACCCGTCCCCGGAGCGCGCTCTCGCGGCGCAGCAGCGGGGCGCCGGGGGAGTTGGGCTTCTTGCCCGCCATGGTGATCCAGCGCGCGCCGTCCCAGCCGGCCGTCCCGTCCGTGCTCAGCAGACCGGTCTCGAAGCGGGCGACAGGGGTGTCGGAAACGGCCCGCCCGTCCTCGTCCCAGACCAGGACCGTCCAGAAGTAACGGGCCGACGGTCGCAGTGCCGGGCCCGCGTACCGTACGGCGACCGAGTCCGCCGAGGCGACGCGGCCGCTGTCCCACACATCGGCCCGCCCACCGCGCAGCCGGTCGGCGCTGGTGGCCACCAGGATCCGGTATGCGCTCTGCCGGCGGCCGTGAGCCGAGGAGACCATGCGCCAGCCGAACCTCGGACTCGCAGCGTCCACGCCCAGCGGGTTCGTGCGGTGTTCGACCGTCAGTCCTTCCACTCCCGTGCCCCCGGCGATCGGTACGGCCGCCCGCGACGTACCGGCCCCGCCGATCCCTCCCGCCACGACCACCGGCACGGAACCCAGTGCGGTGGCCAGAACGGTCCTGCGTCGTACTCCTCGCCCCGTCGTGCCGTTGACTCCGTCGGTCATGCCGTGTCCCTTCGGCCGAGCGAGTTTGTATCGATTCAGCTCGTCGGCCGATGAAGCTAGTGGCGGATGTGACGACTATCCACCGCTCTAGCGGCAGGAACATCGGACAGAATCAAACAGAAACATCCGTGGCGACTTTGATGATTGAAACTGTTCAAAAGCGGAGCACTTGCCTCCGGTGACCATCTCGCCGGACATTGCTCAGTGCCGGAGCCTCTCGGCCGCGGCGAACAGCGCACACGCAAGCATGACGAGAACGAAGCTCACGACAGCGTCGTAGCCGTCGAAGAACGACAGCCGTTGCACCAGACCCACCTGCCAGTGGGTGAACTCCTGCGCCAGGCCCAACACACCTTGCACCAGAGCGACAAACCCGGCTGCTTCCAGCACCTTCTTCATGCACCCGATCCTCGCCCCAGGCGCGTCCACGCCCCATCGGCCGTGCGTCGAGACCTCACCACCTAAAGTGGGCGCCCTGATCGCGGCAAGCATTCCAAAGTCGATCCCACCGCATCCTTCGGTCTCAGGACGCCGGCATCGGCCGGGCTGGAAGCCGCTGGCGATGGGCGCCGACCGCAGGCGGCTTGGAGTCTCTGACCGCCGTGGAGCGCGATCACGAGAAGTCCGGCGCTGCCGATGTGTGGCTCGTGGCCGGCGTCAGCCCCGCGAACACGATGGCGAGCATGCGGGGACGTACCTCGTCGTCCAGGTGTGCGTGAGCGGCAGCGCGCGATGTGCCGAGCCGGGGGCGGTGCGGGATGACCAGGCCGGTGCCGCGGGAGCCGCCGTCCGCGATCACCGTGGTGTTGCCGACGGCGGCTTTGGTGCCGGACAGCTCCCACGCTTTGCAATCATCGCGGTTGCCGGGCATGGGCCTGCCGACGGCGACGACGAGCAGGGTATCGGCGTCGATGACGACTTGGTGGTTGGTCGAGTGCCAGCAGCTCTTCGACTGCTCGGCAACGCTGGGCTCGCGGGTGGGCGCCAGGGCGCCGTTCACGATTAGCGCGGTGTCCTTGCGGGCCCGAGGTGGTCGATGATGCGACAGCCCCGTCCGCACCCTCGCGACGCAGTGCGGTGATCAGGTCACGGAACTGACGTGGGCTCAGCCCGGTAGGCGGAGTCGTCCAGGAGGGCTCCGACGCGCGCCCTGATGCGCGGCGGCCTCATGAGGCTGGGTGGGCCGGCTCGTTGGAGGGGTCTGACCATCGCCTGGCTGACGTCGCCGCGCAGTTGGGACGTGCTCAAAACGGCGAAGTCGACTACCTTGCGGTCTGCCCTGCAACCAACATCACCGTGCTGAAGGGCGGCGTCGACTCGCCGCCCGCCACCGCGAACTCGCCGCCGGGCAACGGGCGTCGGGCCTCAGCTGACAGGTGGGCGGCGGTCGGTCCAGGGGTGTGCGAGTTCGAGGGTGCGCGACACCTGGAGCAGCAGATCCTCCCGCCAGGGTGCGGCGACGATCTGGACGCCGACGGGCAGGCCGGTGGCCTCGTCGTGGTGGAGGGGGACGGAGATGGCCGGCTGGCCGGTCACGTTGAACACCGACGTGAACACCCCCATCGGGTAACTGTTCTGCAGTGCCCTCAGGGGATCGTCGTGGACACCTGTCCGCCAGGCACCGACGAGCGGAGGGAGGCACGCCATCGTGGGCGTGACGAGGAGGTCGAAGCCGGTGAGGAAGCCTTCGACGATGCGCCGCGACAACTGCTGTGTCCTCTTCACCGCTTCTGCGTAGGCCCACGAGTCGACCGACCGTGCCGCGTCTCGCAGGGCACGATTGTGGGGCTCGACACGGTCGGGATCCGCGAGCGGGATCCCGGCACCGCCGATGTTCCAGATGGTTGTGAAGGCCGCGACCAACTCGTTTGTCGGGGGCAGCGGAAGGCGGGTGTCGACGATGTGGTGGCCGACCGACTCAAGTGTCCGGAGAGCGACGTCGACGGCCGCCGTGCACGCCGGGTGCACTCGTATCCCGTCGATCGGGGAGTCCGTGAGCGCCCCGATGCGCAGCCCGGTCGGCGCGGGTGCCTGCAGCGCGGCGGTGAAGGACCTGTGCGGGGTCGGGGGTGACCACCATGCGGCCGGATCGTGGCACGCCAGCACGTCGAGGGTGGCCGCGGTGTCCGCCACCGTACGGGTCAGAACGCCGCTCGTGGCGAGACCTTCCACGGTGACGGTCGTATTGGCGACCAGGCCGCGGGTGGGTTTGAGCCCGACGAGGCCGGTGCACGACGCGGGGATACGGATGGATCCGCCGCCGTCCTCGGCGTGGGCGAGGGGCGCCATCCCGGCGGCGACGGCCACGCCGGCTCCGCTCGACGACCCGCCCGGCGTGCGGTCCGGGTCCCACGGATTGCGGGAGATGCCCAGGGTCTCGCTCTCCGTGAAGGGCAGCGCGCCGAACTCGGAGGTGGTCGTCTTGCCGAGCAGGACGAACCCCGCGTCCACGAACCGTCGCACCACCGCCTCCGATGTCGCGGCGGGCGCCCGCGTGGCACCGGCGGACCCGTGGGTCGTGGGCCAACCGGCCACGTCTAGGAGGTCCTTGATCGGCAGCGGCACACCGTGAAACGGCGGAAGGTCGTCCACCGACGAGGCCCGCGCCACGGCGTCGGCAGCGGCGGACGCGGCCTTGCGGACGTCGTCGTCGGCCCGGTGGCAGAAGGCGTTCAGCCGGGGGTCGAGTTCGTCCATCCGGTCGAGACAGGAGTCCACCACCTCGACCGGGCTCACCTCCTTTCGGCGTATGGCCGCGGCAAGTTCGACGGCCGGCGTGAACGGGTCGATCGGCGAGCGCATCACAAGCGGTCCCTTCTGGTCCGGGGTGCTGTCGGTGGCAGTCAGTGTTGTGGCGCCGCCACGTCCCGTCTTGGACGAATGTTCCGTACCCTGGCGGCATGTGTTCCGCCGAGCCGGCTCGTGACGCCGCGGCGGTCTGGGACATCGCCACCCCCTCGCGGGCCGGTCGGTTGCCCGGGGTCAGCATGGCCGGATTCCGCGCGCGTACGACGGCGCCCGTCGACCTGAGTGTGGTCCCGTATCCGGCGGTCACGGTGGCCGTCGACCTCGGTGACGGACGCCTCGCCGTCGGCGACGGGAACGGCGGGCAGCACCACGGCAGTGTGGTCGTCGGACTCGCGTCCTGCGGTGTCCGAGGGCACGGCCGGGACATCGAGTGCCTGCAGGTGCGGCTGTCACCGGTGGTGGCGCACGCGGTGTTGGGCGCCTCTGCGGAGCTGGGCGGAACGGTGGTCTCCCTCGACGACCTCTGGGGTCGCGACGGCGCGCGAACCCAGGAGCAGCTACGCGCTGCCGGGTCGTGGGACGACCGGTTCGCCATCGTCGAGGCGGCCCTGGCCCGACGACACGAGGCGGGGCGAGCAGTCGATCCGGAGATCGCCTTCGTGTGGAGGCAGATGCTGACGAACCCGGGAGCGGCCCGGGTCGAGCGACTGGCAGCCGAGGTCGGATGGAGCCGTAAGCGTCTGTGGTCCCGGTTCCGAACCCAGACGGGCCTCAGTCCCAAGCGCGCTGCTCAGCTTGTCCGTTTCGACCACGCGGCCCACCGTCTCGCCGCGGGCCACAGCGCCGCGCTGGTGGCGGCGGAGATCGGCTACGTCGACCAGTCCCATCTGCACCGGGATGTCAGGGCCTTCGCCGGCGTGACGCCCACGGCCGTGGCGGTCGCGCCGTGGCTGGCGGTCGACGATGTGGCGTGGGCCGTCCCCGCGTACCTGTCCAAGACCTGAACGTCGGACTACCTCTCCAGGAACCCCGTCCCGGCTGTGCTGAGCACGCTGTAGTCGCAGTCAAGGAATTCCTGGAAGACCGTTACGCCCTTGTGCACCTTGAGAATCCAACTCACCGGGCGCGTGACGTCAATGAACTCGATCGGGTCGAGAATCGGATTGTCATCCTGGGTCAGGTTGAACAGTTCGCGCAGCGAAGCGAACGAGATATTCCTCGGTGGCCCCCAACTGTGCTCGTACCGCTGTGAACCGACACGGCACGTGGAGAGCGCTCGATCCCACATCATCACAAATCAGGCATTTATGCTCACACCGCGTCGCCATTCCGGCTTCGCATCAACAAGAAAGGGTCGAACTATGCGCACGTTTCAACGCGCTGCGGTCGTAGCCGCGGCGGTCGCGGGGCTGTCCGCCCTCGGTGCCGGTGTCAGCTTCGCCGGTGGCTATGGCGCACCTCCGCAGGCCACCGCCGTCGCCAACTCCCAAGCCACCGCCGTGGCCGTGGGGGGTGGCACCGCGGTAGCCAACTCGCAGGCCACCGCAGTGGCCGTCGGCGCCCCCTACGGGCAACCGCACTATGCCCCGCAACCGGCTCCTTACGGAGGGGGGCAGTACGGCGATGACTGCGCACCGGGTCAGTACGGCGGCGATTCCGGCCAGGGGCAGTACGGTCAGGACCAGTACGGACAGGGGCAGTACGGAGGGGGCCAGTACGGAGGCGGACAGGACGGCGGTCGGTAGATTCGTGCCGGCGTCGGAGACGCTGTAGCGCCTCCGACGCCGACCGACTCCCCATCCGCCCAGGGGCTCTTCGTGCCAGTGGCGCGTTCCCTGGGCGGATGTCGGTGAGTCGGGATCCGCCTTCTAGAAGGCGCTGTTGTTGCAGCCCGCGGTCGAGCCGATGTGGGTGGACTGTGCGCCCGGGTCGCCCTCGCCGCCCAGGGCGTTGCCCAGTACGCCGTTGAGGATCCCGACCTCGCCGAGGACGTCGAGATTCAGGTCGTGGGACCTGCAGTTGGAGCTCTGCAGGACCTCGTTGCCGCCCTGGCCGCCGCCCTGGCCGCCGGCGTACGCGGTGCCGGTCGTCAGAAGTCCGGCGCTACCGAGCGCAGCGACCATGACGGCAACTTTGCGAAGGTTGTTCATGTCAACTCCGATGGAAGTGGGGTGGATGCGTTCAGTGACGAATCAACTCCGTGCAGTTATCGAAGATTATGTGAAATGCCTCTAAAGTGGATGGTGGCGCGCCGATTTCTCGATCTCTTGGCGCGCAAAGAGCCCTGAAAGCGCATCTTCTGTAAATCAGAAGAATGACTGCACCCTCACCGGTGACCGCAGTGTGGTCACGTCATCTCTGCGGCCCGTGGGCCAGGTGGGCCAGGACGGCGAGGACCCTGCGGTGGCCGCTGTCGCTCGGCGGCAGGCCCGGCTTCAGGAAGACATTGCCGATGTGCTTGTGCACCGCGCGTTCGGTGACGAACGGGTCCTTGGCGATGGTCGCGTTGTCCCGGCCCTCCGCCATGAGCTTCAGCACCTCCCCCTCGCGCGGGGTCAGTGAGCCCAGGCGAACGCCGTCGCCGCGGTCGCAGCGAGGTGAACCGTGGCCCACGCCGCGCGCCGCACTTCCACATGCGGCAACGCTAGACGACCCCCACCCCTGAAGATGTGGAGCGTGCTCGCCGTTCGCGGGTGTAGCGGGCTACACCAGAGGTCGGGAGTCCACTCCCTCGTGGCGGCACAGGGGCGACGGGATCGTAAGCGGCAGACCAGGAGCCCCGAGCTCCCCACATCGAAGGAAACCCCATGAAGTCGAAGTCCGCGTTCGCCACCGTGAAGTCGTTCGTCGCCGATCTGCTGCTCTGGTCGTCCTTTGCCACCGGTCTGGCGGCCGGCCTGGGAGCAGGAGCCGTCCTCGACGGAACGGAGAAGAACGTGGCGACGCTCGCCGGTGTCGCCGTCTCGCTGGTGACAGGCTCACGCATCGCGAAGAAGCCCAGGATCAAGGCGTTCCTGTCGGCCCGGCCGGTGCTGTGGTTTCTGTTCCCCTTCAGCGGCGGCGTGGCCGCGGTCTCCTATCTCACCCTGGACGACGCGACGGGCATCGCGACCGCCGCAGCCATGGACCTGGTCGCGCTGGGCGCGACCGGCGGCCTCGTGGCAGGCCGCCGGAGGAGTGCGGGCGAGGGCGAGGAGCCGGCGCCCGACACGTTGGTCGCCGCCTGGTAGAGATCTGAGCCGGGCCCCGGGCTCGATCTCCCTTCGGGATCCGGCCACGGGGCCTGGGCCGCACGTCTCAACTGCTCCCCGATGCACCGACGGCGTGGCTCTGCGTGAGACCAGTCTGTGGCGCAACTGCACGGTGGCCCTTCGGCGATGTGTCGAAGGGCCACGTGGATGTCCGGTCCGTCCGCGGATTCCTGCCCGCTGATAGTCCGTTCCTGGGCTACTCGGCGAAGGTGACGACGACCTTCTGCGCCGCCCCCGGCGTCAGCGTCAGCTCGAAGGCGTGGTCGGCCTCCGCGAACGGCACGCGGTGGCTGATGAGCTGGGCGAACCGCTCACGGTGCTCGACGCGTTCGGGGGTGACCTCGAAGATCTCGGTGGGGTAGCCCTGGGAGGCCACGAGGGTCAGCTCGCTGCGCAGCATGCCGCCGAGGTCGACGTCGGCGCCCTTCTTCTGCACGGCGGCCATGACCAGCTTGGCGTGCCACTTGGCGTTGGCGACGACGGTGTTGAAGACGGCCGCGGCGCCGGCGGCGTCGATGTAGATGTCGGTGCCGGGGCGGGGCTGGCCGAGGGCGTTGGAGGCCTGGCCGTGCAGTTCGGTCAGGCGTGCGGTGACGTCCTCCTCGGCGGAGTGGATGACGGCGTCGGCCCCGACGGCCAGTGCCTTCTGCAGTCGGGAGGGGATGACATCGGCGACCACGACGTGCTCGACGCCGCGCAGTTTCAGCCAGATCGTGGCGCCCAGGCCGATGGGCCCGGCGCCGAAGACGACGACCTTGTCGCCGGGCCCGGCCTCGGACCGGTTGACGCAGTGGCGGGCCACGGCCAGGGGCTCGTTGAGGGGGGCCACGTCGAAGGGCACGTGGCCGGGGAAGACCGCGACGCCCTTTCAGGGCTCGGCGTTCTCGATGAGCAGGTATTCACTCATGCCGCCGTACCTGCCCCCGCAGCCGATGATGCCGGTGGGTGCGTCTGAGGGTTGACCACCACCCGGTCGCCCTCCTTCAGGCCCGAGACCGCGGAGTCGACCTCGATGATCTCGCCGGCCGGCTAATGGCCGACCGCGACGGGCACCATGTCGCCGCCCAGGTGGGCGTGGGCCGGCATGCCGCCCATGTGCAGGAGGGCGACATCTGTGCCGCAGATGCCGCAGGCACGGACGCGTACGAGCACGTCCTTGGGGCCGGGCACGGGGCGCTCGACGTCCACCACCTCGACCGTGTTCACACCGACGGTCCGCACGGACTTCATCGTGGTCATGGGCACCACGGCACTTCCGTGTGTGAACGATCCTGTTCCCGGGGGTGGGCCACGAGGGAGCGGACTCCCGGGCTTGTGGTGTAGCCGGCTACACCATCAGCCTCAGGGTGCCTTCTAGCTCTCTTCGTTTAAGTCAGTCACTTGACGTAAACGGGGGTTTGTTGGACGGCAAGCGCAACATGGAGCCGTTGGACCAGGTCGCACAGCAACTGGAAACCCTGATCACCGGCGCCCTGGAACGTCCGGCCTGACGACCCAGGCCACGCCTCGGCCGACGCGGCCGAGCAGCCATCGCCGGCCTCGGCCCGGACTTCCTGCAGCCGGTCACCGTCGCGGAAGTCGGCCGCCTGTAGTCGGCGCCACGACGCGTCGCCGACTCGGGCCTGCTCCGGAGGCGTCGGCGTGTCCCGCCCTGGCCAGGGCCGCACAGCGCAGTTCCTCGCCGTAACCGCCGTTCACCGTACCGAGATCCGTCGTGTCCAGGGACACCGAGCGGCTCACACCGTGCAGGCCCAGGGAACCCTGGAGCGTCCACCTGCTGCCGCCCCGGTAGGCGAAGCGCGTGCCTGCGAAGTCGATGTACGGGAAGCGCTCGACGTCGAGGAAGTCGGCCGAACGCGGTTGGTCGTCGCGGGTGTTGTTGTCCGTGGTGGTGCTCGACGCGTGGATGCGGACATCGACCCTGGGCTGCGCCATGTCCTGGGCGATCTGGATGCCGCCGTCGAAGCACTCGAAACAGCCGTGGACATGGGCCATGCCGACGTGCCTGGCGATGAAGCGGATGACCGTGTGCGGCGGGTCGAAGAGCCAGATGCCGGGCGTCGGCAGCGGCAGAGTCTGTGCTGCCGTCATGGCTGACCGAACCGCTATGAAACTCCGCCCGGGCGCAGGAGACCGCAGATCCCGTCCACTTGACTGCTCCCGAACGAATCCCGTGTTCATGGTCCGCCGACAGTGCTCACGGATTCGCAGATCTCAGACGTACCCGGGCCCCGGATGCCACTATGGCATCCCGGCGTTGACTTCATCCAAGGTTCAGGTTGCCCTAGCGTTCTGATCATGACTCAGCGTCATGTACTGCTGTTCCCGGACGCCCTCGAAAGCAAGCTGGCACGGCACATCCTCAGGTCCCTTCCCGACTCCGTCGAGCCGGTCACCGGCGAGGTGACCGACCCGGAAGGGCTGGCAGCCCGCCTGAACGAGCTCGGCGGCGTGCGGGCCGCGTTCCTGCTCTGGCCCTATGACCGTGCGGCCGGTCGCTTCACCGCTCCCCAGAAGGTGCCGGCCGTCGTGGAGGCCCTGGCCTAGCACTCCGGGTGGATCGTGCTCAGCTCGTCGCACGGCCTGCGTGAGGGTGCCCCCGCCAATCACTCACAACGCCCCTCATGCGGACTTCCACCGCGCAATGGAGGACCGGGTGCGCGGCTCGGGGGTGTCCTGGACAATCCTGCGCCCGTGCATGCCAGCTCATATGACGCTGCACTGGGCCGAGGCGATTCGCTCTGAAGGCGTCGTACGCGGCCCGTATGCCAAGGCTGCCCGGCCGCTGATCGACGACCGCGACGTCGCCGAGGCCGTCGTCCGTACGCTCCTGGACGACGGCCATGACGGGGCCTCGTACTTCCTGACGGGCTCCGAGTCTCTGACGCGCGAGCAGCGAGCGGAGACGATCGGCGCGATGATTGGCCGCCCGGTGTGCTACGAGGAGACCCCGCGGGAGGAGGCCCGGCGGATGATGCTCCGCACATGGCCGCGCGAGCCGGCCGACGCCGTGCTCGCCAACGTGGCCTTGCAGGTCACCGAGCCCGAGCTTCCATCGCCGGACCTCGAACACATCACGGGACACCCGCCCCGTCCGTTCCGCGCCGGTGGCGGATCACGCCGACGCGTTCCGCTGAGAAGTCGCTCAGCTGAGTGGTCGGTGATGGCCGGTGGCGGGGGCGTGTGTCCCAGCGGTGGGTGGTCGAGGCTCGGCGGATGAGATTGCGGACAGTGATGATCGTGTCGGTGAGGTGGAAGGAGGCTTCGATGGCGTTGATCCGGCGTTCGCAGCAGCGTACGAGCCGGTGAAAGGCGTTCTGCCAGGCGTGGGTGCGCTCGATGTGCCACCGCTGGGTGGCCTGGACTGGCGCCTTGGTCCCCTTGCGGGCGATCCTTCGCGCTACTTGCTGTGGCTACCGGTAGCCGTTCCAGTAGTCCTGACTACCGGGGCAGTCGTGGTAGGTGTTCGACGCCCAGACAGCCTGGCCGTTCTCCCACAGTACGAAGTTCCCGTCAGTCTGCACGATGGCGATCGTGTCCGCCCCGTGCCAGGTCCGGGTGTTCCAGTCGACCTGCCACCCGGCGGAGTTCTGGTAGTAGGTGGCCATGTTGCCGTCGGACCAGAAGTCCCACTTGTCGTTGGCGATGTCGCCGCTGTTGGTCCACCCCGATGCCCACACGGCCTGCCCGGCCGAGACATTACGACCGAGTCCGTACGAGTAGCCGCTGTTCTTGCAGTACAGGACGAGGTTGCCGTCGTACTGGAACCGCAGGTAGGTGAAGGCGCTGTTGAACGTCGTCTGCGGTGACCACTCGCCGCCGGTGTGCAAGGTGGAGGAGTGGGAGCACTGGGAGCTGTCGACGCCGGACGACAGCGGGACGCACACGTAGCTGGTGGCGGACGCGGTCGGGGCGTTGGCGACGCCGAGACCGGCCATGAGTCCGACGGCGGCACCAGTCACGGCAATGGTGCGTCGGCTCTTGCGGAGTTTGAGCATGGTTGCTGTCTCCTGCCTTTGCGCGGCGTGGATCCGGTTGGGGGCAGGAGTCAGTTTGACCATGGACGGTCCGGTCGTGTCCAGCTTTTCGGCGGATTGGCTAAAAGCTTCGGCTCCGAATCGCCGCAGGTGGAAGGCCACTTGCTCACTTCTGGCGGAGGCGTTTCGTCCGCGCCCTTGGGTGGGGAGACTGGTGCGCCCTCACCACATGGGAGGGGACCCTGAAGCGTTCGACAGGGAATTGCGTACCGTCGCCAGCATCGTGCCGGCCGGGTTCGCGGTGGCGGGGCCGGGTTTCACACACGTCATCCAGTCCGACCCGGGCTGCACCGGTGGCCTCGGTCACCCCGCTGCGGTCACCAGACCAATGCCGACCCGGGGAACGGCGACGGGTGGTACTGGATCAAGGTCTGTCGTGATCCACTCGTGGGACGCGGAGATCTGACGAGCGAGCAATGGGCCAGGCTGGAGCCACTGTTGCCGGTCGGGAAGAAGCCGGAGCGGCCTCCGGTCCGGTCCAAGCGGTAACTGATCAACGGCATACGCTGGCGGACTCGGACGGGTGCGTCCCGTCGCGACGTTCCAGCACGCAATGGCGAGTGGGAGACCGTCTACGGACTCCACGGTCGCTCGTGCTCATCAGCATGCTGCGGGCGCCCGTGAAAGGGGGACCTGCAGCGGGACAAACCCGGCGCAGTCGCAGTCGAACCAGCCAACCACGGGCTCGGACGCTCACGCGGTGGCCCGGCGACCGGACAGGGTGCGAGCCGACAAGGCTTTCCGATCCCGAGCCAACCGCGACTACCTGCGCAATCGCGGGATCCGCTGGTCGATTCCAGAAAAGTCCGACCAGACCGCAACCGCAAGAAACAGGGCGCCCGCGCTGGCCGTCCACCGAAGTTCGACAAGGCCGATTACCGCGAGCGCCATGCGGTCGAGTGCGGGATCAACCGCCTCAAGGCCACCGGGCGGTGGCAACGAGATACGACAAGCTCGCCGTCCGCTACGAGGTCACCGTCACCATCGCGGTCATCAACGACTGGCTGTGACCAGCACTTTCAAAACACGCCCCAGCGTACGGGTCGGTCGTGCCGCGGGCCACGAGGCGGTGCGTGTCCAGCGCGGTGACCGTGACGTCCCCGGCCGTCATGGGCGATCCCATCGGGTCGACGACCTCGCGGCCCACCGCGCCCGCGCCGGGCGGGAGGGGGAGCGAAAGGCCTGCGGCCTCGGCCGAGGCACCCTTGAGCCGCCGGTGCGCCGGAGCAGTGCGAGGGCCATGATGTTCACCCTGCTTCACGGCTGCCGCAGCCGGTGCGCCGCCCTTCACCGCGCGCGAACTGCGGGCGAGGGCATGCCGAAAGGGCCGCGCCTGCATGTGGTCACACCCCGGTCAGAGCGAGACGGTCGGCTCCTGCCCCTCGCACGCCGCCCGGAGCACCCCGAGCACACCCTCTGCCGTGACCGGGCGCGGATTGGGGTACGGCTCTCCGGTCACCTGTTCCGCCGCCAGCATCAAGTCGCCTTCCTTGAAGCCGAGTTCGGCGAGTGAGCGCGGTGCGCCCAGACGAACCGACAGATCCCGCAGGGCGCGCGGGGCGTCTTCCGTGTCCAGTGCCCGGCACAGGGCGGCCAGCGCCTGCGGCACCGCGGGCGCGTTGTACGCGAGAGCGTACGGAAGCACCACCGTGTGTGTCTCCGCGTGCGGCAGTCCGAACGTGCCGCCGAGGACATGGCACACCTTGTGATGCAGCCCCATGGTCGTCGCGCCGAGGCATGTTCCGCACAGCCACGCCCCGTACAGGGCTCGGCCACGCGCGTCGAGGTCGTCGGGCTCGGCGGCAAGCCGCGGCAGCGCCTCCGCCACGGCGCGGACGCCCTCTTCCGCCATGAGGGAGACAAGCGGCGAGGTGTCCGGGGCGTACAGCGCCTCGACTGCGTGTGCCAGCGCGTTGATGCCGCTGGTCACGGAGAGCGGCACCGGGAGGGTGAGGGTGAGTTCCGGGTCGTAGACGACGCTGCGGGGCTGGACCACCGGGTCGCGTCCGGTGCGCTTGACCTTGTGTTCCGTCAGGCCCCACACCGGGGTCATCTCCGAACCCGCGTACGTGGTCGGCACGGCGATCAGCGGCAGGCCCGTGCGCAGCGCGATCGCCTTGCCGAGGCCGACCGCCGAGCCGCCGCCCACCGCGACGCACCCGTCGGCCCCGGCCGCCCGCGCCACCGCGACGGCCCGGTCCGCCACCTCGACGGGGACGTGCATCCGGGCCTCGGCGTGCAGTCCCACGCAGGCGTCGCCGAGAGCGCCCGCCACCGCCCGGGCGGTGGCCTCGCCCCGGCTGCCGCAGACCACCAACAGCCGTCGCAGCCGGAGGCGTTGAGCCTCCTCCGGGACCGCGGTCACGGACGCGCCGGGCCGGAAGACGACCCGCACGGGCCGGGTCTCGTACGCGAAGTCGGCGGAGAATGTCATGACGCACGCTCCAGGATGAGGTCGAAGCGAGCATGCCGGAAGGGGTTCGAGATGCCGAACTCCCGGGCCAGCGCCGGATCGTCGGTCTCCGTGAACTCCTGCACCAGGCTCTGCTTCACCGCGAACACGGCGTCGGAGCCCAGGTAGTCGCTGCCGGCCACGAAGATGTGTGTGGTGACGGGGGTGTGTCCGTCGGCCGTGGCGATGAAGTGGATGTGCGCGGGGCGGTATGGGTGCCGGCCGGTGGCGCGCAGCAGTGCGCCGACCGGGCCGTCGGTGGGGATCGGGTATGGGGCCGGTACGCAGGTACGGAACCAGAAGCGCCCTTCGGCGTCGGCAGTGAACAGTCCGCGGCCGTTGCCCGCGGGCTGGAGGTCCGGCTGCTGTACGTCGTAGTAGCCCTCGGCGTCGGCCTGCCAGACGTCCAGGACCGCGCCCGGCAGCGGCGTACCGTCCCGGGCCAGCACCCGGCCGCTGACCACGCACGGCTCACCGCCGCCCACCAGGTCGATGTTTTCGCCGAGCCGGCGGGCGGGGGACTCCGTCAGGTGGAAGGGGCCGAGGACGGTCGACTCGGTGACGCCGGGGGCGCGGTCGCCGTTCATGGTCTCGACGAGCATGGACAGACCGAGGACGTCCGACAGCAGGATGAACTCCTGCCGGGTGTCCGTGCAGGTCTGCCCGGTCGCCGTCAGGAAGCCGATGGCCTTCTCCCACTCCTCCTGGGTGAGCCGGGTCTCGCGCACGAAGTCATGCAGATGGCGGATCAGTCCTCCGAGCAACTCGCGCAGCCGAGGATCGGCCGCCGCGCGCAGACTGGTGACGGCCTCCTCGGTGACAGCCTCTCCCATCCCGGTGGTCCCAGTAGTCCCGGTGGTCATGCCCGCTCCTCGTCGTCCACGCCGTCCCGCTGCCCCTAGCGACCGGCTTCCTCCATGGCCCTGTGCTCAAACGTGCCCGAGGATCCTCCGCACCGCGTCGGTCAGCGGTTTCCCGGCGTCCGGGGCCGCCGACGCGTGCCGGAAGCCGCCGAAGCCGTCGGGCTGCACCAGCAGGGCACCCGCGTCGGACGCCTCCCTCGGCCGGTGTCGCATCCCCGGCCGGGCGGGCGACGCCTGGCACGCGCTCTCCCAGAGGGGGCGCCCCAGCCGCGTTGCCGAACCGTCCACGTGGCGCCTCCGGACGCCGCCGGCTGATCCGACCGGGGATGTGGCCCAGGCCCTCGGCCGCGCCCCGTCGCCGTACGGGTCCTCCTACTCCTGCCCCGGGCCGATCACCGGAGCGGCGATGTCGATCTCCTGCGCCTGTGCCGCGCGCACCCAGCCGTCACCGCCGATGCCGGTCAGCGGGGTGAAACGGCCTTGCCGAGCGTGTCGAGCGCGGAGAGCCTGCGGGTGCCGGAGGTGATCCAGGCGTGTGGCAGTTCCGCGCCCGGGCGGGAGGAAGACTGGTGGTACAGCTCCGGGTCGCGGATGAAGCCGGGGTTGGGGGTGCCGTCGCGCATGATCGCGTCCGAGACGTACCGCTGGTTGTGGTCGATGCCGTGTGCGTTGAACCCGTACACCGTGAAGGCGATCGCCCAGAGCTGCTCGGGGGTCTGCGGGGAGAGCCCGCCGAGCGCCTCGAAGACGGGGACGCTCTCGCCGATGGGCTTGTTTGCGCGGTGACGATCTGCCGCGCCCTGCGCGCCCGCCGCCGGGCCGAGGTGCACGGTCGCGAACACTTCCTCGACTGCCGTAGGACGTGTCGGCGATCAGCGTGCCGATGCCCGCGCCGGAGAGCGGGCGGGTGCTGGGCACGGTGACCGTCGCGACGGGACTGTGCGCCGGCTGCCCGCCGCATCCGGGCGCCGCGCTCGCCGAGCCCGCCGCCACTGCGGTGGCGCCGCGCACTGCGCGCCCGGTCGCGGACGGCCGAGCGGATGCTGTCGCCCCATGCGCCGGCCGCGCCGGAGCGTACGGCCGTGGCTGTACGGCAGGACCAGGTCCCTGCCGACGCAGGCCGGCTGCCCGAGGACGCGGGGTGCACCGCGTGGGTGGAAGGCGCCGTCATCGGGATGGTGGCCGTACTGCGCTCGCTCACCGACGCCGACACCGTACGCCTCATCGCGCCCCTCCACCGCCCTGACCGGATCCTCGGTCCCCTGGCGGTACGCCGTCGGGAGAACGCCGCACCAGCAAGACGGCACTGGCGCGTCAGCTCCCCGGCGGCCGCGCCGCGTGGATCGTCGACGCGTGGCGGATGGAGGTCAAATTGACTGCATCCAAGCAGAGTTGAGGCAGGCGCGGCCCATCATGCCCGCCATGCGGAGCGGCTCACGCACCGGGGTGTGGCCTCACTCAACTCCCGGCTCGCCACACACCCGGACGCACCCCTACTGATCACCTGCACGCCCGGCGCACCGCCCTGACCCTGTCTCCAGAGGCTCCTACGCACTGGCCGCCCGCTCGGTCGCCCTGCCGGCACGGCACCTCGGCCCGATGCAACACGCCGAACGCACCACGATCCTGGAGGCGCTCCGCCACCACGATGGCGACAAGGCGCGCACAGCAGCCGCCCTGGACATAGGCCGAGCGACGCTGTACCGCTCGCTGCGGGGCTATCGGGGCATCGGAGCTGACCAGCCACCGGTCCCAGCAGGTACGCCTGGGAACCCGCGTCCAGGAAATGGAAACCGGGGCTGGTGTGCATGAGGAAGCCGTGGTGGGAGGCGTTCCAGGCGTAGGCACCCGCCAGTGAGAACACCACCCGGTCCCCGGCCCTGCGCCCCGGGGCGGGGCCCGGCGGGCCAGGACGCCCTTCGGCGTGCACAGCCGGCCCGTGAATGTGACCCGTCCACCCTCTGCGCTGGGCCGTGGCCACGGATGCGGCCAGTCTTCCACCGGCCACACCGGTCAGAGCTGGTCGTGGCCCTTCGTCGCGGGGGTGCGCAGGTGGAGGGTGCCGCCCCGGAGGACGACGAACTCCTCGCCGTAGCTGCGCTTCACGTCCAGCACCTCGGTGGCGTATCGGCCGCAGTACGGGGTCAGCGCTCGCCCCGGCTCGATGCGCGGGGTCGGCTCCGGGTGCGCCCTGCCGAGCCGGGCGAGCCCGTGGCCGTAGGCGGACCAGTCGAAGCGGCGGTCGGGGGTGGCGCAGTCGACGGTCGCGCCGCCACCGACGTGCACCTCCGCGAGCGGCACTCCGAGACCGGCCGCCCAGCGCACCACGGTCTCGGCGGCCGCCGGCAGCGACTCCGCTTCCGGTCCGCTCGCCAAGTGGGCGTGAATGCCCTGCAGTTCGAGCTGTGGGTGGGCGCCGTCGACGAGCGTCCGAATCGCCGGATCGGCTTGGAGCGGCGGCGTCCGTAGCTCCGGCGAAAGCGAACCGCACGTACTCGACGGGGCTGCCGAACTTCGGCACGAAGATGGCGACGGCGCGGCCGCGCATCCGGCTCAGGCGTTGACGCCCAAAGTGGTGGGCGAGGCAAGCGGGTTGCGGGTTGATGCCCTGGGCGACGGCCCCAGCGGCCACCGTGCCCAGCGGCGCGGAACGGGCGCCGAGCGCGAGACTCAGCGTGGTACAGGGCGCGAGGAAGCCGAGGCCGGAGAGAAAGAAGGCCGTGGAGCTGAGAGCAGACAAGGGCGCATGAAGGGGTGCGCGGCGTGGGGGAGCAGCTCACAAGCGCTTAGCCCAGGCTAACCTTTCTTTAAACTTCAACTGGCTGTGTGGCGGCTGTGACCTGGGCAATCCTTGAATCCTGTACCGACCAGTGGCCTGCAAGGTGACATTGCTCACGAAGAAATCCCCCGGATCCGATAATCGCGGTCTTGCGGAGGGGAACGTTCCTGCATCCGACGGCACCCCACCCGGCTCGCTGCCCAGCGAGTGAAGGGCAGCGGGTTAGGGTGACGAAGCGAATCAATTCGCTCGGGACATGGACAGAGGTGGTGGAGGGGGCAAGGTGACGTTGGAGGCACGGCTCATCGCCGGTCGGTACCGGCTCATAGAGCAGATCGGCCGCGGCGGCATGGGCACCGTATGGCGGGCCACGGACGAGATGCTCGGCCGCCAGGTCGCGCTCAAGCGGCTGCACGTGCAGCCTCACCTGTCCGCCGACGAGGTCACCACGCTGTACGAACGCACCCGGCGTGAGGCGCGCAGCGCCGCCCGTATCACCCACCCCAACGTGATCGTCGTCCACGACGTCGTGGACGACGACGGGCGGCCCTGCATCGTCATGGAGTACGTCCCCGGCAATACGCTCGGTGACCTCCTCAAGGGCGGCGCAACCCTCCCGCCCGCGGAGGCCGCCCGTATCGGCCTCAGCATGATCGCCGCTCTGCGGGCCGCGCACTCCGCCGGCGTGCTGCACCGCGACGTCAAACCCGGCAACGTGCTGCTCGGCGCCGAGAACCGGGTGGTGCTCACCGACTTCGGCATCGCCATGACGACCGGGGCGTCGACGCTGACCCAGACCGGCGAGATGGTCGGCTCCATCGACTACATGGCCCCGGAACGGATTCGTGGGCAGCAGCCCGGACCGGCGTGCGACCTGTGGGCACTGGGCGCGACGCTCTACCAGGCCACGGAGGGCCGGACGCCGTTCCGCCGGGACACGGCCATGGAGACCGCGTACGCCATCGCCGTGGACCCATTGGATCCCCCGACGGAGGCTGGGCCGCTGGCGCCCCTCATCGAGGCACTCCTGTCCAAGGATCCCGACGCGCGACCGTCCTCGGAACAGACGCAACGCGCACTGGAGGCGGCACGAGCTGCCGAGACGACAGTTGTGGCGACCTCGGTGAACCCGACGGAAGGCGACGACGGGGGCGGCGGCAGAGCGTCGTCCGGACAAGAAGCCGATGGCGCGCCCAGGCAGGAGCCGGAACCTCCCACGGCCACCCGGTCCGTCAGCCGTAACCGCACGAAGCGCCGGCGGAAGCGCACAGGCGCCGTGGCGGTGGCGGTGGCCCTCGCGGTAGCCGCAGGCGCGGCGTTCTACGCCGTGCGGCAGCACAACCGGGACGCACACGGTCCCGACCGGGTCCACCAGGCCGCAACGCCGTTCCCCGCGACCTCCGTACCGCCCAAGGGCTACCGTCTGGTCCATGACGCGCGGCTCGGCGTCTCCTTCCCGGTGCCGGACGACTGGAAGGTCAGCAAGCAGGCAGCCGACGAAGTCATCTACGCAGACCCGTCCGGCCGGGCCGGCATCACGATCGGGACCGTCGCCCCGGCCGGGCACAACCCCTCCACCCACTTCGCCGACATCGAGGCCAACACCAAGGCCAATTACGCCACTTACCGCCGACTGCGCATGCAACAGACGACGTTCCGTGGGCAACCCGCGGCCGTGTGGGAGTTCACCTTCAAGGGACGTGCGCGCTCCTTCCGTGCGATCGACCTCGGCTACGGCCGAGAGGGTGGCCGGGAATACGACATCTACCTGTCGGCGCCCGAGGCGCAGTGGGACACCTACCGCCCTGTCTTCGACCAGGTCACACAAGGCTTCACGGCAAACGCCTCCTGACCCGGCGCAGGCCTTCGGCCTCACCGGCCGTCAGCCGGGACGCGTCGCCACGCACGGTCGCGCCCGCGGATCGGCGGCAACCAACTTGAGTTGACCGGCAACTTCACGGCAACGACGAGTTGGAGGCAGGCATGTCCGTACGCAGGCGTCAGACCGCACGCCGTACCGTCATCGCCGCAGGTGTCGCCCTGGGCGCGGCCGCTGTTGCCGTGCTCGCCCCAGGGCCCTGGGCCGGTCAGGCCCCGGGCGCCGGAGCGACGGTGGCGTTCGACGGCGCGGTGGGCTACGGAGCGGGAGCCACCGGGGGCACGGGCGGAACCACGTACCACGTGACCAACCTCAACGACTCCGGCAGCGGATCCTTCCGGGACGCGGTGAGCGCGTCGCACCGCATCGTCGTGTTCGACGTGGGCGGCTACATCACGCTGAAGTCCGCCGTGCCCGTGGCCGACGACATCACGATCGAGGGTGACACCGCGCCCGGCCAGGGCATCGGCCTGCGCGGCAGAGAGGTGTCCTTCTCCAACTCCTCGAACGACATCGTGCGCTACGTCAGATTCCGGGAGGGCACACTCGACCCGGCGAAAGGCAAGGCGAGCCTCGCGCTGGCCGAAGCGAGCGACATGGTCTTCGATCATGTGTCGGTGGAGTTCGCCAAGTGGGACGACATCGACGCCGTCGGCGCCAAGGACATCACCGTGCAGAACTCGATCATCGCCGCCGCGATCGGGCAGCGGTTCGCCGCGCACACCGAGGGCGGGCCGTTCACCTGGTACCACGACGTCTTCGCCAACGCCCACAACCGCAACCCGCTGGCCAAGGCCGACACACAGTTCGTCGGCAACGTCGTCTACGACTACCAGGGCGGCTACACGGCCGGGAACTCCGGCGGGACCTTCCGGCACGATGTCGCCGACAACGCCTTCACCGCGGGACCCGTCACCGGCACGGCATCCGACGCGTACTACCAGATGGCCCACCAGACGGTCTGGAACAGTGGCAACCTCCTGGATGGCAAAGCCGACGGCAAGCTCGACGGCACGGCGCTCGGCGTCGGAGCGGGCGCCACCAGCCTCACCTCTCCCTGGTCGCCCACTACGGCGTCGCTGGCAGCGGCGGCCGGCAGTCCGCGGGACGCGTACGCGTACGGCATCGCGCAGGCCGGTGACTTGCCCCGTGACGGCGTCGACTCCCTGGTGATCACCGACGTCGCCTCACTGGGCACCAGCGGACGGCTGTGGTCGTCCCAGACTCAGACCGGTCTGGACAACGACGGCTACGGCACGATCACCGGGTAGGCCCTGTCCACTTGGACGGCCGCACAGCCGGGGAGAAGGCGGCCAGGAGCAGCAAGTCACCGTCACCCAGGAGCATCTGGGGCGGCTGCCGATGGTGATGAGCCGGTGTCTCCAGCCGGCCCTTGTCCTCGTCCCGTCGTCCGGTAGGACATCAGGGTGGATCTTCGGTGTCGGCACGGTGAGGGTACCTACGGTGCGGTGCCTGGCCGTCATGCTCCTCGCGGGAGCCGCTGAAGCCGGTCCCGCACGAAAGGATGATCATGCCGCGAACCGCTAGAGCCATCATGACCGCCGTCCTGGGAGGCCTGCTGCTGACCAGCGGCGTCGCCCAGGCAACTCCCGTACACAAGCCCGATCCTGACCAGTGCGCGACGCCGATCTACGTCGGTGACATCCAGCTCCTGGAGACACGTCCTCGGCCCCCAGAGGGCTGTAAGGCCCACGAGACCCCTGCGTACAGCCCTCAGGCCCACCGCCAGCTGGGGTGGCCGGCGTGGCTGCAGGGTGAAGATCGGAGTTAGTGCAGCCGGCCTCGACGAGCCACCGGGCGTGTGCGCCCCGGGTCGGCGAAGGGGCCCGGCCCGGGGCGTGCGCGCCCGTCGGCTGGTGGCGGCCGCCGTCCCCTCCCGGAGCGGCGGCCTGGACAGGGCCGCAGTCATGCGACGCGGCCAAGCTCGGCCGGCGGTCGCGGCGTTGCGGTCCGGGCGTCCCGCTGTTGCCGCTGTCGTGGCCGTTCGGCCGTGACGACGCAGCGGTCGAGTATGTGCCGCTCGTAGGCTCGCAGGAAGTCCCGGCGGTCAGGTCCCCGTGCCCACCAGCGGCTGAGGCACAGGTCCCATCCCGGCCACACATGCGCGCTGATCTATTCGGCGCGCACTGCTGTGAGCCCGGCCCGTGCGATCGCTTCGGTGAGCCCCCTGGCTTCCCTCCCACGGATCGCGTGTGTTCACCGGAAGCGCCCAAGGTGATTCTCGGGTGATTGCGCGGGCCTGTTCACTGACGGGTGCGCTCAGAAACCCCGCCGAGGTCCCGCTCGGCAATGCGCTCCACGTGCCGGGTGAACACGGCCGTGGCATCGGGATTCATGCGGGCCAACGCGACCATGCCGGTGACGATGACGTCGCAGACCTCCGCCTCGACGTCCTCCCAGGTGTGGGAGTACCCCTTCCGGGGGTTCTGTCCCATGGCTCCGATCACAGCCTCGGCGACCTCGCCCGCCTCCTCCTGGATCTTGAGCAGTTGAAGGAGGACGCGCTGTTCGCGCGGGAGGGTGGAATGGTCCTCCAGGCGATCGGCGAGGCGGTTAATCGTCTGCCAGGTATCAGTCACTTGTGTCTCGATTCTGTTCTGTGCCGTGTGAGGGCGCCTGCTGGTCTCGGCTTCGTAGCGACTGGTCATCATCTGTCCTTCGCCAGGGCGAGCAGATCCGCGAACAGGCCGCCCCCGTCCGCGAGTTCGTCGTACCGGCCCTGTTCGGAGATCCGGCCGTGCTCCATCACGATGACGCGGTCGGCGACCTTCGTGTTCTCCAGCTGATGTGTGACCACGATCGTGATGCGGTCGGAGGCACCGCCCTTGATCTTCTCAAAGATCTGGTGCTCGCCACGGGCGTCCATCTGGGACGTCGGCTCATCCAGGATGAGCAGTTCAGGCTTGCGATAGATCGCGCGAGAGCAGGCCAGCCGCTGCCACTGTCCGCCGGAGAGTTCGGCGCCGCCGAAGACCTCTCGTGCGAGCAGGGTTTCGATGCCGCTGGGCAGGGCGTCGACCGCCGCACGCATCCCGACGGCGTCGATCGCCTCCCACACCGGGGCGTCATGGTGGGTGCGCGGCTGGCCGAGAGTGACGTTCTCGCGCACGCGAAGGGGCCATTGGGCGAAGAGCTGCGGCACGAGGCCGGTGCGCGCCCAGACGGTGTCCTGGTCGGCGGTGGCGAGGTCCGCCCCGTTCCACAGCACGCGCCCCTTGTCGGCGAGGTAGATGCCGGTGATCAGGCGCAGGAGAGTGGACTTGCCGCTGCCGTTCTCGCCGACGACGGCCACGATCTCGCCGCGCCGCAAGGTGAGAGAGACCCCGTCGACGGCGGGCCGGTCCTTGCCCGGGTACTGGTACACGACCCCGTCGAGACGAATGTCGTTCACGGATGCGACGGTCAACTCACCGCGTTGAGGCGCTTGTCGGGCCGCATCGTCGAGGAACGTCTGCATGTCCGTGAGGTAGAGGCTGGTGTGGAACAGTGCGGCCCCGTTGATGACGACCTGCGACAGTGCGGCCAGCGTGGTCTGCACGGCCACGACGGCGGTCGCGGCGACGGCCGGCTCGATGCGACCGGTCGTCGTCAGCCAGGCGAGCGCGGACCACGTCAGGATGAGGAAGAAACCGCCGGTCGTGGAGGAGAACAAAGTGATCCGCAGAGTGCGTGGTGCGGCGCCGAGGAGACGGCGGTCGATGCGCTCCGACAGCGACCGGTACCAGAACAGCAGGTAGCCGGTCATGCCGTTGGCGCGGACCTCGTCGCCGTGCTTGGGAGTGGTGGCCCACCACCGCATCATGTGCCGTACGTTACGGTCCGAGACGTTCGCGTAGTGCATCTCGTAGTCGACCCGGGCTGAGAGAACCGCGCCGACGCCGGCCGGCAGCACCGCGAGGATCAGCAGCGGAAGCATCGCCCAGTGCAGCGCCGAAAGCACCCCGCTCGCGGCCACCATCCTCATCAGCGCGGACACGAACCGTTGCGCGTCGTTGACCATCACATGGGTGCGGATCACGCCCATCTCCGCCGCTTCCTGCCGGTCGGCGAAGCCGTCCGTCGCATACGCGGCGGACTCGACCCTGCACACGGCCTCGACGAGCCCGGTGTCGGCGTACGTCGTCAACTGCGGCGTCAGCCTTCGGTCGGCGTAGGACGAGAGGGCACCGGCCAGTCGGCCAAGGGCCGCGGCGCCCGTCACGACGAGCAGCGCGGGCAGTGCGTGATGGAGCCGGTCGCCCACCGCGCCCGCACCGAGGATCGACTGCATGGCGTGAGCGGTCGCGGCCAGGGCCACGGCGGCGGCCGCACCCGTGACGAGCTGGCACACGACGAGAAGGGTCACCGCCCTGCGATCCAGCTCCCAGGCCATACGGCAGATGCGGTGCAGTACGGACGGCAGGCGGGCGCACATGTGCGTGAACGACACATCGCCGAGCGGATTGATCGAGTACTCACCGCTGTAGCGGATCTCCGCCGGGGGCGGAGGCGGAGGTGTCTCCTCATACGCGGCCGAGGCGTCAGTCATCGTCACGTGTATCCCTCCCGGAGGTCGCTGCCGCACCTGGATGGCTCGGCGGTGCACGGCATAACGACGTGCCTCGGGATTCGAACGCGCTCGATTCCGGACGCGCCGGGGCCCTTGAAACTCAAGGGCGCGAACGCGCGGACGCCGTGACGAGGCCGCCCTTGGGCCACGCGGACTGGCCGAATCGCCGATGCCTGCAACGCCTGTGACGAATGAGGAAAGCGACCGAGCCCTGCCGGCTTCCGCGACGTACGGGTCAGGTTCCCGGCGGTGGTCGTGGCCGGCGGTGTCTTCCGGTTCACACACGTGGTGGCGGGGGCCGAGGGCCGCCGGGGGATTGAGCAGCGCATACCGGAGTTGGGGCGAGGCGACGAGGGTGCTGAGCTGCTGGGCCGTGGGAAGAGGGTCTTGCCGGTGAAGCCGACTGCGACGGGCGTGGGCTGGGACTCGGCGCGCAGCAGGCGCTCGGCCGGGTGGGCGGTTTCCGCGACGAGGGTCGCCCGCTCGCCGCCCAGCTCGTCGCGTACTCGTGACCGACTTCGACTGTCGAGGCGCTCAATGCGGTCGGCGTAGAAGTGTTCCTCCCAGGGGCCAGGCGCGGCAGACACACCGCGCGGACGGCTCGGACAGTACGGCAGGGTGCCCGATCCAGCTCCTTCATGGACAACGGTCGGGCTGAACGGGAACTGTCGCCGATCGCGCATGATCGCCGCTCGTCGCCGCCAGCGAGGACGTCGTCGTCTTCGGTGAGGCGGCCGGTGTGCCCACCGCCTTCTGGTTCTGGGGAGGACTCGACGCGGACACCGCGGTGGCGGCACTGGCCGCCGGGAACGTGGACTCCCTGCCCAGCAATCATTCGCCGTCCTTCGCTCCGGTCATCGAGCCCACGTGGACCACCGGGGTCCATCCAGATGCCGGTCATCGCCGCCCGCACCTGGCTCGCTCCGGGCACTCCGACGGTTCCCTGAAGGATCTGCTGGTCGCGGCCCGCGTCCCCGAGTTCCCTCAGTCGGTGCGGGGCGGGACGCCGAGGGTCACCTCGTAGCCGCCGTCGGCGGTGGGCCCGGACTCGAAGGTGCCGCCCAGGAGCTCGGCGCGTTCCCTGAGACCGATCAGTCCCTGGTGGGCACCGGGAAGAGGCAGCGAGGGGCGGGTGGGCGGTGTGTTCGTGACGGTCACGCCGAAGGCGGTGCCGTCGTCGGCGCGCCAGAGCCGCACGGTCGCGGAGGCGCCGGGTGCGTGTTTGCGGACGTTGGTGAGGGCTTCCTGGACGGTGCGGTAGACGGCGCGCTGTGCGGTGGTGCTGACCTCCGGCGGGAGTTCGCCGGTCAGTGCGGCGTCGATGCCGCTGGTCGTGACGAGCTTGTGCAGGTCGGCCAGGGTGGGTTGAGGGGTGAGCTCGGTGGCCCTGCCCCCGGAGGCCCGCAGCAACGTGACCATGTGGCGCAGCTCGTCCAGCGTGTCGACGCTGAGGGACCGGATGGTGCGGGCGCCTTCTCTGAAGTCGGGGTCCGTGGCGGCGACTTGGAGGGCGCCGGCCTGTACGGCGATCAGACTGACCTGGTGGGAGACGACGTCATGCATCTCGCGGGCCAGCTGGGCGCGTTCGCGGGCGAGGACGGCCTGGGAGTGCAGGAGGCGTTCGTGCTCGCGCGCTTCCTCGATCTCCACGAGCCGGCGGGCCAGGTCCCGGCGGGCCTGGACGAGTTGGCCCAGCAGGACGGGCGCGGCGGCGGTGGCGAGCGTGTAGAAGAAGTAGACCAGGGTCCAGGTGCGGTCGTGCGAGGTGAGGTCGTTCGGTGGCCAGGGGAGCGCGGAGGCCAGGGCGAACAGGACGGCGCACACGACGAGCAGACGGCGGTTGCGGGAGCGTTCGGCCAGCGTGAACAGGGCGGCGAACGGGGCGAACACGATGTCCAGCATGAGGCTGGCGGGGAGAGTGAGCAGGAACACCGGCAGCGGAAAGCGGCGTCGTACGGCGAGCGCGGCGCAGGCGAGCGCGGCCATGGCCTGCGATACCGGGCCGGCTTCCTCCACGCTGAGCAGGACGTCCCCGACGGCGACCGCGACGACCATGGCGTCGATGACCGGATCGGGGATCCGCGTCCACCATGCCCTGGGCACCGTCATCGCCCCGGCTCCGGGCGCCGCTGTCCCTCGTCGAGCAGCCCCGCCCGTTGCGCGAGCAGCGCCGCCTGCACTCTGCTGCCGACCCGCAGTTTGGTCAGGATCGCGCTGACGTGATCCTTGACGGTGCCCGCGCTGAGATGGATCCGCGTACCGATCTCGGCGTTGGACAACCCCTCCGCGATCAGCACGAGCACCTCACGTTCGCGCTCGGTGAGCCGGCCGACGCGGGTGGCCTCCTCGTCGTCGACGACCGCCGTACCGGGGTGACTCTGCCAGACGGCGCGGGACGCCTTCGGTGACATCACGACCCCGCCCGCGGCCAGGGTGCGAACGAGCTGGGCGAGCTGGTCGGGCTCGGTGTCCTTGAGCAGGAACCCGGCCGCGCCGGAGCGCAGCGCGGTGAGAATGTACTCGTCGGCGTCGAAGGTCGTCAGCATCGCCACCACCGGCGGTTCCGGCAGGGCGCGCAACTGCCGGAGCACCGTCAGCCCGTCCACGTCCGGCATCCGGATGTCGAGGAGCACGACGTCGGGACCCTCCTGCCGTACGGTGTCGACCGCCGCCGCGCCTGCCGTGGTCGCGACGACCTCGATGTCGTCGGCCGCGCCCAGGATGAGCTTGAAGCCGGAGCGCACCAGCGCCTCGTCGTCGACCACCATGACTCGGATCACGCGCGTCCCGCCTCGCCGTCCCTGTGCGTACGGCTCCGGCCGCCGTACGTCGATGTCGATTGTCACCGTTCCGACCGTAGACCGGGGCCGGCCGTCCGAAGCGGGGTGGCCAGACGTTCCCGCCGGTCGGGGGGAGGGTTCCAGCCGGACGGGGGGGAGCCCCGGACCCACGGACGGGGTGGTTCCGGACGGGCGAGGGATGGCGGCGTCGGGATCGCACCGGCTGTCCTTGGTGCCGGGCCGCTCCGGCCCGGCACCCCCAGTCCCGAGGAAGCTTCCCATGCGCATCCCCCCTGCCCTTCGACGTGTCGCGGCACAGCCGAACGTGCTGTTCGGAGGTGTGTACGGGGCCGTACTGGCCAGCTCGATGGTCGCCGCGCTCACGCGGTACGGCGAGACGGCACGCGACGCGCGGCTGTACGACGCCCGGTGGCTGCTGATCACCGCCGTCGCCTCGGCCCTCGCCCACGGGTACGCGCACCTCATCGCCCGGCGCGGCGACGGATCCTGTCCGGGTGTGCGCGGCGCGCTGTGTGTGCTGGCCGGCGAATGGCCCCTCCTCGTGGCCACCCTGCCCACGACGGTGATGCTGCTCGGCGCGGGCTGGGGCTGGTGGCGCTCCGCGGGCATCGAGTACGTGGCCTTCGGTTTCAACATCGCCCTGCTCTTCGCCTGGGGTCTGTCCGCCGCCCGCGCATCGGGCCGTACCTGGCGCTCGGCCCTGGCGGTCGGCTGTGCGGACGCACTACTGGGCGTGATCGTCGTGGTCGCCAACGCGCTCATCAAGTAGCACATGACACCGCCCTCGGGTCCCCGTCAGGGTCCTACCCCGCCGGGTGGCGGGGTAGGACCGGACAGTCGCCGGATACTCCTGGCCCGTGTTGATCGCCAGCCTGGAGATCATGACCCACAACGCAGACGACACGGCGCTCACGGTGCCTGTCGGCGCCCCGTCGGGGGCAGCGGAGAACCACCCGTCCAAGGCTCCCGAGAGCCGACGAGTTCCGGTCGGCCGCCTGATAGGCGTGGACCTGGCCCGGGGCCTCGCGGTCTTCGGGATGTACGCGGCCCACGTCGGCCCCGACCCGTCCCGGGGCGGTGTCACCGGGCACCTGATGGAACTGGCGCACGGCCGCGCCTCCGCGCTCTTCGCCTTCCTGGCCGGTTTCTCGATCATGCTGATCACCGGCCGCCGTACCCCCAAGACGGGCCTGGCGGGCCGTCAGGCGGTCGCCAAGGTGGTGATCCGTGCGCTCGTCCTGCTGGTGCTGGGCACCGCGCTGACCATGAGCGGCACCCCGGTCGAGGTGATCCTCGCCTTCTACGGCCTGTACTTCCTGCTCGTCCTGCCGCTGTACCGGCTCGGCGCCCGCCCGCTGGCCGTCATCGCCGCAGCCAGTGCCCTGGTGCTGCCGCAACTCCTGTACGTCATCCAGTACGCGCTCCCCGCAGACGGCGCCGACGGCGTCTGGGCCTGGCCCGCGTACGCCGACGGCATCGTCTCGCTTCTCTTCACGGGCAGCTATCCGGCCCTGACCTGGATCCCCTTCGTCATCGCCGGCATGGCGGTGGCCCGCCTCGACCTGGCTGCCACCGTCGTCCGCACACGCCTCGCGATCACCGGCGTGTGTCTCGCCGTACTCGGCTACGGCGGCTCCTGGCTGGCCCTGAACCTGGTCCCCGGCGCCCTGTCGAAGCTGAGCGCCGGCGGCTGGGGCGAGGGAGGATCCGCCGCGTCCGCCTGGTGGTCCGACGCCTGGGGCTACCCCGACGGCAGCACTCCGGCCGGGCTTCTGGTGGCCTCGCCGCACAGTGAGACGACCTTCTCGATCCTGGCCAACACCGGGGTGGCGATCGTGGTCCTGGCGGCCTGCGTCGCCGCGGTCGACGCCGTGCCGCGCTTCCGCCGACTCGCTCGGCCGGTCATCGCGGTCGGGTCGATGTCCCTGACCGCGTACGTCCTCCACGTCGTCGGCATCCAGTTCCTCGGCATCGAGGAACTGCCCGGCTCCCCGCTGTACGTCCTTCTCGGCTTCATCGTCGCCGTCATGGTGTTCGCGACGCTCTGGTCCCGCTTCTTCCGGCGCGGGCCGCTGGAGTGGCTGCTGGCCCAGGCCACGAGGGCCGCGGAGGTCGTACGGTGAGCCGTCGACCGCACGGCCGCGGGGAGCTGTGGTGGCTGACCGTTGCGGCGGTGGCCGCGGTATTCGCCGTACTACGTCCGGACCTGTACGCGGCAGCGGTGCAGCACTTCATCACCGCTGCCGTCGGGCACCACTGACCCGCCGCGGAATCGGAACCCGCGATCGATCCGCCGGCCCGGAGCCCTCGCGGCCGCCACCGTCTCGACGTGCGTGACCGCGGTCGGCCCCGCGCTCTTGGCCACCATGGCCACGCCGGGGAGGTCGGCCAACCGGTTGGAGCGGAAGTTCTCAAATGCGGGCAGATCGGCGATTTCTACCTGGAGCAAATAGTCGTAGTTGCCGGTGACGTGGCGGCCGTGGACCACCTAGGGCAGCCGGGTGACCGCACGCTCGAACGCGACCACGTCCGCACGGGTGTGCCGCACCAGCCGGACACCGGCGAACCCCCGCAGGCCGCGGCCGACCGCGGGGGATCGATCAGCGCCTGACAGCCGCGGATCACCCCGGCTTCCTCCAGCTGGCGCACGCGCCGCAGGCAGGGCGACGGGGACAGGCCGACGCGGGCGGCGAGGCAGCACGGTGGCCCTTCACGCCGATCGCGGCGTTCACCCCAGCCGTGCCGTGGCACCGCCCATCTACCAGACGGCGACGTTCTGGGCCGAGGATGCGGAGACGTTCGCACAGGTCGCGGTCGACCGGCGGGGCAAGGATGCCGACTGCGGGACCTTGGCCTGACCCCGGCCGTCATCGCCCAGGCGCTGAACGTCTCGGTCCGTACCCTGCATCGTGCCTTCGCCGGCGGCGAGACCGTCATGGCCTGCATACGCCGGCGCCGTCTCGGAGGCGCCCGCCGCGAACTCGACCACCCCGGCAGCTCGTACACCGTCGCCGAAGTCGCGGCACGCCGGCGGTTCGCCGACACCAGCCATTTCCGCCGCGCTTACGAAACACCCACGGACACCCATCCCGACGACCGGGGGCCACCTGACGCGGCGGCGTCCCTCTGGCAGGTCAGATGTCGATCGGGGTGAGCCCAGGGTAGATGTCGTGCCAGCGGTAGCGACGACAGTGGAAGTGCCAGTACGTGAAGCCCCTCATGTAGCGGTCGAGGTGCGGGCGTTGCTCGTCGGTGGCGAGGTCCAGGATGCGGTGGTAGGCGGCCAGGCCGCTGTCGAGGCACCTACGGTAGGCGGCGAGGTAGGGGATGTTCTCGCTCACCGAACGGCGGTAGATGCGGCTCGCGATGAAGTCCTCGCCGTCCACCGCCTCCTTGTAGAAGGACAGGACGTCGTTGGCGTCGTTGAGAAACGTGACACACGAACTCAGCGCCGCCGACCAGAAGGCCCGATCACGGTGGGCATTCAGGCAGGGGTCGGTGAACTGAAGTGACACGAACCAGAACTGGGAGAAGCCGTTGAACACGCGGACGAAGTCGCTGTCGATCTTGTCGGAGGCCTCCGGTGCGAACTCGGCCTCCATGACGACGCCGGTCATCGCGTTGTAGAAGAAGGTCTTGAAGACGGCGAGGAACGTCGGATCGCAGAACCGCGCAATCTCGTTGAACATGTGCCGGATGTACCGGGCGTTCGGCGACGATGCGGGCACCTCCGGCAGCATGCCGCCCCGCAGAACGGCTTCAGCCTCGGCGAGGTCGCGGCAGCACACATCATCGATGCGGGTGGTGAACACCCAGATGCGATCGACGGCGAGGGCGAGCGCGTCGTCGGCGATCGGCACCATGAGGGCACGCATCAGCGTCACATGGGCGGTGGTGGCATCGGGGACGGCGACGCCGAATGCCGCGAACTCGGAGTTCAGCACACCGGCGTCGGCACGGGCCTGCGTGAGGTCGACGGGCGGATCGAAGGTCTCGTTGAGGGCGATCATCCTGTCGACGAGACCAGAAGACAGCACACTGGTGACCATCGCGCGGTGACGAGGGTCAGAAACGGAAGCGAGGCCACGCCGCGCGGTGTAGTGGAGGGTGTCGATGCCGGGCGGCCGGTGCTGCCTGAGCATGAGGCGGGCTGTCGAGTTCACGCCGAGTCCTTCCGTACGCCGTTTCCTGCCGGATGCTTGCCCCTGTGGGTTCCCCCATGGTTCCCCCTAGCGCTCCTTCGGATACTCACACAGTTGATCCTTCAGCCCTCTCATCCAGGGCCGGAGCTTGTCGGGGTTCATCAGGCCGGGCCGGATCACGGCGCCCACGGCCCGCCACGACGTGGCGCGACTCGTGGCCGCACTGCTCGCCGAGCACAAGGGTGTCCGCCCGGAGGGACCGGCGAAGGCGCCCGCCCTGCCGACCGGACCGACGGGGCTGGGCACCTCGGCCGCCCGGATCACCGCCAGGCGCAAGGACGTCGAGGGCACCGGAGTCCCCGAGCTGTACTGCCCGCCCGCTCTCCGCGACGACCCGGCGCTCGCCGAAGAGGTCAACGCCCTCCTGCTGGCATGGGCCGAGGAGATCGGCCTCTACGCCGGGCGGCTCGACCGCGTCCGCGCGGCGGACTTCGGACGCCTGATGATGCTCGCGCACCCCGACACCGACGACCCGGACCGGCTGCTGGCCGCAGGCAAGTGCGCCCTGGCGGAGTGGGCCACGGACGACTACTACTGCGACGACGAGACGATGGGATCCTCGCCGGCACTGCTCGGCGCGCAACTCGGCATCGCCTACGCGGCCATCGACCCCGCCCACCCTCCGCTCCGCTACGTCCCCGACGTCGAGCGGGCCATGCGGGACGACCCGGTGCGGACCGGCCTGCGCACCGGATTGGCGCACCTGGCCCGGTACGCGGACTGGTCCCAACTGGCCCGGCTGCGCCACGAGGTCGCGGTGCTGTTCGTGGGCTACTCCCAGGAGGGGTCCTGGCGCTCGCAGGGCCGGATGCCCGCCGTCTGGGAGTACCTGGCGCACCGTCAGATCAACAGCTTCGTCCCGTGCGTCGCGATGACCGACGTGGTGGGCGGCTACGTACTGCCCGCCGCCGAGTACGCCGATCCACGCGTCCGCCGCGCCGTGACCATGGCATCCACGGCCGCCACGCTCGTCAACGACCTGTACTCGATGGCGAAGGAACACCACTCGGACAGCGTGGAGTTCAACCTGCCGACCGTGATCGCCGCCGAGGAGCGCTGCACGCCGCGCGAGGCGGTCGAGCGGAGCGCGGCGATCCACGACGAGCTGGTGCGCACCTTCGAGACGGAGGCGGCGGCCCTGGTTCTGACCGGCTCACCCCAGTTGCGCCGCTTCCTCGCGGGGGTGTGGGCCTGGCTGGGCGGCAACCGGGCGTGGCACAGCGGCAGCCGGCGTTACACCTCCTCCGCCTCCACCACATCCTGACTTCCGCACACCGCAAGGAGCACCACTCCCATGACCACCACCCCTGCCCCCGTCCTGCGCACCGCGTACCAGAAGTCCGTGGCGGACTACTGGAACGCCGAGAAGAACCCGGTCAACCTGCGCCTGGGCGACGTCGACGGCCTCTACCATCACCACTACGGGATCGGCGACTACGACCCCTCCGTCCTGGACGGGCCCGAGGACACCCGCGACGAGCGCATCATCGCCGAACTCCACCGCCTGGAGTCGGCCCAGGCCGACGTCCTGCTCGACCACCTCGGCCCCATCGCCCCCGGCCACCGCCTGCTGGACGCCGGCTGCGGCCGCGGTGGCACCAGCATCATGGCCAACGCCCGCTTCGGCTGCCAGGTCGACGGCGTCTCCATCTCCGAGGCCCAGGTGGAGTTCGCCGGCGGCCAGGCCCGTAAGCGGGGGGGACGACCAGGTGCGCTACCACTTCCGCAACATGCTGGACACCGGCCTGCCGACCGGTGCGTTCCAGGGCATCTGGAACAACGAATCCACCATGTACGTGGACCTGTTCGACCTCTTCGCCGAGCACGCCCGCCAGCTGGCCTTCGGCGGCCGCTACGTCGTCATCACGGGCTGCTACAACGATGTGACGGGTGGCCGCTCCAAGGCTGTCAGCCGCATTGACGAGCACTACACCTGCAACATCCACCCGCGCAGCGCCTACTTCAAGGCCATGGCCGCGAGCGGCCTCGTCCCGATGAACGTCGTCGACCTCACGGACGCGACCATCCCGTACTGGGAACTGCGCGCCAGGTCCTCGCTGGCCACGGGCGTCGAGGACCCGTTCCTGACGGCATACAAGGAGGGCAGCTTCCACTACCTGCTGATCGCGGCAGACCGAGTCTGAGCCACCTCGGCTCTCCCTTCCGGACCACCGGCCGCGCCTCTCGCCCGGGGAGGCGCAGGCCGGAGCCGAGTCCTGCCCGCGTGGGCCGCGTCCCGGAGGAGCCGGTTCCGGGAGCGGCCCGACGCCGACTGGAGCGGACACGTGACGACGCACAGGCGATCGACCCTCTGAACAGGCGGCAGAGGAAGACCGCTTCCGCGGCGGCACCCACGAGTTCGTGGCCTGGCTCACCGAAATTCGCCGACTCGTGCGCGCGGCGCGAGGGGCAGCGGGCAGAATCGTATGATCGGTGAATCCCACATGGTCGCATGGTTCAACCAGCTCGTCCGGCCTGCTGCCGCGGTGAACGCTGACGGTCCGAAATCCGTTGACCACTGCGGCGGTACGGCGTACGACAGCCGATCGCCAGTTCCTCGATCACCGCACAACTAAGGGGTCCCATGAAACACCGCCGCCCGCGCCACCGTCGCAGAGTGATCGCCCGAGCGGTCGGTACGGCGGGTACGCTGGCCATCGCCCTGGGTGCGGGGATGACGCCGGCGATGGCCGCCGGGAAGACGCCCAACAAGCCCACCGCCACCGGGTTCTCGCCCGACAAGGACGACGCGCCCTGGGCGCCCCAGCACGACGAGGCGCCGCCACTGCACAAGGCCCTCCGTCCGGCAGCCGTCACACCCCGCGCGGCCACGTCCGCTCTCCAGCTCAGCCTGCCCGCACCGACCGGGCGCCACGGCGTGGGCACGTTCAGCCTGCACCTCGTCGACAAGTCCCGCACGGACCCGTACGTGCCCGGCAGCAAGCCGCGCGAGCTGATGGTGTCGTTCTGGTACCCGGCCGCCTCGACCCGCGGTCACTACGCGGCTCCGTGGATGCCGTCAGTCTCCGGCGCCCACTTCCTCGCCTCCCAGGGCCTGACGCCACAACAGGTGACGTTGCCGAAGACCGCGGGCCATGTCCTCGCCCCGGTCGACACCAAGCTCGGCAAGCTGCCCGTCCTGCTGTACTCCAGCGGGCTGCACTCGGACCGCATGAGGGGCACCGCGCTCGCCGAGGACCTCGCCAGCCGCGGCTACCTCGTCGTCACCGTCGATCACACCCACGACGCCAACGAGGTGCAGTTCCCCGACGGACGGATCGAGGTCAACACCATGCCGGCGGGCGCGCACTCCTCCGACACGCTCAACGTGCGCGCGGCCGACATCCGGTTCGTCATCAACCAGCTCGGCGCGATCAGCAAGGGCCACAACCCGGACGTCGACCACGCCAGGCTCCCCACCGGGCTGTCGCACGCCGTGGACATGTCCCGCATCGGGATGTTCGGCGCTTCGCTGGGCGGCGGGGCGGTCGACACCTCCATGCAGCTCGACCACCGCATCCGCGCCGGTGCCGACCTGGACGGCCAGTTCTTCGGCTCGGCACCGA
>NZ_MQUS01000003.1 GCF_001953885.1 Streptomyces sp. IMTB 2501 | reverse complement strand
CCGCACAGCCGTCCCCCGATCGGTGGCCAGGCTGAAGAAGCTCACTGATCCTTGATCTTCCACGGCATGACGACGCCGGACTTCGAGAGGCAGATCCCGACCAGCACGCCCACGCTGACCAGCCCGATCACGGTCAGTGTGATGTTGCGGCGGCGCACCCGGGGATCGAGGGCCCGCTGGGCCGCGTCGGTGACCTTGCGTTTGGTCCAGCGGAGCACGAGCTGGGCCCAGACGAACTCGGTCGCCCAGATCGCCATGCCCCCGAAGATCACCACCCGGCCGGGTCCCGGCAGCGGCAACATGATGATCCCGGCCACGACGACCGCGAGGCCGACCGCGAAGACGCCGACCTGCCAGCTCGGATGCAGCGGCCGGCGTGCCTTGATGAATTCCGGCGCCCGGGAGCCGAGCCCAGCACTGTCCTCGGCCCCGGCCTCCCGCGGGTCCGCCTTCGCCTGGTCCGCCGCCACGGCGATCTCACCCGACTCGTCACTCCCCGTATTCATACAGACAAACCCTGCCGGAGTGAATCCAGTCACCGGAATGGTCGTAGATCCCGTACGAGTTCTCCGCCGGAAGAGTTACGTAAAGACACGCAAAACCCTCAGAGGGGTTTACAACGGCATCGTAGGTGGCATGTCGATTTCGCCGACGTGCGAATCCCCGAGCGCACACTGAGCGAAAGGCCCTGGCGCTTATGAACACCACGGTCAGCTGCGAGCTGCACCTGCGCCTCGTTGTGTCGAGCGAGTCCTCCCTGCCTGTCCCCGCAGGCCTGCGGTACGACACGGCCGACCCCTACGCCGTGCACGCCACCTTCCACACCGGAGCCGAGGAGACCGTCGAGTGGGTGTTCGCCCGCGACCTCCTCGCCGAGGGGCTTCACCGGCCCACCGGCACCGGCGACGTCCGTGTCTGGCCGTCGCGCAGTCATGGTCAGGGCGTCGTGTGTATCGCCCTCAGCTCTCCGGAGGGGGAAGCCCTCCTTGAGGCCCCGGCGCGGGCCCTGGAGTCCTTCCTGAAGCGAACAGACGCCGCCGTGCCGCCCGGCACGGAACATCGCCACTTCGATCTTGATCAGGAGCTCTCGCACATCCTGGCGGAAAGCTAGGTCGCGCCCATCGAAAGCAGCCCGGCGCCGTCCACTCGGGGAGACGGCTCGGGCCAGGACAACCGCATACGGCACAGCCGGGCGCCGTCACCGTGAACGTCTCACGGGACGGCGCCGAGCTGTGCGCGCCCGACTCCGCACTGCCGGCATGCTCCGTGCGCTGGCGCGGCGCGGGAACCGCCATGGGCCTCGCGGCGTTGTACGGGCAGTCGAGGTCGGGCACGGCACGGTGCGGTGGGCGGGGTTGTCGCTACCATCGGCCAGCATCGGCGGGCGTCGGCCCGACCCTCAGGCCAGGGAGCGAAACGTGCTGATCACCCATGACACCCGGTGCGCCCTCGAAGCCGTGGTGGATCTGGTGAACACCGCACCGGAGGACGACGCTGCGGCCGACGGACTGCCCGATGTCCCGGCTCTCGCGGATTTCGTACGAAACCACGAGATCAGCGATGTCGGTGTGCTGTCGGACTTCGACCTCTCGGCGGTGCGCAGGATCCGCGGGCGTTTCGCGGCGATCTTCGCCGCCCCGGACGCCCGCAGCGCCGCAGGGCTGATCAACGAGCTGGTCGCCGCGGCGGGCACCACCCCCCGCCTGACGGACCACGACGGGTACGACTGGCATGTGCACTACTTCGCACCCGGCGCCTCGGTGGCCGACCATCTCGCCGCCGACTGCGGGATGGCACTGGCCTTCTTCGTGGTCGCCGGGGAGGAGGAGCGGCTGCGACGCTGCGAGGCACCGGACTGCCGGCGCGCCTTCGTCGACCTCTCCCGCAACCGCTCGCGCCGCTACTGCGACAGCCGCACCTGCGGCAACCGCCTCCACGTGGCCGCCTACCGTGCCCGCCGCAAGGAAGCCACAGGCTGCTGACCGCCCGAGGCGGTCTGCAGCCGGCACCGGCACGGACTGACCGAACGACGCGACTGCCGACCGGTATGAGCTCACCGGTCAAGCGACGGCTGGCCTCGCGGCATCTGACCGGCCGCGCAGCCATCACGCACCTGACTGATCGCCGGCGCGCCCAGCGCAGTTCTGACTGACCGCAGCCGCGCCCATCACACTTCCGACTGACCGCTGGCGCGCCGATCACCGCACCGGCTGACCCCACACGCCGATCACGTGGCGGACTGGTCGGCCTGCGGGCCCGACCGCGCGGCGACCCTCCGTGGGGAGCGGTGACCGGCGAGGAGCCTGTCGCCCGACGGGGCTGGTCGCTCGGCGCCGAGATTCCGGGGTTCGCCGACGGGGCTCAAAGGGTTCGAGTGGGCCCGGGCGACGTCGGTCCCGGCGGGTGGCGCCGGGACGGACGTGTACGGCTCACAGCAACAGCAGGTCGTGCAGCGCAGCCATGAGGAGCAGACACCCGATCACCGCAAGGAAGATCATCAGCGGTGGCTGGGATAGGGCGAAGAGGCACCCGCGCGGCTCGTCCTTCGGCGGCGCGGCCTCGCTCTCTGTGTCCAGCATCTCGCGGAGATCATGACGCAGGTGAGGCCCTGTCCGCGATCAACACACCCGCGATATGCGGGAGTTGCCGTATATCGCGCCGTCTCGCCCGACTTGCTTCGGGTTGTGAACAGTTCCGGACGAGCGCACGACGCTCTGTGTCGTTTCAGTCCGACGGGTCCGGTGAGGTCGGTCCACCGTCGCGGGCGCGAGCCGCCGTCATATGCCGTGCTTCTTGAGGATCGCCTCGATGTCGCTGAAGTCCTCGGTCGAGCCGGTGGCGCGCGGGGCGGCAGACCCGGTCGCGGGCCGGTTGCCCGCACCGAGGGAGGGTGCGGAGGCCCCCGGAGCCACGGCCTCGGTCTGGCCGCCGCGGGCCGCTCTGCGCTCGGCGCGGGTGCCACCGCGCCGGCGTTCGACCGCCCGGGTGCCCGCGAACAGGAGCCAGGCCGCGCCCAGCAACCCGAAGCCCGCCCAGGCGGTGGGGCTGAAGGCGGTGTCGGCGAGCCAGCCGACGACCCCGGTCATCACCAGGCCGACCGGCACCAGCGAGTAGGCCGCGATGCGGGTCGCCGCGAGGAAACGCTTGCGGTAGGCCGTGACCACCGCGATGCCCAGGCCCGCCGCGGACACGGCGGAGCAGACGGTCTCGGCAATCATCCGGTCCTCCAGGCGGGCTCGGTCGGGTGGAAGGCGGAACTCGGCGGACGCGGCACACCGGCACGGCACAGCGCCTCCGTCCCCTCCATCCTGCACCGCCTCGTACCTGCGATGCCACGCCCCCGCAGGACATCAGGGACATCTCCGGGTCGTCTCCTACTGGAGTGCCGGTGCGGTGCCGTACCTCCCCCGCGCATGCCCACCGCCCCGGGCACGGCCGCCGTACCGAGCCGAGCCGAGGCGCCGTACCGTCTCGATTGGGTCGCCCGCGTCCGGCCTGGAAGACTGGGTGGCATGAGCGACTCCTCCCCCGCGCGCACCGACGCCCTCGTTCTCGACGTCTGGTGCGAACTGCAGTGCCCCGACTGCCGCACCGCCCTGGACGACGTCCGCGCCCTGCGCGCCCGCTACGGCGACCGGCTGGAGCTGCGGCTGCGGCACTTCCCGTTGGAGAAGCACAAGCACGCCTTCGCCGCCGCGCAGGCCGCCGAGGAGGCGCTGGAGCAGGGCAAGGGCTGGCCGTACGTGGAGGCCGTGCTGCAGCGGGTCGAGGAGCTGGACCGCAAGGGGGAACCCTTCCTGGTCGAGGTGGCCGGTGAACTCGGCCTGGACGCCGAGGAGTTCGACACCGCGCTGATCGACGGCCGGCACATCCTGATCGTGGACGCCGACCAGGCCGAGGGCAAGGCGATCGGCGTGACCGGCACCCCGACGTACGTCATCGGCGGCGAACGCCTCGACGGCGGCAAGAGCCAGGAGGGGCTGCGCGAGCGCATCGAGGAGATCGCCGACCGGCTGCTGGGCGGCCAGGGAGCCTGAGCCCCACAGCAGGCTCCCTGGGGCCCCTTCTCTGCGGCTCGACATACCGCGGGGGCCTACGGCAAGGACCTAGAGCAGGGGCTTGGAGAGGGAGCGTTCCGTCGTCTCGTAGCCGAGTGACTCGTACAGCCGCTCGGCCGCGGTGTTGCCCGCGTGGACGTTGAGGCCGAGGACCGGCCGGCCGGCCTCGATGGCCTGGCGCTCCGCGAGCAGCATGAGCGTGCGCCCGTGGCCCCGGCCGCGGTGAGCGGCGTCGGTCTCGACGTCGAACACGAACGCCCTGGTGTCCTGCAGGGCCACCCACA
Source organism: Streptomyces sp. IMTB 2501 (assembly GCF_001953885.1). GTDB lineage: Bacteria > Actinomycetota > Actinomycetes > Streptomycetales > Streptomycetaceae > Streptomyces. Next base: position 431,605 of record NZ_MQUS01000003.1, on the reverse strand, counting down.
GCGTGCCGACCCGGTCCCCTTCGTGCTCCAGGACGCTGAAGAGCATGCCGTCGGTCGCGAGCCCGTGCGGCAGCAGTTGTGCGTGGTCGCTGTGGGCCTTGGCGAGGGCCACGGCCTCGGGGACACCGCGTTCGATCCACATGCGCGCGTAGTCCTCGCGCGCGTGCTCCTCCCAGGCGTCGAACTCGGCTCCGCTCATGGGCCGTGCGCTGCTGCCCGCCGGCAGCTCGGGCGGGGTGGTACCGAGGCGCTTCTGCATGCGGCGGCTGCGCAACGTGTAGCCGAGGGCACCGAACAGCCGCAGGGCGACGTCCGCCGAGGCGGGGACGGACGTCTCGATCTGCGTACAGCCCCAGCCCCGAGCAACCTCCTCGGCGGCGAGCGCGGCCACCGTGCCCCGGCCGCGCCGCCGGTCGGGCTCGGCTATCCGCAGGTCGCCGACGCATGCCACCGAGTCTCCGAAGGACGGCGAGGTGCCGAGGTGGATCTCGCCGACCGGACGGCTGTTCACGCATACCTGGTAGCGGCGGGAACGGGTGCCGTCGGGGTTCCGCTGGAGCGGCTCTAGCGGCCGCAGGGTCGTGGTCATCAATGGTGTTCTACCCATGGCTGACCGCCGAGTCAGCCCGTTTTCCAGGGCCACGGCCACCGGAGGGCTCAGGCCCGGCTCAGGGATCCAGGTCCTCCCCGGACCGCTCGTCGAAGATCCGCATCGCCTTGGCCGTGGCCGGGCCGGGGGCGCCGGGCAGCTCGCGGTCGTCGACACGGCGCACGGCCTGGACGTCGCGGAGGGTCGAGGTGAGGAAGATCTCGTCGGCGCGGCTCAGGACGTCCAGCGGCAGGTCGGTCTCCTTGGCGCCCGTCCACTCGACGGCCAGCGCGCGGGTGATGCCGGGGAGACAGCCGGAGGCCACGGGCGGGGTGTGGATCTCGCCGTCCAGGACGACGAAAACGTTCGACCCGGTGCCCTCGCAGAGCTGTCCGACCGTGTTGCCGAACAGCGCCTCGGACGCCCCGTGTTCATGGGCGCGGGCCAGGGCGACGACGTTCTCGGCGTACGAGGTGGTCTTCAGGCCGGTGAGGGCGCCGCGCTCGTTGCGGGTCCACGGGACGGTGATCACGGCGGTGGTGTCGGGACGGCGGGTGGTCGCGCCGACGGCGACGACGAGGGTCGGGCCGTGCTCGCCGCGGTCGGAGCCGAGCGGGCCGTGGCCGCCGGTGTAGGTGATCCGGAGCCGGCCGAGGGGCATCGGGTTCGCCTCCAGGACCGCCGCGCAGGCCTCGCGGACCTCGGCGTGGTCGGGGTCGGGCAGGCCGAGGCCACGGGCCGAACGGGTCAGCCGGTCCAGGTGCCGGGTGAGGGCGAAGGGCCTGCCGTCGACGGCCTTCACCGTCTCGAAGATGCCGTCGCCGACGGTGAGCCCGTGGTCGAAGACGGAGACTCGGGCGGACTCCAGGTCCCGCAGCCCGCCGTCCAGCCAGATCCTCATGCGAACACCCCTCCACTCGCCTCGTACGCCCCCGACGCTATCGCGAGCAGCCGGGAAGCCTTCAGTTCGGTCTCGCGCCACTCCCCCTCGGGGTCCGACCCCCAGGTGATGCCGGCGCCGGTGCCGAAGCGCAGGACGCCCTCGGCCCGGTCGATCCAGAAGGTCCGGATGCCGACGGCCAGCTCACCGGCGCCCCGGTCGGCGTCGACCCAGCCGATGCCGCCGCAGTAGGGCCCGCGCGGTGCGGTCTCCAGGGACTCGATGATCCGCAGGGCGCTGGACTTCGGCGCGCCGGTGACCGAGCCGGGCGGGAAGGCGGCCGCGAGCAGCTCCGGCCAGCCCGCCCCGTCCCCGAGCTCGCCGCGGACCGTGGAGACCAGATGGACCAGGCCCGGGTGCTTCTCCACGGCGCACAGGTCGGGGACGGTCACGCTGCCGGTCGTACTGACACGCCCGAGGTCGTTGCGGACCAGATCCACGATCATCACGTTCTCGGCGTAGTCCTTCTCCAGGAGGTCCGCCTCGGTGCGTCCGGTGCCCTTGATCGGCCCCGAGTCCACGACCCGGCCGTCCCGGCGCAGGAACAGCTCGGGCGAGGCGGTGGCGATCTCCACGCCGTGCTGCGGCAGCCGGATCGTTCCGGCGTACGGCGCCGGGTTGCCGCGGGCCAGCAGCGCGGTCAGGGCGTCCACGTCGGCGTCCGGGGCGACCGGCGCGCTGAGCACCCGGCAGAGGTTGGCCTGGTAGACCTCGCCGGCCGCGATGTACGCGCGGATGCGGCGCACGGCCGCCGTGTACGCGGCCCGGTCCAGGGAGGAGGTCCACTCCCCCGCCGCCGGGCCGCGCCAGTCGCCCGGTACCGGCATGGGCACGGGCTCCTCGCGTACGTCCGCGAAGCGGGCGCAGGTCAGCCGTCCCTCGAAGTCCGCGCAGACGGCCCAGAAGCCCGTGGAGTCCAGGGCGGCGGGGTCGCTGGTGACGTCGAGGAGACCGGTGGCGACGCGGTCACCGAAGCGGGCCAGAGGAGGGAGGAGAGGAGGCTGGTGGAGCACGTGGTCGAGTCTAGGCGGGTGGCCGAAAGGTGGCGTCGGGGTGACCCCGAGGGTGCCCTGACCACGTCGTCCGCCGGGCGCGGCGCAGCACGCTGCGCAAACGTGTTTTTGTGCTGGCCCGGGAATCCGCTAGAGTTCAACACGTCGCCGGGACGCGGAAGCGGACCGAAACGACAAGCGGACGTAGCTCAGTTGGTAGAGCGCAACCTTGCCAAGGTTGAGGTCGCGAGTTCGAGCCTCGTCGTCCGCTCGAAGGAAGAAGGGGTCATCCCGATCCCCTACACTCCTGGTGGAGTGGCCGAGAGGCGAGGCAACGGCCTGCAAAGCCGTCTACACGGGTTCAAATCCCGTCTCCACCTCCAAGGACGATTAGCTCAGCGGGAGAGCGCTTCCCTGACACGGAAGAGGTCACTGGTTCAATCCCAGTATCGTCCACTGGATCTTCTCGCAAGATCCACGGGGCTTCTCGAAGGTCCCCACCCGCGCGATTAGCTCAGCGGGAGAGCGCTTCCCTGACACGGAAGAGGTCACTGGTTCAATCCCAGTATCGCGCACTGACTGTGACCCCAGGGTCACGGTCTGCGGACGATTAGCTCAGCGGGAGAGCGCTTCCCTGACACGGAAGAGGTCACTGGTTCAATCCCAGTATCGTCCACACAGCAAAGAGCCCCCGGCCGTCTCGTACGGCCGGGGGCTTCTTCGTGTGCCCAGCCTGCTCAGCTGGAGAAGAGCATGTGGGCCCAGCTCTCGTGGCCGTGGTGACCGTGATGGCCGTAGTGCCCGTGGCCGCCGTGGTGACCGCCGTGCGGGGCGCCCCAGGCGGGCGCGGGCGGGGCCGGGTACGGCTGCGGGGCGACGGGCGGGGCCGGCGGGACGGGCTGGGACCACTGGGCCTCCAGCTGGGTCAGCGCCTCCAGCTCGCCGTAGTCGAGGAAGATGCCGCGACAGCCGCTGCACTGCTCGATCTGGACGCCGCTGCGGTTGTACTGTGCATCGGCGCGTGGCACTTCGGACACTGCATGCTCGGCTCAACCCCTCGCCGTTCGACACTGCTTCACGTTTGTCCAGGACAGACTCCGTCCACTCCCGGCCGGTTGCAGCCCAGCCCGTGTGTTCGGGCGCCAACCGGTGTGCAATCGGGGCCATTCGGGCACAGGCGTCGACGAGTCGCTGTTCCACCTCGTCCAGCGGGCGCCCGGCCGCGAGCGCCTTGGCCAGGGCGAGGGCGGCCGTCTGCACGGTCAGCGCGCGTGCCGGGACGTCCAGGGCGGGCCACGGGTCGCCGGCCGCGGGGACGGCCGGGCCGCCGGCCCGCTGGTACGCGCCGGGGAAACGGGTCCATTCGTCCGGCGGGAGGAGACCGCAGGCGTACCAGGCGGCGGGACGGGCGAGGTCCCAGGCCGGGACGCCGGTGCCCAGGTCGTCGACGTCGATCAGCCGCCAGGGGCCGTCCGGTGCGGGGTGGCGGACGAGCCGGCCGAGGTGCAGGTCGCCGTGGCAGAGGGCGGGCGTGCCGGGCATGGGGGCCTCCGCACGGGCTCATGCGGGCAGGACGGCCCAGGCCCGCAGGACGGGGCCGGCCGCCGCATGGGGCCCGGACCGCAGGGCCGTGTGCAGCCGGGCGAGGGCACGGGCGGCTTTGGCGGAGCCGCGCATCGGGGGCAGTCCGTCGAGCGGGGCCGTACGGTGCAGCCGGGCGAGGAGGGTGGCGGTGGCCTCCCAAGGGGCCGCGTCCGGGGCGGCGGGGTCGACGGGAGCCCCGTACGGCCAGAAGGTCACCGAGCGGTGGTGCACGGGGGTGGGTATCGGGGTGAGCGGGGACAGGAGGACGTCCGGGAGGCGAGTGGCGATGGCCAGGCGGAGAGTCAGCTCGGCGGGGTCCGTGCCGGGGGCGTGGGCCTTTGCGACGGTTTCGCCGGGCCGTACGACGGTGGCGTCGGGGCGGTCGGCCAGAGAGGTACTACCGCAGGCACGGTGGGCGTCACCGGTGCGGCCCGGATGGGCGGCGGTCCTGGCCTTTGCGGCCAGCGCGGGTATGAGGGCGGGAGCGTCCGCGGTCAACGATGCCTCGGGAAGATCGGCTGCGCACCTGAGCGTACGGTCGCCGGACGGGGGTGGGGTCACTTCCCGGCGCCGGCCGCGTGCCGCTTCCTGCGGGACGGGTGCCGCACCGGCGGCACGGTCCGCCCGCCGCTACGTGGGTCGCCCGCACCTGGAAGGACGTACCGCCCCCATGAACGGCGCATGCCGGCGCAGCTCCCCAGCTGCGCCGGCATTTGTGCCGTCCGCCGCACCCCCGTCCCCACGGGGTTTCCTGGATGGATGTCCCCACCCGGACCGCTCTTCCGGGTCTGGGGCGCCGCTCAGCGCCCCAGCATCGCACCCACGGACGACGCCTGTGTGGCCACCGTCTCCCAGCCGTCGAAGACGAGCAGGAGCAGGGCCGCCAGGGGAAGGGCCATGAGCGTCGCCACCAAGGGGTGGCGACGGCCCGTCCGGCGGGGTGCGAACGTCGTGCGTCGCGGTGCCGTGTAGGCCATGGTCCCTCTCCTGACCGTTTCGGTTGTCTTCGGCAGCGGCGGGTGTCTGACCTCGGGGGACGAGTGCTGCACCCGCCGCTTGACCTCAAATCTATGCGCGGGGCGGGCACCGGGCGTCATGCCCTCGTACCGATTGCCGGGCCTCCCGGAGGATGAGCCATGACCTGGGAAGTACTCCCCTGGGTGGAGACGCGGGTCCTGGTCTCGGGGTCTTCCCGGAGGGGTCGCCCGCCGTTCCGGTCATGTCCGAAGCATCCCGTGGAGCGACGGGAGTGACTTCGATCACTCCTGCCAGGGATGGGACGTACGCTGTGTCCGGTTCGTGATCCGTTCCGCGCCCGGGTCTCCTGGCGCCCCCGAGTGCCCGTGCGGCGGCTGTGCGACCCGGCGTCGCCTGCTGTCGGGTGACCTCAACGTCCTTGCCTCCAGGAATGGTTGACGGAACGTGAGGCCCAATGTCCCGGAAGGTACCGACTTCCTGACCGTGTTTCATGTCCCACCGGTGACCGGCACAATCCGTCCGGCCCGGAGGGCGCGGCCTCTGCGCGCCAGCGGCCGTGGAAACGTAAGCTGTGCCACGTCACAGGGACCGGGCAGCGGGGATGAACATGGCGATGATGCGCCTGAGGCGCGAGGACCCGCGCGTCGTCGGCTCGTTCAGGCTTCACCGACGGCTCGGCGCGGGCGGGATGGGTGTGGTCTACCTCGGCTCCGACAAGAAGGGGCAGCGGGTCGCGCTGAAAGTGATCCGGCCCGATCTGGCGGAGGATCAGGAGTTCCGGTCGCGCTTCGCCCGTGAGGTCTCGGCGGCTCGGCGGATCAGGGGCGGCTGCACGGCCCGGCTGGTCGCCGCGGACCTGGAGGCCGAGCGGCCCTGGTTCGCCACGCAGTACGTGCCCGGCCCCTCGCTGCACGACAAGGTCGCCGACGAGGGCCCGCTCGGCGCGGCCGACACCGCGGCGATCGGCGCGGCGCTCTCCGAGGGCCTGGTCGCCGTGCACGAGGCCGGTGTCGTGCACCGGGACCTGAAGCCCTCCAACATCCTGCTGTCCCCCAAGGGGCCGCGGATCATCGACTTCGGCATCGCCTGGGCCACCGGTGCCTCCACACTCACCCACGTCGGCACGGCGGTCGGCTCCCCCGGCTTCCTGGCGCCCGAGCAGGTGCGCGGCGCGGCCGTCACCCCGGCGACGGACGTCTTCTCGCTCGGCGCGACCCTCGCGTACGCCTCCACCGGTGACTCACCGTTCGGGCAGGGCAGTTCCGAGGTGATGCTGTACCGGGTGGTGCACGAGGAGCCGCATCTGCACGGCGTGCCGGACGCGCTCGCCCCGCTGCTCAGGGCCTGCCTGGCGAAGGACCCCGACGAACGGCCCAGCACACTGCAGCTGTCGCTTCGGCTCAAGGAGATCGCCACCCGTGAGGCGCAGGGCCTGGCCGACGTACGGCCGCCCGCGCCGCGCGTCGCGGAGGCGGACCGGCCCACCGGGCGGCTCGTCGACACCTACCCCGACCCGCAGCGCACCCAGCGTCGCACCTCCCCGGGCACCCCGGTGCCGCGCGGCGGAGCCCCCTCCCGGGGCGCCGTACCGGCACGCGGTGCCCCGCCCTCGCGGGGCGGCAACGGTCCGCGCGCAGGCGGTACGGGTGCTCCCGCACGGCCGAGTTCGGCTCGCCCGGCCACTCCGGCGCCGCGCGGCCCGGGGGCGCGCCCGGGAAACGGAAACCGTCCCGGCGCGCGCGGTGGTTCCGGGCGGCCGGCGCAGCGTACGACCGGCGGTGGGCGACGGCCGGCCAATCCCCGGCTGCTGCGCCAGCGGCTGTTCGTGTTCGTGGTGGTGACACTGCTCGTGGCACTCGGCATCGCGGTGGCGCAGGGCTGCCAGGGTCCCGCGCGGGGGCTCGGCGACGACGACGGCCGCCATCCGCAGCACGCCCAGCAGGACTCCCCGTCGGCGGTGACCGACCAGCCGACGTCCGACGGGCAGGCGTCGCCGGTGCCTGACCAGCCGATGTCGGACGGGCACGCGGCACCCGCCCCCGACCAGCCGATGTCCGGCGGGCACACGGTGCCGATGCCGGACCCGCACGAGTCGATGCAGAGCCGGGACTTCGGGAGGTAGCCGAGGAGGCCGGCAGAACCGGGCGGGGCTGGTCAGGACTCCGGGCGGCCAGTGGCCACCGCGTAGAAGGCGACCGCCGCGGCCGCGCCCACGTTGAGCGAGTCGACGCCGTGGGACATCGGGATGCGGACCCATTCGTCGGCGGCGACCAGGGCCTGGGTGGACAGTCCGTCGCCCTCGGCGCCGAGCATCAGGGCCACCCGGTCCATCCGATGCGGGGCGGCTTCGTCGAGACTGCGGGCCTTGTCGTCCGGCGTGAGCGCGAGCAGTGTGAAGCCGGCCTCGCGGACCGAGTCCAGGCCCTTCGGCCAGGTCTCCAGACGGGCGTACGGCACCGAGAAGACGGCGCCCATGGACACCTTGACGCTACGGCGGTACAGCGGGTCGGCGCAGTCGGGTGACAGCAGGACCGCGTCCATGCCGAGGGCGGCCGCCGAGCGGAAGATCGCGCCGATGTTGGTGTGGTCGTTGACCGACTCCATGACCACGACACGGCGGGCGGAGCGGAGGAGTTCGCCGGCCGTGGGCAGCGGCTTGCGCTGCATGGAGGCGAGCGCACCGCGGTGCACGTGGTAGCCGGTGACCTGCTCGGCGAGTTCGGGATGCACGGCGTAGACCGGGGCGGGAAGCTCGTCGATGACGTCGCGCATGACGTCGACCCACTTGGCAGAGAGCAGCATGGAGCGCATCTCGTAGCCCGCTTCCTTGGCCCTGCGGATGACCTTCTCGCCCTCCGCGATGAACAGGCCCTCGGCGGGCTCGCGCTTGCGGCGCAGCTCCACGTCGGTCAGGCCCGTGTAGTCACGCAGGCGCGGGTCGTCGGGATCCTCGACGGTGATGAGATCGGCCACAGGGTGATACTGCCTTGTCCTGGGTGTCGTGCCAACGGCTGGGAACGGGTGCGTTACCCCGGGTTACGCGTGATCAAGCCACGGGTGACCCGGCGGCGGGCGGTGCTCGGGCGACCGGAGATCAGACGGCCGGCTGCGGGCCGACCGTCACGACGTCGCCGATGACGATGACCGCCGGGGGCTTCACTTCCTCGGCGCGTACGGTCTCGGCGACCGTGGCGAGGGTGGCGTCGACGCGGCGCTGGGCAGCCGTCGTGCCCTCCTGGACCAGCGCGACGGGGGTCGCCGGTGACTTGCCGTGCGCGACGAGCGTCTCCGCGATCTTCCCGATCTTGTCGACGCCCATCAGGATCACGAGCGTGCCGGTGAGCCTGGCCAGCGACGGCCAGTCGACCAGGGAGCGCTCGTCGTCCGGGGCGACATGTCCGCTGACGACCGTGAACTCATGGGCGACGCCCCGGTGCGTGACCGGGATGCCGGCCGCGCCGGGCACGGAGATCGAGCTGGAGATGCCGGGAACGACGGTGCAGGGGATACCGGCCTCGGCGAGCGCCTGGACCTCTTCCATGCCCCGGCCGAAGACAAAGGGGTCGCCGCCCTTGAGTCGTACGACTGACTTGCCCTGCTTGGCGTGCTCGATGAGCGCGTTGTTGATGGCCTCCTGGGCCATGTAACGGCCGTACGGGATCTTCGCGGCGTCGATCACCTCGACGTGCGGCGGGAGTTCGGCGAGCAGGTCGCGCGGGCCGAGCCGGTCGGCGATGACGACGTCCGCCTCGGCGAGGAGGCGGCGGCCGCGGACCGTGATGAGGTCGGGGTCGCCGGGGCCGCCGCCGACCAGGGCGACGCCGGCGGCGCGGGTGCGGTGGTGGGGGGCGACCAGGGTGCCGTCGCGCAGGCCCTCCACGACCGCGTCCCGGATGGCGGCGGTGTGGCGGGGGTCGCGGCCGCGTGCGTCCATGGTGAGGACGGCGACGGTGACGCCCTCGCTGTGGCCGGTCGCGGGGGTCCAGGCGGTGGCCTGGTCGGCGTCGTCGGAGCGGACGCACCAGACGCGGTGGCGCTCCGCTTCGGCGGAGGCGGCGGCGTTGGCGTCCGGGTCGCTGGTGGCGATGAGGGCGTACCAGGCGTTCGCGAGGTCGCCGTCCCTGTAAGGGCGCCGCTCCCAGGTGAGCTCGCCCGCGTCCGCCATGGCCTCCACGGAGGGAGTCGCCTCGGGGGATACGACGACGATGTCAGCGCCGGCCGCGATGAGTGCCGGAAGGCGGCGCTGGACCACCGTGCCGGCGCCGAGGACGACCACGCGGCGACCGGAGAGACGGAGGCCTACGGGGTAGGCGGGGTGTTCGGCCATGGGGTGGCTCCTCCGGTGGCTGTGCGGTGGCGCTGACGTGCGGATTTTACGTTGGCGGTGGTGGGGCCGGCTCCGGTGTCCGATGGCTGGGCAACATGGCCGGATGCGGCCCCGTGGGTGGTTGTGCCCACCCGTTCCGCCCTGCGGAACGACTGCCCACAACCGCCCGGCCGTTGCCAAGTGCCCGGTACCGCAGTACCGGGCCCATCCACGGGCGTGTCGCCCGGGGACCTACTTCTCCGTGACACCCGCCGAATCGAATGTGGCCACTTCGTGCATGGCCCTGGCCGTGCTCTGTACCAGCGGCAGGGCCAGCAACGCGCCCGTGCCCTCGCCCAGACGCAGGTCCAGGTCGACCAGCGGGCGCAGGCCCAGCTTGTTGAGGGCGGCCACATGGCCGGGCTCCGCGCTGCGGTGGCCGGCGATGCAGGCCGCGAGGACCTCGGGGGCGATGGCGCGGGCGACCAGGGCCGCGGCGCCGGCGCTGACACCGTCCAGGATCACCGGCGTACGGAGCGAGGCGCCGCCGAGGAGGAGACCGACCATGGCCGCGTGCTCGAAGCCGCCGATCGCCGCGAGGACGCCGATGGGGTCGGCCGGGTCCGGCTGGTGGAAGTCCAGCGCGCGCCGGACGACCTCGGTCTTGCGGGCCAGCGTCTCGTCGTTGATGCCCGTGCCGCGGCCGGTCACCTCCGCCGGGTCGGCACCCGTGAAGACCGAGATCAGCGCGGCGGAGGCGGTGGTGTTGGCGATGCCCATCTCTCCGGTGAGCAGCGCCTTGTTGCCCGCCGCCACCAGGTCGCGGGCGGTCTCGATACCGACCTCGATGGCCGTCTTGGCCTCCTCGCGGGTCATCGCGGGCCCGGTGGTCATGTCGGACGTACCGGCGCGGATCTTGCGGGGCAGCAGGCCGGGCGTGGCGGGCAGGTCGGCTGCGACGCCGACGTCCACCACGCACACCTCGGCGCCGACCTGGTTGGCGAAGGCGTTGCAGACCGCTCCTCCGCCGAGGAAGTTGGCCACCATCTGGGCGGTGACCTCCTGCGGCCAGGGGGTGACGCCCTGGGCGTGCACACCGTGGTCGCCGGCGAAGATGGCGACGGCGGCGGGCTCCGGGATCGGCGGCGGGCACTGCCGGGACAGCCCGGACAGCTGTGCGGAGATGATCTCCAGCATGCCGAGCGCGCCGGCCGGCTTGGTCATGCGCTTCTGCCGCTCCCAGGCCTCGCCGAGGGCCTTGGCGTCGAGCGGGCGGATCTGTGCGACGGTCTCGGCAAGCAGGTCGTGGGGTTCCTCTCCGGGCAGGGCGCGGCGGCCGTACGTCTCCTCATGGACCACCCAGGACAGGGGGCGGCGCTTGGACCAGCCGGCCTGCATCAGCTCGGGCTCGTCCGGGAACTCGTCGACGTACCCGACACACAGGTAGGCGACGACCTCCAGATGCTCGGGCAGGCCGAGCGCGCGGACCATCTCCCGCTCGTCGAAGAAGCTGACCCAGCCGACGCCGAGGCCTTCGGCGCGGGCGGCGAGCCAGAGGTTCTCCACCGCTAGCGCCGAGGAGTAGGGCGCCATCTGCGGCTGGGTGTAGCGGCCGAGGGTGTGGCGGCCGCCGCGGGTGGGGTCGGCGGTGACGACGATGTTGACCGGGGTGTCGAGGATGGCCTCGATCTTCAGTTCCTTGAACTGCTTGGCCCGGCCCTTGGGCAGCGACTTGGCGTACGCCTCGCGCTGTCGCATCGCCAGTTCGTGCATCGTCCGCCGGGTCTCGGCGGAGCGGATGACGACGAAGTCCCAGGGCTGCGAGTGGCCCACGGAGGGCGCCGTGTGGGCGGCCTCCAGGACGCGCAGCAGCACCTCGTGCGGGATGGGGTCGCTGCGGAAGCCGTTGCGGATGTCGCGGCGTTCGCGCATGACCTTCAGGACGGCCTCGCGCTCGGCGTCGGCGTAGCCGGGCGCGGCGGGGCCGGTGGGCTGTGCTGCTTCCGCCACGGCGGCCGTGCTCTCTTCTTCCAGCTCTTCCTGATCGGCGGCCCTGGTCTGCAGGTCCTCCGCTTGCTGTACGACATCGGGGGCGTGCTCCCCTGCCGCTGCCGCGGGTGCGGTGACCGGCTCGCCCTCGCGGGGCGCGGGCACCGTGGCCACCGGCTGCTGTGCGTCCTGCGTGGGCAGGACCAGGGGCTGCGGCGGGGTCGGCGCCAGGTGCGGGGTGGTGGGGACCTGGCCCTCGACCGGCACGAACTGCCCGAGCGGCTGCCCGGGGTCCGGCGCCGACGGCGTGTTGGGCGGCAGCGGTCCGGTCTGCTCCGGCTGGTCGGCGGTCTCCGGGGGCGCGGGGGAAGCGCCGACCGGGTCGGCCTCCGGCGTGGACTCGGTCTCGGCCGCGGCCGGTGCGGGAGCGGCTTCCGCGGGCTGTGTCTGCGGGCCGGCGGGGGCGCCGGGGTCGGTCGCGGGGGCCGTCTCGGGCGCGGCGGCGACCTGGTGAACGGCGTGCGGGGCGACCGGCTCGGGCTGGGCCTGCGGGTGTGGCTCGCCCGCGGGCCCGGGCTGCGGCGCGCCGGGCACCGTCTCGGCGGCCGCCACGGGCCCGGCCAGCTGCGGGCCCTGAGCCGGGTAGGGGTGCGGCTCGGGGGTGCCGGTGCCGTCGGCGGCGACCGGGGCCGGTGCGGCCGACGGGGCCTCGGCCTCCTGAGTCGCCGGGGTACCGGGGTCGGGCACGGCCGTCGCCGTCGGCTCGGGGGCCGGTACGGCTTCGGCGGCGGACGCGTGGTGGGCGGTGGACGCGGGGCCCGCCACCGCGCCGGGCTGCGGCTCCGCGACCGCGGCGGTGTGGGGATCGGGCTGCGGGGCGACCTGGGCCGCGTCCGGCGCCTGCTGTACCGGAACGGCGTTCGGGGTCTCGGTGGCGCGCTGCGCGGGAACGGTCCCCTCGACAGCCGTAGCGGCAGCCGCCGGGGTCTGCGGGACGGCGGCGCCCTCGGCGACCGGGGAAGCCTGCGCGGCGACGGCACCTGCGGGGACCGCGGTGACGGCGCCCTCGGGGACGGCGGAAGCCTGTCCCGCGTCGGCGACCGGCGCGCCCTCCACCTGCTCCGGTGCGCCGCCCGGCTGAGCCGGTGCGGATGCCTCGGCGGCGACCTGGGCCTGAGCCGGCGTGGCCTGGGCCGGCACCGTCGGCACCACTGCCTGCACCTCTGCCGGAGCCTCTGTCCGCTGCTCGGGACCCGGTTCGGCCGGGTTCACCGGAGCGGTCCCGGCCGCGGGGGAGGCATCGGTTCCCTGGACGGCCGTGGCCTGGTCCCCGGCAGCGTCCGCCGCCACGGCCACGGCCTGCTCGGCCTCGGACGCCACCACGGCACCCTCGGCAGGCAGCCCGGCCTCCACCTGGGCCGCGGGCGCACCAGCCACACCTTCGGTAGCGAGGCCCCCTTCCACGGCGGCCGTACCCCCGGGCGCGCCCTGGCCGGCCTCGCCGGACGGCTGCTGGACGCCCTCGGGGCCGTAACCGGGAACAGGCGTCGGTACACCGTCCGGGCCTTCGGCCGCAGCGGACGCGACCGCGCCCTCGGGTCCCGGAGCCACGGCGGACGGCTGCACGCTCTCGGGAGCGGTGCCGGCCGGAGCCGTGTACACCCCGTCGTGACCGTGTACGGACTGCACGCCGTCGTGCCCGTGCACCACCTGAGCCTGAGTCTGAGCCGTACCCGGAACCGGTACGGCCGCCTGGGCGGCGCCGGGCGTGTCGGTCCGCTCGACGGGGTCCGCGGGGGCGGCGGCCGGGTCAACCGTTTCGCCAGCGGGGGCCGTTGCGCCGACCTGGGCCACCGCGGCCGGTACCGGTGCCCCGGCCTCGGCCGTCTCGGGGGCGGTGGGCGCCGCGCCCCAGGGGGCCGCGCTCTGCGGGGCCATGTCGCGCACCGGCTGGGCGTCGAGGTACTCGGGGCCGGCCGCGGGCGCACCCGGCTGCCGTACCGGAACTCCGGCCGGGCCGCGGTCGGCGAGGGAGCGGACCGGGCTGGCGGAGGCGTCAGGGATCGGCGGGCCGAGGTGCAGCGGACGGCGCGGCGGCTGGGTGGCGGCCGACGGGTCCTGCGGGGCCGAGAGGATGGGCGACGGCGGCACGGAGGCCGGGGCCGGGTCCGGCAGGCGGACGCCACCGAGGTCGACGGAGCCGCTGTCGCGGCCGGCCGTCTCGTGCGGACCCGGCTCGTGGACGGCCTCGACCACCGGTTCCGGAGCGGGTGGCGGCACTTCGTTGCCCCACGCGCCCTGGGCACCCGGCAACAGCAGGTCTTCGTCCTCGGCGGGGGCTTCGGAGAGGTAGGTGTACGCACCGTGCGCGGGGACGCCCGGCTGCTCCACCATGCCTGCACTCTCCGGCTGTCCCTCGCCCGGGACCTGGCCGGTGTCGGTCATGCGTACCCCTCGCCCATCGGTTTCGTACTCCTACGACCAGCTCACCCGGAACGGCGCACCGACCGCCCGTAGTGAAGAACGAGCGTCCGTGCCCAGCGGCACGAACGACCCGCCGGAAAAGGCGACAAAGCCATTCAGTGGCATTGTCCCGGCCGTTCCGCCGTCGCGACAGCGTGATCCGCGACAGCCCGCTGTGGACTGCGCCACGTTGCGCGTCCACCGGTTCCGCAGTACCACACCCACCCCAAAACGGGCGTGCTTTCCGGACATTGGCGAACGAAGTTCCGGGCCGCCCGGTGTGGCACAACGATCGGCCAGCCTACCGCGCGCAGTACGACAACCCGATCACGGGGCGCGATCCGGCAGTCCCGCCCGCCACGGCTCAACGAGGCGCTTCGCGCCGCAGCAATTCCGCGGTGAGCAGGAACGCGACGCTCCGCTCGGTCTCGGTCCAGGCGCGGGTGTCGAGTTCGACGGACTGCAGCAGCGCGCACTCGACCCGGTATCCGTGCTCGGTCAGGTCGCGCCCGATGAGTTCGGCCGCGTCACGGGTCGCGGCGTGCGTGACGATGCGCTGCGGGCGCCGGTCGGCGACCGCGGAGACGACGGGCGCTCCCCCGCCGCCGACCCGGACGACGTCCGGTTCGGGCAGGTTCTCCAAGGCGTGCGGGGCGGCGCCCTGGACCACTTGGAGCTGGACGCCGGACCGGCGCGCGACCGCGTCGGTCCGGGCGCAGGCCTGCGGGTCCCGGTCGACGGCGATGACGGCCGCGCCGGCGCGCGCGGCTTCGGCGGCGAACGCGCCGGAGCCGCAGCCGATGTCCCAGACGAGGTCGCCGACCCGGGGGCCGAGGCGGGCGAGTTGTGCGGCGCGCAGCAGTTGCGTCTCGCCCTCGCCGAGCCGGCCACCGGGTCCGTCGCCATGGGAGCCGTAGGACTCGTCGGGCTGCACCCAGCCGCGGGGTCCGGCGCCCGGGTCGCGGCCGGCGATCCAGTCGCCGCCGTCCGCCGCCCCGCCTCGTCCGGCGGGCCCGCCTATGACGATGACGACGTTGGGGTCGCGCCAGGTGTGGTCGGCGGCCTTGTCGGAGGTGACGACGGTGACCTGCTCGCGTTCGGTGCCCAGTTCCTCGCAGATGACGAAGGTCCGGTGGACGCCCTCCAGCAGCAGCCCGAGTTCGGCGGGTCCGGCGCCCGGTGAGGTGAGGACGGCGACCTTGGTGTGGGCGCGGCAGACGTTCACGGCCCGGCGCAGGGTGCGCCGGTGGGCGACGACCACCTGGGCGTCGTCCCAGGGCATGCCCGCCCGGGCGAAGGCGGCGGCGACCGAGGAGACGGCGGGGACGACCTCGACCTCCAGGCCGAACTCCGGTGCGCGCAGGGTGCGTACGACGCCGAAGAATCCGGGGTCGCCGTCGGCGAAGACGACCGCGGTGCCGCGGTGGGCGGCGATCCGGCGGGCGGCGAGCGCGACACTGCCGAGGCGGACGCGTTCGGCGGCGGGCGGGACCTCGGGCAGCGCCAGGTGGTGGGCCGCGCCGGCCACGAGCGTGGCGGCGCCGAGGGCTGCGCGTGCCGCGCCTGTCAGCGGCGAGCCGTCCCAGCCGATCACCGTGACGCGGTCGGCCATCGTCGTTTCTCTCCAGGTCTTCGCAGGTCGTCAGGGGTACGGGCCCGTATCCGGGCTCCCTGAGCGTACCCGGTGAGGCTCAGGGGCTCAGTTCCAGTCCGAGTACGAGGTGAAGCCGCCGGTGTCGGCGAGCTGCTCGTCGGCGCCCTCCAGGTCCTCCGGCAGGAGGCTCCACACGATGTAGTCGGAGCGCACGTCGGTCCAGGTGCCGTCCTCGGCTCGATGGCGGACTATGCAGGCGTTGCGCAGCACACCCTCGCTGATGCAGCCGATCTTCTGGGCGACCTGCTGGGAGGCGGTGTTGTCCGCGGCCGTGCGCAGCTCGACGCGCTCGAACTTCTGGTCGCCGAAGAGCCAGTGGGCGGTGGCGAGCGCGGCCTCCGAGGCATAGCCCTCGCCGCGGGCCCAGGGGGCGATGATGTACGACATCTCGGTCGAGCGTACGCGCCAGTTGGTCTTGGCGAGCTGGACGGTGCCGACCAGGCGCTGGGTGAGGAACTCGTCGACGGCGAGGTCGAGGCCGCGGCCCGCGATGCGCTCGGCGGGGGCGTCCCGGGTGATCCAGCGGCGGGCCTGGTCCTCGGTGTAGGGCTGCGGGACGCCGGTCCAGGTGCCGACCTGTTCGTCGTTCATCATCTCGGCCAGGGCGGGCGCGTCGTCCTCGTCGAGGGGACGCAGCACCAACCGCTCCGTGCTGATGGAGATGTTGGGGAAGGTGCTAGTCATGCGCCGCTCCGTAACCTTCGGAAATACCGTCAGGGCCTGCTGAACTGCCCAGCATGCAGCATGAAACCACCGAACCGCACGACGGGGTCCACACCCGGTGAGGGAGTGGACCCCGTGCGTGGCGAAACGCCGTTTACGTGCCGTCAGCCGCCGGTCACGGGCGGGACGGACCTCTTCTTTGTCAGAAGGAGGGGACGACCGAGCCCTGGTACTTGTCCTCGATGAACTTCCTGACCTCGGGCGAGGTGAGGAGCTTGGCGAGCTTCTTCACCCGCGGGTCCTTCTCGTTGCCCTTCTTGACCGCCAGGAAGTTGGCGTACGGGTTGTTCCTGGCGGACTCGAGGACGAGCGCGTCCTTGGCGGGCTTCAGACCGGCCGAGATGGCGTAGTTGCCGTTCACGACGGCGGCGTCCACGTCGTCCAGGGAGCGCGGGGTCTGGGCCGCCTCCACCTCCTTGAACTGGAGGTGCTTGGGGTTCTTGACGATGTCCTGCGCGGTGGCCTCGTTGCCGACGCCGTCCTTGAGGGTGATGAGCCCGCCCGCGGCGAGCAGCTTCAGGGCGCGGGCCTCGTTGACGGCGTCGTTCGGGACGGCGATGGTCGCACCGCTCTTCAGGGCGTCGGCCTTCTTGACCTTGTGGGAGTAGAGGCCGAGCGGCTCCAGATGCACCGTGACGACGGGCACGATGTGGGTGCCGCGCTTGTTGTTGAAGTCGTCCAGGTACGGCTGGTTCTGGAAGTAGTTGGCGTCCACCGAGCCGTCCTCGGTCGACATGTTCGGCGCGATGTAGTCCGTGAACTCCTTGACCTCCAGGTCGAGGCCCGCCTTCTTCGCCAGGTTCTTCTTGACGAAGTTCAGGATCTCGGCGTGCGGGGTCGGGCTCGCGGCGACGACCAGCGGGCCGCTGTAGTCGGCGGAGGAAGAGGAGGACTTGCCGGAGCCGCAGGCGGAGAGCCCGAGGGTGAGGGCTCCGGCGGCGAGGACGGCGGTGGTGAGCTTGGCGGTGTTACGCACGAAAAGTGCCTTTCCTTAAGGGTGGTGCGACCCCGTGTGTGGGTGAACGGGGAGTTTGTGGGGCCGTGTGGAACGGCCTTACGCGACCTTGCCGACGTCGGCCGCGGCGGGCTCCTTCGCCTTCAGCAGGCGGAGCTTCGGTCCGGGGCCGGAGCGGCCGCCGCGGCTGTGCAGGGAGCGGGCCGCGAAGTCACCGGCGAACTGGATCAGGGAGATCACGACGGCGAGGATCGCGACGGTGATCCACATCAGCTCGGTCTCGAAGCGCTGGTAGCCGTAGCGGACGGCGAGGTCACCGAGGCCGCCGCCGCCGACCGTGCCGGCCATGGCGGAGTAGCCGATGAGCGCGATGATCGTGGTGGTGGTGCTGGCGATCAGCGAGGGCAGGGCCTCGGGGACGAGGACCTTGCGGACGATCGTCCAGGTGTTGCCGCCCATGGACTGCACAGCCTCGACGAGACCGTTGTCCACTTCGCGGACAGCCGTCTCGACCAGGCGGGCGAAGAACGGGATGCCGCCGATGGCGAGCGGCACGATCGCGGCGGTCGTACCGATCGTGGTCCCGGTGACCCAGCGGGTGAACGTCATCAGCGCGACCATCAGGATGATGAACGGCATGGACCGGCCGATGTTCACGATCTGGCCGATCACCTTGTTGGCGACGACGTTCTGCAGCAGGCCGCCCCGGTCCGTGAGGACGAGGAGGATGCCGAGCGGAAGGCCGACGGCGACGGCGATCAGGGTGGACCACAGCACCATCGTGAGTGTCTCGGAACACGCCTGAGACAGCAGCGGCTGCATCTCGGACCAGGTCACTTGGCACCTTCCTTCACCAGCGGAGCCTCCTGGCCCACCACGTCGATCTGGAGCCCCTGTTCGCGCAGGAACCCGATCGGCACCACGTTGTCCTCGTAGCGGCCGGGCAGTTCGATGCGCATACGGCCGATCTGCAGGCCGCCGACGGTGTCGATGGCGGCGCCGAGGATCGAGATGTCGATGTTGTAGGTGCGCGCGAGCTGGGAGACGACGGGCTGGGTGGCGGCCTCGCCGTGGAAGGTGACGTCCAGGACGGTCCGGTCGTCGCCCGTGCGCTCACCGCTCACCGGGAACAGCGCGGCGGCCAGCTCGGAGCCCGGGGTGGCCAGCAGTTCGCTGACCGTGCCGGACTCCACGATCCGGCCCTTCTCCATGAGGGCCGCGGAGTCGCAGACCGACTTCACGACGTCCATCTCGTGCGTGATGAGCAGGACGGTCAGGCCCAGTTGCCGGTTCAGGTCGCGCAGCAGCTGGAGGATGGAGCGGGTGGTCTCGGGGTCCAGGGCGCTGGTCGCCTCGTCGGAGAGCAGCACCTTGGGGTCGCCGGCGAGGGCGCGGGCGATGCCGACGCGCTGCTTCTGGCCGCCGGAGAGCTGAGCCGGGTAGGCCCCCGCCTTCTCGGCGAGGCCGACCAGGTCCAGGAGTTCGAGCGCCTTGCGGGAGCGCTCCTTGCCGGACTTGCCGAGGATCTCGAGCGGCAGCTCGACATTGTCCTGCACGGTGCGCGCGGAGAGCAGGTTGAAGTGCTGGAAGACCATGCCGATCCGGCTGCGCGCCCGGCGCAGTTCCTTGCCGGCGCGCGGGCCGCGCCCGGCGAGGGCGGTGAGGTCCTGGCCGGCGACGGTCACGGTGCCGGAGGTGGGGCGCTCCAGCAGGTTGACGCAGCGGATGAGGGAGGACTTGCCGGCGCCGGACTGGCCGATGACGCCGTAGACCTCGCCTTCGCGGACGTGGAGATCGACGCCGTCTAGGGCGGTGACCTCACGGCCGCGGGAGCGGTAGACCTTGGTGAGGCCCGAGGTGGTGATCACGTGGGTTTCCGTCACTGTCGAGTGCGCGGGCGTGGGTGTGCCCGGGCACGGGTGCATACGGTTCCGGCATGGGGAGTGGTCGTGCGTCACGTACGGCCTACGGCGCACGGGCATGCCACGGCTCTCGCTTCGGGGCGCGAGGCTCAGCTGATGCGAGGGCCCTCTAGAAGGCGCACATTCGACACATCAGGCGACACATACAACGAGCACCGGGCGTCATGGTCGCCTCGGTCGCACGGGTGCGGCAGCTCGTCGTGGTCATGCGATCAGTAAACCAGACGTACGCTCCTGACCGGTCGCCGCTGTCCGGATGGTGGACGGCGGCGGACAGCCCGGGGCGGGGCCTCAGCGGCGGACGGAGATCTCCACACCCCCGTCGGTGACCAGTGCCGACAAGGCCGACAGGTCCGTCACCACGAGATCGGCGTCAAGTTCCTCCGCGCGGTGGGTTGTGGTCAACGCCACGGTGGTCATCCCGGCGGCGCGGCCCGCCCGGAGTCCGGCCGGGGCGTCCTCGAAGACGACACAGTGGGCGGGGTCGACGCCGAGCTGCCGGGCGGCGAGCAGATAGGGCTCCGGGTCGGGCTTGCCGCGGGTGATGTCGTCGGCGGCGATCAGCGTCTTGGGCAGGATGCCGACGGCGTCCAGGCGGGCCTCGGCGAGCCGCCGGGTGGCGGAGGTGACGACGGCCCAGCGGTCGGCGGGCAGGGAGTCGAGGAGGTCCCGCGTGCCGGGCAGCAGCCGGACGCCTCCGTCGGGTACGTCGTCCACCTCCAGCTGCTCGACCCGGGCGACCGCCTCCGGCACGAGGCGGGCCGGCAGCAGGTCGGCGACTATCTCGGCGGCGGGCCGCCCGTGCAGCGCCACGCGCCCGAACTCCTCGGCCGTGATCCCGTACTCCCGGACCCAGCGGGCCCAGCAGCGCTCGACGGAGTCGAGGGAGGAGACGAGGGTGCCGTCGTTGTCGAACAGGAGGGCGTGCGCGTGGATCGTCATGGTCTAGACCCTACGGTGT
Organism: Streptomyces sp. IMTB 2501; assembly: GCF_001953885.1. GTDB lineage: Bacteria > Actinomycetota > Actinomycetes > Streptomycetales > Streptomycetaceae > Streptomyces. The sequence goes on along the minus strand of NZ_MQUS01000003.1, from coordinate 411,549 downwards.
ACGGCGCGCTGTACAGCGGGGTCGGCGGCCGGGGTCCGTTTCGGCCGTAATAAGGTCACCGCATGCTCAATGCCCTGACGCTGGTGACCGGGGTCGCCGCGCTGTTGCTCGCCGCCTGGTGCGGCTGGGCCGCCTACCGGGACCAGCCGACCAAGGACTGGCACTTCATCGGCATGGCCGTGGTGTCGCTGCTGGCCGTGGTCCAGCTGGTGGTCGGGATCGTGCTGCTGGCGCGGGGCGAGAAGCCGGAACAGGGCACGACGATCTTCGTGGCGTATCTGCTGGGCGCGTTCGCGTGCGTTCCGGCGGCGGGGTTCATGTCACTGGCCGAGCGGACCAAGTGGGGCTCGGTGACGGTGGCCGCCGGCGGTGTGGTGCTGGCCGTACTGGAGGTGCGGCTCTATGACATCTGGGGAGGCTGAGGTGACGGCCGTGGAGGAGAAGCCGGCCCGGTTGATCAGCGGGCCGGGCATGCTGCTCGTGTGGTTCTACGGCGTGATGGTGGTCGGCGCGGTGTCGCGTTCGGCGTACCAGATCAGCACGGAGTTCGACCGGGCACCGCTCGCCTACTCACTGTCCGCGGTGGCGGGCGTGGTGTACGGGTTCATCACGTACACGCTGGTCCGGGGCGGGGAAACGGCCCGCAGGGCGGCGCTGGTGTGCTGCGCCGCCGAGCTCGTGGGCGTGCTGGTCGTCGGTACCTGGACCCTGGTCGACCGCTCGGCGTTCCCGGACGCGACCGTCTGGTCGTACTACGGGGCGGGGTACATCTTCATTCCGGTGCTGCTGCCGATCTCCGCGATGTACTGGCTGCGGAAGGCGCAGAGCACCGTCAGGCCGTAGCCGCGTACGTCCCCGCCTGCTTTTCGAGGACGATCAGCTCCACGCCGTCGGCGCCCTTGGACCTGCCCACCGTCTCGTAGCCCGAGCGGCGGTAGAGGCGGAGGTTGCCCTCGCTGCGGTGGCCGGTGAGGAGGCGGAACCTCTTGGCGCCGCGCTCCTCCGCGAGCGCCGCCTCGGCCGCGCGCAGCAGCCTCGCGCCGATGCCGTGGCCCTGCAGACGCGGGTGGACGCAGAGCTTGCCGATGGCGGCCGCGCCGTCCTGGGTGACCTTGCCGCGCACGGAGCCGACCACCTCTTCGCCGAGCCGGGCGACGAAGACACAGTCGGAGGCGACCTCCTGGCGGACGGAGTCCAGAGTCTGGACGAGCGGGTCGATGCGGTAGTTGCCGTACAGCGCCGCCTCGCTCTGGAAGCACAGGTACTGGAGCCTGAAGATCTGCTCCGCGTCCTGTTCGGTCGCCACCGAGATGGTCACGCTCATGCCCATGTGCGCACGCCTCCCGCTCACCTGATCGCCTGTCGTTCTCACTCCTATCCCCGCACTTCGCGCGCCGCAACCTCCGGTGTGAGCAAACGCCGTAGACATCCCAGACATCTGGAGCGTTCCGGTCCAAGACTGCCCTGTGAGATACCCAACTCCCCCGCGATCTCCCGGTATGTCAGGTCCTTCGGGGAGAACAGGGCCTCGATGAGCCGGGGGCAGCGGCCGGGCAGACGGCGTACGGCTTCGCGCAGCGCGCGGTACCGGGCGGCCGCGAGGACGTACTGCTCGGGGTCGGTGCGCGCGTCGGCGGCCGGTTCGGCACCGTAGGGACGTTCCCGGCGGGTGGTACGGCGGCTGCGGCGGGCCTCGGCGCGGACGGCCTTGCGCAGCCAGCCCTGTGGGTCCGGCGGCGGCCCGTCGGTCTCCAGGCGCTCCAGCAGGCGGAGCCAGACGGCCTGCTCCAGGTCGCCCGGCTCACTCCCGGCGGCATATGCCTCGGCCGAGGCCTCGGCGGTGAGCAGCGGGTGCAGAGCGGCTACCAAGTCGTGCGTCATATGCGGAACGACGCGCCGCCCCGGGATCAGGTTTCCGGGGCGGCGCACAGTCAGCCCGAACGAGGTGCCGGCGGGGCCACCCGTTGACGGCGTCGGCCGGCACGGAAGTCGACGGTGCCTCAGCCGGCGGAGGAGAGCGCCGGGTCAGCCCGCGAGGAAGTCGGCGCGGGCGAGCACGCCGGTGTCGGCGTTGTCGGTGAAGACGGCGTCGATGCCGGTCGCGAAGTACGTCTTGAACGCGCCGAAGGAGTCGCCGTAACCGTCGGCCGCGCTGCCCTTGCGGAACTCGGCCGGGAGGAACGGGTTCTCGTTGCGCATGGTGTACGGGGTGAGGATCAGGCCCACCTTGTGCGCGTCGCCGACCAGGGTGGTCGGCTTGGTGAGGTTGCCGTTCGCGTCCTTCGGGATGATCAGGTCCAGCGTCGGGCCGATGCCCTGCGCGTAGCCGGCGATCTCCCGCAGCCCTTTGGGGGTGATCAGATCGGCGACCGTGCGCGGGTCGCCCGCCTCGACGAAGTCGTAGGGGCGGCTGTCCGCCGTGGAGAGCAGCACGACGAGCGGGTTGTCGACCAGCTGGTTCAGCCTCTGGATGCTGCTGGGCTCGAAGGACTGCAGCATGACCGGCGCGTTCCGGCCGTCCTTGCCGTGCTTGCGCAGCAGCTTCGCGACCCGCTCCTCCAGGCCGAGGCCGAGCTTGCGGAAGTAGGTGGGGTGCTTGGTCTCGGGGTAGATCCAGACCTGCTTGCCGCGCTTGCGGGTCTGCTCGTCCTGCCACTTCAGGACCTCTTCGAACGTGGGTATCTCCCAGCGCCCGTTGTAGAGGGTGTTGTGCGGACGGTTGGCCGGAATGCGCTCTATCGCGCGCAGCGTCTTCAGTTCGGCGAGCGTGAAGTCCTCGGTGAACCAGCCGGTGGTCGCGACCCCGTCCAGCATCTTGGTGGTCTTGCGGCCGGCGAACTCCGGGTGCGAGGCGACGTCCGTGGTGCCGCCGATCTCCGGCTCGTGGCGGCAGACGAGATGGCCGTCCTTGGTGGGCACCAGGTCACCGGCCTCGACGACGTCGGCCCCCAGGTCCAGGGCCAGGTTGTACGAGCCGAAGGTGTGCTCCGGGCGGTAGCCGCTGGCGCCACGGTGACCGATGATCGCCGGCTTCGGCAGGCTCTTCAGCCCCCGGCCGCCCCGCCCGGCCGCAGCGGCCGGGCCGGCCTCCGCGGCGCCGGCCACGCCCGGCAGCCCGAGGACCGCTCCGCTCGCCGCGCCGAACACCGCCGCGCCGAGGATCGCCCGCCGCCCGGTGCCCTGCGTCTTCTCGTTCGCCTGCTCGCTGCCCATCAGCGTCTCCTGCCCGTTCGTACTTCAGTCCGGGCCGATCGTAGGGGCGTTGACGTGACGAGTGAGAGTCCTGGGCCGGAACGTGCGGGTGCCGCCGGCTGTCGTGTCGGGGCCGGGCCGTGCGCGGCGTCGGCGGCGGAGTGAGGACTGTGCGCGATCTCCGTCACATCGTTGCAGGAAGGTCACGGGCCGACTCCGGGCCGTCACCGCAGGTAAACCCACGTCAACTCTTCGTAAGACCTCGGTGAACCGGCCGCACCCGATGTGCGCCCGGCCCGCGGCCGCGAGTAATGTCCTCACCTGCACAGACTCATATCGATTCCCTCGACATCGGAGGACCCGTTGTCCCGCTTCGCGCTCATCAAGGCAGTGCTCGGACCGATCATGCGCCTGATGTTCCGCCCACAGGTGGAGGGCGTGGAGCACATCCCGGGGGACGGACCGGTCATTCTGGCGGGCAATCACCTCACGTTCATCGACTCGATCGTGCTGCCGCTCGTCACCAAGCGGCAGGTGTTCTTCATCGGCAAGGACGAGTACGTCACCGGGAAGGGCTTCAAGGGCCGGCTGATGGCCTGGTTCTTCACCGGCGTCGGCATGATCCCGGTGGACCGGGACGGCGCGAGCGGCGGTGTGGCCGCGCTGATGACCGGGCGGCGGATCCTGGAGGAGGGGAAGATCTTCGGGATCTACCCCGAGGGCACGCGGTCGCCCGACGGGCGGCTGTACCGCGGGCGCACCGGTATCGCGCGGCTGACGCTGATGACCGGTGCGCCGGTCGTTCCCTTTGCCATGATCGGCACGGACAAGTTGCAGCCGGGGGGTTCCGGTATCCCGCGGCCCGGTCGGGTGACCGTTCGGTTCGGCGAGGCCATGGAGTTCTCGCGGTACGACGGGATGGACCGGGACCGGTATGTGCTGCGGGCCGTGACCGACTCGGTGATGGCCGAGGTCATGCGGTTGTCCGGGCAGGAGTACGTCGACATGTATGCGACCAAGGCGAAAGCGGCCTGAGCGCCGTAGGGTTTCCTGGCCGGATTGCCGGCGCGGGTCGAGGTCGCCTTTCGCGCAGTTCCCCGTGCCCCTGGGTTTCTCACATCACCCGGCGCTTTCCAGTTTCTGGCCTCTCAGCAAGAACCACGCCGCCACCGCCGTCGCCAGGAGGACTGCCGCTCCTGCGCCGGATGCCAGATGGAGGCCTCGCACAAAGGAATCACGGGCCGCGTCCAGCATCTGCTGGGCCGCGTGCGAGGGCAGATGCGTGGAGGCCTCGACCGCCGCGCCCAGTGACTCGTGGGCCTGGGGCGGAGTGCCCGCCGGACCCGTGAAGTCGCGGTAGACGCCCGTCACGATCGAGCCCAGCAGGGCGATGCCCAGGGCCGCACCCAGTTCGTACGCCGTCTCGGAGACCGCCGAGGCGGCGCCCGCCTGTTCCTTGGGCACGCTGGACAGGATGACGTCGGCCGTCACCGTGAACGAGAAACCGGCACCGACGCCGACGACCAGCAGTGCCGCGCCGAGGACCGGGTAGCCCGTCGACGCACCCAACGTGGTCAGCGCGGCCAGGGCGAGGCCCACCGCGGCGAGACCGCCGGAGACCACGGCCCGTACCGAGAAGCGGCGGGCGGCGCGGCCCGCGATCAGGCCGGACACCACCGCGCCTACGGCGGCGGGCAGTTCGGCGAGCCCAGCCTCGAACGGGCGCCTGCCCTGGACGAGTTGCAGGTACTGGGAGAGGAAGAACACCAGGCCGGACAGGCCGAGCACGGTCAGCAGGTCGGCGAGGACCGCCCCGCTGAAGCCGCGGCGCCTGAACAGCCGCATGTCCAGCAGCGGGGTCGGCATGGTGAGCTGACGGTGGACGAAGCCGTAGAGCGCCGCCGCGCCCAGCAGGCCCGCGGCGAGCGTGGGTCCGGTGACGCCGTGCGTGGCCGCCTCCTTGACCGCGTACACGATGCCGATCATGCCGACCAGCGACAGGACGACACTGATCAGGTCCCAGGGGCCGGGGTTCGGGTTACGGGACTCGGGCAGCGTGCGGATGCCGACGAGGACCAGGACCGCCATCACCGGCAGGTTGATGAGGAAGACCGAGCCCCACCAGAAGTGTTCGAGCAGGAAGCCGCCCGCGATCGGGCCGACGGCGGTGCCGGCGGAGGCGGTCGCGCCCCAGATGCCGACCGCGAGGCTCCGCTCGCGCGGGTCGTGGAAGAGGTTGCGGATCAGGGCGAGGGTGGCGGGCATCAGGGTCGCGCCCGCGACACCGAGCAGGGCCCGCGCCAGGATCATCAACTCCGGTGTCGTGGCGTAGGCGTTGAGCACGGATATCGCGCCGAACGCCGTGGCACCACCGAGCAGGATCCGCTTGCGGCCGATACGGTCGCCGAGGCTGCCCATGGAGACCAGCAGACCGGCGATGACGAAGGAGTACACGTCGCCGATCCACAGCAGCTGGGTGCCGGAGGGGTTGAGGTCTTCGCTGATGTAGGGGGTCGCCAGGCCGAGGACTGTGGCGTCGACGGCCACCAGCAGCACGGCCAGGACGAGGACGGAGAGCGCGAGCCAGCGGCCCGGTCGCTTCTCCGCCTCCGCCGCGCGGGCCGGCTGCAGGGTGCTGGTCATGGTTCCTCTCTTCGTCGGGCGTTTCTTCTCGTCGTGCGTGTCTTCGTCATGCGTGTCTTCGTCATGCCTGCGGCCGTCGGGCGCCGCCGAGCAGCAACTCGACGATCATGTAGGTGAAGTCCTTGGCCGCCACCCGCCCCTCGGCCACGGCCCAGGCGCCGGAGGCCAGCAGGCCGTAGAGCGCCTCGGTGAGCCAGGCCGGGGTGAGGTCGATGCGGAACTCACCGCTCTCCTGGCCGCGCCGGAACAGGGCCGTGAGGCGTTCGTCGATGCGGGCCCAGCCCTGGTTCTGCTCCTCGCCCTCGAAGAGCTGGTTCTCGGTGTAGAGGAAGGCGAGCAGGCCGGCGGCGGGTTCGATGGCGCGGACCAGACGGTGGACGGCCTCGCCCGCCGGACCTTCGTCCAGCCGGGCCGTCTCCAGTGCCGCCTCGCACTCCTCGATGCCGAGCGCCTCCAGCGCCCGGACGAGCGCGTCGCGCCCGGCGAAGTGGCGGTGCAGCGTGGCCCGGCTGATCCCGGCGGCCTTGGCGACCTCGTCCATGGTCGCGGTGGATTTACGGGTCAGCAGGGCGGCCGCGCTGCGCAGCACCTGGTCACGATCGAAGGCCATGAGACGATGATAGACCATGTGAGACATTTTTGTCTCACGGCAGGCATAGGTGACTCATATCTGCTGGTCGGCGTGGGTGCTCTCGGCCGGCCGGCGTGGCCGTGGGGTCAGTGCCAGGGCAGCTGTCCGCGCCGCTCCCAGTAGGCGCGCGGGTCCTCGGCGAGCGTGGCGAGGCGGGTCAGCTGGTCCGCGTCGAGGTCCACGGCGGGGGCGTGCAGGTTGGAGAAGAGCTGGGGGACGGTCGCGGCGCCGGAGAGGACGACTCCGGCCCAGGGCCGGCGCAGGATCCAGGCGAGGGCCACCGCGTCGCAGCCGAGGCCGGCCTCCTCGGCTACGGCCTTGAGCGCCTCCGGGGCGTGCGGTGCGGCGAGCCGGCCGTTGGCCATGCCCTCCTTGACGATCACCGTGAGCCCGGCGTCGTGCGCCTCGGCGAGCGCGGGTTCCGCCGAGGTCTCCAGGGCGTTGTACGTCGACTGGACGGTACGGAAGAGGGGCTCGCCGTCGACCGTGATCGCGAGGGCGGCGCGGATGGCGTCGGCCTGGGTGGGGCCGCTGGTGGAGAAGCCGATGGTCAGCCCCTGGGCGGCGGCCTCGACGAGCTTGGCGTGCAGGTCCTTGTCGGTGAGGGCCGGGCTGTCCGGGGTCACCGAGTGGATCTGGTAGAGGTCGAGCCGGTCGCCGAGCAGGGCGTCGGTCTCGGCGCGCTGCCGCTCGTACGTGGCGAGGCTGTGGTCCTTGACCTCGTGCGTCTCGGCGTCCGCCGACCAGCCGGCGGTGTAGGTGTAGCCCCATTTGCTGCCGATGACCACGTCGTCGATGTCGGGGCGGGTGTTCAGCCAGTCGGCGAGGAACTCCTCGGACCGGCCGTAGGAGCGTGCCACGTCGAAGTAGCGGACGCCTTGGGCGTAGGCGGCGTCGAGGAGTTCGTGGGTCCGGGTACGCATCGCGTCGACGCTGCGGTTCTCGCCGAGGTCTTCTTCGCGGCCGAGGTTGATGTAGCCGGGGCGACCTACTGCGGCCAGGCCGAGGCCGATGTGGCAGGTCGGCGTGGTAGCTGTTGCGAGGCGGGTGAAGGGCATCGCGGGTTCCGTTCGGTCGGCTCCGGTACGGTTTCCGACCAACGTAACCCGCGATGCCCTCCAGGTCCGCCCGAGAACTCGGTTCGTCCGGCGGTTCGGCGAATGCGGGAGCGTTGTGGCCGGCCGCGCAGTTCCCCGCGCCCCTCACGGGGCGCTGTCCCTCAGCTCTTCTTCGCGGACGCCCACTCGTGCTGGGCCGCCACGTCCGCCTTGACCTCGGCGAGCTGAACGGCGACCGCGCTCGGTGCCGTGCCGCCGCGGCCGTTGCGGGAGGCCAGGGCACCGGGCACATTGAGGACCGTACGCACCTCCGGAGTGAGATGCGCCGAGATCTTCGCGAACTGCTCGTCCGTCAGCTCGTCCAGTTCCTTGCCCTCGGCCTCGGCGACCTTCACGCACTCCCCCGCGACCTCGTGCGCCACGCGGAACGGCACGCCCTGCTTGACCAGCCACTCGGCGATGTCAGTGGCGAGCGAGAAGCCGGCCGGGGCCAGTTCCTCCATGCGCTCGCGGTTGACCGTGAGGGTGGCGATCATGCCGGTGAAGGCCGGCAGCAGCACCTCCAGCTGGTCGCAGGAGTCGAAGACCGGCTCCTTGTCCTCCTGGAGGTCGCGGTTGTACGCGAGCGGCAGGGCCTTCAGCGTCGCCATCAGCCCCGTCAGGTTGCCGATCAGGCGGCCGCTCTTGCCGCGCGCAAGCTCCGCGATGTCCGGGTTCTTCTTCTGCGGCATGATCGACGAGCCCGTGGAGAACGCGTCGTGCAGGGTCACGAAGGAGAACTCCTTCGTGTTCCAGATGATGATCTCCTCGGCGATCCGGGAGAGGTTGACCCCGATCATCGCGGTGATGAAGGCGAACTCGGCGACGAAGTCACGCGAGGCCGTGCCGTCGATGGAGTTGCCGACGCTGCCGTGCTCGAAGCCGAGGTCCTTGGCCACGGCTTCCGGGTCCAGGCCCAGGGAGGAGCCGGCGAGGGCGCCGGAGCCGTACGGCGACACCGCCGTACGGTCGTCCCACTGGCGCAGGCGCTCGGCGTCCCGGGACAGGGACTGCACATGGGCGAGGACGTGGTGGGCGAAGAGCACCGGCTGGGCGTGCTGGAGATGGGTGCGGCCGGGCATCGCGACGTCCGGGTGGGCCTCGGCGAGGCCGATCAGGGCGTCCTGGAGGTCGGCGATCAGGTCGCCGATCGTACGGGCGTGGTCCCTCAGGTACATCCGGAAGAGGGTCGCCACCTGGTCGTTCCTCGACCGGCCGGCGCGCAGTTTGCCGCCGAGGTCGGGGCCGAGGCGCTCCAGCAGGCCGCGTTCCAGGGCGGTGTGCACGTCCTCGTCGGCGATCGTGCCCACGAAGGAGCCGTCGGCGACATCGGTCTCCAGCCGGTCGAGCCCGGCGATCATACGGGTCAGCTCGTCCTCGGTGAGCAGCCCCGCCTTGTGCAGCACGCGCGCGTGGGCACGCGAGCCGGCGATGTCGTACGGCGCGAGGCGCCAGTCGAAGTGGACGGACGCGGACAGCTTCGCCAGGGCCTCGGCGGGACCGTCGGCGAAACGACCGCCCCAGAGCCGTACGTCACCGCTGCTGCTGCTCACTTGCGCTGCTCCTAGAGAAGTGGGTCGAGAAGTCGGTCGGAGAAGTCGGTCGGTCACGGGAGGTCCGCGTCAGGCTATGCCTGCGGATCACGCCGTGCGGCGATCTTCGACGACAGGCTGTAGATGTCGATGAATCCCTTGGCGGCGGACTGGTCGAAGGTGTCGCCGGTGTCGTAGGTGGCGAGGTTGAAGTCGTACAGGGACGACTCGGAGCGCCGGCCGGTGACGACGGCGCGGCCGCCGTGCAGGGTCATCCGGATGTCGCCGGTCACGTGCTGGTTGGCCTCGTTGATGAAGCCCTCCAGCGCGCGCTTGAGCGGGGAGAACCACTGGCCGTCGTAGACGAGTTCGCCCCAGCGCTGCTCGACCTGCCGCTTGTAGCGGGCGAGTTCACGCTCGACGGTGACGTTCTCCAGCTCCTGGTGGGCGGTGATCAGGGCGATCGCGCCCGGGGCCTCGTACACCTCGCGGGACTTGATGCCGACGAGCCGGTCCTCGACCATGTCGATCCGGCCGATGCCCTGGGCGCCGGCGCGCTCGTTGAGCTGCTGGATCGCCTGCAGGACGGTGACGGGCCTGCCGTCGATCGCGACCGGGACGCCCTCCTTGAAGGTGACGACCACCTCGTCGGGCTCGCGCGGGACGGCCGGGTCGGCGGTGTAGTCGTAGATGTCCTCGATCGGGGCGTTCCAGATGTCCTCCAGGAAGCCCGTCTCGACCGCGCGTCCGAAGACGTTCTGGTCGATGGAGTACGGGGACTTCTTGGTGGTGGCGATCGGGAGCTGCTTCGCCTCGCAGAAGGCGATCGCCTTGTCCCGGGTCATCGCGTAGTCGCGGACCGGGGCGATGCACTTCAGGTCGGGCGCGAGGGCGACGATGCCGGCCTCGAAGCGGACCTGGTCGTTGCCCTTGCCGGTGCAGCCGTGGGCGACGGTCGTGGCGCCGTGCTTCTTGGCGGCGGCGACGAGGTGCTTGACGATCGTGGGCCGGGACACGGCGGACACCAGCGGGTAGCGGTCCATGTAGAGGGCGTTGGCCTTGATCGCGGGGAGGCAGTACTCGTCGGCGAACTCGTCCCTGGCGTCGGCGACCTCGGCCTCGACGGCACCGCAGGCGAGGGCGCGCTTGCGGATGACGTCCAGGTCCTCGCCGCCCTGGCCTACGTCCACCGCGACGGCGATGACCTCGGCGCCCGTCTCCTCGGCGATCCAGCCGATGGCGACGGAGGTGTCCAGACCGCCCGAATAGGCGAGTACGACGCGCTCGGTCACGGGTTTCTCCTCACACTGCACTTGCTGTCATGCATGAGTATGCAGAACTCTGCATGATTCGTCAATCGACAGCCGGAGTGAACGCCCGAAACCGCTTTCTCGTACTTCCCTCTGCACGCAGGCGCCGCGTTGCCCAGACGTCGACCCGACCCAAGTGAGGCTTCCGTATGTCCAGGGCTCTTCCGAAGTACAACAAGCGCCGCGTGGCGGTCGCCGGCGGTGCCGCCGCCGTGGTGCTGTCCGGCGCGGTGATCGCCGGCTCGGCCCTCGCCGGCACCCCCGCCAGGAGCGACGGCGCCGCCCAGGCCCGCACCCTGGCGAGCCCCGGCACGATCAGCTGCCCGGACGTAGCCTCCAGGCTCCCTGCCGTACCCGCCTCCGCGAAGGCCGAGGTCGACCGCAACCTCACCCTCCTCCAGACCCAGATCCAGGAGGCCAACAAGCGTTTGCAAACGACCGTCGGCCAGGGCGGACCCAACTTCGTCAACAACGCCATCCTCGGACCCCTCAAGGACAAGCGCGTCTCCACCATCGACCGCATCGCCATCGCCATCGGCCGCACCACCACCAAACCCACCGGCCTGGACACCCTCGCCGCCTGCTCCCTGAACACGGGCGGCGCGAACACCGGCGGCGGGAGCACGTCGAGCACGACACCGACCCAGCAGTCGGGCACCGGCACGGCAGCGGGCGCGAACACCGGGGCCGGCAGGAACACCGGGGCCGGCACGAACTCCGGGGCCGGCACGAACTCCGGGGCCGGCTCGATCACCTGCCCGGACGTAGCCTCCAGGCTCCCCGCCGTACCCGCCACCGCGAAGGCCGAGGTCGACCGCAACCTCACCCTCCTCCAGACCCAGATCCAGGAGGCCAACAAGCGTTTGCAAACGACCGTAGGCCAGGGCGGACCCAACTTCGTCAACAACGCCATCCTCGGACCCCTCAAGGACAAGCGCGTCTCCACCATCGACCGCATCGCCATCGCCATCGGCCGCACCACCACCAAACCCACCGGCCTGGACACCCTCGCCGCCTGCACGCTCGCTCAGTGAGGCAGCAGACTCACCGCGGCCGCCCCGCCCGGGTGGCCGCGGTGGGTCCGCATGCGGGCGGACGGCTGGGCTTGTCCGGACGGGAGCGTCTGGATGGGGGGCGGCCCGGGTGGGGGCGTCCGGATCGTGGGCCGGTGTGCGAATTCGTTAGACAGGCGAAAGAATCGCGTCGATACTCGGTGGACATGGGAAAGAGCTACGAGCGCATCGACGGCAGGCTCCGGACGTTCATCGAGGAGCAACCCCTCTTCTTCACCGCGACCGCGCCGCTGTCCGGCGACGGCACGGTCAATCTCTCCCCCAAGGGCCTCCAGGGCTCCTTCGTCATACTCGACGAACTGACCGTGGCCTACCTGGACTTCGCCGGGTCAAATGCCGAGACCATCGCCCACCTCAGGGAGAACGGGCGGATCACCCTGATGTGGTGCGCCTTCCAGGGCCCGCCGAACATCGTGCGTGTGCACGGTCGGGGCGAGCCCGTCTTCCGGGACGATCCGCGCTTCACGGGGCTGCTCGCCCATTTCCCGGACATCGACCCGAGCGCGCACGGACTGCGCGCGGTCATCGTCGTACACGCGGAGCTGATCCGGGACAGCTGTGGGTACGCCGTCCCCTACATGGCCTACGAGAGCGATCGTGAGCTGCACGGGAAGCGGTTCGCGCGTGAGGACGACGCCTCGCTGAGCGCCTACTTCGCGAAGAAGGAGCACATCGCGACGAGCCTGGACGGGCTACCCGGGCTGCCGTTGCCGCTTCCCCCGTCTACCGTCTGAGCCATGCGCCCCGGTGTCGTGCTCGCCCTCGTGTCCGCGTCCTCGCTCGCCCTGCTCGGTCTCGCACCGGGCCCCGGGACCGTGCCGCTGCCCGCGCGGATGGCGGACACCGGCGGCGGCACCCAGCTGATCACGGCTCAGGCACCGGGCACCGACGCCACGTCGGGGACCCTCAGCTGGTGGGACCTGCGGGACGGACAGTGGGTGCAGGCCGGTACCGCACCGGCGCGGTTCGGGGCGAACGGGCTGGTGGAGGGGGCCACGCGGAAGCAGGGGACGAACACGACACCGACCGGGCTGTACGGCCTTCCCTTCGGCTTCGGGATCAAGGCGGCGCCGAGCGGGACGAGCGTCAAGTACCTTGCGGTGAAGGACAGTTCGTGGTGGTGCGAGGACACGGAATCGCAGTCGTACAACCGGTGGGTCGAACCGCTGCCGGACGACTGCCGGGCGTCCGAGTCCGAGCATCTGATCTCTTACACCTCTCAGTATGCCTACACCCTTGTCATCGGGTTCAACTACGACCAGCCCGTTCGTGGGCTCGGCGCCGGGATCTTTCTGCATGTCAACGGGCAGGGAGCTACGGCTGGTTGTGTGTCGGTGCCGGAGGACACGATGCAGCGGATTCTTGCCTGGGCCGAGCCGGGGAAGCTGCCGCATGTTGCCATCGGGACGGTTGACGGAGCCACAGCTCTGACGCGGTACTGATGTGCCGTGCGCCCACGCGGCGGAGCCGCACATCGATCCGGCCTCGCGCCCCTCAGGTCGGCAGACTGACCCTGAATGTCGTAGAGCCGGATCTGCTTTCCAAACCCACGCTCCCTCCGTGCGCCTCCGCGACCGCCGCCACGATCGACAGACCCAGGCCCGCTCCTCCTCCGGAGGCGTCCGGGCGGCGGCGGTGGTCGGCCCTGGTGAAGCGTTCGAAGACGCCCGGCCGGACGTCCTCGGGGACGCCGGGGCCGTCGTCGTGGACCGAGAGGACGGCCACTTCGGAACTGACCTCCAGGGTGACCGTCACCTTGGTGCCAACGGGTGTGTGCAAACGGGCGTTGGCCAACAGGTTGGCCAACACCTGTTGGAGGCGGTGGGCGTCGCCCGGGACCATGACCGGGTCTTCGGGGAGGTCCAGGGACCAGCGGTGGTCCGGGCCGGTGGCGCGGGCGTCGGTGACCGCGTCCAGGACCAGACGGGTCAGGTCCACCGGGCGGCTCTCCAGCGGTCGGCCCGCGTCGAGGCGGGCCAGCAGGAGGAGGTCGTCCACCATCTCGCCCATGCGGGCGGACTCGGCCTTGATGCGCCGCAGGGCCCGGGTGACCTCCGGTGGCACCGGGCCGGGGTGGAGGAGGGCCAGCTCGGCGTGGCCGCGGACCGAGGCGACCGGGGTGCGCAGCTCGTGGCTGGCGTCGGCGGCGAAGCTGCGCAGCCGCTCCTCGCTCGCGTGCCGCTTGGTCAGCGCGTCCTCGACGTGCCGCAGCATCCGGTTGAACGCCGCCGCCACCCGGCCGACCTCGCTGCGCGGGTCGCTGTCCGGGGCGCGCGGCGGCAGTGCCACCTCGCCGCTGGCCAGGGGCAGCTCGCTGACCCGGGTGGCGGTCGCGGCGACCCGGCTCAGCGGGCGCAGCGACCAGCGCACCCACAGCGCCCCGGCCACACCGGCGACGGTCAGGGCCAGGCCGAAGACGACCACCGCGACCAGTTCGAGGCGTTGCACTGCGGCCCGTACCGGCTCCGTCGGCAGCCCCGTGACCAGCACGTCGCCGTCCCTGCCGCGCCACGCCATCAGCCGGTAGTCCCGCAGCTTCGACAGGCACACGGTGTGGCCCGCGCCGTCCACGGGAAGCCCGGCCAGGGCCGCGCGGTCGGTGGCGGTCAGGCTGGTGCCGGGGTCCTGCCCGTCGCCGGCGGGCACCACGGCCGCGCTGGTGACCTGGCCGCCCAGCAGGCGGGCGCCGAACGTCTCGGCGGCCTGGCGGCGGGTGTCGCCGTGCTCGTCGCCGTCATGGTCCGACGGCCTGTAGGTGCCGTGCTCCAGGCTCTGCGGAAAGGCCGGACCGGCCTGCTGGAGCTGCTGGTCGAGCCGGCGGGTGAGAAAGCCGTTCAGCTCGACGACGGCCGCCACGCCGACAGCGGCACAGCTGATCGCGAGGAGCACGACCAGACCGGCGATGAGCCGGGCCCGCAGGGTGCGGGGGCGGGGCAGCCGCCATGCGAACGTCACCTGGTCACCGGCTTCAGGACATAGCCCGACCCGCGCACCGTGTGGATCATGGGCTCGCGTCCCGCGTCTATCTTCTTGCGCAGGTAGGAGATGTACAGCTCGACCACGTGGGCCCGGCCGCCGAAGTCGTAGGACCAGACCCGGTCGAGGATCTGCGCCTTGCTGAGCACACGGCGCGGGTTGCGCATCAGGAAGCGGAGGAGCTCGAACTCCGTGGGGGAGAGTTCGATCAGGTCACCGGCCCGGGTGACCTCGCGGGCCTCCTCGTCCATCGCCAGGTCGCCCACGGTCAGCCGTGGCCCCTCCTCCAGTTGCCGGGTCAGGCCCGCCCGGCGCAGCAGACCGCGCAGCCGGGCCACGACCTCCTCCAGGCTGAAGGGCTTGGTGACATAGTCGTCGCCGCCCGCCGTGATGCCCGCGATCCGGTCCTCGACCGCGTCGCGGGCCGTGAGGAAGAGCACACAGACGTCCGGCTTCACCTCGTGCAGCCGGCGCAGCACGGCGAAGCCGTCGGTGTCCGGGAGCATCACGTCCAGGACGACGGCGTCGGGCAGCAGCTCGCGCGCGCCGGCCACGGCCGAGGCGCCGTCGCCGGCCGCACGCACCTCCCAGCCCTCGTAGCGCAGGGCGCCGGTGAGCACTTCCGCGAGGTCGGGGTCGTCGTCGACGACCAGGACGCGCAGCGGGGTGCCGTCGGGTCGGGTGAGGGCCGGGCGGCCGGTACGGGTGGTGTTCATCGCGCCTACCAGCATCACCCGGACGGACGGGTGGGACGTACCGCCTCCGCTCTGAATTTTCTGTGAGTGCGCTCACCGGTCCGCCCGGCGCCGACTGCGCGTTTCCCCTGTGTCCGCGCGCGAAGCGGCCGGTCACCAGGGCGTTTCAGAGGTGGCTCAGAACTTCGCCCCGCACAGTGGCCTGGCACGACGGACGAAGGGACGGCGACCGATGACCACTGTGGAGACGAGACGGGCGGCGCCGCCTGGGCCCGTGACCGCACGGCGCTCCCCCGCCGGGCCCGTGCTGGCCGTGCTGTGGGCCGGGGCGGCTGCCGTCCTCGCACTCTGGTGGGCGGACACCGGGTCCGTGGCCGGTACGGCCGGCCTGCTGACCGGCGCCGGGCGGATCGCCGGGCTGCTGTGCGGGTACGCGTGTGCGGTGCTGGTCGCCCTGATGGCGCGGGTGCCGCTGCTGGAGACCCGGATCGGCTCGGACCGGGTGGCCCGCTGGCACGCGATGGCCGGCCGGTACACGGTCTGCCTCCTCGTCGCGCACATCGTGCTGATCCTCACCGGGTACGCCGCCCAGGACCGGGCCTCGCTCTGGCACGAGACCGTGACCGTCGTCCTGGACTATCCGGACATGCTCAAGGCCACCGCCGGCACGGTGATCCTCTTCGCGGTCGGCATCACGTCCATGCGCGCGGTACGGCGCCGTACGAGCCATGAGTTCTGGTACTACGTCCATCTGCTGACGTACGCGGCCGTCTTCCTGGCCTTCTTCCACCAGCTGGCGCTGGGCAACGAGTTCAACGGCAAGCCGGTGGCGACCGCCGTCTGGTACGCCCTGTATCTGGGGGTCGCGGCCCTGGTTCTGTGGTTCCGGGTCCTCGCCCCGGTCCGCCTCAACCGGCGCCACCGGCTGCGCGTGGAGTCGGTGCACCAGGAGGCGCCGGGGGTGTACTCGGTCGTCGTACGCGGTCGGCATCTGGAGGAGCTGGGCGTACGGCCGGGGCAGTTCTTCCGCTGGCGGTTCCTCGGCGAGGGGATGGGCTGGACGTCGACGCCGTACTCGGTGTCGGCGCCGCCGCGCCCGGACCGGCTGCGGATCACCGTCAAGGCGCTCGGCGACCACAGTGCGGCCGTGGCGCTGCTCAGGCCCGGCACCCGGGTGTGGGCGGAGGGCCCGTACGGCTCGCTGACCGCCGACCGGGCCACCGCACACCGCTCGCTGCTCATCGCGGCCGGTGTCGGCGTCACCCCGCTGCGGGCGCTGTTCGAGACACTGCCCGGCGAGGTCACGCTGCTGTACCGGGCGCGCCGGGCCGAGGACCTGGCGCTCGGGCAGGAGCTGGAGGCGATCGCGCGGTGGCGCGGCGCGCAGGTGCTGTACGCGCTGAACGGGCCCGGCGGGGAGCGCCCGGACATCTCGGCAAAGGCGCTGCGCGCCACCTTCCCCGGCCTCGCCGGCCACGACGTCTACCTCTGCGGGCCGCACGGCTTCGCCCGGGACATGTACGAGGCGCTGCGGGCGGCCGGGGTGCCGGACCGTCGTATCCACCACGAGTCGTTCGAGTTGTGAGGCCGTACACGTGCACGCGTTGAAGAAGAACCGTCCCCTGCGCCGCATCGTGCTGGCGAGTGCCGCGACCGTCTCCGGCATGGTGCTGCTGCTGTCGCTGAAGCCGCACACGAGCCCCACGCTGACGACCGCCGACGCCAAGTCGCCCTCTGTGTCCAGCAGTTCGGCCCCGTCGAGTGGATCGAGCGGCTCCGCCTCCGGCTCGAAGGGCATCTCCAGGTCCGTCACCGGCGACACCGTCCAGACCCGCTGGGGCCCGGTCCAGGTGCGGGTGACGATCAAGAGCGGCAGGATCACCGATGTGACGGCCGTGCAGTACCCGTCGGACAACCCGCGCGACCAGGAGATCAACAGCTACGCGCTCCCCCAGCTGCGGCATGAGGCGCTGGCCGCGCAGAGCGCGGAGATCGACATGGTGTCGGGCGCCTCGTACACCAGCACCGGGTACCGGCAGTCGCTGCAGTCCGCGCTGGACTCGGCGGGGCTCTGAACACTCAGCGCATGCGGCACGTATCTCTGGGCCAAGGGCCGAGTCCCCACGGAGGAACCGTGACCACCACCCTCGCAGGCGGACGTGCCGCCCGCCGACAGACGATGCGCCGCATCCGCCCGCGCCGCAGCCCGGCCGTACCGCTGCTGCTCGCCGTGTGGGCGGGCGCGGTGGCCGTGCTGTGGCTCTGGTGGCACAACACACCGTCCATCGCCGACGACAACAGCAAAATCCTCAACGCGGGCCGGATCACGGGCCTGCTGGCCGGCTATCTGATGGC
This sequence comes from Streptomyces sp. IMTB 2501, assembly GCF_001953885.1. Lineage (GTDB taxonomy): Bacteria > Actinomycetota > Actinomycetes > Streptomycetales > Streptomycetaceae > Streptomyces. The sequence goes on along the minus strand of NZ_MQUS01000003.1, from coordinate 394,045 downwards.
GCTGGTCGTGCTCCAGATGGCGCGCGTGCCGGCGCTGGAGCGGCGGGTCGGCTCGGACCGGGTGGCACGCTGGCACGCGATGAGCGGCCGGTACACGCTCTGCCTGATCGTGGCGCACGTCTTCCTCACCATGTGGGGGTACGCGCTCCAGGCGGGCAAGTCGCTGGGCGACATCGTGCAGCAGACCATCGACTCCATCAACCAGCTGCCCGACGTGGGCAAGGCGGCGATCGGCACGGGCCTGTTCGTGCTGATCGGGCTGACCTCGATCGGCGGGATCCGCCGCAGGATGCCGTACGACACCTGGTACCACGTCCATCTGATGACGTACGCGGCGGTGTTCCTGACGTTCTGGCACCAGATCACCACCGGCAACGACTTCGCGGTCGAGCCGGCCGCCAAGACCTTCTGGTACGGCCTGTACGGCGTGGTCACCGCGCTGGTGATCTGGTACCGGATCCTCACCCCGATCCGGCTGAACCTCAAGCACCGGATGCGGGTGGAAGCGGTGATCGAGGAGACGCCGGGCATCGTTTCGGTGCTGATCGGCGGGCGGAAGCTGCACCGGATGGGCGCGGAGGCCGGCCAGTTCTTCCGCTGGCGGTTCCTGGCGCCCGGGATGCGGTTCAGCTCGCACCCGTACTCGCTGTCGGCGGCGCCCCGCCCGGACATGCTGCGGATCACGGTGAAGGCGATCGGCGACCACAGCGCCCGGCTGCGGGAGCTGACGCCCGGCACCCGGGTGTGGGCCGAGGGCCCGTACGGGGCGATGACCGCGCAGCGCCGCAGCCGGGGCAAGGTACTGCTGGTCGCGGGCGGGGTGGGCATCACACCGATGCGGGCGCTGTTCGAGACGCTGCCCGGCGCGGCCGGGGACATCACCCTGCTCTACCGGGCCAACAGCACCCAGGACCTGGCGCTGTGGGGCGAGCTGGCGAAGATCGCCGACGAGCGGGGCGCCCGGCTGATGTACGCGGTGAACAGCCCGGAGGGCGAGCGGCCGGACATCTCCGCGGAGAACCTCCAGCGGAAGATCCCGGACATCGACCGGCACGACGTCTTCATGTGTGGTCCGGCCGGGTTCGCGCAGTCGGTGTACGAGGCGCTGCGCGGTGCGGGGGTCCCCGCCCGCCGCATCCATCACGAGTCGTTCGAGATGTGAGCGCGGGCAACGGAGAGACCGGGAGCTACGGAGAGATACGGACTGATGAGGAAGAGCCATCCCATTCGACGGGTCGTCCTGGCCACCGCCGCGACCGTGTCCGGTGTCGTACTGCTGCTGTCGCTGAAGCCGGCGTCCGATCCGGCCGCGGTGTCGGCGGCCGGCACGGCACCGCAGGCGACGGCGGGGCAGCAGGCACCGCAGGGCGGCGCGCAGGCGGCCGGTGCGGCGGGCGGCACGGTCACCGGTGACGCGACGCAGACGCAGTACGGCACCGTGCAGGTACGGCTGACCGTCGCGGGCGGCAAGATCACCAAGGCGGAGGCGGTGCAGGCGCCTAAGGGCGGACTCAGCGACCAGAAGACCGCCATGGCCGTCCCCAAGCTCAACCAGGAGGCCGTCACGGCGCAGAGCGCGCAGATCGACGCGGTCTCCGGGGCGACGTACACGAGCACCGGCTACAAGAAGTCGCTCCAGTCGGCGCTGGACAAGGTGAAGGCTTCCGCAGGGTCTTCCGCAGGGTCCGCCGGCGGGTCCCCGCCCGGGTCCTCCGCTGGGTCCGCGGGCAGGTCCTCCGGTGGCTCCTCGTCGTCCGGTGCCGCGCAGGCCCGTACGGTGACCGGGCAGGTCGCGCAGACCCAGTACGGCCCGGTCCAGGTGCGGATCACGGTCAGCGCCGGCAAGATCACCAAGGCGGAGGCGGTGCAGGCGCCCAAGGGCGGACTCAGCGACCAGAAGACCGCCATGGCCGTCCCCAAGCTCAACCAGGAGGCCGTCGCGGCCGGCAGCGCGCACATCGACGCCGTCTCCGGCGCCACCTACACCAGCACCGGCTACCGGCAGTCCCTGCAGTCGGCGCTGGACCAGGCCGGTGGCTGACACGATGGCCGAACCGGCCGAAGCTCCCGCCGCGGTGCGTCATGCGGAGGAGGTCATGGGGACCGTCTTCTCCTTCGACGTCCGTGGCGGGGAACCCCGTGCGGTGCGCGAGGCCCTGGCCGAGGCGGTCGCCGGTCTGCACGCGGCGGACGCCGTCTTCAGCACCTACCGCGAGGACAGCGAGGTGTCGCGGCTGGCGCGGGGCGAGTTGACCGTGGACCGGTGCGCGCCCGAGGTGGCCCAGGTGCTGGAGCTCGCGGCGGAGGCGGAGCGGGTGAGCGAGGGCTGGTTCAGCAGCCGCTATCGGGGCTCGCTGGATCCCACCGGCATCGTCAAGGGCTGGGCCGCCGAGCGGGCTGCGCGGCTGCTGGCGGGGGTGGCAGGGGTGAGCGGGGTGAGCGTCAACGGGGGCGGGGACGTCCAGTTGCTCGGTTCGCCGGAGCCCCAGCGGCCGTGGCGGGTGGGGGTGGCCGATCCGCTGCGGCCGGGCGGGCTGGCGGCGGTGATCTCGGCGGCCGGGGTGTCCGAGCTGTCGGTGGCGACCTCGGGTACGGCCGAGCGGGGTGCGCACATCGTGGATCCGCGGACGGGAAAGTCGGCGGTGACGGATCTGGTCGCCGTGACGGTGGTGGGGCCGCGACTGACCTGGGTGGACTGCTGGGCCACGGCGGCGTTCGCGATGGGCTCGCGGGCCGGGCTGGCCTGGCTGGAGTCCCTGCCGGACGTGGAGGCCCTGCTGATCACCGCGGGCGACGAGGTGCGGTGCACCGGGGGGTTGGCGGCGAGGCTGGGCTGACGGCGATCTCGTTCGAGCGCGTTGTCCGAGCGCGTTGTCCGAGCGAACTTTTTCGCCGGAGAGCCATCCCGTTTCCGTCCCGGGACGTATCCCATATAAAGCAAGTTTCGGGAGGTACGGAATGGCTATCTTCGCCAGTCTTCTGCCGGCCAGCCGCCATGACCACCGTAAGCACACGTCGCATCACGACCACAGCGACCACGGCCACCGGCACGGCCACCGCCACGAGCACGGTCACGACCGCGACGACCGCCACGAGCACGGCGACCGTCACGGCCACGACGACCACTGAATCGCACGTCAGGGCTGAGCGGACCGGTGGCCAAAGGACCCGGCCCGCTCCGCCGGCCCCCGAGGAACGCGTCCCATGGTGCACGTCCTGCGGCGTCTGCTCTCGGTGGGCGAGGCCTGCGACGGCGTCGTCGCGGCCGCGCCCGCCGTCTCGCCGCGTGCGGTGTTCCGGCGGTTCTGGCCGTACACGCGCGGCGGCCGCCGCTGGCTCGTCCCCGTTCTCCTCTTCAGCCTGGCCGGACCGGCCGTCGACGCCGCGGAGATCTGGCTCTTCAAGACCGTCGTGGACGGCGTGCTCGTCCCCCGCGACCCGCGGCCACTGCTGTGGATCGCACCGGCCTACGCGGGACTCATCATCTGCTCCGGGGTGCTCGGGTTCGCCGACGAGGTGACGTCCACCTGGGTCGGCGAGAGCTTTCTCCTCTCGCTGCGCTCCGAGGTGTTCCGGCATGTCCAGGGGCTGTCGCTCGGCTTCTTCGAACGCCGGCGGCTGGGGGACCTGCTGTCCCGCATCACCGGGGACGTCGACGCGGTCGAGACGTTTCTGCTCTCGGGGGTGGCGGACGTCCTCTACTACGCCGTCCAACTGGGTTTCTTCCTGGGCCTGTTGTTCTATCTGCGCTGGGACCTGACCCTGCTCGCCCTGGTGATCGTGCCGCTGTTCTGGGCTGCCGCGCGGCACTTCGCACGGCTGCTCAAAACGGCCTCGCGGGAACGCAGACGCCGCAGCGGCTCGCTCAGCGCGATCGCCGAGGAGGTGCTCGGCAATGTCGCGCTGGTGCAGGCGTACAACCGGCAGGAGTGGGAGGATCGCCGGTTCGAGCGGGAGAACGCCGGCAGGTTCCGGGCGGCGATGGACTCGGCTCGCATCCGCGCCGTCTACGGGCCCGTCGTCGAGATCATCGAGGTGACCGGGGGCCTCGCGGTGCTGGGCTTCGGCACCTGGCAACTGGCCCGGGGACAGCTCACGCTGGGCGGTCTGCTCGTCTTCCTGGCGCTGATCGGCAAGCTGTACGGCCCGGTCCACGGCCTCTCCGGGCTCGGCACCACCTTCTACGCGGCCTCCGCCTCCGCCGAACGGATCATCGAGTTGCTGGACCAGCGGCCGCAGGTCGTCGAGGCTCCGGGCGCCCGGCGGATCGGCCGCGCGCGGGGCGAGGTGGAGTTCGACGGGGTCTCGTTCCGCTACCCCGGCGCGTCCTCCTGGGCCCTGTCGGACGTGTCGTTCCACGTCGCGCCCGGGGAGACCCTGGCGCTGGTCGGGGCGAGCGGGGCCGGCAAGTCCACGGTCGCCAAACTCCAGTTGCGCTTCTACGACCCCGAGCGCGGCGCGGTCCTGCTCGGCGGCACGGACCTGCGGGGCCTGAGGCTGTCCGACGTACGGGAGAACATCGCGGTGGTACTGCAGGAGACCCTCGTCTTCCACGGCACCGTACGCGAGAACATCGCCTACGGGCGGCCGGGGGCGAGCGAGGCGGACATCGTGGCGGCGGCGCGCGCGGCGGACGCCCACGAGTTCATCGAGCGGCTCCCGGAGGGCTACGACACCCTGGTCGGACAGCGCGGCCGGACCCTGTCCGGCGGGCAGTGCCAGCGGCTGGCGATCGCCCGCGCGATGATCAGGGACGCGCCCGTGCTGCTGCTGGACGAGCCGACCACCGGGCTGGACGTGCGGTCGGGCCGGCGGATCATGGATCCGCTGCGCCGGCTCATGGCCGGGCGGACGACCGTCGTCATCTCCCACAACCTGCTGACCGTGCGCGACGCCACGCGGATCGTGGTGCTCGACCACGGCCGGGTCGTGGAAGACGGCGCCCACGACGACCTGCTCCGCGGCCAGGGCACATACGCCCGGCTGCACCGGCTGAGCGCGGACGCGGTGCCGTCATGAACGCCGTGGTGGCGGCCGGCAGTGACCTCGGGACGGACTTCGTGACAGGCGGGAGCACCCCCGGGACGAACTTCGTGACGCACGAGAGCAGCCTCGGGACCGGCGCCGTGACAGGCGAGAACACCCCCGGGACGAACTTCGTGACACACGAGAGCAGCCTCGGGACCGGCGCCGTGACGGGCGAGAACACCCCCGGAACCCGCATCGTGACGGGCGAGAGCAGCCCCGGAACCGGCATCGTGACGGGCGAGAGCAGCCCCGGAACCGGCATCGTGGCGGGCGGGAGCGGCTGCGCGCCGCTCGTGACGGGTGCGGAGCCGGCGCCGGGGTACGTGATCCTGGCGCATCTGACCCGTACGGGCTGGCTCGATGTGTACGACGCGTGGAGCGCGGAACGGGCCTGCCGGTGCGTGATCAAGGTGGTGCGACCGGACCAGCGGGGCGAGGGGCGGCTCGCCGAGCGGCTGCTGCGGGAGGGCCGGTGGCTGCGGGAGTTCAGCCATCCGCACCTGGTCCGGGGGTACGAGACCGTCACGTCGCCGGAGCCACTCGTCGTCCTGGAGACACTGACCGGCGAGACGCTGTCCCACCTCGTGCACCGGCTGCGGCGCCGGCCGGCGGCCACCGATGTGGCGCTTCTCGGCATGCAGTTGTGTTCCGCGGTCCACTATCTGCACGGCCGGGGTCTGCTGCACCTGGACCTCAAACCGGCCAACGTGGTGGTGGAGCGCGGGCATGCCAAGGTGCTGGACCTGAGCGTCGCCCGGCCGCCCGGACCGGCGCCCGCCGGGCTGGGCACGTGCTGCTACCTCGCTCCGGAGCAGGCCCGGGGCGACCCGCTCACCGCCGCCGCCGACGTGTGGGGCATCGGAGTCACGTTGTACGAGGTCGCGTGCGGTGACGTGCCTTTCGGCTGCGGCGAGCCCGGAACGGAGTCCGACGAGGGCGGCGCCGGCACGGGCGGCTCCTCGGCGCAGCCGAACGCCCGGTATCCGCAGACGGAGAAGGCGGCCCCGCCCCTCGCTTCCCGGAGGCGACTGCCACCCGCGCTCGCCGCCGCCGTCGACGCCTGTCTGCGGGCCGACCCGGCGGCGCGGCCCACGGTCGCCGAGCTGGCCGCGGCCCTGGAAGCGACCCGGCCGGGGCGCCCCTGAGCCGTACCAGGCTGAGCCGTACCCGGCACCGGTTCACTGCTCCGGCTCCACGACCTGGCCTTTCGCCAGGTGAGCTGTGGCTAGGACCGTCCCGTCGGGTGCCGTCAGCCGGGCGCCGGAGAGGGTCGAGAGGTCGCCGGAAGCCGCCACGCCCCATTCGCCGTGTCCGCCGGTCAGGGTGAAGTCGCCGACGCGCACGGTCGTACCGTCGGCGTGTTCCAGGAGGCAGGTGACCTTGCCGTTGTACGCGGCGTGCGGGCCGGCGAGATCGACGGACACGAAGATCCAGCCGGGGGTTCCGGGGTGGGCGTAGACCTCGCCGACGGTGCCGCCGCCCGTGGTCGAGGTCATGTCCCCGATCAGCATGGGCTCGGACGCGGTGGCGGGCGCGGACGAGGCGAGGACCTGCTCGACGGCGGTGCCGATCCCCCAGCCGGCGAACCCGACGGCGACGGTGACCGCGGTGGCGACGGCCGCGAGCCGGAGCCGGGCCCGCCGGGCCCGCCCGCGCAGGATCCGGGACGTAGGGCCGGAGACGCCCTCGGGAGCCTCGGACTCCGACGCCTGCTGGGCCAGCCTGCGCGCCACCCGGGTCTCGAAGCCGAGCGGTGGCTCGCTGTCCGGCAGCAGGCCGATCAGCCGGTCGCCGACCAGGGTGAGTTGGCGGACGTACTCCCGGCAGTCCGCGCACCGGTCCAGATGGGCGACGGCATCGGCGCGCTCCCGCCCGGGCAGCACGCCCAGTGCCAGCTCGGCGGCGATCTCCCGGAGCCTGTCGCAGTTCACGTCACTGGACATGGTCGCCTCGCTTCGAAGCCGCAAGTGTGGTCCGCAGTTTCGCCATGGCCGCCCTGATCCGGGTCTTGGCGGTCCCCAGCGGGATCCGCTCCGCGTCGGCGATCTGCTGGGCGGTCATGCCGTAGATGCCCGCCATCACCAGGGCCCGGGCCTGTTCGCGGGGCAGCCGGGCCACGGCGGCCCGCAGCTGGGAGGAGGTCTCGTCGGCCAGCGCCCAGCGCTCGGGGGTCTCGGTGACCACACCGAGGAGGGCGTCGAGGTCTTCCGGTGCCACCGGTTCGGTCCGCCGGGCGCGGACGGCGTCGACGGCGAGGTTGTGTGCGATGGTCGTCAGCCAGGTGGTGACCGAGCCGCGGCGCGAGTCGTAGATCTGGGCATGGCGCCACGCCCGTTCGAACGTCAACTGGGCGACGTCCTCGGCGAGTTGTTCATCCCCGGTGACAGCCATGGCGACCCCGAAGACCCGGTGCTGGAACCTTCGTACGAAGACGACCGCGAGTTCCGGATCACCGGTGGCCAGCCCGGACAGCAGCGCCTCGTCCGGGAGGCGGCCCACGGGGAACCGGAAACCCGACACACCTCTGTATACGGTCGACGCCCGCCAGGGGATTGCCCGCCCGCCTGACCCCCCGCCGCGGAAGATCACATACCCATTCTCCGCCGCCGGGCGGGGCACCGCATGCGCGCTCAGTGGCCGTTCTGCGCAGTCAGTGCCCGTTCTGCGCCAGCCGCAGCAGGTGGTCCGCCAGGGCCTGGCCGCCGGTCGGCTCCCGGCTGATCAGCAGCAGCGTGTCGTCACCGGCGATGGTGCCCAGGATGTCGTGCAGTTCGGCCTGGTCGATGGCCGAGGCCAGGAACTGGGCCGCCCCCGGCGGGGTGCGCAGGACCACGAGGTTGGCGGAGGCCTCCGCGGAGATCAGCAGCTCCTGGGAGAGCCGCCGCATCCGCTCCTCCTTCGCCGACTCCCCCAGCGGCGCGCGCGGGGTGCGGAAACCGCCCTCGCTCGGCACCGCGTAGATCAGTTCGCCGTCGGTGTTGCGGATCTTCACCGCGTTCAGCTCGTCGAGGTCCCGGGAGAGCGTCGCCTGGGTGACGCTCAGCCCGTCGTCGGCGAGCAGCTTGGCGAGCTGGCTCTGTGACCGCACCGGCTGCCGGTTGAGGATGTCCACGATCCGGCGGTGCCGCGCGGTACGGGTCTGCGGCACCGCGGCTCCGGCACCCGCGGCCTGCTCCTGGTCCTGCGCCTGGCTCATCGTCGTCTCATTCTCCGGATCGTCCGTCCCCATTCGCTGGGTTCGCTGCGTCGAGGATGCCGGGCAGCGCCCGAAGGAAGGCACCCGTCTCGGCGTCGCTCAGGTTCAGCGGCGGCATCAGCCGTACGACGTCGGGAGCGGGCGCGTTCACCAGGAACCCGGCCTCCTGGGCCGCTTGCTGCACCTGCTGCGCGCGCGGTCCGGTGAGCACGATACCCAGGAGCAGGCCGGCGCCCCGCACATAATCGATCAACGGGTGTCCGAGGCCCTCGATTCCCTCGCGGAGCTTCTCGCCCTGCCGCTTGACGTTCTCCAGCAGTCCGTCGCCCGCGATCGTGTCGAGGACGGCGAGTCCGGCGGCGCAGGCGACCGGGTTGCCGCCGAAGGTGGTGCCGTGCTGGCCGGGCTGGAGGAGTTCGGCGGCCCGGCCGAAGGCCACGGTGGCGCCGAGCGGCAGTCCGCCGCCGAGCTGCTTGGCGAGGGTGACGACATCGGGGAGCACGCCCTCGTGGGCCTGGTACTCGAACCAGGTGCCGGTGCGGCCGATGCCGGTCTGCACCTCGTCCAGGACCAGCAGGGCGCCGGTGGCGGCGGTGATGGCGCGGGCGGCCTTGAGGTAGCCGGGCGGGGGTACGACCACACCTTTCTCGCCCTGGACCGGCTCGATGATCACCAGGGCGGTCTCCTCGGTGACCGCCGCGGCCAGCGCCTGCGCGTCGCCGTAGGGCACATGGGTGACGTCGGCGGGCAGCGGCCGGAACGGGTCCTGCTTGGCGGGCTGGCCGGTGAGCGCGAGGGCGCCCATCGTACGGCCGTGGAAACCGCCGTCGGTGGCGACCATGTGGGTGCGCCCGGTGAGCCGGCCGATCTTGAAGGCGGTCTCGTTGGCCTCGGCGCCGGAGTTGCAGAAGAAGACCCTGCCCTCGCGGTCGAAGAGCTGAAGCAGCCGTTCGGCGAGGGCGACGGTGGGCTCGGCCATGAAGAAGTTGGAGATGTGGCCCAGCTGGCCGATCTGCCGGCTGACCGCCTCGACGATCGCCGGGTGGGCGTGGCCGAGGGCGTTGGTGGCGATGCCGCCGACGAAGTCGTGGTACTCACGGCCCTCGGCGTCCCACACCTTCATGCCCGCGCCGCGCACGAGGGGCAGCCGCGGGGTGCCGTAGTTGTTCATGAGCGCGCCCTGCCAGCGCTCGGTCAGCTCCTGGTTGCTCATGACTCCCCCTGTTCGTCGGGCACGACCATCGTGCCGATGCCTTCGTCGGTGAAGATCTCCAGCAGGATCGAGTGCTGGACCCGGCCGTCGATGACGCGGGCGGTCGTCACGCCGCCTCGTACGGCGCGCAGGCAGCCCTCCATCTTCGGCGCCATGCCGGCGCTCAGCTCCGGCAGCAGCTTCTCCAGCTGGGAAGCGGTGAGGCGGCTGATCACCTCGTCGGAGTTCGGCCAGTCCTCGTAGAGGCCCTCGACGTCGGTGAGGACCATGAGTGTTTCGGCGCCCAGTGCAGCAGCGAGTGCCGCAGCCGCCGTATCAGCATTGACGTTGTAGACATGTCCGTCATCCTGGGAGCGGGCGATCGACGACACGACCGGGATACGGCCGTCGGCCAGCAGGGCCTCGATCGCGCCCGTGTCGATCGCGGTGATCTCGCCGACCCGTCCGATGTCGACCCGTTCGCCGTCGATCTCGGGCCGGTGCCTGGTGGCGGTGATGGTGTGCGCGTCCTCGCCGGTCAGGCCGACGGCGAGCGGCCCGTGCTGGTTGAGCAGGCCGACCAGTTCACGCTGCACCTGCCCGGCGAGCACCATCCGTACGACGTCCATGGCGTCCTCGGTGGTGACGCGCAGGCCCGCCTTGAACTCGCTGACGATGCCGTGCCGGTCGAGGGCGGCGCTGATCTGCGGGCCGCCGCCGTGGACGACGACCGGCTTGAGGCCGGCGTGCCGCAGGAAGACGACGTCCTGGGCGAAGGCGGCCTTCAGCTCCTCGTTCACCATGGCGTTGCCGCCGAACTTGATGACGACGATCTTGCCGTGGTGGCGGGTCAGCCAGGGCAGCGCCTCGATGAGGATCTGGGCCTTGGGCAGCGCGGTGTGTTTCCGGGTCGTGGTCATGAGGAGTAGGCGCTGTTCTCGTGGACGTAGTCGGCGGTGAGGTCGTTGGTCCAGATCGTCGCGGTGTCGGTGCCCGCGGCCAGGTCGGCGACGATGTGCACCTCGCGGTAGCGCATGTCGACCAGCTCGCGGTCCTCGCCGACACAGCCGTTCTTGCACACCCACACGCCGTTGATGGCGACGTTGAGCTGGTCCGGCTCGAAGGCGGCCGAGGTGGTACCGATCGCGGAGAGCACCCGGCCCCAGTTGGGGTCCTCGCCGTGGATCGCGCACTTGAGGAGGTTGTTGCGGGCGATGGAACGGCCCACCTCCACGGCCTCCTGCTCGCTCGCCGCGTTGATCACCTCGACCTTGATGTCCTTGCTGGCGCCCTCGGCGTCGCCGATGAGCTGCCGGCCGAGGTCGTCGCAGACCTTCGTCACGGCCTCGGCGAACGCGGCGTACTCCGGGGTGATGCCGGAGGCGCCGGAGGAGAGCAGCAGCACGGTGTCGTTGGTGGACATGCAGCCGTCGGAGTCGACGCGGTCGAAGGTGACCTTGGTGGCGGCGCGCAGGGCCCGGTCCAGCGCCTCGCTGCCGAGGTCGGCGTCGGTGGTGAGGACGACCAGCATGGTGGCGAGGCCGGGCGCGAGCATACCGGCGCCCTTGGCCATGCCGCCGACGGTCCAGCCGTCCTTCGTCACGACGGAGGTCTTGTGGACGGTGTCGGTGGTCTTGATGGCGATGGCGGCCTTCTCACCGCCGTGCGGGCTGAGCTGGGCCACCGCCGTGTCCACTCCGGGCAGCAGCTTGTCCATCGGCAGCAGCACACCGATCAGGCCGGTGGAGCAAACGGCGACCTGGCCCGGGGCGTGGCCGCCGGTCGCGTCGTGGCCTCGGGTGTTGAGCGACTCGGCGACCTTCTCCGCGGTGGCGTGGGTGTCCTGGAAGCCCTTGGGGCCCGTACAGGCGTTGGCGCCGCCGGAGTTCAGGACGACGGCGGTCAGCTCGCCGCCCTTGAGGACCTGCTCGGACCACAGCACCGGCGCGGCCTTCACGCGGTTGGAGGTGAAGACGCCCGCGGCGGCACGGCGCGGCCCGTTGTTGACCACGAGGGCCAGGTCGGGGTTGCCGTTCTCCTTGATCCCGGCGGCGATGCCCGCCGCCGTGAATCCCTTGGCTGCCGTGACACTCACGGTGCGACTCCGATCGTGGAAAGCCCGGTGGTCTCGTCGAGCCCCAGGGCGATGTTCATGCTCTGGACGGCACCGCCGGCGGTGCCCTTGGTCAGGTTGTCGATGGCGCTGATCGCGATGATGCGGCCTACGGCCTCGTCGTACGCGACCTGCACCTGAACGGCGTTCGAACCGTAGACGGCCGCCGTGGCGGGCCACTGGCCCTCGGGCAGCAGATGGACGAAGGGCTCGTCGGCGTAGGCCTTCTCGTAGGCGGCCCGGACCGACTCCGCCGTCAGTCCGGCGACAGCCGACGCGCTGCACGTGGCGAGGATCCCGCGCGGCATCGGCGCGAGTGTCGGCGTGAAGGAGACCGCGACCCGCTCCCCCGCCACCCCGCTGAGGTTCTGGATCATCTCGGGGGTGTGCCGGTGGCCACCGCCGACGCCGTACGGCGACATGGAGCCCATGACCTCGCTGCCGAGCAGATGCGGCTTGGGCGTCTTGCCCGCGCCGGACGTGCCGGACGCGGCGACGATCACCGCCTCGGGCTCGGCGATCCCGGCGGCATGGGCCGGGAACAGGGCGAGGGTGACGGCGGTCGGGTAGCAACCGGGTACCGCGATGCGCTTGGACCCCGTGAGCCTGGCGCGGGCGCCCGGAAGTTCGGGGAGGCCGTAGGGCCAGGTGCCGGCGTGCGCGGAGCCGTAGAACCGCTCCCAGTCGGCCGGGTCCTTCAGCCGGAAGTCGGCGCCCATGTCGATCACGAGGACGTCCGGCCCGAGCTGCTCGGCGACGGCGGCGGACTGCCCGTGCGGCAGCGCGAGGAAGACCACGTCGTGTCCGGCGAGCGCTTCGGCCGTGGTCTCGGTGAGGACCCGGTCGGCCAGTGGCAGCAGATGCGGCTGCAGTGCGCCGAGCCGCTGACCGGCGTTGGAGTTCCCGGTCAGGGCACCGATCTCGACCTCGGGGTGCGCGAGGAGCAGGCGCAGGACCTCGCCGCCCGCGTATCCGCTCGCTCCGGCCACCGCCGCACGTACCGCCATGTCCATCCTCCTCCAGATGGCATGACTATACGTATCTCTGCAGTTTTATGCAACGTCTTCGGGCTCCGCTCAGGGCAGGGCGAGGACGCAGAACTCGTGGCCCTCCGGGTCGGCCAGGCACGTCCACGGGACGTCGCCCTGGCCGAGGTCGAGGTCCGTGGCGCCGAGGGCCCGCAACCGGGCCACCTCCGCTGCTTTGTCGTCACCGGGGTACGGCAGCAGATCGAGATGGACGCGGTCCGGCACGGTCTTCACGTCCGGCGTGCGGATGAACTCGAGAAACGGGCCGACACCCTTGGCGGAGCGCAACACCGCGTGATCTTCGGCCACCTCGTGCACGGCCCAGTCCGTCGCCTCGCCCCAGAACCGGGCCATGGCCCGCGGATCCGCGCAGTCGACCACCACCGCGGCGATCGGCCCGGTGTCCCGGTACACCTCCCGAGGCTCCAGCACGCAGAACTCGTTGCCCTCGGGGTCGGCGAGGACCGTCCACGGCACTTCGCCCTGACCCACGTGGGCGGGCGTCGCGCCGAGAGCCTCAAGGCGCGCGACCAGCTCCGCCTGATGGGTGGCAGAGGTGGTGGCGAGGTCGAGGTGCACACGGTTCTTCGTCGTTGTCTTGGGTTCCGGGACGGGAACGACGTCGACGCAGACGGCGACCGGGTGCGGCCAGACGAGGCCGCCGTCGGGTCCGACGTAGGTGGTCACACCGGGGCTGTAAGCACGCCAGCCGAGCGCCTCCGCCCAGAACCGGCCGACCGCCGAGTGATCAAGAGCCTTGATGTTCACCATCACAGGTCGCAGTGCCATGCCGGCGATCCTATGCACCCGCTCTGCACCGGCATCCGCACCGTCGCCGAACAGAGACGAACTCGCTCACGAGCCGCACTGCCCGGTCAGGGCCCCAGATGGATGTAGGCGCCCACAGCCACGGGCTGCGCGGATAGCGCGCACGCAGATCACCGGTCACCCGGTGCAACGCCTCGGCGGGCGGGACGCCCTCCGCGAGGAGGCCGTACAGCGCCGCGGTGCACTCGGTGGCGTCTCCGTCGGCGACCTCCCACAGTGTGGCGAGTACATGGCTGAAGCCGGCGAGCTGGAACGAGGACGCGACATGGTGCGCCTCGTCGGCGAGCTGACAGGCGCCGGCGGCCGATCCGCACGAGGCGAGGAAGGCCAGCTCGGCGTCGAGGGAGATCCCGGGCATCCGGATCGTCGGCCCCGCAGATCTCACCGACCGGGGCTCGGCCGTCTCCTTCACGGTCGACGGCATCCACCCGCACGACGTCGGCCAGGTGCTGGACGACCGGGGCGTGGCCGTCCGCGTCGGCCACCACTGCGCCCGCCCGATCGTGAAGCGGTACGGCATCCCGGCGACGACCCGGGCGAGCTTCTACGTCTACAACACCCTGGCCGAGGTGGACGCGCTGGCGGCGGGCGTCCGGGCGGCCCAGAAGTACTTCGGGGTCTGACCGGGCTTGCGTTGGAGTGTGCTCCAACTCCTACCGTTCCGGTCATGAGCAACGAGCAGAGCACCACGCGTGAAGAGCGTTTCGCCCACGGCCTGGACGTCCTGAGGCGAGTCGACGGGGAGGCCGGGCAGCGGGTCATCGACTCGCTGGCCGACATCAGCCCCGAGCTGGGGCACCAGATCGTGTCCTGGGGCTTCGGCGAGATCTACGACCGGCCCGGGCTCGTGCCCCGGGACCGCCAGCTGGTCACCCTGGGCATGCTGACCGCGCTGGGCGGCTGCGAGCCCCAGCTGGAGGTGCACGTCAACGCGGCGCTGAACGTGGGGCTGACCCCCGAGGAGATCGTCGAGACGCTGCTGCACTCGGCCGGGTACTGCGGCTTCCCGAAGGCCCTCAACGCCACGTTCATGGCGAAGAAGGTCTTCGCCGAGCGCGGGTTGCTGCCGGTCGGCCGGCAGCAACCCGAGCGGGAAACGGCTACTCCTGCCTGATCACCTCTGCCTGATCACCTCTGCCTGATCCTCAGGAACGTGATCGAGTTCGCCGGGAAGGTGTACGTGAACCTGTCGGCGACTCCGGTGAAGGTGGACGTGACCGGGGCGACCGCCGTGGTCGTTTCGCTGTTCACGGCGTCCGGTGCGGCCGCCAGCGTGGTCACCCGCGCCCTGGACGCGACCTCGGCGCCGCCGAGGTCGATCGCCGTACGGGCCGCCGAGGACTGGTCGTTGACGACCTTGACGATCAACTCGCTGGTCTTCGCGTCCCGCGTGACGACCTGGCGGAACGGCTCGGCCGGCTTGTCGTCGGTGAAGCCGCCCCACTGCTGCCCGTCGAGGGAGAGGGTGACCTGGCGGCCGCGCACCTTGATGTCGATGTCGTAGGCGCGGCCGGTGTCGACCGAGCCCGGCCTGGAGATCAGCGTGGACTTGCCGCCGTCCACGGCCTGCTCGACCGCGGTCCGGGTGTTGTTCCAGCCGCCGATGTTCCACCAGTAGTAGTTGCCGGTGTCCTTGACCCCGAAGGCGACGAGGAAGCCCTCCTGACCCGCCTTCTTGGTGGCCTTCACGTGCAGGTCGTAGTCGTGCCAGGTCGGGTCGCCGGCGGAGACCATGGTGTTCTGGGCGGTGGTGTCGGTCTGGACGTACTGACCGTCCTGGACGCTCCAGCTGCCGGTGCCGGTATGGGTCCACTTCGAGGCGTCACCGGAGAAGTCGTCGCTGAACAGGGTCGAGCCGTCGGCCGCGGTGACCTTCACGTCGTCGTAGGCGGCGCTGGTGTTCCAGGTGGACAGGCCGACCGCGCCCGTGATGGGGCCGCTGACGTTCGGCGTGGTGGTGGCCCTGCTCGGCACCACTTGGTGGCCCACGTTGTTCATGAACAGCTTCTGGACCTCGTAGTTGGCCGAGCCCCACGAGGCATGGTTGTTGAACCACACGAGGTCGGGGCGCCACTGCACATAGTCCTCGTTGGCGAACAGCGGGGCGTAGGAGGCGAGCTTGACGACGTCGGCGTTGCGCTCCAAGCCGGTCATGTACGCCGCCTCGGCGAGCCCGTTCTTGAAGGCGTTGCCCTGGGAGGCGTACTCACCGACGAAGACCTTGGGTCCGGAGCGGTCGTAGGAGTCGTAGCGCTGGTTGTTCTGCAGGAACCACGTCGGGCTCTTGTAGTAGTGCTCGTCTACCAGGTGCACCTTGGCGTCCCGGTTGAGTTTCCAGGCCGTGTCGAAGGTCGTGCCGCTCGCGTCCGGGCCCGCGTTGGAGATCACCCGCATGTACGGGTACTTGGCCTGGACGGCCGCGCGGAACCGGGTGAAGCGGGCGAAGAACTCGTTCGGCAGGTTCTCCTCGTTGCCGACCTCGATGTGGGTGAGGTGGAAGGGCCTGGGGTGGCCCATCTCGGCCCGTACCTTGCCCCATGTCGAGGTCGCCGGGCCGTTGGCGAACTCGATGAGGTCCAGGGTGTCCTGGATGTGCCGCTTGAGCAGCGCGTCGTCGTCGACGGCCTGGTTCTGGCCGCAGCCGGTCACGAGCGCCGGTACGACGGGCAGGGGCATGGCGCCGATGTCCTCGGCCAAGCGGAAGTACTCGTAGTAGCCGAGGCCGTAACTCTGGTTGTAGCCCCAGAAGTTGGCGTTGGTGGCGCGGGTCTCGACCGGGCCGACGGTGTCCTTCCACTGGTAGGCGCGCTTGCGCTGCCAGCCGGAGGACGCGCTGTAGTCCTGCATGGAGCCGGTGTTGACGAGACAGCCGCCGGGGAAGCGGACGAAGCCCGGATGCAGGGCGGCGATCTTCTCGGCGAGGTCCTTGCGCAGGCCGTTGGGCTCGTGCTTGTAGGTGTCGCGCGGGAAGAGGGACACCATGTCGAGGGCGGCCGCGGCGCCGGAGGCCACCGTGAGGCGGCCGGTGGTGCTGGTGCGGGACGCGGTGAAGGTGGCCTTGTACTTCGCCCACCCCTTCTTCCTCACCTGGATCTGCCGGGCGGTGGCGAGGGTGCCGCCCGCGTCCTGGAGGGTGACGGTGAGCGCGGTGCCGGCGTCGGCGCGGGCCCACACCGAGAAGTCGTACTTCCTGCCGTCCTGGACCGCTATGCCGGTGTTGTAACCGGAGTTGGTGACCGACGAACCGGCGCCCAGGGAGAGGTAGTCGCGGTTGCGGTCGTTGAGGCGGCCGGAGTCGTTCACGACCTGCGCGGTACCGGAGACCGTCCATGCGGTCAGCGGGGTGTACGCCTCGTTGTCGTCGGTGGAGTACTCGAAGGACCGGTTCTGGACCAGCTCGGCGTACAGGCCGCCGTCGGCGGCGCGGTTGATGTCCTCGAAGAAGACCCCGTACATCGTCTTGTCGATCGCGGGCCCCTCGGCCGAGGGGTCGACGGTGATCGCGTAGTCCCTGGCGTCATCGGCGTGGGCGGGGGCGGGGAGGGCGGCCGTCGCGAGCAGGACGGCGCTCGCTCCCAGGCCGAGTCTCCAGCGGGCGGTGCGTGACATGGATACTCCGCGGCTCTCGGGTGTCCGAAGGACAGACTGTTCGAAATATCAGACATTGGTCAGCACTTCGAACGCACGGTAAGAGGAGGGGCGTGAACACGTCAATGGGGCGAACACGGTGACCCGTAAGCTCGACCCATGGATGTGCAGCCGCGGTACTGGCCGGTCGCCGATGTCCTGGCGTATCTGGCCGGACGCTGGCACGTCGGGCGCAGCGTGCGGGATCTGGCGAGCGGAGCCGACGGGAGCTTCTCAGGGGTGACCGTCTTCAGCGCGCCGCCGGGCGGCGGGCTGCTGCACGAGGAGTCCGGCACGTTCACCTGGCAGGGCGTGGCGCGGCCCGCGACCCGGACGCTGCGGTTTGTGCCGGGGTCCGCCCCGGGCACGGCGGAGGTGCGGTTCGCGGACGGGCGGCCCTTCCACGTGCTGGACCTGACCTCGGGGCGGTATGTCGCCGACCATCCGTGCGCGGCCGACCTCTACCGGGGCGAGTTCACCGTCCGGGACAACGACCACTGGCGCTCGGTGTGGCGGGTCGGCGGCCCGGCGAAGGATCTGGTGCTGACCACGGACTACGAGCGCGAGGACTGAGCCGAGCCACCGTCGAAACGGAGGTTCCAGCGGGCCGCGCGGCCGGTGACGGTGGACATGGACAGCGGGCGCACATCGATGTTCCAGTACGTGCTGGGCGGCGCCTTCAGGGCGTAGACCAAGGCCGCGCGGATCACGGCGGGCTCGGCGACGGCGACGATCCGGCCGCCGTCCTCCGCCGGCCGGGTGTCCAGCCAGCCGCCCACCCGGGAGATGAAGGCCAGCAGGGACTCGCCGCCGTGCGGGGTGGCGCGCGGGTCTGCGAGCCAGGCGTCCACCGCATCCGGCTCGCGGGCCATCGCCTCGCCCAGCGTCAGTCCGCGCCAGCGCCCCATGTCGCAGTCCCTCAGGGCCAGTTGGACCAGCGGGGCATACCCCAGCGCCTCGCCGGTGGCCCGGCTGCGCGGGGTCGGCGAGCAGTAGCGCAGTTCGGCGGCCGCCAGCGGCAGCAGGTCCCCGGCGGCTCGCTGCACCTCGTCCCAGCCGGCCCGGTCCAGCGGCCGGTCGTCCTCGAAGCGCTCGGCGAGCAGCGGGGCGCTGCGCGCGGCGGCGACGAACGTCACCCTCAGTGGCATGCGGTGATGGTGTGCCGCATGTGAAGGCAGGTCAAGGGGTGACCCCTGTGAGCTACGACGGGTAAGCGGCTGCTTACTCGAAGAGGTTGATCATCCACTGGTCGGGACGGTCCAGCGGCCGGAAGCCCACCTTCTCGTACACGCCGTGCGCGTCCTCGGTGGCGAGCAGCATGCGGCGCAGTCCGTACGGCTTCAGGTGGTCGCGGATGCGGCCGACGAAAGCCGTGCCGACGCCCTTGCCGCGCACAGAGGGGTCCACGTACACATCGGCGAGCCAGCCGAACAGGGCCTGGTCGGTGACCACGCGCGCGTACGCCACCTGCTCCCCGGAGACCGTCTCGTACACCCCGAAGTTGAGCGAGGACGCCATCGCGCGCTCGTGCTTCTCGCGGGGCCGGCCGATCGCCCAGTAGGCGTCGGCCGACAGCCAGCCGTGGACGCGGTCCACGTCGACACGGGCCGTGTCGGCGGAGAACTCGTAACCGTCGGGGAGGGCGGGTGTGTCGCTCATGACCCGGATCCTCACAGGCACCGGGCGCCGGCGTCGAATGGTTTGACCGTCTTACGGCGCCTGGGACGAGTACGACGGCTGCGGCGACCAGGGCGAGGACCGGGAGTTCGGCTGCGCGCCGGTGACGCTGTCCTAGAGCACCTCATCACAGGCCGTCCGCAGCCGCCGTACGCCTTCCGTGATCTCCCCGGTGCCGGCGACCGCGGCGAAGCTCAGGCGGAGGTGGGGGGCGGGGGGTTCGGCGCTGAAGTAGGGGCGGCCGGGGGTGAGGGCGACGCCGGCGCGGAGGGCGGCCGCGGTGAGGGCGGTCTCCTCGGTGCCGTCGGGGAGGCGGAGCCAGAGATGGTAGCCACCGGACGGGATGTGCGGCAGGGCGAGTTCGGGAAGGCGGCGGGCGAGTTCGGTCGTCATGGTGTCGCGGCGGGTCTTCAGCTCGGCCGACAGGGCGCGCAAGTGGCGGGGCCAGGCCGGGGAGCCGACGAGTTCCAGGGCGGCCTCCTGGAGGGGGCGCGGCACGAAGAAGCTGTCCACGACCTGGATGGCGCGCAGGCGTTCCAGCACGGGTCCGCGCGCGGCGAGCGCGGCCACCCGGAAGCTGGGCGAGGTCGCCTTGGTCAGTGAACCGACGTGGACGACGACGCCGTCCTGGTCGTCGGCGGCCAGGGTGCGCGGCAGCGGGCCCGCGTCGGCGTGCACGAGACGTCGTACGTAGTCGTCCTCGATGACGAACGCGCCCGCGGCACGGGCGATGCGCAGCACCTCGGCGCGGCGGTCGGGGGCGAGCACCGCGCCGGTCGGGTTCTGGAAGAGGGGCTGGCAGACGAACACCCGGGCGCCGGTGGCCCGGAAGGCGTCGGCGAGCAGGTCGGGCCGTACGCCGTCGCGGTCGACCGGCACCGGGACCGGGCGCAGACCGGCCGAGCGGGCCAGGGCCAGCATGCCCGGATAGGTGGGGGACTCCACGAGGACCTGGACGCCGGGCGGCGCGACCGCCCTCAGGGCCGTGGCCAGCGCGGACTGCCCGCCGGCGGCGATCAGTACCTCCGCGGCCGTGACGGCACCGCCGATGTCGCGCGCGAACCACTCCCGCAGCTCCGGCAGGCCCTCCAGCGGGGGCCTGCCCCAGGCGCCGGGGCGCCGGCCGGCCCGGGCGAGGGCGGCGGCCATCGCCCGCTCGGGCTGCAGGCAGGGGTGGGGGTAACCGCCGTTGAACTCCAGCACGCCCGGAGCCGGTGCGGCGAGGCAGATCGTGACGCCGGAGGCGTCCACCGTGCGCGGGACGAGGTCGGCGGCGCCGTCGGCGCTCAGCGCGACCTCCTGCCAGGAGGTGTCCCCGGCGGGCTCGGCGGCGGTGCGCGGCCGCGCGCGGAAGGCACCGGCGCCGGGCCGGGTGACCACCAGTCCCTCGGCGGCCAGCTGGGCGAGGGCGCGAGAGACCGTCACCGGACTCACATGGAACCGCTCGACCAGTGCCCGGCTCGACGGGAGCTTTCCACCCGGAGAGTAGCGGTCCAGGTCCCTGCGGAGCTCTTCTGCCAGTTCACTGACACTGCTACGCTGGTTCATGAGAACACAGAGTAGCGCTACTGCCCCGAGTCCGATAGCGGTCACCGCTCCCCGCGAGCACCGCGGCTTCGGCACCGCACTGGCCGCCCTGGGCGTCGCCGCCTTCTCGCTGACCTTCCCGGCCACCGCCTGGGGTCTGGAGAGCTTCGGTCCCTGGTCGCTGGTGGCCGTGCGCAGTGTCCTCGCCGCGCTCATCGCGGGCGGGTGTCTCCTCTTCCTGCGCGTTCCGCTGCCCGAGCGCCGGCATCTGCCGGGTCTCGCCGTCGTCGCCGGCGGTGTCGTACTCGGCTTCCCGCTGCTGACCACGCTCGCGCTGCAGACCTCCACCACCGCGCACGCCGCCGTCGTGGTGGGGCTCCTGCCACTGACCACCGCCGTGTTCTCGGCGCTGCGCACCGGCAGCCGCCCCTCGCGCCGGTTCTGGCTGGCCGCGCTGGCGGGGGCCGCGGCCGTGGCCGCCTTCACCGTCACACAGAGCGGCGGTGCGCTGACGGCCGCCGACGGCTGTCTGTTCGCGGCCCTGCTGGTGTGCGCGGCCGGCTACACCGAGGGCGGCCGGCTGGCCCGGGTCATGCCGGGCTGGCAGGTCATCGGCTGGGCGCTGGTGCTGTGCCTGCCGCTGAGCGTGCCCGCCGCCGCGGTGGCGCTGACGTACGAGCCCTTCCGGCTGACCGCGCACGGCATCGCCGGTGTGCTGTGGGTCGCGCTCGGCTCACAGTTCCTCGGCCTCGTCGTCTGGTACCGGGGGATGGCGGCGATCGGCATCCCCCGGGCGAGCCAGTTGCAGTTGGCCCAGCCGCTGCTCACACTGGTGTGGTCGGCGCTGCTGCTCGGCGAGCACTTCACGGCGGCCGCTCCCCTGACCGCCGTCGCCGTGCTCGTGTGCATCGCCGTCACACAGCGGTCGTGAACATGAGGAGGGCCTGACATGCGTGCCAAAAAAGGCGACAGGCTGGTCCAGCACGGCAGGGTGGTCGGGCAGCACGACCATGTCGTAGAAGTCGTCGAAGTACTCGGTCCCGAGGGGAACCCGCCCTATCGCGTCCGAGCCGAGGACGGGCACGAGACGATCATGTCCCCGGGGCCCGACTGCCTGGTGGATCACAAGAAGGAGCACCAGCGGTAGCTCACCGCGGCGGCCTCGCCGATCGCCCGTAGTGATCGGCGATCACGCGTGACATCGCGCCGATCGGATCGGCCGCCACGTCCCTGGCGGCGAAGAACACATGCCCGCGCACCCGCGGGTGCCGGGCGGCGAGGGTGAGGTGCCGGGACAGCTCGGCCGGGTCCTGCCAGGCCGGGGGCTGCCCGGCCGCCCCCGCCTTGTACAGGGCCTCGCCGATGTACAGCTGTGTCCTGCTGCCCCTGGCGACCGCCGCCCACCAGTCGACGAGCTTCGCGTAGTCGGCGGCGGCGAAGCCGATGTTCCAGTACAGCTGAGGGACGAGATAGTCGATCCAGTGGCGGCGCACCCAGGTACGGGTGTCCGCGTGCAGATCGTCGTACGTCTGCACACCCGCCCGCGTGTCCGAGCCGCGCGGGTCGTTCGAGGCGTTGCGCCACACCCCGAAGGGGCTGACCCCGAACCGGGTGCCGGGCCGGGCCCGTCTGACGCCGGCCGCCATCTCCCTGACGAGCTTGTTGATGTTGTCCCGCCGCCATGCGGCCCTGCTGTCGAAGGCGCCGCCGTAGCGGTCGTACGCGGCGTCGTCGTCGAAGGTCTGCCCGGCGACCGGATACGGGTAGAAGTAGTCGTCGAAGTGGACGCCGTCGACGGGGTACTTGGCGACCGCGTCCAGCATCGCCCGCTGGACGAAGGCGCGGACCTGGGGCAGGCCTGGGTTGTAGTAGAGCTTCCCGCCGTACGGAACCGCCCAGTCGGGGTGCTTGCGGACCGGGTGCGTGGGGGCGAGCCGGCCGGGGTCGGTGTGGTTGGCGATGCGGTACGGATTGAACCAGGCGTGCAGCCGCAGGCCCCGGGCGTGGGCCTCCTTCACCGCGGTGCCCAGCGGGTCCCAGCCGGGACTGCGGCCCTGGGTGCCGGTGAGGTACTCGGACCAGGGCTCGTACGGTGACGGCCACAGGGCGTCGGCGGTGGGCCGTACCTGGAACATCACCGTGTTGAGCCGGCAGCGGGCCGCCTTGTCGAGCAGGGTGGTCAGCTCCTCGCGCTGCGCGGCGGCCGTCAGGCCGGGCTCGGACGGCCAGTCCCGGTTGGACACCGTGGCGAGCCACACGCCCCGCATCTCGGTGGCCGCGTGGGGCCGGCGATCCGCTGCCGCCGCCGCGCCCGGCGCCGTGGCCAGCGTGGACAGCGCCGCCAACGTGAAGGCCCGTCGTGACAGTTGCCCCATCTGTACACCCCCATACGCTCCGGATCCGCTCCGTCACGGATCGTTTCGCGCCCCAGGATGCCCCCACCCGGACGATCGATCATCGATACTTGACGGTAACGTGCACGATCGGAGCAGGCGCCGAACCCGGAGGTCCTGCCAGCGAGCCGGAGAACCAGCGAAGGGGTCGATGTGACAGGCTTCCCATCGGGAGATATTGCGCGCGTCGGAGTCGTGGGCTGCGGCCAGATGGGCGCGGGCATCGCCGAGGTGTGCGCCCGCGCGGGACTGGACGTGAAGGTCGCCGAGACCACCGGCGAGGCCCTGGAGATCGGGCGTACCCGGCTGTTCAACTCCCTGGCCAAGGCCGCCGAGCGCGGAAAGATCACCGAGGAGGAGCGGGACGAGACGCTGGCGCGGCTGAGCTTCACCACGGACCTCGGCGAGTTCGCCGACCGCGATCTGGTGATCGAGGCCGTCGTGGAGAGCGAGCCGGTGAAGACGGAGATCTTCCAGGTGCTCGACCAGGTGGTGACCCGCCCGGACGCGATCCTCGCCTCCAACACCTCCTCGATCCCGCTGGTGAAGCTGGCGGTCGCCACCTCCCGCCCGGACCACGTGGTCGGCATCCACTTCTTCAACCCCGCCCCGGTGCAGAAGCTGGTCGAGCTGATCCCGGCGCTCACCACCTCCGAGGGCACCCTCAGCCGCGCCCAGGTCTTCGCCGAGAAGGTGCTCGGCAAGCACGCCATCCGCGCTCAGGACCGCTCCGGTTTCGTGGTCAACGCGTTGCTCGTGCCCTATCTGCTCTCCGCGATCCGGATGTTCGAGTCGGGCATCGCGAGCCGCGAGGACATCGACAACGGCATGGAGATGGGCTGCGCCCACCCGATGGGCCCGCTGAAGCTGTCCGACCTGATCGGCCTGGACACCATCGTCTCGATCGCCAACTCGATGTACGCCGAGTACAAGGAGCCGCTGTACGCCGCTCCCCCGCTGCTGCAGCGCATGGTCGAGGCGGGCCGGCTCGGCCGGAAGACCGGCTCGGGGTTCTACACGTACTAGCGAGTGCGGCGACGCCGCCAAGTGGCGCTGTTCAAGGGCGAGTTCACCCGGACCAGCACCCATGGCGGCGCTGCCGTGGGTGACTCTCGCGGCGCCCGCCAGGTCCTCATCCGCGCCTCCTCGCCCAGCCCATGTGTTCTGCGCGGGGAGACGGCCTGGTGGGCGGCATCGGTTGACACTAAACAGAATCTGACCTGGGGTTTCGTGTCTTTCGAAGCTGTCAGGGGCTTTCCCGCTCACTCAGCGGAAAATCCCTGGAAAGTCCCCGAGACAGAGCTGAAAGTCCCTGAAAAGTCTCTTGGCGCCGGTGCCTGGTGCTGCACCATCGAATCGCTTGAGGTACACCCACGTGCCATCAGCCGTGCTCGACGCCACCACCCTCTGCACGGCGCCCGACCACTTGCGCAGCTCCGCGACGCCGATGTCCCTGAGCGCCAGGTCTCCGAGCTGCGGCAGCACCTGTGCCCAGATTCGGTGCCTCGTGCTTTCCAGCGTCTGGGCGGGATGCGCCTGGGACGGCCACCAGTGCTTCTCGACGTACTCCCGAAGGCTGATCGCACCGTCGCGCGCGTCGACGAAATCCTCTCGCCGTGCGTCGGTCTGTGCCTCGGCCAGCCACGCCTTGGCGTCCGCGACCGTGTCGGAAGACCGGTCCCGGACTGCCGGTATCCACTTGACGCGGCAGCGCGTGCGCCGCTGATCACTGCCGAAGCCCGGGGCGCCCTTCAACCGCCTTCCGGCTGTCACTCGCGACACATTTAAGGAGCAGATTCACCGCTCCCAGTACGAGGGTCAACAGTCCACGCGCCACGGATGCCGCCAAGAGCCGACCGACTGGCCAGGACACGACGGGGCTTCCTCTCCGGATCACTGCCTGGCACCTGCCGCTGCCTCGACCAACTGCTCGATCCCGTTCTCCCGGTCGCGTAGGTGCAGGCGGAGTACCGTGCGCCCACGGGACAGCAGCGCCCTGCGGTCGCCGCCCGCCTGAGCCGCCTGCAGACCAGCCAGGGTGAACGGGCGGCCCGGAATCTCGATGTCAGCCTTCACCGCTCCGGTGATCTGGCAGAACACCCCGCCGGACGGACCGCCCTTGTGATACTGCCCGACCGAGTGCAAAAGGCGCGGGCCCCAACCGAAGGTCACCGGCCGACGCGTCTGTGCTCGCAGTCCGTCACCCACTGCGGTCACCTTCGCATCGCGTTCACGGTCCAGATAGGACATCACCGCAAGGTAGCCCTGTGGCGGAATGCGCTCCGTCAGCTCGCTGAGCGCACCAGCGACGGTCCGGGCCTTCAGCCCCGCTCCGGCGGTGTGGACCTCGATCGCGCCTTCGGTGAAGTCGGGCCTCTCATCGAGCTTGCCCTCGGCGAGCAAGGTTGCCGTGTTCGCCTTGGACTCCTCGACGTTGGGCTGGTCGAAGGGGTTCACCCCGAGTACACGAGAGGCGATCACGGTCGCGTATTCCCAGAGCAGGAACTGCGCACCCAGCGGCCGGTGGATCCCCAGCGCGCCGACGCCCTCACCGCCCGGCACCCCGTCGCCCGCCGTCAGCAGAGCTCGGATCGAACCGTCGGGATCACAGCCGCCGACCACGGGCAAAATGCCACGTCCGTCCTTGCCCGTCGACTCGGCGACGAGTTGTTCGATCCAGTCCCCCAGACCGCGAAGCCGTGGGTCCGGCACGTCGAGCACCAAGGCACCGCGACCAGCGAGAGCCGAATCCGCCAACACGCTGCCGAGTTCCCAGCCGGGGTTGTCGACACGTTCGAGCTCGTCACGGATCACCGCGGCGTCAGCGAGCAGACCATCCACGTCGGTTCCCAGCAACGCCCCCGCGACAAGCCCGAAGGGCCCCAGGGCGCTGTAGCGTCCGCCGACGCTCGGGTCGGCCAGAACTGCTTCGTAGCCCCGGTCCAGCGCGATGCGGTGCAGCAGCGAGCCCGGGTCGGTGACGGCGACGCAATGGCGGGCGGCCTCATGGGGAGGCAGGCGTTCGGCCAAATGTCGGGTCATGACCCGACAGAGGCTGTTGGTCTCGATCGTCTCGCCGCTCTTACTGGAGAGGATCACCAGCATGCGCTCCGGGTCGCGCCCGAGGACAGCCTCGACCTGCCGGCAGTCGGTGGTGTCCAGCATGGTCAGAGGCCTGCCCGCCGCGGAGGCGATCACCTCCGCGGCCAGCGAGGAACCGCCCATGCCGATCAGCACGATATCGTCGAGATCGGCCCGCCGCGCGGCCAGTTGGGACAACGCCGGGAGCAGGGCCGGCGAGCTGCGCGGAAAATCCATCCATACGGGGTGCCCGGGGCCCAGGAGTTCCTCATGAGCCGCGCTCGCGGGATCAGTCATGTCCACCATCTCTCAACGGGTGCGTTCGGCCCAGGCGACCAGCGGCGGACCGGCCAGGCCGAGCAGGCCGAAGACCGCCCCGAGGACGAACCAGCCCGGGCGGCCCCAGGTGATGCACAGCAGCGCGAGCACCGGCGGTGCGACAGCGTTGGCGAAGCCGAAACCCATGTTGTACACGGCTGAGTACTGGCCTTGAGCGTGCTCCGGCGCGAGACCGAAGGAGAGCTCGAAGCCCGCAGAGGACTGCCACATCTCGCCCATGGTGTGGACGGCGGCACCGGGGATCAGCATGAGAACGGCCGCCCAGCCGGGCAACCCGGCCATGAGGGCCAGCAGAAGGGCTGCGACCAGGTAGGCGAATCCGGCGCGCCGCAGGGCCCTGCCCGCGGCTCCCGGCGTGTCCACACCCTTGCTGAAGCGGATCTGGAACGCGATGCACAGGGCCGTATTGACGAGCAGTCCGAGACCGACGGTCCAACGTGGGGCTTCGGTCCGCCCCACGATCCACAGCGGGAGCGCGAAGGTGAGGACCCCGAGCTGGGTGGCGAGCAGCCCCTCATGCAGGGTGACGGCCAGGAAGGGCTTGTCCCGCAGCGCGATCCACCGGTCGGTTTGGGGCGGTGCGGGCTTCGGCGGCACGTGCGGGATCCGTGTCATCAGCAGCGCACACACGAAGTAGCTCAGGGCGTTGCCGAGGATGAGGGTCAGGTAGGCGGGCCGGGTCCCGATCTGGATGGCGGCCATGGCCACACCGGCTCCGAGCGGGAACGCGATGTTGGTCAGAGTGCGGAGATAGGCGCGGAACTCCGCCGGTTTCTCGCCCCCGAGGGCTCGCAGCATGGGGCTGCGAGCCGCCAAGCTCCCGGTCTGCGCCATCTGGGTGATGCAGACGAGGGCCAGGAAGGACCAGAAGGCGTGCACGAAGACCAGGGATACGGCCGCGAAGCCCTCGATCGTCATCGTTGCCGCGTACGCCTCGCGTGAGCCGTACCGATCCGCGATCCGGCCGACCGGGATCCCCACGAGCAGCCCGACGAGCGCGCTGATACCGAGGCCGGTCGCCACCTGGCCGACGGGCAGCCCGACCGAGCGGGTGAAGAACAGTGCTTGGCCGGTGATGAACATCCCATTGCCGAGATTGTTGATCAGTTGGGAAGTCGCGAGAACGCGCTGCGGCCCCTTGGCCGGTATCACCCTGGCCCACTTCCGGTGTTCGGCCGGCACAACCGGTTCGGCGTTCGCTGTCGTCATGGAGGGTTCCTAGGATTTACTCGTCGGATCACGGAAGCTCTGCGAGGCCGCTTCCCCTTGCATGCCCCAAACGGGCTCGCGGTCGGGAGCCTCGCGCCATCTCCAGACCGGTGTGGAAGCACCCTGCATCGCCTGGTGATCGAAGAAGAGGCTGACCGACCGCATGAACCCCTCGGTGCACTCCCACGCCCGTCGCGAGAAGGTCTCCACCAGCGCTTGCGGAGCCATGAACGTGACCCCCGCCACTGCCTCCGGGTCGGGTGTGAACGGTCCGTCGCAGCGGTGCACATAGAGAGCGCGCTTCTCCAACTGGCGCGCCGAGAAGCCGTCGTACAGGCAGACGTAGTCGAGCCCGGAGTCATGGCAGCCGAGTTCCTCGAGGAGCTCTCGGCAGGCCGCGGTCTGGTAGTTCTCGCCGCTGATGACGTGTCCGCCTGCGGAGGCGTCGAGCCGGCCGGGATGATTGGGCAGGTGCTGCGAGCGGATCTGCACGAGGATCTCGTCAAGCGTGTTGACGACAAGCACGTGGACTCCACGGTGCATCAGGTGATCCCTGTGCACCGCTTCTCGCGTCGCCCTGCCGATCACCCGGTCGTCGGCATCGACGACATCCAGGAACTCGGGCTCCGAGGTCACGCGAGGGTCCGCTGCACCCGAAGGTTCAACGCCTGGTAGTCCACCACGGTCTCGCGCAGGTTGCGCAGGTACTTCAGATACAGCCCGAGGCTGGACGAGTCGGTCCGTTGCACCAGCAGGCTCGCGAACTTCAGCACATCCGACAGCGCGCGGTCCATCTCGTCCCGGCCTCGCTGCACGTCCGGAACCAGATCACCGAGCGCGGCCCTGGTCTCGGCAGTCTCCAGCAGGAAGCCGAGATAGTGCTGCACGGGGTGGAAGCGGTTCTGCAGGTGTTTGCTGACCCGGGACTGGTCGTTGAAGCGCAGCTCGCCGGCGGCGAGGATCTCCTCCTCGCGCTCCTGCCAAGCCTCGATGAGCTGGTCCATCCCGGTGACGCCGATGGTGACCGGCGTGACGTACCGCGACAGCCGACCCCCCTCCCAGCGAAGACCGTACTCGGCGAAGACCGCACGGTAGGCCTCCATCGGTTCCAGGGCGAGGATCCGCTCGATGGTCGGGGCAGCCTTGATCTCCGTCACGGCGACGAGCCCGTCGTCGGTGCGGAACAGCTGATCCGCCAGCTTCTCGAAGGGCACCGGCTTGCGGAAGGTCCGGCTGGCCGCGTCCGAGGTCGACTTGGTGTAGTAGACGGTGTCGTCGGCGTCGATCCCCTCGAGCATCCACTCGGTGACGTAGGGCGTACCGTCGCTGTGGACGAAGGCCACCGGCACCGTAATGTGCGAGCCGCGGTCGAACGCACGACGGATCCGGTCCGGGAGTTCCGCAAGGGAGACCTCGTCCTCGGCCCAGGACTCCCGGCAGGCAATCTCCATCAGACCGTTGTAACGGCTGATCATCGGGACATCGCCGGAGCTCTCGTACTGCCAGTCGTACCAGCGGTCCATGAAGAACAGCGACAGATTGGGGCAGTCGCGCAATATTCGGTACCGGTGGAAGTAGTGCCGCTCGTGGCAGATATAGTACTGCGCCTGAACGAGCATCTCCTCGGAGGGTTCCCACACTTCTGGCATCCGCGCCACTCCTTAGGCCATGTTGTGCTCAGAAAAGTTCTTCGTGGAATCGCTGGTCGCCCACGGCGATCGCTCCTGCTCCCCAGTGCCAGCTCCCGCCGTCGAGCCTCGCGGGTTTCACCCCGGCCTCGGTGGATATCAGCTGTCCTGCGGCGAGGCCCCACACGCGCGGCAGCCCGCCGGCGGAACCGAGCAGCTTGATGAACCCGGCACGCGTGCCCTCGGCCAGGAAGCACAGTTTCAACGAGGTGCAAGCCATGTGTTCGAGCTCGTAGGAGAGAAGCAGCAGGTTCTCCAGCGCGAAATTGGACTGGGGGCTGAGGACCGCGCCGTTGCCAACCGCGATCAGCCTGCGCTCCGCCTCGATCGGGGCCGTGAGCGGCCGGCCGCTCACGCTCGCGCCGCCGCCCTTCTCCGCCACGTACAGCGCCCCCGAACTCGGCCGGTAGACCACGCCGAAGACCGGCTCGGTGCCCCGGCATGCCGCGACGGACACGGCGTAGGTGTCCCGCCCGGCCTTGTAGGACTTGGAGCCGTCCAGCGGATCGACGGCGAACCACAGATCACCGGACGCCTTGTGAGCGTAGTCGCCGTGAAGTGCGTAGTGCTCCTCCGCAAGGACCGTCACCGGTCCGAAGTGGCGCAGGATGAGCGCGACGATCTCCGACTCCAGGCGGCGTTCGACCTCGGCCACCCGCGAGGGTTCGGCACTCACCCATGCCTGCGCTGTCGGCAGGCGATCGGCAAGCGCTGTGAGCGCGGCAGTGAACTCCTCATACCCCATCGCGGCCTACAGGTGCCGCAGGTGCTGTTCGTAGCGGGTGAGCCGGCGAACCTTGTGGCGCTCGACCGGCTCCGGGGCGGGGCGCTCCAGCCCGCCCAGGTAGAGCGGCTGGTCCTGCGCGGGCGGACGGCTGAAGTCCTCCTGGGACTTACCGTAGGGACGCAACAGGATCCGCTGCTCACGAGTGAGATCCGGGTAGTCCTCCAGGTTCTGGAAGTAGTACCCGTTCACCCAGGTCGGTGTGTAGGAGAGGAAAACGTTGATCCGTGTGACATCGCTGTGGTTCGGCTGAATGCGGTGCCACAGGTTCGCACCGAAGATGGTCATCGAGCCCTTGCGGCACGTCAGCACCTTCTGCCCGGCGACTTCGTCGATGCCGGCGTGCTCGGCCTCGTAGTCGGGGAGGTGGCTGCCCGGGATGTAGACGAAGTTGCCCATCTCCTCACGGGGGAGATCGGTCAGCCAGTATCCGATCCGCAACTTCAGCGGGAGGACTGGGGAGAATACGCGGTAAGGGACGGCTCGCGGGCCGTCGAAGTGCCAGTGGTTGATGACGCTGCCGGGGGGCCGCATGAACAGGTCATTCTGGCTGAGCCGCGTCTGGTCGCCGAAGATGTCGTAGGCGTAGCCGATGTGGGTCTCCAGGTCGATCAGCGACGCGAACTCATGGTGTTTCGCGATGATGTTCTCGACCTTGTTGGTGTGTTCCTTCTCAGTCGCGCCACCGACGTACCGGTTGACGGCACCGAGCAGTTCCTCGACCTGCTTCTCGCTCAGTGCGTTCTCGACATGGAGTAGGCCCTCGGCGGCGAAGGTGCGCCACTGCTCGTCGGTGAACCCTGGCGGGGCCGGCTTGATCTCCTCAGTCATCTTCATCCCTTCGTACGGATCATCGTGTCCGCGATGACGCCGAAGACACCGCCGCGGCGGACGCAGTCCAGCTCATGCCGCGTATCGACCCGGGCCGTCATCGTCCATGCGGCGACCTCGGCACCGGACTCGTCGTAGGCGCGCACGTTCACCTTGCCGCCCGGCTCCAGGACCTCCAGCCCGGTCACGTCGAAGCGCTCCTCGCCCGTGATGCCCAGTGACTGCACGCCTTCTCCCGCGGCGAACTCCAGCGGCACAATGCCGACGGCCACGAGATTCGAGCGGTGGATGCGTTCGAAGCTCTCGGCCAGTACGGCCCGCACGCCCAGCAGCCGCGGTCCCTTCGCCGCCCAGTCCCTGGAGCTGCCCATGCCGTAGGCACGGCCGCCCAACACGATGAGCGGGACGCTCTCCTGGCGGTAACGCGTCGCCGCCTCGTAGACCGTGGTCTGCTCACCGGTGGGGAAATGCCGGGTGAACCCGCCCTTGCGATCGGCCAGGCGGTTCACCATTCCGGCACCGGCGAACGTGCCTCGCACCAGCACCTCGTGATTGCCCCGTCGGCAGCCGAAGGTGTTGAACTCCGCCTCCGGCACCCCGAGTTCGCTCAGGTATAGACCCGCCACGGAATCGGCCCTGATCTGGCCGGCCGGCGAGATGTGATCCGTCGTGGTCGAATGCTCGGCATTCACCAGCGCGCGGGCGCCGCGCACGTCCTCAAGCGATGCGTCACCGTCGAGGCTGATCAAGGGCAGCGGGGTGAGGTAACTCGAACCGGTCGGCCAGTCGTACCGGGCTCCGACCGGGCTCTCCAGCGCCTGCCAACTCTCGTCCCCTTCGAACAGGCCCTGGGCACTCTCCGTGTAGCGCTCCAGCGTGACCTGTCCAAGCGCCTCGTCGACCTCCTCGGCAGTGGGCCACAGGTCGGCGAGCATGACCGGGCACCCGTCCGAGTCGGTGCCGAGCGGCTCCGAGGTCAGATCGACGCGCACATGGCCGGCCAGCGCATAGGCGACCACGAGCGGGGGCGACATGAGATACGCCGCGGCGACCTGCTGGTGGATGCGGCCTTCGAAGTTGCGGTTGCCCGAGAGCACAGCCACCGTCTTCGTCCCGCGCTCACTGACCGACCGTGCGGCGTGGGCGTGCAGCGGCCCCGAGTTGCCGATACAGGTGGTGCACCCATAGGCGACGACATCGAATCCGAGCTCGGACAGCGCAGGCAGAAGCCCGGCGGCCTCAAGGTAGCCGGTCACGCTCCGCGACCCGGGGGCCAACGAGGTCTTCACCCAAGCCGGCACCTTCAGACCGCGCGCCACCGCATTCCGGGCGAGCAGACCCGCGAGCATCATCGACGTCTGGTTCGACGTGTTGGTGCAGCTGGTGATCGCTGCGATGGCGATCATTCCGTCCTCGTCGCTGCCCTTCCCTACCTCGGACTCGAAGCTCTTGGGCACACGGGCGAGCGGTACCCGGTCCTGCGGACGACGCGGCCCGGCCGCACTCGGCTCCACCGTGGCCAGATCCAACTCGATGGTCTCTGCGAAGGCCGGACGCCATCCGGCTTCCTCCACGAACAGGCCCTGATATCTGCTGTAGCCCTCGACCAGCGCGAGCTCCTCCTCCGTACGGCCTGTCAGGCGCAGGAACTCGATCGTCCGTGCGTCCACCGGGAAGAGCGTCGAGGTGCAGCCGTACTCGGGAGCCATGTTGGCCACGG
Organism: Streptomyces sp. IMTB 2501; assembly: GCF_001953885.1. Lineage (GTDB taxonomy): Bacteria > Actinomycetota > Actinomycetes > Streptomycetales > Streptomycetaceae > Streptomyces. The sequence continues at coordinate 361,784 of NZ_MQUS01000003.1, read as the reverse complement.
TCGCCCGGTCGGTGACCGACAGCGACAGCGCTCCCGGGCCGCGGAACTCCACCATGCGGTGGACCACGCCATGGGCCCGAAGGACTTCGGTGAGGGTGAGGGCAAGATCCATGGCGGTGGTGCCGGCCGGCAGCCGCCCGGTCAGCCAGACGCCGACGACCGGCCGGGCCAGCAGCGAAACGGGCATGCCGAGCAGGACCGCGGACGCGTCGAGCCCACCGATTCCCCAGCCGAGCACGCCGATCGAGTTGACCATCGGTGTGTGGGAGTCCGTGCCGAAGACCGTGTCGGGGGCTGCGATACCGTCGCCGCCGATGCCGACCACTCGGGCCAGCCGCTCCAAGTGAATCTGATGGATGATGCCGTGGCCCGGCGGAACGATCCGCACACCGGCCATGGACTGCCGAGCCCACTTCAGGAAGCGGAAGCGCTCGGCGTTGAGCCGCATCTCCCGGCCCATGTTGCGGGCCAGCGCCATGCGACTGCCCGCTTCGTCGGCCTCCACCGAGTGGTCGACGACCAGATCGACCGGCAGCGCGGGGGAAACGACACCTGGGTCGAGGCCTCGCTCGGCCAGCAGTTCGCGCAACGACGCCAGGTCTGCGAGTACCGGGACTCCGGAGTGGTCCTGAAGCAGCAGCCGGCTCGGGTGGAAGTCGAAGGCCGCGTCGACCTCTTCGCCGGACCCCGCACGCACGATCGCGTCGGCCAGGGCGATCGCCTCGTCCGGGTCGCCCCCGCGTTCAGCCAGGCGTAGGACATTCTCGACGAGGATGCGCGTGGTGATCGACGCATCGTCCAGACCGGGGAGTCCCACCGCTTCGGCGGCCCGCAGGCTCAGCACGCGGTGCCCCAGGCCGGTCGGCGTGGTGAGCAGGCTCATCAGGCCGGTATCCCGGCATTGTCGAGCGTCTCGGTGCCCACCAGGTCGAACAGCCGCTTGACCGGAGCGATCTGGCTCTCCATCTCTGTGGTGGAGGACGTGCGTGCCAGCGAGGTGAGCACCTCCTCCATCGCGGTCACCGAACCCCGGATGAGCTGGTTCGCGTAGATCATGCCGGTGATCCCCATCGCATGCAGGCCCTCGACGGTAGTGACGTGATACGTCGTCGGTACCGCGAACAGCGGCAGTTCGAGACCGGCGTCGCCAGCGCGGGCACAGAACTCGGCGATCTCACTGGGCTGACGCTCCTTGCTGTGGACCAGGATCGCGTCGGCGCCGGCCTTCGCGTAGAGCACCGCGCGGGAGAGTGCGTCCTCCATGCCGGCTCCGGCGATCAACGACTCAAGCCGGGCGATCACCATGAAGGACTCGCCGCGCTGCGCCGCCTTGGCCGCCTCGATCTTGCGAGCGAAGGCCAGCGGCTCCTCAAGCAGATGGCCGTCGAGGAAACTGTTGCGCTTGGGATACTGCTTGTCCTCGATGCACACGGCATCGATGCCCTCTGCCTCATAGAGGCCGGCCATCCTCCGTACGACATTGACATCCCCGAAGCCCGCGTCCACGTCGGCGATTACCGGAAGGGACGACGCCCGCCGGATGCGCACGGCGTCCTGCAGGAACTCCGTCATCGTCAGGATTCCTGCGTCGGGCACCCCATGGGACGTCGAGATGCCGAGTCCTCCGGCCCACAGGGCTTCGAATCCCGCGTTCTCCGCCATGATTGCGCTCAAACCGTCATGCACGCCGACAGCACGAATCGGCACATTGGCTGAGATGAGCCCACGCAACGTTTTGTCCACCATCATCACCTCGTTTTCCGCTCGTTTTCCGCCTGGCGTGCAGTCATCGTCATGAAGTCCGGAAAGCCGGTCAATGAATCCGTGACGTACGGCCATGACGGCAGATCACCCCGACGCGAGAGGCATGCGATGAGCACCCTCTCGGCTAGATTCGCCTTCTGTCCCGCCGGCGGGACAGAACCTGCCGGGGAATCGAAGGCTGGCGATGACAACACAGGCAGTGATTCCGGTGGCGGTGGTCGGCGGCGGGCGGGTCGCTTCTGCCGTACACATTCCCTTGCTCTTGAGACGTCCGGATCTGTTCGACCTCGTCGCAGTCGTCGAACCGGACGCGGACCGCTCAACCGTGCTCGGACGGGAGTTCCCCGGGCTGACCGTGGGCGCGGAGCTCGAAGTGGCCTTCGACAAAGGCGCCCGTGCGGTGATCTGCGCGACTCCTTGGCCGACTCATCGCGAAATCGTCACCGCGGTCCTGGACCGCGGGATCGATGTTCTCGTGGAAAAGCCCGCGAGCCTTGATCCGGCCGATCTCGAGGCGCTCATCGCCGCGGAACAAAGTACCGGAGCGAACGTGGCGGTCGGCTACATGAAGCGCCACGACCCGGCCGCCGTGCGCTTTGTCGAGCTCGTCTCCGAACAGCTCGACGGGGTCCGCCGGATCTCCGTGGAGATCGTCGACCCGGATTCACCTCACCAGGTGGCCCATCGGCTGATCACCCCCACCGCGCCCAAGCCGGAGAGTCGGGCTGCCGCCGGCCGCATCGTGGCCCGGGTTCTCGCCGACGCGAGTGCCGGGCAGCGAACGGTCTACGAACGCGGAATCGGCGCCTCACTCATCCACCAGATCAACCTCGTCCACACGGCCCTGGCCCCGCACCTCCTCGTTGGGCATGTCGCCTATGGAAGGCACTGGGCGAACGGCACCGCCGCCGCGTGTGGCTGGTGGCCGAGCGACGAGATCGCCGTGCAGATGAGCCACATACGGCTTCCGGGCACCCCCGACTACAGGGAGCGGATCGAGGTCGTGACGGACGACGCACGGATCCTCCTGGAGGCGACCTCGCCATATCTCATCGAGCAAGGGATGCGGCTCACGGAGTTCCGCGGGGACCGGGTCACCACCCACAGCTTCCCCACGCAGAGCAATGGATTCGTCCGGCAACTCGAGGAGTGGGCGGCCTTCCTGCGTCGGCAGGGTCCGACCCTGCCGTCTACGGCGGAGGCGCTGCGCGATCTGACCGCGGCCAGGGAGGCGGCGCTCGCCTGTACGGGGGCGGAGCAGTGACCGACCGCCTCGTGCTGCTCGGACCGGACGACCTGCACCGGGAAGCCGACATTCCAGACAATGTCGAGAGGATCCGAGCGATCCGGTCGATCTTTCCCGACGGCGAGCAGCTGCTCACCGTTCCGGAGGTCGAGCGCATCCAGGGACGCCACGTGCTTATCGCGCAGACCACCGCTCCGCCGCAGGATACGCGCCTGTTCACCGCATGCCAGCTTGTCGACATCGCCGTGACGGCCAAGGCCGCCTCCGTCACCTGCTTTGTGCCGTACCTCTGCTATCAACGACAGGACCGGGTGACGAACGCGGGGGAGTCGCGCGGTGCCCGGATGGTCCTGCGCATGCTCGGCAGCTCGGGAGCGGACCGCGTGATCACCGTGGACCGCCACAGCACTCCCTCCTGGGAAGGCGATGACCTCCCCGAAGTGGTCAGTTTCGGCTGTGCGGAGCCGGTCGCCGCACTCTGCTCCGCCGACCCACCCGATCTCGTCGTTTCCACCGATCGCGGCGGGGCCGGGCGCGCATCGTTGATCGCGCAGGCGCTTTCCGTACCCGTGATCGCGCTGGACAAATCGAAATCTCCGGAACGCGGCACTTACTACGAGCGGCTCCCGGAGGAGCTCGCACATCGTCACCTGTTGTTGGTCGACGACGTATGCACCTCCGGGTCCACGATCCGGCCGCTCTGTGCCGCACTCGCCGCCCTGGGAGCACGTTTGACGGTCGTGATCACACACGTCGTCCCCACCTCTCAGGGTCGGCTCTCCTCGATCGAGGGAGTGGACCGGCTGCTGCACTCCGACAGCTGCGGCGACCACTCCGCTCCGATCCGTCTTCTCCCGCTCGCGGTGGACCTGTGGTCCGGGGGCCTCCCCTGACCCGCCGCACGACTTCGAAAGGCGATTGCATGGGAAACGAGTGGATCTCCGTACTCCTCACGGACCTGCTCCCCGCCGATACCGTCCAGCTCCTGAGCAACAAGTACGAGGAGTACAAGGACATCCCGCTCACCCACATCGGCCTGGAGTCGATGGCAGTGATGGGCCTGGTCCTGCGCCTGAGCTCGGAGTTCGGCCGCGAGGTCGACTACGAGGAGTTCGACCTCGGCGAGGTCTCCACCCTCGGCAAGATCAAGACTTACCTGGAACTCGACTAGACAATGAATCAGCTGACCATCGCGGTGAACACCGCCCCGTCCGTACGGGACAATCTCACGACCCAGCTGCGCTTCCACTTCCCCGAGATCACCGCGCTCGAGTTCGCGGACGGCGAGGTCACGATCCACGCCGGGCAACAGCTGGCAACGGCCGCAGTGGAGCGAACCGTCCGACGTATCCTCGACAGGTTCAATTCAGTTCCGCCGGCGATTCGCTCCAAGGTGCTACTGGACTCGCGCGTCGCTGATTCGGTGCAAGCGTGGGGATCACGCCGGCATGCCTTTCCTGTGGCAGTGCTCGCGGATGCCGCGCGTGCGTTCTCGAAAGAGCTGCGCAGGGCCGTCCCACCACTGCGTCGTCGCGTCCTGCCCGATCGCTCCGCCGCCCTGCGCGCCGGCATCAACGTCTACGGGCACGAGACCGCCGCGCTGTTGGCCGCCCTGGACCGGCTCACGGCGTCCTGCATCCGCGGTGTCTACGAAGCGGAGGTCATCCACGTCCCCTCGCTGATTCCGAGCAGTCTGGTGGAGCGGGCGGGCTACGTCGACACCGGATGCCAGCACCTGAGCTTCATCGCCCCGCTCAGCACCGATCCGGATGTCTTCGACGCCTTCGTTCCGTTCTGGAAGTCCGATGGGCGCGACGACCGGCGTGTCCTCGACTACGTCCGGACTCCGCGCGATGTGCTCTCCCCCGCCGTCTGCCTGCCGAGTTACCCGCTGCTGGAGGGGAAGACCGTCGCATCGGACGAGGCGCTGGTGCTCTCCTTCGGCGGTTCCGTCTTCCGCGACGAGTCAGGCAACCTGAACAATCGCGAGCGCCTACTCGAGTTCCACATCCAGGAGACGGTGGTGATCGGCGGGGCCGAGCCGCTCGCGCGGATCCACGGCGAGCTCGCCGACCTGATGGTCTGTGTGGCCTCGGTGCTCGGCCTCGACTTCTCGCTGCAGACCGCCGCGGACATCTTCTTCGGCGACGCCGCCGGCAGTCTGCTCTTCACCCAGCTGGCCTCCACGAACAAGATCGAGCTAGCCGTCCGCTCCGCCTCGGTCGGGCACCCGGTGGCCACGGCCTCGCTCAACAAGCATGGCAGCCATTTCGCCAAGGCGTTCGACATCACCGACGAGCGGGGGCTGCCGACATCCACGATGTGCCTGGGCTTCGGCCTGGATCGTCTGGCCTATCTTCTCTTCGAGCGCTTCGGCCTCGACCTTGCCGCGCTCGGTGACCATGTGGACGCGAACGTCGAAGCCCTGCTCAAGGAGCGGGCATGAGTGACACGCTGTTCCTCTGCCTGGAAACCACCGACACGATGACCCGCCGGCTCGTCGACGTCGCGCACAGCTTGGGTGACCGCGTGCTTCTCGTTTCGGGTTCGAACAGGGCGCCAGCCGGTACGGACTGGCTCGAACTCGACCTGCGCGACGAGCCCGAGCGGGTGGCCGCACGGATACGCGAGCAGACCACAGGTACCCGGATCATCGGGGCGCTCACCGACCAGGAAGCGTTCGTGATCAGCACCACGGCGGTGGCCCAGGCCCTCGGCGTGGCCCGCTACTCCGTCGAAGCCGCAACCAACGCGCGCGACAAGTCGCGCATGAAGCGCCTCTGGCAGGCCGCCGGCGTGAGGACACCCGCGGGAGCGGCCTTCCGCTCACGCAACGAGGTCGTCGGCACACATATCACCTTCCCGGCTGTCATCAAGCCGACACACGGCTACACCAGCGGCGGGGTACGCCGCGTGGACGACACGGCTGCGCTGCTCGCCCAGGCGCAGCGCATCGGCCTGCTCAACGCCACCACCGTGGCCAGGGACGCGACCGAAGGGACGGGGTTTCTCGTCGAGCAGTGCCTGCGCGGACCCGAGTTCGCTGTGGACACCGTCTGGTTCAACGGTGAACCCGTCCACGACTGCGTGATGTCACGCAACCACGACGAGGGCTCGGACTCCCCGTATTTTCCCGACAGGGTCTACCTCCTGGACCAGGCCATGCCGGCCGAACAGCGCAACGAGATCCTCGACATCACGTACGCGGCGGTGAGAGCCCTCGGTATAACTCATGGCGCAACCCATTCGGAGGTCCGATATGACTCCGGGCTTCCGTACGTGCTGGAGACCGCGGCACGTCCCGGCGGTTCCTGGCTCGCGTACGAACTGATGAGGCTCGCCCACGACGCGGACTTCGCACGGGCTCTGTACCTCAGTCATGTATGCGCTGATGCTGAGGAGTTCAAGCAGAGGCTGGGCCCAGTCGCCTGGCGTTCGGTTCCCAAGGACGTGAGCTACTTCATCTACTTCCTACCGCACTCGGGTGCAGGGCTGATCAAGGAGATCCACGGCCTCGACGAGCTGGCGGCGCGAGAAGAAGTACTGCTGTGCCGCTGTTACAAGCGGCCGGGCAGTCTCCTGCTCGCCGACGACGATCTCAACGCCGAGCCGTTCTGCAACGTGATCGCCCGACAGACACCCGACGGCCCGTCTCTCCAGGAGCTGCTGTCCGCGTACGACCGTGCCCTGACCGTGGTCTGCTGAGGGAGCGACGCCTGCCGGATCGCCGTGCCCGCCGTCCGCCTGGACGGCGGGCACGATCGTGTTCCGCGGCCGAGGGCCCGTTCATTTCGGCGGCTCCGCCGTGTCGGTCATCCATGCGCGAGTACCGAAGGAGGTACAGGATCGGCTCGCCACACCAGCGGCGAAACCGAGTGCGCTCTCGAACACGTCCGGGTCGAGGAACTCCGCCCGCGCCAGTCCGTAGCTCAGTGCCCCGTGGAAGACGTCACCCGCTCCCAACGTGTCGACCACATCCACTCTGGACACCTCGACTCGCCCCGCGGCCCCGTTCGGACCGCGCCAGTCGATCGATCCCTTCCCGCTCGTCAGGGCCGCATACCGCACTCCGCACTCCGCCAGGAACGCCAGGACGTCGGCCGGCGTGCAACAGCCCGACGGCCGGAAATCGGCCGAGCAGACCGCTACCTCCACCCACGGCAGCAGCTGCCGGATCTCGGGTCGCCAGCGACCACCGTCGTAGACGGTGAGCCGATGCTCGGCACGTGCTGCCCGCAACGCCGCGAGGGCGGCTTCGGGGTAATGCCCATCGACCTCGACGACCTCCGCCGTCCGGGCCAGTGCCGTGACCGCCGTGGTCGGGGCGATCTCCGGGGGCGCCATGTCGTAGGCGATGACTGCCCGCGCACCGGTGCCCTTGGTGACGGCGACCGCCGAAACCCGGGGTGGCCTGGTCCGGTCCACAGCGATATCGACGATACGGACCCCGTTCGTGGTCAGGTCATCACACATGATCCCGGCGAGACCGTGCCCGCCGACGGCACTGACCAGCGTCGCCGCACCCCCAAGGTGGGCGAAGGTAACCGCTGCGTTGGTCGCGGGCCCCCCGGCCGCCACGACCTGCTGCTCGGCGGACACCTTCTCGTCGGAGTCCGGTCGCCTGGCCACGAGGTGCACCACGTCCAAGGTGCACAGGCCCACGAAGAGCCCGCGTGGAGGCGGGGCATCCGCTGGTTGGCCGGCCATACCCATCACAGCTCCCGAGGCCGGTACGCCGCCGAAAGAACAGTCCATGCGAAGTGGAGCAACTCGGCAGCCAGCTCCGGGTGCGCGACCACCAGCACGGGGGACGACCAGGTGAAATCGCCGCCGTCGGCGCTCAGCGCCGCGTATCCACGGCTCCTCGCGATGGCGAGGCCGGCTGCGACGTCCCAGGGTTTCGGCCGGACGCACACGCAGGCGTCCAGCCAGCCCATCGCGACTCCGACCACATCGAGGCACATGGAGCCGTGCATGCGGACGCGGTAGGCGCCGGTTTGCAGGCGGGTCACCAACTCGGTCTCGGCCGGCAGGCGCCTGCTGCCCGTGCCGCTGACACCGACGATCGCCCGCGACAGCGACCGCGCCCGCGTGGCCGGAGGCTCCGCAGCCGGACACGCATCCACGTCAGCGGCGATCCGCAGCTGCAGCCGCGGCGCGCTGACCACGCCGAGAACCGGCCTGCCGGCGTCCACCAAACCCAGGGCGATGGCGTAGTACGGCGCTCCACGGGCGAAGTTCATGGTCCCGTCGATGGGATCGAGGATCCAGCCCGTCTCGGGTACGCTCCCGTCCCGCGTAGTCTCCTCGCCCAGCAGGGGAAGCCCGGGTGCGTGTTCACGAAGAAGCCCGGAGATGTGCCGCTCCAAACCGCGATCGGCCTGGGTGACCTCCTCCCCCGACGCCTTCAGACTGGTCTCGATGCCGTCCTTCTCGAAGGCCCTGAGCAGTGACTCCGCGGAAGCCACTGCCTCCTCCGCATGATGTAGGAGGCGCCGCCGATCCAGTGACGGCGTCATACTCCTGGGCGCGGCACTGAGACTGCGGCCTGCGGGGGGCCGCCTGAGCCCGTCCGACATTCGTATCCCTCGCTCTCTGTCGACGTGGAGTCGTGGCGGGCAGAGCTGGCACCATGCCAACCAGCGGACGCCTCAGGCCCATTGCGGACACCGCCGAACCCGGCCGTCCTGTCTGTCCCGCCTCCCCGCACCAGAGCCCGCCTCTTCACGTTCCGATCGGACTTCGTCGGCATGACTCCAGTCATCACACTCGTGGTACCTGTTACGCCCCGATGCCGGCCGGACCCGCATGGCCCTACCTGATCGCCTCGATCGCCACGCATCTGCTGTACTTCGCGCTGCTGATCCAATCGTTCCGCCTCGGCGACTTCAGCCAGATGTACCCGATCGCCCGCGGGACGGCGCCGCTCGTCGTCACGGTACTGGCGGTGCTGTTCGTCGGTGAGCACCTGAGCAGGTGGCAGATCGCCGGCGTGGCGCTCGTGTCGGGCGGACTGAGCGGTCTCGCCCTGTGGGGCATGCGCGGCTGCAGCCGACGCGTTGATCGCCTCGCGCTCGCCGCCGCCCTGGGCACCGGCCTGTCGATCTCTGCTTACACCGTCGTCGACGGAGTCGGCGTGCGGGCCGCCGGAACCGCGGCGGGCTACACCGGCTGGCTGCTGCTGCTCCAGGGCGTGGCGGTCCCGGCCTTCGCGTTCGCCTCCCGCCGGGGCAACCTGGCGGCGCAGTTACGTCCGGTGGCACTCCACGGTGCGCTCGGCGGGTTGCTCTCGGCGTTCGCCTACGGGTTGGTTCTGTGGGCGCAGAGCCGCGCTGATCTCGCCCCGGTCTCGGCTCTGCGCGAGTCGTCCATCGTCATCGGCGCCCTCATCGGCACGGTGTTCTTCAAGGAGCGTTTCGGCCGCGCACGGATGCTGAGCGCTGCCTTGATCGTGGCAGGCATTGGGCTGATGCTCCATTCCGGTTGACTCGGGCCCGGCCTGTGGTGAGGCCGGCCTTCAGGCCCCACCACAGGTCAGGTGAGCTCGCCCCGGTTACCAGCCGCGGTTGGCGAAGCGCTCGGCCTCGGGCAGGGTGTCGCAGTTGATGCCGACCATGGCCTCGCCCAGGTTGCGGGATGCGTCCGCGATGATCTTCGGGTCGTCGTAGATGGTCGTGGCCTTCACGATCGCGGCGGCACGCTGGGCCGGGTCGCCCGACTTGAAGATGCCGGAGCCGACGAAGACACCTCGGCGCCCAGCTGGCACATCAGCGTCGGCCGGGGTGGCCACGCCACCGGCGGCGAACAGCACGACGGGAGCTTGCCCAGCTCGGCGACCTCGGCGACCAGCTCGTACGGGGCACGCAGCTCCTTGGCCGCGGCGTACGGCTCGTTGTCGTCACAGCCACGCAGCTTGGCGATCTCGCCCTTGAGCTGGCGCAGGTGGCGGACGGCCTCGACGACGTTGCCGGCGCAGGGCCTCGCCCAGGTTAGTGGCACCACAGACGAACGGGCTGGTGCAGGCCCACTTGTCGGCGTGACGACGTCCGTGATTACGCCGCCCTTGAGCTGCTCGGCCATGCCGCGCTTTACCCGGGCGGTGCCGACCGCCGACTGGTCGGAAGTGGAGGGGTGTTGGTGGGCACACGAATGACCTCACTGCACGTCGGATGGATACGCGGATGGCCACTCTCCGAAACGGCTTCCCTGCGGAGAGAGACGATGTTCGCAGGTTCAGGACATCGTGTTCAGTTGAGGTCGTCGGCGACGGGATCCACTGTGGCTGTGCCACGGGCGCCGGCTGACGCGTTGAGGACCTGGACGGCCCAGACCGCAAGCTTCACGCCGGCGTTGGACGCAGCCTGCTCCCAGATCTCAAGCTGACCGGCAGTCGGACTCAGTCGGATCGCCATGTCCCTGAGAGTGGAGCCGTCCTCCGCCGCGCCGGGGTCTGCCGCCGAACGCAGCCGAGCGCTCGCACGCACCTCGCACCGAAGCCGATTGCGAGACCAGCCGTGCTCCTCCGCCCTGCGCAACCAGTAGTCCCGCTCCGCCTCGGGACAGGATGCGACTTCAGCATGGTGGCCGAAGCTGAGCTTGTCCCGCCGGCGGGACAGCGGGAAACGACGGGCGACCCACGCGTAGTTGCGGAGTGTCTGGTAGTTGAACGAGTAGAGCTCGACGATCTCCCGGTAACGCCCCGCGTAGGCCGACTCTCCGTGAACGAGCCAATCCCCGAGACACCACGCCATGGAAGACTGGGACGTAGACAGCAACTTTCCGATCGCCACCCACTTCTCAAAGGGCAGACGCTCACTCAGGTTGAGTCCGGTGGGCGGTATGGACACGATGCTGGCGAGTGACGTGGCCGAGTCACCTGGTTGGGTGACGCGCCTTGGGACCAGGTGGTGCCTGGCCGTGAAGCGGCTATCGTCCGCTGCCCTTGTGGATTGCACTCTGGCTGCGCTGTTGGAACGCACGAGGTGTGATCCCCTCCCCCATAAGAGGCTCGATGACGATCACAGTAGCCAGTGGCATGCTCATGCGGCACGGATCCGCCGTGCTCCGCTTGACAGTTCGCCCACATTGGGACACTTCTCCCGAAGGGCCGCCAAGTTATTCCTCAAAGACTCTTTGAGCACGCGTCAGAGCGTGGGACGCCAGGTCAGCTCGATAAGGGTCGCACCGAGCAGTGAGGCGCTCCGCCACCTTCTCCCCGATTCCCCAGAATCGATCTTTGATGCCAAATCGAGCTGCAGCCTATGGTGATCCGTGTCGACCGAAGGGGGCGTCTGAAATGGACCTGAACCACCTCACACCCGATGCTGTGCGAGAGCTCGACCTGCTCGAATGCGAGCAGCTCGCCTCAGATATACGAGAGTTTCTCATCGGCCAGGTGAACATCAGCGGCGGGCACCTGGGCGCCAATCTCGGCGTGGTGGAGTTGACGATAGCTTTGCACCGCGCGTTCGATTCACCGAACGAAAGAATTATCTTCGACATAGGTCACCAGGCGTACACACACAAGATCCTCACTGGTCGCGGAGCGCAGTTCACCACGTTCCGACAGCGCGCAGGAATGTCCGGATTCCCCAGCCGAGCGGAGTCCCCCCATGACGTGCTGGAGAGCAGTCACTCCTCCACCAGCCCGGCCTGGGCACTGGGAATCAACCTCGCCGACAAGACACGCTGCGCCGTAGTCATCGGGGACGGGGCATTGACCGGAGGCGTGGCTTACGAGGCGCTCAACGCCATCGGCGTTCGCCGCCGTCCAGTTACCGTCGTCTTCAACGACAACGGCCGCTCCTACGCCCGCACGCCGAGCCTGCTCACACTCGGCGAACCCCAGGAGAGCTCCCAGGTCCGCGAGAACGCCGAGAAGTTCTTCACCTCCTTGGGATTCGCGTACGTCGGACCGGTCGACGGCCATGACTTCGGCGAGTTGGAGGCGGCGTTCAAGAAGGCCGAGTCGATCGCCGGACCGGTCGTCGTACACACCCGCACGCGAAAGGGCCTGGGGTGGGACAAGGCCGAACAGGACGAAGTGATGCGGCTCCACCAGGTACCGGGAACAGTGGCCGTCCCCTCGGTTCCCATCGACGCCCCCGTGCCGACCGCGAAGGACGCCTGGGGCGCTTCGCTCAGCGACCTGCTGTGCGAGATGGCCGAGAACGACGAGCGAATTCACGTGATCACCGCGGCGATGCCCGACCTCCTGTGCCTGCTGGAGTTCCAGCGGCGATTCCCGGAGCGATACCACGACGTGGGGATCAGCGAACAGCTGGCGGTCTCCATGGCTGCCGGACTGGCCGCCCAGGGCGCCCGGCCCGTGTTCGCCGTCTTCGCGACGTTCCTCACCCGAGGACTGGACCAGGTGCTCAACGACGTGGCCCTGCACGAGCTACCGGTGACCTTCATCGTCGATCGCGGGGGCGTGGCCGGCGGGGACGGCGCCTCGTCCCACGGCATCTACGACGTCGGCCTGCTGCGCATGGTGCCCGGGCTGGAGATCTATGCGCCGAGCACGCCGGGCCAGCTGGAGCAGATCCTGCGCACCGCGGTTGGCCGCGACAAGGGACCGGTGGCGCTGCGCTACGCGAAGTGGAAGCCCCTCGACGACGCCGGCACGCCTGTCGCCTCCGACACCGTGCTGCGGCGGCGGGGAACCGACCTGTGCCTCCTCACCCACGGCGCGATGGTCCAGACGGCGATGGCGGCCGCAGCCGTTCTGGAACGCGACTACTCGGTGAGCACCACCGTGCGCGAGGTCGTGCGTCTGCGGCCCTCTGTGCCCGAGGCGTTCGCCGACGCGGCCACGCACCGCGCCGTGATCACGGTCGAGGACCTCTCTGAGGGCTCCGGCCTCTATCCTGATCTACTCGCCCACCTCGCGGAGAGCCCGGGGCCCCATCCGGCGACCGCACAGGTGACGCTCCCGGCGGCCTTCCTCGCGTGGGGCGTCCGCGAGGATCTGCTGGCAGAGTCCGGAGTCAACACCACGGGCGTGGTGGCGAAGGCGCGCACCCTGCTGGACCTCCCATGAAGGTCCTTCGCTATCGAGCCCCAGGGAACGTCGCCCTCGAAGAGGCGCCCGATCCCACGCCCGGCCCCGGCGAGGTGGTTCTGCGGGTGCGTAATTGCTCGCTCTGCGGAACCGACGTGAAGATCTACCACCACGGCCACCAGCGGATCGTGCCCCCGCGGGTGCTCGGGCACGAGATCGCCGGAGAGGTCGTACTCCTGGGTGAAGGATCATCCGCACACGGCCTGCAGGTCGGCGATCGGGTCCAGCTGATCGGTGCAATCCCCTGCGGCTCCTGCCGTAGCTGTCGCGACAAACTGCCAACGGTGTGCACGCGTTTCGAGGCGATGGGGTACCACTACGACGGCGGGTTCGCCGAGTTCGTCACCGTGCCCGGCAAGGTGCTCGACGCAGGCGGGCTGCACCGGATGCCTGATGCGCTCAGCTTCGCCGAGGCATCCCTGGCCGAGCCGCTGGCCTGCGTACTCAACGGACAGGAGTTGGCGCGCGTCGGCAAGGGCGACGATGTCGTGGTCGTGGGTGCCGGGCCCGTCGGCTGCATGCACGTCCGACTGGCCCGGGCACGAGGGGCGAACCGGGTCCTGCTCGTCGAGCTGGATGCGGCCAGGCTCGAGCTGGCCAAGGGACTGGTGGCGCCGGACGAGGCGATCTTTGGTGCAGACGTCGACGTAGCGCAACGCATCCTCGACCTCACCGAGGGCCGGGGCGCCGACGTGGTGCTGCTCGCGGCGGCCTCTGCGCAGGCGCAGCAGCAGGCCCTGCACTACACCGCGCCGCGGGGTCGGGTCAGCCTGTTCGGCAGCCTCCCACCGGGAAGTGCCGCGCCCGTGCTGGACACGAACCTGGCGCACTACCGCGAGCTGACGATTGTGGGCTCCAACTCCTCGCACCCCGGGCAGAACGCCGAAGCACTCGAACTCATCTCCTCAGGGGCGGTGCCGGTTGCCGACCTGATCACGCATACCCTGCCACTCGATCGCACCGTGGAAGGAATCCGGCTCGTGGAATCCCGGCAGGCCATGAAGGTCACCATCGAACCGTGACGAAAGAAGATTGCGGCGGGGGCTCCTAGAAAAACCAGCTCCCTTGGGCGAGACGACCGATCAATGTCCGTGTTAGCTTTCAAAACGCAGCCGCAACGCACAGAGAACGTATACGACATAAATCAGGGGGATTGCTATGCGCTCTGACATAATTCTCGAAGACACCACTCTTCGCGATGGCGAGCAGGCTCCGGGAGTCGCCTTCGACAAGGAGACCAAGTCCGCCATTCTCGATGCGCTCATCGAGGCCGGGGTCCGGTGGGTGGAAATCGGAATTCCCGCCATGGGCGGGGAGGAATTGGAATTCATCAAGGAGGCAGCCGCCCGCCAGGACGAAGCACGCCTCATGGTGTGGAACCGCGGGGTCAAGGCCGACATCGAGGCCTCCCTCGACCTGGGTTTCAAGGCCATCCACATCGGCCTTCCGGCGTCCAAGATCCACCTTGACAACAGCGTCGGCAAGACCCGCGAGTGGCTGCTGAAGTCTGCCACCGAACTCATCAGTTACGCCAAGGACCGTGGCGCCTTCGTATCGGTCAGCGCGGAGGACGTGGCTCGCACCGAGCTCGACTTCCTGGTCGAGTACGCCGGCACCGTGGCCTCAGCCGGTGCCGACCGGCTGCGGCTCTCGGACACCATCGGCATCCTCACGCCCGAGGAGTACGAAGCCCGGGTGAGCGCCGTAGTCAACAGCAGTTCAATCGACGTCCAGGCCCACGCCCACAACGACTTCGGCCTCGGCTTCGCCAACACCCTGGCGGCGCTGCGAGCGGGCGCCCGGTACTTCCACGTCACCGTCAACGGGGTCGGTGAGCGCGCCGGCATGACCGACCTGTCCCAGGCGGCCGTCACCCTGCAGCAGCTCTACGGCGTCGACCTCGGCATCAATACGGAGAAGCTCACCGATCTCAGCCGCCTGGTGGCAAAGGCCTGCAAGCATCAGACCGTGCCCTGGCAGCCGATCGTCGGCGAGAACGTCTTCGCGCACGAGTCCGGAATCCACGTCAACGCCATGCTCAAGGACACCTCCACGTTCGAGCCCTTCCCGCCGGAGCAGGTCGGCGGCGAACGCAAGTACATCCTGGGCAAGCACTCCGGGCGCGCCCTGATCGAGTCGGTGCTGACCGAGCACGGCCGGGCATTCACCGACGCGGACCTCGTCACCGGGCTCGCCTGGGTGCGCCAGACCTCGATCGACCGCGGCGGCGCCGTCGAGCCGAAGGAACTGGTCGCGGCGTTCGACTCATGGACCTCTCGCTGAGTGACGACCCCGTCGGCCTGACCGAGCGTCAGGCCGACGGGGGCTCCGCCTTGTCCGCACTGGTCCGAGCCGTCGAGACACGGGCTGATGACGAGAGCGTGCACCGGCTCATCGAAGCCTGCGTCGCAGCGGGCGAGCTGCGTGATGAGCAGGGCACGCTGGTCCCGCTGGGCGACGGTCCGTACCGGATCAAGCGCCCGGACCTCTCTGCGTCCCAGCTGCGACAGCTCGATGTGCTGGTCGGCCGGATCCGGGGGCTCGACCTGCCCGTCGTGCCGCACTGGGTGGCGGGCGGCCGTGTGCTCACGCTGCAGCGCCACAAGGCGATCGATCTGCGCGAGGTTGCCGGCCGCTCGACAGCGCT
Source organism: Streptomyces sp. IMTB 2501 (assembly GCF_001953885.1). Classification (GTDB taxonomy): domain Bacteria; phylum Actinomycetota; class Actinomycetes; order Streptomycetales; family Streptomycetaceae; genus Streptomyces. The sequence goes on along the minus strand of NZ_MQUS01000003.1, from coordinate 346,064 downwards.
TGCCCGATGGGTGCAGGAGCAATGCCTGGAATCCCTGGCCGAGTTCAGCGAGCAGGACGCGCTGCTCCGCACCGCCCTGACTGAGGCGGGGTGCGCCCCCCTGCTCGGGTTCCCCGTGGGCGATCGCCACCTCGTCGCCGTCGCGAAACTGGAGCGGCTGCTCCGGACCGACGTCGAGGTTCCCGCACCGATGCCAGGTGGACGCGCCACGCTGTTCTGCGACCCCAAGCCGGCCAACTTCCTGGTCACCGGTGTGCGGGACGAGCGCCCGGAGCGCATCGACCTGGACCTCATGACATACACGTGTCCGGTGTCCCTCCAGGTGATCCTCGCGCTGTTCTCCCATCCGGTGCAGTTGCCCGGCACGGGGTCACTCGACAACCGCTTCGCCGCGGCCAGGGAAGAGGCCGCCGCCCGCTCGCTGGACCTCGGTGCTCTTCCCGGCGAGTCGGACACGATGCTCGTCTACCACCTGATCCGGAACTTCACTTCGTCGTACGCGGTCCACGGGATCGAAGCACGGACAAAGGCACGAGCGCTCGCTCCGCTGCTCGCCTGCGCCCTGGAACAGATCCCTGTCACCGCGGCGGCCGAGCCCGCGCGCCGGATCCGGCGCCTGATCGAACAAGAGAGGCAGGAGTAGTCCGCGATGACCGAGCGGATCACCATCGTGCGGATCGCCGGGGACGGGGTAGGCCCGGAACTCGTCGAAAGCGGAAGCCGGGTGCTCGAATCACTCGGACTGCCCGTCACCTGGGTCGATGCCGACGCCGGATTGACGGCATATCACCGGCACGGGACGACTGCGCCGCAAGAGACACTCGATGCGCTGCGCACGCACGGCCTCGCGATCAAGGGCCCGTTCCGTACTCCGAGCGGCGGAACGATCCGCAGCGGGAACCACTACATCCGGCGCGGACTCGACCTCTACGCATGCCTTCGGCCGCTCCCAATTCGGCAGGACCGTCCGCCGATGCTCCTGGTGCGGGAGAACACCGAGGACCTCTACGGTGCGATCGAGTGGATGGCGAGCCCCGATGTCGCCCAGGCCGTCAAGGTCGCCTCGCGCGGCGGATGTGAGCGGATCGTCCGATACGCCTTCGAGCTCGCCCGCCGAGAGCGGCGCGCGAAGGTGACGCTCGTCCACAAGGCGAACAACCTCAAACTCACCGAAGGGCTCTTCCTGTCGACCGCGCGGGAGGTCGCCGCGGACTACCCCGAGATCGAGTTCGAAGACGTGCTCTCCGACACCGCCGCCGCGCTGATGGTGCGGGAACCCGAACGGCTTGACGTCGTGGTCACGAGCCACACGGTGGGGGACATCCTCAGCAGCCTCGGTGCCGCACTCGCAGGGAGCCTGGGCGTGGTCGGCAGCCTCGACAGCGGGCCAGGCATACACATCGCCGAGGGCTGCCACGGCGACGCGGGTGACCTCGCCGGCAAGGGCACCGTCAACCCGGCGGCATTCTTCGAGGGGATCGTCCTCCTGCTCGACGCCATGAACGCCGAGCGAGAGGCAGCAAGGCTGCGCACGGCCCTGACGCGGCTGCGCACCGGCGGCCCCCGCGCCTACGACCTCGGCGGCGGCTCGGGGACCGCGGAGATCACCGAATTCGTGTGCGCCGAGGCGGCGGCGTCGTGACCGTCCCCGCCCCGGTCCGAAGCGCCCTGGGCCTCCTGCTCGCCGGGGTGCAGAACCCTCCTGCCGACCTTCAGGCGCTGGTCATCGCACCCGCTGCCGGGAGATGCGGACCGGCTGCGAACGGCCCGGTCGACGCCTTCCGCGACCACGGGGTGTTGCACACCACCGTCGGAACCACGGCGGTGACCCTGCGCGTGCTGAGCGCCCAGCACACACGGTGCTGGCTGCTCTCCTGCGATCTGCCCGGCCAGATGTCCTCGGTCGGCGGACCGATGAGCGGAGTCGAGGTGCTGCCGGCCGCCGTCACGGACACGGCGCAGCTGAATGAATTCATGCTCGACCGTGGTCTCGGCGGCGACTGGCCACAGGTGGTCCGCTTCGGCTCCGCGGACCGCCTGCTGGTGGCGTTCACCGACGGCATCCGGCCCCATGCCGCCGTCCACGCGCGAGACGCGTCCCCCAAGCCCTCCCGGGGCGGCGACATCCGAGTCGCCGTACTCGGAGCCGGTGTCATCGGCAAGCGTGTGATCCACGAGGTGATGTCGGACGACCGCTTCACGCTTGCCGGGGTGGTGGTGCGCAGCGCGAACACCTTCGTGCACGCCCGGCCGGACGTGCCCTACTACGCCTTCGACGAGGACACGGCACGCACCCTGCCGACACAGGGTGTCGGCGTCCGGGGCCGCCTTGAGGACCTCCTCACCCAGGCGGATGTCGTCATCGACTGCGGCCCGTCGCGTTCCGGTGCGGCACGTGCCGCGCTGTACCGCGAAGCCGGCATACGCAGTGTCTTCTGCGGCGGAGAGCGCGACAGCACGCTCGGGCCGGTGGTCCACCCCGCTCTGAGCTCCGAAGAGCTGCTCTCGGCGCAGAGCGTACGGCTGACAAGCTGCAACACCACGGCGCTGGCCCGAGTGGTCGCGGCGCTCGCCCCGGCGAGCATCGCCGAAGTGGATGTGACGGTCGTCCGCTGCTGCACCGACACGGACAAGGCCGGCAAGGGGATCACAAACGGCGCCGTACTCGGCCCCACTCCATCGCACCACGCCCAGGATCTCGTCAGTGTCGTCCCCGGGCTGCGAGCGAGTTCGCTGGCTCTGACCGTGCCGATGGACGCCGGTCATGTCATCCATGCGCGGATTTCCCTGGCACCTCAGCTGAGTCGAAGGGCCGCCTTGGCCCGGCTCGCGGATGCGTCACGGCTGAATGTGATCCACGAGGGCTCGACGATCGACCAGGTACACCGCAGGGCGACGATGAAAACCCCGTGGCACAACCGGTACGACCTTGATGTACAGGTGGTCGACACCGGTACGCCCGACAGGCTCGACCTCTGGCTCGCCCTGGACAACGAGGCGATCACAATCCCCGAGGCACTCGACGTACTGGCGGCGACCACGGCCGGGCCGGCTCGCGGCGAGACCGTCGGCGCCGGCCCTGTGGGGAAGAACGCAGCCACCTGACCGAAGGGGGGACGGAGGCACCCGGCCCGTGCGGGCGCCGAGCCTCCGATCATCGATGGACTACGTGCGGCTCGGCGGCAGCGGATTGAGAATCAGCGAGATCGCCTACGGAAACTGGCTCACACATGGCGCGCAGATCGATCAGGATACGGCTCGCTCCTGCATCCGGGCCGCTCTGGACGAGGGCATCACCACTTTCGACACGGCCGATGTCTACGCCATGACCAAGGCCGAACAGGGGCTCGGCGACGCCCTGTTCGGTCTTCGCCGGGAATCGGTGGAGATCTCCACGAAGGTCTTCTGGCCGACGGGGCCGGGCGCCAACGATCGTGGTCTTTCGCGCAAGCACATCATGGAATCAGCGCATGCCTCGCTGCGTCGGCTGCGGACCGACTACATCGATCTCTACCAGGCGCACCGTTTCGACCCCGACACGCCGCTTGAGGAGACCCTCCAGGCCTTCGACGACCTTGTGCGGCAGGGCAAGGTGCTGTACATCGGCGTCTCCGAGTGGCGCGCCGAACAGATCGAGCGCGCTCTGGAGATCGCGGATGCCATGGGTCTGCACCGCATCATCTCCAACCAGCCCCAGTACAACATGATCTGGCGGGTGGTGGAGACGGAGGTCCTCCCGCTGTGCATGCGCGAAGGGATCGGCCAAATCGTGTGGTCACCGATCGCACAAGGGGTTCTCAGCGGCAAGTACCGGCCGGGGCGCCCGGTCCCGGCGGGGTCACGTGCTGCCCATGCCGAAGGATCGGGCTACATCAGCAATCTGCTGGCCGACGAAATCCTCACCCGGGTGGAACGGCTCGGATCCCTCGCCAAGGAGGTGGGGCTGTCACCGGCCCAGTTCGCGATCGCGTGGACGCTACAGCACCCCGGGGTCGCCGCTGCCGTCGTCGGAGCGAGCCGACCGGACCAGATACGGGAAAACGCCCGAGCCTCGGGCGTGCGCCTGCCGGAGGACATGCTCAGGGAAATCGACAAGATCTTCGAGGGACAGATCATCACCGATCCTCGCCTGACACCGGCGTCGAGCACGCGAAGCACCGTCGCATCGGCAGGGCCTGACGCGCATCCGCGTCACCGAGATCTACGCACTTCGGCATTCGGACAAACCGACTAACGACTGGGAGACCAATACCGTGGCTTTGACCTATCGGGAGCTGCCGAACGGCTGGTCGGTAGCAAGTGTCAACCGACGTGAGACGGACTACCTGTACCAGGAGATCTTCCTCGATCAGACTTACCAGATGGGGCGCGAACTGACGACCGAGCAGCCCGTGATCTTCGACGTGGGTGCGAACATCGGGCTGTTCTCGCTGTACGCCGCCGATCGCTGGCCGGATTCTCAGATTTTCGCCTTCGAACCCGCGCCCGCGGTCTACGAGGCGCTGGAGGAGAATCTGCGGGCCCTGAAGAACATCTCGCTCTTCCGGGTCGCTCTCGGCGAACAGACCGAAGGCAGGGAGTTCTCCTTCTACCCCGGGTACACGATGATGTCGGGCTTCGACGCCGACCCCGACGCCGATCGGGCCCTGGTGAGATCATTCATCGAGAACAAGGCGACGCACATTGCCGAGCCGGCGCGGCGGGCGGTCCTGGTGGACTCCGCAACGAGGCTCCTTGAGGGAAAGTTCAAGCAACAGAAGTTCCCAGTGCGCGTCCAGCGGCTCGCCGACGTCGCGACCGTCCACGGCGTGGACCGCATAGACCTGCTGAAAGTGGACGTCGAAGGGGCGGAGCTGGAAGTCCTGCGCGGTGTCGGCGAAGCCCTGTGGCCGAACATCGATCAGGTTGTCGTCGAGGTCTCAGACCGGGAAGGCCGCCTCATGACGATCAGCGAACTGCTCACTCGTCACGGAATGGACATCGAGATCAGACAAGCTCCTGAATACGAAGGGACAGAGCTGTTCATGGTCTTCGCCTGGCGGTCGCGGAAAGAGCGCGCAAGAACTGATTCCGTACCCATGGGCCGATGATCGGGGAGCTACCCGGACACCGGTGAACGTCTTGGGTTTCTCGCCCAGCAGCTGATGCGGACTGGGCAGGTCTCGGCCTGCAGTCGGCAGGAGATCGAGACCTCCGACGTCCTCGTCGCGAACACGCCTCATCCGCAGCGGGGAAGACATCTGCTGGATAGGCATCCCTACCCACCGAACGCCTTCGGATCAGGTGGAGGACTGCATGACGACCTGCTCGCCCTCTCCATTCGGTTCCTCGAAGTTGGCCAAGTAGCGGCTGAACAGCGCCTCGTCCACGGTGACGGAGTTGGCACCCTCCTCTCCGTTCCGTAGCTGGAGGCGATGCTCCAACGTCGTCCGGTCGGCTTTGAGGTGCACCAGCTCCCAACGGCATCCGTGGTTCGCAATCAACGCCTTGTAATCGTCGCGTGCCGCGCGACTCCAGAAGCTGTAGTCCACCACCACATCGCGTCCTGCCACCATCAGCTCGACCAACTCATGCCGCTGCTCGCGGCGAACCTCCTCCTTGAGCTGGTCGAACGCATCCGCCTCCAGCACCAGGCCGGCGTCGCGCTGCCCGAGTCGCTGCCAGACCGCCTCGTCGATCGAGAGTCGAACATAACCACGTCGCACCAGCTCCATCGCGTAGGTGGTCTTGCCCGCTCCCGGAAGGCCACACATCAGCACAACCGTGCTCACTCGCTGCGTCACGAAGCCAGATTAGCCCGGAAGACATGCCATCCTCCGCGGCGAGAAGGCGCCCCGGGCGCCGCGCCCGGATGAACGCAGGGGTCGAGGTCTTCGCCATCCGGCGCCGAGTACGCCCCCCTGACGAGGCATCACGCACAGCTGTCCACCGGTTGTCCACCGGAAGCATCACGAGCCTGGCGCGGCTCTGCGACTTGGCGTCCCGGGCCCACGCCAGCACGGACGACACATCCCGTCTGATGGATCCAAGCCAGCTCAGAGGCATCCTCCACCCCTGTGCGCCAGGGACTTTTCAGGGACTTTCCGCCACCTGACGCGGCAAGCCTCCGAAAGACCGGAAAGGGCCTCCGCTGCAGGTGAGAGGCCCTTTCCGAGGTAAAATCGCAGGTAGCGGCAGATGAGTCGGGCTGTACGCCGGGTTCTGTTCCGCTCAGAGAGCGATCACGCTCTGACCTGCATGTTTACGGACATCCGGCGGCTGGCCCAGCCCTCTGGGACTTCTCAGGGACTTTCAGCCGATGTCCGTGAACCACGCCTCGATGGCGGACAGTCCCCGCGCGCCGGCCTGCGGCATGAAGTGCGTGTACGTCCGGAGCGTGAACGCCGGGTCGGAGTGCCCCAGCCACTTCGCGAGCGAGACGATCGACTCACCGGCTTCGAGCATCACCGAGGCGTAGGTGTGGCGCAAGACGTGGAAGCCGTGCTCACGACTCGGCTCCCATACACGCGACGGCTTCTCGCCCGGCTGCCGCTCGGGCAGGGGCGGGATCACTCCCACGTCAGCGAGCGCGGGCTTCCACGCCTTGGTGTTCCAGGTGGTGCGGTTGATCGCGCCGCGCCGCCCGGTGTACACGAGCAGCGGGACGGTCACCTTACGCCGGTCCTCGCGTACGAGGTCGGGCTCCTCGGGGTCCAGCCACGGCAGGGTGACGTTGATCGGTTCGAAGCGCTCCTGGTGGGTGAGGAGCCGCTTGGCGAGCACCTTCGGCAGAGGCACGTCCCGCTCTTTGCCGCCTTTGGGTGGGCCGAAGTACAGCCGCGACTTGTACATGAGGATCTGCCGCTCTACGTGCATGAAGTCGCCCTGAACATCACCGGGGCTGAAGCCGAACACCTCACCCTGTCGGAGTCCGCATCCGACGCCGAGGTCGAGCGCGATCCGGTAGCGGTCGGCCAGCGCCACCCGTACGGCGTCGACACGATCCTGCTCCCAGGCGCGAGCCTTACGCTCCGGCTTCTTCGGCGGCTTGATCGAGCTGTTGCCCTTGCACGGGTTTCGGTACAGCCGCTTGTCCTCGACCGCGGCCTGCATGATCGCCTTGAGGTACACCCACGCGACATAGGCCGTGCTCGACGCTACCGCCCTCTGTACATCGGCCGACCACTTGCGAAGCTCCGCGACGCCGATGTCCCTGAGCGCCACGTCTCCGAGCTGCGGCAGGACCTGCCCCCAGATCCGGTGCCTCATGCTTTCCAGCGTCTGAGCGGGATGCACCTGGGACGGCCACCAGTGCTTCTCGACGTAGTCTCGAAGGGTGATCGCGCCGTCTCGCGCGTCGACGAAATCCCCTCGACGTGCGTCGGTCTGTGCCTCGGCCAGCCAGGCCTTGGCGTCCGCGACCGTGTCGAACGAACGGTCACGGACGCCCGGTATCCCCTTCACTCGGTAGCGCGTGCACTTGCCCCACAGTGCGGTGCGATCGCGCTTGCCCGTCTCATTGTTCGGCCGCTTCTTGAGCCATCGGTCCTCTATGTAACCCGCCATGCGCATCTTCTCCTTGACCTGGGCGCGGTTCTGTCGGCGCGAGCTGCGCCGCGATCAGACACACAGACGACTTCCGTGTGCATGAAATTCCGAGTGCTGCCGAAGTCCTCGGAGCCGTCCTGCCAGGTCAAGCAGCCCGACGTCGTTCGCGCTGTTGCGGCGCCTTGTTCAGCGGGTTGAGAGCCGGGTTCGACCGCGAGTCCGCATGCTGCTGCTCGTTGAGCCACGCATCGAGCAGGTCCCGGCGGTACATGACCCTCCCACCGGGCCCCATCCGGAAGCTGGGCGGCCCTTGCCGGCGGTGCCGCCAGACGTAGAGGGTGTTCACCGAGATACCCATGTACCGTGCGGCGTTCTGAACGTTCAGGAACGCAGCTTTTACCTCAGGCTTGGGCTGGTTACGCATCGAGTGTCTCCGAGCTAAGCACTGCCAACGCAGCGGACGTTTCTTCCTCCCGCCCACCACGCAGCAAAGCCGCGCTGACAACTACTGGCGAGCAAGACCAGAATCCGGAGAATCCGCGATTTGGCGTGGCCGTGTCACCGTGGTAAGGCAAGCCGTGGAGCTCGCGGACGCCGTCGGTCGTCGCGCTGCTGGAGCAACACAAGATCGGCGCTCGCCATCGGATGGATGAACTGCGCGAAGAAACCACCTTCGAGCCGAGCTTGCCGCGGCCGAGCAGTAATGACAGGAGCGGCCGACCGCCTGGCAGCGGTCGATGTGCTGTGCTCGCGCGGGGCAACCAGGTTCACGTTCCAAGGCCTGGCGCCGACGGGCTGGCCTGGTCAGCGCCGTCGGTGTCCACTATCAGCGCATTCTTAGACCGTCGCACGATCAGGGCCGGCTCGACCAAGGGCCGCCGACCTGCCGGGAGATGGCTGGCGCCTTCGGCTTGGAGGTGGCGTCGGCGCGGGTTGAGGAGCTGCGGCCGAAGGCGCAGCGCCCGGTGGTCCGCGACTGACTAAGCCGACGCCGGGCCGCTCACCCTTGCCGACGGGTCACGCCACAGCCTGCCTGCCTCTCATCAGCAGCCGTCATCGACCTGCAGACCATCGCCTCGGCGCTGGGATTGCACCGCTCAGCGTAGCGCCCGAGGCGGCGGCTGCGCATTAGGCGGACGCAGAACCGTTCTCAGACACATCGCGAGAAATTCGCGTGAGGACCGTATCTGCGTCGGGATCGTCGAACCCCATTCGCCCCGTTTGGCGGTTGTACCTATTCACAAGCACCTGGGGCCATGGAGAAGCAAGTCCACTGACCCTTTCATATTCGCCCATCTCTGCGTCGGTCGGAGTCTCCACGTGTTGAAGATCCACCAACAGATCGGGCACCTTGAAGAACTTCGGCAGATAAAAGAAGCGGTCCTGCCGCCCGAGAATAATTTGCTTACTCGCCCCACGCAGTTCCCGAGCGTCCTTTTGTAGTTTAGCCCGGCGATCCTTCTCGGCTGAGCTCCACCCCCCACTGGGCACAGCAACATCCTTGATACGAACCCATTCAGACTCAGCCGCGCTCCAGGAAAGAAACGGCTCGACTTCCAGCAGAGGGTTCGCTGCCACCAACAGATGCCTGTCAGCCTTCTCGTTGGCAAGGTCACAACTCGGCGTGAGTTGCACCCAGTAGCGTTGTGTTGCCTTATGCAACAGCAGGTCACCCGTATCAAGCTGCTCCCCGATAGGGGGAAGGACGTAGATACGTGACGGGTGCCAGTTACTGGGACGCCCCAAAGCCCGCCCCACAGGTCCACGCAGTCGGTCTTCTCCATCGAGGGCGAGCGTCAACTCCAATGAGCGCGCCAGCCGGGCCGCTAGGAGGATCGTCTTCTCCTCAGCGTCATAACCTCCCAAGGAAGTCCACTGCTTTGTGATATCCCAGAGATACTCGCGAGTGACCTCGCGGACGTGATCCGTCAAGCCTCGCACGGCAAATGGCAAGCGACTGTCGAACGCTTCTCTTACAGCGTTGAGCAAAACGTCGGTATGCTCCTCCTTGCCCACAACCTGGACCACGGGTGGCTGCGCCAAAGGCTCGACTCGCTCAGCGTAAGCCGTGTAAAAGACGACCGGCACGAAACGAGTAGCCTTCAGACTATCCAGCACATACTCTCCGGCGTCGTCACTGCCCTGATCGTCTCGGACATCAAGAACGACGACATCGACCGTCTCCGCGCTCAGGATTTTCTCAGCCTGAGAGAACTCAGCGACCGGAACCACTCTCGGCGCCCGGCCGTAAGCGACATCCGACTGGCGAAGTTGTTCCGCGATGTCGTTTCGGTAGTCCTCGTTGTCCTCCACTATGACGACGGTCCACTCGGGGCTAGGTGCAGGGAAGTCGATGACGCCCCTGGCTATCTCCGCATCGGAGCTGTCGCCGTGAGCGCCGACAGGTTCGGCGATCTCCTCGGCGACACTCTCTTGAGTTGCTCCGTCCGGAATTTCACTCACACTCGTCTCCTAAAGGTCACCTGGAAAGCTGCTCCGCCGAGTCGGCTGTCCACAAGGGCTAGCGTCCCGCCGTAGGCGTCTGCGACACGCTCACCCACGATCGCCAGGCCGAGACCACCACCATCTGGCTTGCTGGAAAAATAGGGTTCGAAGATACTTTCGCGAATTTCAGGCGGCACCCCAGGACCACTGTCATCGACAATCAGCGCCAAAGCCCCGTCAGCCAGTCGCTCCACCTTCAGATCCACGTGACGTGAACCCTTCGGAACCTGCTGAAGCCAGTAGAGGGAGTTATCCAGAAGGTTGATCACGACCTCCTGCAGCTCGGCGGGATCAATGGTGACGTTTTCATCGGCACCACCCACCGTGACCTCTGCACCAACCTTGGCAGCCCGGCTCGCGAGAACGTCCGTCGCAGAACTGATCGTCTCCAGCAGGCTTACCTTCTTGGGTCGACCCCGGCGACGTCCTCCGAACGGGGCGATTCGCTTGAACAGCTGGGCCAGGTAGTCCGCTTGCTTGTCAACCGTGCTGACGAGGCCGACGGCCTCATCGCGCAACTCGCAAGCATCGGCTCGGGCGAGCATACGCTCAGCATCCCGGGTGACTCGCCGTATCCGTCCGACAGAAGACTGTCCGTCATGCACGACCTCGTCCACGAGTCTGCCCAGTGTGGCAAGTCTCTGATAACGGGCGAGCACCTCCCGAACATGCTCGACTCCGGCACTGATTCTGCGTTCCGCATTAGCAACTACGGCCGCCAGCACACGGTCGTTCGGGTGTGATCTGCGGACCGCTTCTGCGACATCGGTGATGTCGATGTCGTCGAACAAGCCGCGACCTCGAGGCTCTTCGGATCCGTCTTTCCGTCTCCGCTGATCGAATCGAGCGCTTTCAAGCTCGGCGATGATTTCAGTGACGGCCTCACGCAGACCATCGTAGGCATGCCCCTGCAGCAGCCCCTCGCGGTTTGTCTGATCTCGCAGGTCGGGATTGGCATCTGCAGAGATACTAACGGTGCCAATTATCTGCGAGTTACTGAGACGCATACGGGGATTGTTAACGCGCCTGGAGTCGAGCGTCAGCCAATCGTCTCCACGTTCACCGAATGGCAAGACTCGAAACCCATCGCGATAAACACTTACTCCAGCCCGCTGGTCGAGCAGGTCGCGAAACTCCTTGGTGGACAGGTCGAGGCCACCCGCGGCAGTCAGCCGTGAGATGGCGTCCCGGTCCCGGTCGTAGACCCGCAGATCAACGGAAAAAGGTCCACTGGCGAGGTTCCCGTCCGCGTCCCGATGCTGCATATTCCGATCAAGCTCCACATGGTGGACGTACGGAGCCCGACCAGGAAGGCTGATCTGCAGGTCCGCCGCGCCGCCGGCTGAAACGGAACCAGACAGCCTGTAAGGGGGGTTCATCAGTTCAGTCGGAGGTTCAATCGGCCCTGCCAGTGCCTCGAATTCAGGCGGCAGATCGAGTACGATTTCGAAGTCACGGTTGCCGTCCGCGTCGGCAGGTGCGATCAGGCGGGAAAGATCGCGGCGAAGTGCGAGGAGGTCTGCTTCCTCCCAGTCGCGGGTTAGTCCCCGTAGGAGGAGCAGCGTGCCGCTAGGACGACGTGGCAGAGAGACACGTTCCCAGAGCGCGACAACGCGTCCACCTTCACAGAAGTCCACCGCCATGCGCTCGTCGACATCGAGTTCAACCTGATCGAGGTAGACCTCTGGGTCCCGGAACTGTCGCCAGTCAACTCTGACTTCCACCTCATGTGACTCCCCCCTTTGCCTGCTGATCAGTTTCATCGAGTCAGCCAGACGAGCTGCGGCGAAGCGTCCAATGCCCTTTTCTCCCAGAACGCGACGGCCGCGAGGGGTGGTTCTCGTCTGCATTCGATGTGGAGTTGCGATCTCCAACCAGATGCCCGTGACTGTCTCGACAGTCATTCCCGATCCGTCATCTAGGACCGCCAACACCCCCCGGCCTTCTCGAAGCTCTCCGGAGAAGCACAGGACGACACAGTTTGCATCGGCGTCGTAGGCGTTCTTGACCAGCTCTACGACCGCCACCGTCTCGCTACTGATGAGCTCTGTACCAATGGTGTGAAGCAGCCTCGCACGAGGGCGCAGCGTAGGCATGGTGACCTCCCGGCAGCTGATGGTAGATCACCAGACGGTCTTACGTCCGCCGCGCGGCCGTTGGTCCCGGTGAGTGACGACGCGGGCAGTGTTCGCGCCAGCCGCATGTTAGCGGTGGCTTCAGGTCGTCGCCGTCGTGCGAGGCCACCAGCTACGCGTACCTCAGGGGTCTCGAACCGCAGTTCGCGCGCGTACCTTATGAAGTTCCCGACGAGGCGGCCGGCCTGCCTGGCGGGGGATGCCCGCAGAATCGCCGCGATCAAAGCTCTCCGCGCTCGAGCAGATCCCGGATGGCGTCCTCCTGGCGGCGCAGCACCACTCGCCCGTCGCCGTCGCTGTAAGCCACGAGCAGGACACCGGGATCCAGACCTGCCTCGGCCAGAACTCCGAGCGGGATCTCAACCGTCCCGTCCTCGCCAAGTCGTACTTCCGCAGGCTCCCTGATCACGGTTTCAGGATGCCACGCCGCCGGCTCTCCCACCGCTCAGCGATCACCAGACGATCCGGCCGGTGATCGAATCGAGCAAAATCCCGGCTACATCAAGACAGATTCGGTCAACTCCGCATACCCGCTTGTGACTTCATATGCCTACGTCCGATGCTGCTGAGGTTCGAAGAAGCAGAAGACGTCCGGCCATGGCGTCGTGCCATGGCGGCTTCTGACTCGCGGACCTTGGAGATCCCGTGGACACGCATGTCCCGCGGGCCGGTTTGGCATGTCTGCCCGTACCGGCACGCCCTTCCGAGCCGTCTCGGCTCTCGCCTCACTTCGCATGTGCGAGCAGGCACCCCCTCCCCCTTCCTCTGCTGTCGGCGGGGTGCTTCGGGTCCGACGGGGAGGCGCGGTGACCAAGCCCCCGTTCGAACCGAGCGTCGCCCAGCAGACCGCCCTCGTCGACCACCTCGTCAACGCCGTGGTCACCGATGCGACCGGCGAGGCTCAGGGCGACGTCTGCCTCGGCGAGCCTCCGAGTGCTCGCTACTTCATGGAGAGCCTTGGCCCGCACGCCGTCGAACCTGGTGGAGCCGCCCCGCGGTACGGCCGCACGACGCCGGACAGCCTCGGGTTCGAGTTCGAGGCCGAGAACGCCAGCTCCATCACCGTCAAGGCGCGGGCATCGTTCTACTACGCCGCTCTCCCGACCCGCGCCCAGCAGCTGGAGTGGGCCGGTGAGCGAGAGGAGCCGTACCGGCTGGCGCCGCTGTTCAAACGACTCGGTGTGACTGTCGGTCCGGTAGAGATCGTTCTGGGTCACGAGGCCGGCATGCGTCAGACCCTGGAACGTGAGTTCCAGCATGCCTTCGAGGAGGCCGTGAAGCAGGCTCTCCGGGATCCACGGATCGACCGCCGTGTCGGGAACGACCGCCGAGAGCGGCTGGTCCCGCCTGCCGCAATGGCAGACGACGGGGCCTTCGAACAATGGCTGGCCCGGGAGGTGGGCGGGGACCCGGTGGTGCCGTCCCCGGCCGCGCACGTCGTCGTCACGTCGAGGCCCGTGGCGTCCGGACGGCTCCGTGTGACCGCGACGCTGCAGAACCTTGCCACCGATCCCGTCGTGACCGTCCAGGGCCGGGGCAGCAACGCCGGCCGTACCCGTCGCGACGAGGCCAGGGACAACTCCCTGTTCCGTGCCGGGCTGGAGGTCGAGGGCGACCGTCTCCTGCCCATCGTGATGGACCTCGGTGCCGACGCCTACCGCTATTCGGGGGAGCTGGGTGCGTACGCGAACAACTGCGGCGTCGAGCCACGGTGGCACAAGGGTCGGCTAGTGGCTGTACGCAGCGTGCCCGTTCCACAGCATGACACCCACCGCGCCGTGGCCCGGACCGACGAACGCTGGGGTTACGCGACGCTCGCCGCCGACCCTCTGCCGGTGCTCGACGATCTCGCCGACGAGATGGAGGCGTACCTGGAGACGCCCGTCTGGAGTACTGCGGATCTTCAGGACAGGCCCGATCTTGCCCACCGAAAGGAAGCCGACCGGAAGGGCGCAGCACTGGAGGTCGCCCGCCTTCGTGACGGCATTGCGTGGCTGAGGCGGGACAGGCGTCTCCTGACAGCGTTCCAGCTCGCCAACCAGTCCATGGTGGAGCTCAACAAACGACGGAAGCGGCCGAGCCGGGGCTGGCGGCTGTTCCAGCTGGTGGCCATTGTCAGTCAGCTCGGTGCCCTGGCCTGGCGGGAGCACCCTGAGGACCTCTTCACCCCTGGGCTCTGGGGTGACGAAGACGACGTGGATCCGACCAAGGCGGCAACCGTCGTCTGGTACCCCACAGGAGGCGGTAAGACCGAGGCGTATCTCGGCCTGGTGCTGGTGTGCATGTTCTACGACCGCGCCCGAGGAAAGACGGTCGGGGTCTCGGCATGGTGCCGCTTCCCTCTCCGGCTGCTGACTCTGCAGCAGACACAACGGCAGCTCGACGTCGTCGCCGCCGCGGAGACGGTCCGCGACAAGAACGCCGATCTGCTCAGGGAGGTCGGCGGCGACCCCGGGTGGCCCTTCTTCATCGGCTTCTACGCCGGTGGCGGCAACACCCCCAACTCGCTGATCACAGACCGGATGTTCGACCGCCTTCGCTCAAGCGAGGAGGAACGGCACGCTTACCGACTTGTTCACGACTGTCCGTACTGCGGTGAACGGTCGGTCCGTATCCCCGCACCTGATCCGCAGCGGCTCAGACTGGAACACGTCTGCGGTAACGAACAGTGCGGAAGGGTTCTGCCGATTGTCGTCGTCGACACCGAGATCTACCGCTACCTGCCGACCGTCGTGGTCGGAACCCTGGACAAGCTCGCCAACATCGGGCTGTCGGACAAGTTCGGTGCCCTCTTCGGCGACGTGGACTGCTGGTGCCCTCCGCACGGCTTCGGCAGAGGCGGAAAGTGCCACGAACGTCACGCGCCAGGCCACCCGAAGACCCCTCTCAAGCCCCTGGGGGAACCTCTCTACGACCCCTCCCCCTCTCTGGAGATCATCGACGAGCTCCACATGGTCAACGAGGAACTCGGAGCCTTCTCCGGGCACTATGAGGGTCTCCTGGCCGAGGTACAGCGCACCCTGTCGTCCAGGCAGCGGCCCGACGGCCGAGGTGTCCGGATGAAGGTGGTCGCCACCACCGCGACCATCCGTGGCGAGGACCGTCAGAGCGAACACCTCTTCGGCTTGCGGTCGGTGGTGGTGCCCCTCCCCGGGCCCAACCTCGACGAAAGCTTCTACTGGCGGCTCGACCGGAGCCTTCCACTTCGCCGCTTCGTTGGAGTCATGCCAACGCGCGGAACGGCGGAAATGACGCTGGTCAGGATCCTGACCTCCGCCCACCGGGCTCTCTGGAAGCTTGATCGCCGGCACAGCCTTCCCCCTGCTCTCGCAGACTGGCCGGAGGACGAGCTCTGCGATGCCGTCGACCTCTACCGTACGAGCCTCACCTACGCCACGACACTCGTCGACTTCGGCCGTATCCGCCGTTCACTGGACACCCAGGTCAACGAGGCCCTGCGCAGGGAGGGCTTTCCCGACCTCAAGGTGGCGGAGCTCAAGGGCGAAACGCGTCTGGACGAGGTACGCGCTGTCCTGGACGACCTGGGCAGTACCAACGGCAGCACGCGCATGGTCGTCGCAACGAGCATGGTCAGCCACGGGGTCGACGTGGACCGGTTGAACCTCATGCTGTTCAACGGCATGCCCAGGTCCATGGCGGAGTACATCCAGGCGTCCTCAAGGGTCGGCCGCACCTACCACGGCCTCGTGTTCATGCTCTTCAACCCTGTAAGGGAAAGGGACCGGTCGCACTACCGCTACCACGGCAAGTTCCACGAGTACCTGGACCGTATGGTCGAGCCGGTGGCCATCAACCGCTGGAGCAGGTTCGCAGTGCGCAAGACCCTCCCTGGGATACTGATGGGACACCTTCTCCAGATCGCGAACCGCGACTGGTGGCGGGCGGGCAACGCTCCGAGCCACCTGCATGACCTCTCGAAGATGCAGGCCGCCCTCCGTGATCCATCCAGCGGAGGTCTCGACGGGGTCCAGCTCACCGAACTGCTGGAGGCCCTTCACGCCGTCTTCCAGTCGGAGCGCCCGGAGGGGCAGGAACTCCGCAGTGATCTGGAGGACATGGTGGAACACGCCCTGGCCAGCCTCCGCTCCGCCGGCGCCTCTGCCGGTCTCGCGGGTGGGAACAACCGGGGGTACCGCGCGACAGGCGACTACCTGGGTCTCGAGCACCGGCCCATGACAAGTCTCCGCGACGTCTCCGAGGGCATCCCGTTCCACATCGTCTCCGACGGCAGGAGGTCGTGATGGCGTTCAACCCCAGGAACGACGACATGGCCCGTGACCGGGGCCAGGTCCTCTACCGTTACCGCCCTGGTCAGACGTTCGACCACCGCGGCGGCTACACGGCCCAGGTGGTGCAGTTCGGGCGTGACGAGGAGTTCGACGGTCCCTCGCTCGACCGCGAGCATCTGGTACAGGAGGCCATGCGGTTCGTGCGGAGGTGGCGGGCCGCAGGGCGTGCCTTCTGCGCGGGGGCTGACCGGGCGCCGGAGTTTCCCGGGGACGAGGACCGGCTCGCCGACCGCCACTACGAGGTCGTGGTACCGGGCAAGGTCTTCTGCCGCATCTGGCCCCGGGTAGTGCGCTGCTCCAGCAGCGGGTGTGGACACGTCTGGACTGCCAGTGACCCGCGCCCCGGAACGGACGACTGGCCGCCGGCCTGCCCCGCCTGCGGCAACCCCGTCGGGAATCGGCAGCTCCAGTTCGTCTTCGCGCACAAATGCGGCGAGATGTCGCCCATGTACCCACCGAGCAAGTGCCCCAGGGGGCACACACGCTTCAGGCTCGACGACCGCGCCAGTCGGTTCCGTGACTTCCGATGGGAATGCATGACCTGCGGCTTCCCTCTGGGGGTGCAGTGGAGCTGCAGCAACTCCTCGTGCAGTTATCCGGACAAGTTCATGAACCCCCTGCTCCACACCGCGGGGACCGCGCATGTCGGCCAGGGCCTGACACTCGTGAACGTGACCACGACCGAAGAGGCCACCCGGCAGAGCAACCCCCTGTACACGGCTGCAGTGCTCGGTTGGTGGCTTGGTGAGATCACCGAGGACGAGTTCCGACGGCTGACGGACGGGCACACCGTTGACGTCCCCGACGAGGTTGTCGAGGCCATCCGGGCGATGGAGGAGGCTGGCATGCACGACCAGGCGCGAGCGCTCCGGGCACGTTTCATGCCGGTCGAGGTGGACCATCTGCGGGACCGGGTGGGCAAGGCGCTCGGACTCGACACCGAGAGCGACGACGCACGCGGGCTCGCGGCCGAGCTGCACACCTATCGCCGGGTCCTGAACCTGGAACGTCTCGGTGTGCCCCGTCTCCAGCGAGAGGCGCGCAACGCCGAACGTCTAGCCCTGTACGAGCGCTATCCCGGCGTCCTCGCATCCGCCGGTCTCGGTCAGGAGACCTGTCTGGTCAGTGATCTCCCGATCACCTATCTCGCGATCGGCTACAGCCGGACAGGGTTCAGCCCCGAGGAGGCAGACCTGGTCCCGTACCGGGGGCGGCCCACACGAGGGGCCCCCGAGAAGACCCTCGTCTACGCCCACCCCACCGAGGCAGAGGCGCTGCTCTTCCCGGTGGACCGGAAGCGGGTAAGCCGGTGGCTCGTCCGCAACGAACTCGTCAGTCGCAGCACCCTCGACGAGGCCGGTGGCGTCGCCAAGTGGCTGGTGCACCAGCTTGGGCCCAGCGACGGCAAGGCCCTCTCACACGAGACGCGTCCAGAGCCCGGACACCCGGACCTGCCGGTCCACGAACTGTTCGGGCTGCTTCACTCCCTGTCCCACCAGCTCCTGCGGGCCCTGGCAGTTGACAGCGGTTACAGCGAGACGAGCCTGTCGGAGTACCTCTTTCCGTACGACCTGGCCTTCGCTATCTACCCCAACGGGGGAAGCGACTTCAGCCTGGGCGCCATGCGGACGGTCCTCGAACAGAACCTGGACGCGGTCGTCAGTCGCGCTGTCGACAACGACGCCTGCCTGTACGACCCGAACTGCATGATCACGAACGAGGGGGCGGATCACGGCTGCCTCCAGCTGCCGGAAACGGCCTGCCAGTTCTGGAACCGGAACCTCTCCCGCTGGCATCTGTTCGGCTCCCCGGACGGTTCCAGGATCGGGTACTGGGATCCAACCCTGTGAATCACGGGGCCGGAACGGCGGTCTGCCCGCCACCGGCCCCCACCACAGCTGGGGACCCAGCCACCCACCGGTCTGGAACGAGTAGGAGTCCATTGTGAAACCCGAATTGGATCTTCTGGACACCGTCACCAGTGCCCGTGCCCAAGTGCAGGCCCATCCAGCCTGGGACTCGGGGCCGGAACGCATCTATGACCTTCTTCGTGCGTCGACCAAGCTGCGCGCGATGGAGATCACCGCAGGACTTGTGTCCGACCTTCCCTGGGAAAGCGTCCTGGCCCAACTTGTCATCTGGCACCACGAGTTCCGCGTCGGTTCGGGGTCGTGTGACGAAAGGACTGCCGTCGAGGTCACGGCTCTTGCCGCCATGGCCCAGCGGCTGGATCACCTCGAGACCGGCGTGCGATCCGGTGCCTACCAGGTACGCCTGTCAGGCGGGAAGTTCCGCGTGCGCCATCGCTGGAACCCGTCGGTCGAGGTCGCCGACATGATCCTCGCCGAAGCCGCGGCTCCCACACTCCTTCCAAAACTCTCCGAGACCGAACGCCGATGGATCTCGACAAGGCCAGTCGACTCCCGGAGTGGTCCGCCGCCGGCGGTGCTACGGGCGGCCGTTGACCGCGCCACCGAGACGATCGAGGTGTACCGGCAGGCGGTGCCCGAGGGACAGGTCCCCGACACGTTTCCTCTTGGCGAGGGGATGACAGCCGGGGACATGGTCCGTGTTCTGGCTGTGATCATGGCCATAGCCTCACTGTGCGAGGAGACAGCACACAGGCTCGCCAGACTCGAGTCAACCCTCGCCCACCTGCAGGTCCCCCAGTTGATGAGTCTTCTCGCGGAGTTCTGCCCCACCGTGTCCACGGCCCACCAAGCCCTGGCGGTGGAGAGGCTCACCTACCGTGCCGGCCGCTCGTGCAGAACCTCCCCACTGGTTCAGCACGGTGACACCTTGATCATCTGCCCGCCTCTGGTGACCCCCAGAGCGGTGGACACGATCATGCTTCGTTCCGCCGCCCACGATCCCCGGAGCTTCGGCCCCGTCGGGCGCGAGCAGGGGGAGCGTGCGACCGCATGGGTTGACTGGCTGCGCACCACTCCTGGCGTCCTGGTAGCCGAACGGCTCCCTGCTACGAGAGCAGACGGACGCTCTGCCGGGGACCTCGACGTGGTGGTTGTGGACCCGGTCAAAGCCATAGGCGTGTGCATCGAGATCAAATGGCCCATCGACGCAGTCTCCTTGCCCGAGGCCATGAAGGTCGAGAACTGGGTCACCTCCGCCGCCCGCCAGCTTGACCGTCTGAGAGGAGAACTTCGGTCGAGAACGGCAACCGTTCAGTTGCCGGACGGTTGGCCTGCGTTCGACTCAATCGACTGGACGTGGTGCGTCGGTACTCCACAGCAGCTCTGTCTGCGCCCCCTTCCCGTGCCGGAGATGCACGCCACCTCTCTGCGATACGTACAGGCACTGGGAACGCCACCCGGCCTCGAGGCCCTAGTGGACATCCTGGTGAGGCCGGATCTACCAGGTGAGGGAGAGCATTTCAAGGTGATCAAGAGGTCATTCCCCGTTGGGCGTCGCCAGGTGCACCTGGACACGATCGGTGTGTCCACGGACCGTTGGCGTCCCCGCTTCCGCTCGGAGCCGTCGACGGAGCCGGAGCGCGAAGCCGGATGAGCAGACACCAGCGGCCTGGCCCCATCCCCCCAACGACAGGACCGCACCAGCCGTCAAGGGTCCGGGGAGCGCGAACTCGGAACTCTCTGCGCAGCGAAAACATCCCTGCTCCGCGCCTCGGCGTACACAAGCCTTCAACTACCATGGATCCAGGGTGGGGCATCCCCGCTCGCGGCGATGGGGGATGCGGGGGGAGGCAGACTCTTACGGGGCCAGCGTCCTTCACGGTCTTTGTGACATCGGACGGCCACATACACAACCTCTGGCCGACGGGGGCATGGCACGAAGAATGAGTGCGAAGTACGAGGACTACGAAGTCGCTGCACCCGATCCGGCAGGCATGGTCGCCTCGCTGAGCTCTCTCGGCTACTCACTGGAAGCAGCAGTCGCCGACCTGGTGGACAACAGCATCTCCGCCAAGGCGCGGCGCATTGACGTGGAGTTCACCTGGGCCGGATGGAAATCCTGGATAGCCGTGGTCGACGACGGCGAGGGGATGACCAGCGAACAGCTCGTGACCGCCATGACGGTGGCCGCGCGCGGCCCTCAGACCGTTCGTACGAGCACCGACCTCGGCAGGTTCGGGGTGGGCCTCAAGTCTGCCTCGTTCTCCCAGGCACGGCAGCTCACGGTCGCCAGCTCTGTCGGCGGCGAATGGAGCGTACGATCCTGGGACCTGGACGTCGTCGAGGCGTCCGGCAGGTGGTTGCTGCGCCGCGGCGCGGACACGGAGACGACAGCCGTCATCGACCGTCTCCGTGGCGGTGCCGCCAAGGGCACCATCGTGATCTGGCAACGTCTCAGAGGGTTCCACTCCCAGGAGGTGGAAGAGGCCGACGAGAAGGTGCAACAGCAGTTCTACGCTGAGGCCGAGCGGACCGAGTCCCACCTGGGAATGGTTTTCGCCCGGTTCCTCACCGGTTCGGGCAGGCGGGCCATACGCGTTTCCGGAACCCCGGTCGAACCGTGGGATCCGTTCCTGGTCACACACCCTTCCCTGCAGCGCCTGCCAGTTGAACACCTGCCGCTTGGAGAGGACAGCGTCAGAGTGGAGGCGTTCGTGCTTCCCAGCGCTCAGCGCCTTTCGGAACACGCCTACCACCGTGCCGCCGGACCCGCCGGGTGGCTCGGGCAACAGGGGTTCTACGTCTACCGCCGCGACCGTCTGATCCTTGCCGGAGACTGGTTGGGACTCCCCGGCATGCGCCGGGAGGAGCGGTTCAACCTGGCACGCATTGCTGTCGACATTCCGGTTGAGACGGACACCGACTGGGGAGTCGACGTTCGCAAGGCGAGTGTTGTGCCCCCTGTTGGTCTCCGGCGGCACCTGCGTCGAATCGCGGTGCAGGCACGCACGCGAGCAGCTGAGGTGCTCCGGCACCGTGGGCGCGTGTCCGCTCGGACGCACGGTGATCCGCTCCTATACGCCTGGACCGTCAAGCGGGAGAACGGACAGGTCAGCTGCAGGATCAACCGAAGCCACCCGCTCGTACGGGAGTTGCTGCAGTCCGGTCGCGACTCGGCACCGGAGGTGAAGGCGCTGGTCCGCCTGTTGGAGGAGACCGTGCCCGTCACCGCGCTGCGCGCCCTGCACGAGACGGACTCCGAGGACGACCCAGTGCCTTTCGGGGGCGCCGCCATGGCCCCTCCGGAGGCTGTGCAGGTCGCCGAGCAGGTCTACAGGTCGCTCGTCACCCAGGGACGCTCGCCCAGTGCGGCCCGGGACAGGATCCGGGTCATGCCGCCCTTCGACCAGATGAAGGGTTTCTGGAACGACTGACACCTGGTTGTCAGTGAGCACCCCTACTCTTGCCACATCAAGTTCGAACGCTCCGGAGGCAGTTCGTGAGTAACACCCCCGACGACACCTTCGCCGTGGCTCGCCGCGTCGCCCTCGCCATGTTGCCTGTGGACCGCCAGGCGTCGCCGGAGGAAGTGACTCTCGCCGTGAACGCGGTCATGGGAATGATGGCTGCCCAGGGCAAGGTCCTGGACCGCGACCAGTTCACGAAGGACCTCCAGGAAATGGTCGCCGTCTACCAGGAGACCTCGTCCGGCCTGCACGACGACATCGGACACAGGGCCTGGTTGCCGGACGCGAAGAACGACCGGAGCTGGGACTTCTGGGATCGGTACCGGCTCTATCTCGAGGATGTCCGCAACATGCCCCGCCGGGTGGTGTGGCGCCTCGACGAGAGCACCGACGAGGTCCTCGGTGAGCTGGAGGACCCGCAGCGTGAGGGCTCATGGCGCCGATCCGGCCTTGTGATCGGGCAGGTCCAGTCGGGAAAGACCGGTCACTACATCGGTCTCGCGGCCAAGGCGGTGGACGCCGGCTACCGGCTGATCGTCATCCTGGCCGGCATCCACAACGACCTCCGCAGCCAGACCCAGCTGCGGGTGGACGAGGGCCTTCTCGGGTTCGACTCCCAGCACCTGATGCGTTCCGACGAGGCGGGCGCCAGTCGCCGACGGATCGGTGCCGGCGCCATGTCACACGCCAAGCAACTTCCCAGCGCCTCACTGACCAACAGCTCCGAGAAGGGCGACTTCGACCGCAGGACCGCAGCCAAGGCAAACCTGCCCATCGGCAGCTTCCCCGTCGTGCTCGTGATCAAGAAGCATCGCAAGATCATCGACAATCTTCGCGAGTGGGTCACGAGCACCCACGGGGAGCACGATCCCGAGACCGGTAGGGACATCGTCCGCAACGCACCGCTGTTCGTGATCGATGACGAGGCGGACAACGCTTCGATCAACACGTCCAAGGATGCCGACACCGACCCCTCGAAGATCAACGCCGCTGTGCGCAGGCTTGTGAACAGCTTCGACAAGGCCTCGTACGTCGGTTACACCGCAACTCCGTACGCGAACATCTACATAGACCCGGACGCGAACCACAAGGAGTACGGACCGGACCTCTTTCCCGAAGGCTTCATCCGCACCCTGCGCGCTCCCTCGAACTACCTCGGGCCCGAGCGGGTCTTCGGTCTCCGGACGGACGACGTGGAGGAGGACAACGTCGAGCCGCTGCCCCTGGTACACGAGGTGAACGACGCCGACGGCTGGATCCCGGGCAAGCACAAGTCCGTTCACGAGCCGGCAGACACGCTGCCTGCCTCGTTGAGGAAGGCGATCCACTCGTTCGTCCTCTCCTGCGCTGCGCGCCGTGCGCGCGGTCAGCTGACCGACCACAACTCGATGCTGGTCCACGTCACGCGGTTCACAGCTGTCCAGAGCATCGTCCGCACACAGATCGACGACTTCCTCCGGCTCATCAAGGACAGTCTCCGCGACCGCCACGGAAGCGCGGCAAGCACACGGATGGAGGAGTTCCGGGATCTGTGGGAGAAGGACTACGTTCCCACCACCCGCTACTTCACCGCGGACGAGGCGTCCCGTCTCACCTGGGACGAGGTCGCCCCGCACATCCTGCCCGCGCTGCGGAAGATCGAGGTCAAGGCCGTGAACGGAGCGGCCAGGGACGCTCTCGACTACTACGAGCACCGCAGGACAGGGCTGTCGGTCATCGCCGTCGGGGGTGAGAAGCTCTCCCGAGGGCTGACCCTCGAAGGGCTCACGGTCAGCTACTACCTCCGCGCCTCGAAGACCTACGACACCCTGCTCCAGATGGGCCGATGGTTCGGATACCGCCCCGGTTACGAGGACCTCTGCCGCCTGTACACCACCGCATCCCTCAAGAGGGCATACGTGGAGATCACGGCGGCGACTGACGAACTACGCCGCGAGGTGGAGGAGATGGCAGCCCTCCGCCTCACCCCCCGCCGGTTCGGGCTCAAGGTCAAGGCATCGTCGCTGGGCCTGGGAGTCACAGCTGCCAACAAGATGCGGAACGGCACGAAGGTCCTGCTCAGCTATTCGGCCGAAGGTCCCGAGACCGTGCTCTTCAATCTGTCGAAGAAGGCCGTGGACCAGAACTTCGAGACGCTGAAAACATTTGCGAGCAGGCTGGACGTCGTCTCAAGCCCCAAGGTGGAGTCGCCTGGCGACAGTGTGGTCTGGCGGGACGTTCCGCCGGAGGAGATCGTTTCCGGGTTCTTCGCTGCCTACCAGCCTGATCGTGCGGCGCAGAGGGTGCGGCCGGCGTTCATCGCCGAGTACATCCGCAAGTGCGCGGCGGTGGGGGAACTGGGGAGCTGGACGGTGAGGCTCGTGGGCAAGAAGCCTGCGGAAGCCCCCGTGACCGTTTCCGGGCACGCCGTCGGAATGGTCACGCGTAAGCCACTGAACGATCCTGAGAGCGAGGGTCGGTACACGATCCGTCGGGTGCTGAGCCCGACCGACGAGAGCCTGGACCTGGATAAGGAGCAGTACGACATCGCACTCGCTAGGACCAAGAAGGCGGCTGAGGGAACGACCACCAGCAAGGGCGAGCCCAGGGACCCGAAGGTGCCAGCCGGCCCCCAGATCCGGTACCAGAGGCGCCCCGACCAGCCTCTGCTGCTGATCTATCCCGTGCAGCCGCCGACCTACGGCGATCTGGATCCCAAAACGCCGCTGGTCGGCTTCGCGGTGAGCTTTCCCCGCTCGCGTCACCAGGAGAAGACCGAGTACGTGGTCAACGACATCTGGATCAAGGAGGACATCGAGACCTACGGCGAGGAGGAGGACGAGTGACGATCACCGAGAGCGACTGGATCGAGCTGGAAGACGCGCCCCAGGCCACACCGGGTCGGTCCATGCGTCGCATCCACTCGAGATCGCCTCATGACATCTTCCTGTCCGTCTCCCACCCTGGGCTTCGACGGATGCTGGTATTCCAGGCGGAGGCCACTGCCGCTGAGGGTGTGGTCCGTTCCCTGGGGCGACTTCCGCAGACGGCCGGCCTCGAGTTGTCTTTGACGTCCCTATCGCGCCACCAGTACGAGCTGCAGGTGGTCCTCACTGCGGACGATCTGCGGGAGGTCTTCACCCCGCTCGTTGCGGACATCGCCGCGACAGCGAAGGACGAACCGACCACTCTTGAGGCTCTCACCGCGGTTGTCAGCAGGTTCGGTCACTGGCAGACCCTTCTGCGTTCGGTGGGCCGCGACGGTCTCGGGACGGAGGCTCGGCGCGGCCTCTTCGGCGAGGTCCTGGTGCTCAGGGAACACATGGTGACTTCACTTCCGCAGTCGGAGGCGGTTGCGGCCTGGACTGGTCCCACCGGCTCCAACCAGGACTTCCAGTGCCCGTACGTGGCTCTCGAGGTCAAGACGACCGCCGCCAGGAACGCCGGAACCGTGCGCATCGCCAGCGAGAGGCAGCTCGACGACGCAGGGACGCCCTCGCTGCTGCTGGCGCTCGTCACGCTCGACGAAAGGCGCGGAGGGCTCGGGCAGAGTCTCAACGCGCTCGTCGACCAGGTGCGGAACCAACTCGCCAGCCCAGGCGCACGAGCCCGCTTCGACGGACTGCTGATCCAGGCCGGCTACCTGCCAGGCCAGCGGGAGCTGTACGACGAGCCGCGCTACACGCCTCGTGACGTGCGGTTCTGGGAGGTGCGTGACGGATTTCCCAGGATCGTCGAATCCGAACTGGCCCCCGGGATAAGCGACTGCACCTACAGTCTGGCGCTCTCGGGGCTCGACCAGTACCGCCTCAGCGACACCGAAGTGGGCGATCTGATCAGGGGAAAGAATGAGTGAGCTCGACCAGGGCACGTACGCCCGCCAGCTCGTAGGCGACGTCCTGGCGACCGCTGAGGCCGAACGCACAACCACTCCAGAGGCGTTCACGACCCGAGTACTCGAAGAGCTCGAGGAGGCGGGTGTCGTCTCCAACACGTACACCGCCTACCACCGGTCCCACGGTCTGGAGGTACACGGCTACGGCGCGGGCGACGACTCCGGCAGGCTTGATCTCTTCATCACCGACTTCCGGCTGTCGACGCTGGAGGACAAGCTCACCAAGGCGCAGGCCGAGTCACGCTTCAAGCGGCTTCTGACGTTTCTGCGTCGCTGCCAGAACGGACTGCGTCAGCACATCGACGAGTCGTCGGACGTCTACGACATGTGTGACGCGGTGGAGAAGTCACTCACCGACGTCACCCAGATCCGCCTCTTCTTGCTCAGCAACGGCGTCAGCACGTCGACAGCACCAGGCCCCACCGAGTTCGAGGGCATCCCGGTCGTCCACGAGATATGGGACCTGCCCAGGCTGCACCGGCACGAGACGTCCGGCACCCTGAGCGAGCCCATCGTCGTCTCGTTCGACCCGCCCCTCCCCTGCCTGTCCGCACCGAGTACGGAGGCGGACCACTCCGTGGCACTCACCGTGCTGCCCGGCGACAGGCTCGCCGACCTCTATGCGGAGCACGGCACGCGACTGCTCGAACTCAACGTCCGTTCCTTCCTACAGACAAGAGGTGCGGTCAACAAGGGAATCCGGGAGTCGCTGCTGCATTCGCCTGGCCGCTTCCTCGCCTACAACAACGGCATCACGGCCACGGCCTCCGAGGTGGAGTTCGCCGAAGGAGCAGACGGCCAGCACCTCGGGATCTCCAGGATTCACGGACTGCAGATCGTGAACGGCGGCCAGACCACAGCCTCGCTCCACCATGCAAAGAAGCGGGACAAAGCCGACCTGGCAAACGTGCGGGTTCAGATGAAGCTCACGGTGGTCTCACCCGAGAGACTGATGGAGATCGTCCCTAGGATCTCCGAGTACTCGAACACCCAGAACAAGGTGACCCTGGTCGACTTCAGCTCCAACCACGAGTTCCACGTCGACGTGCAGAGGATCACTCGTTCCCTCTGGGCTCCTGCCGCGGACGGCAGCGGTCACGAGACGCACTGGTTCTATGAACGGGCGCGTGGCCAGTACGCAGACGAACTGGCCCAGTTGAGCGCTGCGGGCCAGAAGCGGTTCAGGACGCTCTGGCCCACGAGACAGAAGTTCACCAAGGCGGACCTGGCGAAATACGCCCACTCCTGGGACCAGTTGCCGTTTCTGGTGAGCCGGGGGGCTCAGAAGAACTTCAACGAGTTCATGATCAACCTCCGCAGGCACCCTGTCCAGGTGGACACGGCGTACTGCCAGCGGACCATCGCGAAGGCCATCCTCTTCAGGACTGCGGACACCATCGCCCGTGGGCACGACGCGGGCAGTTACAAGAGCGCCATCACGACGTACACGGTGGCACGTCTCTCCCTGGCCGCGGGAAAGCGTATCGACCTCGACGAGATCTGGCGTAGGCAGCAGGTGTCCGAGGCCCTCATGGATGCTATCGACGACCTCTGTCCAAGGGTCATGGCCGCCGTGACCAACCCACTGCGAGGCACACACGTCGGCGAGTGGGCAAAGCAGCCGGCATGCTGGGACGCCGTGTCCCGGGTGAGGTGGTCGATACCCCGCGCTCTGGAGGCCGAGCTACTGGATCTTCCTGTGGAGGACCGCCCCGCCGGCGATGCCGACGAAGCCGGCACCACGGTGGCCCGCGAGGCCGTCTCCCGGGTCTCGCTGGAGGAGTGGGCGGACATCGAGCAGTGGGCGAGGGCCACGCGTAGCCTGGAACCATGGCAGCGTCAGCTGCTCCAGGTGGTGGGACGGCGACTGAACGTGAACGAGTCGGTTTCGGAAACCCAGGTGGCACAGCTGCTGCACGTGCGCAGCGAGGCGCTACGGCTGGGATTCACCCCGGCCGGAAGTGCGAGTACTCAGTGACTTCCCCGTCCAAGGTGCCTGGCCCGTCATCTGCGCCCCTCGGCGATCCGGCCACGGATGACGGCCACAGGGAGCAGCGAGGCGGAAGCCGGCCGCCCTCTCATGGTGACGGAGCCGACGGACGCTGGGTGAGGACAGAGAAGGGCGAGCACCTGAAGGGTCGGCGTGCGCGTGACACGGCCCCGGAGGTGGCGCTCCGCCGTGCCCTGCACCGACTCGGCTTCCGGTTCCGCCTGCAGCGACGGGTGGCGCCCCGTTGCACCGCAGACTTCGTCTTGCCAAAGCACCACTTGGCCGTGTTCGTCGACGGATGCTTCTGGCATGGCTGCCCGGAGCACGGGGCTCGTGAGTTCCGCGGCCCGAACGCGTCACGCTGGACGGAGAAGATCCATACGAACCAGGCCCGCGACCGACGCAACAACCAGGCAGCCCGGGAGTCGGGTTGGAAGGTGATCCGGGTCTGGGAGTGCGAGATCCGAAAGGACTCCGAGGCTGCGGCGCAGCGGGTGGCAGAGGCAACCCGCGCAGGTACCACCGCTCCCCCGCTTCCCTCCGATCCCGTGTGACGGCACGAGCTCAGAAGATCGTCGGCGTCTCCTCCTGGCGGGGGCAGAAGGTGGCGAGCGGACACTCCGCGCAGATCGTCTGCTGCTCACGACAGAGCTCCGAGCCGATCAGCCGGATCGCAGCCATGCGAAGAGGAGCATGCTCCCCCGCGCCCAGAAGCTTCACGAGATTGACCCTGCCCTCGCTGAGGCGGTTCTCGTGATCTGTCCTGACGCCGTTCATCCGGGCCGCGACGCGGATCGTGCCCTGCCCCACCAACATCAGGTCGTCGCCGATCAGCAACCTGTACAGCGACTCCTCGGCGGGCTTCATGGCGAGCTTGCCGGGGACCTCGAACCGGTTGTTCGACTTCCAGGCGGCAGGCTGGTCCACCAGCGGTTCCAGGCGGTCGATGCGACCTCGTACGACAGCGTTGGGGGCCGCGGCGACCAGCTTCTGGAAGCCCGTCGCCGTGAGCTGCTTGGACCGCCGCACAGTCGACATCAGGGCTGCCCGCTCCTCCGGCTTCATCCTCGTTCCAGAGATCACAGCCGCCACAGCAGCATGGAACGACACGGGCTCCGCACCAGGGAACTCGTACCAGTCGTTCACCTCGCGCCGCTCAAGCGCCCACTTGGTGAGTGCCTGACGGACCTGCTGCCAGTGAGGGTTGAGCCCACCACCCGCAGGAGGCTTCGCCCCCCTGATCGGCTTGAGAACCTCCGCCGCTGCCTTACCCAGCATGGGCGGCACCGCGTTCCCGATCTGGCGGAACGCGTCGCTTCGGGTACCCGCAAAACGGAAGCCGTCAGGGAAGGTCTGGATGCGAGCTGCCTCACGCACCGTGAGCGTACGCAGTTGCTCGGGATGGATGTACCAGTAGCCGTCCTTGGCGATGTGAGCAGTGATCGTCCGGCTGAGTTCGTTCCAGGACAGCTTGTTGTACTTGTCGGTGTACTGGTCGGCCTTGTATCGCTGGAACTGCCGTTCCTCCGGCTTGAGCTTCTCGTGCAGCTCCGAGTACAGCGTGGTCGAGTCCATTACGGCGAAGATCCTGTGGTCGTCCTGCCGTACCCTCCGGGTCATGTGGTCCCAGACCAGACCCTCCGGTGCTCCTTCACGCATCTCCTTGGCAAAGGGCGAGATGTCGGAGGGCTCGTTGTAGGCCATCTCACGTTCCCCGACCCGCTTCAGCGGCTCGACTTCGAGTTCCGGGAGGTCACCGATGGCATCCCGTAGCGTCGTCCAGCCAGGCTGCGCGGCGCGCCACTCGAACCGGTCGACGTCCTTTCTCGCGAGCAGTATGAGCCGCTTACGGTGCTGCGGGACTCCGTAGCTCCAGGCATCGACGAGCCTGACCTGGGTGGCGTAGTGAAGCTCCTCCAGCTCCTCCTCGATCGTGCGGATCACGGAGAAGTCGTCACCGAGCCCCATGTCCGGGACGTTCTCCATGAGGACGACCCTCGGCCCGATCTCCTTGACGACGTCCAGGTAGGAGCGCCACAACTTCTTACGGTGATCTTCCGGGTCCCGGTTGTGGTTGGCCACGAGATCACGGATCTTGTTACGACCGGCTCTGCTGAAGGGCTGGCACGGAGGCCCGCCGGCGACCAGATCGATGTCGGCCGGTTCGAGAAGCTTGAGGAGTTCCCTGCGGTTGGCCGGGTCCCCGAGGTCCATATGGAGGCTCAGACCGGGGAAGTTCGCACGATGCGTTTCCAACGCTCGTTGGTCGAAGTCGACTGCAGCGGCAAGCGTCCACCCGGCCTGCTGAAGGCCGTAGCTCAGGCCGCCCGCTCCGGAGAAGAGATCAACAGCGAGCCTCTTGCTCCTGCCGAAGGTTTTCAGCCACTTCCCGAAGTCCTCCGGGTCGCAGCTGTTCTCGTGCGGGTCGAGCTTCAGTGGATTGCTCCGCTCGAGAGGCACACCGTAGTGGCCAGCCACAGTCCGACCTCCGTCACAACGACATAAACGAGCACCAGGACATCACACAGGGGCTGGTCAAAGCAAGATTCAGAGGCCGTTGACCTCGGTGTTCCGCCTGCCCTGCATACAGCTGTCGGTGCTCGTACGAGCTGTGGAGGTGTACGGAGCCCCCTGACTTCGCGTGAACGTCCTGGTGCATTCTTCGGGGCCAAGCATAAGGGACGCGTGTGGCACGAGGAGCGGGGACTGCGTAACTACTGCTGACAGGTTATTCCGCCCCCAAGCACCACAGCCGCGGGCCGGGAGGAACGCTCCAGGGCGGACAATCCCGACGTCCAGCTGCCGCAGCGGGACGCACTCCCAACGCGCACCGCCTTCGCGCCTCGAACCTCAACCTGTCGCCCGACCGGGACGTGGGGCCCTGGTCGGAATACCCACACACCGAGATCGATTGATCGATCGGGACCAACGCGAACGGGGGAGTCGGTGAACGATCTGAAGCTGTTCCGCATCACGGAGGGACAGGCGTCCGAGATCCCGGGAGCGGTGGTGGCTCTGGAGCGGCAGTTGCAGACATTGATCGAGCAGAACATGGAGGGGATGCTCGGGATCCGGTTCCTCGCATCGGAGTACTCGACGGGCCTCCGACATCGAGGCCGGGTCGACTCACTCGGGCTGGACGAGAACGGGACGCCGGTCATTGTCGAGTACAAGCGTTCCCGCGACCAGAATGTCACCAATCAGGCGCTTTCATATCTTTCTTGGCTCCACGATCACCATCACGAGTTCGAAAGTCTGACCAGGGAAAGACTCGGCATCCATGCGGCTCAGTCGGTCGACTGGAGTAATCCACGGATCGTCTGTATCGCAGGGGACTACAGCCACCATGACCTGGTTGCGATCGAGATGATCGGTCGCCGGATCGACCTGGTGACCTACCGGCTCTTCGGAGACGTACTGTCGCTGCAACTCGTAGCGTCTGTCGCCGGCACCACGACTCCCGCCCGAGGAAAGGCGCCGTCCCCGCCCCGTCCCGCCGACACAGCGTTCCCGAAGTCGGTCCAGCAGTACCTTGATGAGGCACCACGGGACTTGAAGGACCTTTACGCGGATCTCGACGACGTGCTCCTGTCACATGGTGGCGTGCAGAAGGAGGCACAGCTCCACTACATCGCATACCGCCGGATCAAGAACGTCGCTACGGTGCGCGTTCAGACACGCAACCGGCTACTCGTGGTCAACCTCAAGCTGGACCCGGACACGGTCGAGCTGCACGACGGTTTCTCGCGTGACGTCCGCGGGCTGGGGTGTCTCGGTATCCGTGACGGCGTCGAGGTACGGATCGGATCGCACGCGGATCTCGCGCGGGCCGGTGAACTCATTCGGCGGAGCGCCGAGGGAGCCTGACCCTCCGTACAGTGAAGGGCGGTTGCACCACCTGTCTCCGGTGGTGCAACCGCCCTCTTCCGTGTTCCGGGGCACCCCGTTCTCACTCTTCAGGCCCAGCGAGCTCGAAGTCCTCCTGGGTCAGCGCGCCTCGCAGCCGCTGTTCAGCGACATCGGCGTAATGCGAGGACAGCTCGACCCCTACAAACTGCCGGCCCTCGCGCAAGGCGGCGACGCCTGTGGAGCCGCTGCCGGTGAAGGGATCCAGGACGGTGCCACCTTCGGGGCAGATCTGCACGATCTGCTGCATGATCTCGACCGGCTTCTGGGTGATGTGGACACGGTCCTTGCGGGGCTGGGAGGCGATGAAGTGGCCGGGCAGGTAGAGGTCCCGGTCCTTTTCGAGGCTGCCCTTGACGCCCCAGACGATGAACTCTGCCGCCTGCTTGAACCCGCCCTTGCGGGGCCGGCTGGCGGGCTTGATCCAGGGGATCGTGCCGCTCCAGGTCCAGCCCGCCATCTGCAGGGCGTCGCTGGTGGTCGGCTCCTGGCGCCAGTCGGAGAAGACCATGGCGACGGAGTGCTCGGTAGCGGCCCGGTACGCCTCGGTGAGCAGCTCGGTCAGCCAGCTTCGATAGCTCCGCTGGTCGCGGTTCTCGCCGGGGAAGTTCTGCAGGTCGTGCGCCGATCCGGCCGTGACGTACTTGGCACGGGCGGTACGGCCGGTGCGGTCCGAGCTGGTGCGTCCGCCGGAGTTGTACGGGGGATCGGTGATGACGGCGTTGACGCTCTCGTCCGGGAGGGTCTTCAGCACGGTGAGGGCGTCGCCTCGGTGCAGCGTGTAGCTCATGCGCAGGGCCTCTTTCAGGGCACGACGGGACTGGGCCAGCTCCGGACGGCGGCCAACAGCGGCCGTTCGGAGCGGGGGTGCGCCGGAGGTTAGCCGCGATTTCCGGCCGTACCTAACGAGCCTGTGCCGTGCTTCGAGCCTGGGTTCGGCGTTCGTTTGGTGCGGCCGGAATCCCGGTCTACTGTCTCGGCACGTCACCGAGGCGGAGCCCAGCTCCACCCCAGCTGACCTGTGCTAATCCGTGTTTCCGCGTCCAAAAACGTGGGTCGGGAGGCACGTTGCCCCCCGTTCCCGAAGCCGTATGGAGACCCGTGCACCGTCTGAGATTACGAGCGCGGCTGGCTGCCGCGCATGACCTGATTCCGGCGTCCGGGAGCTACCAACTCCCCTGGGCCGGGCCCGCCCTGAGAGGCGGATTCACATCGGCGCGGTGCCGACGGCTTTGCACGAGAAGTCGGCACCGCGCCTCCTACGAACCGCGAGGAGCCGCTGCGATGCAGCACGCCCTGACACGCCCACGCCCTGACCCAACGCCGTTGCCCGGCCGGGCTGTCCGCCCCAGCGAACGGCGGCGTCCGTGAAGAAAACCACCGGAGCAGTCGTCGGTCTCTTCGCCTCTGGACCGCTTCTGCTGGCCGTTCCTATCCTCGCCATCGGGGCCGGGACTGCTTCGGCTTCCTGCTCGACCGGCGGTACCCAGGCTGTGGATACCTCAGCCGTTGCCGCTCAGGTGAAGGCGATCCTGGACGGCGGCGGCAAGGGCACGGTCTCCGTGCCGGGCCTGGACGACCCGGCCGAGCAGATCCCCAACGCCAAGACCATCCAAGCCACCGGCGTTGCGATGAACATCCCCGTCCGGGGCCAGATCGTGGCCCTGGCGACAGCCCTGCAGGAGAGCGGCCTGCGGAATCTGACCTATGGCGACCGCGATTCGCTGGGCTTGTTCCAGCAGCGTCCGTCGCAGGGCTGGGGCACCGCGAACGAGGTCCTCGACCCGGTGCACGCCTCGACGATGTTCTACGAGGCCTTGGAGAAGGTCTCGGGCTGGCACTCCCTGTCCGTCGCCCAGGCCGCCCAGGCGGTGCAGAAGTCCGGCTTCCCCGAGGCATACGCGAAGTGGGAGCCCCTGGCCACTGCCTTGCAGCAGGCGATCGAGCCGCTGTTGTCGAAGGCTGGCGGCACGTCGCCGAGCCCCTCGCCATCCGGCCCGGACAGCACGGCCAGTGCTCCGCCGAGTACCGGGGGCGGCTGTATGGCAGGCGGGGACGGCACCGACTTCGGAACCATCCCGCCCGGCGCGGTGCCGGCCGGATACAAGGTTCCGGCTGACGCTCCCCCCAAGGTCCAGACGGCGATCCGCTGGGCGCTCGGCCAACTCGGCACCCCGTACCAGTGGGGCGGGAGCTGCACGGACTCCCACGGGAGCGACCCCATGGGCCGCTGCGACTGCTCCTCCCTGATGCAGCAGTCGTACAAGGCCGCCGGGGTCGCGCTCTCGCGGACGACGTACACGCAGGTCAAGGAGGGCAAGCCGGTATCGGTCGACGCTCTCCGGCCAGGTGATCTCGTCTTCACCGGGGGGACTGCCGAAGTCCCGGAACATGTCGGGATGGTCGTCGGCCAGGGCTTGATCGTGAACGCTCCGCACAGCGGCGACGTGGTCCGCCTCGCGACCCTCGCGTCCTGGAAGCCGCGGATTCTCGCGGCCCGCCGAGTCGTCTGACCGGCTCTTCTCTCCCTCCCCCTTCCTGCACCGACGTTGGCCCCCTCGGGCTTTGGCGTGCACTAAATCGAACTGGAGTTCACAATCATGTATCTCGCCGACAAGGTCGTCCAGCTCGCCTACGACCCCGGGATCAAGCCGAACGGGGGCGGGCTGCCGGGCTTGGCGGTCCTCAAGCAGGTGATGGGCTCGATCAACCTCTTCGGAATCGTCGCCGTGGTCGGCGCGCTCGCCGTCAGCGCGGGTGTGTGGGCCTGGGGCCACCACTCCGGCGGCCACCAGGCCGAGGCCAACGGCAAGAAGGGCGTGCTGGTCAGTGCCGGCGCGGCCCTCCTGCTGGGTGCCGCGAACGGTGTGGTGGCGTTCTTCAGCACGCTGGGGACGCAGGTCCACTGATGGCTCCCCGATCCACGAACCCCGGCGGCGCATCTCGCGTGCGCCGCCGGGCGCTGCTCGGCACTGCTGTCCTGGTGGTGCTCGTCGTCCTCGCTGCCCTGGCCGCCTACCTCACCCGCGACGGCAGGAGCTCATCCAAGGCTCCTACGCCGCACGTGAGTTCGGCTTCCTCGTCCTCCCCGACCACTCCTGCTTCCGCTTCGTCACCTCCGCACGACAGCCGCGGAGACCTGCCCGTTCCCCCGTCCACGCACGACCCGATCACCTTCGGTAAGGCCGCAGCCGCAGCGCTGTGGTCGTACGACACCCGCGCCTACTCCCAGCACGAGCTGCTGGCCGCCCTGCACAAGTGGCTGACCAGCGAGCCCAAGTACGCCGACACCGCCTCGGTCGACGCACTCGTCCCCTCGCCCGTGCTGTGGAAGGAGATGGCCGCCAACGGCCAGTTCGCCACCGCCATCGTGAACGAGGCGCACTTCCCCGACTCGTTCACCCAGGCCCTCCAGGCGGACCCCGGGGCGATCACCACCGCGTACGTCTACGCCGTGACGGTTTCCGGCAAACAGTCGATCGCCTGGAACGGCTCGCCGCACGGCGGCGCCGAGAACCGCGTCACCACCCTCGCGGTCCAGTGCCGCCCCTCCCAGCCCTGCGCCCTGGCCGGTGTCCTGTCGGCCGTCGCGCCCTGACCTCAGCCCCAGAAAGGAGGTATCGCCATGGGAGTCTGCGACTTTCCGCTGATGGACAAGGTCTGCGGCGCTGTCGACTTCGCCACCAACCCCGCTGGGTCCGTCACCGACGGCATCGGGGCGTGGATCGCGAAGTCTGCGGGTGAGCTGGCCGCCAGCGCGGCCGACCTCGCCGCCAAGGCCGTCAACGAAACCACCGCCATCGATCTCAACGCCGGATGGTTCCGGGACAACTACGAGCTGCTGTTGCCCATCGGCCTCGCCCTGACCGTCGGCACGTTCTGCATCCAGTTGATGTTCGCGGCCTGGCGACGCGACGAACGCGCCCTCGCTCAAGCAGCGATCGGCACGATGACCGGCGTCCTCTTCTCCTTCTGCGCCGTCGCCTTCACCTCCGTGGCCATCACGGTGGTCGACGCCCTGTCCGACGGCCTGTTCCAAGCAGCCAACAGCTCCGTGGACGACGCGATCCGCCGCGTCATCAAGGTCAACGAGTTGGGGCCGATGTACGGCCTCGGCTGGGGCGTCCCAGCCCTGGTCGCCCTCGGCTGCGCGATCGGCGCCTTCATGTACTGGGGCGTGATGGTCGCCCGCAAGGTCGGCGTCCTGATCATGGTCGCCCTCGCGGTCTTCGCCGGATCCGGCGGCGGCTGGGAGGTCGCCAAACGCTGGCGGAGGGGCTGGACCGAAGCCACCGCCACCCTCGTCGTGTCAAAACTGCTGATGACCGTGGTCTTCCTGATCGGCGTCTCGGCCATGGGCAAGTCCGACGCCAAGGACGGAATGGCCGCCCTGTCCGACGCAATGGCCGGCATCGTCGTGATGGTTCTAGTCCTCCTCTGCCCCTACGCCACCTACAAGTTCGTCCACTGGGCGAGTGACGGCGGCGGACACGACGACCTGCACCGTACCGGCGTCGCCGGCATGGCGGTCGCCGCAGGGGCCGCGAAGACCGCGGGCAGCCTCGCGCTGCAGGCCAGCACCGGCACTCCTGCTCCGCAGGGGCCGAGCCGGGTCCCCGGCGCGGGCAGCGACGGTGTCGCCTCCGGCATCAACCCCACCGGCGGCAACCTGAGCAAGGAGGGCATCGACGCCGGCCCCCCGAAGCCGCGGACCACTTTCCGGTACGGCGAGGACCCGAACGCCTCCGGCGACAAGGGCCGCGCGCTGATCCAGCGCCCCGGCATCCCTGCGCTGATCACGCGGCCTGCCGACACCGAAGCAGGAGGCTCTGAGGGGGTTGCTCCCTCCGCCGCCCAGCCCGCTGGTGCGTCGACTCCGGGCAGCAGCTTGACCCGCGCAGGTGCCGTGTCGCCCAGCGGTCCCGCCGCACCGCCGCCGCTCTCCACCGGTCCGTCGGCGACCGGCTCCCCGACTCCGACGAACTGGGTCTACCCCAACCAGCCGCCGTCCGGGTCCTGACCCACCACCCCCCAGGGGCGGGCTGCGTCCCTCCAGCCCGCCCCCCTTCCCTCCGACCACCCGAGACGGAGTCCTGCGATGCCCTCCAGAAGAGCGCCGCGCCTTCCGCCCCTTCCCGCCCACTCCCACTGTCTGGAACCGCCATGTCTGACAACCCCCAGGCCGAAGCCAGCACGGCCACCGTGAAGTTCCCGCACCGCAGCAGGCGCGGCATCCTGCTCGGCCTGACCGCGCCGCAGCTGATCGTCGTGAGCCTCACCGGCCTGCTCCTGCTCGCCGTGATCCTCGCCCGTGGTGTGGTCGGCGCTCTCGAACTCATCCCCGCTTGGGCCGCCATCGCCCTGCTCGTCTTCGTCCGCTACCGAGGCCGAGCCTTGGCCGACTGGGCTCCGATCGTCACCCGGTACGCGCTCCGCCGGATGCGGGGCCAGCTGATCTGGCTCGCCCGGCCCTCCCGCCGCCCGATCCGCGAAGGACTCCTCCACCTGCCCGGCACCGCAGCCAGCCTGCGCGTGGTCACCGCGCCCGACCGCCGGTACGGGGCGGTCCACAACCCCCACACCGGCACGTTGACTGCCGTCGTCAAGGTGTCCTCCCGCGCCTACGCGCTGCTCGACCCGGGCACCCAAAACGCCAACGTCAACGGCTGGGGGCGTGCCCTCGCCGCGTTGGCCCGCACCGGTCAGGTCGCCCGGGTCCAGGTGATCGAGCGCACCGTGCCGGACTCTGGCGACGCGCTGCGCCGGTACTGGGAGGAGCACGGCCAGCCCGATGCCCCGGTGGCTGGCCAGGTCTACAGCGAGCTGATCCAGAATGCGGGCCCGGCTGCGGCTCCGCACGAGGCGTACGTCGCCATCTCGCTGGACGCCAAGGCCGCCAGGCGCCTGATCAACCAGGCCGGAGGCGGTCTGGCCGGATCCTTCAGCGTCCTGGCACAGTTGACCTCGACCTTCGACCAGGCCGCGCGCACCGCCGGGCTCAACCCCACCGGCTGGCTCACCGCCCACGAGATCGCGGCAGTCGTGCGAACGGCATACGACCCCAAGGCCCTTGCCGCGCTGGACCGTTGGTCCTCCTCCGGACGTCCCGAGGCTGACCCCGCCGCTGCCGGCCCGGTCGTGGTCGTCGAGAAGTCGGACCACATCGCGACCGACTCCGCCGTCCACTCGACGTACTGGGTGGAGAACTGGCCCCGCACCGAGACGTCGGCGGGCTTCCTGCACCAGCTGCTGTTCACCGCCGGGGTGCGGCGGACCCTGTCGCTGTCGTACGAGCCGAAGGGGCTGGACGCCGCCCTGCGCGATGTCCAGCGCAAGAAGGCCAGCGTGATCGCGGACGCCGCCGAGCGTGCGCGGCGCGGCCAGGTCGACTCCGAGGCGGACTCCATCGAGTACCAGGACATCAAGTCCCGTGAGCGCCAGCTCATCGCGGGCCACGCGGATGTCGCCCTGACCGGCCTGCTGACCGTCTCGGCCGACTCCGAGAAGGAGCTTCGTTCCGCCTGCGCGGTCGTGGAGACCGCGGCGGTCGGCGCCCAGCTCGACCTCAGGCCGCTCGCCTGGCAGCAGGCCGAAGCGTTCACCGCCGCCGCCATGCCGCTCGCCCTCGCCGCCTGATGCCGGTCCTCCTCCCTTCCGAAAGAGCACCCCCATGTCCCGCACCGCCAGCCCGACCGCGCAGGACTTCGTGCCCTTCGCCACCGCCGCGCTCGACTTCCACCGCGCGCTCAACGTGCCAGGCGGTCCCCTCGTCACCACCCGCGCCGAGTTGGACGCCCTGCACGCCCACCTCGTCTCGCTGCACGGCCTGCTCGACGCCCACGCCGCCCGCACAGGCCGGCTCGTGCCGATCGTAGGCGACCAGCTCAGCGCCGCCCGCACCCGGATCTGGCAGGCCGCCGACCACGTCCACGCCGCCTACCACGCGGCCCCCCGACCCGGCTCCGGCGAGGTCCTCGACCGCGAAGCGTGCCAGGCCGGCCTGCCAGAAGGCGCACCGGAGCTGACCATCTGCCAGCGCCACCAGCGCACCGCGCACCTGGTCCGCCGCCGCACCACCCCGGCCGACCTCCACGCTCCATTCACCGGCCTGATCCGCCACTGACCCTGCCATCCGTCTGGAGAACCGTTCATGCCCCGCACCCGCGCCAGCGCCTCCCACCTGTTCATCCCCCACAAGGCATCACGCGCCGAGCAACGCGCCGCCCGCGCCGGTTTCGCCGAGGCCCGACGCCAGGCCCGCCTCGCCGGAGCCCCGCCCAAGCGCCGCGACGAGGAGGCCCTCGACCCGGAGCTGCGGCCGACCTATCCGCCGTCCGGACGCCCCGGCTCCTCCTCGGCACGCGGCTGCAAGCTCAGCCTGCCCGCCCACCGGATGACCACCGCCACCGTGTCCGCGGCCTACCCGTTCCTCGCCGAGGGCGGCCTGGGCGCGGAGGGCATCTTCATCGGCCGCGATGTCCACGCGGAGGCCGCGTTCTGCTACGACCCGTTCTCGCTGTACAGCAGCGGCCGGATCGAGGGCTTCACCAACCCCAACGCGGTCCTGGCCGGGATCATCGGCATGGGCAAGTCCGCGCTGGCCAAGTCCATCGCCACCCGGGCGATCGCCCACGGTTACCGGGTCTACGTGCCCTGCGACCCCAAGGGTGAGTGGACGGCCGTCGCGCAGGCTCTCGGCGGCTACAGCATCGCGCTGGGGCCGGGGCTCCCGGGCAGGCTGAACCCCCTGGATGCTCCGGCCCGGCCCGCCGCGGTGAGCGAGGACGACTGGTCGACCGAGGTCCGCAAGCGCCGTCTCCTGCTCCTGGCCGGCCTCGCGCGCACCGTGCTGAAGCGCGATCTCCAGCCGATGGAACACACGGCCCTCGATCTCGCGCTGGACCTGGTCGTCACCGAAGCCGAGGCAAGGGGCACCGTGCCCCTGCTCGGCGAGATCGCGCACACGCTCGGCTCGCCCGAGCTCCTCGACCGGGCTCTCGGCGACCAGGCCGGGCGCATGGGTGCCGCCTCGCAGGACCTCGCGCATGCCCTGCGCCGTCTGGTCCACGGCGACTTGAGCGGCATGTTCGACGCGCCCTCGACCGTGGCCTTCGACCCGACCACCCCGATGCTGTCCATCGACCTCTCCCGCCTCGGCGGCTCGGGCGACGACACCGCGCTGGTCCTGGCTATGACCTGCGCGAGCGCCTGGATGGAGTCCGCGCTCGCCGATCCGGACGGCGGCCGGCGCTGGGTGATCTACGACGAGGCATGGCGCGTGATGAGGCACGTCGGCCTGCTGGAGCGCATGCAGAGCCAGTGGAAGCTCAGCCGAGGGCTCGGCATCGCCAACCTAATGGTCATCCACCGCCTCAGCGATCTGCTGAGCGCGGGCGACGCCGGCTCACGCGGCCGGGTGCTGGCCGAGGGCCTACTCGCCGACTGCTCCACCCGCATCATCTACCGCCAGGAGCCCGACCAGCTCGCCGCCGCCGCGTCGCTGCTCGGCCTGACCGGTGTCGAAACCCAGGCCGTGTCCGCCCTGACCAAGGGCCGGGGCCTGTGGAAAGTCGCAGGTCGGAGCTTCATCACCCAGCACATCCTGCATCCGACCGAGCATGAGCTGTTCGATACGGACGCCCGGATGCATGCAAAAAGCGCCGAGTTCACCTCAACTGACGATTCCTCAGTTCCTACGCGACACAAGGAGGCGCGGCAGTGAGCCCCCGTGGGGTCGCGGGTTCCCGGTCCGGGCTCGTCCCTGGTCTCGGTGCGGTCGAGGACGCAGCGCCGCTCCAGCGCCACCCAACGACCGGCCCGGCCGCGAGTCCGGACAGCGGCGCACCGGCCACTGACTGGAACGACTGTCTCGCCACAGCCCGAACCGAGGAGTTCACCGACCTTTTCCACCAGGCCGTTACGGAGGACTCCGGCGCGGTGGCCCGCCTGCATCAGATGCTCGAAACCGCCTCCGAGTGGTGTCGCACCCACGGTGCCCGAAGCAGCGCGTCCGAGTTGGACGCCATCGCCTCCCGGCTGACCGACCTCGGCGAGGAGCTGCATCTCGTCCCGGAGAACGTCGACCACGAGATCTGCTCCCGGCCGCACCAAGCAACAGCGGCCCGCCTCTCGCCAGCGGCGTCGACTCGGGGGACTTCCCCCGGCCAGCAGAGCGACGCTCCTGCTCCGGTCCCACCATCCGTCACGCGCTCGCTGCCGCGTTCCCGGTGAGGCGCCCGTACAGAAACGAGGAACGACCATGCCCACCTCCCCCGACTCCGCCGCCACCCCTGACCGCCAGCCGCAAGATGCCGGCGAGCGGGCGACATGGCGGACGCGCGTCCAGGCCCTGGCCTCCGCCGCCGACGGCATCACGCAGGCTTCGGACCAGTGGGACGCGGTCTCCGACTCGTACTGCGACGAGGACGGCTGGCCCGTCGATGAAGCCGGCTACACCGACGGCAAGCTGGCCCGGGACACCGCCGCCTGGGAACACGTCGAGACCTTCCTGACCCACGGCCCCGAAGTCCTCGCTGGCGTCCGGGCCGCCGTGCAACCGGCCGACTATCTTGACGGCCCGATCAGCGCCGACCTGCTGCGCCTTCGGGGAATCGACTCCGTCCTGGAGCGAGCAGGCGAGATCCGCCGCGAGTGGGATCAGGTCATCGCGCTCATGGAGGGGTCCATGCCCGGGTCGCGGGAGCTCTACGAGGAACGAGCCCGCGAGATCCGCAACTCCGAAGGCTGGCACTACGCCGACGAACTCCGCTACAGCGGGGCGGCGTTGGCCAGGGCTGCCGATCACCTGAGCGACCGGATCGGCGTCGACCTGTCTGCACACACCGGGCGCGTCCAGGCGGCCCTGGCCCGATCCGCCTCCGGCCAGCGCGGTGCCTCTGCCACTTCGCCGTCGGCCTCGGCAACGCCGGACCCCCCTGCCGCGCGCCGCTCGCGCTGACAGCTCTAGCGCCAACTTCCGGCGAGGCCAAACCGCCCGATCACCGGATCCTCAACGAACACCACTACCCCCACCGGCCCCCGCGCGGCTGCGGCTTCCCGCCGTCGACCGCTGGGGACGGCCGACCATGGAGAAGCCCCCATGCGCCCCGATCAGACCCTGGTCATGCTCCAACGCGAGGGCACACGCATCACTGCGCGCACCAGCGAATCCTTCGTCCAGGAAGCCGCCGCCGGCACGTCGGAGCATGAGCACCCGTACGGCCACTTGACCACGCCGCTTCGGCAACGCGGCCTGGCCTGCACTGTCGAGTACGGCCTCAGCGACTACATCGTCCACGCCGAACTTACCGACGGCAGCGCCCTGATCATCTCTCCGCCGCAGGAACCGCCTACCGACCACCCGCCCGGGTATCCGGAGAGCTGGTTGGTGACGCGCGGGCATCCCGACGACTCCACGCTCCACGAAGTGATCTACGACTCGGAGCCCGACGGTCCTCACGCCCGGCATGGCGGCAGCATCCCCTGCCTGCTCGCTGCTATCGACACGCGCCTGGATCAGCTCGGCGTGCCGCCCCGACCGGAACTGTGGCGACCTGCCCAGGAGAGCGCTGCCGACGCGGTGCTCCACCGTGGGGGCTTCGTCCCCGTCGTGCTGTTCCGCGAGCGCTTCCACCGACTGCCCTCCGCCATGACCGAACTGGTCGAGCAGCGGCAGATGGTGACCCGGGCCTTCGACATGCTTCAGGCGGAGGGCTTCGACGTCTCGTGCGATCCCGACCTGCTCGACCCCAGCCTGCCGTCCCCTGGCGATCACGGGCTCAGCCTCGGCGACCGGATCGGCCACCTGACCCAGTCCATCCGGTCGGCGGCACATACAAGCGAGGCCGTCGCCGCACTGAGCGAGCTGACCGCTCCCGGTGACGGTGTTCTCCAGCGCGTCGTGGAGTCCCTCAACACGACGGCCGACTGGTGGGAGGGCCTGGGCGAACCCGCCGATCCCCACTACGCGAACCGGCTGCGTTACATCACCAAGAAGCTCGACTCCTACGCGTTGGAGATTCGGTCCATGCGCGGCGAGCTGGCCGACCGGCACACCGGCCACCCCGACAGGGTCCGGGCCCGAGTGGACCGGGTCGCCCCGGAGGAACCGGCGGCGCCCCGAGTCGCCGCCGCTCTCGCGGTCTCGCCGACCGCACGGCGCACGACCCCAGCCGCGCTGCCGTCAGCTTCAGCGGTACGTCCCTCCCCGCCTCCCGCCCGACCCTCATCCGCACCCGGTCGCTGACCGCTGCCCAGCTTGGAGCCCGCCGTGTCCCGCACCAGCAGAACCATCCCCGCCCTCGACCGCCCCTCTTCCTCTGCGCGCACCGGATGGATCCGCCATGCCCACCCCCGAGCACGACCTGCTTCCCGACGTCGCGGTCGGCCGCCACCCCGACTTCGGCATAGTCGCCTCCAACCCGAAGCATCTGGCCGCAAGTGCCTGGATGTTGAAGGGATTCGACTTCCACCCCGTCCCCGACCA
Organism: Streptomyces sp. IMTB 2501; assembly: GCF_001953885.1. Classification (GTDB taxonomy): domain Bacteria; phylum Actinomycetota; class Actinomycetes; order Streptomycetales; family Streptomycetaceae; genus Streptomyces. Next base: position 302,994 of record NZ_MQUS01000003.1, on the reverse strand, counting down.
CCCCAGCCTGTACGCGCTGGCCAACCAGCAGCGTGATGGGCAGGGCCGCGCTACCCGGGCCGTCGCGCTGCTGCGCAAGGCCGGCTACCGGGTTGACGTGGACGCCGCGTTCGACCCCTCGCTGGCCTCCGGACCAGCGCCCGCCCGTGACCGGCCCCCGCGCGTTGAGCCGGACGTCGCGTTCGCCGAGCATCCGCAGCTCGGCGTGGTCGCCGCCACCGCCGACGGTTCCTCCGCTCTCGGCGGCCGACTCCTCCTGGAAGAGCACGGCTGGCGGCATAACCCGAGCCTGGACATCTACACGCTGCCCATCACCACCGACCGCAGCGAGGCACTCGGCAAGGTCGCCACCGCCACGCAGGCGATGCACCGATCCGACCTCCAGGTGGCGGTGCAGCCCCTTCTCGCCCAAGACATAGCCGCGCGCCGCTCACTCGCGCACACGACGGCAGCGCGCCACCAGCGCAGCCAGGGCTTCACCACTCACAAGTTCCCCATCAGCGCCGCCGCGCTCGCCGCCAGTCCCGCCCGCGCCGGCCTGCCGGGTAAGGCGCCGGTTGCCGCGCCCGCCGCTTCCGGCCCGGCGGCCCGCCCGGTGGACCCGCGCATCGCGTTCTCCCGCAACCGCTGACCCAACTCCCGTAAGGAGCAGTTCCCATGGCCTTGAAGACCATTTGGCAGATCACCCATTCCTGTGGGCACCAGGCTGAGCGAGACCTGTCCGACCGGGCGGCCGACCGTCGCGCGGGGTTCGCCGAGTGGCTCGCCAAGCAGGAGTGCACCGACTGTTGGCCGGCCGCGAAGGAGGGCGACGAGCAGGACAAGTCCGCATGGCTGGAGGCCAAGCGCGCCGCAGAGCAGGCCGAGTCCGAAGCCTGGTCGGAACAGTACCGAATGCCGCCCCTCGAAGGCCGCGAGCGCGCCGTCGCCTGGGGCGTGCGCTGCCGCCATCAGGTCCTGGCTGACGCGTACACCGCTCTGGTCCTCGAAGGCGAGACCAGCGAGGCGGAGTGGGAGGAGATCGAGGAGGCGGCTCGCGCGATCACCCGCGCCGGCTGGTGGATTGATCAACGCTCCTCCGAGCCCGGCGACCTGACCGAGCTGCTCGAGGCGGCCACCGGAGCCGACCGGCCCACGGAGAACCCCCACTTTTGACGCCCGGTGCCCCGCTTCGGCGGGGCACCGGATCTCTCTCCCTGCCAGTGATGCGGATACCCCATGCCCGAATACCTCCTGCGTTGCGATGTGCGGCGCATCGAGAGCACCACCGATCTGCTCGCCGACCTCCACCGCAGCGAGCCTGGCTTCGCCCCCTACCTGCTCACGGCCTGGTCGCCTGAGTTGACCGCCCAGGACGCCATCGTCCTGCCGTACCTGGCTCGGCTGCTCGACGAGCCCCTGGCTTTGCGGAAACCGCGGACCGGACACAGCGCGTATCAGCGGCTCACCTGGCACTGCGCGATCCGCAACACCTCCGGCCAGGAACTCGATGACGACGACTGGTTCGAGCTGACGCACGAGATCCTCGACGTCACCGGCATCGAGCCGGACGACGACCCGGCGGCCTGCCGGTGGGCGGCCCTGCGTAACACGACCGACGGGCTCGACATCGTCGCCACCGTCATCCGACAGGACGGCCGCTGGGCCCGGCTGCACAACGACGCGTACTTCGCGCGCTCCGCCTGCGCGGACTTCGCCTTCTCCCAAGGCCTCGACGAGCCGCTGTGACCTCAGGCGTCTATCACCCATCTCCGGCCGGGCCAAATCGCGGATTCCGCAGATCCTCTCTCCCCGACGGCCCGGCCACCCCGGCTCCCGTTCACCACTCCCCTTCGAGGTAGACGCCGTGATCGCCCACCTGCAGCGCGCCAGCCACACCGTCAGCCTGCTTGAGTATCTGTACGGGCCGGGCGAGCGCGGCAACCACACCAACCCCCGCCTGATCGCGGGGGACGGCCACGGCGCCCCGATCGAGATGCTCGCCCAGCCCAACGCGCTGGCGTACCTGGCCCACGCCCTCGACGCACCCGTCGAGCGCCTCGGGGCCCGAGCGCCCGAGCGGCCGGTGTGGGTCTGCTCGGTCCGCTCCGATCCCCGGCACCCCGACCTGACCGACTCGCAGTGGGCCGAGGTGGCCCGCCGGGTGGTGGCGGCCACCGGCATCGCCCCGGAGGGCGATCCGGACGCCTGCCGGTGGATCGCCGTGCGCAACCAGGCCCGCCTGGTGCACGTCGTGGCCACCCTCGCCCGCGAGGACGGCGGCGTCCACCACGCCTACCGCGACGCCTTCCACCTGCAGACCGAGTGCCACCGCATCGCCACCGAACTCGGCCACCTGCCCCCGGCCCCACGCCCAACGCCCCGCGCCCAGGAGACCCACGTGCCTGCCCCCTACATCACCATCAACATCGAGCCCAGCGGCAGCGTCTCGGCGAAAGGCGCCAGCGACGACCTGTCCGCCACGCTCCTCAAGCACGCCGGTTTCCAGCAGATCGAGGACTGGTACGGCCGACGCCACCGCCTGGCGACCACCACACCGCAGACTCAGCGCGTCGCCATGGCCTCCCACGCAGCCGAGATGCTCCGCGCCGCCCGGTACAGCGTCGACCTGGACCCCGACCTCGTCACGAGCCGGTTGACCACCCCCGCCCACCCGCTCGGGCTCTACACCGCCGGAGCCGAAGTCCTGCGGCTGACCGACCAGATCAGGGCCGCCGAGAACGGTGCCGGCCTTGCGCAGGCGGTCGATCACCTCCTTCATCCCGAGCACGGCGTCCTGGAACGCCTCCGGGAAGCGCTGGAAACGGCAGGCGAACAGATCACCGACCTCGACGACGAGGCGTATGCGCTCGCCGACCGGTTCGGCTTCGCTGCGGAGTTCGTCAGCGCAGCGCAGTCTGAACTCATCGGAGCGGGACACGAATTGCACCGTGTCGGCTACTCGCAGCAGGACCGCGCCGAGGCTCAGACGCAGTCCCCCGCCACGCCCGACGCCCGAAACGCGGCTCTCGCCACGTCGCCCGCAGCGGACAAGGCCAAGGCGTCTTCGGCACTCGGAACTCCGTCTCCGGGAGACGGTACAGCCGTACCCCCGCCGCAGGTACCTGCCCTACGGACCAGGGAGCTACGCAGGGACGTTCTCGGCGACGACGCGGTCGCGGATACCCAACCGTCCGCCGTCCAGAACCCGGAAGCGGACCGGCAGCGAGCCGCCCGCTTCTTCTTCCCGCACGCCGCCGTCCAGCGGACCGCGCCCTCCGCTGGCGCGACGTCCGAACCGCCTGCCAGCGCCCCACCGCCCCGGTCGCCGCGCACCCGATGATCTCGACCACCGACCCCCTTCCCGGAGCAGGAGCTGCCCCGATGACCAGCAGAAGAGCGCCGCGCGCCCCGCCCCGCCTTGTCCGCTCTCCCTCCCTGGATCCGCCATGCCCGCCCCGCGTACCAGCGCACCCTCGACCACCACCGGCTCCGACGCGCTTCTCTACCTCCTGTTCGGCGTCCTCGGCACCGCCATCGCCTTCGGCTCCCTCGCCTGGCTGACCGGCAACCTCACCAACGCTCTTGTCGGCACCGGCCCTTGGGCACCATTCAAGGCCACCGACGCGCTGATGCACCCCGACGTGCTGTGGCCGCACCTGAGCTCCACCGCCCTGCTGGTCGGCGCGCGACTCGTCCCCGGACTGCTCTCCGCCTGCCTCACCGTCACCGGCCTGGTCCTGTGGCTGCGGCTGCGCGGCAGCGCGAAGAACGGCCTCGCCCGCAAGCAAGATCTCGCCCCGCTGATGGACAAGGAGATCACCGCAAAGGCGAAGAGCCTGCGACCGAGCCTGTCCGATCTCAAACAGAAAGAGGTCACTCCCGCCGACCGCGGGATCCTCCTCGGCACGCACTCCCCGGGCCGAGCCGAGGTCCGCGCCTCCTGGGAGGACGTGATCGTCGCGATCATGGCCCCGCGCTCCGGCAAGACGTCCGGGCTGGCGATCCCCGCGATCCTCGCCGCTCCCGGCCCGGTGCTGCTGACCTCGAACAAGGCGGCGAACGACGCCTTCACCGCGACAGTGGACGCCCGAGCCAAGGTCGGCACGATCTGGACGCTCGACCCGCAGCAGATCGCCCACCACCCGCGCGAGATGTGGTGGGACATCCTGGCCGACGCCCGCGACCTGGCCGGGGCGAAACGCCTTGCCGGGCATTTCGTCGCCGCCAGCGTCGACGAATCCAGCGGCGCCGACTTCTGGTCCACCGCCGCGAGCAACACGCTGGGCGCGCTTTTCCTGGCCGCCGCCAGCCATCGGCGCCCGATCACCGATGTCCTGGCCTGGCTCGCCTCCCCTGCTGACCGCACTCCGGTGGACCTGCTCACCGATGCCGGCCACGACGCGGTCGCCGCCCAGCTCCAGGGCACGGTCAGCGGGGCCACGGAAACGCGGGACGGCATCTACGAGACCGCGCGGCAGTACGCGAGTTGCCTGCTCGACCCGGACGTCGCCGCCTGGGTCACCCCCAGCAAGCACCTTCCCGAGTTCAAGCCCTCCGCGTTCGCCACCTCCCGCGACACGTTGTACCTGCTCAGCAAGGACGGCGGCGGCTCGGCATCGGCGATCATCGCCGCAGCGGCCGACGCGGTGATGCGCGCGGCCGTGGTCGTCGCCGAGCGCTCCGGTGGGCGGCTCGACCCGCCTGCCCTGTGCGTCCTCGACGAGGCCGCCAACGTGTGCAAGATCTCCGATCTCCCGGACCTGTACAGCCACCTGGGCTCACGGGGTGTGATCCCGATGACGATCCTGCAGTCCTACCGGCAGGGCCAGCGGTGCTGGGGCGAGGCGGGCATGGACGCACTCTGGTCCGCCGCCACCATCAAGATCATCGGAAGCGGCATCGACGACGCCGACTTCGCCGACCGTCTCAGCAGGCAGGTCGGTGACCACGACGTTCAGACCACATCCGTGTCGACCAGCGACGGCGGCAAGTCCACCTCAGTGAGCATGCGCACCGAGCGGATCCTGCCCCCCGACGCAATCCGCGCGCTCCCCAAGGGGAAGGCGCTGCTGCTCGCCACCGGCATCCGGGTGGCGATGCTCGACCTGCGGCCCTGGTATAAGGAGCCCGCCGCCAAGGTGGTTGGTCCGGCCTCGGCCCGCGCGACGAAGGCCATCACGGAGCGGGCCATCGCCAAGTCCCTGGGCCGCGACGATTTCGGGCTGTCGGCATGAGCGCCCCGAAGCTCAAGGTGCTCTCGCTCGGCGCCGGGCTCGTGTCCTCTCGCACTCCATCCTCCCTTCTGACGCGGTCCGAACGCCTCGCCCGATCACCGGTCGTCCGACGCGGCGGCCAGTGGTGGCTGGTCACCGGTTCCGGCTCGATCCTCGCCACCGACCCGACGTTCGCCGGCGAGTTGGACCGCTTCGCCGCCGCGATGACCGCCGCCGACCAGGCCGTCGCCGATCTCCGCTCGCAGCAGGACGATCCGCCGACTCCCCGCTCCGGGCGGCAGCGATGAACCCGCTGCTGAGTGCCGAGCAGGCTGTGCTCGGCTCGGTGCTGCTCGACCCCGGCCAGCTCGCGCACCTCGACTGGCTCGCACCGGATCACTTCTACCGGCCTCTCCACAAGGCGCTGTTCGCCGCCCTACGCAAGCTACGGACCGAGGGCCACCCGGCCGTGGCGACCAAGGAACCGGTGCCGCTGTCCTGGGTGACCGACGCGGTCGACGAGGCCAGCCACCACGTCCGGGGGCTGACCGCGGCATACGCCCACACCCTGATCTCGGCCTGTCCGCGCCCCGAGCACGCCCCGGTGTACGGCCGGATGGTGCTGGAGGGAGCGATCCACCGCAGCGTGACCGAGCATGCGATCCGCCTCCACCAGGCAGCCCGCGCTGACGCCCTCCAAGGCGAGGTGGAGGGAGCGCTGCACTATGCGGACGTCCTGGCCGGGGTGCTCGGGGACCTCGCGCGCCGCTGGGGGGCCGAACTGTGCCCGGTCGCCCCGGCCCCGCCGCCCTGCACGGCTCCCGTCGCATCGCCGCCGGTACGGGCGGACCAAGTCGCCGAGGACGAGCAGTTCCTGCTGGCGGTCCTGGTCGAGCGGCCGAAGGCGATGGACCAGGTCGTCGGCTTGCTGCGACCGAGCGACTTCGCCGGCCCCGCCCACGGCCAGCTCTACCGCTGCCTGGGCGCACTGCACCACCGCGGCGAGCCCATCGACCGGATCACCGTGCTGTGGGAAGCCCAACGGCGCGGTCTGCTCGCCGACGGCACGCTGACCACCGAACAGCTCACCGCCATCTGCGACGGCGTCGGCCCCGGCAGCGCCGAGTGGCTCGGCGAACAGGTCATGCGCTCCTCCGTTACCCGCACGGCCGCTGCCTCCGCCCGCGCCATCCGCGCGCTGGCCGAGAACGAGTCCTTGGCCCCGGGTCGGCTCATCAGCCATGCGCTGCACGCGCTTGGCCCGCTCGATGACGTTCGTACTCGCTGGCAAGCCGCGAATGGCCACTCCTCGCCGACGCCGCTCGCGCCGCCGACCGAGGAAGCGCCGACGGCGCGAGTCCATGCCGCCCTCGCCCGCAGCACTCCGCGACCGGCCGCACGGCCGCCGGAACGCCCAGGCGCTGCCGTCACGCCGTCAGCAGCACGATCTTCCTCGCGCACCCACGGCTGACTCGCCCTCATCACAGCCCCAGTCCCACCTCACCTCTGGAACGCCCCGTGGACAACACCGTCATCTCCGACGCTTTGGCCCTGCGCGCCACGGCCTCTGCCTTCGACACCCAGCGCGGCAAGCTGGCGATGCCGGGAGGCCCCCACCGCTCGCCTGATGTCGTCGCCGTCGCACGCCAGATCTCCGAACTCGGAAAGCCGTTCACCGATCTGGGCGACGAGGTCCGCTTCCGTGCCGCCGACCAGCGCCAGGCGTCCCACACCGCTCGGGTGATCACCAACTTCGCCGCCGCCGTCGAACCCGCGGGCGAAGTGGCTTCCGCTCTGGGAGCAGTGGCCCACCAACTCGCCTTCCTGAACCAGACCGACGGTCTGCGCGACCAGCCCGACGCCAGCGCTGCCCGGGAGGCAGCCGTACTGGTGATAGAGGAAGCACTCGCCACTGCCGACGCAGCCGTGCACGACGGGTCCAACTCCCTACACTCCGCATCGGCAACGATCTCTTCCCCGTCCGATCGGCTCCAGACTGCCCGCAGCCGGTCCGCGACCACCGCGCCCGCTCTGGGGTCGCCGCCTCCCGGCGTCACCACGGCGGTGGCATCCTCCTCCGACCGATTCGCACGTGGCCGGTGACATGGAGACCACCACCGCGCGAATGCCGTTGATCGGCTCGCTCTGCTCGGGTTACGGCGGTCTGGACCTCGGGGTCCAGGGCGCGCTCGGCGGCACCGTGGCCTGGCACGCCGAGATCAACCCCGACGCAGCGCGCATCCTGGCCCGGCACTGGCCCGGCGTGCCCAATCTGGGGGACATCACCGCCGTCAACTGGGCCGATGTGCCGCGGGTGTGTGTCCTGACGGCCGGCTTCCCTTGTCAAAGACGTCTCCGTCGCCGGCCGCCGGGCCGGACTCAACCCCCACACCCGCTCGGGGCTGTGGCTGCACGTCGCCCGTGCGGTCGAAGCCCTCCGCCCCTGTTTGGTGGTGATCGAGAATGTCCGAGGTCTCCTCACCTCGCCCGCCGGTTCCCCTGGCGACGTGGAATTCTGCCCGTGGTGTCTGGGAGACGACCCAACCCAGCCTTCTGTGCGGGCACTTGGTGCCGTACTCGGCTCCCTGGCCGATCTCCGGTACGACGCGAGGTGGCTCGTGCTTCGTGCCTCCGACGTCGGAGCCCCCCATCGTCGCGAGCGCACCTTCCTCGCCGCCTGGCCCGCCGAGCACCCTGCTCAAGACCCCGACGAGCAACATCGGCAAGAACGGCGGCTCCCAGCATCCGTCGAAGAGGAAGAGCGGCGGCCACGGCCCGAACCTGGCCGACGAGGTGGAGTGGCTGCTGCCCACGCCGAAGGCGTCGGACGGGATCAAGGGCTCGCCGAACCAGCGGCACGGCAACGGGGACATGACGCTGCCGAGTGCGGCAGCGTCGCTGCTGCCCACCTCGAGGGCGAGCGACACCGGCACCCCGGGCCGCCGTCCGGGCAAGGGCTGGCGCCCGCCCCTGTCGGCGGTGGTCCTGCCGCTCTGGGCGGAGGCTGCCCCGGAAGCGGAGGGACCGACGGGCGATGGGGAGCGTACGCCTCCGCCATCGCCCGGTGGGAGAACCTCACCCGCCCCGCGCCGTCGCCCACCGACGCTGCCGGACGCCTGCGCGCCGACTTCGTGGAGTGGATGCAGGGCCTGGCTCCCGGCTGGGTGACCGCCACTCCGGGACTCGGCCGACCGGCTCAGCTCACCGCACTCGGCAACGGCGTGGTCCCCCAACAGGCCACCCGAGCCGTGCAGTTGCTGACACCGCCCTTCCCAGGCTGCCCCCGCTGCACCGCGCCGTAGCGCCCCATTACCCGGTTTCCCCGGCCGCGCCAAATCGCGGAATCTCCGCATCCTCCTCCCCATGCCGACCTGCGAAGGGAGCACCGCCGTGACCTACAGAAGAGCCCGCCGCACTTCGCCCCCGCCCTGCTCGCTCACTCCCTTGGATCCGCCATGTCCGACCCCAGCAAGGCCACCCCCGAGCCGTTCCGCGTTCCCGACAGCGACCTCGACGATCTCGCCAGCACCCTCGCCAAGACCATGGCGGAGGTACGCCAGCACGGCGCCATCCTGGACCGCCTCGGCTCCGAGCCCGTCTCCACCCCTCAGCCCACCGCGGACACCTCCACCGCAGGTGCCGCCAGCGCCGACAAGGCCGACCCCCCGGCCTCGGTGTTCATCCTCGCCCTGGGCGGCGAAGCGTACGCCGTCGAGCTGGCCGCGCTCAGCGACTGGGTGAACTACCTGTTCCTTCCCGTCTACGGACGGGAGATCAGCACTACCCGACCGTGGTGCGACCAGTGGCACGAGCACCCCGAGGCCGTTGCCCGGCTGCACGCGCTCTGGCTCGCGTGGCAGCAGCTCACCGACGCCGAAACCGGCCTCTCCGGTCCCTCGACGTGGCACCGCGACCACCTCGACCAGGCCCTGGTTCATCTCCGTGCCCCCGACGGCCCCTTCGCCGCTTGCACGACGAGCCCGACCCGGCCCAACCACCGCGTGCTGGCCACCCCGGCGCCCGAGCCGACGGGAGCCACCCAGTGATCGCCGAACCCGACTTCCGCCTCGCCGACTTCGAGCCTGCCGACGCCGCCTCCGAACTCGCCGAGAGCAGCATCTGGGCCGGAGACCTGACCGTGCTGGCCGAGCACCACACCACCCCGGAGGAGACGCACAGCTACCTCGTCGCCCACGACAGGTCGATGACCTGGGGCGTCCCCGGTGATCCGGCGCTCGTTGCCATCAAGATCACGCGGGACCTACGCGAGCGCACGTTCACCTTCGAGACCGCGAACCACGCCAGCCTGCCGTTCGCCCAGAACTGGCTGACCGAGCGCGGCTGCCCGCCCGAGCGGATCGCCCAGGCCAAGGGGGACCTCCTGAAGCCCGCCGACGATCTCACCCTCTGGGTCGAGCGGCAGATCCGGGAGTCAGGCTCTCGCTACAAGGTCCTCGACAGCTGGACCTCGGACTACGCCCCGTCCGAGACCTGGACGTTGACCCGTGACTCCAACGCCGCTCAGGCACCGATTCGTGTCTTCCTCGAAGAGGGGAACCCCGACGCCCACACGTACACGATGCGCGAGGGCGCCTTCGCCGACGAGGCCACCGCCCGCCACTGGCTGGAGCACCGCGGCAGTCCGCTGCCGCAGCCACCGGACTACCGCGGTGAGGCCGCCGCCCGGCTGACCCGCGCCGCCCTCACCCGTTCAGCAGGTGCCTCCGCGATCCCGAAAGCCGGCCTCGACACGGGCAACGCGCCGTCGGCAGGAACGGCCAAGCGCCCGAACCCCCGGAGGCCGATGTGAGCCGCGCCCGCTTCGCCTTCGCCGCCCACCCGGACGCCATCGCGGACCTGCGCCAACTCCCCGACGAGATCCGCGACCTGGCACTGCTGGAACTGCAGAACCTGGTCCATGGCAGCGACGACTGCCTGCCGCTGACCGGCCGCCTCGCGGGCTTCCACAAGGTCTACGTCGACCCGGCCGTCTCCTACCGGATGGTCATCCAGTTCCGCCCGGCCCCGCCCACCTCGACCCACAAACGCGAGATCTACCTCGTCGCGGCCGGTGCTCGGGAGGACTACGCGGTCTACCACACGGCCCAGCACCGCACCAACCGCACCGGCCTCAATCAGCACGAGGGCACCGACGCGGCGGCCGAGGCACGAGTCCAGGCGGCCCGGTCTCGATCCCCCCACGCGATCGACCCGACGGCGTCCCTCCCGGCCACCGCACCGGCGCCAGCCAGCCCCGCCGCCCCAGCCACCTCCCGAAAGGCCTCCATGCGATGACCACCGACCGTGCGTCCCTCGACCGCGCCGAACTGGCCGGGCTGCTCACCGACGCCGCGCGGAGCGTCTCGGAGGTCCTGACGACCGAGTACCCCACCTCCGCCAGCCGCTCCTACCTGCATCCCGTCCTCGGCGCGCTGTCCGCCGGTCCGCGGGTGGTCCGCGACCTGAACGACCGGCTCGAAGAGTTCGTCGTCGAGGAGCCGCTGCCTTCCACCCCTGCCGGTCTTTTCACCCTGGCGTCCTACGCTTCCGCGCTCGGCTGGCTCACCGAGTCTCTCGCCGAGCTGACCGCCTCCGTGGACCAGATCTGCACGCGCGTCGGCATCCCCGCCGAGCCGCCGGACCCGGCCTTCGTCGCGCCCTCGCCGACGGACCAGGACGACGAGTTCGACTTCGCGTTCAGCGCACTGGAGTTGGCCGCCATCCGCACAGCCGCCGAGGCTGCCGACCTCAGCCCCGGCGACTACGTCGAGGTGCTCTCGCGGTCCCTGCTCGCCGCCTCCCGGATCACCGACGCCTGCATGGAGATCTCCAGCGGCCTGCTCGAAGACGCCGCGTACGTCCTCGCCGAGGCAACCGATCATGTCCGGACCGGTGAGGGCCCCGACAGCCTGCCCACTCTGGTGCGCTCTCTGCTCGCCCGGATGGACGCTGCTGAATGAACCCCCAGGACATGACGAAGCGGCCCGGCGTGCACCTGGTCGCCGAGGAGTTCTGTGTCGAGGACCCCTTGGCGCAGAGCGACGACCATCCACCCCGCGACCCGCGTTCCCCCGCCGGCACGACTGCCAAGCCCTCTCGCTCCCGCTGAAATCCCCAGAAGGAAGGCGCCCATGTCCACCGTGATCTACACCCGCCACCTCGTCGAGCACCGGTACGGCCGCCCGTTGGAGGACCTCCAGCGCCACAGCGCGCACGGCGGTTCGGGAGATCCTTTTCTGCCGATCGTGCTGCGGCGGCTCGACGGCCTGGCCACGACGAACGCCCATGCCCGCGCCGCCCGCCGCAATCTCGACGCTTCCTGGCAGCGCTGCCGCTCCGGCGGACAGCCCCATGTACCTGGCCGGCTCCAACGGGACCGGGGACGCTGGCTTCGCCCCTGTCAGTCACTGGCCGCACCACTATCTCGACGAGGGCCCCTGCCAGCTCCTCGTCACCTCGCCCGACCAGCGAATACGGATCGGCTGGTTCGGCGACGACTTCGAACTGTGGAAGATCACCGCCGCCGAGGACGCCGTCTCCGCCACCCGCTGGACGGCAATCTTCAACCACGTCACCCCGGCCGAGATCGTCGCCGGGCTCACCAGCGCTCTGGCCCGCGACTACGCCGAAGCCGAGGCCACCGAAGGCAACGGGCGCTTCTTGACGAGCCCGTCGTTGTACTGGGCTGATGCCGTCCGGCCGCTGACCGATGCCGGCTGGACCCGCGACGGGGCGGCCGAGCGCGGCACTGTCGAGATCATCGCCCCCGACGGACAAGCAGGCGTTCTGATCGACAACCGCCTCACTGACTGGGACGACGAAACCGTCACGCCGTGGGCCGGTCCTCCGGGTTGGGGCACACGCGCGGAAGCGGTCTTCACAGCCCGCACCCCGACTCACCTGATCGCCGCGACCGCAGCCGCCATGTCGGACTCAGCCCCGGCGATTCGTGAGCGGCACCAGATCAACCGGAAGGTGGAGCACCTGGTCACGCTGGCCCCGGTCGGCCAAACCGCCGATCCTCAGATCTCTCGTGCTCCGACCCCACTCGACGTGCGCCGCACCGCTGTCGCCCAGGCCGTCCACCGCGCCGCACGCGCCCCGCAGACAGCAGCCGACCTCCGCGTGATGGCCGCTCGCAATCGCACCGCGACTTCGGCACAGAATCTGTCGGGCAACCTCGCACACGCAACCGCGGCCAGGCCGCTGGCCAGCCCGTCGGCCCCACGGCACAGCCGCTGACTCCCACCCCCGGCCCCTCCGAGACGTCACCTCTGACCGAAGCAGCACCTCCGAATACCGGGAGTTCCGCCATGCCCGACGCCACCGCACTCGATCAGGCCACAGCCATGATCGAGAAAGCCTGGGGCCGCCCCATCGACGTGCTGGAGAACCTCGCGGTCCGCCGCCCTGTCGAGGACCCGCTACTGCGCTCGGCGATGCATATCCGTTCGAGCCTCGTCGTCTCGGACAACGCGGTCGCCGTCCACCAGGACCGCTTGCACGCCCTCACCCGGCCCGGCCATGTGCCGGCCTTCTACGACCTGGAGCGGATCACCAGCTCGGCGGTGGACCTGCGCGTCGCGCAGACCGAGAGCCGCATAGCCCTGCAGGCGATCAGCCACGTGATCGAGGCCCGCGAAGCCGCCGTGACCGCGGACCGGGCACCGTCGCTCAGCCTGGCCCAGGCCGCTGTCGCCCGCTCCGCGCACGCGCCGCGTGCCCTGGGCCAACCACCGGACCAGCCCGCCCCGTCGGCCACTGTCCGCCCCACGTTGGCCACGACCGGGCCCGGACGGTAACCGGTCAGCGGGAGTCTTCGTCGCGATGGGCCGCGCCGAACCGGGAGTCCATCGCGCGGGCCAGCTCCACCAACGTCAGCTCGACGCGCCGCCCATCCGCGATCCGACGCTCCACCACGGCTTCCCCGTCACGCTGCCTCCGGGCCTGGGTGTCCACGGCCCACTGCCCGTCGGCCACCATCGCTATGTCGCCCACTGTCCACGGCCGCCCGGCGCCACGGATCTTGCGCTCCAGCCCGGCACCGCCCCAGTGTCTGCTCGACTCCGCCACGGCCTGTCCCTTCTGCTCTGTACGGCCCTGTGCCGCAACCGGGTTACGACAACCGGTCGCGCCGATCCATTCCCCGGCCCGCTGGCCTCCTCCCACCTCGCCGGCCAGTTCGCCCACGGCAGACCTCACCTTCCCGGAAACGACTACGCACTTCGGCACACCGCATGTCAACGTACGGACGTCGGGAAAACCGCAGGTCAACGAAGGGACCGCCCACTCGTGAACGCCTCCAGCACCCTCCTGCCAGCCGTCGTCCGCCCCGCCGTGGAGGAACGCGCCTGGCTCTCCAGCGACCACTGCGCGAGCCCGGTACTCGAACTGCTCGGCGGGCTCGGCTGGGCGATCGTCGACACCCCGGAGGCCAACGTGCACTGCACCAGCCCGGACGGCCGCGTCTACGTCGGCTGGCTCCCCGAGGACACCACCGCCTGAAGGCGCGGCATCGTCTGGCAGGTCCGGGTCCTCCCCGCCGACGCCGAGCCCTGGATCCAGGAGTTCGGCCTCGACACTCCCTCCGAGGCCGTGGCCGGGTTCCTCACAGCGCTCATCGCCAGCCGCTGAATCACCCGGCAGCCCGTCTTGCACGACCAGCCCGGCCTCGAAGCCCGCTGACGCTCCATCACCACGCTTTCTCACCCGCCCACCTCGCTTCCGGAGGTTCCCCGTGCCCCACTGCCTGACCGTCGGCCACCTGCTCCGCCAACTTCAAAACATCGACCCCGACCTGCCGATCCGCCTGGCCGTCAACCCGGACTGGCCCTTCGCGCACTACCTCGGCACCGACGTCGTCGTGGGCAACGGCATGGCGTTCATCGCCGAGGACGGCCAAGAGGGCTACCTCCCGGCATCGATCCGCAACGCCCTCGCCTGGGCCTGACCCTCCGTACCGACCCGTCCAGGAGGCCCCGATCTCACCGCGACCCCACCCTTCCACCACCCACCCGCTGCACGCCCTCGCCGTGCGACCCATGCCGCCGGGAGTGCGCGGCGCACTAGTCCAGCGCGTCTCCGCCCTCCCGGAGGGACCGCTCGACGTCTCCTGGTTCCCGGCGGGCACCCCTGAACTCCCGCTCGGCCGTATCCGCCTGCACTGGGAGCCCGCCTCCCGCGCGGGCTGGGACGTCACCGCCCACCTCGGCCTGGCCACCACCGAGGTCCTCCTCGCCTCCTGGCCCGCCGCCCCCGACAACTGGCCGCGCCTGGTCCGCCCCACCCTCCACGAGGTGACCGGCCTGTGCAGCGCACTCGCTGTCGCCACCATCGCCCTGGACCTCTCCAACCGCCTCGCCGAGGTCTGACCGCAACCGCAGAAGGCCGGGGAGCCCGAGGGGATCTCACCCTCGGGCTCCCACAGATCCGTACCTGACAGTCTCCCGTCATACGACTCTTGTCGTTCTGGTCACCTGACGGCCGGTTTCGCCCAGGCCCACATTCAGACTGCAAGTGAGCGCAAAGAGGCGGGTGTTGTCAGTGTCGGGGGCGATGATGACTACTGACGTACTTCTTGTCCATGGGGGGCATGGTGCACCTGAGTCGTATCGCGGTGAGCGGGTTCCGGGCGAGCACGGAGGGCGAGATGGTCTGTCACTTGCCCGGCCGTTTCAGCGTGCTGATCGGAGCCAACGGCGCTGGAAAGACGACGCTCACGGATGCGCTCTACCTCGCTCATCCCAGTTCCCGCTTCCCGGTCCTGCCGAGGTACGGATCTGCCACGCTCGCGCTCAAAGGCTCTAACCGCACCATCGATGTGGCGTACAAGCTGGCCGACAGTCTCGCCGAGGAAGGCCGCCTCGGACGTCAGCTGCACGGGGTCGGCCATCAACGGCTCGGTGAAGTCGCCCAGAGATGGGGTGTCACGCTGAGCCGCAGGCTTGGCAGTGTCGCCACGAAGATCGAGGCGGCGCACGGCAGGTCTCTGGACTTGGACCCGTACAAACTCATCTACCTGCCAGCCTGGCGCCATCCGCTGGACGAGCTGGCACGCCGAGAGACACGGATCCTGGTGGAGCTGCTCCGTGCCGAACAGCAGCGCCAGAGCGGCACCCGGAACCTGGTGGGTCTCCGGGCGCGGGCCTCCCAACTGCTGGAGGAGCTGGCCAAGGAAAACATCATCGATGCGGTCGAGGCGCGGATTCGCGGCTACCTGACAGATCTGTCGGCTGGGGTGAATCCCCAGTGGCCGTACATACGAGGCCAGGTCATCGACGACACCTACCTCGCCCGCGTGTTGGAGCTCATGCTCGCCGTGATGGAAGGACGCGCCTTCGCCGGGCCTCTCGAAGTGTCCGGCCTGGGATACGTGAACCTGTTGCACATAGCTGTGACCCTGGCGGCGATACCTGACTCCACCGAGCTTCCGCAGGACGTTGCCCGGCCTCACTCGGATGTCGCTGATCGGCCGCCCCTCACGGTGGAGGACGAGATCCAGCAGGCGGTCCGGAACCTCGAACAGGCCCAGGCCGACGCCGAGTCGGAGGAGGATTCCTTCTTCGGTACGAAGCCCTTCCACGCAACGGTCGTCATCGAGGAGCCCGAGGCGCACCTCCATCCGCAGTTGCAGCACGCGCTTGTCCGGTACTTGCGCAGGACGGTCAAGCAACGGCCGGAACTGCAGGTCATCCTCTCCAGCCACGCGACGGACGTCATCACGTCCTGTGCCCCGGAGGAACTCGTCGTCGTGCGCCGGACGGCGCAAGGAAGGGTGTGCCGCACCGTTGCCGACGTCGTGCCGGCCGAGCACCGTGACGTCACTCTGCGGAAGACCCGGCTCCATCTGGATGCGAGCCGGTCCGCCGCCCTCTTCGCGGATCGTCTCGTCCTCGTCGAGGGTGTTACCGACGCCGCTGTCCTCCGGGAGTTCGGCAGGACTTGGGCCGGTCGGGACACACTCAAACACGCTTTCATTGACGCACTCAGCATCGTGCACATGGGATGGAAAGTCGGACAGTGGCCGGCGCATCTCCTGGCGACCCGAGGCAGCGAACTATGCACCAAGCTGGCGGTCCTCGTCGACAGCGACCTGCCCTTCGAGAGCGAGGAGCGCAAGAAGCCGGGATGGCTCTCCGAACACGACCCCTCGGTCGTCGACGCCTTCGTCAGTCACCCAACCCTGGAACCTTCCATCACCAAGGGCAACGAGCGCTTGATCGCCGCAGCTCTGCGCGAGGTCGGCCTGGACGAGGAAAACGTGACGGCCCGCACGATGTACGAGCTGTTTCGCAGCGCGAAGAAGGGCACGAATGAGGAGCCCGCGAACAAGGCCGGCCGAGGCTCCAGCAAGAAGGGCGAGTTCGCGCTGACCTTCGCCTCTCTGCTTGCGGAGGCCAACGAGGCGGACTCTGAGGAAGTGCCCGACCCGCCAACAGTCCCCGAGCACATGCGGCAGCTCTTCGACTTCCTGTACCCGTCCGATCCGGCAGCAGATGGCGCCGCGGCGGACGGCAGCGACCCTCTTGAGGCTCTCGACGAACCGGACTGGTTCATGACGGCCGGCGAACGGGACACAGACGACGTCCCGACTGCCGACGTCGAGGGCCTTTTCTGGCCGGACGAGTTGGAGAGCCCGGAGTGGGCCGACGAGACGACGTACGAACCCGATCCCGACGGACCAGAGGCAGAGGATCCGCCCTGGGAGAGTCTCCAACTTCAGCGTCGCAAACCAGGCGCCTGGCCCACGGCCGCCGTACAGCAGACGACGGGCGACCATGAGTAACTCTGGGCCCGGCACCCGCATTCTCACACCCGAACAGGTCCTTGCCGCAGCGAGCCCGCACCGCCTTCTCTACGTAGAGGCTTTTCCTGGTTCGGGGAAGACGACCGTGTCGAACCAGCGTTTCGGGCTGCACCGCTACGCACGTACAACCGATCACCGGGCGGTCGTGGCGGTCAGTTTCACCCGCTCAGCCACCGAGGAGATACGCAGCCGCGTGTCCCGGCAGTGGGGCCCGTCGGCACTGGCATGGCCTCACCGCATCGTCACGCTCGACACGATCCTGAACGATCTCCTCGCCCACCTCCTGCGCTCCGGGATCCTCCAGTGGCCCGGCGGCCACCAGGAACTCGAGGTGCTGGACACATGGCGGTCCCATCTGCCCACCACCTACACCCTTGACAAGCCGGTCCTCACTCTGAACGGCACGCGCATCGTCACCGACTCCGTACGGCAAGCGAGACGGGAAAGCTTCGTGAAACCGGCCTGCTTCGCCTCGGCCGTCGGTGCAGGGCGGTGTACGCACGACAACGTACGCGAAGTACTGCAGGTTGCTCTTCGCGTCGAAGGCATCCGCGCCTGCGTGATGGCCTACTTCGCCACGACGATCCGATCCCTGCTCGTCGACGAGGTCTATGACGCAAACGACTTGGACCTTGGGGTCATCCGCCTTGCGGCAGACGCGGGCCTCGTCATCACCCTGGTAGGAGACCCCTGGCAGGCTCTCTACGGCTTTCGCGGTGCACGCCCAGAGAACGTCCC
Organism: Streptomyces sp. IMTB 2501; assembly: GCF_001953885.1. Classification (GTDB taxonomy): domain Bacteria; phylum Actinomycetota; class Actinomycetes; order Streptomycetales; family Streptomycetaceae; genus Streptomyces. The sequence goes on along the minus strand of NZ_MQUS01000003.1, from coordinate 285,255 downwards.
CCGCCTCCTGAGCCGACTGGGCTTCGAGCGCAGTGAGCTCCGGACCTCGTTCCGCTGGCGTGGCAGCGCAGCCCAGACATCGTTGGCACGCCAGCTGCGCCGCAAGGAGAGGGCAGTCCTTCCCGCAGGAGAGGCACGCGACGTCGATGTCGTCCTTGCACGGCAGTGGAGACTTTTGTGGGATGCCGACCCTCATATCCTTCCTCTGGCCGTCAGGACCAAGACAGGCCAGTTCCAGGGAGCCGTATGCACCCTGCTCCTGAACGAACTCGCCCAGAGCACCTTCCGCCGGCCGGGCATCGACCTCGTCGATGCCCGGACCAGCCTGGGCATCATGGAGAGCGACACTCTCGCGCAGCTGCGTCCGCATCTGCGTAATGCCCTTGAGCGCCTGGCAGGTCAGGGCAATCTCACCGGAATCTGGACCGACTTGGCATCCACAATGGTCGCTATGACGCCCGTTGAGCCGTCGGAAGGCCAGAAACGGACACCCCGGGCCGCCCTCGCCAAGCTGCGCACGAGGCTCGAGGTCGCCCGTGAGGGGCTGGTCCCCGGCATGACCTGCCACCAGGCGAAGGGGCGGGAGTGGAACCGGGTCGGGGTGAGGCTGGAGGGGACCGACGAGGCCGCGCTCCTGAGAGGTCTCAACCCCACCAACGAAGCCCACCGCGCGCTCTACGTCGCGCTCACCAGGGCGCGGCACCTCAGTCTCGCGGTGTAAGAGGTCTTGACAAGGACGTTGGACGTGTTCGTGGGTAATGAGGCAGGTCGCGAGATCGGTGGAGGCTTCACGGACGTCGTCGAGTCGTTCTTCTCTGTCTCTCGGCCTGAAGTTGGGCACGGGCACCGACGTGTGCCAGCTGGGCCTCGTACTTGTGGGCCCAGCCGCCGCGATACTCCATCTGCAGTCGGTCGGCCATGGTCGCATCCCTGAGAGCACGGCCGATGCTCGACTGCCGGTGTCGCCCGATCAGGGCCGACGGCCGCCAGCAGGGTGGCCGGGCCGTCAGCGAGCACCAGTTACTCCAGGTAGGTGCCAGCGAAGGCGCCGTCGAAGCCGAGTGCGATCAGGCCCTGCTCGACACTCGGGTACGTCGTCCCGTCCGGGATGGCGATCATGGAGTCGAAGTCGGCGCGGCTGATCTCGGGCTCGAGCCACTGGTTGCTGCAGCGGCAGCGGACCCAGACGTTGCGGCCGTGGTTGATGAGCAGCCAGTCGCGCCGGGCCCGGCAGGCCGAGCACATCACGGGGATCCCGCGCAGGGTCAGCGCCGGCGGGTGGCTGAGGCAGCGCGTCGCGCCGGGTCCGCTGTGCGGCTGCGTCTCGTACCGGAGTTGCGGCAGCGGATCGCTTGCGGCGGGGGCGGCGGGCAGGACGTGGGTCAGCTCTACGTGGTGGTCGGTCGTTCTGAGCACGGGCGTCATCTCCCGGTCGAGGGCCTTCTCTTCATCCGTAACAGCCGGTGAAACCGGTTGTCCAGGGGCTTCGCCCAGTCGGCAGGCCGGTGGCGGGCCTGCCGGACCGCTGGTCAGCGGCGCGGCGGGCGGCTGCGCGGGTCCGGTGCGGCGGACCAAGGCGAGGCCGGGGGCGCGGTCCGGACGCCGGTCCGGTTGGCCGGAGGCGTGGCGCGGCCGGTGCCGGCCTGCGGGCGTCGAATGGCTTCGCCCGGGTGGGCCGGGAGGTGAGCGAGGCGGCGCAGTCGCCAGACCAGGACGTCGTTCACGTCCTCGGCCGTGTCGAGTTCGCGCATAGCGATGGCCTTCTGCAGGAGGGCCTCGGGGTCGTGTCCTGCCTGCTCGGCCTGGGCCAGGGTGGCGGCCAAGGCGTCGTTCTTCGTGTTCGTGCCGGGTTGGATGCCGTTCTCGGGCAGGGCGGCGCGAATGGTGGTGTCGTAGGTGCGGCGCTGGGCTTCGGGCAGGGCTCGTCCCTGGTCGCGGAAGGCCTGCATGGGTGCGGCGGCGGCCTGACGGTAGGCGGCTCGCAGGTGCTCCGCGGTCTGACGGGAGGCTTCGGCCTGCTGGGCGTGACCGCGTGCGGAGTGCCAGCGTGCTGCGGCCAGCGCCACCAGGACCAGGGTGGAGACGAGCATCGCGGTGGTGCCGCCGTCTTCTCCTCGGCCGAGCGCGCCGCCAGCCTGGATGATGCCCCGGGCCGCCGAGCGGATCGCCCGGGTGTCGCCACGTTCGGCCCGGACGTGGCTGCGGGTGGCGCGTTCGAAGGAGCGAGCGGCGGCACCAAGTTCGGCGCGGGTGACGGCCGGCGAAGTCTGGGCGACCGCGTCCAGGAGCTCGCCGACTCCAACGAGTTGGGCTGCGGCTTCGTCGTCGTCGCTGTCCAGGATGATCGCGGCGCGCTCGGCGATCCCGGTCGCGGTGCGTCGCTCCCGTGCGGGCGGCGACCAGTCCGACCGGCCGCAGTCAGCTTCCTGCAGCGGGGAGGCATCGGCAGTTCCGTCGGCCAGGCGACGCTGGATCTTCGGATAGGAAAGGTCGGGGGCCAGGGTCGAGCCCGCGAACCAGACCGGCTCGCGGTCGCGGTTGCGGTCGCCGGGCAGCGCGACCGTGTAGCCGAGGACGTCCCCGGAGGGCGCTTTCCGAAGCTTGACGCGCAGGCCCGCCTCACGAAGGCGGGTGAAGAACTCGGCTTCACTGGCGGCTCCGGCGACGGCCTGGCGGACGGCTTCGCGCAGCGTCTCGCGCGGTGTCTCGGGTCGGCCGGTCCGCTCGGCTTTGAAGCGCTCCGCGCTGGTGGGCATCTTGGCGCCGGTACCGTCGCCGGGCTTGAGCCGACGCAGGCCCATCTCCTGTTCGATGCGGCGGCATTCGGCCTGTGCCTTCTTGAAGTCGTAGTTCATCCTCGGGCGGCGCAGGTCCCCTCGCACCATGGTGGCCAGGATGTGGATGTGGTCGTCTGCGTGGCGCACCGCGACCCACCGGCAACCGTCCGGATCGCCCTCGGGTGCGAGGTTGACGGCGTGGACCAGGCGGCGGGCGACAGTGTTCCACTCCTCGTCGGTCAGGGTCCGGTCGCCGGGGTCGGTACGCACCGAGCAGTGCCAGACATGCTCGGCGGGGGCCTTGTCGCCTGCCTGCTTGACCCGCAGGTCCAGGGCGGCGGCGAGCCGGGCAAGGGTGACCTTGGGGTCGGCATCGGGGCTGGTGTCACGGCCAGGGTCTGAGGCGAAACCGTCCCAACTGCCAACGAGGTGTGGGTCGGTGTGCTCGTCGCGCTTGCCGGGACCGTACAGGTAGACGAGCAGGCCATGGGTGCGCGAGCCGCGTCGGATCTTGGGGACCATCAGAGGCGCTTCTTCACCAGGGTGTCGGCCGCGTCGTCGATGCGGGCCAGGACGCGGGTCAAGGTCGTCAGGGCGTGGTCGAGTTCGCCGGGGCGGGGCTGTCCTCCGGCGTTGTAGACGAAGGCGATCTGGTTGATGTTGTTGCCGACACGGGAGAGGGCAGTGCGCAGGGCGGCCAGCTCGTCGATAGCGGTGTCGAGCTGTTCATTGGTGTCCACGGTGGTCGAACCGCGGGCGACAGCGAGGCCGGCGGCGGCGAGGAAGCGGGCGACGGTGACCGCGCGCTGCTTGGCGGCGGCGGTGATCTCGGTCTTCTCGGTGTCGGACAGGCGAGTGGTCGTTTTGTGGGTGCGCTGGCTCGGGTTGCGGGTACGGCGGCGTGGTTTGCGGTCGGGGAACGCAGGTTGGCTCGGGCTCGGCTGCTCGCGCGGGGCCCGGTCGTCTGCTTCTCCTCCCCCGACCGGCGCCCCCTGGTGCAGGGAGCCCGGCTGGTCCCCATGCGCCCTCGCTTGGGGACCAGCCGGACTTCCCATGCCCCCCTGGGCGGGGGCAAGTGCATACGACGGGCCGTAGGACCGTCGTATGCGACAACTTGCTCCGCCAAGAGCCGTGTTGGGGTCACGCCCCGGTCCGAACGGGGTGGCCGCCGAGTCGTTTGCGGTCATCGGCCCGTCTCCGCGTCCTGCTGGCGGATGTCGCGGACGATGTCCTCGATCCAGTCCATGGCCAAGACCGGATGGTGCAGGGTCCAGGGGCGGCTGTGTCGGCATCGTTGCACGGTCCAGGTGTTGTCGGGACCGGATTCGGCGCGGTGGAGGTGGCCGCGCTGGTGCAGGACGGTCAGCCAGGTGTCCACCTCGGCGGGTGTAGCGGAGTTCGTGCGCATGACTGTGCTCTCCGGTTCACGGGAGGAGGTCGTGGGGTGGGGTGTCCAGGGCGGGTGACCGGCCAAGGTGTCCGGCTCGGTCACCCGCCCCATGGGGTGTGCGGTCAGTTCCGGGGGGTGGTGACCGACTGTCCGTGCTGCTGGCGGAGCTGGACCATCAGGGCGGTCAGCGTGTCGCTGGACAGCGGGATCTGCTGACCGCGGATCGCTTGGGCGACCACCTTGCGGGTCAGTTTGTCCTCGGCCCTGACCGCTGACCGGGCGATCTCCAGCAGTTCCTCGGTGTCCGGGTCAGGTCGCCGGTCACCGGTTGTCCGGGGGGCGCGGTCAGTGACTGGTGGCGGAGTGACCGGCGGGAGGTTGTCCGGGTGACCGGTGACCGGCTCGGTGACGGCCTGTCGGTCACTGACCGCCGGGGTGGTGTCCGGCTGTCCGCCCAGGTCAGCGCCCTTGGACGCCCGGTCATGGTGACTGGTGTCCGGGCTGCTGCTGTCCGCCGGGGCGCTGTCCCCGGTCAGTGTCCGGGCATCCGGAGTCTGCTTGTCCAGGGACAGGCGGGGCCGGTCGGTCAGGGCGGTGACCGGCTGTCCGGCGCTGACCTGACCGGGCTGCGGCTGCTGCTGACCGGCCCGGTCAGTCCGAGTGATCGCGATGCGCTCGGGCTGACCGGGGTGACCGGCCTGACCGAGGTCATCGCGGTCGCTTCGGTCACTGTCCTTGACCGGCCCCCGCGCGATGAGGATGTACAGGTGCACCGCTCCGGCCAAGGCCAGCGGGGCGATGGTGGACAGCACCGCGACCACCGTGTCTCCGAGCCGCAGCCCCGTGGCCCGGGTGTTCTCTTCGTTGAGCCTGACCGCGTGCAGCGCGTTGGCCCAGATGCTGGCGGCGGTGGCCGTGCCGAAGAGCGTCCAGACGTAGAGCCGGGCGCGCAGCGGTGCGTCGCGCAGGACCAGCAGGGCCCGGATGCCGTACGCGATGAACCCGTCGATCACCAAGGGGAAGAGGAAGGTCAGCAGGCCTCGGACGTGAATGGCGACGGCCATCTGCTGCAGGGCGTCGTACGACAGGGCGCATCCCGCACCGCCGAGGGCGATGACGACCGCGCGGTCCCAACCGGTGACGTGCGCCGTGCTCGGCGCGCTCGCGATGCTCACGCCGCCGTCCCGAAGTCGTCGCGGCCCAGGCGCTCGCCGCCGGTCTCGAGACCCGGGGCGGCCTTCGTGGTCTGCCCCAGGTCTCGGTTTCGCAGGGCTCGGCGGGTTTCCCGGTAGAGCTTCTGGGCGTGCTCCTCGCTGATCTTCAGAAGCCAGGCCAGGCGCTGTTCGGTGAGGCCGTGGCGGTAGGCGGCGCGGACGACCGCGCGGCGCTCGGCCTTGGTGAGGTGGACGTCACGCCCGGCGACGGTGGCGTTGACCCTGCTGTAGTCGAGGCGGTTGGCGAGCTTCGCGTGCAGCGGCTCGCGTTCCTCCTCGGTCATCCCGCCCCGGATGCCGTGGGTGTCGCCGCCTTCCAGGGCGGCGTCCAGACAGGTGCGGCGGACCGGGCACTGGCCGCACAGCGACTTGGCGGCGCTGATCTTGGCGGTCTCGTCGGGCTCGGGGAAGAAGATTTCAGGGTCCACCGGGTTGTACTCGGTGCTCTGGCAGACGGCCTGGTCCTGCCAGGTGTGGTCACCGAGCGAGCGGTGGCGGGCAGGGCTGATCGTCGTGGTGGTCATGCGGGTTGCTCCGATCGCTCTCCGCGCGCAGTGGCGTCGGCGGAGGGGTGCGCTGGGTCGGGAGGTGCATGGGGCGGCGCGCTGGAGACGCGGCTCGGCGGTGCGGCCGGCGGTGAGTCAGGCGGCGGGACGGTTGCGTCTGCGGTCGACCGGCTCGAACTCGACCCGGGTTGTCATCTGCGCGAGCCGGGAGGTGACGCGGTCGCCGAGGTAGGCCCGGAGGTCCTTGATCGCCAGGTTGGTGGTGATCAGCGTCGGGAGCATGTGGTTGTACCGGCGGTTGATCAGCCGGTACGTCACTTCCTCGACCCACTCGGATGCCTTGGCCGCGCCGAGGTCGTCGATGATCAGCAGGGGGCACCGGCTGACGGCCGCCAGCTCCCGCTCACTGTCCGTCCCGGGCCGAGGGCGAAGGTCGGCGTACAGGTCAGCGGCGGTAGTCGCGCGCCACCGCACGCCGACGCCGCTCTGCACCAGCCGTCGAACCGCGCCGTACGCCTGGTGGGTCTTGCCCGCACCGACCACTCCGGCCATCAGGAGGCTCGGGCCGGTGGTCACTTGCCGCCGGGCTCCCGGATTGGGGGCGACGGCCTGCTGTGCGACGTCCCGAGTCCAGGCCAGGACCTTCGGGTGGTCGGCGACCGCGCCCCGATAACGCGGAGGCATTCCGGCGGACAAGGCCTCCAGCGGGGAGAAGGGTGCACGCTCGTCGGCCAGCGCGGCGACGGCGGCCGGGTCGATGTTGCGGGCGGCCAGGATGCGCGCCATCCGGTCCAGGGTGCCCGCGCTGCCGAGGGTCTGCGGGTCGCGGGTACGGGTGCGCATCACAGCTCCTCGGCGTAGGCGGCGGCAGCATTGACCGGGTTGGTCCACGCCTGGTGAGCGGGCACGTTAGGCCCGAATCCCGGTCGCGCCAAACCAGCGGACCGTGCGTTCATGGCGTCGTTGACCAGGCTCGGCAGGCGGCTGGGGTGGCCCTGGATCTCCGCGAAGCGCCGCAGCCCGGTGCGGACGTGCTCCGGGGCGATCCCCTCGCCGACGAGCTTCTTGGCGATGCGGCCGAGGTGTCCGATCACGTCGCTGGGCGGGCGCTCGTCGCACGAGGCGACGTACTCGCCGATCAGCTCGTTGGCCGAGACCGTGGCGGCGGGCGCTGTGCGCCCCGTAGGGAAAGAAGATCCAGGATCCAAGATCCTAGATCCAGGCGCCGAGCCCTCTCCGGGGTTTCGGGGAGGCTTCGGGGAGCCCTCGGAGAATGCCGCGTGAACTGCGGTTTTCTTGCTGCTCCTGTCAGAGGTGTCGGCGATACCGACGGGCGCCTCCTGCTGAGCGGTCGGGGCCTCGCTGCCTTGCGCGGGAGGCGTCGACGCGGGCGGCGCGGGCAGATCGAGGGCTCGGGGAGTGCTCGGGGAGTGCTCGGCGAACACTCGGGTAGGGGTGGGCGACTCCTTGGTTCGCTTGGTGCAGGTGCCCTCGCATGGCCCGCATCGGTGGTCGGGGTGGTGGTCGGTGCAGACCGGCATCCGGGACTGGCCCCGCTTGTCGATCTTCTGGTGCTCGAACCAGCCGACGATGTGCAGGTACCGCCGGCCGTCGCATCCGGTGTACCGGCAGATCAGCCCAGCGATGGCGAGCTGGGTGAGGTCGTCCTCGACATGCACGGCGGTGTGCTCGGCACGCATCGGCCAGATGACTCCGCCGATGATGGCCGCGTTGTCCCGGTGCCGACCGTGGTCGTCGGCCTGGGGAAGCAGGCCGATGTAGGTCAGTACCGCGGTGACCGATACCTCGTTGCACCGGTCGTTGATGAACAGTTCCGGCTTGATCGTGCGGATCCGTGCCATGTCAGCGGCCCCGACCGGCGGCGGCGAGGTCGCTGCCTGTGAGTGTCGCGCCGGCGAGGTCGAAGGTGTGCGGACGGGTCCAGTCCGCGTGCGGCCAGACTCGCAGGATCCAGCGGGCTGCGACCCGGGTAGTCGTCCGATCCAACTGCATCGTCTCCCCGGCCTCGTCGTTGACGATGGCGTGCGGGTGGGGCCACGCCTGCTTCGGGTCGGTGAGACTGACGCGGACGGTGGCTGCGCCGGGGATCATGTCGGCGAGCTGAGCGGCGAGGCGGTGCCGGCGGCCGGTGTCCGGGCAGGCCGGGGTTCCGCTGGGCATGGCGAGCATGCGATACTCCGTTGTTCGTAGGAGCGCGGTACGGCGGTTCTCGTGCAAAAGCCCCGCCGCCCGCGAGATGTGAATCGGTGCCCCTCGGGGTGCTGGCCCGGCGTCCAGGAGTTGGTAGCTCCAGGGCGCCGGTCTCATGTCCACCCCGGTTCTGCGATCACGGCGGTTTGTACGTCATCGGTCCCCCCTTCGCCGGTTGGCTCCCGCCCTCTGCGGGAGCAGCACCATATGAGCACGCTGCGGCATCAGTCCAGCGGTGTTCCACCCTGTCCCACCAGCCATTTCTCTCCGAGCTGGACCCTGTCTTCCAACAGTCGACCCCGGGCTGCTGGGGCCCCTTGCAGTCCGGTGGGGACGCATTGACGCTGGGGTCCCGTCAGCCTCACGAGCGCCGACGATATCCACTGACGTGAAGCGCTTCACGGCCACAACTTCCTACCTCAGTGGAAATCATGCGGGGGAGCGTAGCAGGATCTCCACTGTGGTGAATGAAGCGCCTGGGAGTGTTTTCACTCAGGTAGAGTGGCCCGGGTCCATCGATCAGAAAGGAGGACACGTGAGCGAGCAGGGGCTCCGCACCCTGGCGGAGAAGATCAACCATCTCTTCGACACCATCAGGTCGCCCAGCGGGCAGGAGTACAGCAACGAGCATGTAGCCGCCGAGATCGGGAAGAGCGGTGCTACCACCATCTCCCAGAGCTATATCTGGCAGTTGCGCAAAGGCAAGAAGGACAACCCGACCATCAGCCACCTGCAGGCGCTGGCTGACTTCTTCGGCGTTCCCGTTGCCTACTTCGTCGACGACGGGGTGGCCAGCAAAGTCGACGGGAAGCTGGAGGCGCTGCAGGCGCAGCAGGTCCGCGTGAGCGAGGCCATCGGCACTGGTGATGTGAAGCTGATGGCGATGCGCGCCGGCGAGCTGTCGCCGGAACGTCGCAGACAGGTGATGGATCTCCTGGACGTGGTCTACCAGCTGGAGCAGGCAGAGCGCCGCCGCCCCATGAACGACTGATCAGTACCGAAATTTAACCGTCAGGCAGGAAGGGGGAGGATCGTGCCGTATCTGTGCAGGAGAGATCTTCGTGAAGGAGCGAGAGCTTCGACGCCGCTGTAAGCGGGAACTGCGGGCCTTGGACGTGCGGCCCCCATTGCGTGTGGAGGCACTCTGCCAGCAGCTTGGCGAGCGTCGAGGGCGCCCCATCCGACTGGTAGCCCATCCGCTTCCGATGCCTGGGCCCTTCGGGGTTTGGATCGCAACGGATTCAGCCGACTACATCCTGTACCAACAGGAGACCAGCAAGACCCACCAGGACCACATCATCCTTCACGAGGTCGGCCACATCATGGCTGATCACCAGGGTGTCGACACCGACGACTCATTCCTGCAGACAACCATGCCCGAGCTTTCGCCGGGCATGGTCACCCGCGCACTGCGGCGCACGTCGTACGACGAGGCGCACGAGCGCCAGGCAGAGCTGGTCGCCACGATCATCCTGGAATGGGCTTCCGTTCTGGACCGCGTGACTCCCCGTCAGGCAAGCGATCCGTCAATGCAGCGCGTCCAGACCGCCCTCGGCGACCGGCGGGGGTGGCTGTGAACTCCGCGATGTACCTGACGGCCGCGCTCCTCCTTCTCGCTGTGCTCTGGAAGGTCTACCAACTCTTTCAGGCTCCCCAGGATCGTGCGCTGCGCGCGGTCACCTTCTGTCTCCTCTGCACGGCTGGTTCGTTCTCCACCGGGCTGCATGCTGAGAACCACGCCCTCAACGCCCTGGCGGGCACAGGCGCAGCCAGCCTGGCATCGAACGTGCTGCTCCTCGGCGCCGTTTACTGGCTGTTCTCCTTCTACCTTCACTCCGCGACCGATCGTCAACGAGCAAGCCGACGTGCCCGCCTTGAAGCGGTGCCGCTGGCGATGGCGGTGATCGTCATCACGCTGGCGACCATCACCACACCGGCCGGAGTGCGAGGTCGTCCGTATGGCACTGCCGATCTGCACACTCCACAGGTCGCGGTGTTCTTCATCGCGGCCCAGCTCTACCTCGTCTACGCGCTTGCGACCACAGCCTGGTGGACCGGCCGCTATGCCCGGATGTCGCAGAAGCCCGTGACCATCGGCTTGTGGATGACCGCGAGTTCACTGGTCAGCATGGCGACGGCCAACACTCTCCGCATCGCGATGGACCTGATCGCCTGGCACGGTAGCGCCGTCCCGGCGGGGCTGAACCAGAGCGTGGCAATGCTGTTCGCGCTCGCCGTGCCGGCCTTCGTCGTCGGCCTGAGCTATCCCGGTGTCATGCTGCGTCTGGCCGGATTCCGGATCTGGCGCCAGCATCGCCGGACCTACCGGCGCCTTCGCCCGCTGTGGCAGCTGCTGCACGAAGCGTTCCCGGAGGACGCTCTACACCGTGAGCCCGCTGGTCTGTGGCGCGAAAACCTGACGGTACGCGGAGTACACCGCCGCTACTACCGGCGAGTCATCGAATGCCGGGACGGCTTGGTCAGGGCCAGCCCCTACATGGCCCACCAGGATGTGCAGACCGGAGCCACACCCGAGGCCCTGGCCGGCTACCTGCGGTCGGCACTGCGATCCCAAGCGGCAGGCGAGCCTGCGCCAACCCACGCCGTTGCGGTGGCCCTACCAGGCGAGAACAGCCTCGACGCCGACGCGCGACAGCTGGTGGCTCTCTCAGACGCAATCGCAACACGTGGATAGGAATGGCTTCATGACGGACCTACTGATCACGGCCGGTCGCGTGCTCACCGGACCTGGCGGCGAATGCGTCGAGGACGGTGCCGTGCTCGTACGCGGGAGCACCATCGCCGCGGTCGGCCAGCGCGAGACGCTCGCGGGGCTGGCAACCGAGGGGCTTGCGACGAAGTCCTTCCCGGACGCCACGGTGATGCCGGGGCTCATCGACTCCCACGTCCACCTCGCCTTCGACGCGAGTTCGGACCCGGTGGCTGCTTTGCAAGGCAGCGATGACGAGACGCTGATGGCTGGCATGGCCGACCGGGCACGCCAGTTGCTTGGCAGTGGAGTGACCACGGTGCGCGACCTGGGCGACCGTAACGGACTTGCCGTACGCCTTCGTGACGTGATCGCCGATGGCGCCCTGCCTGGACCGCGGATCCTCTCCGCCACCACACCGCTGACCTCAACCGGGGGCCACTGCTGGTTCTTCGGCGGCGAGGTCGAGGGCGCAGACACCATCCGTGCCCTGGTGCGACGCAACGTGCGGGCTGGAGCAGACGTCATCAAGGTGATGGCCACCGGCGGCGGACTCACCCGTGGCGGGCCCGCGATCTGGCAGTCCCAGTTCAGCGAGGACGACCTCCGCATCGTGGTCGAGGAAGCCCAGAACGCCGGTCTACCCGTTGCCGTCCATGCGCATGGCACCGAGGGTATCGAGGCGGCCGTGGCCGCAGGCGTGAACACGATCGAGCACTGCACCTGGATGGCCGAGGACGGCGGATTCGACCTCCGTGAGGATCTCGCTGCCAAGATCAAGGCCGCCGGGATCCACGTCTGCACGGCCACCAGCCCCAACTGGCGAGCGTTTGCCGAACGGGTCGGTCATGACCGAGCAGAGGAGCTGTTCACGTCGATGCGCTGGATGGCGCACTTGGATGTCCCGATGATCGCCGGTACAGACGCCGGCGTGACTCGGGCGGTCTTCGACAAGATCGTCAACGGCATGGAGTTCTACCAGTACCTGGGGATTCCCCTCCCGAAGATCATCGACATGGCCACCGTCAACGCGGCCCACGCGCTGGGCATCGGGTCCGACACCGGACAACTGGCTGAGGGGTACCGCGCCGACATCCTCGTAGTGGACGGCAACCCCCTCGTCGAGCTTGACGCCCTCAGGCGCGTACGCCTTGTCCTAGCCGCCGGGCGTCCCTTCCACAGCTGAACGATGAAGGGCTCGCCCAGTCGGCACATCCGATGCCGTCCGGCGGTCAGGCATCGAGTGATCAGCACCTCGGTGGAATCGTGAGCGGCTGAGAGGTCGCCATACAGTTCGTCTGGGAGGGACCCCTCCAAGCCCACAGGCCCGACCACGTCCCGGCAATCCTGTGCCTGACTGTCCGTGTCGAGCCTCAACAACTGCGCGCGCGGCCGCGCCATCGTGATCGGCAGCACGGTACAGATCGATGGCGAAGAGATTGGGCCATGGACGCGCGTGCGCGGAGAAGATCATCGAGCACGTGCACCGGAGACGTCGGCCACAGGGCCAGTCGGGCGTCGAGCGCTGTCTCCCACCGCTCGGTCAGGCCGGCCATGAGGCGTTTGCGCATGCCGGGGGTGACGTGGGCGTAGCGCGCCGAGACTGAGCCGTCGATGTGGCCCATGCGGTCGTCCATGAGGACCTTCTCGGTGCCAAGGTCCTCCATCACGGTCCGGTGGGTATGGCGAAGACCATGGGGTGTGAGGCCCTTGGCAATCGGGAGCCAGCATGCGTCGGCCCGCTCACTGGCGCCGCGTCCTCGGGCCGGGACGCCGGGCCACGGCTCGCCGAGCAGCGGTACGGGACGGGCCTGCTGCGGTGCCTTCTTCGGGTACCAGCCGGAGACCGCTGGGGTGAACAGCCAGGTCGCGAAACCATTTCGGCGCCAGTGGGCAGCGTTCTCGGACATCGCGCCACCCCGCACGAACCTCAGGTCCGCGATGGCCTGCTTCACCTTGACCCGCTTGGCTTCGGCGACGCGCTCAGGGTGGTTGAGGACGTTGGACACCGTGCCCGTGGAGACTTCGGCACGGCGTGCGACGTCGACGAGCTTCGCGCCCTGGTGGCCACCGGTGCGGGCCACGCCCTGGCCCCGGAAGACGTAGGTCTTGCCGTGGCACGGGCACGGTGACGGCTTCGTGCGGGCGATGTGGTTGGAGACCAGGGCTGACAGCCAGTCCATCGCGTCGATGGTGCGGTAGCTGCCGTCCTTGGGCGGGCAGCGCACCAGCTCGCCCGTGTCGAGTTCGTACAGCTGCCACTCGACGCGGATGGAGCCGGGGCGGACGAATTCCGTCTCCAGGCCGACGATTTCGCCCCAGCGCATGCCCGTGTACCCCTTGAGGACCACGGCGACGAACTCGTCGTCGCGGCCGGACAGCAGGGCGGCCCGCTCGGCGGTCAGCAGGATGCCGAGCGCATCGGTGACGATTTTCTCCGGGCCGCGGTCGCGGGCGCGGCCAGCGCGCTTGCCGCGCCCGCGCCGCCTTGCGGCCGGGTTGGACGTGATCAGGCCCTCGTCGATCGCGTCCTCGAAGATCAGGTGAAGCGTCGAACGCCAGGTTTTGACACTGGAGGCCGCGTAGACGGCCTTCTCCTTCTTCTCCCACAGGACGACGTCCATGCGCAGGATGCCGGCGAGCGCCTTGTCCTCGAATTCGGTGAGCAGGTGCTCCTCGATGTGACGCCGGTAGTTCTGCATGGTCGAGGCGGCCAAGTCCTGTGTCTCGTACCAGCGGTTCGCGTACTCGCCGAAGGTCTCCTGGCCAAGTGCCGGGTCGCGCCAGTCGCCGCGCTGGTGCTTGTTCTCGGCCTCGGCCGCTGCCCGTTGCGCCTCGCCCTTGGTGGCGAAGCGGATCGCCTTGCCGCTCTCGTCGACAACTGTGCTGTGCTTGCCGGGCGCGATCTTGTATCGGCCGCGCCAGTAATTTCCGCGCTTCTCCGCGAAACCCAACTTCCGTCTTCCTCTTCCTGCTCTTGGCTTGTGGCTGGCGTGGACGCCTACGCGACAGCCTCGCACTGGGTACGTCGCGGCGGCCGGGCACGCAGACGCCCCGGCGTCGTGGCCTTGGTCGGTCGGGGAGTCTGGGAGGCGCGAGTTCGTACGGCGGGAGGAGATGTTGCTGCTGGACCGTCCACCGCCTTGCTGACGGATCGGGTCGGGCGTTCTTCATGGAGGCGGATGGTCTCGGCGAGGTGTTCGGCGGTGAAGCGGTAGGCGCGGCCGATGCGGGTGTGCGGAATGAGGCCGCGTCGGGCGCGGTCCTTGACCCACCAGGCGGAACAGCCGAGAGCTTCGGCGATCTCCTCGGGGCGGTAGAGGCGGGGCAAGGAGGCTTCGCCCTCGGTGCTGGCGTGGTGGTGTACGGCAGGCGGCATTGCGGCGTGGTGCAAGAAGAGTGGCCCTAACTCGGTTGGAAGCGTTCTCGGTCAGCAGCGCTGGACGAGGCCCCGTCACTTCGCACACGGCCCCTCGCGCAGCACGAGGGGCGAGACGAGCAGGGCTTGGTGATGGCGATGCTTGAAGACAACCACGGAGACTCTTCGCCTCACTGCACCCACCGTTCAGATGAGCACCTCTCGTCTTGTGATCTCGGTCCAAATGCCGTGCGATCGCCGAGATCGTCCATCCCTGGCGACGCAGAGCGTGAGTATCCACGTCTTCCTCCTGCGTGAACTCATGGCTCACGCAGGCTCTCCACGACACTCACGGGCCAACTCGACACGCCGGAGAAGATCACGCGAAGAGACCGAACAAGGTCACACGAAGGGTGGGGAGATCAACAGAGCAGGTTTGCCCCACGCCTTAGCAGGGAGTGCGGAATGCTCCGGCCCAGGACCGCTACCGACACGCCGTCAGCGTCCTCGATCAGGTGACCAGTCTTCGTGTCCATCAGGTGTCCCTTCTGAGAGGGCTTCCACCTGACTCATGACACTCCCGCGTTTGGGCCCCGGCCACCGTCGATCTGCCCGGCAGGGTGTCGGAGTGTGGTCCTGCAGCCCGCGTGTCGGTGGTCTCAGGTCGTGGGGCGTCAGAAGGCCGGAGGCCGACCAGCACGGGTCAGGCGGGCGACCGTGTTCCAGCTCATGGGCTCGCGTGTCCCGCACGCGCCGCGAAGGCCTTCCAAGAAGCCGACGAGCGAAGCACGCAGAGCAGGCAGCCCGCGTGTACGCCAGAGGGTGACGGCGGCCCAGACGGCGAGGTTGACGGGGATGAGGAGGCGGGGCAGGCGGCGGCGGGCGAGCCAGACCCGGTTGCGGGCGTTGAGCCGGTAGAAGGCGGCGTGGCGGGAGGGGTGGGTGGCGGGGTGGTGCACGATCACGTCGGGCATGTAGTAGCCGCGGTATCCGTGGTCCCACAGCCGCCAGGCCAGGTCGACGCCCTCGTGGTAGAGGAAGAAGGAGCCGGGCCAGCCGTCGACCTGGTCGAACGCGGAGCGGCGGACCATCACGACGCCTTCGGACATGACGGTCACGATCCCGGGCCGGGTCGGATCGGACGCGCGCAGGCGCGGGACCCAGCGGCGCAGGGTGATGCCGCTGTCGGGGTCGGCGATGCGGGGCTGCGTGTAGGCGAGGCGGGGCTCGGCTTCCAGGCGGGCGACGAGCTGGGCCAGCACGTGGGGGGTCGGCAGCAGGGCGTCGTTGTCGAAGAAGAAGAGGTAGTCGCCCGTCACCCGGTCGGCGCCGATGTTGCGGCCCTCGGGGATGCCGACGTTCTCGGCGAGTGTGACCGTACGCACACCGTCAGGGACCTGCTGGGGAGTGCACCCGTTGCCCACGACGACGACGTCCAGATCGACACCTTCCTGAGCCAGGAGGGACGACATGGCCTTGGGGAACTCGTCCGGCCGGTCGTTCATGGTCAGGACCACGGCCCCCACGGTGGGTCGCGTTGCGCCGTTGTTCACGCTGATGTTCCCCTTCGTTTGTGCTGCGGGCGGTCAGCCTACGACACGGGCGCCCACGCACTGTGTGTCAACAGCAGCGAGGGAGCGCGGCCCGGAGCGCGCCGCCTTCACGCTCCGGGCGGGCGCGGCTAGGAGGACCAGAGTCTTCGTATGGCGGTGATCACGCGGTCCACGTCACGGTCGGTCATGGCCGGGTAGCACGGCAGGGACAGCTGCCGTGCGGCGGCCGTCTCGGTGACGGGCAGAGGGCCGGTGACCAGGCCCTGGTAAGGGGCCAGGGTGTGCACGGGCTTGAAGTGCGCGCTGGTGCCGATCTGGTGCACGCCGCGCAGCACCTGCGCGGCCTGGTTGCGATCCAGCGGCGCCGTGGCGGGGTCGATGAGGACCGAGTACAAGAACCAGCCGTGCTCGACGCCGGGCAGGACGGCGGGAATGGTCAGGCCGGGCAGAGAGGCGAGGGCTTCGGTGTAGGCGGTGGCGATCTCGCTGCGGCGGGCGGTGAAGGCCGGGAGTCTGGTGAACTGCCGCAGGCCGATGGAGGCGGTGATGTCGGGCATGACGTACTTCAGGCCCGGCACGATCACGTCGTAGTCAGCGGTGTTGCGCTGTCCGTGCCGGCGCCAGGCGGAGGAGTCGATGCCGTGGCGGCCCAGCGGCCGGGCCTTGTGAATGAGGTCGGAGCGGCCGACGAGCATGCCGCCTTCGCCGGTGGTCATGACCTTGTTCGCGTAGAAGCTGAAGACCGCGAGGTCACCCACCGCGCCAGCGCGCTGGCCGTCGCGGCTGGCGTGCAGGGCGTGTGCGGCGTCCTCGATCAGGATGAGCCCGTGGTCGTCGGCCAGCTTGCGGAACGCGGTGAGGTCGCTGGGGTGGCCGCCGTAGTGCATGACGACGATGGCCTTCGTCCGGCCGGTGATCGCCGCCTCGGCCGCTTGGGGGTCGATGTTGAGCGTCGCGGGCTCGATGTCCGCGAAGACGGGCTGGGCGCCGACCTGGAGCAGCGCGTTCGGGGCGGCGCAGAAGGTGAGGCTCGGGGTGATCACCTCATCGCCGGGGCCAAGCCCGAGGGCGAGGAACGCGAGGTGGAGAGCCGCGGTGCAGGAGGACACCGCGAACGCGTCCTGGACGCCGAGGGCCTCGCGTACCGCGTCCTCGAAGCGTGCCGCCTTCGGGCCGTAGGTCAGCCAGCCGGAGCGGAGGGTGTCGGTGACCTCGGCGATCTCCTCCTCACCGATGGACGGCCGGTTCCACGGCAGGAACGGCGCGCCGGCAGGGGCGGTGAAGGTCATCGACTCCTCCAGCCGCTGGCGGTGTACTCGGCGTGCAGGCGCTCGCACTCAGGCGTCCGCCGGGCGGTGAGGTACGCGGCGTCGCGGGCGAGGATGAGGCCCTTGAGGTTGTCGTACTCGGGACGGTCCGGGTCGCCCAGCTTGCGGGTCTCCATGGCCTCGGCGATCTCGCGGATGCCGTCGTGGAGCCAGTGCCGGCACGCTCCAGGGAAGGCGTCGGCGAGGCGGGCGAAGGATGTGCGGTAGTCGCGGGCGTCGGTCTCGTCGCGCTCCGGGCCGCGGTCGATCTTCGTGCCGGGTAGCGTGCGCTGCACGGTTTCTGCGACGTCGGCGATGGTGAAGTTGGCCCGGTCCGATCCCACGTTGAACACCCGGTGGCCCTGGGGAGTGTTCAGGACTGCGGCGAGGGTTTCGGCGACGTCGGCGACGTGGACCAGAGGGCGGCGCTGGGAGCCCCCGTTGAGCGGGATACGGCCGGTTACGACGGCCTGGGCGGTCATGCGGTTGGCGACCGAGTCCAGGCGCTGGCGCGGTGAGCGGCCGTGCACGGTGGCGAGCCGCAGCACTGTCAACGCCGTGTCGTCGAGCGTGGCGGCTAGGCGGCGTTCGGCCAGGACCTTGGTGGTGGCGTAGATGCCCAGTGGGTTGGGGGCGGTGGATTCGTCCACGGTCCCGGCGTGCTGGCCGTAGACACTGCACGAGGAGAAGAACACGTAGTGCCCGACCCCGGCCTCGTGGGCGGCTTCGGCGGCGAGGACCGGGGAGGCGTAGTTGAGTTCGACGGCCAGGCGCTCATCGACGGCGCAGGCGGGTTCCCCGACGAGGCCACCCATGTGCACGACCGCGTCCGCGCCCTGGACGGCATGCCGGAGCGCAACGGTGTCCCGGAGATCGGCGTGGAGGAAGTCGGTGGCGGTCGGCACGAGCCGTGCCGGGTCGTCGCCGCGGTGGTAGATCAGCCCGTCCACGACGGTCACGTGGTGGCCCAGGGCGGTCAGGAGGCGGGTGGCGACGGTGCCGATGTAGCCGGCGCCGCCGAGCAGGACGATGCGCACGCTGGGGTGCTCCTTTCGATTCAGTGTGCTGCTGGCTCGGGGGTGG
Source organism: Streptomyces sp. IMTB 2501 (assembly GCF_001953885.1). GTDB lineage: Bacteria > Actinomycetota > Actinomycetes > Streptomycetales > Streptomycetaceae > Streptomyces. The sequence goes on along the minus strand of NZ_MQUS01000003.1, from coordinate 267,146 downwards.
TGGGGAAGGCGGCCTTGCCCAGGGCGGTTGCGCGCAGGTCGGTCAGGCGGGGGATGAAGGTCACGTCGAGCTGGTCGACCGGGTGGAGGAGGCCGCGTTCGCAGACCTCGGCCGTCCACACCACGTATGAGCCGTGCGGGTAGGCGAGATTGACGCCGATCTCCCCTTTGGGCAGGAAGCCGTTGAACGGGGTCGGGATGCCCTCTCGGTTCCAGTAGGCGTACGCCTGAAGTGCCTTGGCCTGTTCGAACACCGGGAAGAGCCGCGGGTAGCGGGGTTCGGTGCGCATCTCGCGGAAGACCATCTGCCCCAGCAGGTAGGGCGCTGTGCGGGCGAGGGTGAGGAAGTCCGCGTCCTTGAAGGAGACGGCTGCCGCGTCCTGCGAGGCGTCCAGGGCCGTGCAGGCGAACAGGTGTGGCAGGCGGCGGTGCACATAGGAGGCCACGCCCGGTGCGAGGGCGGGTTCGATCTCGCCGATCCGGTCCACGAGCCGGTCGTGGCCCGGTGCGAACAGGGCGAGGTCGAACAGACGGTGCATGCTCTCGACCGCCGAGAACGCGAGCTGCTTGTAGAGCCGGTTGTTCATCTCCCCCACGTCGGCGTACACCCTGGTCTGCGGGGAGGTGGAGTGGAGCATCAAGTACTCCGACAGCACTTCGAAGTACAGGTAGCCCAGAAACGGAACCAGCGGCACGGCGGCGGCAAGCCGGTCCACGAACACCGTGTCCGGGCCGGGGTCGCTGCCGCATGCGGCGGCCAGCAGGGCGTCCAGGAACCCGGATGCTGCCCGTACGCGTTCCACGGCGGCCTGCCGAATCCGGGCGTCCTCGGCGCCGGTCAGGCAGTCACGGTGCTCCTCGTAGGTGCGCAGGTGGATGCGGCCGAGGCGTAGATAGTCGATGCCCTTGACCGGCACCGCCGCGCCGGGGCTGATCTCGATGACCAGGACGTCGCGGTTCTGCTTCGTCTCCAGCAGATAGGCGCCCATGTTGTGCGGCCTCAGCCCCGCCGGCTCGGGGCTGAGAGGGGCGCAGTACAGGCTGCCGACCAGGCAGCCGGCCGCGGCATACAGCTGCCCGCTCGCACGGATCGCGTCCAGGGCCGCGGTGGTGTGCATCAGGTGCATCGGGCGCCCGCTGGCCAGGGTCTTCAGCATGGTGTTCCTGGACAGCAGCCACCCGTTCGGGGTGCCGTGCTCCAGCTGCTCGCGCCACTGGGTGGGGGTCTCGCTGAGGGAGACGGGGCCGGATGGCCGGGCGGGGCCGGCGTAGTTGATGTGGGCGTCGTCCCATTCGGCGCGCACGTTGAGCTCTCCTACCGGTAGAGGATCTGACGGGCATGGGTGAGGGCTTCGGCCGGGCTGGCCCCGTCCAGGCGCCTCTGCTCGCTGGAGGTGACCAGGTCGAAAGCCAGCGGGTGAAGCCACTGCGGTACGCGGATGCGTAGCCGGCGAGTGTCGGGCCACCAGCACTCCAGCGGCAGCCGGTACCGATCGAGGCAGTCCGCGGCCTTCAGCAGGTCCGTGAACTGCCGGGCCCGCCCGTAGGCGCATACCTGGTCGGGCGAGAACGCGCCGTAAGGGACGTCGTGCAGGGCCATGGCGGTGGTCGCCGACGCGATCAGCGCAGGCGGGAGCTGATGTCCGAAGGCGCGGCCGACCATCTGGTGGCGCCGTGCGAACCATCGGGCCGCTCTTCGGCCGTGGCCGACGTCGTCGCGGTCGTGACGGCGACGGCAGTCGTGCACCGCCGCCGCGACGCACAACGTGGCCGCCTCCTCGCGGTTCAGGCCGTGCTCGCCCGCGAGGAGCGAGGCGAGCGCACTGACGCGGGCACCGTGCAGGACACCGTGAATGGAATCCGCGAGCCGTACGTCGGCGAACCACTCCGTGCGCGGGATCAGCAGCAGGGGAGGATGCAGCACACGTGACGGCTGGTCGGGGAAGGAGGCGGGCCGGTGGGAGGTGATCCAGTCCAGCGTGGGCCGGTCCATCACTTGGTGATCAACGAGCAGCCGCCTCTCGGCGAGCTCTCTGAGCGAAGGCATCAGGGCGTCCGCCTACGCCGCGGTGGGCTCGCGCAGCCACGGCGGGATCACGTCCGGGCGCTCACGCAGCCACGCGGCATACCGGGCTACCCCCTCCCCCACGCTGATGCCCGGCCTCCAGCCCAGGAGATCTTCCATCCTGCGGGTGCAGGCGTGCCCGCCTTCCGGATCGCCAGGAGGCATCGGCCTCTCCACGAGCTTGGCGCCGGGGTAGTGCGAGCAGACCAGCTCGGCCAGGCCACGGATGGTCGTGGCCTGGCCGGTGCCGATGTTCACCGTCGCCCGGTGCGCCCGCTCGGCGGTCAGGGCGTGCAGGGTGCCGGTGGCGATGTCGTCGACGTGGACGAAGTCGCGGACCTGGTGTCCGCCGCCGTTGAGGTGCAGCGGTAGTCCCAGTGCGGCGCGCATCGCGAACCAGGCGACGACCCAGGAGTGGCTGTGCTCCTTGATGACCTGCGGTTCGCCGTACACCGAGAAGTAGCGGACGATCGCGTAGGAGGTACCGGAACCGCCGAGCAGTGCGGCGGTCTCGTGCTCGCCCCACACCTTGCTGGCTCCGTACACCGAGACCGGGCGCATCGGCGCGTCCTCCCTAAACCGTGCCCCCGCCTGCCCGCGCTCGCCGTTGCCGTAGACACTGGCGGAGGAGACGAACACCATCCGGCGCACGGTCCGCGAGCCGGCCACGGCGTCGAGGACCCGTTGAGTGCCGACCACGTTGCTGTCGATCGCGTCCAGGGGCTGTCGGGTGCAGGCCGCCACGTCGGCCAGGGCAGCGGCGTGGATGACGTAGTCGCAGCCCGGGATGAGCCTCTTGATCAGGCGGGGTTCGGCGATATCACCGACGATGAAGTCCGGGTCGTCGGAGCGGATGCCGAAGTAGTCGCGGTAGGTGCGCTCCGGATAGGCGTCCATCCTGCACACCGACACCGTGCGCGCGCCGAGCCGGCGGAGCTGCGCGGTGAGGCGGCTGCCGATCAAACCACCCGCGCCGGTCACGAGCACCGTGCATCCGGCGAGTTCACTTAACGACATGACCATGCTCCTTTGATGAAAGGGAAGTTGAGGTCTGCGTGGTGCAGAGGGGGCTGCGTGGTTGGGACCGGTGGCCGGGAGGACCGTCACGCACTCCCGGCCACTGGAGCTGTGCGGCGTGCGGTTACGGCCGTCGTTAGCCCACGCGTCCCAGGTCGCCGGGGAGCTCCTCGACGGACGTCATGCGGCGCTTCCTACGAGCGCGGGCCGCGCCCGTTCGTCGTCGCGAGACTGCTCGCTCTCCGGCTCGCGGCGGTGGCGCTGCCGCAGGGCCTCGCAGGCGACATAGTGCGGCGGCAGGCCGACGCTGGCACGACGGGCGTCGAGGTGATCCGGGTCCTGCGTCGGCAGCATCTGTATGCCGGCGGGGCTGCGGCAGTGCTGGGTACCGAAGACCTTTGGCTGTCCGGCGCTGACGCTGCACCGGTCGCGGAGGTGCGCCCACTGCTGGATCGTCGCCCCACCCTCTTCGACAGCGCTGACCAGGAGGCCGAGAGCCAGCTGTTGAAGGTCCGGGTCATAGTCAGCGTGCAGGGCGAGGTGCCAGGCGGCTTCGGCGCCGTCCTCGCCGACCAGGGTCTTCCCGGGCCAGCCGTGGGCCCTGACGATCCGCCGCAGCACCTGGGCGTCGGCGCGATCGACGTGCCGTTCCATGTCGATCTCGGTCGGGCTCAGCAGCCCGCGGACAAGGAGTGCCCGGTGTGCCCGCGCTCTTTCGTCACGGGCGACGAGGGTTCGGGCGAGGTCGGGCCACTGCGGTTGCGTCGTCATGATCTGGCTCCGAACTGGAGAGCGTTGACGAGGCGGCGTGCGGTCTTGACGGGGATGGACCCGAGGCTGATGGCCGCGTCCGTGTCGCAGCGAAGGCAGTCCGGGTGGAAATACAGGTCGATGAATCCGCCGCGGGTGGCGGCCTTGAAGGCGCAGCTGAGGCGGTCCATGACCTTGCGCGCTTCGGACCACTCGTTCAAGTCCAGACGGGATTCCGGCTGGGGCGGCGCACCCAGCAGGCAGGCCAGGCGGTCAGCCGTCTCGACCGAGACGTCACCGAGATCGACCTTGCCTTCCTGCACGGACAGGTCCGGGATCGCAAGCTCGTGCGCCTGACAGACGGCCTGTAGGTCGTCGACGGTCCTGTAGGCCCGCCGCATGCCGCTGCGAATCAGTCGGGCCAACTCGGCAGCCGTCTCCGGAGCGACCTTGCCCAGGTCGACGTACTCCCTGGGCCGGTCCATCTCGGGCATCGGCGAGATGCTGAGACCTGCGGCCCGAGCGGCGCGGTTCAGCTCATTCGACGCTTCTCCGGTCGTGGGGCGGGCGAGCCTCACCGGGGCGTCAACAACGATCGTCATGACGAGTTCTCCGGGCAGATGGTGCGCTGACAAAGTCGTGAGCACAGATGTGTCCGTCACAGGCGCCGGCCGATAGCACCGACCAGGGCTAACTGCCGCATACGGGCAGCCGGGACGGAGCAGCTTTCCACCACGGGGAGCACGGAGACGGGGTATGCAGTCCACGTCCAGCGGCCGACGGGACTTGGCACCGTGAAGGTGTACGGCTTACCTCTGCGCAGTTCAACGACGGCCGCATGGACAGCGCCGTGGTCACCGAGCCAGCCCCACACCGCGTGGAAGGTCTCGCGCTCCAGTGTGGAGCTGATACTGCGGACGGCCTCACGCACCCACGCGACGGCCAATCCGGGAGCGTTGGTGGTGATGTCGGCCGGGCCCCAGTTCTGAAGCTGCTGGCCGTCGTGGTCGACGTGGCACCAATACGCACGCGGCAACGACTCGCTCACGCCGACCACCACCCACGGAACGAGGGGCGGGCATCGAAGGTCGGGAGCGGACCATCGTCATCCTCGGCCACCCGGTCGACCAGATCCGAAACGAGCATGGCGAGACGGCGTACGTAGGCGTCATCGGGATGAAAACCCTCCGCTGCCCCCTCGGCGTCGAGGCACACAGCGAAGCCGATCCGCTTGATCAGATCCTGGTCCGGACTCCCCTTGACGCGATTCATGGCCTCGGTCACGAGCCTCCACAGGCAGCCCTGCAAGCAGGACACGACCTTCGGAACCTCGTCTGGCTGCAACGGTGCGGCACCCCAGCCGAGGACCAACTCCAGGTAGTCGTCGAGGAGCGCGGCACCAAGCGTGCCCCGCAAATCGAACATGGTTCGTGGGGCAGCGGGCCGGGCGGACCCGACCTTCATACTGCGGGCTGCGGCTGCACCGCACAGGGCCAACGACGGGTGCACTGCGCTCACTTGGTCTCACCGGCGTCTGAACGGGAGGGCGGAGCCCACGAGTAGCGCACGTGCACCCCGCGCTTCATGAGCCAACGGATCTCACGGTGGCGCAACTCGTGTGAGCCATCGGGGGCGATGGCCGCCGGCCAGCGGACGATCACGACGCCGACCGAACCGGCTTCCGCCAGCTCCCGCACGCGCATCCAGACCTCGCGGCGGCAAGGATCGGCTTCACCGTACGGGTCACAGATCGTCTCCGTAACCCGCAGGTCCCGCGCCGCCGCAAAGGATCGGCCCTCGCCTTCCGCGCGCTGGGTGGCCTGGCTCGGCGCCAGCTTGCTGCGCTCAACGCAGACATATAAGACGGCGGCAACCGAGTCGCGGCTGGCGGCGGTGGCGATCCCCTCCTGCATGGCGGTTGCTTTGGTCATTGGATGCCTCCCAGCTCCGCGTAGATCTCGAACCATTCGGTGGTCCAGTCGGAAACGTCGCCGTGTTCGTCGGCGTAGGTGCGGGCAGCGGGCGACACCGGCCCGGTACGGGCGTGCTCCGTCGCGGAGGTGCTGGGGTGGTGGTGCTCTTGGGGTGCGTGTGGCGTCATTGCCGTCTCGGCTCGCTCGCAGAAAGTCATGTGGGGGGGCGGCGGACGGACCCCAAGGGGTAGGGTCCGGCCGCCGCTGCCGGGCGGGTAGCTCGGCTGCCGCCTGGGCAAGGCCGCACGGGCGCACGAAATCACTGGTCGTGCGGAGAGCGGTACCTACCGTGAGCGACATCGGTAGAATCTCGCACAGAGCCAAAACTGACAAGTGGCTCGGTGACACGTTTTCACTTTTGACGAGTATCCGAACTGGCGTGCAGCGCACGGAAACAGACACACTGACAGGCGCCATCCAGTACTGACGTGGAGGTCACATGGCCTACAAAGGCGTTCCCACCGTCCGAAAGAGGCTTCTCGGCGGGCAGCTCCGCCGGCTGCGCGAAGAGCGTGGCATCTCCATCGAGGACGTGGCGCAGAAGCTCGGCGTCGGCCACAGCACCGTGCGCCGTCAGGAGTCGGGCCACACCGCTGTCAGCGTCGCCGACGCCATCGCGTACGCGAGCATCTACGGCCTTGGAGACGACGATGTGAAGCAGCGACTCGTCGCGCTCGCCAAGCACGGCAGGGCGCGCGGCTGGTGGACGGCCTACGGCTCCAAGGTCGGCCCGACCGCCGTGGACGTCGCGGACGCGGAAGACCTCGCGACCGAGGTACGCACCTTCCAGCCACTCGCTGTGCCGGGCATCTTCCAGACAACCGACTACTCGGCAGCGATCATCGAGGCCCAGAAGTCCATCCGGCCAGCTGACTCCCCATTGCCGGTTGACGACGCACTCACCCTGCGTGAGCGTCGCAAGGAAGTACTGGTGCGGAAGAACCCGCCGCAGGTATGGGCGGTCATCGGAGAGGCCGTCATCCGTACCGAAGTCGGCAGCCCGCAGGTAATGCTGGAGCAGATCGCACACCTTGTGGACCTGGGGAAACGGAGCAATATCACGCTTCAGCTCCTCCCCTTCTCCGCCGGCGCGCACGTTGGCATGAACGGGGCGTTCATGCTGCTCAGCTTCGGAGACACGCTGGACGGGAGCATCACGTACGTGGAGTCGGGTGGACCGAACGCCTTCAACGACGAGCCGAACGAGGTTCGCGTGAGCGCGAACCGGTTCACGCAGCTCCAGTCCCAAGCACTGTCCACGAAGGAGACGACGACATACTTGCGTCGTGCCATCTCGACCACGTGAGTTGGCTGACACAGCGCGGAAGGAACAACATGGCAGATAGCCTCGACCAGGGCGCACGCAACTGGCGCAAGTCCAGCCGCAGTGCCACGGAGAATGAGTGCGTGGAGTGCGGCGAGTACCCCGCAGATGCGACCGCCGACGTCGCAGTCCGCGACACCAAGAGGCAGAAGCACGGCCCGGTTCTCGGCTTCACCACCCAGGCGTGGGGCAGCTTCATCGCCGACATCAAGCGAAATGACGGGCTGAGCGGCCGTGCCCTGTAGGGAAGGGCTCGGCAGCATCTGACCTCCCGCCGACAAACACGCGAGGCCCGTCCCCAGGTGAGATGGGGGCGAGCCTCGCTAGTTCGTTCCCTTCGGACACTACCCACTGGCCCCGGCAGTCACCCGGCGACGCACCGTGCAATCCCGTTTCACGCCAGCCAGCCGCCTCGCCGTCCAGCTCACATCTGAGCCCCAGAGGGCAGCTGGCTCCGACGCCACCGTAGGTCGGCCGCATGCCGTGGCCTACCGGTAGCAGTGGGTCGACGTCAGGTACGTCACCGCCAGCGCCGGCTCTCCTTCGTCCTCGCCGCGAGGGGCATCCGGCGGGGACGCCTCCGGCGACCACACGGTCATCAGCGGGGTGGGTTCCACGAGGAACTGGCGACAGTTGAATAGGCAAGCCCGCCAGCACCAAGGCCGATGAAGCCGGACCGTCGCGCTCACTCGAACTGCACGTGCCCAACGGTCACTCTCACCGAACGGACCGAGACTAGGGCCTGCACGCCCCGGCTTCTTGGGGAGTCGCGCGTGAACTTCCCTTGCTGCTCCACCAGCGTCGCTTGCGTTTTGTCTGCCAACTTTGGAGAAGCTTGGCCATCGAGACTGTGCGAGCGTGCTCGGCTCCCAGCATCCTCTGCCAGCTGGAGACGGCACGCTCGAGCAGGAGAATCGCTTCCGCCGTCTTGCCCCCTTCCCAGTAGGCGATGGCGAGATTGCCTCTGCATTCGACAGTCACTGGGTCGTCGAGGCCCAGGACTCGTTCGCGCACGGCAAGGGTGTCCTCCAGCAGCACAATGGCATCAACATGCCTGCGACGACTCTGCGAAGTTGCCAGCCGCTCGGGGGCCAATCTTCGGTCCTGGTGTGGAAAATCCGCCTGAAGTACTGCGAACGCATCCTTGGGGCGGTCGGCAAGGAAGTAGGTCCATGCGAGATCGCGTCGAGCGAGAAGCGTCTTGGGATGGGTGCGGCCCAGCAGCCGCTCGCTATTGGCCGTCAGCCGTTGCCAGTAGGGGAGCGCCGCCGAGCTAAGGGTCAGGGTGCGCCCGGCCCAGCGCAGGAGATGGTGCCCCTCGACCTCCCACAACAAGTCGCCCGTGCATCCGTCGAGGGTGTCGATGTTGGTCCGCAACACGGCCAGCCGTTCGCGGTCGAACGGAGAGGTGGCCTCCCACACCTCAGTCAGTCCGTCGACAGCCGCCTTCACAACGCCCGGCCAGGCGTCATCAGGTGTGTGTTCTCGCACGGCGCGTGCCGTGAGAGCGTGCAGGCGTACAGCACGTGAACCGGCCTGCGCTGTGTCGGTGAGCAAGCCGTACCGGTGTAGGAGCCGTAGTGCTGCGCGCGCCTGGTCGGGGGCGACCTTGGCGGGACCGTCGGCTGGTGATGTGCGGTGCCTGCAGAGGTAGTTGCTTACAGCGTCGCTCGCCCACAGCGAATGGGGATGCCCGGCGGGGTCCAGGACAGCGGCCAGGCGCAAAGCGGGGATTGCCAACCCTACGGGCTCGCACGCTTGAGCCACACCCAAGGACAGGAGGAGGGCGGTAGCGACCTGTCGGCCGTATCCTTCGGTGTCTGACTGGCGTGGGAACAGGTCATCCAGTGTGGCGGCGCTGTGGTTGAAGCGGTTCACGTACTCAGCGCAGGACACGTCCTCGTTGATCATGTATGCAGCGGCGTGAGATAGCGCCAGCGGCAGACAGCCCAGAGACTTGATCAGTGCCTCTGTTTGGTCATCCAACAAATGCGTGGCGCGGGCCGAGCTGAGGCGCTCGTACAGATAGATGCCGGCTTCTTCCGCGCTGTAGGTGTCGATGTTCACCATGGCTCGGCCGCCACCGGACAGCAGAGCGTCATGGCGCCGGGTGGTTGCCAACACTCGGCCGCGACTGTTCACAGATTGCGGGGGCCACCATGGCTGCATGGTCTCGGGGTCCGTGATGTCGTCCAGGACTACGAGCCACGAGCGCGAAGTGGTGGCCAACCAGTCGAGAAAGACCCGAGCCAAGTCTTCTGGGCCCTGGGGCAGTTCGGCCTGTGGGGCTTCCACACAGCGCGCAGCGTCGGCAAAACAGCCTACGACCTGTTCGGTCTCGCTGGCGTCGACCCACACGACCAACTCGACACCTTCGGTCAGAGCCTGGTGGGCGTAGGCGGCGGCCAGTTGGGTCTTGCCCACGCCACCGCCACCGGAAAGGACCTGAGTCAGAACCACCGTGCCATGCCCTGCGCGTGCCTGGTCGATCCGAGCACGTACCGCGCTCCGGTCCTGAAACGCGGATGCAAGACCTGGCACTGAACCCAACCGGAGCGGCCAGCGCAGCGGGTGCCTCGGAGGCGGCGGGGAGACCGTCAGGTGGCTGACGTGGCCGCTGATGGCGACCGCATGCGCGGCTGATGCGGTGGCACTCCCCGACCTTTCGACCAGCACCGCGGCCTCGGCGCCTGGGGCGGAGCCGTCACCGCCTCGGTAGCTGTCGACGGCTTGGTCCGATCCACCCTTGCTGGCCCGGGAGCGGGACGATCTGCCTGCCCGACGCCGCCTCATTGCCGATCTCGCCTTCCAGTCAACGCCACGAGCAGTTCTAGCCGGTGTAGTCGATTCCGGTGCCAGCAGTGCTGCCTCGGCCATGGGCGATGGCCTCACCGGTCTGTTGCGCCCGTGCTGCTCGGTTGTCCCCAGTGTCACGACGGCGAATGCCCGTATGTGCCTGACCACCACCAGTCGCCTCGGCCCGGCCAGTTTGGACGACTATGTCCTGCAGCACGGCTGTCGGTGGTGTGGCCGGCTGAAGCCACGCCCAAATCAATGCGCCCACCCCTGTGGCCGCCTGAACTGTCGCTCCCACCAGTTGGCCGGTATTTGGCCCCTCAAGCAGCCAGAAGAGCGGGGTCGAGACGGTTCCCGCCACAGCAGCCACTATCACCGTCATCCTCCACCTCGGCGACATGGTCCGTCCCTTCTCTCTCGCCCCGTCCCAACGGTCAGACGATCGGCAGGTATGTAGCAACATGCAGGACGGCCCCTGTGGGAACCGCAGTTCCATGTTCCGATAAGACAGTCGCCGGGAGGGCGATATCGGCCAGATCAGGGTGTGACCTTCACCCCTCATCGGTGGTGCGGGAGTGCCACGACCGCCAACAGTTCCTCCGGGTGACCAGCGGCAGTCACTCAGCGGACGGCACCGCGCCCGCCGAAGGCGGCAACGTCTCCGGGACCATGTCCCTCCCGGATCCGTACGGGTCTCACCGGGTGCGGCCAGGCTCCGTGATCCTGCGCTACGTCAACGTCGATCTCCGCGACCATGTCCGGCTCGACGAGGACGACGTCCAGCGGCGCGCGAGTGCTGGAGCCAGACCGCGAACGCATCGACGGTGCCGTCCGGTCAGTACTTCCACGTGGCCGACCTCGACGGGCTTTGACAGATCAAGCTCTTTGATTCTGGCGTCCGGTTCGAAGTCCACCGCCGCGCGCCTCCAGTACGCCCGTTACTGCGGCCCGAAGGAGATGTTGCCGTGGACGTCGCGAGCCTGGATGAGGTTCGTGACAGTTCCGCTGTTGGTGTTGTGCAGGTCAGGCATGTCGGGCAGCTCGCGTACGACGTCGAGCAGGGTCGGGCGCTCCGCAACAACGGCAGCGAAGTATCCAGCCCAGTACGCTCTCTGAACTGCCTCGTCATCGCCTATGCCTGCGGCCTGGTGGTGGGCCGTGTCCAGGCGGCGTTCGACGTCGGCTTGCGCTTCGCCGGTCTGTCGGCTCCAGCGGCGCGCCAGGACGTCGCGAACGTGTGTCCAGCCGTCGGTGAGAATCGCCGTGACGAGGGACTGGGCGCTGGGCAGGAGCACGGATGTCATCGGATCCATGAGATGATCACGCACCTTTGCTTTGCGGTTCGGTTTCGCCCGTCATGGTGGAAGGTGGCTGACGGATGCGCGTGGTGCTGATGTCGTACGGGGCTGAGGGCTTCGAGGACTTGCAAGCGGCGTGCGAGTCAGCCGGCCACGCCCCGGTCGCGTACGTGTGCGCTGCACCGCAGGGTAGGGCTGCCGCGGATGAGCTTCTGGCAGCGATGCCGCCGGGACCCGATCTGCTGGTCCCTCGCAGCCCGCGAGGCCTCGCGCTCAGTCTCGCCGGATACGAACCTGACCTTGTCGTGTGTTACGGGATTCCGTGGCGACTGCCCACGTCTGTGCTGCGCGCGCCGCGGCTTGGGGTGTTGAACGTCCATCCGTCGCTGCTTCCGCGGCACCGGGGGCCGATGCCGGTGCACTGGGCCGTGCGGCACGGTGACGAGGAGACCGGGGTGACGGTTCACTGGATGGACGAGGCGTTCGACAGCGGCCCGGTCGTGGCGCAGCGTGGCGGCATTACTCTGCCGGACGATCTGGCAGGTGATGTGGTCTTCACACAGGTCCGGGCCACGATCCGGGCTCTGGTGCCCCAGGCGCTGGCCCTGGCGGAAGACGGTTTCGCAGGCACGCCGCAGGACGAGTCGCTGGCGTCGTACGAGGGTTCTATGGGTCCCGAGAGCGCGGTCATCGACTGGAGCCGGTCGGCCCGGGAGATCCACAACCTGGTGCGGGCTTACCGGTTCGGCCTGTTTGCCGTACCGGGGCCGCTGGCACTCGTCCGGGGCAAGTGGGTCAGTGTGCTGCGGACCAGCATCAGCGAGGTGAGCGGCGTGAGGATGCGGTGCGGGGACGGGCCGCTGTGGGTCACCGAATCGGTGCCGGTTCCGGCTCGTGATCACTGGCTGGCCTCGACGTGAGGTCACCGCTGGACCATGCTTTCCCGTAGCCGTACAGCGCGCGGATCGGTGAACGCCGTGAGCAGCTTGCATGCGTCCGCTCGCGCGTCGGCGACCTCCTGCGGTGTGCCGGCGCGGTTCAGGGCATCCGCCAGGTGCACCAGCGATCGTGCCATCTCCCACGTCTGCTCAAGGTCGCGGTAGGTGGCCACGGCCCGGCGGTGCCATTCGGCGGCTTCCTGAGCGCGGCCGAGTTGCAGATACGTCTGTCCCAGGCCGTCCCAGGCTGCGGCTTGGCGGCCGCGGTCGCCCAACTCTTCTTGGAGTGCGGCGGCGCGACGGTAGGAGGCAAGTGCCTCGGTCGGGTGCCCGGTGGCGCGTTGAGCATCGCCCAAGGCCAGTAGCCAGTAGCCTTCCGCGGCTGCGCTGCGGATCTCGGTGGCGATGGCTACGGCCTGCTCGGCATGTGACAGTGCAGCATCCGGGTTTCCGCTGTCCAACTCCGCCGCGGCAAGGAGCCTAAGGGCATTGCCCTCGGCGTGGCGATCGTCGTGGGCCCTGAATACCTCGATTCCCCGGCGCAGCGGGCCGAGTGCGCCGGCCGGGTGCCCGAGTTCCAGTTCCACCTGCGCGAGGTTGACTGCCACGCGAGGCTCCCAGAACCCGTCGTTCAGCGCCGCGAACAGCTCCCTGCTGCCTTCGAACGCCGTCTGTGCCTGTGTGAGGTTGCGTCGGCGCAGTTCAAGCAGACCAAGGCCGTTGAGCGTCAGTGCCTCACCGAAGGTATCGCCAAGGTCTCGGCGCAGGGTCAGCGCCGCCTCGTAGTGCTCGGCGGCGGCTGCCAGGCACTGGGACTGGGCGTACGCCATGCCGAGGCTCTCCTCCAGTTCGGCTTCGGCGCCTCGATCGCCGTCGCGCCGGGCGGCCTCCAGACCGATCTGAGAGGTGGCGAGCCAGTCCTGGAACGGGTTGTTGGTCATGTAGACGGCGCGCAGGACCACCGCAAGCTGCCAGGCGATCCGGTCCAGCCCGCTGCTCGCGGCCGCGCGCACGGCAGCCACCAGGTTGTCGCGTTCCGCCTCGTACCACTGCATCGCCTGTGCTTCGTCGGCGAACCGCAGTTCGGGCAGTCCTGCGTCGGCGGGTACCAGCTCCACGCGGGGCTCGTGCGGTGCGACGCGGGCCTGGACCGTGTCCGCAGTGTGCAGGTACCAGGTCAGCACCCTGCGCAGCGCGTCGTGGCACTCCTGAGGAGTCTGCTCCAGCCGTGCCTGATCGGCGGCGTAGGCGCGCAGCAGGTCATGCAGGCGGAAGCGATCGGGCGCGGTCTGATCGACCATGTGCGCGGCAGCGACGGCGTCAAGCAGGCGTCGCGCGGTACGGACGTCGACTCCTGCCAGAGCTGCCGCAGCCGTGTCGCTGAAGTCCGGCCCGGGGTGCAGTCCGAGCAACCGGAAGAGCCGGGCGGCATCTGAGGGCAACGCCCGATAAGACCATGTGAACACGGGACGCACCGCCTCAGACTCCTCGTCGCCGCCTGCCGACAGAACTTCCCACCGACCGGACTCGTCACGCAGCTCGTCGATCAAATCCGCCAGGTGCATCAACGGCCGCCCCGCCGCACGCTCGGCAGCGATCCTGAGCGCCAACGGCAGGCGTGCGCACAGCGAGGCGAGCTCCGCCACCTGCTCGGGATCGTCCCCGTCCCGGTAGCCCCGGGTGATGCTGTGCAGCAGGGCGACCGAGCCGTCCTGGTCGAGGACATCCAGCGTGAGGCGCTGCGCTCCCTCTCGGATCGTCAGGCCGGGCAGACGGTGCCTGCTGGTCACGATGACCAGGCAGCCCGGCGTCGCCGGCAGCAAAGGCCTGACCTGTGACGCGCTGGCGGCGTTGTCGAGCACGATCAACAGCCTGCGGCCAGCAAGCCATGAGCGGAAGGCCGCGGCCATGTGCTCCCCCTCAGCATGAACCGCGTCCGCAGGGGCGCCCAGCACCCGCAGGAAGCTTTCAAGGACCCGCTCGTACCTGACCGGGGCCTGCGGGTCGTAGCCGTGCAGGTCGGCATACAACTGGCCGTCCGGGAACCGGTCACTGACCGCGTGCGACCAGTGCAACACCAAAGACGTCTTACCGACTCCCGCAGTGCCGGTTACCAACAGCACCCGCGCATGGGCGAGACCGTCATCGAGCAGACGGTCCAGCGCCTCACGTTCAGCGCGTCGGTTGACGAAGCCCTGGCTGGCAAACGGGAGTTGGTACGGCACTGGTGGCCGCACGCGATCGGTCGGCGGAGCGTGGAAATGTATCCCGCCCTGAATGTCGCGGGCCTGCACGACGTCACGGGCGGTGCCGGAGATTGAGGAGTTGACTTCCTCGCGCGGCTCATGCACCCGTCGGAGGCTTGAGGTGGGCCACTTCACGGTCGAAGAACGTGCCGATGTCCTCGCCCAGCACGTACAGCTCCTCAACTCGCGCCGCGACGCGATCCCGCGTTCTCGCGCCGAGGTACCGCACGGCACCTTCCAGGACACCCTCCGCGTCGTAAAGGATCTCGTACACCGTGTCGTCGTTTAGCGTGACCAATTCCGGTACTGGCCCCTCGCGTTCGTATGCCGCGATGTACTGCGGGCCGATGACGCGGATCAGCTCACCGCACTCGGCCCTCACACGCAGCAGATGCAGCTCCCACTGCAGATACGGCGTGAGCGGCTGCTCCACCACACGGACACGCAGCAGACGGCACCGATGACGCGCGGCCAGACGGGATACGTCGAGCAACTCGGCACGCTGAGCCTCGATCAGCCTCAGCGCCTCCTCCCAGCTCCCCTGGGTAAAGGCCTCCCAGCTCGCATCGCCCGGCTCACGGAAGTGCTGGCGACGTTCCAGCTTCCACGAATCGCACCCGTCAACAGCGAAGTCCCTGCTGCGGAAGTCCTCCCGGTAGGCCTCAAGTCCCAGTCGCTCGCCGGACGAGGCGCCAAGAAGGTCACGCATCTGGAATGTGCGTCTTGGCCGCCAGCAGAGTGACGCGCGGGATGACCACGAGGCGTTCTCCACCGCCGATCACCGCATCGTCCGGCAGCTCCTCGGAATAGACCGCCGTAAGGTCACGGCCGATGACCGCGAAATCGCCGTTGTCGAGCTCCCAGATGTCCGGACAGCCGTCCCTGCCCCCAGTCGTACCCAGCTCGGCCGGCGCGACGCCGATGCGCCGGACCAGCCGCGCCTGCGGATCCGCGTCCCACGTACCGCCCATACGCCGCCCCCTGTGCTCTGCCCAGACCGGCTACCCAGCGTACGGACCCAGCGACAGGCCGTCCACGGGTGCTCGCTGGAATCAGCCATCTGCCGCAGGCCCTACCCGAGAGAAATGCGGGACCTCGTTCACCCGCCGCTCATGGAACGCGCTCACTGCGCACGCGGACGGCATCGAGGTGTACGACATGGGATGGGCCGAGTTGGCTCAAGATGTCGGGCTGTCCAGCACGGGAGCGTGAACGACCTTGTCAGGTAGCGATGCCGACCAAGGCACTGCGGCTATCAGCCACCTGTCGCTCTGCGTGCATCGGGCGTTCCTGGCGGATGCACTTCCGAGAGCTGCAACTCGCACGCTGTTTCCTTGAGGCTGCAAGTGAACGCCTCGGACGGTCATGCAGAGCAGCACGTGAACGGACATCTCCAGGGGCTTCCTGTGCTGGGGGGCACACAGCGTGTGTCAGGTCATGCTGTTGAGGCTGTGTGCGTCCGTGTTCGACAGGATGGCCAGTTTCTGGGCAGCGGCAGGGTCGACCGGCAGTGAGTCACGGTGGGGCCTCCTCTTTGGGATGAAGGTTTCCCTGCCTTGGCCGTGGTCTTGCCGCACCCGCCGATGGAAAGCAAAAGCAGCGCTGTGGCGATGCACGAGCCTGCTGTGCTGGTTGAGGATCACTCACCACAACAGCATGGCCTACGGTCGGGAGACGGGGCGATCGGCGCATCTGTCTCTGCTGGCGCGCCAGGCGCTGTGGTTCACACAACTGCGGCCAGAGCCATTTTCACGAAGCCTCATCAGCGTCCGCCACTGCCAGCGGTTCGGCGTCGGGAAGCTGTGGATGCCGTACCTCGGCCACCCACCTTCCGTTCGGCACGAACGCCTGTGCCTGGCAGGCGGGTACCGGGTCGTACTCGGCCTCGATGCTCACAGTCTGACTCCTGCCTCTCGCTTCGCTCGGATGCTGGTGAGGAAGGGCTGAATCCGGCCACCCCTGGCAGCTTCAGCGGTCCCCTCGCATCCCCCTCCGCTTCACAGGAGTCACACAGGTACCTCCTGGGTTGCACACTTGATCACCGCATTCCGGATGGCCGCCGCTGCCGGAGTTGCTTTCACGCCGGGACGACATAGCTCCTGCCTTGGCCTCTTGACCGGCATGTTCGTGCCGTGTCTAGAGTGGCCGGGCCGTGGGCGAATGGACCAGACCAACCATCCGCCCATCGGCTTGTCGTTGCGCGTCGGGGGGCGCGTCCATGTACTGATCCGCCTCCCGGACGCGTTCGCTCCAAGGAGGGGGAAACTCTTTGCGTTTCGCCAGATCCGCCGCCGCGACCGCTGCCACCGCCGCAGCCCTAGCCGCCGGCGTTCTCACCGCAGCACCCGCCTACGCCGGAACCTCATACGTGCACAACGACTGCACGTCCAGCGACACGGGCCATCCGAACCACTGTTTCCGGATCCACTACAACTCGCGGTCGGAGACCACGACTCAGTCGGACAGCGCCTGCTTCGCGACCCGCCGTGACCGCTCCAGTGAGTTCGGTTACACGGTGAACGGGGGCGCGGTGGTCGTCCGGTTCGTCTTCGAGGACTTCCCTTCTGACGCGTTCGGTGGGATGCCTTTCCCGTGCGGTCACTACAAGGGGGACGGCGACGGGCAGGGCGTGGAAAACAATGCCGCGTCCGCGTGGAACCAGGACCCCTATGCCGCGTACTCGGTGTATTCCGAGGATGGCTACGGCGGGGAGAACCAGTGGTATCCCAAGGCCGACGGCTACGCCCGGAACCTGAGCTCCGGAATCAAGAACCACAACGGTTCTCACAAGAGGTATGCCTGATGCGACAGACCCGACCCCTCGTGCTCGCCGCCACCGGCGCGGTCCTCGCCCTCACGGCGGCCTGCGGCGCCAACTCGGCCGCCGACAAGAGTGCTGGCAACCAGCAGAAGATGAAGACGGTGGCGATGCAGCTGCCGGATGCGAAGGTCCGCGCCAGCTGGCCCAAGCAGGACGTGGCCTCCGGACTGGCCAAAGGCATGCGGCTTCCGCTGGAGAAGTACATGCTCGGCTATCCCGACATGGTGGACATCGAGAACGCCAAGGATGTCGTCAAGTCGGCGTGTATGAAGCGACTCGGGTTCTCCTACACGCCCAAACTGATGGGCACGCAGCCGGCGGCCTCCTACAACGAGATGAACATGGAACGCCGCTACGGCATCACCGACCCCGCGAAGGCCGCAGCCCACGGGTTCGCGGTGGCCCAGGACACCGACGGGCCGAGCCAGGCGGACCAGGACGCCGAACTCGCGCGGGAAGACCAGGAGTCCTCGGCCGAAGGCTGGGACAAGGCGATGAACGAGACGTGCATCCCCGAGGCCAACCAGAAGGTGGGCGTACTGTTTCCCACTGACACCGCCGGAGACCTCGCCGGGCAGTCCCTCAAGGCCACCCGCTCCCAGCCCGTGGTGCAGCGCGCCCTCGCATCCTGGTCCTCCTGCATGGCAGGCCACGGACACCTGGTGAAGAGCCTGGACGACGCCGAGGGCCGGTTCGCCCAGCCCGGCAGGACGGGGGTTCAGCCTGAGAAGGCACAGGTACTGATGGCCACCGACGACGTCGCCTGCAAGAGCACCACCGGGCTGGTGCCCACCTGGTACACGGCGGAAACCGCCTACCAGAACAAGCAGATCACGTCGCACAAACAGCAGCTGGAGGCTGCGAAGACCCGCGATGCCCTGCTGCTCAAGAAGGCACGTGCCGTCCTGGCAAGCGTCAGCACGGCACGCTGAGCCGTCCTGCCGTCAGATATCAGAGGAGACGTGGTGGTGGCCAGGAGAACTGTCGTTGGCTGGATCGTGGCTGCCGCCGTCGTCTTTGGGGCGGCAGCCTGGCTCGCGCACGACATGAATGCCGGCACCCAGCCGGACACCGGCTCGTCGGAGTCCGTGAAGATCACGGACTCCGGCGTCCGGTACGAGCACGGCAAGCAGGTGTTCAGCGCCGACTACGCCATCCACAACGACGAGGGACACGCGGTCACTTACACGGTGGTGTTCGATTTCGAGAACGGGACCACCCAGACCGTGACGAGGCGTATCGGGCCCGGCGTGTCCGTGCAGGGAACGGTCAGTACACCGTTCGAGAAGCCACGTCCCTCGGCCGAGGGCACGCCCTCCGAGGTGCGCGTCGCCGACGTCAGCACCTCAGAGTGATCCACAACCCGCGTACCGTCCTCGCCGAGACCGGCAACCAGCAATAGAGGCCCGTTACCGGCCCCCTGAGTCGACCGCCTTGCCCCGCGCTCCCCCCGACCGGGGCAAGGCGGTTTCTGTGTCCGGCTCGAAAACCTGAAGTTACCGCCCATGTGATTCGCCCTTGCGCGCCCATGGGCGAGTCAAAGCGTGCCCGCGGACCAGGACGTGGGACATCCCATCACACCAGAAATTCGGGGAACTTCTTTGAGATCCGGAAGACGATCACCCATACCATTGGCCGTCCTTGCGGCGTGTACGGCGCTGATGGGCGGCCTTCTGCAAGCCGCTCCGGCCACGGCAGCACCCAGCGGGCCCCCGCCTCGGCTGGCGTCTGGGAAGCCCCAGTCGCCCCCGTCCGGTGCGGTACAGGACCCTGATGCCAGGCTCGGGAAGGACTGGAAGACCAGCCAGGACCGGGCCGTCACGGGCGCGGCCGACAGCGGCGGATTCAAGATCCTGGCCGCTGACAGCAAGGACGCCTACACATGGCGGACGGTCGCCACCCTCGGGGAGCCGGGTCTGCCGGCCGACTCGTGGATCGGCAATCAGTGCCTGATGGACCGAGATCACGTCGCGGCCGTTTACGCGCCGCGCACGTTCACCAACAAGCCCGACTTGATGCAGGGCGGCGCGTTCGCCGCTGTCGTCGATCTGACGACCGGCAAGGTGACGAAGCTGCCCTTCACCGCGTCACTGGCGTCCTTCGACCCGTCCTGCAACACGACCACGCACCAGGCCGCGTTCACCGGCTTCAGGGACATGAACGACGCCGCGAGCACACGCACGCGCGTCATCACCGTGAACGCGTCCGGGAGGACCACGGGCACGGTGGCGGCCCGCGGTGAGATTACAGGCGCCGTACCGGTGAAGGACGGCACGGTCGCCGCACTCGGCAGCCGCCTGGTCCACCTCGACCGCTCCGGCAAGGTGAACAACCTCGCGGACGCGGACAGCGCTCCGTTCGACATCCGGCCTGCCGCCGACGGCACGATCGCCTTCCTCGACCGCAAGGGCGACTCCACGGCGCACGCCAAGCTGTTCACCGGCCACGACAAGCCGAAGGGCATCGCCTCGGGCAGGCTCGGCGATCTCGACCTCGTGCAGGGCGATGCGGGCCGGGTCTTCCTCACCGGCCGCCCCAAGGGCGCCCTGGCCACCGAGGGAACCGGCGTCACACGCCTCGCCGCCCCGGCCGGCACCGACGTGTCCTCGCACGGCCGTCTCGCCGTCGACCCGGTCCTCACTCCTGGTGTGCGCGTCGGCCTGGCGAATATCGAGGGCGCGGGCAAGGGCTTCACGAAGACCGGGGAGCCCACCTCGCGGACGGCGACGCCTGCCGATGAAGGTGACAAGGCCGTGACGGTCACGAGCACCGCCACCACCACCGGGACCAGGCTGACACAAGGCGTGCAGCAGGACACCGGCGACGGCTCGGGGCACGATCCCTCTCCGGTCCTCGCCACGGCCGACGCGACGCACCGGCCGAAGGGCTCCTCCTCGAAGGCGAGCCTGACACCGAGTTCCCCGACCGATGACGACCGTTGGTGCGCGGTGTCCCGCAACGACGTCAACGTCCAGGCACTCCAGCCGACGCCGAACCAGGTCGAGTGGGCCGTCGACATGGCCGTACGCGGTGATCTGAGCGCCAGCTACATCCGCCAAGGCGACTACCGTGCCCAGGCGGGCCTCGGCACCGTCGACCCACAGGCGCTGTTCCCCCTGCCCAAGCTCAGCGGCGGCGGCAGGATCCCGGCCAACGTGGTCCTCGGCATCATGGCCCAGGAGTCCAACCTGTGGCAGGCCGAGGGCGGCTCGATCCCCGGGCAGATGGGCAACCCGCTGGCCGCCGTCGACGGCTACTACGGCCACAAGGCCGACCCCAACGACCCGGCCGCCTACTGGCAGATCAACTGGGACAAGTCCGACTGCGGCTACGGCGTCGGCCAGGTGACCGACGGCATGCGCATGGCCGGTCACGAGAAGCCGGGCGAGACCAGCCTGTCCCCCGGTCTGCAGAAGCTCGTCGCGGTCGACTACGCGACGAACGTGGCCGCCTCCCTGAAGATCCTCGCCGACAAGTGGAACGAGGTCCACCAGAACGGCCAGAAGATCACCGTCAACAACGACGACTCGTCCAGGGTGGAGAACTGGTTCACAGCCGTCTGGAACTACAACCTCGGCTTCAACCCTCCCTCGCAAGCCGGCAGCCACTCCGGGCACTGGGGCCTGGGCTGGTACAACAACCCGGCCAACCCGATCTACGCCAAGGGCTGGGGCCATCCGTTCATGAACACCGACGTGGACGGGCCGGCGGCGAACAAGGACGCGGCTCACCCGCAGGACTGGCCGTACGAGGAGAAGGTAATGGGCTGGGCTGCCTGGTCCCAGGACACCGGCTTCTCCTACGCCACCGACGGCCGCCAGGACTGGCCCGGCGAGTCCGGCTTCTCCTCGGCCGGCTTCCGGCCCGCCTGGTGGACCCTGGTTGCCCAGCGCACCGCCGTCCAGCCGCCGCTGGAGGCGTTCTGCAACTCCAAGAACAACTGCGACACCAGCACGCCGCCGAAGTGCCCGGACGCCGAGTGCTACGCGCAGTACTGGTGGAACCAGCCCAACGTGACATGGAAGGCCGACTGCGCCACCAGTTGCGGGCACGAGAACATCAAGTACGAGAAGCTGGTGCAGGAACCGGGGCGCGGCTACCGGCTCCAGACCGGTACGCCCGTGTGCTCCGCCGCACCGGCCGGATCCAACGTCGTCGCCTCGGTGCCGGACGGAACGCCGTCCTGGAGCGATCAGAGCGGCTGCGCAACGATCCACTCCGCAGGAAGTTTCCAGTTCAAGTTCAACCCGGGTACGGAAGGCCGATACGAAGCGAAGGCCGACCTGCACTCGGTGGGCGGCGGGTACGGCGGCCACTACTGGTACACCCACACCCGCAACGCCGACCGCTTCGGCGGTGACGGCGGCTACATGACCATCGACGGCACCTGGACTCTTGGCCAGAGCCTTAACTGGGCGCGCGTCCTGGTCCACCTTCCCGACACCGGGGCGCAGACCAGGCAGGCCGCCTACACGATCGGTGGTTCTGACACGAGCAGCCCTACACGGATCGTGGAGCAGCGAGCCGGCCGATGGGTCAGCCTCGGCGTCTTCCACTTCACCGGAACCCCGTCCGTGACGTTGACCAACACCACCGCCGACGGGACCGGCGACGAGGACGTCGCCTGGGGCGCGGTCGCTTTCCAGGGCCTTCCCGGTAAACCGAACCACACGGTCGTCGCGATGGGCGACTCCTTCTCCAGTGGTGAGGGAGCCTCCGAGGGCAACCGGGACTACTACCCGGAGACGAACTGGCGCAACAAGGTCACCGGAGACCGCGACGGCTGCCACCGCTCCACCTACGCGTGGTCCCGGCAGGCAAAGCTCCCCGGCGAACAGCTCTCCATTGGCGAGCTGGACGACAACTGGAGCGCGCGGATGGACTACCACCTCATCGCCTGCTCCGGATCCCGCACCTACAACGTGATCGCTCCGGCCGACAACAAAGACGGGACATACGACAACAGCGGAGAGTTGCCGCAGATCGAGCAGGGATACCTGGACCAGAACACCGACCTGGTCACCATCTCCATCGGCGGCAACGACTCCCGGTTCGGCTACGTGATCACCCAGTGCATGGGGCCAGGGAATCCGTGCCAGGAGAAGAAGTTCGGCAACGCCGAAGGCAAGGGCGTCCCTGACGGCCCCTACCAGGGCAAGCCGCTCGCGGAAGCCATCCCGGACCTCATCAGCGATGTCGTCGCACCCAGCATCCAGAAGACGATCGAGGCAATCCACAGCAAGGCCCAGAATGCCCGGATCGTCCTCATGGGTTACCCGCCGCTGCTGTCCAACGACGCCTCCTGCCTCAACAAGATCCCTCTCGTCGGGGTCTCACCGGAGGAATCGCAGTGGCTCAACGGCGTGGCCGACTACCTGGCACAGACGATGTTCGAGACCGCTGACCTCGTCAGGAAGCACGGGGTGGACGTCGGCTATGCCAACCCGCAGGCGTTCTTCCACGGCAAGGCCGTCTGCGGTGACCCCGAAAGCATTCACGGCATTGTCACCGATCTGACAGACAGCGACGAACCGAAGATCGACTGGCCGTTCTTCCAGTTCGGTATCTCCGCGCAGTCGTTCCATCCGAAGATCGCCGGGGCGCGACTGTACGCGGACACCCTGGAGGCCGCGCTGGGCTCCTGGCCCAAGAAGTAACCCAGCCACACCGTGTGGGGAAGTCCAACAGGGCTTCCCCACACGGTTTTTGAGTACACATACTCATGCTGCCGGCCGCACGTGCGCCGCATGCTGAGGTCAGACGGTAGGAGGCCACGTTCATGAAGCGGGTCAAGCAGGTCAAGGCAGCGGCATTGATGCTTCTGGCCCTGGCGGTGTCCGCGTGCTCGGCAGAGGACCGGGCTGTACCGGAGAAGACTGTCCGCAAACTTGCCGGAACCCCGGAAGCGGTCAACGCCAGGCAGAAGTCGGAAGCTGGGCTCAGAGAAGTGGTTCAGGCGTACGTCGAGCACACGCCCTTGAAGCTCGGCCTGGTCGTGGTCCGCGACAACTGCTGGGGCGGAACAGCGAAGGGATGGCTGGAGACCAGGGACAGCGACCTGTACAAGATCAGCTGCGGTCTGAATGTCACCGCCTACTTCGGCGCCGACCCGAAACACATCGTGTCCGTCCTCGACGGGATCCTCACAGCCGGCGACCGGAACGTACCCGGCATTGAGTTCAACCACGCAGTCGACGGAGCGCTCATCGACTACTACCGGAAGCCGTATGACAAACGCAATCCTGAAGTGCCTTCGCGTGACGCCGTAAG
Source organism: Streptomyces sp. IMTB 2501 (assembly GCF_001953885.1). Lineage (GTDB taxonomy): Bacteria > Actinomycetota > Actinomycetes > Streptomycetales > Streptomycetaceae > Streptomyces. The sequence goes on along the minus strand of NZ_MQUS01000003.1, from coordinate 243,649 downwards.
CCAGAGTCTGAAGTGGGATCCGGTACGCGACCGCCAATGGAAACCGAATTTCATCAGCGAACCGACAGGTCCGTGTGAAAATGATCCACCGATCAAACGGTGTCTGCACGAACCGTCTTCCGCTACGGTGACCGCCATCCGCAAACAGTACGGCATGGTGTTCCAGCTCAACCTGGGCACAACCTACTTCAAAATCATGAAGAAGCATTAACCTCGATCTTGCATGAGGGTCAGTCAGCTTGCTGACGGACCCTTTCTGCCTGTTCAAGGCGGGGATTTCGGTCACGTGGGCAGGCTGATGGCCTGGCTGTCGCGCCGGGTGGGCGCCGGGTTCCACATCGGCGATCGGGGTGTGCTTGGTGTTGGTGGCGAAGCAGGTCAGCCGCAGCCCGTCGGCGGCGGTGAAGCGCAACTGAGCACCCGGATGCGGGTGCGACGACAGTCCGTCTCGGGATCGCCCGATGGCCGACTGGTCGGTCTTACCCGGCCCGGCCACCTGGCAGGTTGCAGCGCCCTACGTCTTGTCATCCCTGCCTTGCAGGGATGACAAGACCAGGCGCCCGTACGGTGTGGTGAGGGCTCCGGCTGCAGCGGCGACCGACAGTGTCAGCGCGATGAGCAGGTCTGCCGCAGAGTTGTCGCCCAGGACTTGCAGGATGCTGAGGGCCGTGCCGAGTGGTAGGCCGAGGATGGTGAGGACGCCCAAGGCGCCGCTGATCTGCTGGCTTTCCTGGGTCTGTACGAGTCTGCTGTAGTCAGCTGCTTCTGCGAGGATTTCATGGAAACGCGCAGGAAGTCGGTGCTGGTTCTGGAAGGCGAGCAGAAGATCGTTCGCTGCCCCGTGAGCCGTGAGGTGCTGTCTCCAGTAGGTGCTGCGGAAGACGGCAATGTTCCTTTCCAGTGCGGCAACCCGGCGTGCCAGCTGTGAGGAGTTGAACACCTCGGAGAGTTCATCGGTGAGCTCGTCGATGTGATCGCGCTGCCAGTCGATCGGCGATCCGGGAGTGGTCGTCGAGTTCACTCCGCAGGCGCCGCAGCCGTTCGTCGACCATCGTGCTCACGCGGACTCCTCACGTCGCCGACCGAGGACGAACGCAAACCGGTCAGGGAACACGAGTACGGGCTCCGGATGAGCGACGCGGATCTCTTCGATGCCCTTCTCGATCTCGCTGTCGCTGAAGGTGGACAACAGGGACATGTAGCGGGAGCGCACCATGCCGAGATACTTGTCCCGGCCGATGCGCAGCTCGTGCTCGACGTAGCTGAGACTGGCTTCCAACCCGGCCGCCCGAAGATGCCTCTCGATCACGGCCGGGTCCGGCTGCAACTCCTCGAAACGCGCAAGAGCCGCCTTGAACAGCGGGTACTGGATGGTGGCCGGGGGCATCACCACCAGTAGCCGACCTCCGGGCGCGAGCCGGTCGGCCAGGCCGCGGAGCGTGAGTTCCGGATCGACCACGTGGTGAACCGACTCTTTCAGCCACATCGCATCGAGTTGCTCGTACGGCACCCGAGTGCGCCCATCGGCGATGTCCTCCGCGGAAGCGTGGCAGCGGCCCAACTCCCCGGTCGCGCGTCGCGCCACAGCCCCGGCACTCGGCCCCGCAGACGTGCCCATAGATCCACCAGGCCCGTCCGGAGCGCGTTGAACTCCGATCGATGTCGGCTAATTGGTACAGTCAAGCTTCTTTGTCTCACGAGGGACAAAGTCGTTGACAAAGCGTTGGAGTTTCTTGTAGCCGGTGGGAGTATTTTCGACGCGGTCGCCCCAGAAGTCCACCACGACGGACACGTATGCGGTCTTGGTGTTACACGTTGCCTCGACCACGGCGCGGTCACTTCCGATCGACGCATGCCCTGGGAATGCGACTTTTCGTTGGGCAGCATACTTGTATGGCGATCCCACTTTGTTCCAGTCGGTCGGGTCCGGCGCCCGATCCCATCGGTTCACAGCAACGGACAGGACACCACGGCCGTCCACACTCAAGTCACACTGTGCTCCGGGGTGTGACTCGAAGGGCGTGTATTTCTGCTCCAGACTGTCTCCGTCCGGCACCAGCGACGCCAGGGCCGAATTATTAACGGGAACATGACAGAAATTATCTGGAATGCTAGGTTGCGTTTTGCTGCAACCTGCCACCGTAAGTACAACAGCACCACAAAAGGCCAATGGTACAGTGCGCCACGCTTTCACCATCAGTGAATTCCCGCCATCCCACGGAACTGGGCACCGCCATCATTGGCCCAGCCTTCGATTTGTTTGTACACGCCGTCATTGGGTGAATAGCCGGGGTGACTGTGATTGGACGCCCAGTCGGAGTTGACCGAATACCATTGATCGGCAATGGAATTTAGCTGATTGCGTCGCAGTTCGTAGGTCTGCTGACTATCGCTAGTCAGCTTTTCAGCCTGGTGCTTTTGCTCATCCATGATCCAGGCGGTGGTGAGTGCGTCCGCTCCACGCTGGGCGACATCTCCGAGACCGGGGATGAAGTTCAGCCCCGTTCCCAAGACGTGATAGCTCCACGTCTTGTCCCAGGTGTAGTCGTGTTGATCGCCCTTTAGTGCGGCGTACCGGGCATCCTCCATGAATCCGACGGCGTATCCGGCCGAACTGAGGGTGTCCTCCGGCCGTCGCGAGCTGTTGTGGATGTCGTCCATGATGGCGTAGTTCATACCCTCATGAAGCAGACCATAAGAGTTCTGACTCCGGGAGATCTGCTTGGTCATTTCCATGACTTGCTTCTGATCCAGCGTGGGACCGGCATCGGGATGGCGCCTACCGCTCGGGTCACTCATCGCCACATACGTCTCATGACCGTGATTGGTCATGATCTTCGCCATGTCGTCGCGGAGCGAGGCTGGCATGTTGTCTCCCTGCTTGGACAGGTCATCCAGCGCGTGCACGAACACCCTGTTGTTGGCGTCCGTGTGCGGCGTTGGTCCCACCGGGCGGGGCCCGTGCGGATCGATTCCGGTGGCTGCCGCGGTCAGGGCGTCGCCCAGTCCCTTGCGATCGTCCGTGTCCAGGGCACCGGGCCCGTTGATTTCCCGCTCACCCTGCCATGTAGTGGTGTTGACGACGTTCCAGTCTCGGTCCTTGAGCAGGTAGTGGAGGCGGTCGTTGGTGCCGTCGGCGTGCGGATCGAGATAGGCGGTGGACGCCTCCGGGTCACGGGCCATGATGCCCAGGGCGCCGTCAACTGGGTCATTGGCGAACCAGCCGTCGCCGTTCTTGCCGTCGAAGTTGCCGTAGAGGTTCCAGATGTGCGGGTGGTCCTTCTCCGCGGCGATCGCGCCGTCGGTGACGTCGGAGAGGAACTGCGGTGAGTAGCCACTATGTCCCTGCTGCATCAGGGTGACCAGGCTCTGGTAGCCGCGCGCCTGCTGGCCGTGGCCCTTGGCGACCGTGTTGACCTTGTCCCCGGCAGCCTTGAGATCGTACCCGTCGGCGCCGTGTTCCCTTAGGTCGTTGCCGAACTTGACATAAAACTGGGCGTCGTCGGTCCTCAGCCAGTTGTTGAAGGCGTCGTTGTAGCCCTTTGACCCGAAGGGCAGGTGTTTGCCGTTCGCGTCCTTGAAGTCCGGAACGCGGGTGGCGGTCGCCAGCGAGTCGGCCAGGCCTCCGTTGATCTGGAGGTAGGCGTTCTTGTCCTTTGTGTCGTCGAAGTACGCCATGTCGTCGATCTTGTTGGTGAGCTTGAGGGTCTTGTCAGCGCCGAGGGAGTTGAGGAGGGTCTGGCTGAAGACCTTGTCATGGGAGTTGTCGCGCATCAGGCGCTGCCACTCCTTCAGGTCATCGCCGTCCAGCTTGTCGCCGGCCAGAATCACGTTCGCGTACCCCTTGGCCTCACGGGCCTCGTACACCTCGATGTCACCGACCGCCGAGCCATTGAAGGTGTGGTTCTGTCCGTTGAAGGGGTCCAGGGCACGCTGGATCCAGCTCTTGATGCCGGCCGCTTCGTAGAGGGCGTGTTTGACGCCCTGGTCGGCGTCGTCCACTGCCTGCACAGCGTCCTTGATCTTCTTCGTCCAGGCCGCCTCGGCGTCCTTCGCCCGGGACACGTACGTGGGGTACTTCTCGTCGTGTCGCATGGGGGTGAGCTTGCTGAAGTCGTAGACCGCCTCGCCCTGGCTGTTGACAGACATATGGTCCGCCTTCACCTGATCGACAACGTCGTTCACGTGGCCGATCAGTTTGGAGAACTCCTGATGGGCTTCTCGCAGGATGGAGGCGATGGCGCGGGCTTCTGTCTGCGCGTCCTTGAACTGCTGGCGAGTGGCCGCCAATTGCGCGGCCCTCGCCGCGGCAGTGAGACCTGCCGTGTCCTCGGTCGCGGCCGACTCCACCTTCGCGGCGTAGAGGGTCTCCAGGTCCTCGAAGCCGCCGGCCATGTCGTCCCAGTCGGTAGCCGCCGTCGTAAGCGTGCCGAGCTTGATGGTGACCACGTCCTGATAGCTGAGCATGCCCGTCCTTCTCCCCGTCCCCGTTTCCCCGATTTCCTAGACCTCGCGCCCCTGGTGGGGCCCGGCCTTGATCTGCACTGTCCGACTGCCGACGCCGTAGTCGACGTACTGGAGATGCTGGTGGCTGCCCTCCAGCGCCTCCTTGTCCTGCCCCAGGCGCCCCTTCAGGTTCTTGACCTGCAACTCCCATTCCGCGTGGGCGTCCTTGAGCCCGGAGCCGGTCTGCCAGCCGCTGAACTCCCGCACGGCCGTGGCTGTGGACTCGTCGGCGTGACTGCCGGCCTTGTCCGTGTCCCGCGGTATCTCATCCTGCAAGGCCTTGACTGCGGCGTCGTTCCCCGCCTTGTTCGTCTTCAGATCAGGGGCACCCGCGGCGCCGCTTCCTCCCACGCCCGCAGCACTGTCCAGCCGCATCCCGTCCTGCCGACGGGCCAGCGCGTCGGCCTTCAGCTGCTCCCACTCGTCCCACGCCATCTCAGGGCCTCCCCCCGTAATTACTGTCTCCGTACCACGGCGTCTGCCCCGGCCCAGCCAGCGTGGATCCGGGAGCCTGGGCTACCGCCGCTGCACGTCGCCGCCTACGTACCGCCGCAGCGGCTAGAGCCCCACCCGCAACCACGACAACTCCCGCACCCCCGAGAATCCATGGCAGTGCAGAGCCGCCGCCCGTAGACGCGGATGCTGCCGGCGATGGGTTGCTGCCATCCTTCGAGGAGGCCGTAGCCGACCCGTTCGGTGCCTTGGACACGGCTTGCTTGAAGTCGGGCAGCGGGTAGACGCCGGCAGGACCGGGGTCGCCGGGGTTGGTCAGCGCGATGCGGGGGCGGACGGCGCCGTAGCCCAGGTAGTCGGTGCGCTCCTTGCCGCTCGTTGGCTTGCTCGCCGTGTCGAGCATGACCCGCAGGACCTGGTTGTTGGTCCAGTTCGGATGATTGGACCAGATCAGGGCTGCGGAAGCGGAGGCAATCGCCGTGGCGTCGCTGGTGCCGTGCGTCTTACACACCTTTGTGCTGCTTTCGATGCACGCAGCCACCATGTCCTGACCAGGCGCTACCAGATCGACCTGGGGGCCGTGCTCGGACTCCTTCGTCACTTTGACGCTTTCGTCGATCGCCCCAACACCCACTACACCAGGAGTCGCCGCCGGGTAATTGACTTCGTTGAGGGCGTCGCCGTCATTACCCACGCCCGCGAAGATCAGTTTGCCCTTGGACAGCGCGTAGGCGACGGCGTCCGTCAACTCCTTGGAGTGCGCGGTACTCGCCTGCGAGATGTTGATGACCTGGGCGTCCGAGTCGGCCGCGAATCGAATGGCCTTGGCCATGTAGGTGGGGTAGTCGTCCGGGTTGCCGTCGGCACGGCTTTGCTCGATGAAGTCCGGGATGCGGATCGGCAGGATCTTCGCGCCTGGGGCCAGCCCATAGGAGCCATTGGCGATGCCCCGGCCGCCGGTGCCTGCGATGAGAACGGCCATACCGGTGCCGTGACCGTCGTAGTCACTGCGTTCGTCCCCAGGATGCTTGGAGTAGTTCTTGCCCGCCACGACCTGACCACGCAGGTCGGGGATGTCGGCCTGCACCCCGGTGTCGATCACCGCGACCGTGATGCCCTTGCCCGTGCTGACCTTCCACATCTGCTCGGCCTGCATGGCCTTCAAGTGCCACTGCTGGTCTTTGATGGTCTCAGCGTGGGCGGGGGTGACGGCGAAGCTCGCCAACAAGACCCCGACGGCTGCGGACACGGCCCGGCTGCGCCATCCGGCCCGCTCGCTGCAGCTGCGCATGGTCATCCTTCTCGTCCTAGGTCTCCATCGGGCCCTTTAGGCAGGGGCGGCGGGGTCGGTCGGCTCTCCCTGGCTTCTGCCTGGAGATCCCCGTCCTCTGTTCGGTCGGCTGCTCGGCTGTCAGCGCGCCTGTCGCGAAGGGAGCGGTCGTCACGCTTCCGGGCGGAGGCGGAGGCGCCACGGGATGAGCCACCACGGCGCGGCAGTGACTCGTCTGCGGTTGTTTCACCAGCGGGCCGTACGCCTTGCGAGGTGGTCCCTGCCCGTCGGCGGTCTCGGGAGGGTCTGGGCTGTCCCCCTACGATGCCGTTGGACGTGGCGGGCATGCGCCCCCTCGGTGCGCCCTCGCGGTTCACGACGGGGTCGTCGCCGCGGGTCGACGTGGTCCTGGCAGTAGGGCGTCCGGGCGTCGTGCCACGGCCCCTTGGAGGCTGCTGCTCGTTCGGAGTACCCCCAATGACGTTGCCACGCGGAATCCCACCGGGAGGTCTTCCTGCCGACGGTGAGACCGGGCGGCCGCCTGTGATGCCGTTGGCGCCTCGGGCGGGGCTGGGACTGAGCGGCCCGCGCTCAGGGTCAGGCTCGCTCCCATTCACGCTGGGACCGTAAGGCCCACGTCCAGGGACGCGCGGACTCCCGGAACTGCCCGGTCCCGATGGTGCGGGCAATGAGCCCCGCCCTCCGTATACGGGACGCTCACCGCCTCCCCGAACACCCGGTGTCGGCACTTTTCCGACCCCGAAAACGGGTGGAAGCGCACCGGTCGCCGACGGCGTCCTTACGTCCGGGCCGCTCGGCCCAGCCGACGGCGCCGAATGGGCGGGAGGCACCGTCGGGGCGGGCGGAAGAGTTCCAGTGCTGTCGATCACCGTGTTCGGTACATCCACATGAGCGTTCGGCAGCACATGATGAGGGACGTCGACCTGACTCTTCGGACGATGCGTCGTGGACGGCTGAGGCAGCGAACCGGTCGCGCCGGAACGGGAACCGATCGCCGCCTCATGGGCGTTCGGCTCCACACGGGCAACTGTCGCCGAACCCGCGTTCCCCTGCGTGGTCGGGACAGCAACAGGGGCTCCGTCGCGGACGTTGGTAGGCACGAACTGTTCCGGCAGTTCGGGAAAATTCGGTGCCTCCAGCGCGTGGATCTGTTCCGTGGATGCTGTGTACGACTGGGCGAGTTTCATCATCAGCCCACCGGCCTCGGCACGGGTGTTGGCGTACCGGGTCTTGGCCTTCGTTACCTCGGAGTCCGACGGACCGCCGCTGTGATCGCCGACGTTCGTCGCCTTCGACGCGTGCGCCTCCAGCACCGAGCGCGGGCCCGCGCTCTGCTTCCGCAGGATCTCCAGCTGGGGCTTGACCTCGTGCAGCGTGTCCGCCGCGTGGCCCAGCCACTTGCCCGCGTTCTCGCTGTAATCGCCCAGGCTCACTGTGGTCAGCGCTGCTTGGTAGCACCACGTCCGGAACGCCGCGCCCCCCTCGCCCTCCCACTCGACCGCCATGCTGTGGGTCCGCAGATCGCCGCCGATCTCCTTGATCGTCTTGGCGGCCTCCGTCAAAAGCTCACCGAGGCTACTTGCGGTCGGACCGTCGGCCGACTCGACCATGGCCCACAGCTGTTCGGGGTCTTGGAGCAGGAACCGCTCCTGCCTGACCGTCTCCCACATGCGGCTGGCAAAGTCAGACATGGAGCCCCACCGCCTTCCCTGTCGAAACCATCCCGTCGCACTGTCTCATCACCACGGACATCACAAGTCGCCTGCCTGCGAGTCCGACGTGGAGCCGTGCCGGCCATGGCCGGACGCCCCCGCCCCACCGTCAACGTGTCCCTTTGGTCCCGGCCGACTCTCATTCACAGCCAGCTTGTCGGCCTCGACACGGATGCGGTGCAGGCGATCGCGAACGTCGGCGTCGAGATTGTGATAGTTGCTCTTCGACGCGTCGACCGTGACCATCAGCCCCTCGATCTGCAGCGCCAATTGCTTGGAAAGGCGCTCCAGCTGGGAATGCACCTGGGTGTAGGCGCCGTGGAGCGCGTCGGCTTCGTCGAAGTTACCCAACCGCCCCGTCGGCAGGCCGCCGTCCGCGATCCTCTGCGGGGCGGCCTTGGACTTCTCCAGCTGAGTCAGAAGGTCGTTCACCCGGTTCTTGAAGGTGGTCAGAGTTTCAGCCTCGACCCGCAGTTCCTGGGCCATGACGGCACCAGCACTTGCGATCGGGCCTATGCCGGACGCGGCCAGCGCGCCAGCAGCCGCTTCCAGCGCAGCCGCAGTTGCCTGCGGATCCCCCGTGTTGCCAGCCATCGAGCCCTCCCCCGTGCGATCAGCCCCTCAGCAGCACCTTAGCCACTCGCTTGTGGTGCCCCTGCCATCCCCATCCGTAACAGAAGCAACCCAGGCACGATAGTCGTGATCTTGCCTGGTCACAGAATTTTGACGCCGCTCGTAGCCCGCGACTGACCGGAAAGTGACCGTGCCGTACGTCACAGCTACGCTGCCGTCTCTGGCTACCTCCTTGTTGCACCCAGAAACGGGGCAGGGGCGGCGTCCGTCGTCAGACGCAGGGGCGTCTCGCGAATGGCTGGTACGGAAGGAGCCCCTACCTCGGCCTTGGCAGGAGCTCTGCTATGCCGCCGTTCGGGCAGCCCGGCCAGCGCATGACGGGCGTAGCCTTCCGCTCAAGGGATCACCTCACCACCCGCTCAGACGTTCATGGCCCTGGCGAATACACCGACTCCGACGGAGTTGGCCCGGGTGGATCCTCTGCTGGTGGCGCCCACCGTGACATGTCCGGCGCCGGACTCCACGACGTGTCTGGCGGCGCAAATGGCCCTGCGTGGTTGTGCATCAGGAGCAGCATCACCACAGCGAAGCCGATGGCCACCACGATCAAGGCGAAGCCTACGGGGTTCCGCGGATTGTACTCGTAGCGGTTCGTCCCCCACTTGCTCCGCTTGAAGACGGGCTCATTGTCGTCGAAGCGCACGGCTACGACCGTATTGCGAGCGCTCGAAGCACTTGAGGAAGGGGGTCGATTTCAGAGCGATGCGACGGCCATCAGCACCAACCAACGCGAGCCCTTCGGGCCGACCCGCCCACTCGTTCCGCCGCCTCCAATCCCCGCCCGCCACAGCCGAGGCGGAGGGCATCAACGGCACCGCGATCGTCGCTCTCGTGGCCACGCTACAACGACATCAGCCCTGCCTCACGGGAGGTCGCAGAGCCGCCTGCTGAGACCGACGGGACCATGTTCTGTTCCCTGGTCAGAGGCGTCCACCTCGCCTACGCGCCAGGGACTTTTCAGGGACTTTCAGCGCTGTCCGAGGGACTTCCGAGGGACTTTCCGCCACGTAACTCGGCAAACCCCTGAAAGATCGGAAAGGGCCTCCTCTGCAGGTCAGAGGCCCTTCCCCGGGCAAAGCCGCAGGTGGCGGCAGACGAGTCGGGCTGTACGCCGGGTTCTGGTCTGCATGCGACACGAGATGTCAGGGCGAAGTCGTGTGTCCACGACGTTGCGGCCGAGCCGATCCACGTCTGCAGCCACCGTCGTACAGCCCCCTCTCATCGCGAAGCCGAGGGCCCAGCTTCGGCTGCCGACACCTCCCAGTCGTCGGCACAGCCGATGATGTGGCACCCGACAGACGCGGCGGCAGTCAGCACGTCCTCGTGTTGCCGCTCCGGAGACCACGTGGCGAGCTTCATCCGCGATAGCCGTCGCACGCCGAGCAGGCCCTTCCCACAGCCGTCGTGGACATACGCCGCCGAGACCGGCTCGCCAGAAGCCACCTTTCCCAGCACGCCAGCCTGACCTGGTCGGATGAAATATTCGGCAGCCGCAGCCCGAGACCTACCTCCCCGGCCTCCACCTCCGCGCCTCAATGATCTGGATCAACGGCCTCCTCCAGGGAGGACATGTTCCACGTCCTCCGGCACACGTACGCGAGCACCCAGCTTGAGGCCGGCGAGTCGGTCGTGAGCGTGTCGGCGTGGCTCGGGCATGCTTCGCCGCCGACCACACTGACGCACTACGCTCATTTCAGGCCCGGTGCGGCCAAGCGGGGCCTCGCCGCCATGGACGAGTGGTTCAGTCAAGATCCACAACCGAATGTCCCTGAGAAATCCCTGGGCGCCCCGCAGGCACGCAGGCACGCAGGCACGCAGGCACGCAACAGGCCATGAACCCGCAGGTGAGGGCAGTGATCGCGCACACTGACAGCGTGTACGCCGAGTACAAGGAGCCGCTGTACGCCGCTCCCCCGCTGCCGCAGCGCATGGTCGACGCGGGCCGACTCGGCCGGAAGACCGGCTCGGGGTTCCACACCTACGCCTGATCACACAGAGCTACGACTTACGGGCCCGGCACCGTACTCGGTGCCGGGCCCATCTGTTTCACTCCCCGTGTGCGCGCCGGGCACGCATATGCCCGTCGCACACGCTCCCCACGCGCCCACCAGGCGAGTTGACTCCTCATGCGCATGCAAGGGATGCGGAACCATCCATGCCGACTACCGAAAGGAGTGGACTCGTGACCGCCGAACCGGAGCATCCCGTGGTCCACGGAGAACTCGCAGAGTTACGGCGCCGCCTCGACGTGGCCTACGCCCGCGTCGAGGGCGGGCTGGCGTTGCTCAGTCATCGCACCGAGGAGACCGCCAAGGAGCTGGACGAGCTGAACTCCCGCATGGTCTCACTGGAACACACACGCTGGCCGCTGCCCTCGCTCGCCGCGCTGACAGCACTGGGCGCGCTCGTGGTGACGATCTGGCAGGCGCTGGCCGCGCACTAGCCGTCGGCGAGCCTGAGGTGGTGCAGCAGGAGTAACGCGGCCGCCATGTTGGCGGCCGGGACCTCCCCACGGGCGATCATGTCGGGGACGAGCTTGAGCGGGACCCACTCCCGGCGGTCCGACTCGAAGTCGTCCACGGGATGCCCGATGTACTCGCCCCGGTCGGACCAGTAGATGTGGTGCCGGGCGTCGGTGAGGCCGTTGGACGGCTCCACGCTCATGAGGTGGTGCAGGGGTCCCGGCCGCCAGCCGGTCTCCTCCTCCAGTTCTCTGGCGGCCGCGCACGCTATGTCCTCGCCCTCCTCCACTACGCCGGCGGCCAGTTCCCACCCCCAGCTGTCGGTGATGAAGCGGTGCCGCCACAGCAGCAGCACCTCGTTGGCGTCGTTGACCACGGTGGCCACGGCCACGGGCCGCAGCCGGATCAGGAAGTGGTCGAGATGCCGGCCGTCCGGCAGCTCGACATCAGCGAGATTGACGCTGAACCAGCGGTTTGCATACACAGTTTGTTCGTTCTGTTTCGTCCACTGCACGGTTCTGCCACCTTCCGCCGAGTAAGTGGCAATATCGCAGCAGGGACTGTGCACCTACAGAGGGCCTACAGCGGTACGCGCAGTGCTCCGTCGATGAGTTCGGCGGCCTCGGCGGTCCCGGCCGAGCCACAGCGCACCAGGTGTTCGCGCACCGCGCGGAGTCTGTCGCGCAGCCGCTGCGACTCCATCCCGCGGGCCTGCTCGGCCATCTGCACGGCGGTGGCCACCGCCTTGTCCGCGTTGCCCTGGCGCAGCTCGATGGTGCTGAGCATGGCGAGCCGGTGCACCCGCCCCCGGTCGTGGGCCGGATTGTCGACCGCGGCCGCGGCATGCTCCCGGGCGGCGGCCAGCTCGCCGAGACTCAGCAGCGCCTCGGCCACCTGCACATTGACCAGGCCGGGCTGGACATAGCCGGTCTCGTCGGGCTCGTAGCCGCGCCGGATCCGTTCGGCGGCCGTCTCCGCGCGCCGGATGCAGGACAGGGCGGCCGCGGAGTCGCCGAGGTGGGCGTAGGCCTTGGCCTGCATCGCGTACAGGTCCGAGGCGAGCGCAGGTGTGATGTGCTTGCCGGCGGCCCGCAGCGCGGCCTCGGCGAAGGCGACGGCCTGCCGGTACTCGCGCATGTACAGCGACTGGTTGACCAGCAGTGCTATCACATACGCCCCAAGTCCCCGGTCCCCGCTGGCCTTTGCGAGCCTGAGCGCCTGGTGGAAGTAGCGCTGGGCGAGACCGTGGGCGTCGGAGTCGTAGGCACAGATCCCGGCGATCGCGACCAACCCGCCGGTCGCGCGGTGCAGTTGGCGTCCGGTGGCGTCGGTGTAGCTGCCGCGCAGCAGCGGCGCCGCCTCGGCGTTGAGGAAGCCGACGATTCTGGTGCGGGTCGCGATGCCGCCGGCCTTGCGGTACATCTGCTCGTAGTGCGTCCGCGCGGCCCGCAGCATCTCGATGTCGGCCGCGGTGACCCGGTGCCGGCCGCCACGCGAGACGTCGACGTCCTCGGGCGGGTTCTCCCACTCCCAGACCGGCATGACGGCCGGGGTCCCGGTGACGGCGGGAGCGCCCAGCACATGCGGCCGCTGCTGTTCGTCGGAGCGCCACAGGGCGGTGGCCCGCTCCACGAAGCCGTTCAGCGAGCCGACGTGCGGGGTGCTGGGCTCGCCGGGTACGCCAAGGCCGATGTCGTCGAGGGTGACGGGGCGGTGCAGACGGGCGGCGAGCACCTCGCAGATCAGGTCGGGGACCTGGCCGCGCGGCCGCTGGCCCTTCAACCAGCGTGCCACGGCGGTGTGTTCGTACCGGAGCGCGAGGCCCCGTCTCCGGCCCGCCTGGTTCACATGGGCGGCGAGACCCGCGTGCGAGATCCCCGCCTCGTCCAGGATCGCGTCGAGCAGAGTGTTGGGCTGCATGGGATGCCCCCCGGGTGGCCTGATGCGGTTCAGCGTAGTGACTCCGCCTTCACACGGGGTGTGAACGGAGTGCCCGCATCCGCAGCGTACGCGCACTGTTGCGCAGAGTCGCGACCCCGGTTCACTGGAGTCCTCGCAAGAGGCCGGCCAGGCCACCGGCTCCCCCTCGAAAAGCGGTGGCTTGGCCAGGCGCGGGGCGACTACGGGGGTGCGGTCAGCGGTGCGTTGTCGGCTGCGGGTTGTCCTTGGCCGGCCGCGGCCGCGCGGCGGAGCCGCAGGTGTCACTGTCTCGCGGCCCTGGGCAGGTCAGCTTGCCCCGCGTTCGGTCGTTCCGCAGGACCAGCAGCGCTATGTCGTCCGTGGGCCTGCCGCCCGCGTGGTGCAGGAGCGCTGTGAAGAGGGTGCGCAGGACCGTCTGGGGAGAGACTGGGTGATCCTGTACGGCTTGGCGCAGCGTCCTCGGCAGGGAGAAGAAGCGGCCCTGGCCGTCCCGTGCGTCCTCCACGCCGTCCGTGAACAGGACGAGGGAGTCACCCGGGGCCAGTTGGCCACACGGCTCCGCCTCCAGCTCGGCCGGGAGCGGAAACGGTCCCAGCGGAGGCAGCGGATCGACGCGTGTCAGCGGCTCGACCCGCGCGCCGCTGATCCGATACGGCCATGGATGGCCGCAGTTGAGGGCGTGCAGCTCGTCGTCCCGGCCGATCTCCAGGAGCAGGACGGTGACGAACTCCTCGGCGACCGGGTGGTCGGGGTCCGCGCCGCCGTGGGCCGGGTGTTCGGCGCGAGCGCGCTCGCGCAGGTGCCGGGCGAGGGCGCGCTCCAGCCGGCGCAGGACGCCCCCGAGTTCGGGCTCGTCGTGGACCGCCTCGCGGAAGCTGCCGAGGACGGCGGCGACGGTGCCGAGGGCGGCCAGACCGTGCCCGCGCACATCGCCCATCACGACCCGCACCCCGTACTCGGTGGCGATCGCCTCGTACAGATCGCCGCCGACGCTCGCCCCGCGATCGGCGGACAGCTGGGCCGCGGCGACGTTCAGCCCGTCGAGGCGCGGCGGCAGCGGACGCAGTACGACGCTCTGCGCGGCCCGTGCCACCCGGCGGGCCTGGCGCAGCTCACGCACCAGCGCGCGGCGGACTTGGAAGATGAGCCCGGTGCCGACGGCGAGGAAGACGGCGCTGGTGACGATGCGCGCCCCGAGCCCGGTCTGCTGGGCGAGCGGGCAGCCGAACTTGTAGGCGACCGCCACGGCTCCCCAGAGCGTGGGCAGTACGGCTGCCCGTGTGGTGGGTGCCCGTGCCTTGATACGGATCATGCCTCTGGTCCCCCATGGAGAGTCCCTGACAGAGCAGACGGACCGACCCCGAAAGGCCGGTCCGATTCTGTCGACGCCATGGCCCGAGGAGACCAGATCGCCATGAGTTCCCACCCGATCGAGTGAGCCCGCGTCGGTCAACTCGCATTTATGCAGCTCGCCGAGGGGGACGGGAGGTGGCTCGGGCCTACGACGCGCATTCGGGGGTGGTGGCTGCATCCCCCAGGGGGCGGGGCTGTGTTCAATACGCGGCTCCGCCGCGTGGGCGCGGCCGGCCACGGGATACCCGCAGCCGGCCGACAACAGAACCCAGGGCGGCGATCAGCCCCTCAGGACAGCTCCCGTGCGCTCGCCCGCGAGGGCGACCGCCGCGTCCCGGGCCGCCGACGCCTCGTCCACCGTCAGCGTCCGGTCACCCGCGCGGAAGCGGAGCGCGTACGCCAGGGACTTCTTGCCGTCGCCCAGCTGCTCGGCGTTCTCGTACACGTCGAACAGCCGGATGGACTCAAGGAGTTCGCCCGCGCCCTCGCGAAGCGCCGACTCGACCTCTCCGGAGGGGACCGGCTTGTCGACCACGAGGGCGACATCCTGCGTGGCGACCGGGAACGTGGAGATCCGCGGTGCCTGCGGAGCGCCGTCACCCACCGCCTCCAGGGCGTCCAGGTTCAGCTCCATCGCACAGGTGCGCTCGGGCAGACCGAGGGCCTTCAGCACCCGCGGGTGCAGTTCTCCCGCGTGGCCCACGACCCGCTCCGTACCGTCGGCGGCGATCACCAGCTCGGCGCACCGGCCGGGGTGCCACGGACCGTACTGGCCCTTGCGGACGATCAGTCCGGCACCGGCCTCACGGGCGACGGCACGCGCTGCCTCGACGGCGTCGGCCCACCCGGCCGGACGGCCCTGGCCCCACCAGCCGGCCTGCTCGCGGGCGCCGCTGAGGACGACGGCCACGTGCCGCGGCTGCTCGGGCAGCGCGGCGTTGAGCGCGGCGATCTCCTCGTCGGTGGGACGCCGGTCGACGGACAGGTGCGTGGCGACAGCCCGCTCCTGCTCCTGCCGGGGGTGGAACACCAGACCCGTCTCGAACAGCGCCAGGTCATGGCTGCCCCGGCCGGCGTTGCGCCGCAGCGCACCGAGCAGACCCGGCAGCAGCGTCGTACGGAGCGCGGGCTCCTCGTCGCTGAGCGGGTTGACCAGCTTGACGACCCGGCGGGCCGGGTCGTCGGACTCCAGGCCCAGCTGGTCGAAGATCTGCTCGCTGACGAAGGGGTAGGTGGGCGCCTCGACGTAGCCCGCACCGGCCAGCACCCGGCCGGCCCGGCGGTGCAGCCGCTGCCGGTGGGTCAGACCGCGGCCCGAGGGGAGCTTGGGCAGCGTGGAGGGCAGGTTCTCGTAGCCCTCAAGGCGGATGACCTCCTCGGCGAGGTCGTTCGGGTCCACCAGGTCGGGCCGCCAGGACGGGACGGTGACGATCAGCTCGTCCTGCCCGTAGACGTCGCAGCCGACCTGCTGCAGGCGGCGGACGACCGCCTCACGGCCGTAGTCGACGCCCGCGACCTTGTCGGGGTGGTCGGCCGGGACGGTGATGGTGTGCGGCGCCGAGGGCGCGATGACCTCGGTGACACCAGCCTCCGCCGTACCGCCCGCGAGGAGCACCAGCAGGTCCACCGTGCGCTGCGCGGCGGCCGCGGCGGCCTGCGGGTCAACACCGCGCTCGAAGCGGCGGGACGCCTCGGACAGCAGCTTGTGGCGACGGGACGAACGGGCGATCGCGACGGCGTCGAAGTGCGCCGCCTCGATGACCACGTCGGTGGTCCCGTTCACGCCGTTCTCGGTGACCTCGTGATCGGCGATCTCGGTGTTGGCGCCGCCCATCACGCCGGCGAGGCCGATCGGGCCCCGGTCGTCGGTGATGACCAGGTCCTCGGCGTGCAGCCCCCGCTCGACGCCGTCGAGGGTGACGAGCTTCTCGCCCTCCGCAGCCCGGCGCACCCCGATCGTGCCCTGGACCAGGGCGCGGTCGTAGGCGTGCAGCGGCTGGCCCAGCTCCATCATCACGTAGTTCGTGACGTCGACGGCGAGCGAGATCGGGCGCATGCCGACCTTCTGCAGCCTGCGCTGCAGCCAGATCGGAGAGCGTGCCTCGGGGCGCAGGCCGGTGACCGTGCGCGCGGTGAAGCGGTCGCAGCCGAACGGGTCGGTGACCTGGACCGGGTAGCCGTAGGCGTTCGGGGCCGGTACGTCGATCAGGGCCGGGTCGCGCAGCGGCAGGCCGTAGGCGATGGCGGTCTCGCGGGCGACGCCGCGGATGGACAGGCAGTCGCCGCGGTTGGCGGTGACGGCGATGTCCAGGACCTCGTCGACCAGCTCCAGCAGCTCGATGGCGTCCTTGCCGACCTCGGTCTCCGGCGGCAGCACGATGATGCCGTGGTTGCCGTCGTCGCCCATGCCCAGCTCGTCGCTGGAGCAGATCATGCCGTGCGAGACCTTGCCGTAGGTCTTGCGGGCGGCGATGGAGAAGCCGCCGGGCAGCGTGGCGCCGGGCAGGACCACGACGACCTTGTCGCCGACTGCGAAGTTGCGGGCGCCGCAGACGATCTCCTGGGGCTCGCCGGTGCCGTTGGCCTGGCCGACGTCGACGGTGCAGAAGCGGATCGGCTTCTTGAACTCCGTCAGCTCCTCGATGGTCAGCACCCGGCCGACGACCAGCGGGCCCTTGAGGTCGGCGCCGAGCTGCTCGACGGTCTCGACCTCCAGGCCTGCGGAAATGAGCTTGGCCTGGACGTCGCGGCCGGTCTCCGTCGCCGGCAGGTCGACGTACTCCCGCAGCCAAGAAAGCGGGACCCGCATCAGATCTCCATCCCGAACGGCCGGGTGAACCGGACGTCACCCTCGACCATGTCTCGCATGTCTTCGACGTTGTGGCGGAACATCAGCATCCGCTCGATGCCGAACCCGAAGGCGAAGCCGCTGTACTTCTCCGGGTCGACGCCGCAGGCGGTGAGCACTCGCGGGTTGACCATGCCGCAGCCGCCTAGCTCGATCCAGCCCTCGCTGGAGCAGGTGCGGCAGGGCCGGTCCGGATTGCCGACGGACTCGCCCTTGCAGACGTAGCAGAGCATGTCCATCTCGGCGCTCGGCTCCGTGAAGGGGAAGAAGTTCGGCCGCAGCCGGGTCTTCATGCCCTCGCCGAACAGGGACTGGACCATGTGGTCCAGGGTGCCCTTGAGGTCGGCCATGGTCAGGCCCTCGTCCACGGCGAGCAGCTCGACCTGGTGGAAGACCGGGGTGTGCGTGGCGTCCAGCTCGTCGGTGCGGTACACGCGGCCGGGGCAGATCACGTAGACCGGCAGCTCGCGGTCGAGCAGGGAGCGGATCTGCACGGGCGAGGTGTGGGTGCGCAGCACGACACCGGACTCGGTGCCGCCGTTCGGCCCCTGCACGAAGAAGGTGTCGGCCTCGCCGCGGGCCGGGTGGTCCGGGCCGATGTTGAGCGCGTCGAAGTTGAACCACTCCGCCTCGACCTGCGGGCCCTCGGCGACCTCGTAGCCCATGGCCACGAAGACGTCCTCGATCCGCTCGGACAGCGTGGTCAGGGGGTGCCGGGCGCCGGCCGGGACGCGGTCGTAGGGCAGCGTGACGTCGACGTCCTCCTCGACGAGGACACGGGCGTCACGCTCGGCCTCCAGCTCGGTCTGGCGGGCGGCGAGCGCCTTGTTGACGGCGCCGCGGGCCATACCGACGCGCTTGCCCGCCTCGGCCTTGGCGTGCGGGGGCAGGGCGCCGATCTCGCGGTTGGCGAGGGCCAGCGGGGAGGCGGGGCCGGTGTGGGCGACCTTGGCCTCGTGGAGCGCGTCGAGGGAGTCCGCGGCGGCGAAGGCGGCGAGCGCCTCGTCCCGCATGCGCTCGATCTCTTCCGGTTTCAACGTCTCGACCTCGACAGGGTCGTACGACTTATTGGGTGCCGACATCTCTTCCCGTGCTTCCGATTGTCCCCCAGCTAACGCTGGGAGGTGCCCCCAGGCGGATGGTCCCCGTCACCGACTCGCGAGGGCCGCGTGAAGGACACAAAGGTGCCAAAGGCCGAGTCTAACGGGGTGAAGGAACGCGAATGCGCCCGCGGGCTGCCCAGGCGTTCTCAGGCGAGGTACGCCGGGGCCCCCACGGGCAACGTAAATCGGAACTCGGCGCCGCCGCCGGGGGCGCGACCGACCGTGATGGTGCCGCCGTGGGCTTCGACGATGCCCTTGACGATGTACAGCCCGAGGCCGGTGCCGCCGCGCTTGCTGCCCCGCCAGAAGCGGGTGAAGACGCGGTTCATGGATTCCTCCGGGATGCCGGGGCCCTCGTCGCTCACCGTGACCGATGTGCCGGTTTCCTCGCCCTCGCGCGGGGATGCGCAGGGTGTGACGTCCATGGTGACGGTTCCCTCGCCGTGCCGCACGGCATTTTCGATGAGGTTGCTGAGGACCTGGTCGATCTTGTCGGGGTCGGCCCACAGGGCGGGCAGGGGCTGCTCGATGCGCAGCAGGAAGCGGTCGGCGGGCTGGCCGGCGGCGACGTAGGCCTGGATGTGCCGGGAGACGGCGGCCCCGATGTCGACGAGCTGCCGGCGCACCTCCAGCCGTCCGCTGTCGATCCTGGAGATGTCCAGCAGCTCGGCGATGAGGCGGGTGACCCGGTCGGCGTCGGCGTCGACGGTCTCCAGCATCAGCCGCTTCTGGTCGTCGGTGAAGCGTTCCCACTTGGCGAGGAGCGTGGCGGTGAAGCCCTTCACGGAGGTGAGGGGCGAGCGCAGCTCATGGGCGACCGTCGCTATCAGCTCGGCGTGGCTGCGCTCGGTACGGCGGCGGGCCTCGGTGTCCCGCAGACAGACGACGACGCGCTGGACGGCCCCGAGGGGTTCGGCCCGGATGTACCGGGCGGAGACGAGCACCTCCCGCCCTCCCGGCAGCAGCAGATTCCGCTCCGGCTGCCGTACCCGGATCGCGAGCCCCCCATAGGGATCGGTGAGCTGCCACCACCGCCGCCCCTCCAGATCCTCCAGGGGCAGCGCCTTCTCCAGCGGCTGCCCGAGGGCGTCGGCGGCGCGTACGGCGGTGATCCGGCCGGCGGCGGCGTTGAAGCAGACGACCCGGCCGCGCTCGTCGGCGACGACGAGGCCGTCGGGCAGCTGGTCGGGGTCGAGCTCCGCATGATCGCCGCACCGGGACGCGGATACCCACCGCGCGTCCCGTCCCTCCGGTCCCCCCGGCGCGGTGCTCGTGCCGGCCACACTCATCCCCGTACCCCACCTCTCAGACGGCGCAGGGCCCCGAGCTGGTCACCCTACTAGCTCTGGGTGACGGTGCGGCACCCTCCGTTGGCGCGTTGTGCACGGGCCGATGCATAGAGACATACGGCGGCGGCCGTGGCCAGGTTCAGGCTCTCGGCCTTTCCGTGGATGGGCACGCGGACGACGGCGTCGGCGAGGGCGCGGGTCTCCTCCGGCAGCCCCCAGGCCTCGTTGCCGAACACCCAGGCGGTCGGCCCGCCCATGGTCCCCTTGTCGAGTTCGTCGTCGAGATCGTCGGTCCCGGCACCGTCGGCGGCGAGGATCCGCACACCGGCGTCCTTCAGCCCGGCCACGGCCCGCTCGACGGGGACACCGACGGCGACGGGCAGATGGAAGTGGGAGCCGACGGAGGCGCGCACGGCCTTGGGGTTGTACAGATCGACGGAGGCGTCGGTGAGTACGACGGCCTCGGCACCGGCGGCGTCGGCACAGCGCAGCACGGTCCCGGCGTTGCCGGGGTCCCGCACATGGGCGAGTACGGCGACCAGCTTCGGCCGGGCGGCAAGGATCTCCTCGAACGGCGTGTCCAGGAACCGGCACACCCCGACCAGCCCCTGCGGGGTGACGGTGGTGGAGATGTCGGCGATGACGTCCTCGGAGGCGAGATGCACCCGGGCGCCGGCGGTGCGGGCCTCGCCGATGATGTCGGCGTACCGCTCCGCGGCCTCGACCGTGGCGAACAGCTCGACCAGGGTGGGGATGCCGTCGGCCTGATGCCCGGCCGCCTCCCTGACGGCCTGCGGCCCCTCCGCGAGAAACAGCCGGTCCTTACCCCGGAAGTTCCGCTTGGCAAGCCGCCGGGCGGCGGCGACACGTGCGGACCGGGGGGAGATCAGCTCGGGGACGGGCATCCTCTACTTCACCTTCAGGAGAGTCTTCATTTTTCCGGCGTCGGAGGGCAGCGTCCCGAAGCGGACGGCACTGCGGTTCCCCAGGGGCGCGGGGAACTGCGCGAGCAACCACTACGGACCGGCAGCCGAACGCATCGCGCCACACGCCCCCCAACAACAGGACCCGCAAGCCGTAAAGCCTGCGGGTCCTACAGTCACGTCGGCCTAGAGCCAGCGCAGCGTCACGCGGCCTTCGGCGCGTTGACGTCCGACGGCAGCGCCTTCTGCGCGACCTCGACGAGCGCGGCGAACGCGTTCGCGTCGTTCACGGCCAGCTCGGCCAGGATCTTGCGGTCGACCTCGACGTTCGCGGCCTTCAGACCCTGGATGAAGCGGTTGTAGGTGATGCCGTTGGCGCGGGCAGCGGCGTTGATGCGCTGGATCCACAGCTGACGGAAGTCGCCCTTGCGCTTCTTGCGGTCGTTGTAGTTGTAGACCAGCGAGTGGGTGACCTGCTCCTTGGCCTTGCGGTACAGGCGCGAACGCTGACCGCGGTAGCCGGAGGCCTGCTCGAGGATCGCCCGGCGCTTCTTGTGGGCGTTGACTGCCCGCTTGACGCGTGCCACTTGTTAACTCCTTGTAGCGGGGTCGTGGTGGTCCTCACACGACCCGGAAACGACTTCGGTCCCGGTGTTGGCGTACGGCGCTCAGGGGTCGGCGAGCGCCGCGTACGTCACTTGCCGAGAAGCTTCTTGATCTTCGCGGCGTCGCCCGGGGCCATCTCGGCGTTGCCGGTGAGGCGACGCGTGACACGGGACGACTTGTGCTCAAGCAGGTGGCGCTTGCCGGCGCGCTCGCGGAGCACCTTGCCGGAGCCGGTGATCTTGAAGCGCTTGCTGGCACCGCTGTGCGACTTGTTCTTCGGCATAGCGCCGTTATCTCCTCGTCGGTGGCGCTCCGGTGCCCGGTCGCGAAACCGGGCACGGTGGAGCGTCGCTCTTGTATCGATTACATCCTTGGGGACCGTGGTCCCCCGGGATCACGCCTCGGCGGGCTCCTCGGCGGACGCCTCAGCCTCGGCAGCGTTCTGCGAACGACCGGGGTTGGCCTTCGCCTCCGCCTTGCGGGCTTCCTGCGCCTGACGGGCCTCGGCCATGGCCTCGGTCTTCTTCTTGTGCGGACCGAGGACCATGATCATGTTTCGGCCGTCCTGCTTCGGGTTCGACTCGACGAAACCGAGGTCCTGGACGTCCTCCGCGAGGCGCTGCAGCAGTCGGTAGCCCAGCTCGGGCCGGGACTGCTCGCGACCACGGAACATGATCGTGATCTTGACCTTGTCGCCCTGCTTGAGGAACCGTACGACGTGACCCTTCTTGGTGTCATAGTCGTGCGGGTCGATCTTCGGCCGGAGCTTCATCTCCTTGATGACCGTGTGCGCCTGGTTCTTGCGCGCCTCACGGGCCTTCATGGCCGACTCGTACTTGAACTTCCCGTAGTCCATGAGCTTGCACACGGGCGGACGGGCGTTCGCCGCGACCTCGACCAGGTCCAGGTCGTACTCCTGCGCAAGCTCCAGTGCCTTCGCGAGCGGCACAATGCCGACCTGCTCGCCACTGGGACCGACAAGTCGCACCTCGGGAACGCGAATCCGGTCGTTGATGCGGGGCTCGGCGCTGATGGATCCTCCTCGGTAGCACCACACGGTTGTCTGGCGGACAGCCGCGTATGTCTCTTTTCGTTAGACCTAACCGCGCCGAAGCACAAAAAATGCCCCGGACGATCACAGGCGGGGCTCCAGAACACTACCGGAGCACCGCCGCGATGCCGCGGGGCGCGCTTTCGGGCGACTCCATCGTCCGTACGGAACGATGGTGGCCGCCTGACCGGGTGACCCGCCGTCCCGAGGGACGGTCAGGTGGGAGATCGGAGCCTCCACTTGTGGGCCGGACGCTCTGTTGTTCACAGGGCATGTCCAGCCGGTCGTTACACAAGGTTAGCAGCACCGTCCAGGAAGGGCTAATCGGAGGACGTGAACCCGCACCGCTTATCGTGTGGGGCATGAGTCAGACCCCTCCTGAGAACCCCGCTGAGAATCCCGACTTCGACGCGATGACCCGGGACATCGCCGAGGTCCCCGCCGTCGAGGTGATCGTGACGGTCGCCGTCAACCTGATGAGCGCCGCCGCCGTGAAGCTCGGGCTGAGCGAGGAGGGCGAGAAGTACAAGGACCTGGACGAGGCCCGCAAGCTGATCACCGGGCTCGCCGGCCTGATGGACGCGAGCGCGACCGAGATCAGCTCCTTCCACGCGGCCCCGCTGCGCGACGGCCTGAAGTCGCTGCAGCTGGCGTTCCGCGAGGCGTCGATCGTCCCGGACGAGCCGGGCCAGGGGCCGGGCGAGAAGTACACCGGCCCGGTCTACGGCTGAGCTATCCCTTGACGTACAGGGGCTCGCCCGGAGGCGTGGTCCCGGCCGGCAGCAGTGCCAGGTCGAGGCCGCGCACCAGGCGGGCCCTCAGTGTTTCGTCGGCGGCGAGGCGCTCCGCGACCGCGCGGGCGGCCCGGGCAGGCTCCGCGGCCGGGTCGAGGACGAGGGCGAGGGTGCCATCGGCCTGGCCGGGTCCGAGGTGGGCGCGCAGCACGGCGGGCTCCGCCGCCACGGCCGTACGGACGGCCTCGGCCACGGCCGGGTCGGCGAGCGGGTCGGTACTGGTGCGGCCCTCGGCGAGGGCGCGCAGCGCCGGGCCGGTCAGCTCGAACGGCACCGGTCCGGCGAGGTCCAGGACGACCGTGTCGGCCTTCTCGTGGGCGGCGGCCTCCAGCGCCTGATGCAGCGGTACGGCGACCGGGCGGGCCGCGGGGTCCCAGCGGGCGAGGGAGTCGGTGGAGGTGAAGGCGGGCAGGGCGGTGCGCCGGCCGGCCTTCAGGGTGGGTACGGCCATGTCGCTGGTCTTCTCGCGGCGCAGCCCGTTCTCGTCCTCCTCGACCTCACCGAGCACGGCGACGACCGGGACGAGCAGGCGGGCGCCCTGCAGCGCCTCAAGGACCGGCCCGAGGGCGCCGCGGTCCTCGGCCCAGGCGGCGAGCGCGGCGCTCAGCCGGGGGTCGGCGGAGCCGTCGTCGTCGGAGAAGCCGGGGTCGGGAATGTTCTTGTTCGCCACGGTCACCGACCCTATAGGCACGTGACCGGACCTCCGCACGGAGCCTTCACCGGCCTCCGCGCCGAAGCCCTCACCGGAATCTCAGCGTTCCCCGGTCCCCGTCTCATGTCCGTCCGACGCGGCGCACAGTCCCCGCCCGAAGCATCGCGGGCATGGAGTCTTCCAGAGCCCGCCGTGGCCGTCGTGCGCGCCCGTCCCGGCACCGTCCGCTGCTGTACGCCGCGCTCGCGGTGGTCGCCGTGGGCGGGGTGACGGCCGGCGGCACCGCGTATGTGAAGGCGCGGGCGCACCCGGGGACCGCGGCCGTATCGTCGTCGGCGGTGCCCTCGGTCTCCGTCTCGGCCGGGGCGGGTGAGGAGGCCTCCGTGACGGAGCCGGTGGTGGACCGGGACGTGGTGCTGAGCAAGGCGATGACGGCGGTGAGGGTGCCGTCGGGGGCGCGGGTGTCGGCGGCTGTGCTGGCGGTGGACTCCGGGGAGAGCGCCGTGCACGGGGACACGGCGTTCGACACGGCGAGCATCGTCAAGGTCGACATCCTGGCCGCGCTGCTGCTCCAGGCGCAGGACGCGGA
Source organism: Streptomyces sp. IMTB 2501 (assembly GCF_001953885.1). Classification (GTDB taxonomy): domain Bacteria; phylum Actinomycetota; class Actinomycetes; order Streptomycetales; family Streptomycetaceae; genus Streptomyces. The sequence goes on along the minus strand of NZ_MQUS01000003.1, from coordinate 219,464 downwards.
CCGGTGGTTGACGGCGGCCGAGCAGGCGTATGCCACGAAGATGATCGAGAACAGCGACAACGCGTCCGCGACGGCGCTGTGGCACTCGATCGGCCGGGCGGACGGCCTGGACGCGGCGAACACACGCCTCGGGCTCACCGCGACCTCCGGGGGCGACGGCGAGCTGTGGGGGCTGACACAGACCACGGCCGCGGACCAACTCGTCCTGCTCCAGCAGGTGTTCGGTGCGGATTCCAGGCTGAGCGCGGCCTCCCGGACCTATGTGCAGGGTCTGATGAAGTCGGTCGAGGCGGACCAGCGGTGGGGGGTGTCGGCCGTCGCCGAGGGCAACTCCTGGGCGCTGAAGAACGGTTGGCTGGCGCGCAGCACGACGGGCCTGTGGGACGTGAACAGCATCGGCCGGGTGACGGTGGACGGCACCGGCTATCTGGTGGCGGTGCTCTCGAAGGGCACCGAGAGCCAGGCGCGGGGCATCGCACTGGTGGAGGCGGCGGCGAAGGCAGCGGTGTCGGTGTTCGCCGACGCGTGATCGGTCGTCCCTCAGGCCGATGTCCTGCGGCCCCGCCACAGCACCACGCCCGCCACCAGGAGGACCCCGCCGGTGCCGCCGGCCAGCGGGCCCGCCCAGTCGGCGGTCGAGGAGGTGGCCTTGGGGGCGTCCGGGCCGGCGCCGAAGTACTTCTTGTCGTACGACGAGATGCGCAGGCTCTGTGGCCGGATCCGGTCGGCCGCCTGCAGCGCGGCCGCCGGGTCGATCATGCCGAAGCCGCGGGAGTCGTCCCGGCCGCCGACCGGCGGATCATCGGCGGTGTCCTCCAGCAGTTTCTTGATCTGGACCGGGTTCAGGGTGGGGTGCGCGGCCTTGATCAGGGCCGCCGCGCCGGAGACGAAGGCGGAGGCTGCCGAGGTGCCCCAGCCCGAGTAGTACTTGTGGTCGGGATCGGCGATGACCACGTTGACACCGGGCGCGCTGACCGCCGCGTACCAGCGGCGGGTGGAGAAGGAGGCGCGGGTGTCGTAGCGGTCGACGGCGGTGGCGGCGATGACGCCGGGATAGGCGGCCGGATAGGAGATGTGGTCGCCCTTGTCGCCGCCGTTGCCCGCGGAGGCGACCACCACCACGCCCTTCTTCAGGGCGTACTGCACGGCCTCGTCCTCGCTCGGCTCCGGGTGCGCGGAGTTCGAGTCGTCGCCGAGCGAGAGGTTGATGACGTCGGCGCCGTGGTCGGCGGCCCAGCGGATGCCGTCGGCGAGGGCGTTGCCGCGGATGGTGCGGGCCTTGGTGCGGGCGGGGTCGTCGTCCTCCAGGATCACCCGGACGGGCAGGATCTTCGCCTCGGGGGCGACGCCCATGACCCCGGCGGAGTTGCCGGGGCCATGGCCGTGCCCGGCGATGATGCCGGCCATGGCGGTGCCGTGCCGGGCCCAGGTGCGGTCGCCCTGCGCGGCGCCGAAGCCGATCATGTCCTTGTCGGGCAGGACGTTTCCGGCGAGGTCGGGGTGGTCGGCCTCGACGCCGGTGTCCAGGACGGCGACGGTGACGCCCCGGCCCTTGGTGGTGCGCCAGGCCTCGTCCAGGTGCAGCGCGGACAGGGCCCACTGCTGGGCGCGGATCCCGTCGGCGTGGGCCGCGGTGGCCGGCAGCAGGGCGAGGGCGCCGGCGAGCAGCACGCTCAGCGCGGCTCCGGCGGGGGCCACGCGGCGGCGCCCGGGTATCGATCGCCTCATGAGGACTTCTCCGTGGCCGTTCCGATGCTCTGGCGCAGCCGTCGTTCGATGCGGTCGGCCAGCCCCTGGGCCTCGTTGCCGAGCCCGGCTTGTGCCGGTGCGGTGGTGGCCTCGGCGCTGATGGCGTCGGCGGCGGGCTGGGGCTCGTCGACGCTGCGGCCGTCGGCCCAGCCGGAGACGGCGTAGCCGACGACGGGGGCGTCGGTGAGGACGGAGATGGTCCAGGAGGCGCGCTGCCTGTCGCCGAAGTCGGCCGCGGGGGTGCCCTTGGCCGCGTAGGGACGGGGCATCAGGTCGGCCCGCCGGTCCAGGGCCTCGGTACGGAAGCGGTGGGCGAGCGCGGACATGGCGGCGGGGTCGGCCTTGGTGAACAGCAGCCCGACGGTGGTGACATAGCTCTGGGTGGCGTCGGTGTAGGTGGCGCGCAGCAGCCGCTGGCAGCCGACGGTGGCGAGAACCCTGGACAGCAGCGGGTCGAAGGCGCCGGCGCAGCCGCTGTCCGGGGCGACGGCGATCCGGGTCCAGGTGCGGTCGGCGCCGCCGGGTCCGGCACCCGTGCCCTGGACGGTGGGCGGGAACAGCTGGTCGACGGGCATGTTGTGCCAGAGCGTGCCGGCGGTGGCGAAGTGGTCGCCGGAGACGGCGTCCCCGTCGTCGTCGGTGATCCAACTCCCCGTCACGGCACCGCCGATGAGACCGAGACCGAGCACCAGACAGGCGGCCGCGGCGGCGGTGCGGGGCCCCACCAGGTGCCGGGCCCGCTCGTGGAAGGCCTCGGGCTGCCCCAGCGAGATGACGGGCCGCGCGGCGGCGGTGCTCCAGGACAGCTCGGGGTCCGGCGCGTGCGGGCTGACCGGGTGGGCGGGCGCCAGGGGGCTCCAGGCGGTCGTCTCCCGCGCGGGCACGGAGGAGGGGAGCCTGGGAGGAGCCGTTTTGGGAGAGTCGGACATCGGGCGGAGCCGGGTCGTCGTCTCCACGGCCGTGGGCTCCGCCGGGGGCACCGGGCGCAGCCGGGCGGTCGTTTCCGTCGCGGCCTCGGCAGGGGCTCCCGGCCGACGGCGTCCCGTGCGCGGCGGCGCGTCGGGAAACCGGGCCGATGCGGGCGGCGGAGGCGGACTTTCGGGGGCCGTGCCCTCGGGTACGACGGGCTTGGGCTCGGTACCGCTGCCCTGGCCGGCCCGCCCGGAGTCCGCGGCGGACGGCCGTGCGGCCCGCGGGACGAAGACGGAAGGCTCGTCGTCCGGGTCGTCGGCCGAGGGCGTGTCTGCCGGGCGCGCGGGGGCGGAGCCGGCCGACGTGGCGGCCGGACGCACCGGGGTCTGCGAACGCGCCGGGGCCGACGGCAGGGACGCTCCGGACGGCCCGGACGGACGCGGCGCAGTGGACGGACGCGGTGGGTGGAACTGGACCGGAGGCGCGGACGGTCCCGGCGAAGTCGACGGCCGTGGCGGCACGGACGGAGTCGACCGGCCCGGCTGGACCTGCGCGGGTGACGCGCCCTGCCCGGACGGCGGACCCGGCGGAGTCGATGGCCGTGGTGGGATCGGGGCGTGGCGCGCTTCCGTGCCCATGCACCCCCCGTTTCCTCGTGCCCGGTGCGTCTTCGCGTACGCGGGCCGCTGCGCTGCTCGGCCGCGCCCGGGGCGGAAGCTCCGTCCGGGCACGCATACCCGTACGGCCGGACCGGCATCCCGGTTCAGGCGAAGCGGCCGGGCGCGTTCCGCCGTACGTGCGCGTCACTCTACGGGTTGTCGGGGCCGGAATCAGAACCAGTCCGGGGCGGCGGGGCATCTGCCCGGAACGTCCCCCTACCCTGCGGTAATCCTGTCTGGCAGGCTTCCGTCATGACTGCGCGTGCCGCTGATCGGGCCCGTTACGACCGGGCCACCGCCCATCTCGACGCCCCTCTCGCGATCGTGGACCTGGACGCCTTCGACGCCAACGCGGCCGATCTCGTCCGCCGGGCCGCGGGCAAGCCGGTCCGGGTCGCCAGCAAGTCCGTGCGCTGCCGGGCCCTGCTGGAGCGGGCTCTGGCCAAGGACGGCTTCCGGGGCATCATGTCGTTCACCCTGGCCGAGTCGCTGTGGCTCGCCCGTTCCGGGTTCGACGACATCCTGCTGGCCTATCCGTCCGCCGACCGGAGCGGCTTCGCGGAGCTGGCCGCGGATCCCAAGCTCGCCGGTGCGGTGACCGTGATGGTGGACGATCCGGCGCACCTCGACCTCATCGACTCCGCCCGCGACGGCGGGCGTGAACTCATCCGTGTCTGCCTGGAGTTGGACACCTCGCTGAAGCTGCTGGGCGGCCGGGTCCGGGTCGGGGCCCTGCGCTCTCCGCTGCGCTCCCCCGCCCAACTCGCCGAGCTGGCCCGGTCGGTGGCCCGGCGTCCGGGCTTCCGGCTGGTGGGGATCATGGGGTACGAGGGTCACATCGCGGGTGTCGGGGACTCGCTGGCCGGGCGGCCGCTGCGGTCGCGGGCCATCCGGCTGATGCAGGCGGCCGCCCGCCGTGAACTGGCCGAGCGGCGGGCCGCGGCCGTGCGTGCGGTGCGGGCCGTCGTACCCGGCCTGGAGTTCGTCAACGGCGGTGGCACGGGCAGTGTGCAGCACACCGCCGCCGAGGACGCCGTGACCGAGATAGCGGCCGGTTCGGGGCTGTATGTGCCGCGGCTCTTCGACAACTACACGTCCTTCACCGGCCGCCCGGCGGCCCTGTTCGCCCAGCCCGTCGTACGACGGCCGGGCGTCGGGGTGGTCACCGTGCTCGGCGGCGGGTATCCGGCCTCCGGGGCCGCCGGTCCCGACCGGCTGCCGGTGCCGTATCTGCCCGAGGGCCTGACGTACGACCCGCAGGAAGGCCCCGGCGAGGTGCAGACCCCGCTGCTGGGCTCGCCCGCCGACGACCTCCTCATCGGCGACAAGGTGTGGTTCCGGCACGCCAAGGCGGGCGAACTGTGCGAGCGGTTCGAGAAGCTGCATCTCGTCGAGGGGGACGCGGTGACCGCGACCGTGCCGACCTACCGGGGTGAGGGGCACACCTTCCTCTGACGGGCTCTGGCTCTACAGCGGCGTGACGTACGCGCCCGCGATGCCGCCGTCCACCAGGAAGTCGGTGGCGTTGACGAAGGAGGAGTCGTCGCTGGCCAGGAAGGCGACGGCGGCGGCGATCTCCTCGGCCTCGGCGAACCGGCCGACCGGGATGTGCACGAGGCGGCGGGCGGCCCGCTCGGGGTCCTTGGCGAACAGCTCCTGGAGCAGGGGGGTGTTGACCGGCCCCGGGCACAGGGCGTTCACGCGGATGCCCTCGCGGGCGAACTGCACGCCCAGCTCGCGGGACATGGCCAGCACGCCGCCCTTCGAGGCGGTGTACGAGATCTGGCTCGTGGCCGCGCCCATCCGCGCCACGAAGGACGCGGTGTTGATGATGGAGCCCTTGCCCTGCCGGCGCATGTAGGGGATGGCGGCCTTGCAACACAGGTAGACGGAGGTGAGGTTGACCTCCTGGACGCGCTTCCAGGCCTCCAGGCCGGTCTCCAGGATGGAGTCGTCGTCGGGCGGGGAGATACCGGCGTTGTTGAAGGCGATGTCGACGCTGCCGTAGGTGTCGTACGCCGTCTTGAACAGCGCCTCGACCTGCTCGGGGTCGGTGACGTCGACCTTCACGAAGAGTCCGCCGACCTCGTCGGCGGCGGCCTTGCCGCGGGCCTCGTCCACGTCCGCGCAGACCACGTGGGCGCCCTCGGAGGCGAGCCGGCGGGTGGTGGCGAGGCCGATGCCGCTGCCGGCTCCGGTGACGACGGCGGTACGGCCGACCAGGCGGCGGCAAACAGATTCTGCGGTCACTGTGCGGGGCCCTCCGTGCTGTGGGAGACGTCGCTGATGAAGACGTTCTTGGTTTCGGTGAAGGCGGTCAGGGCGTCGGGGCCCAGTTCGCGGCCGAGGCCGGACTGCTTGAAGCCGCCGAACGGGGTCCAGTAGCGGACGCTGGAGTGGGAGTTGACGGACAGGTTGCCCGCGCGGACGGCCTGGGAGAGGCGCAGGGCGCGGCCGAGGTCCCGGGTCCACAGGGAGCCGGAGAGGCCGTACGGGGTGTCGTTGGCGAGGCGGATCGCGTCCTGCTCGTCGGTGAAGGGGAGGAGGACGGCAACCGGCCCGAAGATCTCCTCGTGGGCCGCCGCGCTGTCGTGGCGCTCCCCCGTGAGGACGGTCGGCGGGAACCAGAAGCCGGGGCCGTCGGGGGCGCTGCCGCGCAGGGCCGGGGCGTCTGCGGGGACGTAGGACCGTACGCGGTCGAGCTGCTGACGGGAGATCAGCGGGCCCATCTGGGTCTTCTCGTCGGCGGGGTCGCCCACGACGACGTCGGCCAGCGCGTCGGCGAGGAACTCGCGGGCCTCGTCGTAGACGGACTCCTGGACCAGGATGCGGGTGCGGGCGCAGCAGTCCTGGCCGGCATTGTCCAGGAAGGAGAACGGGTCGAGGGCTGCGGTGAGGTCGGCGTCGGCGAAGACGATGTTGGGGCTCTTGCCGCCGAGTTCCAGGGTGACCGGCTTGACCAGGCGGGCGCAGCGCTCCATGACCTCGCGGCCGGTGCGGGTGGAGCCGGTGAACACGATCTTGGCAACGTCCGGGTGGTCGACCAGGGCGCGTCCGGCGGTGTGGCCGTGGCCGGGCAGCACCTGGAAGACGTGCTCGGGCAGGCCCGCCTCCAGGGCGAGTTCGGCGAGGCGGAGCGCGGTGAGCGGGGTGGTCTCGGCGGGCTTGAGGACGACCGCGTTGCCGGCCGCGAGCGCCGGGAAGGAGCCCCAGGCGGCGATCGGCATGGGGAAGTTCCAGGGGGCGATCACTCCGACGACACCCAACGGCTCCTGGAAGGTGATGTTCCAGCCGCCGGGCACGGGGATCTGCTTGCCGAGGAGGCGTTCGGTGCCACCGGCCGCGTACAACAGCAGGTCGCGGGCGTTGCCGGCCTCCCAGCGGGCGTTGCCCACGGTGTGCCCGGCCTCGCGGACCTCCAGCTGGGCGAGTTCCTCGGTGTGGGCGTCGACCACGTCCGCGAAACGGCGCAGCAGCCGGGCCCGGTCGGCGGGGGCGAGGGTGGCCCATCCGCTCTGGGCCCGGGCGGCCCGTACGACGGCGGCGGCCACGTCCTCCTCGCTCGCGGCGGGGACGGTGGCGACGACCTCCTCCGTGGCGGGGTTGAGGACCTTCAACGCGTCTGAGTCGGACACGAATCGACCTTTCACGGGCTGGTTCACAGGCGTTCGAAGGAGCGGCGCAGCTCCCAGTCGGTGACCGCGGCGTCGAAGGCCTCCAGCTCGACGCGCGCCATGTTGCGGTAGTGCGCGACCACCTCGTCGCCGAAGGCCGCCTTGGCGATGGGGCTGTTCTCCCACAGCTCGGCGGCTTCGCGCAGGGTGGTCGGGACGTGCGCGAGGCCGGCGGTGTAGGCGTTGCCGGAGCAGGGATCGGGGAGTTCGAGTTTCTGCTCGACGCCGTACAGGCCGGCCGCGACGAGTCCGGCGACGGCGAGATGGGGGTTCACATCACCGCCGGGGAGGCGGTTCTCGAAGCGCAGGGAGCGGCCGTGGCCGACCACGCGCAGGGCGCAGGTGCGGTTGTCGTGGCCCCAGGCGACGGCGGTGGGGGCGAAGGAGCCCGGCTGGAACCGCTTGTAGGAGTTGATGTTCGGGGCGTACAGGAGCGAGAAGTCACGCAGGGCGGCGAGCTGTCCGGCGAGGAAGTGCCGCATGACGTCGGACATGCCGCCGGGGCCGTCCGAGGCCATGGCGTTGTTGCCGTCGGCGTCGGCGAGGGACAGGTGGATGTGACAGGAGTTGCCCTCGCGCTCGTTGTACTTGGCCATGAAGGTGATCGAGACGCCCTCCTGGGCGGCGATCTCCTTGGCGCCGGTCTTGTACAGCGCGTGCTGGTCACAGGTGACGAGGGCCTCGTCGTAGCGGAAGGCGATCTCGTGCTGGCCGGGGTTGCACTCGCCCTTGGCGGACTCGACGGTGAGGCCGGCGCCCGCCATGTCGTTGCGCAGCCGGCGCAGCAGGGGCTCGATGCGGCCGGTGCCGAGGATGGAGTAGTCGATGTTGTACTGGTTGGCGGGCGTGAGCCCCCGGTAGCCCGAATCCCAGGCCGCCTCGTAGCTGTCCTTGAAGACGATGAACTCCAGCTCGGTGCCGACCTGGGCGGTGTAGCCGAGGGCGGCGAGCCGCTCCAGCTGGCGGCGCAGGATCTGGCGGGGCGCGGCGACGACCGGGGAGCCGTCGTTCCAGGCGAGGTCCGCGACGAGCAGGGCGGTGCCGGGGTGCCAGGGGACACGGCGCAGGGTCGACAGGTCGGGACGCATGGCGAAGTCGCCGTAGCCACGGTCCCAGGAGGACATCGCATAGCCGTCGACGGTGTTCATCTCGGTGTCGACGGCGAGGAGGTAGTTGCAGCCCTCGGTGCCGTGGTGCAGGACCTCGTCGAGGAAGAAGCGGGCGGCGAACCGCTTGCCCTGGAGGCGCCCTTGCATATCGGGGAAGGCCAGGACGACAGTGTCGATCTCACCGCTCGCGACGAGGGCGTGCAGTTCCTCGACGCCGAGCGGGGGTGTGCGGTCTGCCACGGGAGAGCCTCCTTCGGCGCCTTCGCGCTTTTTCGGCCGGGCCGGGAGCCTTAAGGTATTGCTCAGAACCATTGTTTGGGAAGGGGGTACGGCGGATGTCGCGCGAGACGGAGTGGCACGGGGCGCATGCGCCGGGAGTCGCCGACGGGCTCGCTCCGGTGCTGCGCCCGGTGCGGGCGGGCAACGGCTTCGAGGAGGCGCTGGAGCAGATCCTCCAGGTCGTACGGCTCGGCCTGGTGCCTGGCGGTGAGCGGCTGCCGGCCGAGCGGGAGCTGGCGGAGCGGCTCGGGATCAGCCGCGTGACACTGCGCGAGGTGCTGAAGGTACTCCAGGACCAGGGGCTGGTGGAGGCGCGGCGCGGGCGCTACGGCGGAACGTTCGTCCTGCCGCGCACGGACGCCGGCGGCGAGGACGAGCTACGGCGACGGATCGCGTCGGTCGACATCGAGGACGTACTCCGGTTCCGCGAGGTCCTGGAGGTGGGCGCGGCCGGGCTGTGCGCGGCGCACGGACTGACGGCCGAGCAGGCGGACCGGCTGCGCGAGGCGCTGGACCGCACCCACGAGGCCCCGCTGGCGGACTACCGGCGGGCGGACACCCTGCTGCATCTGACCCTGGCCGAGCTGTGCGGCTCCCCCTCCCTGACCGCGCAGTACGCGGCGGTCCGGGCCACGGTGAACGACCTGCTGGACTGCATCCCGCTGCTGGTGCGCAACCTGGAGCACTCGCAGCGCCAGCACACCGCGCTGGTGGAGGCGGTGCTGGACGGGGACGCGGACGGCGCGCGGGAGATGATGCGCGAGCACTGCGCGGGCACGGCGGCGCTGCTGCGGGGCTTCCTGGCATAAGCACGCTCTGCAAAGGTGTGAGGGTGAACCTTTGACTGCCGGGGAGGGCAGCATGACGGTACGGCCACTGATCGGTGTGAGCACATATCTGGAGTCCGGCGCGCGCTGGGGCGTGTGGGAGCTGGACGCGGCGCTGCTGCCGGCCGGCTATCCACGGCTGGTGCAGCGGGCCGGCGGGCTGGCCTGCATGCTGCCGCCGGACGCGCCCGAACGCGCGGCGGAGACCGTGGCCCGGCTGGACGGGCTGGTCATCGCGGGCGGCCCGGACGTGGACCCGGCCCGGTACGGCGCCGAGCGCTCCCCGCGCACGGGGCCGCCCGCACGGGAGCGGGACGCGTGGGAGCTGGCGCTGATCGACGCGGCGCTGACGGCGCGGGTGCCGCTGCTCGGGATCTGCCGGGGCATGCAACTGCTGAACGTCGCTCTCGGCGGCGCGCTCGTCCAGCATCTCGACGGACATGCGGAGGTGGTCGGGGCCTTCGGGAGCCATCCGGTCAAGCCGGTGCCGGGGACGCTGTACGCCGGGCTCGTACCCGAGGAGACGGCCGTGCCCACGTACCACCACCAGGCGGTCGAGCGGCTCGGCCGAGGCTTGATCGCCTCGGCGTACGCGCCGGACGGCACGGTGGAGGCGGTGGAGCTGCCGGCGACGGAGGGCTGGGTCCTCGGAGTCCAGTGGCATCCGGAGATGGGCGAGGATCTGCGGGTGATGCGGGGGTTGGTCGCGGCGGCGGGCTGAGCGGTCAACGCCACAGGCGCTTTCTGAGCCAGTGCAGGGCCGTGTCACCCTGGGCGCGCTGGAAGGGGCGCAGGGTGGGCAGGCCCGGGGGTGCCGGGTTGAGGGAGCTGCGCAGGAAGTAACCCGTGAGGGCGGCCAGCGCGGCGGTCACGGCGTCCGGGTCTGCGTCCCGGCCCAGCGGGTGCGCGGCGAAGACCTCCTCGGGGTCGGGTCCGCCCTGCGCCCGTACGCACGGCAGCAGAACGAGCAGGTCGAACCAGGGCGCGGCGCGCAGGGCGTGCGGCCAGTCCACGAAGACGACACCTCCGTCGGCCGTGAGCAGCACGTTGTCCGCGCGCAGGTCGCAGTGGGCCAGGGTGTCCCCCGAGGCGCCCTCGGCCCACCGGGCCTCCAGCGCGGCGAGGTCGGGCAGATGGCCGGCGGCCCAGGCATCGAGCCGCCCCCGCACGTCACCGGCTTCGCCGTCGAGCAGCCGGCGCCAGCCGCTGAAGGCTTCCGCCAGGTCCTCGGCGACGGGCGGGACGTCCAGCGGGCACGGCGTGCCGGTGCGGCCGAGCACGGTCACGGCGTCGAGCACCCGGCCCAACTCGTCCGGCCGCCAGGGCACATACGGCTGGCGCCCGGCCACCTCCTCGAAGACCAGCGCCACCCAGGTGCCGTCGTCGTACGTCCCGAGCAGGCGGGGTGCGGGTACGGCGGGCGGGAGCGCGGCGGCGTTCCGCGCCTCCCGGCGGTGCAGTTCGGGGCTGTGCGGGTTGGCCTCGGCGCTCACCGCCTTGACGAAGCCGGTGCCGCCCGCGGCGGTGCGGACGCGGGCGGCCACGCCGGGTGAGAACCCGCCGTTCTGTGTCACGGCGCGTACGACCGGCGCGCCGAGCGTCTCGCCTACCGCGTGCCGGACGGCGGAGGGGAGGTCTTCCCAGGGGGTGCGGGCGCCTGCGGCGGGCGGGGCGGTGACGGTCATGCGGGCATGGTGCCGTGCCCTGCGGGCGATGGGCCACGGGATTTCGCCGTTGGGCCCGGGGCCGTCTGCCGGGTGGCGGCGCGTGGTGGGCTGGTCGCGCCCACGCGGCGGTAGCCGCATATCGATGCGGGCCCGCGCCCCTCGGGGGGTGCGGTGCGGCCGGTTGCGAGGCGCCGCCGCTGCGGGCAGGCGCCCCGTAGCGGAAGTACCCCTCACCCCCGGGTCAGTGACAGCAACTCCCGCGCGGGCCCCGTAGGCCGATGCCCCGTCGGCCAGACCGCTCGCAGGTCGCGACGCAGCGAGACGCCCTCCACCGGGATGCTGACCAGGCGCCGCATGGCGAGTTCCTCGCCCACCACCAGCTCGCTGAGGACCGAGGGGCCGGCGCCGCTGACCGCTGATGCCTTCACCGCCGTGGTGGAGGACAGCTCGATCAGGGGGCGGGCGAGGCCGCCGAGGGCCGCGTCCAGAACCTGGCGGGTACCGGAGCCGCGCTCACGGAGGATGAGGGGGGTGGAGGCCAGCTCCTCCGCCGTCAGGGGGCGCCGGCGCCGGGCCCAGGGATGGCCGGGCGCGGTGACGACGATCAGGTGGTCGCGGGCGATGACGGCGGAGTCCAGGCCCGTGGGGACCGACAGGCCCTCCACGAACCCCAGGTCCGCCTCGCCGGCCAGCAGGAGTTCCGCGACCTTCGCCGAGTTCCCGGCGAGGAGGGAGACCGCCGTGTCGGGGCGCTCGCCGTGCAGCGCGAGGAGCCAGCCGGGCAGCAGATACTCGGCGATGGTCATGCTCGCCGCCACCCGCAGCCGTGAGTCCCGGCGGTCGCGCAGGGCCCGCGCACCCGCGTCGAAGGCGGCCGCCGCCTCCACCACGCGGCGGGCCCAGTCCGTCACCAGCGCGCCCGCGTCCGTGAGCCGGGAACCGCGCGGCGAACGGTCGACCAGGGCCACCCCCAACTGCCGTTCCATGGACCGGATCCGGCTGCTCGCCGCGGGCTGGGTGATGCCGACCTCGCGCGCCGCCGCACCGAGACTGCCCAGCCGCGCCACCGCCAGCAGCAGCTCCAGTGCGGCCAGATCGGGCACCCGGTGTGCCAGTGGTCCGGTGTGCTCTCGCTGCCCCTCCGCCTCGCTCATAAGACCAGCTTATGCCCTCATAGTCGGGAACTCCCTGGTCAGGGGCGGACAGCGGCGGGACCGTGGAGTCATGGTCACCGTAGCCCACCCCCTGCCCACCGCCTCCGTCCCGCGCGCCTCCCGGGTCCGCCGGCTCGGCCCCAACTGGTACGCCTCCGTCATGGGCACCGCCATCCTCGGCTCCGCCGGTGTCGCGCTCCCCGCGCACCCGGCAGCCCTGCGCGCGGTGTTCGCGGGGGCCTGGGCACTGTCCCTGATCATGCTGGTGGCCCTGCTCGCGGCCCGGACCGTGCACTGGACCCGGCACGGCGACCAGGCCCGCGCCCATCTCCTCGACCCGGCCGTGGCGCCCTTCTACGGCTGCCTGTCGATGGCCCTGCTGGCGGTCGGCGGCGGCGCCCTGACCGCCGGGCGGGATCTGATCGGCACCGGCACGGCGGTCGTACTGGACGCCGTGCTGTTCACCGCCGGTACGGCGGTCGGGCTCGCGGCCGCCATGGCCGTGCCGTACCTGATGGCCGTACGGCACCGGGTCGAGCCCGCGCAGGCGACCCCGGTATGGCTGCTGCCGCTGGTCGCGCCCATGGTGTCGGCCGCGCTCGGCCCGCTGCTCGTGCCGTATCTGCCGGCGGGTCAGCCCCGCGAGACCCTCCTGCTGGCATGCCTGGCGATGTTCGGGCTGAGCCTGCTCGCGACGCTGCTGATGCTGCCGCTGGTCTTCGCCCGACTGATCAGCTCCACCCCGCTGCCGCTCGCGCTCACCCCGACCCTGTTCCTGGTCCTGGGTCCGCTCGGGCAGTCCACCAGCGCGCTCGGCAAGATCGCGGACGTGGCACCCGGAGTCGTACCGGCTCCGTACGACCGTGGCCTCGGCGTCTTCGCCGTGCTCTACGGGGTGCCGGTGATGGGGTTCGCGCTGATGTGGCTGGCGCTGGCGACCGCGCACGTGGTGCGGGCCCACCGGCAGGGCATGGGGTTCGCGATGACCTGGTGGGCCTTCACCTTCCCAGTGGGGACCTGTGTCACCGGCGCCATGGCTCTCGCCCGGCACACCGGTCTGGCGGTGTACGACGGGCTGGCCGTCGGGCTGTACGCCGTCCTCACCGCCGCCTGGCTGGCTGCCGCCGGCGGCACCCTACGCGGCCTGCTCAGCGGCGAGCTGCTCGCAGCGCCTCGGCCAGCACCCGTGGCGCTGTCCGCAGGGACGGGCCGTACCACGTCAGGTGCCGGCCACTGACCAGGGCGCAGGGCAGGCCGGGGAAGGCCTCGGGGCCGTCGTCGGCGGTGAAGCGGTAGGGCTCGTCGGGGAGGACCACCAGGTCCGGAGCGGCCGCGCGCAGCTCCTCCAGCGGGATGCGGGGGTAGCGCTCGGGGTGGCCGGCGTGCAGGTGGTCGACGCCCAGCCGGGCCAGGACGTCACCGGCGAAGGTGTCCCGGCCGAGGACCATCCAGGGGCGCCGCCAGATCGGCACGACCGCCGTCGCACGGCCCTCCGGCCGCGACAGTGCCGCCCAGACCTCCTCCGCCTCCACCAGCCAGCCCGGCCGTTCCCGTGCACCGCACGCACTGAGCACCCGCTCCAGCTCGGCGAACGCCTGCGGCACCCCGCGCACCTCGGTGACCAGCACCGAAAGCCCTGAGGCGCGCAGGGCATCGAGGTCGGGGGCGCGGTTCTCCTCCTCGTTGGCGATCACGAGATCGGGAGCGAGGGCACGGATCCGCCCGGTGTCCGGGTTCTTGGTGCCGCCGATCCGGGTGACGTCCAGGTCCGCCGGGTGCGCGCACCAGTCGGTGGCGCCGACGAGGACTCCGGGGAGCGTCTCGGCGACGGCCTCGGTGAGGGACGGTACGAGGGAGACGACCCGCACTAACGGGACCGGTCCTGGACCGCTTCGATGTGTTCGGCCACCGCCACCACGACGACCCGTGTGTCCGGCACAGTCGCCCGCCACCGGTGCCGGACGCCGCCGGTCAGATACAGGGTGTCGCCTCGGCCGAGGCGGTATGCGCGACCCTCGGCCTCGATCTCCACCGCACCGTCGGCGACGTACATCAGCTCGTCGTTGCGATGCTGGAACTCGCGGCCGGCGTCGTGGTCGCCGGTGAACTCGGAGGCGTGCAGCTGGTGGTGGCCACGCACCAGGGAGCGGGTGCGGGGCGCGAAGTCCTCCTCGGCGGCAGGGTCGGCGCGCACGACGTCGACGCTGGCCGCCGGGTCGGCGGCGGCGAGGAGTTCGACAGCCGTGGTGCGCAGGGCGTCGGCGAGCTTCTCCAGCGAGGTGCGGCTGGGGCGGGCCCGGTCGTTCTCGACCTGGCTGAGGAAGGGCACCGAGAGACCGGTGCGCTCGGCCACGACGGCGAGCGTCAGCTCCAGGGCGCGGCGCCGCCGCCGGACGGCCGCGCCCACCCGCACAGGCTGCTCTTTGTGGTCGCCCATCGCTCCGGCTCCCTCCCTCGCTCGTCGTGCCTCTGTCCGGGTGCCCCGGTCGGGGCAGCCGCCTTCTGATGACTTCTCTGCACCCTACGCATGTTCGGCAAACCGTTTCAGGCGCCTGTCACATCCCCGACATGCCGCCGAGCCCCGGACCTCACGGTTCGCGCCAGCGTGACGGGGGTCCGGGCACTCCCGGGACGCACTCCCGGACAGGGGTGAATATGCCGATCAGCTGGGCCGGGCCCCCAGGCGAGGGCCAACGGTCGTCACGGAACGTGGTTGGCCGGATTCTTGCCGTACAGACACGGACCTGGAGATGCCGCGAGGGGCGGGCGCCGCCGGGCGCTCGGTGGCGTCCGGTGGTGTCCGCCCCTCGGGTGGCGGTCCGGGCAGGTCAGGTCACCCGGCCGCCTGGCTCTGGGCGTCGGCCTTGGCGACCGGCGCCAACTTGTCGACCAGGCCGGGGTGCTTGCGCAGCCAGCCGCGGACGGCGTCCTGCTCCTTGCCCTTACCCGCCTTCTGGATCTGCGACTCCAGGTCCGTGAGCTGCTGCTCGGTCATGGAGAAGCTCTTCAGCCACTTGCCGACCTGCGGGTTGTCGCCGGCAAAGCCCTTGCGGGCGACGGTGTGCACGCCGTCGCCCTTGCCCCAGGCGCCCTTGGGGTCCTTGAGCTTCTTCAGGTCGTAGTCGCTGTAGGCCCAGTGCGGGGACCACAGGGTGACGACGACCGGCTCCTTCTTGGCGTAGGCGCGCTGGAGCTCGGCGAGCATGGCCGGGGTGGAACCGTCGATCACCTGGTACGTGCCGTCCAGGCCGTACGCCTTGAGGACCTTGCTCTTGAGCAGGCCCATCTCACCCGCGCTGGGCTCGATGCCGACGATCTTGCCGCCGAACTCGGAGGCGTGCGTCTGCAGATCCGCCAGGGAGTTGACGTCCTTCACATACGACGGGACGGTCAGCTCCAGGGAGGTGGGCCCGAACCACGAGCCGAGGTCGTCGAGCTGCTTGCCGTACTTCTTCCAGTACTCGGCGTGGGTGGTGGGCAGCCAGGAGTCGGTCTCGAAGTCGATCTGGCCGGTGGCGAGGCCGGTGTAGAGGGGGCCGGCCGCGTACTGGGTGGTGGTGACCTTGAAGCCGCGTTCCTCCAGGATCTCCTTCCAGAGGAAGGTCGAGGCGACGCCCTCGTCCCAGGGGATGTAGCCGATCTTGATCTCCTTGCCCTTGCCGACGTTGGTGCCGGAGGCCTCGGAGGTGCCGTCGGAGGAGCCGAAGATTCCCATTCCGCCCGCGACGAGCGCGAGGACGACCACGCCGATGACGGCGACGGCCGGGCGCGGCCGGTACGTCCACGCGCGCGTGGGCGCCTTGGCGGCGGCCCTGCGGCCCAGCGGGGAGAGCTGGGTGCCGAGCGCGCCGGTGATGCGGTCCAGGTAGATGGCGAGGACGACGATGCCGACGCCCGCCTCGAAGCCGTAGCCGATGTCGAGCTGGCCGATGGCCTCGTTCACGGCGCCGCCGAGGCCTCCGGTGCCGACCATGCCGGCGATGACGACCATGGACAGGCCGAGCATGATCACCTGGTTGACGCCGGCCATGATGGTCGGCAGGGCGAGCGGCAGCTGGACCCGCCACAGGATGTCCCGCGGGCTGGTGCCGAACGCCTCGGCGGCCTCGACCAGTTCGGCGTCGACCTGGCGGATGCCCAGCTCGGTCATGCGGACACCGGGGGCGAGCGCGAAGATCAGGGTGGCGACGACACCGGCGGCGGTGCCGAGGCCGAAGAAGAGCATGGCCGGGATCAGCAGGACCATCGACGGCATCGTCTGGAGCAGGTCCAGGAGAGGTCGTACGGCCGCACTCACGGCCTTGGAGCGGGCCGCCCAGATGCCCAGCGGGAGGGAGATCACCAGCGCGATCACGGTCGCCACCAGGACCAGGGCGAGCGTGGACATGGCCCGGTCCCACAGGGCGAGCGAGTCGACCAGCGCGAATCCGGCGAAGGCGAGGACACCGGCGAGCAGTCC
The DNA here is from genome assembly GCF_001953885.1 of Streptomyces sp. IMTB 2501. GTDB lineage: Bacteria > Actinomycetota > Actinomycetes > Streptomycetales > Streptomycetaceae > Streptomyces. Next base: position 202,975 of record NZ_MQUS01000003.1, on the reverse strand, counting down.
GCGCAGCCACCAGGCGATGACGGCGAGGATGCCGGCCATCAGCAGCGGCGCGGGCGCGCCGAGCACGGCGTCGATGCCGTTGTACATGCCCTCCATGACGGTCTTGATGGCGTCGAAGAGCCAGGAGAGGTGGTCGACCAGCCAGTTGACGCCGGAGTCGACCCAGTCGCCGAGGTGGATCCTAGGCACGGGCGATCACCTTCCCGTCCGGGTTGTCACAGGGCGCGGGACCGGCCGTCTCGTCGCCGAGGAAGCCGATCACCCGCTGCCTGGGAACGACACCGATGACCCTGTTCGCCTCGTCCACGACCGAGACGCGGTGCGACAGCCGGGCGCTGATCGCGCACAGTTCCGTGAACGGTGTGTCGCGGGTCGCGGTCTCACAGCCGCAGAGGGGGGCGTCGCTGGTGACCGAGGTGTCCATGAGGGCGCCGGCCGTCAGCACGCGCGAGCGGTCGACGTCCTGGATGAAGGAGGCGACGTAGTCGTTGGCGGGGCGCAGCAGGATGTCCTCGGCGGTGCCGGTCTGCACGATGCGGCCGTCGCGCATGACGGCGATACGGTCGCCGAGCCGCATGGCCTCGTTGAGGTCGTGGGTGATGAAGACGATGGTCTTCTTCAGGGTCTTCTGCAGCTCCAGCAGCTGGTCCTGCATGTCGCGGCGGATCAGCGGGTCCAGGGCGCTGAAGGACTCGTCCATGAGGAGCAGGTCGGCGTCGGTGGCGAGGGCGCGTGCGAGGCCGACGCGCTGCTGCATGCCGCCGGACAGCTCGTCGGGCCAGGAGTCCTCCCAGCCCGCGAGTCCGCACAGGGCGAGCGCCTCGTCGGCGCGGCGCTCACGCTCGGCGCGGGGCACGCCCTGCACGGAGAGACCGTAGGCGGCGTTGTCGCGGACACTGCGGTGCGGGAACAGCGCGAAGTGCTGGAACACCATGCTGATCTTCCTTGAGCGCAGCTCGCGCAGTTCACGGGCGGTCAGCTCGGTCAGATCCTGGCCGTCGAAGCGGACGCTGCCCGCGGTCGGCTCCAGCAGGCCGTTGAGCGTGCGCAGCAGGGTGGACTTGCCGGAGCCCGACAGGCCCATGACGACGAAGATCTCACCGGCCTCGACGCGGAAGGAGGCGTCGATCACGGCGGCGGTGGTGCCGTCGGCGCGCAGCTCCTCCCGGTCGGCGCCCTGCCGCAGGCGCTGCACCGCTTCGTCCGGTCGTCTGCCGAACACCTTGAACAGGTGCTCGGTCTCAAGCCTCGGTTGCACGCGTGCCTCTCGTCTCGGGAACAGAACAGGAGACGAAGAGTCGCCGACAGTTGAAAAGAGCAACCTCCCTCGCTCCGTGGCGGCGCCTGCCCAGGTCAAACGGAGGCAAACCGCTCAGTGGCCGGGCTCACGGGGATGCGCATCGCGCAACGCGTTCCGGGCGGAAGGGCAGCTGTCAGTGCCGTGCGGCATGATGCGAGCGTGACCGGACGACTCATGCTTCTCGACACCGCATCGCTGTACTTCCGCGCCTATTTCGGCGTGCCGGACTCGGTGAAGGCACCGGACGGCACGCCGGTGAACGCCGTGCGCGGGCTGCTGGACTTCATCGACCGGCTGGTCAAGGACCACCGGCCGGAGCAGCTGGTGGCCTGTATGGACGCCGACTGGCGGCCGCAGTGGCGGGTGGACCTCATCCCCACCTACAAGGCGCACCGGGTCGCCGAGGAGCACGAGGGCGCCCCGGACGAGGAGGAGGTGCCCGACACCCTCTCCCCGCAGGTGCCCGTCATCGAGGCCGTCCTCGACGCACTCGGCATCGCGCGCGTGGGCGTCGAGCCGTACGAGGCGGACGACGTGATCGGCACCTTCACCGCGCGAGCCAAGGGCCCGGTGGACATCGTCACCGGCGACCGCGATCTGTACCAGCTGGTGGACGACGCCCGTGGGATCCGGGTGCTGTACCCGCTCAAGGGCGTCGGCACGCTCCAGCTGACCGACGAGGCGGTGCTGCGCGAGAAGTACGGGGTGGACGGGCGGGGGTACGCGGATCTGGCGCTGCTGCGCGGCGACCCGAGCGACGGTCTTCCGGGCGTGGCCGGGATCGGCGAGAAGACGGCCGCCAAGCTGCTCGCCGAGTTCGGTGACCTGGCCGGGATCATGGCGGCGGTGGACGACCCGACGGCGAAGCTCACGCCGTCACAGCGCAAGCGACTGGACGAGGCCCGGCCGTACGTGGCGGTCGCCCCGAAGGTGGTCCGGGTGGCCGACGACGTACCGCTGCCGGACGTCGACACGGCCCTGCCGCACACCCCGCGCGACGCGGCGGCGCTGGAGAAGCTGGCCGGACGATGGGGGCTCGGCGGCTCCCTGCAGCGGCTGCTGACCACGCTCGCCGCCTGACCTTGACCGGAATCTTCCGGCAAAAGACCTCATCCAGCTCTCAGGAAAGCGGTGTTGCACAGAGATGAGATGCTAACTTAGGTAAACCTAACCAATCTGCAGGAGGTCGTGATGGCAGAGCGTCCGGGACGAAAGCCGCGCCAGGCCCGCACCGCCCAGGTGGTCCGCACCGAGCGGCTGACCCCGCACATGCGGCGGGTGGTGCTCGGCGGCGAGGGCCTGGCCGGCTTCGCGGCGGACACCTGCACCGACCACTACGTGAAACTGCTCTTCGGCCCCGCGGGCGTGACCTACCCGAAGCCCTTCGACCTGGAGCGGATCCGCGCGGAGTTCCCGCGGGAGCAGTGGCCGGTGACCCGGACGTACACCGTGCGCGCCTGGGATCCCGAACAGCTGGAGCTGACCCTGGACTTCGTCGTCCACGGCGACGAGGGCCTGGCAGGCCCGTGGGCCGCCCGTGTGCAGCCGGGGGAGAGCGTGCGCTTCATGGGCCCCGGCGGCGCCTACGCCCCCGACCCGGCGGCCGACTGGCATCTGCTCGCCGGGGACGAGAGCGCGCTGCCCGCGATCGCGCGGTCCCTGGAGGCGCTGCCCGCCGGGGCCCGCGCCCATGTCTTCGTGGAGGTGTCCGGCCCCGAGGAGGAGCAGAAGATCGACTCCGATGCGGAGGTCGTCTGGCTGCACCGCGGGGACCGGCCGGTCGGCGAGGCACTGGTGGAGGCCGTCCGCACACTGGAGTTCCCCGAGGGCCGGGTGCACGCGTTCGTGCACGGCGAGGCGAGCTGGGTGAAGGAGCTGCGCCGGCTGCTGCGGATCGAGCGCGGCATCCCGCGCGAGGACCTGTCGATCTCCGGCTACTGGCGCCTGGGCCACGACGAGGACGGCTGGCAGGCCTCCAAGCGCGACTGGAACGCCCGGATCGAGGCCGAGCAGGAGGGCGGCACGGCGGCCGCGTGAGAGCGGTCCGCGCTCGGGGCGCCGGAGAGCTGTCCGCTCTCAGGGGGCCGTCTCGTTGATCTTGCCGAAGGGGATGTGCACGCTGGGCGTGGTCCGCGACGCACTCTCCAGGTGGGTCACCTGGTCGTCGAAGAAGATGTGCGGTCTGAGCACCCTCAGGACCGCGCCCTTCTCTATGCCGCCGAGGAAGAAGGCGCCGTTGACCCGCACGCCCCACTGCTTGAGGCTGCGCACGGCCCGTTCGTGGGCCGGCGCGTTGCGCGCGGTCACCAGCGAGACGTGCACGCGGCTCGGGTAGTCCGGATCGCTCGCGCGCCGCTCCTCCTCCCGCCGCTGTATCCGGTTCACCCCGGCGAGGAAGTCGCGCAACGGCCCCGGATCGTGCGGAGTCGCCGCGTTACGGGCCTCGTACGCGCGGAACTCCTCCAGACCGTCGGACTGGTACACCTGCTCGGCCTCGTCGCCGGCGAGCACCCCGTCGAAGTCGAACGCGATCCGCAGCTCGCGGTCGGCGGGGTCGTCCGCGTACGACGATCCCAGCACATGCCCGGCCGGCAGACCGGCGGCGACCGCCTCGCGGACGTCGTCGCCGTTCGCGGACAGGAACAGGGACATGTTCAGCGCGGTGATGAACGCGTACGGCGACCTGCCCTGCATGAACACGGCCCGGCTGATGGGCAGTTCATGAGCCTGGATCGACCGCATGACCCTCAGGCCGGTGTCGGGGTCGTTGCGGGAGAGGATGATGACCTCGACGAGCGGATCGCCCGGCTCGCCGAGGTCGTTCAGCGACAGCAGCCTGCGGATGAACGCGAACGCGACTCCGGGCCGGAGCGTGTCGTCCACGTGCTGCTCCTGGTAGGCCCGGTACGCCTCCTCGCCCTGCTCGCGGAAGACGCCGTCCGACTCCCGCAGATCGAACAGGGCACTGGAGGCGACACCGACGACGAGTCGGTTCGCGAGATCGTAGGCCGGCATGGACTACATCTTCACACCGACCGCTGGTAGGAGCGGAAGGTGCGGATCGACAGCCACACCGCCGCGATCGCCAGGGCGAGCAGCGCGCCGCCGCGGCTGAGGACGCCGCCCCAGTCGGGATGCTCGGACAGCGCCGAACGGCCGGACACCATCGCCCAGTCGAGCGGGTTGAAGTCGGCGATGTGCCGCATCCAGCCGGGCATCTGCGCGGGCGCCATGAAGGCGCTGGAGAGGAAGGTCAGCGGCAGCAGCAGGAAGGTGTTGATGCCGATGATCGACTCCCGTTCGCGGACGAGCACCCCGAGCGCGTTGGACAGGGCCCCGAAGACCGTGCCGAGGAGCACGGCGGCCAGCACGAGGATCGCGATGCCGCCGACGCCGCCCGGGTAGTCCGCGCCGCCGAGCAGGCCGAGCAGCACGATGACCACCGACTGGAAGGCGGTGACCAGGCCGTTGTTGACGACATTGCCGTTCATGAGCGCGGCACGGCTGACCGGGGTGGTCAGGAACCGGTCGAGGGTGCCGCGCTGGATCTCCTCCAACGTGCCCATGCCGGCCCACATGTTGGAACCGAGGGCGCTCATCACGACCACACCCGGCACCAGGTAGTCCAGGTAGGAGGTGGTGCCGAAGCCGCCCAGCCCGACGACCTTCTTGAACAGGTTGCCGAACAGGAACAGCCAGATCACCGGCTGGATCAGGGTGATGACCGCGTAGGCGGGCTGCCGGGCGAACACCCGCAGTTGACGCTGCGCCATGTACCAGGTCTGGACGACGGCACTGCTCATCACGCACCTCCCACGAGCACGGTCTCCGCCTCCGCCTCCGCGTACCGGCGGCCGGCGTGGCGGAGGTAGACGTCGTCCAGCGAGGGCCGGGCGACGGTGGCCGAGGCGACGGTGACCCCGGCCCGGTCCAGCGCGGCGAGCAGCGCGGGCACCGCGGCCGCTCCGTCATCGGCGCGGACGCTGATCCGGCGCCCTTCGCACAGCGCCTCGTGCACTCCGGGCAGTGCGGTCAGGGCGCCGGTGAGCAGCGTGCGGCCGGCCTCGCCGACCGGCTCGCGCAGTTCCATGTGCACGGCGTCGCCGCGCAGTTCGCCCTTGAGGGCGTCCGGGGTGCCCTCGACCACGATCCGGCCGCGGTCGACGATCGCGATACGCTCGGCGAGCCGGTCGGCCTCCTCCAGATAATGCGTGGTGAGCAGGATCGTCAGACCCTCCTCGCCGGCCAGCCGGCCGATCTCCTCCCACATCGCGGTGCGCGCCTCCGGGTCCAGTCCGGTGGTCGGCTCGTCCAGGAACAGCACCTCGGGCCGGTGCAGCAGTCCGAGGGCGACGTCGAGCCGGCGCCGCATGCCGCCCGAGTAGCCCTTGACCTGCCGGCGGGCGGCGTCGGCGAGGGTGAACCGCTCCAGCAGCTCGTCCACCCGGCGGTTCAGCGCGGTGCCGCCCAGTCCGTAGAGGCGGCCCTGGAGTTGCAGGTTCTCCCGGCCCGTGGCGACCGGGTCGGCGCCGGAGTGCTGGGCGACCACGCCGATCGCGCGGCGCACCCGGTCGGGGTGGCGCAGCACATCGTGCCCGGCGACGGTGGCGGTGCCGGAGTCGGGGCGGGCCAGGGTGGTGAGGATCTTGACGGTGGTGGACTTGCCGGCGCCGTTGGGGCCGAGGAGTCCGACGACGGTACCCGGTGCCACGGTGATGTCCATGCCGGTCAGGGCGGTGACGTCACCGGGATAGGTCTTGACGAGCTGGCGCGCCTCCACTGCGGGCGCACGGGTGTTCATGACGACTGCTCTCCTGAATGAGCGGATGACGAAAGATCCGCTGTGTGAGCGGATCGGGGAAGATCCGCGTGAAGAGCGCCGGGCTATCCTGGGTGTGCCGCACCTCGATCGCCCGGAGCCGCCGCACGGCGGATCCCTTTCGGGGTTCGCGACCCCGGCGGAGCTGCTGCAACAGCCCTGCCGGGGTCGGTCTTCTCAAGTGAACTCCGCGGGCAGCTCCCCCGTCTCATGGAGGTGCCGCCAGCCCTCGACGCCGGGCAGTGAGCCCTTCCCGATCTCTTCCAGGAAGCCGCGGACCCACTGCGCCTGCGCCAGGATCATGTGCAACTGGTACTCGGTCTCGACGAGGAAGAGCCGCGGTAGCGTCTCGTACAGCTTCTCCAACCCTCCCCGCACGCTCGCGGCCTGGACCTCCAGGGCCCTGAGCCGCTCCTGAAGCAGCCGCACCACCTCGTCCGGGTGCAGCGCGCCCATGAGGGACAGGGCAGTCTCGAAGATCGGGTACTCCTTCGCCGGGACCGCGATGAGGTCCGACAACCACTCGGTCATCTCCTCGCGACCCGCCGCAGTGAGCCCGTACACCGTGCGCTCGGGACGATTGCCCTGCCGCTCCACGTCGGTCACCTCGACGAAGCCGTGCTTTTCGAGGTTCTGCACCACCGTGTAGAGCGAACCATAGTTGATCTTCGTGCTGGTGTCCTTGCCCTGACGGCGCAGGGTCTGAGCGATCTCGTACGGGTGCATCGGCTTCTGCCAGAGGGTCACCAGCACGGCGAGCGCCAGCGGGTTGCTGAGCCTGCGGCGCTTACCCGCCATGACAGTCACCTCGATCTCGAATATCCGCAGCCGAACATATCGTGAGTAGCTCGCGATGGTCCAATACACACGATGTATCGCGTATGGGCGGCGAATCAGTCGCCCCGCACGCGGGCGTGGCGGTGCATGTCGTGCCGGGCGTCCGGATGGAGCAGGGCGCTGCGCTTGGTGCCCTCCGCAGCGAAGCCGGCCTTCTCGGCCACGCGGCAGGAGGCCTCGCTGGCGGTGGCGTGGGAGAGTTCGAGGCGGAGGAGGCCGATCTCGTCGAACGCCCAGCGGGTCAGGGTGGTGGTGGCCCGCACCGCGACACCCCGGCCGCGTGCCCGGGCGACCGTCCAGTACGCGACCTCGGCACAGCCGTCGCCGAGCATGATCTCGCGCAGCGCGACGCGGCCCCGCAGTTCGCCGGTGTCCGCGTCCACGACGGCCCACTGGGCCTGGCGCTCGTCCTTCCAGCCGCTCTGCCACCGGGTGATCCAGCCGGCGGCCTCCTCCTCGGAGCCGGCGGCCATGATGTGCCACTGGTGCATCAACGGGTCCTGGAAGGCGGCGTGCACGGCGGGCACGACCGGGCTGATGAGATACGGCGTGATCCGCATCCTGCCGACGGCCCGACCGGCACCGCAGCCGTTTCGCCCTCGTACCCTTGACCGATGAGACGCCGTACGCCGCCCCCGCCCGCCCCGCTCCCCCAGCGCGACGGTGTGGATCCTGTGCGGGTGCGGCTGCCGTACGGCGGCACGTGGGCCACCGTGCGGGAGCATCTGGTGGAACGGCTGACGGGGGCCGCACCCGGGATGGTCGCGTCGATGTTCGACGCGGGGTTGATCGTCGGCGCGGACGGGAGGTCGGTGGCCCCGGACGCGCCGTACGAGCCGGGGATGTTCGTGTGGTTCCACCGCGAGCTGCCGGCCGAGGTCACGGTGCCGTTCCCGGTGGAGGTCGTGTACCAGGACGCGCACATCGTCGTCGCCGACAAGCCGCACTTCCTCGCCACGACCCCGCGCGGCACGCATGTCACCCAGACCGCGCTGGCCCGGCTGCGGCATGAGCTGGGCATCCCGGCACTGTCCGCCGCGCATCGCCTGGACCGGCTGACGGCGGGGCTGGTGCTGTTCATCGTGCGGCCGCAGGAGCGTGGGGCGTATCAGACGCTGTTCCGGGACCGGCGGGTGCGCAAGGAGTACGAGGCGATCGCGCCGTACGACCCCACGCTGGTGCTCCCCCGGACCGTACGCAGCCGGATCGTGAAGGAGCGCGGGGTGCAGGCGGCCCGGGAGGTCGAGGGCGAGCCGAACGCCGAGACGTATGTGGAGCTTGCCGGGCATCGGGGCGGGCTGGGCCGGTACCGGCTCGTCCCGGCGACCGGGCAGACCCATCAGCTGCGGGTGCATCTGAACGCGCTCGGCGTGCCCATCCTCGGCGATCCGCTGTATCCGGAGGTGACCGGCCCGGTGCCGGCCGGTGACTTCCGGCGTCCGCTGCAACTGCTCGCGCGGAGGCTGGAGTTCACCGATCCGGTCACCGGCACGGAGCACGCGTTCACCGGCACACGCACGCTCCAGGCCTGGACGTCGTACGACACCTGGGCCTGCGGGAGCTAGGGCCTGTCCGGCGGATCCTGCCGCGGACGCCGGGGCCGCCGCGCCCTCCCCCATTGCCTGGAGGGCGTGGGGGCACCCAGCGGCGTTGGACGTACCGGCCCCCGCTCACCTGCGCTGATGAAGCGCCGCCGATGTCTGCGACCGGTCCGCCGGACGGGCTCTAGCCTCCGGTCACTCTCCGCGCCACCAGTGGAGCAGCCGCCGCAGGATGCCCCGTCGGCGGGCCGGCTGCGGTGCCGTGGGGCAGGGCTGCGGGGCGGCGGGGGGTGGGGGCGTGGGGCGGGGCTCGGCGGCCGGGGTCTGCTCAGCGGTCAGCGTGCCGGCCTGCCACGTGGAGCGCTGCGCGGGGACGGCCATGGGCCGCGGCGGGAGGGTGACGTCCTGCTGCGGCTTCGGTTCGAAGCGTACGGGCAGGGCCACCAGGTGCCGGGAGGCGATGGACGAACGCCAGCGCAACTCCTCTTCCAGGCAGTGGAGTTGGACATCGGACAGCCGCATCAGCAGCGCGTCGACGCCGACGTCGGCGATGGCGCGGCCGATGTCCTGTCCGGGGCATTCGTGCGGGCCGCCGCCGAAGGCGAGGTGGGAGCGGTTGCCCTGCATGCTCGCGGACAGGTCCGGGCGGATCCGCGGATCGAGGTTGCCCGGCGCGGGCGCGAAGAGCACGCCGTCGCCCTTGCGGATGCGCTGCCCGCCCAACTCGGTGTCCTGCTTGGCGTAGTAGCCGAGGACGGTGCTGAACGGCGGCTCGTCCCACAGGGACTGCTCGATCGCCTCCGGCACGGTCATCTGGCCGCCGCTGAGCCGGGCACGGAAGCCCGGCTCGGTGAGGACCATGCGCAGCGCGTTGGCGAGGAGGTTCGCGGTGGCCTCGTAAGCCGCGAAGAGGACGAGCCGCAGGTGTTCGCGGACCTCGTCGTCGCTGAGTCCGGCCGGGTGGGTGACGAGGTGGCTGGTGAAGTCCTCCTCGGGCCGGGCGCGGCGTCGGGTGGTGAGCCGGCTCAGCGCGTCCATGACGTAGGTGTGGCTCTGGATGGCGGTCTCGGTGCCCTTCAGGGCATCCCGGGCGGCCTGCACCATCCGGTCGTTGTACTCCTCGGGCATGCCGAGGATCTCGCACATGACGGCCATCGGCAGATGGTCGGCGAACTGGGACACCAGGTCGGCCCGGCCGCGTTCGCAGAACCTGTTGACCAGCGCCTGGGTGTGGAGGCCGATGTGACGGCGCAGGGTGCGGTGGTCGATGGTGGTCATGGCCGCGGTGACGGCCGCGCGCAGCCGCTGGTGCTCGTCGCCCTCGGCGTGCGAGCAGATCGGCTGCCAGGCGATGTGCGGCATGAGCGGGTGGTCGGGCTTGACCGTGCCGTCCGCCAGCGCGCTCCAGATCCGGCTGTCGCGGGTGTACAGGGAGGGGCTCCGCACCAGGTGCTGGTTCTCGGCGTGCCCGAGGACCACCCACATCGGCACGTCCTCGTGCAGCAGCACGGGCGCCACGGTGCCGTGCTGCTCCCGCAGCCGCTCGTAGAGGTCGCCCAGGTCCTGTGCATCGGGGCCGTAGAGCCGGTGCAGACCGCCGGGTCCGAGGTTGTGGGCGGGGCAGCCCGGCGGCGGGCCGGGGGTGGAGTCGGTGTCGGTCAGCGAGGAGGAATCAGACGTCACGGTGTCGCTCCGGAACGGGAAGGTTGTGGGGGTCGTACGACTGCGGTCGAATCAAGTTCGGATCAGGTTCGGATCATTCGGATCGGGTTCTCATCAGGTCCTGATCAGGTTCGGATCAGGTTCGGATCAGATGAGTGCGCGGGACATGGCGATCGAGTGCAGGAAGCGCGTCAGGGTCATCAGCACGTCCCTGCTGGAGGCCCGGCGCCGTACGTCGCACTCCATGATCGGGATCTCCGGGGTCAGGTCGAGCGCGGTACGCAGTTCCTCGACGGGGTAACGGGGCGCGTCGGGAAAGGTGTTGACGGCGACGACGAAGGGCACGCCGCATTCCTCCAGCCGGCCCATGACGTCGAAGCTGACTTCCAGACGCCGGGTGTCGACGAGGACGACGGCGCCGAGCGCGCCTTCGAACAGCCCGTTCCACAGGAACCAGAAGCGCTCCTGGCCGGGGGTGCCGAACAGGTAGAGCACCAGTTTGTCGGTGATGCTGATGCGGCCGAAGTCCATGGCCACGGTGGTGGCCGTCTTGGACTCGGAACCGTAGTTGTCGTCCACGCCGATACCGGCCTGGGTCATGGTCTCCTCGGTCGTCAGCGGTCTGATCTCGCTGACGGAACCGACCATGGTGGTCTTGCCGACGCCGAAACCGCCCACGATCACGATCTTCACCGCGGTCTCGGCCGAGTGCGGCAGATGATCCTCGGTGCGTGGGCCGGGGATGGTGTCAGAGCCTTTGAAGTCCATGCATCACCGCTTCGAGGATGGAACGGTCGGGAACCGCCTGACGGGCGATCGGGGCGCGCGCCTGCACCAGTTCGGCCGTGATCATCTCGGTGATCAGGACGGTCATCGCGCTGAACGGCAGATTCAGATAGGCCGAGAGCTCGGCCACGGACAGCGGGTTGGCACAGAGCCGTAGTACCGACGCCTGCTCCGGTGAGGCGGCCACCTGGGGCGCGTCGCGCGCCACGATCAACGTCACGAGGTCGAGTTCGGCGCGTGCTCCGTCCTCGGATCCGGCGACCGTGTACAGCCGCTCGGGGTTCCTGGGTGCGGGCTCGGCCTCGCCGTCCGCCGCTGTGGGCGCCGGCGGCTGCGGCGGGGGCTTCGGCTCGCGCCGTTTGCGTCGTGGAGGAGTCATACGGTCTGCCCGTTCCGCCGGGGCGGACTGGTGAGATGGGCGCCGATCCGGACGACGAGGTCGCGCATCATGCCGCTCATCCGGCCCGGCTCGCAGGTCACGTCGGCGAGTACGGCGAGATAGGCGTTGTCGCCGGCGTTCATGAGGTAGAAGTAGCCGCCCTCGATCTCGAAGACGACGACCTTCATGTCGCCGGCGCCCGGGAGTTCCTGGATGATGGCGCCGGCCAGGCTCTGCACGCCCGCGCAGGCGGCGGCCACGCGGTCGGCGGCGTCGGGGTCTCCGCCGTAGCGGGCGATGCGCAGTCCGTCCGCGGAGAGGACCACGATCATCTCGATGCCCGGCACGCCGTCGTTCAGCTGCTTGAGCATCCAGTCGATGTTGCCTCGCTGCTGGATCACTTGAGGTCCCCCTCGTCGTCGGCCCCGGTGGCGGCCTCGGTGGCGGTGTCCGAATCGTTGAGCAGGTGCACGTACTTTTCCGGGTGCCGGGTGAAGTCGGTCAGTTCGGGCCCGGTGGCGTCCTCGGGCATGCCCTTGCGCAGGCCGTTCCAGAAGTCCTCGATCCCCTGGCCGATCGGCCGCTCCCTGAGCTTCTTGATCTCGGGGTCCATCTCGGGCTCCGGTTCGGGCTTGGGCTGCGACCAGATGGTCGGCCTGCCCTCGCGCTCGGCCTGCTCGACCTCGGCCTTCTCGGCGAAGCGCTGGCTCAGCGGGGTCTTCATCCGGCTGCGGCGCTGCGGCAGTCCGCCCGCGGTCCACTCGGTGACCGCGGGGACGTCGTCCTCCATGGAGATCCCGGCGGGAATCTTGGGGCTGGTGGGGCGGCGCTTCTTCGGCGGACGCTTGGGGCCCTCCACGGCGCCCAACTGGGGCATCGGGGTGCCGGTGGCACCGATTCCGTGGGCCGCGCCGACTCCGGGCTCGGTGGTGGTCATGACGCGCGGCACGACGAGGATCGCGCGGCAGCCGCCGTAGGCGGAGGCCCGCAGCGAGACCTCCATGTCGAACATCTTGCACAGGCGGCCGACGACGGCCAGACCGAGACTCGGGTTCTCACCGAGGTTGTGGGCGTCGTCGAGGTTCTTGGCGTCCTCGATCATCTTCTCGATGCGGGCGCGGGACTCCTCGGTGAGGCTGACACCGGCGTCCTCGATCTCGATGACGATGCCGGTCTGCACCTCGGTGGCGGTGACATGCACCTTGGCCGTGGGCGGCGAGTAGCGGGTGGCGTTGTCGAGGAGTTCGGCGGCGGCGTGGATGACCGGCTCGACGGAGGTGCCCTTGATGTTGATGTTGACGATGGAGTTCAGCTGGATGCGGCGGTACTCCAGGATGCGCGACATGGCACCGCGCAGCGTGCTGTAGAGGGAGACCGGCAGGGGCCACTGGCGGCCGGGGCGGCCGCCGCCGAGGACGGAGATGGTGTCGGCGAGACGGCCGATCAGCGAGGTGCCGTGGTCGATGCGCAGCAGGTCGTCGAAGACCTCGGGGTTGCGGCCGTGGTCCTCCTCCATCTCGCGCAGTTCCTTGGACTGCTGGTGGACGATGGCCTGGACGCGACGGGCGATGCTCACGTACGAGCGCTCGGTGGCGTCGCGCATCGAGATCTCGCGGTCGGCGCCGCGCAGCGAGACGCGGAACATCTCGCGGTACATGTCCGGCAGGGCGCGCAGCTCGGGGTCGGCGTCGTAGATGTTGGTCAGGACGTCCCGCAGCGGTTCTCCGGCGCGCAGCCGCAGCAGACCGGTGGGGATGATGTCGGTGGCGAACTTCTCGATCAGCTCGTCCTGGGCGGCGATCCGGTGCTGCAGATACGCGGCGTGACGGGCGTGCTCGGCCTGTTCCTCGCGGAGCCTGCGGCCACGGCGGGCGGCCTCGGCGCCGGTGGCGAGGACCAGCAGCACGGCCAGGGCCCCGGTCACGCCGACGGCGATGCGGGCCGAGGACGGCGCCAGGGCGACGGCGGCCCCGGTCGCGGCCGCCATCAATATGGCGGGAGGCAACAGCACGCGCGCATAGGGACGTTCACGGCGACCGGGAGGCTTCTGAACACTCACCATGGATGCCTTCTGAGACGAATCGGCTGGGTGTCGGGGGAGCTTTTGTGGGGAAGGTTCATGGAACTGTCGGGATCTATCGCATGTTTGGGAACAGACGCACGAATTACCTCAACTCGGTGCGCCGCGGGCGAGCTTAGTCCGACCGGATCATCGCCGTGTCATATTCAGCAAGCACCTGAAATGACCCTTGCGGCAGGAGTACGCTCAGGCGTATTTACACACTCAGCTGCAATTCGAACACGTTCGGTAACGGCAGATGGGCATGCGAAAACTACTCACCGTAATAAGTGAAGGGGCCGCCGAAGCGGCCCCTCAAAGCGCCAGGCAGGTCATCCCACGGACGAGTAGGCGACCACACCCCGCAGCAACTGATCGACGGCCTTGCGCGCGGCCTTGGCCACGGTCGAGCCCTCCACGGGAGCAGCCGCGGAAATCTGGCCCAGCACGTCGATGACCTGCTTGCACCACCGGACGAAGTCCCCCGCTGGCATGTCCGCCTCGCGCAGCACCTCGTCGAGTCCCTTGCCCGAGGCCCACATGTACGCGGCCCAGGCGAAGCCGAGATCGGGCTCGCGCTGCCCGACGCCCTCGGTCTGGTTGATCCGGAACTCCTCCTCCAGACCGTCGAGCCGGCCCCAGATCCGGACCATCTCACCGAGCGCGGCCTTCGCCTTGCCCGAGGGCAGCTTGGGCGCCATCGCGTCGTCGCTGACCCGCGCCTCGTACACCAACGCCGAGACACACGCGGCGAGTTCGGCGGGGGCGAGGCCCTCCCAGACTCTCTCGCGCAGGCATTCACTGGCGAGCAGGTCGAGTTCGCCGTACAGCCGGGCGAGCCGCTTGCCGTGTTCGGTGACCTCGTCGCCGCGCAGATAGTCCAGTTCGGTCAGCAGGGCCACGATCCGGTCGAAGGTCCGCGCGATGGTGTTCGTACGGCCCTCGATGCGGCGCTCCAGCTGTGAGGTGTCGCGCAGCAGCCGGTGGTAGCGCTCGGCCCAACGGGCGTGGTCCTCACGGTCGTCGCAGCCGTGGCAGGGGTGCGCGCGGATGGCGGTGCGCAGCCGGGCGATCTCGCGGTCGTCGGCGGCCTGCGAGCGCTTCTTGCGGGCCCGCTCCGGCGGGATGTGCCCGGCCTTGGTGCGCAGCGCGGAGGCCAGGTCCCGGCGGGACTGCGGGGAGCGCGGGTTGAAGGACTTGGGGATCCGCATCCGGTCCAGCGGCTCGACCGGGACGGGGAAGTCCATCGACGCCAGCCGCTTGACCTGCCGCTCGGCGGTGAGCACCAGCGGGCGCGGGCCGTCGTGGTGGTCGAAGCCGCGGTGGCCGTTGGAGCGGCCGGCGGGCAGGCCCGGGTCCAGCACGAGGGCCAGACCGGCGTACTTGCCCGTGGGTACGTGGATGACGTCCCCCGGCTTGAGTTTCTCCAGGGCCACAGCCGCCTCGGCGCGCCGCTGGTTGGCGCCCTGCCGGGCCAGCTCGGTCTCGCGGTCCTTGAGCTCGCGGCGCAGTCGCGCGTAGTCCTCGAAGTCGCCGAGGTGGCAGGTCATGGAGGTCTTGTAGCCGGCCAGGCCCTCTTCGTTGCGCTGCACCTGGCGGGAGATCCCGACGACCGACTTGTCGGCCTGGAACTGCGCGAACGAGGTCTCCAGCAGTTCGCGCGAGCGATGCCGGCCGAACTGCTCGACCAGGTTGACCGCCATGTTGTACGACGGCTTGAAGCTGGAGCGCAGCGGGTACGTACGCGTGCCCGCGAGACCGGCCAGGTGCTCGGGGCTCATCCCGCGCTGCCACAGCACGACCGCGTGGCCCTCGATGTCGATGCCACGCCGGCCGGCGCGGCCGGTGAGCTGCGTGTACTCGCCGGGGGTGATGTCGGCATGCTGCTCGCCGTTCCACTTGACGAGCTTTTCCAGCACCACGGAACGGGCGGGCATGTTGATGCCGAGCGCGAGGGTCTCGGTGGCGAACACGGCCTTGACCAGGCCGCGTACGAACAGCTCCTCGACGACCTCCTTGAAGGTCGGCAGCATGCCCGCGTGATGGGCGGCGATGCCGCGCTCCAGGCCCTCCAGCCACTCGTAGTACCCGAGGACGTGCAGGTCCTCGGACGGGATGGTGGCGGTGCGCTCCTCGACCAGGGCACGGACCTGCTCCCGCGCCTCCTCGTCGTTGAGCCTGAGGCCCGCGTACAGGCACTGCTGGACGGCGGCCTCGCAGGCGGCGCGGCTGAAGATGAACGTGATGGCGGGGAGCAGGCCCTCGGAGTCGAGGCGCTCGATGACCTCGGGACGGCCCGGCGTCCACACGCGCGAGCGCTGTCTGCGCTCCCGCTCCCGGTCGGCCTCGCGCATCGCCCGGCCGCGCCTGCGGTCCTGGTACGACGGTCTGGTGGCCTCCATGCGGGCCAGGCGGACCAGGTCGGGGTTGACGGCCTTCTTGTGGCCCTCGCCCTCCTCGAACAGGTCGTACATCCGGCGTCCGGCGAGCACGTGCTGGAAGAGCGGCACGGGCCGGTGCTCGGAGACGATCACCTCGGTGTCGCCACGGACGGTGTCCAGCCAGTCACCGAACTCCTCGGCGTTGGACACGGTCGCCGACAGTGACACCAGGGTCACGGATTCGGGCAGGTGGATGATCACCTCTTCCCAGACGGCGCCGCGGAAGCGGTCGGAGAGGTAGTGCACCTCGTCCATGACCACGTAGCCGAGGCCGAGGAGGGTCTGGGAGCCGGCGTAGAGCATGTTCCGCAGGACCTCGGTGGTCATGATGACCACCGGGGCTTCGGAGTTGACGCTGTTGTCGCCGGTGAGGAGGCCGACCTTGTCCGTGCCGTAGCGGCGGCACAGGTCGGCGTACTTCTGGTTCGACAGTGCCTTGATGGGTGTCGTGTAGAAGCACTTCTTGCCCTGCTGGAGGGCGAGGTGGACGGCGAACTCGCCCACGATCGTCTTGCCCGAGCCGGTGGGGGCGGCCACCAGCACGCCCTTCCCCGTCTCAAGCGCCTCGCAGGCCTCGATCTGGAAGGGGTCGAGGCCGAAGTCGTACATCTCGCGGAAGGACGCGAGCGCGGTGGCCTGCTCGGCTGCCCGCCTGCGGGCTGCCGCGTACCGCTCGGCCGGTGAGAGGTCCTCTGTCATCGTGCTTTCGAGCGTACCGGGCCCCACTGACAACAGGACGATCATTATCCGAACGTGGGCTGATCGACGAAGACGGCTGATCGGCGGGACCGATGGCCAGCGAAGGCGAATGCCCCCGTCCCGGGAATCGTCCGGGGCGGGGGCATCGTGCGCGGTTCGGTGCGGTCTTGGCTCAGGTCACGTCGTCGTAGCCGTTGACCCGGTCCGTGCCTGACTGCTCGGGCAGCGCCCCGGCGGCCGGGACGGGCTCAACCTCGCCGATCCCCTCGGGCGTGAGGTCCAGCTCGGAGGCCTCGTCGTCGGCGGGTCCCTCGGCCGCCCGGCGCGCCTTGCGCCGGTCGTTGAGCAGCGCGATGGCCACGGCGATGAAGAACAGCGCCCAGATCGGCGCCGCCAGCGCCAGCATCGTGCCCGGGTCGGGGCTGGGCGTGGCCACGGCCGCGAAGGCGGCGATGCCGACGATCATGCCGCGCCACCAGCCGAGCATCCGCCGGCCGGACAGGACACCGGTGAGGTTCAGCATGACCAGCAGCAACGGCATCTCGAAGGCGAGACCGAAGACGACGATCATGCGGGTGACCAGGTCGACCAGGTCGACCGCCGGCAGCAGGTTCTCGGCGCCCTTGGGCGTGAGGTCGATCATCACCTTCGCCGTCATGGGCAGCACGTGGTACGCGATGTAGCCGCCGGCGAGGAAGAGCGGGAAGCCGAATCCGACGAACGCGTAGGCGTACTTCTTCTCGTGCCGGTGCAGGCCCGGTGCGACGAACGCCCACAACTGGTAGAGCCAGACCGGGGACGCCAGCACGATGCCCGCCGTCAGCGCGACCTTCAGGGCCAGTGTGAACGGCGCCAGCAGGCCGCTGACCGTGATGTGCGCGCAGTGGGCGTTCTTGGTCTTTGCCAGCTGCCCGAGGGACTGCGAGCAGCCGACCGAGTCGAGCACCGGCTTGGTGACGAAGTTGATGATGTCCTGGTAGAAGAAGGCGGACACGATCGTGACGACGACGATCGCCAGGACGGCCTTCGCGAGCCGGTTGCGCAGCTCGCGCAAGTGATCCGCGAGTGGCATGCGCCCCTCGGGATCCCTCTCCTTCTTGCGGGCAGACTTGGGCAACCCACATCCTCATCTCGTGCAGCGGACCGGATGCCCCGGTCCTCGCGTCAGCGCTGGGTCGTCGTGTCCGTCTGCTCGTTCACCGGCCGGGAGCTGGTCACGTCGCCGGGCGAGGCCTGGATCGTGCGCTGAGCCGGGGTCTGCTCCTCGGCGGGCTGGGCGGAGGTGGTGGACTGCTTGCCGTCGTCCTTCATCGCCTTGGCCTCGCTCTTCAGGATGCGAGCGGACTTGCCGAGCGAGCGCGCCATGTCCGGAAGCTTCTTGGAACCGAACACGAGGACAATCACCAGAACCAGGAGCACCAGGTGCCACGGCTCAAGTGCGTTGCGGAACATAAGTCTTCACCTTCTCACTGAGGCGGGGCGACGGGGCATGTCCGACGGGTCGGACAATTGTCTGACCATCGTGCTGGGAGCGATCGTATCGCCCGGGGATGAACGTCAAACAATCCCCGTGCGTACTCCCGCTCTGTCTGCGGACCGCGCCTCGTTTTTCCGGGCCGCGACCAGCAGCGTACCTGGCCGGACCGGCACGGTGACAGGGCGAAGTGCCCCAAAGCGCGTGGGCTGGGCAATCTACAACGCATCGACAGCGCGGGCCGTGCTGACGGCCGCCCGCTCCAGGTCCTCGGCCGCTCTGTTGATACGGCTCGCGGAGTCCGCGACCTGCTGCCCGAGGCGCCGCGCCTCCAGGAAGACCCGGACGGCGAGCACCCCCA
Source organism: Streptomyces sp. IMTB 2501 (assembly GCF_001953885.1). Taxonomy (GTDB): domain Bacteria; phylum Actinomycetota; class Actinomycetes; order Streptomycetales; family Streptomycetaceae; genus Streptomyces. The sequence continues at coordinate 184,617 of NZ_MQUS01000003.1, read as the reverse complement.
GCACCGCGAGACCCAGGAAACCCACCGCTACCGCGCACATCGGCCAGAACATGACGTCGAGACTAGACCGTCCCCGGCCGTGCGACGCAGCCGCCTACACCGTGGAGTGCAGGCGCAGTGTGCTGACTCCGCCGTCGGTGAGCAGCTCGACGATGCGCTCCCCCGCGGGCTTGCGGACGGCGGCGCCGCACCCAGGGCAGGTGAACGAGTAGAACGTGGTCCGGCTGCTGGCGCCGATGGCGAGGCGCAGCGCGCTCGCGGCGAGTTCGAAGCGGCCCCGGCAGTCCGGGCAGCCCGCCTTGAACACCACGGGGACGACTCTCTTCATCCCGGCGAAGGCTGCCGCCACCGTCATCTCACCAGTACCGGATACCGGAGACTCGCTCACAGCCCTCGCTCCTCATTGTGTGGTCGTACGCCAAGCGCGCCACGGGAAGGTGCCGCGTTGTGCCGTCTCGCGTCTGCGGCGCCGTCGTGGCCGGTCGCGCAGCTCCCCGCGCCCCTTGGGGGCGCTCTCACTGCCCGGAGTTCGCCGACTGCACCGTGTCATACGCCTCCAAGGCCTCACGGGCCGCTCGGCGGGCGCTGTCGGCCAGGTCGGGCGGGGAGACGATCCGGCCGTCCCGGCCGAGCCGGAGCGCCAGCCGGCGCAGCGAGGCCGGATCGGGGGTGCGCAGAGTGATACGCAGCCCGCCGTCGGAAAGCTCATCCGCGCTGTCGTGCGGGTAGTACTCGGCGACCCAGCGGCCGCCCGGGCCGACCTCCACCACGACCTCCGGGTCCTCGGCGGCCGGCTGCACCAGCGCCTCGGAGAGGTCCCGCAGCTCTATCTCCGGAGGTGCGGACGGCTCGTCCAGGATTCTGATCTCGGCGACCCGGTCGAGCCGGAAGGTCCGCCGGGCCTCGGAGCGGCGGCACCAGGCCTCGACGTAGGTGTGTCCGACGCTGACCAGACGGATGGGGTCGATCTCCCGCTCGGTGACCTCGTCCCGGGCAGGCGAGTAGTAGCGGATCCACAGTCGGCGACGCTCGGAGATCGCCCGGTCGACGTCGGCGAAGACCCCGCCCTCGGACTCGAACGTCACCGACAGCCGGGCGCTGGCACCCGCGGCCTCACCGGCGGCGGCCTCCACCTTGGCGGTGGCCCGTAGCAGCGCCTGCCGGTCGCCCTCGCGCAGACCCGGCAGCGTCGAGACCGCGCGGGCGGCCACCAGCAGGGCGGTGGCCTCGTCGGCGGCGAGCCGCAGCGGCTCGGCGGCCTCCTCGCCGAGCGCGGCCGCATTGTGCCACCAGATGCGCTCACCGTCGGTGTCGATGTCCAGCAGATCACCGCCGCGGAAGCTGGTGCCGCACATGGGCAGCAGATCGAGGTCGGCGACCAGCTCGTCCTCGGTGATACCGAAGGCACGCGCCACGTCCGCGATCCGCGCGCCGGGCCGCTCCCTGAGATAGGTCACCAGGGAGAGCATCCGCCGGGTCTGGTCGATGGCGTTCACGGTCCTGACCGGTTTGCCTGCCACAGTCCTGCTCCCCCTTCAGCCCTTGGCCACGGCCCGCAGCCGGTCCACCACGTCCGCGCGCAGCTCGGCCGGCTCCAGAACGACCACGTCCGGCCCGAACTCCACCAGCCAGGCGTCCAGGCCGTGCCCGTACGGAATCTCCAACTCGTCCCAGCCGTCGCCGAGTTCCCGCACGCTGGTGGCCTTCGCCCGAAGGGGGTACCCGGCGCCGGAACGCAGCCGGATCAGGGCCGTACCGTCGGCGATCTCGCCCGCCCAGCTCGCGACGGTCTCCCGCACGGTGACGACGTCGGGCAGGGGAGCGGTGAAGCCCGTACCGCGCGAGCGCACCCGGCCGGTGATCCGGGAGAGCCGGAAGACTCGCTCGGCACCCCGGTCCCGGTCGAAACCGGCCAGGTACCAGTGCCCGCGCCAGCACTCCAGCGCCCACGGCTCCACATGCCTGGGCTCGGGGTGGGCGGCGGAGGCCTTGCGGTAGTCGAAGACGACCGGGCGGCGGTCGCGGCAGGCCAGCATCAGCGGTTCGAAGGCGGCCTCGTGCACCGGGATCCGCGGTTCCAGGGCCCCGTGCGCCTCGTACGGGTCGACGTCCTCCGGCAGCCCCGCGGCGCGCAGCTTCTGCAGGGCGCCGCTGGCCGCGCCGGCCAGCCGGGCCTGCTGCCAGACCTTCGCGGCGAGGCCCAGCGCCGCGGCCTCCTCGGCGTCCAGGGTGATGGGCGGCAGTCGGTTGCTGTCACGGCGGGCGAGATAGCCGACCTCGCCGTCCAGGTTCTCGACCGTCTCGATGACCAGGCCCAGCTCGCGCAGGTCGTCCTTGTCCCGCTCGAACATCCGGTTGAAGGAGTCGTCACTGCCCGCTTCGAGGTAGGCCTCGATGGACGCACGCAGCTCACGCTTGCTGAGTGGCCGCCGTGTGCCGAGCAGACACAGCGCGAGGTTCATCAGCCGCTCTGCCTTGGCAATGGCCATCGACGCCCTTCGCCTTTCCTTCGGTGCTTCCGAGCGATGACCGTACCGCTCCTCAGCGCGGTGACAAAAGCCGAGGGCCCATGCCCGGACAGGCATGGGCCCCAGATGATCGGATCCGGTCGGACCCGGCCGGACGGCATGGCACGGCCCGGCCGGATCCGACAGACGATCACGCGTGGATCGGGCCGGGATCAGACGGCGAGCAGGTCCACCACGAAGATCAGCGTCTCGCCCGGCTGGATCGCCGGAGTCGGGCTCTGGTTGCCGTAGGCAAGGTGAGCGGGGATGGTCAGCTGGCGACGGCCACCGACCTTCATGCCCTGCACGCCGAGGTCCCATCCCTTGATGACACGGCCCCCGCCGAGCGGGAAGCGGAACGGGGTGCCCCGGTTCCAGCTGGCGTCAAACTCCTCGCCGGTACTGAAGGCCACACCCACGTAGTGCACCGTGACGGTCTGCCCCTCCTTCGCGACCTCGCCGTTGCCCTCCCAGATGTCCTTGATCTCCAGGTCGGCCGGGGGCTCGCCACCAGGGAAGTCGATCTCGGGCTTGTCGATGCTCACGTCAAAAGCTCCTGCTTGTGTACGACACGAAACGCGGACAGTCTTTCACCTCCGCGGCTCCGCCGCCCGCCACGGGCACACCGGCTACATCGCCGCGAGGATGTCCACCGTGAACACGAGCGTCGCGCCCTTCTTGATGATGCCGCCGCTCGGCGGGGTGTCGCCGTAACCCAGCTCCGGCGGCACCACGATCAGCACCCGGCTGCCCACCTTCTTACCGGTCAGCCCCTGCGCCAGGCCCTTGACCGCCTGCTGCATCTGCTCCAGCACGAACTGGCTGAGCCGGCCCGAGCCATACGTGCGCTGAAACGTCCTGCCGCCGTCCCAGACCAGCCCCTGGAACTGGCACAGGACCGCCTGGTCGGCCTTCAGCTCCGGCCCGTTGCCCTCCAGGACATACGTCGACACCAGCTTCTTCGGCGGAGCCGTCTTCGGAACCGTGACCTTGGGGACACTGCCGTCGGTGTTGGTGGCCACCTTGGGCAGCGAGGCGTCGCTCTGCGCCACCGGCTTGCCCTTGACCGAACTCTTCGAGTTGAAGACATCGATCACGTCGATCACGAACACCAGCGTGTCCGTGCCCTTGATACCCGCCTGCGGCTCGCCGTCCTTGCCGTAACCCCAGGTGGGCGGCACCGCAATCTGCACACGGCTACCGCTCTTCCTGCCCGCCAGCCCATACCGCCAGCCATCGATCACGCTGCCCTCGGCGAGCTGCAGCAACAGAGGACGCTTCTTGTCGTACGAGTTGTCGAAGACCTTGGCCGTGTTCCAGATCTGACCCAGATAGTTCGCCTGGATGAAGTCGTTCTCCGCGACCGTGGCGCCACTGCCCGCGATCACCGTCTTCACCGCCAGGTTCTTCGACGGCTCCCCCGGACCCTTGGCAACCGTCGGCTTCTCACCGAACTTCGTACCCGCCGTGATCGCCGGCAACGGCCCTTCCACGATCTTCGGCGGCGGCGCCGCCGGCACCGAGGACGACGGAGAGGCACTGGCCTTGCTGGAGGCGGACTTACCGTCACCACACGCGGCGAGCGTGGCCAGACCTGCGGGAACAGCGGCGAGGAGGAGTGAACGTCGGCGCACGGAAGAGCCTCGTAATCGGTCGATCTTGCGGATGCGTGCGCGCAACTCTACGGCGTGAGAAGGGCGCCGTACGGGAAACGTACGACGCCCGTGTGGCGTTCCGGCATTTCACAGCCGAAACACTTGACTCACCCGGTTCCCGCTACATTCCGGCGATCAGCTTCTCCACCCGGTCGTCCACCGAACGGAACGGGTCCTTGCACAACACGGTGCGCTGCGCCTGGTCGTTGAGCTTCAGATGCACCCAGTCGACCGTGAAGTCCCTGCGCTGCTCCTGCGCCCGCCGGATGAAGTCACCCCGCAGCCGCGCCCGAGTCGTCTGCGGCGGCACCGACTTGCCCTCGAAGATCTTCAAGTCGTTGCACACCCGGGCCGCTTGGCCCTTCTTCTCCAGCAGGTAGTACAGACCACGACGGCGATGGATGTCGTGGTACGCGAGGTCTATCTGAGCGACCCGCGGATGCGACATCGTCATGTTGTGCTTGGCCCGGTACCGCTCGATGAGCTTGTACTTCATCACCCAGTCGATCTCGGTCGCGATCCGGTCCAGTTCCTCGGACTCGATCGCGTCCAGCGTACGACCCCAAAGCTCCAGGACCTGCGCCACCGTACCCGTACGAATCCCCCGGCGGTCGCAGAAGTCCACGGCCTTGTCGAAGTACTCCCGCTGCACCTCCAGCGCCGACGCCTCCCGGCCACTGGCCAGCCGCACCTTGCGCCGGCCCGTGATGTCATGACTGACCTCACGGATCGCCCGGATCGGGTTCTCCAGCGTCAGATCACGCATCACCGTGCCCGCCTCGATCATGCGCAGCACCAGATCCGTGGCACCGACCTTCAGCAGCATCGTGGTCTCGGACATGTTCGAGTCACCGACGATGACATGCAGCCGGCGATACCGCTCCGCATCCGCGTGCGGCTCGTCGCGCGTGTTGATGATCGGCCTCGAACGCGTCGTCGCCGAGGACACGCCCTCCCAGATGTGCTCCGCGCGCTGACTGACGCAGTACACCGCACCACGCGGCGTCTGCAGCACCTTCCCCGCCCCGCACAACAGCTGCCGGGTCACCAGGAACGGGATCAGGATGTCCGCGAGCCGGGAGAACTCCCCGTGCCTGGCCACCAGATAGTTCTCATGGCAGCCGTACGAGTTGCCCGCCGAGTCGGTGTTGTTCTTGAACAGGTAGACGTCGCCCGCGATTCCCTCCTCGTGCAGGCGTCGTTCCGCGTCCACCAGGAGTCCTTCGAGAATGCGCTCGCCGGCCTTGTCGTGAGTGACCAGTTCGATCACATTGTCACACTCGGGTGTCGCGTATTCCGGATGTGAGCCCACGTCGAGATACAGCCGGGCGCCGTTTCGCAGAAAGACATTGCTGCTGCGGCCCCATGACACGACACGGCGGAAGAGGTACCGCGCCACCTCGTCAGGAGACAGGCGCCGCTGTCCCCTGAACGTGCACGTGACGCCGTACTCGTTCTCCAGCCCGAAAATGCGGCGGTCCATGACTGAACATTACGCCCGATCCCCTGAGCTGAAACGGGGTTCGACAGCACGATTTGGATCATTTTCCGATGAAGCCGCAACCACCGCGCCCCGCGCGGGAGCTGCGAGGACCCGCCCCGTGGCAAGCAGGACCAGCAGCGACACGGCCCCCGCCGCACCCGGCACCGCGAACCCCCACACCGTGCCACCGGCCTGGACCACAGGCCCCGCCACACCCGTCCCCACCGAGGCACCCACTGTGAACGTCGTCACAAGCCAGGAGAACGCCTCGGTGACCGTCCCGCTCGGCGCATGCCGGTCCACGATGATGAACGCACAGGCGATACAAGGCGCCAGGAACACCCCGGAAACCACCGCGAGCAGCACCATGGCCACCGCACCCGGCGTCAGCGTCAACGGCAGGTAACACACCGCCAGGAGAGCCACCAGCATCCGCAGTCGCCGCTCCGGCGAACCAGCCCACTGACGGGCGCCGTACACCGTTCCACCCACCAGAGCCCCCAGCCCCAGCCCCGCCATCATCCAGCCGTACACCGCGTCACCACCATGCCCGTCGGCGTACGACACCGACGCGACCGTGATCGAACCCAGCGCGATACCCACGAACAGGAAAGCCCCCAGCAGCGCCAGCAGACCCGGCGAACGCAGAGCACCCAGCCAGTGCGCCTCACGCGGAGCCGACCGCCACGCGCGCGAAGGCGGCGAAACCACCACCGAGAGCGCCCCCAGCACACCCAGCAGGTTCAGCGCCAGCAGCGCGGCACGCTCGTCCCACAGGGACACGCACAGCGTCACCAGCAGTGGCCCGACCGTGAACATGACCTCCTGTGCGATCGCATCCATGGCGTATGCGGTGTGCACCTGCTCCTCACGCCGCAGCACCGACGGCCACAGCGCCCGCAAGCCCCCCTCCAACGGCGGCGTGAACAGACCCGCGGCCGCCACGGACGCATACGCGAGCGGCAGCGGATCGGTGCCGGAGAACGCGAACAGCGTCATGGACAGGGCCGCGAGAACAGCCGCGGGCAGCTGCACCCGCGGCTGCCCGTACAAGTCCACCAGCCGGCCCAGCACCGGCTGACCGAAGGCATTGGCGACGCCGTACACGGCCGCCAGGGCACCCGCGAGGCTGTACGTGCCGCCCTCGGCGCGGACGAACAGCACCAGGGCGATCGCGGCCGTCGCATTGGGCAACCGCCCCACCAGCGTGCCGGTCAGCAGCCGCAGCGCATGCCTGGCGCGGAGTATCTCCAGATAGCCCGTCGCCATGTGCTGCCCTCCAGCTGCTCGACCGGGCCGCCGCGACGGCCACGTTTTACGTATAACTCCCGCTCCCATACGTACCATGTGCGCTGTTCACACGTCCAGACGAACGACCCCGCACAGAGGAGCAGGCCCACGGTGGCACGCAGCAGCACGCGCCCGACCAGCCGGGACGTCGCCCAGGCGGCCGGAGTCTCCCAAGCCGCCGTCTCCCTCGTCCTCGGCGACAAATGGCGCGGCCGGGTATCCGAAGCGACCGCCGAACGCGTCCGCCACGCCGCACGCGAACTCGGCTACCGCCCCAACCTCGCCGCCCGCAACCTCCGCCTCGGCCGCACCCGCACCGTCCTGCTCGTCGTACCCGCCCTCACCACGGAGTTCTTCGCCGGCGTCTACACCGGCGCCGCACGCGTGGCCGCCCAGAACGGCTTCGGCGTCGTCCTCTACCCCTCCCCCGAAGGCATCGGACCCGCCCGCGACCCCTTCGCCTCCGCCCAAGCCGCCCTCGACGGGGTGATCGCCTCTTCCATGGCCGCCGACGCACTGACCGCCATCCGCGGAGACCAGCTGCCCCTGGTGATGCTCGACAGCGACCCCACCGGCAACCTCGGCGCCGCCACCGTCAACCTCGACATCGCCGACGGCGTCCGACAGATCACCGAACACCTCCTCGGCCTCGGCCACCGCCGCATCCTGCACCTTGCCGCCGACGTCCCCTCATGGACCTTCGACATCCGCGCGAAAGAACTGGCGACACGCATGGCGGCCGTACCCGGAACAGAAGTGCGCACGGCCCGGGCCCCCATCTCCGTCGAAGGCGCCCGCACCGCCACCGAGAAGGCCCTCACCACACCCGGCCCCCGACCCACCGCCGTCATCTGCGACGACGACAAACTCGCCGTAGGCGCCTACAAAGCCCTACGCCGCCTCGACCTGCGCATCCCCGACGACATCTCCGTCACCGGATTCGACGACCTCGGCCTCGCCAACGCCATCGACCCCGAACTGACCACCGTACGGCTCGACGCCGAACTCTTCGGCGAACGCGGCATGCAGGCCCTCCTGGCCGTCCTGGAGGGCCAGGAACCCCAGAGCGGAGACATCCCGGTCCATCTGGTCGTCCGAGGCTCCACAGCCCCGCCACGGGCCGCCTAGGCATTCCCGGCCCCCATGCCGCACCCAAACGCCGTGTGCCCCGGCCAGAAAAACGGCCGGGGCACACAGAGCAGGCGAACGGGGCGACAGGTCACTCCTCCTCGGAGCCGTCCTCCTCGGCACTCTCCGCCTCCGTGGCGGCACCGTCCGCAGCCAGCACACGCGACAACTGACGGCCCACAATCCGCTTGAACTTACGCTTCTGCGGACGCGTACGATCCAGCACAGCCACCTCAAGACGCTCCGCGGGAATCTCCCGCTCACTCCCATTGGTGTCACGCGACAGCGCCTGCACCGCCAGCTTCAGCGCCTCGGCGAGACTCATACCGTCACGATGACGCTGGTCCAGGAAGCTACTGATCTGCTCGGCGTTACCACCCACCGCGACCGAACCGTGCTCATCCACGATCGAACCGTCATGCGGCAGCCGATAGATCTGATCGCCCTCCGGGGTCTCCCCCACCTCCGCCACGACCAGCTCCACCTCATACGGCTTCTCAGCGGCGGAGGAGAAGATCGTGCCGAGCGTCTGGGCATAGACGTTCGCCAGACCACGGGCCGTCACATCATCACGGTCATAGGTGTAACCCCGCAGGTCGGCGTAGCGGACACCACCGATGCGCAGGTTCTCGTACTCGTTGTACTTACCGGCGGCCGCAAAACCGATCCGGTCATAGATCTCGCTGAACTTGTGCAGCGCACGGGACGGGTTCTCACCGACGAACACGATCCCGTCGGCATACTGCATGACCACCAGACTGCGGCCACGCGCGATGCCCTTCCGGGCGTACTCCGCCCGGTCCGCCATCGCCTGCTGGGGTGAGACATAGAACGGCGTCGACACCGGTTATCCGTCCCTTTCTGTCCTGGTCACTGGATCACCTTCACAAGAAACCGGGGCCCGCGCGCTCAGAGAAGGGCGGCCTTCGGGCCGTCCGGCTCCTCCAGACGCCGCTGGAGCACCGCACGCGCAAGCTCGGAGGACTCCTCCCCCGTGAGCCGGCGGAAACCGTCCTCGGTGATCACCGTGATGATCGGGTAGATCCGGCGGGCGACATCGGGACCACCGGTCGCCGAGTCATCGTCAGCCGCGTCATACAGAGCCTGCACCACCAACGTGGTCGCCTGCTCCTCGGTCAGGTCGCCACGGAACAACTTCTTCATCGCACCACGCGCGAAGATCGAGCCGGAACCCGTCGCCGCGAAGTTGTGCTCCTCGGAACGGCCACCCGTCACGTCGTAGGAGAAGATGCGCCCCTTCTCCCGGTCCACGTCGTAACCGGCGAACAGCGGCACCACGGCCAGCCCCTGCATCGCCATGCCGAGATTGGATCGGATCATCGTCGACAGCCGGTTCGCCTTGCCCTCCAGCGACAGCTGCGCACCCTCGACCTTCTCGAAGTGCTCCAGCTCCAGCTGGAAGAGCTTGACCATCTCCACGGCGAGACCGGCGGTGCCGGCGATACCGACAGCCGAGTACTCGTCCGCCGGGAAGACCTTCTCGATGTCCCGCTGGGCGATCACGTTGCCCATCGTCGCCCGCCGGTCACCGGCAAGCACCACGCCCCCGGGGAACGTCACGGCCACGATGGTCGTCCCATGCGGCGCCTCGATCACACCCTGCGTGGGCGGCAGCTGGCGCTTCCCGGGCAGCAGCTCCGGCTGATGCTCGGAGAGAAAGTCCATGAAGGAGGAGGACCCAGGCGTCAGGAAGGCAGCTGGTAGACGCCCTGTGCTACGAGTGTTGGCTTCCACAAGTTTCCTTCCAGATAGGCGGCTGCCCGGCGTACGGCATCGGGGTTGTCACCCAACTTGCCGATGGCCGAGTTGCAGTTGAAGCACGGTACGCCTCGGACCCTACCCGTCTTGTGGCAGTGATCCACATGCACGGGCAGGGCGGCCAGGCAGATCACGCAGAGGCCGAGCCGGGAGGCGATCAGCGCGTCGCGCTCGGCTTCGGTGAGGCCGTAGTCGCGCTTCAGGTGGTTGGCCCGTCCCTCGACAGCCCGGCACGCTTTGCAGCGTGTCGACAACCCGTCCGAAGCCGTGGCATTGCGATGCCACTCGCTCCAGGGCTTGGCCTCCCCACACTTCAGGCGGTGTTTGTGTCCATCGGGCACTTCCACCTTGGGCCTGACCTTCTTGCCGAGGCTCTCCTGACGCGTCCGGTGGTAGCCCGGTGCGCACTCCCGGCAATGTCGCTGCAGACCGTCGAGGTTCGATCGCCGCTTAGTGAAGGCTGCGTGCGGCTTCGACTCGCCACACCGCACGCAGCGCTTCAAACTTTCTCCGCTTGCCAACTTCCCTGCCCCCGTAACCTTCGATTCGAAGGCTACTGGCCGCCTTTCTGAACGAATGACCTCACGAAATCCTCGGCGTTCTCCTCCAGGACATCATCAATCTCGTCCAGCACGGAGTCCACGTCATCGCTCAGCTTCTCGTGCCGCTCCTTGAGGTCCTCCGAAGCCTGCGCGTCCTGCGCCTGCTCCTCGACCTCTTCGGTCGCGCGCGTGGCCTTCTGCTGGCCGCCGCCGGTGTCCTTGGTTGCCATAACCCTCACCCCGCTCAGTTCGCCTGCCGATCGGTGATGATCAGACCCTACAAGCCGGGTCCGACATCGGCCCCGCAGTTTCTCCAACGTACGGGGGCCACCTCGATGATTCCCGGGCGGTGGGATTTCCACCCTGTCCGCTCGGGGTGGGCCGGGTGCCCGCCTGGTCCGCTCAGCCGCCTGACAGGACCCTGACCAGGTCTTCCGCGGTGCGGCAGCGGTCCAGCAGTTCCTTGACGTGATTTCGCGTTCCGCGTAGCGGTTCCAGGGTTGGGACGCGCTGGAGGGAGTCGCGGCCGGGGAGATCGAAGATGACCGAGTCCCAGCTGGCCGCGGCGACGTCGTCGGCGTACTGCTCCAGGCAGCGGCCGCGGAAGTAGGCGCGGGTGTCCTCCGGTGGCGTCGTCATGGCCTGCTCGACGTCCGTCTCGCCCAGGAGGCGCTTCATGCGGCCGCGGGCGACGAGGCGGTTGTAGAGGCCCTTCTCGGCGCGTACGTCGGCGTACTGGAGGTCGACGAGGTGGAGGCGGGCCGCGTCCCAGTCGAGGCCGTCGCGGCGGCGGTAGCCCTCCATGAGTTCACGTTTGGCTACCCAGTCGAGTTCGCCGGCGAGGCTCATGGGGTCGTTCTCAAGCCGGGTGAGGGTGTCCTCCCAGCGGGTCAGGATGTCCTTGGTCTGTTCGTCGGCGTCGACGCCGTAGCGCTCTTCGACGTACTTGCGTGACAGCTCGAAGTACTCCATCTGCAGTTGGACCGCAGTCAGGGTCCGACCGCTACGCAGAGTGACCAGGCGCTTGAGTGAGGGGTCGTGGGAGACCTGGTGCAGGGTCCGTACGGGCTGGTCGACGGCCAGGTCGACCGCGATGAAGCCGTCCTCGATCATGGACAGGACCAGGGAGGTCGTGCCGAGTTTGAGGTAGGTCGAGATCTCGGAGAGGTTGGCGTCGCCGATGATCACGTGGAGGCGGCGGTATTTCTCGGCGTCGGCGTGGGGTTCGTCGCGGGTGTTGATGATGGGGCGCTTGAGAGTCGTCTCGAGGCCTACTTCGACTTCGAAGTAGTCGGCGCGCTGGCTGATCTGGAAGCCGTGTTCGTGGCCGTCCTGGCCGATGCCGACGCGGCCGGCTCCGGCGAAGACCTGGCGGGAGACGAAGAAGGGGGTGAGGTGGCGCACGATGTCGGAGAAGGGGGTTTCCCGCTTCATCAGGTAGTTTTCGTGCGTGCCGTAGCTGGCGCCCTTGTTGTCGGTGTTGTTCTTGTAGAGGTGGATGGGCTGGGCGCCGGGGAGCTGGGCGGCTCGTTCTGCGGCTTCTGCCATGATGCGTTCGCCGGCCTTGTCCCAGAGGACGGCGTCGCGCGGGTTGGTGACCTCCGGGGCGCTGTATTCGGGGTGGGCGTGGTCCACGTACAGTCGCGCGCCGTTGGTGAGGATCACGTTGGCGAGGCCGATGTCCTCGTCGGTGAGCTGGCTGGCGTCGGCGGCCTCGCGGGCGAGGTCGAAGCCTCGCGCGTCCCGTAGCGGGTTCTCTTCCTCGAAGTCCCAGCGGGCCCGGCGGGCCCGGTGCATCGCCGCGGCGTAGGCGTTGACGATCTGGGACGAGGTGAGCATGGCATTGGCGTTGGGGTGGCCGGGGACGGAGATCCCGTACTCCGTCTCGATGCCCATTACTCGCCGTACGGTCATGCGGCCCTCCTTGCCGGGCGGCACCCTCGGTCGTGGGCGCCGCTCAAGTACCGCTGGCGCTCCGGTGCGTGTGCGGTGCCCGTCCCCGCACTGCGCGACTCGGCGGTAGGAACGAGCCTAGAACGCCTTTGCGCTGGTGGGGAGATCATTTGCGTCATTGCCTGCTCCGGTCGTGGCCGGAAAAGCAGTCGGCTGCGGGTACCCGGTGAGGGGACCCGCAGCCGCCCTGCTTTTACAGGTACTGGCCGGTGTTCGCCACCGTGTCGATGGAGCGTCCGGTGTCTGCGCCCTGTTTTCCGGTGATGAGGGTGCGGATGTAGACGATCCGTTCGCCCTTCTTTCCGGAGATTCGGGCCCAGTCGTCGGGGTTGGTGGTGTTGGGCAGGTCTTCGTTCTCCTTGAACTCGTCCACGCAGGCCTGGAGGAGGTGGGAGACGCGGAGGCCCTTCTGGGTTTTTTCGAGGAAGTCCTTGATCGCCATCTTTTTGGCGCGGCCGACGATGTTTTCGATCATGGCGCCGGAGTTGAAGTCCTTGAAGTACAGGACTTCCTTGTCGCCGTTGGCGTAGGTGACTTCCAGGAAGCGGTTTTCCTCGGATTCGGCGTACATCTGCTCGACCGCCGTCTGGATCATGCTCTGGACGGTGGTGGCCTTGTCGCCGCCGTGTTCGCCGAGGTCGTCAGCGTGCAGCGGGAGGCGTTCGGTGAGGTATTTGCCGAAGATGTCCTTGGCGGCTTCGGCGTCGGGGCGCTCGATCTTGATCTTTACGTCGAGTCGGCCGGGGCGGAGGATGGCGGGGTCGATCATGTCCTCGCGGTTGGAGGCGCCGATGACGACCACGTTCTGCAGGCCTTCCACGCCGTCGATCTCGGCGAGCAGCTGGGGGACGATGGTGTTTTCCACGTCGGAGCTGACGCCGGAGCCTCGGGTGCGGAAGAGGGATTCCATCTCGTCGAAGAAGACGATGACGGGGGTGCCTTCGCTGGCCTTCTCGCGTGCACGCTGGAAGACGAGGCGGATCTGCCGCTCGGTCTCGCCGACGTACTTGTTGAGGAGCTCGGGGCCCTTGATGTTGAGGAAGAAGCTCTTGCCGGCGGCTTGGCCGGTGACCTCGGCGACCTTCTTGGCGAGTGAGTTGGCGACGGCTTTGGCGATGAGTGTCTTGCCGCAGCCGGGGGGGCCGTAGAGCAGGACGCCCTTGGGCGGGCGCAGCTCGTGCTCCTTGAAGAGGTCCGGGTAGAGGTACGGCAGCTCGACCGCGTCGCGGATGGCCTCGATCTGGTTGCCGAGTCCGCCGATCTGGTCGTAGCCGATGTCGGGGACCTCTTCGAGGACGAGTTCTTCGACTTCGCTCTTGGGGACGACTTCGTAGACGTAGCCGGAGCGGGGTTCGAGCAGGAGGGCATCGCCTGGTCGGATGGTGACGTCCAGCAGGGGCTCGGCGAGCCGTACCACCCGTTCCTCGTCGGTGTGGCCCAGTACGAGGGCGCGCTCGCCGTCCTCAAGGATTTCCTTGAGGGTGACGATGTCGCCGACGCGCTCGAATTCCATGGCTTCGACCACGTTGAGCGCTTCGTTGAGCATGACTTCCTGGCCGCGCCGCAGGTCGTCGAGGTCGACGCTTGGGCTGACGTTCACCCGGAGTTTGCGGCCGCCGGTGAAGATGTCGGCGGTGGCGTCTTCGTTGGCTTGCAGGAAGACTCCGAAGCCGGCCGGTGGCTGGGCGAGCCGGTCGACTTCTTCCTTGAGGGCCACGATCTGGTCGCGGGCCTCGCGGAGGGTGTTGGCCAGCCGTTCGTTCTGGGCGGACACGCCGGCCAGGTTGGTCTGCAGCTCGACGATCCGCTCTTCGAGAATCCTCGTGTGTCGCGGAGAGTCGGCGAGCTTGCGTCGCAGGACGGCGATCTCCTGCTCAAGGTAGGCGATCTGCCCGGCCGGGTCGTCGGACCCTCGTCCCGGGCGGATGCCGCGGTTCATGTCGTCGTCGTGGGCTGCCACGGTCCTCACCTCCTCCAAGGGGAGCTGGACGCTTCCAGACCCTACCTGGGTGGGTGTCGATTGAAACCCCTAGATCACCAAGACTGTCAAGGTGTGTCGTCGGTCACCCGGTGCGCTCTCCCTCGCACGGAGGGGATACCCACTCAACGTGATGTGGAAGCAGCTTGTTCCGGGCATCGCATGGTCGAAACCCTTCAGGAGTGGGCGGAGTTGTCCGGTGCGGGCTGTTGGGCCCGGTTGCGGGCAGCGGGCGGTGCGCTCGTACGGTCGTTACGCAGAGCGACGGTGCGGGCGGGGGGTGTCACTGTGGGCCCGGCTTGAAGTGGTCGTCCCCCGGGTGGGGCTCCGGTGTGCTGGTCGGGCGCTGCTACCCGGGCGGGCGGGGGTGGAAACCCGGTTGCGGTGGAGGTCTGCCGGATTGTGGGCGGAGGTAGGGTCGGGGGTGTTCAACAACCGCTGGAGCGGACCCGGCTGGCCCTGGTGGTGCCGGTGTCGCCCGGCGCATCCATGACAGGAGAGGTGACCGTGCAGCAGGAGGCCCCGGGCGGGGAGGCGCTGGAGGTCTGGATCGACCAGGATCTGTGTACCGGCGACGGGATCTGCGCCCAGTACGCCCCTGAGGTGTTCGAGCTGGACATCGATGGGCTGGCCTATGTGAAGGGCGCGGACGACGAGCTGCTGCAGGCGGTGGGGGCGACGGCGCCGGTGCCGTTGCCATTGCTGGTGGATGTGGTGGATTCGGCGCGGGAGTGTCCTGGCGAGTGCATTCATGTGCGCCGGGTTTCGGACAGGGTCGAGGTGTACGGGCCCGACGCGGAGTGAGTCCGGGTCGGGCCCTGGCTCGGGCGCCGGGTGGGGGCGGGGGTCAGACGCTGTGGGCGTCCGAGGGTGCGGAGCGGATGAACGCGTTGCCGCTCCACTGCCAGGTGACGGGGGTCTTCAGGTCGGGGCAGCAGTTGGGGACGGCCGTGGAGGAGTAGCCGAGGAGGGTGGCGCCGACGGTGCCGGCGTGCAGGGTGAAGTCTGTGACGGTGAGCCGGTCCTTGGGGTCGACCAGGGTGGCGACAATGCGTGGCGTGCTGTTGTCGGCGGTGCGGGTGAGGACGTAGACGCCGTCGGGCGGTGTGCCCATGGCGGAGTCGCAGTGGACGACTGCGACGGTTTCCGGTCTGCCGTCGCCGTCGAGGTCTCCGGTGGCTTTCTTGGCGACCACGGCTTTGACGCGTCCGCACTGGAGGGGGAAGTCGACGCCGGTGGTGCCGGGCGGCTGGGCGGCCGCGTGGGCGGACTTGTTCTGGGTGCCGGTGGCGGTCTGGGCGGCCGTGGCCGATCCGGGCTGTACGAAGGACGAGAGGGCCACGACGCCGGCGACGGCTGTGGCGGTGGCGACCCAGTGGATGGGCCGGGTCTGGGTGTGGGCGAGCTCCGGAACGGCGGATTGCTGCACTAGGAGTGTCTCCTGTGAGGGCTGTGCCGGTGGGGGTGGCCAGCATGGTGCCACACGTCACGGTGCGGGGGAACGGCGGGGTCCTGGATTCCCGCAGGCGGGAGCCCGCGTGTGGGGCGGGTGTTGGGGGCGTGGAGGGCGGCGGGGTTCCTGGTGTCCTTTCAACGGGCGGGCGCCGTGCCCGGGTTCCCGTGGATCGGTGGGAACTCGGGCACGGCGCCCTTGCGTTGTGCTGTGTGCGGGGTGGGTCAGCGGCCGGTGCCGCCGTCGGCGTTGGGTCCGGCGTAGTCGTCGCCGTAGGCACCCTTGGCGGGGCGGCGGCGGCGCATGGGCGGCTCGACGCCGTCGGCGAGGCGGCGGGCGGTGAGCAGGAAGCCGGTGTGGCCGATCATGCGGTGGTCGGGGCGGACGGCGAGGCCTTCGATGTGCCAGTTGCGGATCATGGTTTCCCAGGCGGTCGGCTCGTTGAAGCAGCCGATCTCGCGGATGGATTCCACGGTCCGGGCGAGCTGGGTGGTGGTGGCCACGTAGCAGCACAGGATGCCGCCGGGGACGAGGGCCTTGGAGACGGCCTCAAGGCATTCCCAGGGGGCGAGCATGTCGAGGATGACGCGGTCGACGTCGGTGTCGGACAGGTTGTCCTGGAGGTCGCCGACGGTGAGCTGCCAGGCGGGGTGGGGGCCGCCGAAGTAGCGCTCCACGTTCTGCTGGGCGATCTCGGCGAAGTCCTCGCGGCGCTCGTAGGAGTGCAGCATGCCCTGGTCGCCGATGGCGCGCAGCAGGAAGCTGCTGAGCGAGCCGGAGCCGACGCCGGCTTCCACGACGCGGGCGCCGGGGAAGATGTCGGCGAAGGCGAGGATCTGCCCCGCGTCCTTGGGGTAGACGACGGCTGCCCCGCGGGGCATGGACAGGACGTAGTCGGGGAGCAGGGGGCGCAGCGCGAGGTAGGCGACGTTGCCGGTGGTGCGGACAACGCTGCCCTCGGGAGCGCCGATCAGTTCGTCGTGCGGGAAGGAGCCCTTGTGGGTGTGGAAGTTCTTCCCGGCTTCGAGCGTGAACGTGTAGTGGCGGCCCTTGGGGTCGGTCAGCTGTACCTGGTCCCCGACCTTGAAGGGCCCGCGCCTGCGGGCGGCACCGGTCGGTTCGGACATGTGACCAGCGTACCGGCAGCCGCGGGGGTCGCCGACCACTAGGCGGAGGGGCGGGCCATGGCCTGGACGAAGGCTCGCTCGACGTCTGCCGCGGACAGGACGCCGTAGATCTCGCCGCTTTCCTCGACGACGAGGTACTCGGTGGCCGGGGTGGCCCGCAGGACGTCGAGGAGTTCTTCTCCGGCCAGCTCGGCGGAGACGCGCATGCCGTCGGTGAGGTCCTGGGCGAGGCCGCTGACGGCGACCCAGGGGCGGCGGTGTTCGGGAACGCCGACGATGGCGGACTCGCGGACGAGGGAGAGGGGGTTGCCGTGGGCGTCCACGACGACGAGGGCGCGGGCTCCGGCGGCGTTGGCGCGGCGCAGGGCCTCGGAGAGGGGGGTGTCGGTCTGGACCGGTACGGCGCGACGGGTGAGGTTGCGGGCGCGTAGTTCGGGGAGGTGTTCGCGCAGGCGGGCCATGCGCAGGCTGTTGCCGGCGCCGGTCCAGATGATCGCGGCGAGGATGGCGGCGAGCAGGGCGTCGGTGACGGTGTCCATGCCGCCGGCGTCGGTGTTGTCGCCGCCGAGGGCGCCGGACTGGTTGAGCAGGGGCAGGCCGATGAGGACGGCGACGGCGAGGGCGCGGCCGACCCAGGCGGCGGCGACGGTGCCGCTCATGGGTCTGCCGGTGATTTTCCAGACGACGGCGCGGAGCATTCGGCCGCCGTCGAGGGGCAGGCCGGGGAGGAGGTTGAAGATCGCCACGATGAGGTTGGAGATCATCAGGCCGGCCAGCAGGACGCCGGGGACGGTGCCGGGTTCGACGGGCCTCATGGCGACGTAGAACAGCCCGGCGAGGACGAGGGAGAGCAGGGGGCCGACGAAGGCCAGGACGAACTCGCGGCCCGGGGTCTCTGCCTCCTTCTCGATCTCGGAGACGCCGCCGAAGAACTGCAGCTGGATGCGGCGGACGGGGAGTTTGAAGCGGATCGCGGCGACCGTGTGGGCCAGCTCGTGGACCAGGACGGAGGCGTAGAAGGCGACGGCGAAGAACAGGGAGACCAGGTAGCGGGCGGCGCCGAGTTCGGGCAGCACGCGGTCGAGCTGGCCGCCGAAGACCCAGGTGATGAGTGCGGCGACGAGGAACCAGCTGGGCGCGACGTACACCGGCACGCCGAAGGGCCGGCCCATGAGGATGCCGCCGCCGGGCTCCTTGGGACGCGGCCGCGGCGGCTCCCCCTTGGCGATCCCGGAGTGCGCGAGGGAGCGATGCTCGCTGTGCGGGTCGGGGGGCCGGGGGCCGGGGGCCGGGGTGTCGTTGGCGGGAGTGTCGTCCTTCGTGGCGTCGGGGGCGTTGGCCTCTGTGCCGCCGGCGGGGCTCTCGGCGGCCGAGCCGGTGCCGATGCCAGTTCCGGTGTTGTCGGTGTCTTCGGGGGCGCTGGTCGTGTCCGGGCCAGTGCCGGTTGCGGCCTGGGCAGGGGGTGCTGCGGCCGGTCGGCCGGTCGGCTCCCCGGTGTCGGCCGTGTCAGGCGTGTGGGGCCGGGGCTCAGGGCCGGGATCGTGGGTGGGGCCGGTCGTCGGGGCCGTTGGACCTGCGGGGTGCTCGGCCGGCTCGTCTTTGCCGGACCGCGGCTGCCCGCTCCCGCCGCTCACGTCCACGGTGTCCCCTCGTTCGAAGCGTCTTCCGTACCTGCCGGACGGAAGGGTCTCTGGTCGATGGTATGCGGCCGTGGTGACGCGTTTCGCCCCGGCACCCCTTGTGTTTGCCCCGCTGTCGCGCGGTCGAACGCGGTCGGCGGCTGGGTCACTGTCAGTGGTGGGCCGTAAGGTCTGTGGTCATGGACAGCAGCATCGAGGACACGGGAGCCCCGGCGGGCGGCGCCGAGCAGACGGATCCGGCCGAGACGCGTCCCGCTTCCGCGGCACCCGCCGCGTCCGGTGCCGAGCGGGTCGCCGTCCCGCCCACCTCGCTCTCTCCTTCCCGGGCCGGCGATTTCATGCAGTGCCCGTTGCTGTACCGGTTCCGGGTGATCGACCGGCTGCCGGAGAAGCCGAGTGCGGCGGCGACCCGGGGCACGCTGGTGCACGCGGTGCTGGAGCGGTTGTTCGACGCGCCCGCCGCGGAGCGGACCGCGCCGCGGGCCAAGTCGCTGATCCCGGGCCAGTGGGACCGGCTGCGGGAGAGCCGGCCGGAGGTCACGGAGCTGTTCGCGGACGACCCGGACGGGGAGCGGCTGGCGGGGTGGCTGGCGGAGGCCGAGCGGCTCGTGGAGCGCTGGTTCACGCTGGAGGATCCGACGCGGCTGGAGCCGGCCGAGCGGGAGCTGTTCGTGGAGGCCGAGCTGGAGTCGGGACTGCGGCTGCGCGGGATCATCGACCGGGTGGACGTGGCGCCGACCGGTGAGGTGCGGATCGTCGACTACAAGACGGGCAAGGCGCCGAGAGCGGAGTACTCCGAGGGCGCGCTGTTCCAGATGAAGTTCTACGCCCTGGTCGTGTGGCGGTTGAAGCGGGTGGTCCCGCGCCGGCTCCAGCTGGTGTATCTGGGCAGCGGGGATGTGCTGACGTACGACCCGGTGCTCGCCGATCTCGAGCGGGTCGAGCGCAAGCTGCACGCGCTGTGGGAGGCCATCGAGCGGGCCACGCAGACGGGTGAGTGGCGGCCTCGCCCGACCAAGCTGTGCGGCTGGTGCGACCATCAGGCGCACTGCCCGGAGTTCGGCGGCACTCCCCCGCCGTATCCGCTGCCGGTGCGGGCGGCCGAGGGTCACGCGGCGGAGGGTGCGGCCGACGGCGCAGCCGCAGTCGAACAGGGCGGCTCTCGGGAAGCACGGTGGTCGCCGGTGAGGGCGGCCGAGTCCGGGGGCGTGGAGCAGGGCAGAATGGGCCCGGACTAGCGAAGGAGTGTCACGTGGCCATCCGTGTCCTACTGGTCGACGACCAGCCCCTGCTGCGTACGGGTTTCCGGATGATCCTGGAGGCCGAGCAGGACATCGCGGTCGTGGGCGAGGCAGGTGACGGTCTGCAGGCCCTCGATCAGGTGCGGGCCCTGCAGCCGGACGTGGTGTTGATGGACATCCGTATGCCGCGGATGGACGGGGTGGAGGCGACCCGGCAGATCACCGGTCCCGACCGGTCCGGCCCGGCGAAGGTGCTGGTGCTGACCACGTTCGATCTGGACGAGTATGTGGTGGAGGCGCTGCGCGCCGGTGCGAGCGGTTTTCTGCTCAAGGACGCGCCCGCCAATGAACTGGTGCAGGCCATCCGGGTGGTGGCGGGGGGTGAGGCGATGCTGGCGCCGAGCATCACGCGGAGGCTGCTGGACAAGTACGCCACGCATCTGCCCTCCGGCGACGAGCCGGTTCCGGACACGCTGAACACCCTCACCGACCGTGAGGTGGAGGTGCTGAAGCTGGTGGCGCGCGGCCTGTCGAACGCGGAGATCGCGGCCGATCTGTTCGTCAGTGAGACGACGGTGAAGACGCATGTGGGGCATGTGCTGACCAAGCTGGGCCTCAGGGACCGGGTGCAGGCTGCGGTGTACGCGTACGAGAGCGGTCTGGTGCGCCCCGGCGCCCAGTGAGCGGACGATCCGGTACGACGCCGAAGGTTACGACGCCGAAGGGCGCCCCTCTCGTTCGGAGAGGGGCGCCCTTGTGCGTCGACGGCGTCAACAGGTGTCAGCTCTTGCTGAGTTCCCAGAACCGGAACACCGTGGAGGCGTCCAGGCAGTACTCCAGGCCGTAGACGCCGTCGCGGACGACGGCGTACTGCTTGGCCTGCCAGACCGGCAGGACGGGCAGTTCGGTGGCGACGATGTTCTGCAGCCGGCTGAAGTCCTTGTCGGTGGCGGCGCGGTCGCTCTGGGCGGCCGTGCTGGGGATGAGCGAGCCGCTGATGGTGCTGTTGCTGTAGTTGTTGTCGAGCACGTTGCCCCTGCCGAAGAAGGGCGCGGTGAAGTTGTCGGCGTCCGGGTAGTCGGGCACCCAGCCCTTGACGTAGACGCCGTACTTGCCGGCGGTGATGTCCTTCTCGTACTGGTCGAAGGCGACGGACTTGACGTCGGCGTCGAACAGGCCGCTGGCGTTGAGCTGGCCGGCGATGGCCTTCAGTTCCTCGTCGGTGGCGGGGCCGTAGCGCGACGGTGTGGACCACAGGGTCAGCTTGACCTTGCCGGTGATGCCGTCGGAGCGCAGCGCGGCGGCGGCCTTGGCCTGGGAGGGGCGGGCGCCGTAGGTGTCGAAGAAGGCGGTGTTGTGCCCGACGATGCCTGCCGGGATGATCGAGTACAGCGGGGTGGCGGTGCCCTGGTAGACGTGCTGGATGAGGGCGTCGCGGTCGATGAGGTAGGCCATGGCCTTGCGGACGCCGAGCTTTCCGGCGACGGGGTCCTTCATGTTGAAGACCAGGTGCTGGACTTCGGCGCTGGTGCCCTCGATGACGTCGACGCCCTTGCGGCCGTCCTGTTTGTCGAGGCCGGCGATGTCGGAGGCGGACAGGCCTCGGTAGGTGATGTCGATCTTGCCGTCGAGGAGGGCCTGCTTCAGGGCGGTGCGGTCGCCGTGGAAGAACTTCAGGGTGACGCCGGAGTTCTTGACCTTGGCGGTGCCCTTGTAGTTGTCGTTGACGGAGAAGACCGCTTTGTCGTTGTCGAAGGAGTCCAGCTTGTAGGGGCCGGAGCCGACGGCCTTGTGGTCGGTGCGCAGGCCGTTCGCGTCGTACTGGCTGTGGTCCACGACGGAGCCGGCGCCGGAGGCGATCTTGCTCGGGAAGGTGGCGTCGGAGGACTTCAGGTGGAAGACCACCGTCTTCGCGTCGGGTGTGTCGATGCTGCCGAGCATCGGGAACATGATCGCGGGCCCGGCCGAGTCGTTGATCTTCAGCATGCGGTCGAAGGAGAACTTCACGTCCTTCGAGGTGAGGGCGTCACCGTTGCTGAATTTGAGGCCGTCCTTCAGCTCGCACCTGTAGACGGTGGCCCGGGAGTCGGTGAAGGAGCACTCCTTGGCCAGTTCGGGCTGGGGTTCGGTCGCGCCCTTGGGGAAGCTGAGCAGCGACTGGAAGACGTTGTCGAACAACAGCCAGGAACCGGGGTCGTAGCCGGATGCCGGGTCCGTGGCGAGGACGTCGTCGGACATCCCCATCACCACGGAGGAGCCGGTCCCCCCGGAAGCACCGCTCCCCGAGCCGCAGCCGGTCAACAGGCCGGAGGCCAGTCCCGCCACGACGGGCAGGACTGGCCACTGGTTGCGCAGATTCACTCGCATGTGCCTTATTCGTCGGTTCGTCACCCCGGGGCCCGGTCCTGGCCCCGGTTCACCGGGGCAGCCGTCCCTGGCCCCCGGCAGAGAGCCGTCAGCCGCTCACACCGCGGCCGAGCTCCCACAGCTGAAGCGTCGAGGAGGAGTTGAGGGCGTACGCGACACCCGTGATGTCACTGCGTGCGGCGACGTACTGCTTGCCCTGCCACAGGGGCAGGATCGGGACGTCGTCGGCGACGGTGTCCTGGATCGCGGTGAGGCTCTTGGCGGCGGCGAGCCGGTCGGCCTCGCGGCGGGAGTCCGGGATCAGCGTGCGCTGGATGGTGGTGTTGGAGTACGGCGAGCCGAGGAAGTTGTCCTTGTCGAGGAAGGGCGCCAGGAAGTTGTCGGCGTCGGGGAAGTCGGGGAACCAGCCCATGCCGTAGACGTCGTACTGGCCCTTCTGCTCGGCGGGCCGGAAGGTGTCCCAGGTGTGGCCCTGGAGGGAGACGTCGAACAGGCCGCTGTCGTTCAGCTGCTGCTGCAGGACCTCGAACTCCTTCTTGGTGGCGGAGCCGTAGTGGTCGGTCGTGTAGTGCAGGGTCAGCTTCACCGGGGTGGTGATGCCGGCCTTGGAGAGCAGGGCCTTGGCCTTGTCGACGCTGGGGTTGCCGTACTTGTTGAAGAACGAGTTGGAGTGGCCGGTGATGGTGGCCGGGACCAGCGAGTACAGCGGTTCTGCCTGGGTGCCGTAGACCTTGGAGACGAGTGCCGCGCGGTCGACGATCTGGGCCATGGCCTGGCGTACGGCCTTGGACTTCACGCTGGGCGCGTTGGTGTTGAAGGCCAGGTAGCGGATTTCCAGGCCGGGCATGTCGACGAGGTCGGCCTTGTTGTCGCCGCCGGCGTCCAGCTTCTGGATCTGGGCGGGCGACATGGTGCGGGTCATGACGTCGATGTCACCCTTGTCGATGGCGGCGCCCATGGCGTCGGCGTCGTCGAAGGAGCGCAGTTCGACCTTGCTGTTGTTCACCTTCACGGCACCCTTGTAGTTGGGGTTCTTGGTGAAGGTGGCGGTGGTGAACCCGTTGCCGCTGACGTCGGCCTGGAAGGTGTAGGGGCCGGAGCCGTCGACCTGGAAGCCGTCGCGCAGCTTGTCCTTCTGGTAGTCGTTCGGGTTGATGATGCCCGCGACCGGGGTGGACAGCTTGTACGGGAAGGTGGCGTCGGCCGTCTTGAGGTGGAAGATGACCTCGCGGTCGCCCTGCGTCTCGATGGTGTCGATGGTGTTCAGCAGGGAGGACACACCGCTGCTGGCCTTGATGCGCAGGGCGCGCTCGATGGAGTACTTGACGTCCTTGGCGGTGACCGGGTCGCCGCTGGCGAACTTGAGGCCGTCGCGGAGCTTGCAGGCGTAGCGTTCGCTGCCGCTGTCGGTGAACGAGCAGCTCTCGGCCGCGTCCGGGACGGGGTCGCCCTCACCCTTGGGCTGGGCCATCAGGGTCTGCACGGTCTGGCGCAGGATGTTCCAGGTGCCGACGTCGTAGGCGTAGGCCGGGTCGAGGGGTGCCGGGGCGTCGTTGGTTGCGGTGAACCGGTCCGTGGTGCCGACGACGATGGCGTCGCCGCTCTTGCTCCCGCTGCTGGACCCGCCGCATGCGGCGAGAACCGGGGTGAGCAGGCCGGCTACCGCCGGCAGCACCAAAGTCTTGCGGTTCATGCGGGGGTTTCTCCAGAGCTGTTCGGGTCCGTGTATCCGGCATGCATGGGTGGTGCGGCGGATCACGGGGGTTGCGGCGATGTTCTCGCGACGAGATTAGTCGGCGCCCGCAGGACGGTTCACGGTCGCGCGAGTTGACCCCCCATCACGCAGGGGAACCGGGTGCGGACACACCGAAAACCCGACAGCGGCAGGATTAGTGCAGCTTCCCATCAATCGGGACACAAAGACCCGTGGATCAGGCCCGAACAGGGTCGTTCAGCACACTTGATCCGGACTGTCGAGGGCCGCCAAAGTGGCGAACGTCACACGTCCAACTGTGCGGTGAGTCAGTGGAATTCGGCCGGACGGCCGGGCTGGAATTCCCCGTGGGTGTACTTCCCCGGAAATGTGTCCAGCCGGAGCAATGGAGTTTTCACGCTGGGTGAACAGCTAGGGCATTTCCGTCATCAGGCCACGCAGAAATGCCAGGTCGACCTCTTCCAGGGAGGTGACCACGGTGCGCCCCTCGGACGGGGTGATGGGCGCCACGGAGGGCACGGCGACCACCCGGCAGCCCGCGGCCTCGGCGGCGGCGACTCCGGTCGCGGTGTCCTCGACCACCGCGCACCGGTCGGGCCGTGCGCCGAGCCCGGCGGCGGCGAGCAGATAGGGGTCGGGGAAGGGCTTGGTACGTGAGACCTCGTCACCCGCGATGGACAGGTCGAAGTGGTGCGGGCCGAGCGCCTTCAGCACACGGTCGATGATG
This sequence comes from Streptomyces sp. IMTB 2501, assembly GCF_001953885.1. GTDB lineage: Bacteria > Actinomycetota > Actinomycetes > Streptomycetales > Streptomycetaceae > Streptomyces. The sequence goes on along the minus strand of NZ_MQUS01000003.1, from coordinate 160,033 downwards.
CGCCGGTGAGAGGCCGAGACGAGGGCGGTCGGGATGGCGTGCTCGTGGAGTTCGGCGAGCAGGCGGGCGGCGCCCGGCATCAGCGGCAGGGCATGGTCGATGCGGTCCTCGAAGCCCTCGTTGAGCAGCGTGGTGAGTTCGGTGAGCGGGATGTCGGCGCCGGTGGCCTCGATGAGGAAACCGGCGCTGCGGGTCATGGGTCCGCCGACCACGACATGCCGCCAGGATTCGTCCAGGGTGTGGCCGAGGCGGGCGAAGATCTCGACCTCGACGTCCCACCAGAAGCCCTCGGTGTCCACCAAGGTGCCGTCCATGTCGAGAAGCACCGCCTGCAGGGCGGAGCCTTCGGCCGTACGGGTTCCGAGCGCGGGGACCGTGCTGGTCATCCGGGCGCACCTCCTTGAGGGACGATCAGGCCGGTTCCCGGACAGGGAACCGGCCTGCAGTGGACCGACCAGTGTACGACTCCGACGCCCGAAGCGCCTCGTTTATCACTCGCGCACGGGGGTACCCCTCAAAACACCCCCGGCGCAGGCCAGAGGGCCATCGGCATGCCGGCCAACGGCACTGCGGCCCCGGAGGGCCAGTCACCTGGCGTTGAAGTACTTCGCCTCAGGGTGGTGGATCACGATCGCGTCCGTGGACTGCTCGGGGTGCAGTTGGAACTCCTCGGACAGGTGGACGCCGATGCGTTCGGGCTGCAGCAGGTCGGCGATCTTGGCGCGGTCCTCCAGGTTCGGGCAGGCGCCGTAGCCGAGGGAGAAGCGGGCGCCCCGGTACTTCAGGGCGAACATGTCCTCGATGTCGGCCGGGTCCTCGCCGCCGAAGCCCAGCTCCGTACGCACGCGCGCGTGCCAGTACTCGGCGAGTGCCTCGGCCAACTGGACGGACAGGCCGTGCAGTTCGAGGTAGTCGCGGTAGGAGTTGGACTCGAAGAGCTTGGCGGTCTCCTCGCCGATGCGCGAGCCGACGGTGACGACCTGGAGGCCGACGACGTCGGTCTCGCCGGACTCCTCCGGGCGGAAGAAGTCGGCCAGGCACAGCCGGCGGCCGCGGCGCTGGCGCGGGAAGGTGAAGCGGGTGCGCTCGTTGCCCCGGTCGTCCAGGATGATCAGGTCGTCGTCCTTGGAGACACAGGGGAAGTAGCCGTAGACGACGGCCGCTTCGAGCAGGTTCTCCGTCTGGAGCCGGTCCAGGAGGCCACGTAGCCGGGGGCGGCCCTCGGTCTCCGCCAGTTCCTCGTACGACGGTCCCTCGCCGGTGCGGGCCTGCTTCAGCCCCCACTGGCCCTTGAACAGCGCGCCCTCGTCGAGCCAGCTCGCGTACTCCTTGAGCTGGATGCCCTTGACGATCCGGGTGTCCCAGAACGGCGGGGCCGGCACCGGGTTGTCGATGGCGACGTCGGAACGGACGTGCCCCTCCTCCGGACGCTCCTCGACCTCGACGGCGGCGGTGGCGCGGACCCTGCGCTGCTTGAGTTCGGGCAGCTTGGCGCCGGGCACGCCGCGCTTGACGCCGATGAGGGCGTCCATCAGGTGCAGTCCCTCGAAGGCGTCGCGGGCGTAGCGGACCTCGCCCTCGTAGACCTCGTGCAGGTCCTGCTCGACGTAGGCGCGGGTGAGGGCGGCGCCGCCGAGGATCACCGGGAAGCGGGCGGCCAGGCCGCGCTGGTTGAGCTCCTCCAGGTTCTCCTTCATGATCACCGTGGACTTCACCAGGAGCCCTGACATGCCGATGACGTCGGCCCGGTGTTCCTCGGCGGCTTCCAGGATCGCGGAGACCGGCTGCTTGATGCCCAGGTTGACGACGTTGTAGCCGTTGTTGGACAGGATGATGTCGACGAGGTTCTTGCCGATGTCGTGCACATCGCCGCGCACGGTCGCGAGGACGATGGTGCCCTTGCCCTCGGAGTCCGACTTCTCCATGTGCGGTTCGAGGTAGGCGACGGCGGCCTTCATGACCTCGGCGGACTGCAGGACGAACGGCAGCTGCATCTGGCCGGACCCGAACAGCTCGCCGACGACCTTCATGCCGTCCAGCAGGGTCTCGTTGACGATGTCGAGGGCCGGGCGGTCCTCAAGGGCGGCGTCCAGGTCGGCCTCCAGGCCGTTCTTCTCGCCGTCGATGATCCGCCGCTTCAGGCGCTCCTCCAGCGGCAGCGCGGCCAGTTCCTCGGCCTTGCCGGCCTTCAGCGACTTCGCCGTGGCGCCCTCGAAGAGGGCCATGAGCTTCTGCAGCGGGTCGTAGCCCTCGGCGCGGCGGTCGTAGATCAGGTCCAGCGCGGTCGTGACCTGCTCCTCGTCGAACCGGGCGATCGGCAGGATCTTCGAGGCGTGCACGATCGCCGAGTCCAGACCCGCCTTGACGCATTCGTCGAGGAAGACGGAGTTCAGCAGGATGCGCGCGGCCGGGTTCAGGCCGAAGGAGATGTTGGAGAGGCCGAGGGTGGTCTGCACGGCCGGGTGGCGGCGCTTGAGCTCGCGGATCGCCTCGATGGTGGCGATACCGTCCTTGCGGGACTCCTCCTGACCGGTGCAGATGGTGAAGGTCAGGGTGTCGATGAGGATGTCGTCCTCGCGGATGCCCCAGTTCCCGGTCAGGTCGGCGATCAGCCGTTCGGCGATCTCGACCTTCTTCTCCGGGGTGCGGGCCTGGCCCTCCTCGTCGATGGTGAGCGCGATCAGCGCGGCGCCGTGCTCCCGCGCGAGCTTCGTCACACGCGCGAACCGCGACTCGGGGCCGTCGCCGTCCTCGTAGTTCACGGAGTTGATCACCGCGCGGCCGCCGAGCTTCTCCAGACCGGCCTGGATGACGTCGACCTCGGTGGAGTCCAGCACGATCGGCAGGGTGGAGGCGGTGGCGAAACGGCCGGCGAGTTCCTCCATGTCGGCGACACCGTCGCGGCCGACGTAGTCCACGCACAGGTCGAGCATGTGCGCGCCCTCGCGGATCTGCTCGCGCGCCATCTCCACGCAGTCGTCCCAGCGGGCCTCCAGCATGGCCTCACGGAACTTCTTGGAGCCGTTGGCGTTCGTACGCTCGCCGATGGCCAGGTAGGAGGTGTCCTGCCGGAACGGCACCGTCTGGTAGAGGGAGGCGGCGCCGGGCTCGGGGCGCGGGTCACGCTCGGACGGGGTGAGGCCCTGGACGCGCTCGACGACCTGGCGCAGATGCTCGGGGGTCGTACCGCAGCAGCCGCCGACGAGGGAGAGGCCGTACTCGCGGACGAAGGTCTCCTGGGCGTCGGCCAGCTCGGGCGCGGTCAGCGGGTAGTGGGCACCGTCCTTGCCGAGGACGGGCAGGCCCGCGTTGGGCATGCAGGACAGCGGGACGCGGGCGTTGCGGGCGAGGTAGCGCAGGTGCTCGCTCATCTCGGCCGGGCCGGTGGCGCAGTTCAGGCCGATCATGTCGATGCCGAGCGGTTCCAGCGCGGTGAGCGCGGCGCCGATCTCGGAGCCGAGGAGCATGGTGCCGGTGGTCTCGACGGTCACCGAGACGATGACCGGCAGGTCCAGGCCGAGGGCTTCGAGGCCGCGGCGGGCGCCGAGGACGGCCGCCTTGGTCTGCAGCAGGTCCTGGGTGGTCTCCACGAGCAGCGCGTCGGCGCCACCGGCGACCAGGCCCTCGGCGTTGCGCTGGTAGGCGTCGCGCAGGGTGGTGTAGGGGGCGTGGCCGAGGGTGGGCAGCTTGGTGCCGGGGCCCATGGAGCCGAGGACCCAGCGGGGGCGGCCGTCCTGCGCGGTGAAGGCGTCGGCGGCCTCGCGGGCCACGCGGGCGCCGGCCTCGGACAGCTCGTGCACGCGCTCGGGGATGTCGTACTCGCCGAGGGCAGAATGGTTGGCCCCGAAGGTGTTGGTCTCGACGCAGTCGACGCCCACGGAGAAGTACGCCTCGTGGACGGAGCGGACGATGTCGGGGCGGGTGAGGTTGAGGATCTCGTTGCAGCCCTCTAGCTGCTGGAAGTCCTCCAGGGTGGGTTCCTGGGCCTGGAGCATGGTGCCCATGGCTCCGTCGGCGACCACCACACGGGTGGCGAGCGCCTCGCGGAGCGCGGACGCACGGGTCCGGCTGTCGGCGGAGGGGGACGGTGGCAACGAGGCCATGAAGGGGCTCCCTATATGCGACGGCTGTCGGCTATGTGGCTCTCCCGGGCGGGCCGGGATGCCACACGGCGCCAGAGTAACCGGGAGTCGGCTTGGATGGGCAGCGGCGTCCACGAGGCGGACTCGGGTGGCTTCGCCGCCACGGGCAGGTCACGTGTGATGTAACAGGTGCCGACCGGCCGTTAGCGGTTGGTCGGCATGGACCGGTAGTGTTCGACATTGCCGAACGGTGGGTAACACGACGTTACGACGGTGTATGACAGCAGTCGCGGTATACGACAGCGGTCGGCACCGGTGGACGGCGCGATCGGCCGTTCGACGGCGGTCGAAGGGGACGGAGGCAGGACGGCGATGGCACGGAACATCCAGTCGCTCGAACGGGCGGCCGCGATGCTGCGGCTGCTCGCGGGCGGCGAGCGACGGCTCGGCCTGTCGGACATCGCCTCGTCACTGAGTCTCGCCAAGGGCACCGCCCACGGCATCCTGCGCACCCTCCAGCAGGAGGGGTTCGTGGAGCAGGACGACTCCTCCGGCCGCTATCAGCTGGGCGCGGAGCTGCTGCGCCTCGGCACCACGTACCTGGACGTGCACGAGTTGCGGGCCAGGGCCCTGGTGTGGACCGACGACCTGGCCCGTTCCAGCGGCGAGAGCGTCCACCTGGGAGTCCTGCACCAGCAGGGCGTACTGATCGTGCACCACGTCTTCCGGCCGGACGACAGCCGGCAGGTGCTGGAGATCGGCGCCATGCAGCCGCTGCACTCCACCGCGCTCGGCAAGGTGCTCTCGGCGTACGACCCGGTGGCGCACAGCGAGTCGCTGGAGGCCGAGCGGAAGGCCTTCACCGACCGCACGGTGTGTGACGCCGGGGACTTCGAGCACCTGCTGGACCTCACGCGCGCGCGTGGTTACGCGGCGGACGTGGAGGAGACCTGGGAGGGCGTGGCGTCCATCGCCGCGCCCATCCACGACCGGCGCCGTATGCCCGTGGGCGCGGTCGGCATCACCGGCGCCGTGGAACGGCTGCGCCGGGACGGCGAGCTGCGCCCCGAGCTGATCGCGGCGGTGCGCGACTGCGCCCGCGCGGTGTCCAGGGACCTGGGCGCGGGCCGGTTCTGAGCGGGCACGGGACGTTTCTGAGCGCTGTGCGCTCGCCCCAGGGCGCATCTGGGGAATCTCCCCGGGTGGCGACCGGGGCGCCGGGCGGCGTTCCGGTTCTCGCCCTACCCTGAAATGGACATATCCGGCCAAACCCTACGTCTGGGCGCGAAGAGTGATAACCGGCAGCGATCAATAACGATCCTGTTTTCAATAACAGAACCCTTGACGCATGCGTAACGCCGAAGCAGACTCCCGTCCATCGGTCGGCATTGTCGAACACCTACCGGCAATACGCGCTAGAGTGTGACAACGCCAAGGGCCGGCATCGCTCTCACCCCCGAGGGCGCCAGAACCCCGGCGGGACCCGGGGTTCGGCTATCCCTGGACGAAGGACAAAGGAGTCGCGGGTGTCCAGCTCCGACATCTTCATCGGCGAGACCATCGGTACCGCCATACTCATCCTGCTCGGCGGCGGCGTCTGCGCGGCCGTCACGCTGAAGGCCTCCAAGGCCCGTAACGCCGGTTGGCTCGCCATCGCCTTCGGGTGGGGCTTCGCCGTGCTGACGGCCGTCTACATCTCCGGACCGCTCTCCGGTGCGCACCTCAACCCGGCCGTCACCGTCGCCCTGGCCATCAAGAGCGGCGACTGGACCAACGTTCCGACCTATTTCGCCGGCCAGCTGCTCGGCGCGATGATCGGCGCGACCCTGGTGTGGGTCACCTACTACGGCCAGTTCCACGCGCATCTCACCGACAAGGAGATCGTCGGTGGTCCGGGTGCGCAGGCCACCACGGCCAAGGCGGTCGAGGCCCAGGAGAAGGGCGCCGGCCCGGTCCTCGGCATCTTCTCCACCGGTCCGGAGATCCGGAACGCGGCACAGAACCTCGCCACGGAGATCATCGGCACCGTCGTGCTGATCCTCGCGGTCCTCACGCAGGGCCTGAACGACAAGGGCAACGGCCTCGGCATCCTCGGCGGTCTGATCACCGCGTTCGTGGTGGTGTCGATCGGTCTCTCCCTGGGCGGCCCGACGGGCTACGCGATCAACCCGGCCCGTGACCTGGGCCCGCGCATCGTGCACGCCCTGCTGCCGCTGCCCAACAAGGGCGGTTCCGACTGGGCTTACGCCTGGATCCCGATCGTCGGTCCGCTGATCGGCGGCGCGATCGCTGCAGGCATCTACAACGTCGCATTCGCTTAATACGTATAAGCACGCGCGTACGTAAAGCCCCTCACCACGGATCTTTCAGGAGCACACAGTGACCGACGCCCACACCGCAGGCCCGTTCATCGCCGCCATCGACCAGGGCACGACCTCCTCGCGCTGCATCGTCTTCGACAAGGACGGCCGGATCGTCTCCGTCGACCAGAAGGAGCACGAGCAGATCTTCCCGAAGCCGGGCTGGGTCGAGCACGACGCCAACGAGATCTGGACCAACGTCCAGGAAGTCGTCGCCGGAGCCATCCAGAAGGCCGGCATCACCCGTGCCGACATCAAGGCCATCGGCATCACCAACCAGCGCGAGACCACCGTGCTGTGGGACAAGAACACCGGTGAACCCGTCTACAACGCCCTCGTCTGGCAGGACACCCGCACCGACGCCCTGTGCCGGGAGCTGGCCCGCAACGTCGGCCAGGACCGCTTCCGCCGCGAGACCGGCCTGCCGCTGGCCTCGTACTTCTCCGGTCCCAAGGCCCGCTGGCTGCTGGACAACGTCGGGGGCCTGAAGGAGCGCGCCGAGGCCGGCGACATCCTCTTCGGCACCATGGACACCTGGGTGATCTGGAACCTGACCGGTGGTGTCAACGGCGGCAAGCACGTCACCGACGTCACCAACGCCTCCCGCACCCTTCTCATGAACCTGCACACGATGCAGTGGGACGAGAAGATCGCCGAGTCGATCGGTGTGCCGCTGCAGATCCTGCCCGAGATCCGCTCCTCCGCCGAGGTCTACGGCGAGGTCACCGGCGGCAAGCTGGGCGACCTGCTCGGCGGCATCCCGGTCGCCTCGGCGCTCGGCGACCAGCAGGCGGCCCTGTTCGGCCAGTGCTGCTTCGCCGAGGGCGAGACCAAGTCCACCTACGGCACCGGCACCTTCATGGTGATGAACACCGGTGACAAGATCATCAACTCCTACGCCGGTCTGCTGACCACGGTCGGTTACAAGATCGGCGACCAGGCGACGGTCTACGCCCTGGAGGGCTCGATCGCCGTCACCGGCTCGCTGGTGCAGTGGATGCGCGACCAGATGGGTCTCATCTCCACCGCCGCCGAGATCGAGACGCTCGCGCTCTCGGTCGAGGACAACGGCGGTGCCTACTTCGTGCCGGCCTTCTCCGGTCTGTTCGCCCCGCACTGGCGTTCCGACGCCCGCGGTGTGATCGCCGGTCTGACCCGGTACGTCACCAAGGCGCACCTCGCGCGCGCCGTCCTGGAGGCCACCGCCTGGCAGACCCGGGAAATCGCCGACGCCATGGTGAAGGACTCCGGCGACGAGCTGGTGGCCCTCAAGGTCGACGGTGGCATGACCGCCAACAACCTGCTGATGCAGACGCTCTCCGACGTCCTGGACGCGCCCGTGGTGCGCCCGATGGTCGCCGAGACCACCTGCCTCGGCGCCGCCTACGCCGCCGGCCTCGCCGTCGGCTTCTGGTCCAGCACCGACGAACTGCGCGCCAACTGGCGCCGGGCCGCCGAGTGGACCCCCCGCATGGACGCGGAGACCCGCGACCGTGAGTACAAGAACTGGCTCAAGGCCGTCGACCGGACCATGGGCTGGATCGAGGACGAGAGCTGAGCTGCCCCACAGATCGGCTCTGACGAGGAGTAAGTACCCGACATGACCAGTCAGTCCACCCTGCAGTCCGTGCCTGCCCTCGGGACGCACCCGGCCTCCGGCTCCAACCCGAGCCGCGCCGAGACCCGGGAGCAGCTCTCCAAGGCGTCGTACGACCTTCTGGTGATCGGCGGCGGCATCCTGGGCATCTCCACCGCCTGGCACGCCGCGCAGTCCGGCCTGAGGGTGGCTCTGGTCGACGCCGGCGACTTCGCCGGCGCCACCTCCTCCGCCTCCTCCAAGCTGCTCCACGGCGGTCTGCGCTATCTGCAGACCGGCGCGGTGAAGCTGGTGGCGGAGAACCACTTCGAGCGCCGTGCGGTCTCCCGCCAGGTGGCCCCCCACCTGGCGAACCCGCTCACCTTCTACCTCCCCGTGTACAAGGGCGGGCCGCACGGCGCGGCGAAGCTCGGCGCGGGCGTCTTCGCCTACTCCGCGCTCTCCGCGTTCGGCGACGGCGTCGGCCACCTGCTCTCCCCCGCCCGGGCGGCGCAGGACGTGCCCGAGCTGCGCACCGAGAACCTCAAGGCCGTGGCCGTGTACGGCGACGACCAGATGAACGACGCGCGCATGGCGCTGATGACGGTCCGTGCGGCCGTCGAGGCGGGCGCCGTCGTCCTCAACCATGCCGAGGTCACCGGCCTGCGCTTCACCAAGGGCCGGGTCACCGGCGCCGAGCTCAAGGACCGGCTCTCCGGTGCGGAGTTCGGGGTCAACGCCCGTCTGGTGCTGAACGCGACCGGCCCCTGGGTGGACCACCTGCGCAAGCTGGAGGACCCGAACGCGGCGCCGTCGATCCGCCTGTCCAAGGGCGCGCACCTGGTCCTGAAGCGGACCTCCCCGTGGAAGGCCGCGCTGGCGACCCCCATCGACAAGTACCGGATCACCTTCGCCCTCCCCTGGGAGGACATGCTCCTGCTCGGTACGACCGACGAGGAGTACGAGGGCGACCCGGCGGACGTCGACGTCAACGAGAAGGACATAGCCCAGATCCTGGACGAGGCCGCGTTCTCCGTGCGCGACCAGCAGCTCAAGCGTGACCTCATCACCTACGCGTTCGCCGGTCTGCGGGTGCTGCCGGGCGGCCCCGGCGACACCGCCAAGGCCAAGCGCGAGACCGTGGTGACCGAGGGCAAGGGCGGCATGCTGTCCGTCGCGGGCGGCAAGTGGACGACGTTCCGGCACATCGGCCGTACCGTGATGCAGAAGCTGGAGGCGCTGCCGGGCCACCCGCTGGGCGACGACTTCGAACCGATCTCCTCGCTGCCGAAGAAGCTGCCGCTGCCCGGTGTCGCCAACCCGCGCGCGGTCGCGCACCGGCTGCTGGTGGACCACCCGGCTCCGGGTCCGCGCATGGCCGCCGACACCGCCAAGCACCTCGCGACGCACTACGGTTCGCTGGCCTTCGACATCGCCCGCCTGGCGAACGAGAACCCTGACCTGGCCGAGCGCGTCCACCCCGACGCCCCGGAGATCTGGGCGCAGGTCGTCTGGGCCCGCGACCACGAGTGGGCCGAGACGCCGGACGACGTGCTGCGCCGCCGGACGACGCTGACCATCCGGGGCCTGGCCACGGACGAGGTCCGCGCCAAGGTGCAGGACATGCTCGGCAAGAAGTAACCGGGCACGGCACAGGGGCTGTTCCACCGCGGTGGGGCGGCCCCTTTCGCCTGCTCGGGGGCGTTGTCAGTGCCGGGTGCTTCCATGGGGGCATGAACAACGATCACGTGGATCCGTCGGAACTCGCGGCCCTGCGCGAGGCGTTCGGTGTCGACGACGGGGGCGAATCGGCGCTGGGCTGGGAGGCGGTGCGGGCCTTCGAGGCGGAGCACGGGGTGATACTGCCGGAGCCGTACCGGACGTGCGTGGCGGAGGTGACGGACGGATCGCTCCAGGGGCCGCCGGAGTACGGTCTGGTGGCACTGGCCGAGGGCGGCGGCAAGCAGCGGCTGACCGAGCCGTTCCCCCTCACCCGGATGTGGCTGTGGGAGGAGGACGACGGGGGGTACGAGGATCCGGAGGCCGTCATAGAGCAGGTCGCCGGCAACGGTTCGATCGTGCTGGGCACGGACGGCTGCGGCATGGACTGGCATCTGATCGTGAGCGGTCCCCACCGGGGTCACATATGGCAGATCACCGGTGAGGGCGCGGTTCCGTTCGGCGCGGAGTTCGGACACACCACGGCCGGGCCGGGCTTCGCCGGCTGGGTGCGGCACTGGGCGGACGGCAAGGAGTGGTTCGACGGCCCGGCCATATGAGGGCCGGCCGCATAATGTGCTGAGACATCCGATGTCTGAGGCATGGGGCGGGCGACAGGAGGCCGGGCATGGCAGTCACCGACGAGGCGATCGAGAAGATCAAGGACATGATCGTCTCCGGTGCGCTGCGCCCCGGCGACCGGCTGCCCAAGGAGAGCGAGCTGGCGGCGGAGCTGGGCCTGTCCCGCAACTCGCTGCGGGAAGCCGTACGGGCCCTGTCGCTGATCCGGATCCTGGACGTGCGCCAGGGCGACGGCACCTATGTCACCAGCCTCGATCCGCAGCTGCTGCTGGAGGCGATGAGTTTCGTCGTGGACTTCCACCGCGACGACACCGTGCTGGAGTTCCTGGCGGTGCGCCGGATCCTGGAGCCGGCCGCGACGGCGACGGCGGCCCTGCGGATCAGCGAGCAGCAACTGGACGCCCTGGACGCCCAGTTGGACGCGCTGGGCGAGGAACCCTCGGTGGAGCAGCTGGTCGCCGCCGACCTGGAGTTCCACCGCGGGATCGTGCGCGGCGCGGGCAACTCGGTGCTGTGCTCCCTGCTGGACGGCCTGTCGGGGCCGACCACACGGGCCCGGATCTGGCGGGGTCTGACCCAGGAGGACGCGGTGGGCCGCACCCTGCGCGAACACCGGGCGATCCTGGCCGCGCTGCGCGACCGGGACGCGGAGGCGGCCCGCTCCTGGGCGACCGTGCACATCGCGAGTGTGGAGCAGTGGCTGCGGTCCACTCTGTGAGTCCGGCCGACGGCGCAGTAGGAGTGCCGGTCGTCCCGCGGGTTCCGCTTCGTGGTGTCCGGTCACGCCCGCGCGGCGGTAGCCGCATGTCAGATGCGGCCCGCGTCCCCCGGATCGGCCACTCGCCCGAGTGTGAATGCCGGGTGTCCGAGGGGGGTGATCGGGGCAGTGATCCGGTCACTCCCCCACGCAAGGGGGCTGCGGGCGCCCCCGCCGGACGCCGTAAGGTTGGTGAGTCAAGCGAGGGCACGTCGGAAGGAGGCACTGGGTGATCGAGCTGGAGGGGGTTCCCGAGCTGATCGACCCAGTCATGGTGGCCGCGTTCGAGGGCTGGAACGATGCCGGCGACGCCGCCTCCACGGCGGTCGCGCATCTGGAACGCGAATGGAAGGGCGAGGTGTTCGCGGCGCTGGACGCCGAGGACTACTACGACTTCCAGGTGAACCGCCCCACGGTGTTCATGGACGGCGGTGTGCGCAAGATCACCTGGCCGACGACAAGGCTGTCGGTGGTGCGGGTCGGCGGCGAGAAGCCGCGTGACCTGGTGCTGGTCCGCGGCATCGAACCGTCCATGCGCTGGCGCTCGTTCTGCAACGAGCTGCTCGGCTTCGCGCACGAGCTGGGCGTGGAGCTGGTGGTCATTCTGGGCGCGCTGCTCGGTGACACCCCGCACACGCGTCCGGTGCCGGTCAGCGGGGTCACGTCCGACCCGGACCTGGCCCAGCGGATGGATCTGGAGGAGACCAAGTACGAGGGCCCGACGGGCATCGTCGGCGTCCTGCAGGAGGCGTGTGCGCACGCCGGCGTCCCGGCGGTGTCGCTGTGGGCGGCCGTACCGCACTACGTCTCCCAGCCGCCCAACCCCAAGGCCACGCTGGCGCTGCTCAACCGCCTGGAGGATCTGCTGGACCTGCGCATCCCGCAGGGCGAACTGCCCGAGGACGCGCGGGCCTGGCAGGTCGGTGTGGACCAGCTGGCCGCCGAGGACAGCGAGGTCGCCGAGTACGTCCAGACGCTGGAGGAGGCCCGGGACACCGCGGAGCTGCCGGAGGCGTCGGGTGAGGCGATCGCCCGCGAGTTCGAGCGGTATCTGCGGCGCCGGGACGTCAGCCCGCCCCCTCCGGGCGGGCATGCGACGGCGGACGGCGGGGACAGCGGCTCCTGGCTGCGGGACAACCCGAGCGGGAAGACGCGTCCGCCGAATGCCCCCGGCGGTTCCGGCGGTTCGAAGGGCAACGACCTCAAGGGCGACGACGAGGACGACCCGGAGGACTGAGGGTACGGAGAAGGGGCGGTTCCCGTGTCGGGAACCGCCCCTTCTCCGTGGTGCCGCGATGGGGGACCGGGGCGCGGCCCTGCGCGGCGGCTTAGAGAGCCACTCCCAGCAGCGCGTCCACCGCCCGCGTCACCACGCCCGGTGCGCCCGTGTCGGTGCCGCCCTCCGTCTCCTGCCGCTGTGCCCAGCGGTCCACCGCGGCCAGCGCGGCGGGCGCGTCGAGGTCATTCGCCAGGGCCCCGCGGATTTCCTCGACGAGAGCGTCGGCGGACGGGCCGTCGGGGCGGGAGACGGCGGCGCGCCAGCGGTCCAGGCGGGCCATGGCGTCCCGCAGGACCTCGTCGGTCCACTCCCAGTCGGCGCGGTAGTGGTGGGACAGCAGGGCGAGGCGGATGGCGGCCGGGTCGACGCCGTCGCGGCGCAGCTGCGAGACGAAGACCAGGTTGCCCTTGGACTTGGACATCTTCTGGCCGTGCAGGGCGACCATGCCGGCGTGCACGTACGTCTTGGCCATGGGGAACTCGCCGGTGAGCACCTGGGCGTGCGAGGCGCCCATCTCGTGGTGCGGGAAGGCGAGGTCGGAGCCGCCGCCCTGGACGTCGAAGCCCATGCCGAAGTGGTCGAGGGCGATGGCCACGCACTCGATGTGCCAGCCGGGCCGGCCGCGGCCGAGGGAGCCGCCGTCCCAGCTGGGCTCGCCCTCGCGGGCGGCCATCCACAGCATCGGGTCGAGGGGGTTCTTCTTGCCCGGGCGGTCCGGGTCGCCGCCGCGCTCGGCGGACAGCAGCCGCATGGCGGCCGCGTCGAGGTTAGAGACCGAGCCGAAATGGCTGTCGGACTCGACGGAGAAGTAGATGTCGCCCTCCAGCTCGTAGGCCGCGCCGAGTTCGCGCAGCCGCTCCACGAGCGGGACGATGCCGGGTATCGCCTCTACGGCGCCTATGTAGTGCTGGGGCGGGAGCATGCGCAGGGCGGTCATGTCCTCGCGGAAGAGGGCCGTCTCCTTCTCGGCGAGGGCGACCCAGTCGACGCCGTCCCGCTCCGCGCGCTCCAGCAGCGGATCGTCGACATCGGTGACGTTCTGGACGTAGTGGACCTGCCGCTTGGTGTCGAGCCACACGCGCTGCACGAGGTCGAACGCGTTGTAGGTCGCCGCGTGCCCCATGTGGGTCGCGTCGTACGGCGTGATGCCGCAGACATAGATACGGGCGACGGGACCGGGGTCGAGGGTGACGAGTCCGCCGGTCGCGGTGTCGTGGATCCTCAGGTCGCGGCCCTGACCAGGCAGGGCGGGGACCTCGGAAGCGGGCCAGGCATGCATGTACATGAGCCTAACCGGCCGTCGGCTGCGTATACGAACGGGATCGCGCCGGATGGCCTGTTAGGCGTTCTTGCATGTCGGCGGCCGATGTGCTGACCGGCTCGGCCGGGACCGCCGACCGTCCTCACACCCGGGGGTTCACGCCGGGTGGGTTCACACCGGTGGCCAGGGGATGGCCGGCCATTCCCCGCTCGGCTCGGGGTGGACTCCCGCGGTGAGCAGGGCGTCGACACGCGCGCGTGTGGCGTCGATCTCAGCCGGGGTGATCAAGCCGGTCAGCCGCTCGCCCAGCGGCCCGCCGAGGGCTCCCCGCAGTCCCCCGAGGACGTCGACGGCCTCGGCGGTCAGCGGCTCCCCGGCCCAGCCCCACAGCAGCGTGCGGAGCTTGTCGTCGACGTTGAAGGTGACGCCGTGGTCGATGCCGTAGAGCCGGCCGTCGGGGGTGGGCAGCAGATGGCCGCCCTTGCGGTCGGCGTTGTTGATCACCGCGTCGAGGACGGCGAGCCGGCGCAGCCGCTCGTCGTCGGCGTGCACGAGGAGCGCGGTGCGGCCCCCGCCGACCTCGGCCAGGCCGATCGCCTTCCAGCCCGGCTCCGGTTCCTCGGCCTCGACCAGGGCGAGCAGCTCCGCCTCGGCCTGGACGTCGATCCACAGCTGGCACATGCCCTCGCCGTAGGGCCCGTCGCGCAGCACGGTCGGCGGGACCAGCCCCCAGCCGGCGGCCTCGGAGACCTCGTAGGCGGCCACCTCGCGGCCGGCCAGGGTGCCGTCGGGGAAGTCCCACAGCGGGCGCTCCCCGGCCACCGGCTTGTAGATGCAGGAGGCTTCCCGGCCGTCCAGGGCGATCGTGCAGAACAGCGCCGCGTTGGAGGCCTCGCGGATCCGGCCGCGCACGGTCAGCTCACCGCGCGCGAGCAACTCGGCGGCGGCCGTGTCGGCCCCGGTGTCGGCGGCGGTCACGCTCCGCGGCGGTATCCGTTCTGGCGCGGACATACGTGTCCTTCCGGATCGAGCGGGAGGCTGCACAGCGGACACGGCGGCCGCCCGGCGTTGACGACGTCGAGGGCGCGCTTGGCGAAGGCCCTGGCCTGCGCGCCGGTCAGCCGGACCCGCAGCATCGGGGGCCCGTTCTCCTCGTCCTGGAGCAGCCGCTCCTCGGCCTCGGCGAGGTCCTCCTCGGTGTCGGCGTCCAGCTCGACCAGGGCCTGCGCCTCGACGATCATGCGCTGTTCCTCGCCGTCCCAGGCCAGCGCCATGGTGCCGACGCGGAACTCCTCCTCGATCGGGGTCTCCAGCGGGGCGGTGTCGGCGACCTCGGTGGGCGCCACGGCGGGGACGGAGGCGCTGCCGCCGCTACGCCGTACGACCTCGTCGAGCAGTTCGTCCATGCGTTCGGCGAGCGCGGCCACCTGGGTCTTCTCCAGAGCCACGCTGGTCACCCGGGAGCCTGCGATGGCCTGGAGGAAGAACGTACGGCGTCCGGGCAGTCCGACCGTGCCGGCCACGAAGCGGTCCGGCGGGTCGTAGAGGAACACCTGACGGGACACGTCCTGTCTCCATTGGATTCGAGAGTTTCAGCGGTGCGGAAGTCTCAGCGGGCGGATGCGCGACGGTGCGGACCGGTGCGGACCGCTTCACCCTACTGCGGCAGACGATCACGGTGCGCCCGCACCACCCCCGACCGGTGCGTCGCCCTCACCGGCTTCCTCGCGCGGGGCGAGTGAGGCGAAATCCCCGGTGTCGCCGAGGCGAACGAGAAACGGCCGGAGGCGGGTGTAGCGGATCGCGGTGACGGAACACGGTTCCACGGAGATTCGCTGGAACAGGTCGAGGTGGAGGCCGAGGGCGTCGGCGACCAGGGATTTGATGATGTCACCGTGGGAGCACATCAGGTAGACGGCGTCGGTGCCGTGATCGCGCTCCACGCGCGCGTTCCACTCGCGTACGGCCTCGGCGGCGCGGGTCTGCATGGCGCGCAGGGACTCGCCGCCGGGGAACGCGGCGGCCGACGGGTGGGCCTGGACGATCTCCATCAGCGGTTCGTCCATCAGCTCGGCGAGCTTGCGGCCGGACCAGTCGCCGTAGTGGCACTCCCCGATCCGTTCGTCGGTGTGGGCGCGCAGTTCCGGGCGGGCCTCGAGGAGCGGCCGCAGGGTCTCCTGGCAGCGCTGCAGGGGGCTCGTGACGACCTCGGAGATCGGCAGCCCGGCGAGCCGTGCGGGCAGCGCGGCGGCCTGTGCGGCGCCACGCTCGTCGAGGGCGACGCCGGGCGTCCAGCCGGCGAGCACCCCGGAGGTGTTGGCGGTGGAACGTCCGTGCCTGACGAGGATCAGCGTGGGCATGCGGCCCAGGGTAGGCGCATCATCACATGCATGGGTGACCGGGCGAGGGGAGAATGCGCTCCGTGATCGTCGACTGCGCCATCTACCGGCACGGGCACCGCACCGAGGGCCCGGAGGACCTGTCCGACGCGCTCGCCGAGGCGCGGGCGGCGGGCGGGTTCGTGTGGATCGGCCTGTACGAGCCGTCCGAGCGCGAGTTCGACCTGGTCACCCAGGAGTTCGCGCTGCATCCGCTGGCGGTCGAGGACGCCCTCAACGCGCATCAGCGGCCCAAGCTGGAGGTCTACGACGACTCGCTGTTCATGGTGCTGAAGCCGGTCGCGTACGACGCGGACAGTGACACCGTCTCGGCCGGCGAGATCATGGTCTTCATCGGCGACTGCTTCGTGGTCACCGTCCGCCACGGCGAGATTTCGCCCCTGGCCGCCGTACGGCACCGCCTGGAGGAGGAGCCGGAGATGCTCGACAAGGGCCCGACCGCCGTGCTGTACGCGATCTCCGACGCGATTGTCGACCACTATCTGGAGGTGGCGACGGAGCTGGGGAACGATCTGGAGGAGCTGGAGGCGGAGGTGTTCCGGCCGGAGGGCGGCGGCTCGCGGCACACCGCGTCCCGGATCTACGGCTTCAAACGGCAGATCCTGGAGTTCCGCCGGGCCACCGGCCCGCTGGCGCTGCCGCTGACCCGGCTGGCGGGCACCGGACCGTTCGGCGCCACGGTGCCCTTCGTGCACGACAAGGCGCGCCCGTTCTTCCGGGACGTCGGCGACCATCTGATGCGGGTGAACGAGTCCGTGGAGGCCCTGGACCGGCTGGTGTCGGACGTCCTGGCGGCGCATCTGGCGCAGATGAGCGTGCGGCAGAACGACGACATGCGGAAGATCTCCTCGTGGGCGGCGATGGCCGCGGTCCCCACGATGATCGCGGGTATCTACGGCATGAACTTCGACAACATGCCGGAGCTGCACTGGCTGTGGTCGTACCCGGCGGTGATCCTGCTGATGGCGGCCCTGGAGGTGCTGCTGTACCGGCTGTTGAAGGGGCGCGGCTGGCTGTGAGGGCCCCGCTGCGGCTCAGGCGAACTCGTGGGCGGGGGCTGCGGGGCCGCCGAGGGCGTCGCGGCGCTCGGTCAGGCGGAGGACGGGCATGCGGCGCCGGCCGACGAGGCGCTCATAGCCGTACACCACGTGGATGCCGGCCGAGAGTACGACGGACTTCGCCTTCGGCCAGCCGAGGATGCGGCCCATGTGGGCCATGACGGCGAGGCTGACGTCCCGGTGGACGCGGGTCTCGGCGAGCGCGCAGGCGCGCAGGCTGCGCTGGATCAGCCGGCCGTGCCCGGCGGCGAACCGCAGCAGTTCCTCGTGGGTGCAGGCGAGGTGGTTGTCCTCGTCGTCCGAGATCATGCGGACGGCCTTGCCGACCTCGGGATGGTCGCCGAAGTACCGGCGGAGCTTGTCGTGGGCGAGGCCGACGCCGTGCCGCTCCAGGAGCATCGTGTAGTCGGTCTCAGGCGGTACGGCGACCGGGGTGAGCCCGCGCTTCTTCAGCAGGGCGTGGAAGATGCGTCCGTGATTCTCCCAGCCGCCCTGCGACTCCCCGCTGGCGGCGATGGAGCAGAAGGGCCGGAGCGACTCGTCATGGTCGAGGATCTCCTGGCACAGACTCCTGGCCGACAGCATGGACGCCACCCCTCCGGACGGTTCCTCAGCATTCCGCGACATTCAGCGCCCTTCGCGGCATTCCGCAAAGAACGAGTCAAATGCGGGCAGTTGGAAGCAGCAACACGGATGTCTGATGACTCGGCCGAAAGAAGGAACGCGGGCGTCGTAACCGCGCGATGCCCGGCGCGTTGTTCCCAGTGACGGCCGTGGCGGGGAAGACCCCCGAGCCCCCACCACGGCCGCTGATGCTGTCCCTAGGCGAGTCCGGCGCGTTCCAGGGCCTCGCTGCCGGCGCGCAGGGAGGCGAGCCGCTCCTCCAGTGTGAAGCCGGCGGGCGACAGGCTGAGGGTGGTGACACCGGCCGCGGCGTAGGCCTTCATCCGGTCGGCGATCCGGTCGACGGAGCCCAGCAGCGTCGTGTTGTCGATGAGGGCCTGCGGGATCGCGGCCGCGGCGCCCTGCTTGTCGCCGGACAGGTACTTCTGCTGGATCTCGGCGGCCTCCTTCTCGTATCCCATGCGCTGGGCGAGCTGGTTGTAGAAGTTCTGCTTGGCGCTGCCCATGCCGCCGACGTACAGCGCCGTGTAGGGACGGAAGGTGTCGGCGAGGCGGGCCACGTCCTTGTCGTCCCCGACGGCCAGCGGCAGGGTCGGGCACACGTCGAACCCTTCGAGCGTCTTGCCTGCCTTCTCGCGGCCGGCGCGCAGGTACTTGAGCGTGGTGTCCTCCAGGTGGTCGGCGGAGGGGAAGATCAGCAGGGCGCCGTCGGCGATCTCGCCGGTCTGCTCCAGGTTCTTCGGGCCGATCGCGGCGATGTAGAGCGGGATGTGCTCGCGCTGCGGGTGCACGGTCAGCTTGATCGGCTTGCCCGGACCGCCCGGCAGCGGCAGCGTCCAGTGCTCGCCCTCGTACGTCAGGCGCTCCCGGGTCATCGCCTTGCGCACGATCTCCACGTACTCGCGGGTGCGGGCCAGCGGCTTGTCGAACTTGACGCCGTACCAGCCCTCGGAGACCTGCGGGCCGGAGACGCCGAGGCCGAGCCGGAAGCGGCCGCCGGACAGCGAGTCGAGGGTGGCCGCCGTCATCGCCGTCATCGCGGGCTGGCGGGCCGGGATCTGGAAGATGGCCGAGCCGACGTCGATGCGCTCGGTCTGCGCGGCGACCCAGGACAGGACCGTCGCCGCGTCGGAGCCGTATGCCTCGGCGGCCCAGCACACCGAGAAGCCCAGCCGGTCGGCCTCCTGCGCGACCGCCAGATTGTCCCCGTCCATCCCGGCACCCCAGTAGCCGAGGTTGATCCCGAGCCGCATGCCTTCCCCTTACCGATCAGTAACGTCCCTGTGGGGCCGACCATAGCGCGGGGGTGGGCGTCAGGGCAGTACCTGGGCCACGGCACCGGGCGCCCCGCAACCAACTTGGTTATCCACAGGCCATCCACCGCGCGCGTTCTGGCCAGTAATCTCGCCCGCATGGAGCAGAGGCATCTCGGCCGTACCGGCCTGCGCGTGTCCCGGATCGGACTCGGCACCCTCACCTGGGGCCGGGACACCGACGAGCACGACGCCGCGGACATGCTGAAGGCGTTCTGGGAAGCCGGCGGCACACTGGTCGACACCGCGGACGTGTACGGCGACGGCGAGGCGGAGTATCTGCTCGGACAGCTGATGGACGGCCTGGTGCCGCGCCGGGACCTGGTGATCTCCACCAAGGCGGGCAGCGTCCCCGACCCCGACCGCCGCTTCGACGGCTCCCGCGGCCATCTGCTCGCCGCGCTCGACGCCTCCCTGACCCGCCTGGGCACGGAGTACGTCGACCTGTGGCACGTCCATGCCTACGACCCCGACACCCCGTTGGAGGAGACGCTCCAGGCCCTCGACATAGCGGTGAGCAGCGGCCGCGCCCGCTACGCCGGGGTCTCCAACTTCTGCGGCTGGCAGCTCGCCAAGGCGGCCACCTGGCAGCTCGCGGCGCCCGGCGTCCGGACCCGGCTGGCCAGCACGCAGCTGGAGTACTCGCTGCTGCAGCGGGGCGTGGAGCGTGAGGTGCTGCCCGCCGCGCTGGACCTCGGCGTCGGCCTGCTGCCCTCCTCGCCGCTCGGCCGGGGCGTCCTGACCGGGAAGTACCGGCACACCACTCCGCCGGACTCGCGCGGCGCCTCCGAGCACCTGGCCCCGTTCGTGGAGCCGTATCTGGACGACACGGCCTCCCGCATCGTGGACGCGGTGACGACGGCCGCCGACGGGCTCGCCGTCACCCCGCTCCAGGTGGCCCTCGCCTGGGTCCGGGACCGGCCCGGCGTGGCCGCGCCGATTCTCGGCGCGCGCAACGCGCAGCAGCTCACGGCTGCGTTGTCAGTGGAGGCCCTTAGTCTTCCTGACGAGATCTGCCGGGCGCTGGACGATGTGTCGGCGCCCGTGCACCGCTATCCCGATCACGACTGGAGCACGCTGTGAGCACGGAGCCGGAGACCACGGAGGAAGCCGGGCCGGGGACACCGGACACACCCGAGGCCTCGCGCGGGGTCACCCCGCCCACGCCCGAGGGGAGCCGTGCGGACGGCACCGAGAAGGACGGTGCCGAAGGCGAGGGCAGCACAGGCGCCGGCGCACACGGGGCCGAGAACATCGGCGCGGGCGAGGACGGCGCGGACGGAGCCGAGGGCCAGGGCGGTTCGGACGGCGGTGAGGGTTCGGGCGGCGACCGCAGGGGCGAGGGCGCAGGCGGAGCCGGCGGTGGTGACGGCGCCGGGGCCCAGGTGTCCGACACGGACGGGGCCGACGGCGAGGACACCGGCGCGGGCGCGAGTGCGGACGACGGCGTGGGTACTGGCGCGAGCGCGGACGGGGCCGAGGGCCAGGGCGGTTCGGACGGCGACCGCGGTGGCGAGGGCGCAGGTGGGGCCCAGGTGTCCGAGGCGGAGGCCGAGTTGGCGGCGCAGCGGGTCGAGCGGGAGCGGATCGAGCGGCGCAAGGCGGAGAAGAAGAGCCCGATCGAGAGCGGCGCCAAGCTCAGCGGCACGGCGGCCGACCTGCTCGCGGCGGTGCGGGCGGTGGAGAGCGGCGAGAAGCCGGTGGCCACGGCGTTCGCCGAGCCTGCTCCGGCGCCACGCCGCCCGGCCCCGGAGCCCGTACGCCGGCCGCAGCCCGCGCCCGCCCCGGCCGCCGTCACCCCCGGCGCCCCCGCACCGGAGACGGTGGAGAGCATCCGCCGGGTGCTGGCCGAGGGCGGCGCGCCCGAGGCCCTGGCTCCCCAGGTGGCCACGGCTCTCGGCGAGGGCGCCGATGCGGCGCTGCGCGAGGACCCCTGGCACCTGCTGCGGATCAGTGGCGTACGACCCGACCAGGCCGACGGGTTCGCACGGGCGCTGCTCGGCGCCGCCTGCGGTCCGGGCGACGAGCGGCGGGGCCGCGCCCTCACCGTCTGGCTGCTGGAGCAGGCGGCCCTGGCCGGGCACACCGCGCTGGAGCTGCCCACGCTCGCCGCGGCGCTCGGCCGGCAGAACGTGCCGGACCCGGACACTGCGGTGCAGAGCACGCTTGCGGAGGGCGAGGCTCTGGCCTTCCAGGACGCCCTGGAGGAACCGGGAGCCGCTGCCCCGCAGCAGACGGAAGAGGGCGAGGAGGAGCGCCCGGTCCGGGTCCTCGTCGGCCTGGAACGGTACGCGCTGGCCGAGGAGAGCCTCGCCGACGGCCTGGCCCGGCTGGTCAACTCGCTGTCCAAGGAGACCGACCAGGCCTGGCGGACGGCCGCCGACGCCGTCTCCGGCGGGGCGGCCGAGCTGGTCCGGGCGGTGGCCGGACACGGCCTGGTGCTGCACACCGGCGGGGAGGCGGCCCGGACCGAGCCGGCCGCGCTGCTCGGCGCCGCGCGCACCGCGGGCCTGCGGGCGTTCGCCGTCTGCCACACGCCCGACGGACGCCACCGCCTCACCCCGCAGCCAGGGGCGGACCCGGCGGAGCACAGCGTGGGTACGATCGCCGGTCTGCTGTCCGGCACCGAGGGACCGGGGCGGGACACGGACGGCGCGCTGGAACTGGACCTGCTGATCGTGCTGGACGCCCCGCAGCTCGACGTGGAGAGCGCCGCGATGCTGGTGGAGTCGCTGCCCGACGGGGCCCGGCTGGTGCTCAGCGGTGACCCGGCGGTGCTGTGGTCGGCCGGTCCCGGGCGGGTCTTCGCCGATCTGCTCGCCGCCCGCGCCTGCCCGCAGATCGCCTCGCGTATCCCCGACCCGGGCCCGATCGGCGAGCTGGTCTCCGGTATCGGCGCCGGCGAGCTGAACCAGGTCGCCGCACCGGGCAAGGAGATCGTCATCGTCCCGGTGCGGGACGCCGGCGAGGCCGTGCACCGGACGGTCCAGCTGGTCGCGGACTCGGTGCCACGGGCGATCGGGATCCCGGCCGACCAGACCGTGGTGATCGCCCCGGGACACGGCGGCGCCGCGGGCACCCGTGCCCTCAACTCCGCGCTGAAGGAACGCCTCAACCCCGGCCCCGGCCGCTTCGGCGGCTTCGACCCCGGCGACCGGATCGCCTACTCCCCCGCCCCGGGCCGTACGGTGCCGGGCGTGGTGGTCAAGGCCGACGCGGACGGGCTGCATCTGATGTGCGCGGGCGCCCCGGTGGTCGTACCGCGCGAGCGGGTGGAGGGCGCCGTGCGGCACGGCTGGGCACTGACCGCGCACCAGGCGGTGGGCGCCCGCTGGCCGGCGGCGGTCGTGGTGCTGCCCGGCGACGCGGCGCAGGCGCTCAGCAGACCCTGGGTGTACACGGCGTTCGGCCGGGCGGAGCGGCATCTGTCCGTGGTCCACGGGGTGGAACAGGCCCTGCCGAAGGCGGTGGCGGAGACACCGGCCAAGCCACGCACGACCCGCTTGCAGACCCTGCTGCGCACCCAGGTCCCGAACGACTGACTCTCTGTCCGCCCGCCCTCTCCGCCATCGCGGCGCTCAGCCACGACGGCGGAGTCCGGCGGTGCCGAACCGGCCCCAGGCCACCCGGCACCGCCGGACCTGGCACTGCCGGACTCGGCACCGCCGTCACCGCACTACTTCTCGGTGTCCAGCGGCTCCAGTTCCTCGTCCTCGACGAACTCGAGATCGTCCTCCTCGTCGGAGACGTCGTCGTCGAACACCGCGCTCACGTCGAACCGGCACACCACACTCTGCGAGTCGATGTGGTCGAACGGCGCATCCAGCCACTCGCCCGCCTCGGGTGCCTCGTCCGCCGCGGTGACCCAGAGCGTGGAGTCGCCCTCCTCCAGGCCGAACTCCTTGTGCCGGGAGGCGATCTCGTCCGGTTCGAACTCGCCGAACAGGATCCCGAGCGCCCCAGGAACCGTACTGGCGGCATCCTCGGTCAGGCCGCCGGCGGCCTCGTACTCCGCCGCCTCGACCCGCTGGGCCTGCGCCAGCAGCCGCTGCGGTTCCGCCACGGCGTAGTCACGGCGGATCAGCACACTGATCGCGTTCGGTTCCTCGGGGCCGGCATACGGCGGCAGCTCCTCCGACCCGGGGATCTCGAAGGGCGTGACCTCGTCATAGCGGTCGTAGAGCAGCTCGTCGTACACCTCGGCGGCCGCGGCCAGCTGGTTGAACGCCTCAAAGACAGCCGGGTCGTCCTCCCCCGACCTGCGTTCGACGGCCGCCAGATGACGATCGAGGGCGGTCTTGACCGCCTCGGCGGCGGCGCGTACCTCGGCAGCGGTGGGCTGCGCAGCATCAGACATAGTGCAGACGCTATCCGTACCGGGCCCCAGCCCGCACAATAGATGCGATGCCGGAATACGAATTTGTCGACGTGTATGTGCCGCGCGGGGTGTCCCGCAAGGAGGCCACACGTCTACTGACGGACCATGCCGAGTACGGACACTGGGAGTTGGACCGACTGAGCCTGCTGCGTGACGGCAGCCGCAGGGTGCGGTTGCGCCGACGGATCATCCGCCAGGTGCGCGCCACGTGGTGAGCCTGGACACAGCTGAACGGAGCGGGCCCCGCCGGGATGGCGGGGCCCGCTCCGTTTGCCGTACCTACGCCGTGGCCCGCGCCTTGCGGTAGAGCACCGCGCCCGCGAGGAGCGCGCCCGCGCCGACGGGCAGCACGAGGCCCACCGGCACATCGCTGCCGGTGTGTGCGAGCTGGCCGTTGGTCAGGGGCTGGGTGGAGCGGCCGCCCTGCTGGTTGACCGGCGTGGACCCGTGGGACCCCTGGGGACCGTGGGGTGTGTGACCGCCCTTGCCGGGCGGGGTCGTCGGGTTACCCGGGTGACCGGGGTGGCCCGGGTGACCCGGGTGGCCAGGATGACCCGGGTGACCGGGATGGCCCGGGTGCCCCGGGTGCCCGGGGTGACCAGGGTGGCCCGGCTGGCCGGGCGGGTTTCCCTGGCCGCCGCCCGGAGGCTGCCCCTGGTGGCCGCCGCCTCCGTTGGCGCAGTCGTTGTCCGTGGTGGCGTTGCCGACCCCGATGGCGTTCACGCTGTTGCCGCAGACGTTCACCGGTGCGTCGATCGGTACCTGCACGGTGTTGCCGGAGCCGACGCCGGGCGAGCCCGAGGTGCGGCCGCCCGCGTGCGAGCCGCCCGAACCGCCGGAACCGCCGGAGCCGCCGTGTCCCTGCGAAGTACCGCCGTCGTTGGCGCACTTGTTCCCCACGGCCGGGTTGAGCAGCCCGACGACGTTCACGGTGTTGCCGCACACGTTCACCGGCGCATGCACCGGCACCTGCACGGTGTTGCCGGACAGTACGCCGGGCGAGCCGGCGGCGCTGCCGAACGCGCCCGCGTCTGCGTGGGCATAGCCGCTCGCGGCGGCGATCACACCGGTGGCCGCCGCCATCGTCATCAGGCCCTTGCGGGTGCCCTGTCGCATTTTCTGATTTCCCCTGCCTTCGATCCTGCTGTGCCTCGCGATTGCGTCGCATTGCATTGCGTTGCGCTGCGAACCTCGCGGATCATGTATCCGCGCATGAGACCGGTCGGCCCCGGAGCACATGACACGCGCTCCGAGGCCGACGGCTCGAAAAAGACGCCCCCCTCAGGAGGTAGTCGTCACTTGTTGATGCAGGTGTTGCCCCAGGCGGGGTTCAGGAGCCCGATCACGTTGACCGTGTTGCCGCAGACGTTCACCGGGACGTGCACGGGGGCCTGAACGACGTTGCCGGAGACAACGCCCGGGGAGTGCACAGCGGCACCCTGGGCTCCGGAGTCTGCGACGGCGAGGCCCGCGCCCGCGAGAACCAGCCCACCGGTGGCAGCCGCAGCAGCGACGACCTTCTTGATCATTATTCCTCCTTGTTGGCAATGCGACCCCAAGGTGCGGAGTCACATCACCTGTAACGAGGAGGAACTAATGAAGCTACGAACCGATCGTCGCATTCACCCGTTCCAGTCGTCCCCGTACGCGCGCCCGAATATCCGGGCCCAGAACCTCACGACGCGTCGATGAACCGGTCCAGCACGCGCACCCCGAACCGCAGCCCGTCGACCGGCACCCGCTCGTCCACGCCGTGGAACATGCCGGCGAAGTCCAGCTCCGGCGGCAGCTTCAGCGGGGCGAAGCCGAAGCCGCGAATGCCGAGGTCGTCGAAGGACTTGGCGTCGGTGCCGCCGGAGAGCATGTAGGGGATCGCCTTGGCGGTGGGGTCCTCGGCCAGCAGCGCGGACTGCATGGCCTCCACCAGTGCCCCGTCGAAGCCGGTCTCGACCGCCTTGTCGGCATGCACGTCCTCGCGCCGGACGTTGGGGCCGAGAAGCCGGTCGAGGTCTCCGAGGAACTCCTCCTCGTAGCCGGGCAGGAACCGTCCGTCGATGTGCGCGGTGGCCTCGCCCGGGATGACGTTGACCTTGTAGCCGGCGTTCAGCTGGGTCGGGTTGGCGGTGTTGCTGAGGGTCGCGCCGATCAGCTTGGCGATGCCGCCGAGCTTGGCGAGGGTGGCCTCCATGTTCTCCGGGTCCAGCTCGGTGCCGAGCGCGTCGCCCAGCTCGTCGAGGAAGGCCCGGGTGGTCTTGGTGACCCGCACCGGGAACTTGTGCCGGCCGACCCGGGCGACGGCCTCGGACAGCTCGGTGATGGCGTTGTCCCGGTGGATCATCGAGCCGTGCCCGGCGGTGCCGGCCACGGTCAGCTTCATCCAGTGCATGCCCTTCTCGGCCGTCTGGACCAGATAGAGCCGGCGCTGCTCGTCCACCGTGAAGGAGAACCCGCCGACCTCGCTGATGGCCTCGGTGACGCCCTCGAACAGCTCGGGGTGGTTGTCGACCAGGTGGCGGGCGCCATAGGTGCCGCCGGCCTCCTCGTCGGCGAGAAAGGCGACCACGATGTCGCGAGGGGGCCGCCGGCCGCTGCGCAGCCGGTCACGCACGACCGCGAGAGTCATGGCGTCCATGTCCTTCATGTCGACGGCCCCACGCCCCCACACGCACCCGTCGGCGACCTCGCCGGAGAACGGGTGGTGAGTCCAGTCGTCGGCGTTGGCCGGTACGACGTCCAGGTGGCCGTGGATCAGCAGCGCGGGCCGGGACGGGTCCTCGCCCTCGATACGGGCCACGGTCGAGGCGCGGCCCGGGTGCGACTCGTAGATCTTCGGCTCCAGCCCGACCTCGGCGAGCTTCTCGGCAGTCCACTCGGCGGCCCGGCGCTCGCCGGGGCCGGAGTGGTCGCCGTAGTTGCTGGTGTCGAACCTGATCAGCTCGCGGCAGAGGTCCACGACCTCGTCCTCGCCGGTGACGCTCCTGGCCGTGTCCGTCTCGCTCACGTGCTTCCTCCCGCGCTGTCGCTGCTGGTGGTCCTCCTCATCCTCCCTCTCCCCCGTCCCCGGCCCAAGACGGGTCCCGGCCCGTCACACACCGTTCACGCGCGACCGTCCGCCGGGGCGGGGGGTGTGATCAGCCACCCCCGAAAGCCTGGTAATGTTTCCTTCGTCGCCGCGAGGGAAACGCCCGCCGAAAGGGTTCCCCCGCACGACAGACACCTTGTCCGGGTGGCGGAATGGCAGACGCGCTAGCTTGAGGTGCTAGTGCCCTTTATCGGGCGTGGGGGTTCAAGTCCCCCCTCGGACACCAGCGAAGGCCCCTGCTCACGCAGGGGCCTTCTGCGTTCCCTCTTCGCCTCCTGCGCATGGGCCCGCCCGAGGCCCCGCTCCCCGCGAACTGCCCCTGAATGTCCGGTCCTTGGCGGTGTGTGGGGCATGTCTCGTACCGCGCGAAGAACGGCAGCTCAGGGGCGTCGGGCCGGGTGCCGCAGGTCGGCCGGGACGGCCGTCTCAAGTGGCTGGACACCGGGCCGGCACCTAGCGTCGTACTAAAATATTCGGTTTGTGACTTCAGCCGGACCGACGTGAGGACCTGATGGCAGCCATAGACGAGAGCAGCGCTCTCGGCCTGCTCGACGAAGAGATCCGCACGCAGTTCGGCGACCGGGCGCGGTTCTCCGCGGGGCCCGCGGCCTCGCCGCGCACCCTGGTCGACCTCTTCGACGCGACCGTGCGGTCCCATCCGGACGAGCCCGCCCTGGACGACGGTACGACGTGTCTCACCTACCGTGCGCTGGCCGTCGAGGTGGAGCGGCTGCGCCGGCGGCTCGCGGGCGCAGGGGTCCGGCTCGGGGACAGGGTCGGGGTGCGCGTTCCCTCGGGGACCAATGAGCTGTACGTCGCGATCCTCGCCGTCCTCGCCGCCGGTGCCGCCTATGTCCCCGTCGACGCCGAGGACCCGGACGAGCGGGCCGAGCTGGTCTTCGGGGAGGCCTGCGTGCGGGCCGTCATCGGGGCCGGGCACGCCGTCACCGTCACCGGGGACGCCGTTGCCGACCACGCCGTCACCGCGCAGGGCCTCTCCGGCTCCCCCTTGCGGGGTGCCCCCGGCTCTACCGCCGCGCGTCCCGGTGCCGAGCACGACGCCTGGATCATCTTCACCTCCGGGTCCACCGGCAAGCCCAAGGGCGTCGCCGTCACGCACCGCAGTGCCGCCGCCTTCGTGGACGCCGAGGCGGCCCTGTTCCTCAGGGAAGAGCCGATCGGGCCCGGCGACCGGGTCATGGCGGGGCTGTCCGTCGCCTTCGACGCGTCCTGCGAGGAGATGTGGCTGGCCTGGCGGTACGGCGCCTGTCTGGTGCCGGTGCCGCGGTCACAGGTCAGGAGCGGTGCCGATCTCGGGCCCTGGCTGGTCGAGCAGGAGATCACCGTCGTGTCGACGGTGCCGACGCTGGCCGCGCTGTGGGAGCCCGAGACCCTCAACGACGTACGACTGCTGATCTTCGGCGGCGAGGCCTGCCCGCCCGAGCTGGCGCAGCGGCTGGTCACCGAGGGGCGCGAGGTGTGGAACACCTACGGGCCGACCGAGGCGACCGTGGTGGCCTGTGCGGCGCTGCTGACCGGCGAGGAGCCCATCAGGATCGGGCTGCCGCTGAACGGGTGGGAGCTGGCCGTCGTCGATGACGCCGGTGAGCCCGTTGCCATGGGCGGCAGCGGGCAGCTGGTGATCGGCGGGGTCGGGCTCGCACGGTATCTCGACGCCGAGAAGGACGCGGAGAAATACGCGCCGCTGGAGTCCCTCGGCTGGGAGCGGGCGTATCGGAGCGGTGACCTGGTCAAGGCCGACCCCGAAGGGCTGATCTTCCTGGGGCGGGCCGACGAGCAGATCAAGCTCGGCGGGCGGCGGATCGAGCTGGGCGAGGTGGACACCGCGCTGCAGGCCCTGCCCGGTGTGGCGGGGGCCGCGGCCGCCGTGCGCACCGCCCGCAGCGGCAATCAGCTGCTCGTCGGCTATGTCGTCACGCAGGGCGGCTGGGATCACGCGGCCGCCGTCGAGAAGCTGCGGGCCGCGCTGCCGGCCGCGCTGGTGCCGCTGCTCGCGCCGGTCGCCGAGCTGCCGACCCGGACGTCCGGGAAGGTGGACCGCAATGCCCTGCCCTGGCCACTGGAGGGCGTGCAGACTCCCAAGGCCGATCTGTACGGCACCGAGGCCTGGCTCGCCGAGCAGTGGGCGGAGGTCCTGGGCATCCCGGTGACCAACGCCTCCGACGACTTCTTCGCGATCGGCGGCGGCAGTCTGGCGGCCGCCCAGCTCACCACCCGGCTGCGCACCCGCTATCCGAGCGCCGCCGTCCTCGACATCTATCAGCAGCCGGTGCTGCGCAAGCTGGCCCGGCGGCTGGAGGCGTCCGCGCAGGACGACGGTGCGCGGCGGACGGTCGCGCCGGTCCCGGTCCGCGCCCAGGCCCTGCAGCTCCTGCTGCTCCTCCCCCTGGTCACACTGCTCGGGCTGCGCTGGACGCTGGTCCTGGCCGCCGCGGGGAACCTGCTGCCCGGCTACGCCTGGCTGCCGACCGCTCCCTGGTGGCTGCTCGCGGCCGGCGCGCTGCTGTTGTTCAGCCCGCCCGGCCGGATCGCCGTGGCGGCGGGCGGGGCGCGGCTGCTGCTGCGAGGCCTCGTTCCCGGGCGGTATCCACGGGGCGGGAGCGTGCATCTGCGGCTGTGGACGGCCGAGCGGCTGGCCGAGTTCAGCGGGGCCACCACGCTGACCGGATCCTGGCTGGAGCGGTACGCGCGGGCGCTGGGCGCCAAGATCGGGCCCGAGGTGGACCTGCACTCGCTGCCGCCGGTCACCGGCATGCTCAAGGCGGGCCGGGGCGCGGCCGTCGAGTCCGAGGTCGATCTGTCCGGATACTGGCTGGACGGCGACCGGCTGGAGATCGGCACGGTCAAGGTCGGCGCGCACGCCGTCGTCGGCACCCGCAGCATGCTCTTCCCGGGCGCCCGGGTCGGCAAGCGCGCCGAGGTGGCCCCCGGCTCCGCGGTGAGCGGGCAGATCCCGACCGGTCAGCGCTGGGCGGGCGCGCCCGCGGTCAAGCTGGGCAAGGCCAAGCGCAACTGGCCCAAGGAGCGCCCCCAGCGGGGCACGTACTGGCGGGTCATGTACGGCATCACCGGTCTCGCGCTGAGCGCGCTGCCGCTGCTCGCGGGCGGGGCCGCGCTGCTGGTCGCCCGGGGCTTCGTGGTGCCCGGAGCCTCCCTCGGCCAGGCCCTGCGCGGGGCCGCGCTCGGGCTGGTCCCGGCCACACTGGCCTACGGGCTGGCGTACGCGCTGCTGATCCTGGTCGGCGTTCGCGTGCTCAGCCTGGGGCTGCGCGAGGGCACGCATCCGACGCACAGCCGGGTCGGCTGGCAGGCGTGGACCGTGACCCAGTTGATGGACCGGTCCCGCGAGACCCTGTTCCCGCTGTACGCCGGGCTGGTCACGCCGGTGTGGCTGCGGCTGCTGGGGATGCGGATCGGGCGGGGCGCGGAGGTGTCGACCGTGCTCGCGCTGCCGAGCCTGACCACGGTCGGCGAGGGGGCGTTCCTCGCGGACGACACGCTGACGGCGCCGTACGAGCTGGGCGGCGGCTGGGTGCGGATCGGGCGTGCGCAGATCGGGCGGCGGGCGTTCCTCGGGAACTCGGGGATGACCGCGCCGGGGCGGCGGGTGCCGGACGGCGGTCTGGTCGGTGTGCTGTCGGCGACGCCGAAGAAGGCGAAGAAGGGCACCTCCTATCTGGGTCTGCCGCCGGTGAAGCTGCCGCGCAGTGCCGCCGACGGGGACCAGAGCCGTACGTACGACCCGCCGGCCCGGCTGCTGTGGGCGCGCGGGCTGGTGGAGCTGTGCCGGATCGTGCCGGTGCTGTGCTCGGCCGCGCTGGCCGTGGCGACGGTGGCGACGCTGTGTGCGCTGGGCCCGTGGGCCTGGGCGCTGTCCGGTGTGGTGCTGCTCGGGGCGGGTGTGGCCGCGGCGGTCGTCTCGGTCCTTGCGAAGTGGATGCTGGTGGGGCGGCACCGGGCCGGGGAGCATCCGCTGTGGAGTTCCTTCGTGTGGCGCAATGAGCTGGCGGACACGTTCGTCGAGGTGCTGGCGGTGCCGTGGCTGGCCGGAGCCGTGCCGGGGACACCGGTGATGACGGCGTGGCTGCGCGGGCTCGGTGCGCGCATCGGCAAGGGCGTGTGGGTGGAGAGCTACTGGCTGCCGGAGACGGACCTGGTGACCCTGGAGGACGCCGCGACCGTGAACCGTGGCTGCGTCCTGCAGACACACCTCTTCCACGACCGGATCTTGCGGACGGATACTGTGGTCCTCCGTGCGGGCGCCACGCTGGGCCCTGGCGGGATCGTGCTGCCCGGCAGCACGGTCGGGGCCCGTGCGACCCTGGGTCCCGCGTCGCTCGTCATGGCCGCGGAGTCCGTCCCGGACGACACCCGCTGGCTCGGCAACCCGATCGAGGCGTGGCGTTCCTGAACGTGCCGCCCGGGTCGGCCCGCCGAAGGGACGCGCCGGAGGCGGAAAATGTCTCGGGTGGGGCACCGGCACGGAGTGGTGGCACAGCGCAGGGAGCAGACACAGCAGTGGCAGTTCAGCAGTCGGCCGGCCCGGACCCGTACTTCCCGGACAACGGCGATCCCCGGTACCGGGTGCATCGCTATGAGCTCACGCTGGACTACCGGCCCGGCCCGAACCGGCTGTCCGGGAGCGCCCGGATCAACGCCATCGCCGGGCGGGCGCCGCTCACCGAATTCCAGCTCGATCTGGCCGACTTCAAGATCGGCCGGATCCGGGTGGACGGCCGCCAGCCGCACTACACGCACCGGGGCGGCAGGCTGCGGGTGAAGCCGGCGAAGCCGCTGCGGGCCGGGGCCGCCTTCACCGTGGAGGTGCACTGGTCCGGGAATCCGAAGCCGGTGGCCAGCCCCTGGGGCGGGATCGGCTGGGAGGAGCTGGCGGACGGGGCGCTGGTGGCGAGCCAGCCGATCGGGGCGCCGTCCTGGTACCCGTGCAACGACCGGCCCGCCGACAAGGCGTCGTATCTGATCTCGGTCACCACGCCGTCGGCGTACGCGGTGGTCTCGGGCGGGCGGCTGCTGACCCGGACGACGAAGGCGTCGACGACCACCTGGGTGTACGAGCAGTCCGCGCCGACATCCAGCTATCTCGTCGGGCTGGCGATCGGCAAGTTCCAGACGGTACTGCTGGGCGACCCGGGGCCGGGCGGAGTGCCGCAGCACGGGCACATCCCGGCGCACCTGCTGCCCGAGTTCTCCCGGGACTTCGCGCGGCAGCCGGCGATGATGGAGCTGTTCCAGGAGCTGTTCGGGCCGTACCCGTTCGAGGAGTACGCGGTCGCGGTGACCGAGGAGGAGCTGGATGTGCCGGTCGAGGCACAGGGGTTGTCGCTGTTCGGCTCCAACCATGTGGACGGCGCCCGGGGTTCGGAGCGGCTGGTGGCGCACGAGCTGGCGCACCAGTGGTTCGGCAACAGTGTGTCCATAGCCGACTGGCGGCAGATCTGGCTGAACGAGGGCTTCGCCAAGTACGCGGAATGGCTGTGGTCCGAGCACTCGGGCGGCCGCAGCACCCAGCAACTCGCCGCGGCCGCACACCGGTTGCTGGCCGGGCTGCCGCAGGATCTGCGGCTGGCCGACCCGGGGCGCCGGTCGATGTTCGACGACCGGCTCTACGAGCGCGGCGGCCTGACCGTGCACGCGGTGCGCTGCGCGCTGGGCGACGACGCGTTCTTCCGCATGCTGCGCGGCTGGGTGCGGCTGCACCGGAACGGGTCGGTGACGACGGCGGCGTTCACCGAGCATGTGGCCCGTTTCGCGGACGAGCCGGTGCACGGGCTGTTCGAGGCGTGGGTGTACGGGGCGAAACTGCCGCCGCTGCCGATGCGGCTGGAAGTTCCCTAGACTTGAAGGGTGGCCCGGCCCAATGACGAGGTCGAGGCGCTCCTGCAGGAGTACGCGGACCTCATCGCCATCACGGGAGGCGACGCCTTCAAGGCGCGCGCCTACGAGAAGGCGGCGCGTGCCATCGGCGGGTATCCGGCCGACATCGCCAAGCTGGACGAGGACGGCCTGAAGGAGATCCCGAACGTGGGCCGGTCGATCGCCGACAAGGTGATCGAGTACCTGCGCACGGGCAGGATGGCGGTGGTCGAGGAGCGCCGGGCGAAGATCCCGGCCGGGGTCCGGGAACTGATCGCCATCCCCGGTCTGGGCCCGAAGAAGGCCCTGCGGCTCTACGAGGACCTGCACATCTCCTCGGTCAGCGAGCTGGCCGCGGCGATCGAGGCGGACACGCTGGCCGATCTGAAGGGCTTCGGCGAGAAGACGCAGGACAACATCCGGCACGGCATCGAGCTGCTGCAGCGGTCGGGCGCCCGGGTGCCGCTGTCGCTGGCCCTGGACACGGCCGAGGAGATCGTCGCCGAGCTGTCCGGGGTGACCGGCTGCACGCGCTGTGCCTACGCCGGCTCGCTGCGCCGGATGCGGGAGACCGTCGGGGATCTGGACGTCCTGGTCGCGGCGAAGCGGTCGGATCCGTTCATGGCGGCGCTGTGCGAGCTGCCCGCCACCGCGGAGGTCATCGCGCGGGGCACGAAGAAGACGTCGGTGCGCACCGCGAAGGGGCTCCAGGTGGACCTGCGGGTGGTGCCGCCGGAGTCGTGGGGTGCCGCGATGCAGTACTTCACCGGCTCCAAGGCGCACAACATCCGTACCCGCACCATCGCGGTGCACCAGGGGCTGAAGCTCTCCGAGTACGGCGTGTTCGACACCGAGAGCGGGGACTCGCTGGCCTCCCGTACCGAGGAGGAGGTGTACGCCCGGCTCGGGCTGCCGTGGATCGCGCCGACGCTGCGGGAGGACCGCGGCGAGATCGAGGCGGCCCTGCACGGGGAGCTGCCGGAGGTGGTGACCGAGCGGGACATCCGCGGTGACCTGCACACCCACACCGATCTCACGGACGGCCTCGCCCCGCTGGAGGAGATGGTGGCGGCGGCCGCCGAGCGTGGCTACAAGTACTACGCGGTGACGGACCACGCGCCCAATTTGTACATGCAGCGCATGACCGACGAGAAGATCCTCGCCCAGCGGGAGCGGCTGCGGGAGCTGGACGGCACGCAGCACAGGATGCGGCTGCTGCACGGCACGGAGCTCAACATCGACCCGGACGGCGGGGTGGACTGGCCGGAGGAGTTCCTGGCCGGCTTCGACCTGTGCGTGGCCTCCCTGCACTCCCACTTCGACCTGGGCCGCAAGGCGATGACCCGGCGGCTGGTGCGGGCCTGCGAGAACCCGTACGTCACCATCCTCGGGCACCCGACGACCCGGCTGATCGGCAAGCGGGCGGGCGTCGACGCCGACTGGGACGAGGTGTTCGCGGTGTGCGCGCGCACCGGCACCGCACTGGAGGTCAACGCCCAGCCGGACCGCCTGGACCTGTGCGACGAGGACATCCTGCGGGCCAGGGAGCACGGTGTGAAGTTCGCCGTGAACACCGACGCCCATGCCGTACGGCACCTGGCGCAGTTGCGCTACGGCGTCGGCACGGCACAGCGCGGCTGGCTCACCCGGGACGACGTGATCAACACCTGGCCGCTGACCCGGCTGCGCGAGTTCCTGCGCAAGGGAAGGTGAGGGGCGTCATTCCCGGCCGGGGTCATTCGTCTCCGGTCAGGGTCATTCCTCCGTCGGCCACAGCGGCGACGGGCCGTCCGTCTCGTTCGACCCCACCGCCTTCATGTCCCCGTCGGCGGCGCGCAACAGGATCCGGCCCATGGCGATGAGCGCCCGCCCGGCCGCGAGTTCGTCGCCGATCTCCGGTACGTCGGGGTCGTACGGGCTGCGGCGGGCCTCGGCGCAGCTCTCCAGCACGTTGTCCCCGGTGTCCAGGACGATCCGGGCCGTGGTGTCCGGGTCGTGCTCGGAGAGATACAGGTTCAGCCGCCACTCCTTGACGGCAGGAGGACGGCTCCTCACGGGTCGGGTCATGGCCGTTCCTCCTCACTGTGCCGCGCTGCCCTTCCACTGTGCATCCGGCCCGAGGCCGACGCCTCTCCTGCCGCGGGCAGAATGGGCCCATGACCTCGCGCGCCTGCCCCTGCGGACTCCCCCAGCCCTACGACGCCTGTTGTGGCCGTCTCCATGCCGGATCCGTGAGCGCGCCTACCGCCGAGCTGCTGATGCGGTCCCGGTACAGCGCGTTCGTGACGGGGGACGCGGGGTATCTGCTGCGCACCTGGCATCCACGGACCCGGCCCGAAAGCCTGGACCTCGACGCGCGGATGAAATGGACGGGGCTGGAGATCCTGGACACCACCGACGGGTCCGCCTTCCACACCACGGGCACGGTGACCTTCCGCGCCTCCTACCGGGGCGGTTCGCTGCACGAGCGCAGCCGCTTCGAGCGGGTGGACGGGGCGTGGGTGTACGTGGACGGGGACTTCCTCGACTGACATACGTCGGTCAGGGCGCCAGGATGTCCAGCTCCTGGAGTGCGCCCTCGGTGATCTCCCTGGTCAGCTGTTCGGCGCGGGTCGCGTCGCCCGCGCGGACCGCCTCCGCGACCCGCACATGCAAGGTGACCGCCGCCGGGTCGGGGTCCTCGAACATCACCTCGTGATGGGTGCGGCCGGCCAGGACCTCCGCGACGACGTCGCCGAGCCTGGCGAACATCTCGTTGCCCGACGCGTTCAGGATGACGCGGTGGAAGGCGATGTCGTGGATCAGGTACGCCTCCAGCCTGTGGCCACGTGAGTTGGCCACCATGCCGAGCGCGCACTCGGTGAGTTCGGCGCACTGCTCGGCCGTGGCGTGCTTGGCGGCGAGGCCGGCCGCGACCGGTTCGACCGCCGAGCGCAGCACGGTCAGTGAGCGCAGCTGGTGGGGGCGGTCGGCGCCCGCGAGACGCCAGCGGATGACCTGTGGGTCGTAGACGTTCCACTCGGCCTTGGGACGCACCGTCACGCCCACCCGGCGGCGGGACTCGACCAGATGCATGGACTCCAGCACACGGACCGCCTCGCGCATCACGGAGCGTGACACCTCGAAGTGCTGGGCGAGTTCGTCGGTGCGCAGCACGCTGCCCGGCGGGTACTCGCCCGCGGTGATCGCGGGGCCGAGGGTGTCCAGTACACGGCCGTGCAGCCCCCGGCCCGGTGTGGTCATGCACTCAGCCTACGGCGTGGATCACTGACGCAAAAAGTCAGACTTATATGTCATAGACTCTTGAATTCGTCGTACCTAATGGGTTTCAGTGTGGCGACGCCGATGCGGCGTCGGATGTCGAGGAAGACAGCGAGGCAGTTCATGCGAACCCCCCAGGTCGTCGTCGTGATGGGCGTCGCGGGGACGGGCAAGACCACGATCGGTCCCCTGCTCGCCGCGCGGCTGGGCGTCCCGTACGCCGAGGGCGACGACTTCCACCCGCAGGCCAGCATCGACAAGATGTCGGCCGGGATCCCGCTCGACGACAGCGACCGCCGGCCCTGGCTGGACGCCATAGGTCACTGGGCGCACGGTCGGGCCGGGCTGGGCGGGGTGGTCAGCAGCTCGGCGCTGAAGCGGTCGTACCGCGACCGGCTCAGGGCCACCGCCCCCGGAATCGTGTTCGTGCACCTCACCGGCGACCGGAAGCTCATCGAGGACCGGATGTCCCACCGGCAGGGGCACTTCATGCCGACCGCGCTGCTGGACTCCCAGTTCGCCACGTTGCAGCCCCTTCAGGCGGACGAGGCGGGAGTCGCCGTGGACGTCGGCGGCAGCCCCGAGGAGATCACCGAACGCGCCGTGAAGGCACTCAAGGCGCTTCCCGACACCACCGAGTAGCACCCCCTCCCCTCATCCCCGTAACCGCAAGGGAACCCCCGTGACCAGACTCAGCGTCGAGATGCTGGCAGCGGACGCGCCTGCGCCGATCACCTCCGCCGGACACGCCCAGCTGGGCATCGCCGTCCTGGTGGGCATCGCCCTGATC
Source organism: Streptomyces sp. IMTB 2501 (assembly GCF_001953885.1). Classification (GTDB taxonomy): domain Bacteria; phylum Actinomycetota; class Actinomycetes; order Streptomycetales; family Streptomycetaceae; genus Streptomyces. Next base: position 123,617 of record NZ_MQUS01000003.1, on the reverse strand, counting down.
GTCCTGCTCATCACCCAGTTCAAGCTCCATGCCTTCCTGGCGCTGACCATCGGGTCACTGGCGCTCGGGGCGGCCGCCGGGGCACCGCTCGACAAGGCGATCACCAGCTTCACCACCGGACTCGGCTCCACGGTGGCCGGCGTCGGCGTCCTGATCGCGCTCGGGGCGATCCTGGGCAAGCTGCTCGCCGACTCCGGCGGCGCCGACCAGATCGTCGACACGATCCTCGCCAAGGCCGGCGGGCGCGCGATGCCCTGGGCGATGGTGCTGATCGCCTCGGTGATCGGTCTGCCGCTGTTCTTCGAGGTCGGCATCGTGCTGCTGATCCCGGTCGTGCTGATGGTCGCCAAGCGCGGCAACTACTCCCTGATGCGCATCGGCATCCCGGCCCTCGCCGGTCTGTCCGTGATGCACGGCCTGATCCCCCCGCACCCCGGCCCGCTGGTCGCGATCGACGCGCTCAAGGCCAACCTGGGCGTGACCCTGGCGCTCGGCATCCTGGTCGCGATCCCGACGGTGATCGTCGCCGGTCCGCTGTTCTCGAAGGTCGCGGCCCGCTGGGTGGACGTCCCGGCCCCCGAGCGGATGCTGCCGCAGCGCTCCTCCGAGGAGCTGCGGAGCCGTCCGGGCTTCGGCGCGACGCTCGCCACCGTGCTGCTGCCGGTGGTGCTGATGCTGGCCAAGGCGCTGGTGGACATAGTCGTCGACGACCCGGCGAACCGCACCCAGCGGGTCTTCGACGTCATCGGCTCCCCGCTGATCGCGCTGCTCGCCGCGGTGCTCGTCGGCTTCTTCACGCTGGGCCGGCCCGCCGGGTTCAGCAAGGAACGGCTCCAGCAGACCGTCGAGAAGGGCCTGATGCCGATCGCCGGCATCCTGCTGATCGTCGGCGCGGGCGGCGGCTTCAAGCAGACCCTGATCGACTCCGGGGTGGGCCGGATGATCCTGGACATCTCCAAGAACTGGTCGATCCCGGCGGTGCTGCTCGCCTGGCTGATCGCCGTGGTGATCCGGCTGGCGACCGGCTCGGCGACGGTGGCGACGGTCTCGGCGGCCGGTCTGGTCGCGCCGCTCGCGGCAGGCACATCGACCACCCACACCGCCCTGCTCGTCCTGGCCATCGGCGCCGGCTCGCTCTTCTTCAGCTTCGTCAACGACGCCGGCTTCTGGCTCGTGAAGGAGTACTTCGGGCTGAGCGTCGGGCAGACCGTCAAGACCTGGTCGATCATGGAGACGATCCTCTCGGTGGTCGCCGGCGGCCTGGTCCTGCTCCTCTCACTGATCCTCTAGGGGTACGGCGATGAGTCACCCGCTCTTCGACATCAGCGGCCGTACGGCCCTGGTCACCGGCTCCAGCCGGGGCATCGGCCACGCGCTGGCCCGGGGCCTGGCCGAGGCCGGCTGCACGGTGGTCCTCAACGGACGTGACGGCGGCCGGCTGGCCGGCGCGGCCGCGGCACTCCCCGGGGACCGGATCCACACGGCGGTGTTCGACGTGACCGACGGCGCCTCGGTGGCCGCCGGGATCGCCGACGTCGAGGAGCGGGTGGGCCCGCTCGACATCCTGGTGAACAACGCGGGCATGCAACTGCGTGCGCCTTTGCTGGAGTTCGCCGACGCCGACTGGCACCGGATCCTGGACACCAACCTCACCAGCGCGTTCCTCGTCGGCCGGGAGGCGGCCCGGCGGATGACCGGGCGGGGACACGGCAAGATCGTCAACATCTGCTCGCTGCAGAGCGAGGTCGTCCGGCCGGGCATCGCGCCCTACGCCGCCACCAAGGGCGCGCTGAAGATGCTCACCAAGGGCATGTGCGCGGACTGGGGTCCGTACGGCGTCCAGGTCAACGGGCTCGGCCCCGGTTACATCGAGACCGAGCTGACCCGGCCGCTCGTGGCGGACGAGGAGTTCAGCGCCTGGGTCCGCCGGCGCACCCCGGCCGGCCGCTGGGGCCGCACCGAGGACCTGGTCGGCGCCCTGCTCTTCCTCGCCTCGCCCGCGGCGGACTTCGTGGGCGGGCAGATCCTGTACGTCGACGGCGGCATGACGAGCGTGCTCTGAAAGGAGCTACGGGAATGCTGGGCTGTGTGATCCACGGCGCGGGCGATCTGCGCGTGACGGAGCTGCCGGTACCCGAACCCGGGCCGGGCGAGGCCCTGGTGGCCGTCCGCTACGGCGGGATCTGCGGGTCGGATCTGCACTACTGGCGGCTCGGCGAGGTCGGGGACTTCCGGCTCCGGGAGCCGATGGTGCTCGGGCACGAGGTGGTGGGCACGGTGGTGTCCTACGGCGCGGGGGCCGCGGGTCCCGTGCCGGGCACGCCGGTCGCCGTGCACCCCGCCACCCCGTGCGGGCGCTGCCCGGAGTGCGCCGACGGGCGGGCGAACGTGTGCCGGGACAGCCGCTATCTGGGCAGCGCGGCCCGCTTTCCGCATGTCCAGGGCGGGTTCGCGTCCCATGTCGCCGTACCGGCCGGGCAGCTGCGGGCGCTGCCCGACGGGCTCGGGCTGCGGCGGGCCGCGCTCACCGAGCCGCTGTCGGTGGCACTGCACGCGGTGCGGCGGGCCGGGGACGTCTCCGGCCGGCATGTACTGGTGACCGGGGCGGGGCCGATCGGGTGTCTGGTGGTCGCGGCGGCGAAGGCGGCCGGCGCGGCACGGGTGACGGCGACCGACCTGGTGCCCGAGGCTCTCGGGTACGCGGCCGTCACCGGGGCCGACACGCTCGTACGGGCCGATGATCCGGGTGATGCCGGGTGGCCCGAGGAGGTCGATGTGGCCGTCGAGGCGTCGGGGGTCGCGGCCGGGCTGGACACGTGTTTGCGGCATGTGCGGCGCGGTGGTGTGGTCGTCCAGCTCGGGATGCTCCCGCCAGGGCATTCGCCGTTCGCCGGAAATCTCGTGGTGAGCCGGGAGATCGAGCTGCGCGGGGCGTTCCGGTTCGACGCGGAGTTCGACGACGCACTGGAACTGCTCGCCGCGCGGGGCGAGTTCGACGGGCTGATCAGTGCGGTCGTTCCCGTGCGGGAGGCCGAGTCGGGGTTCGAGCTGGCCGCTGACCGGGGGCGGTCCTGCAAGGTGCTGCTGGAGTTCTGACCGGGATCAGGGACGCCACAAGGGGTGTTCCTGATCCGCCCACTCCCTGCTCACCTTCCCCGTGCGCAGGCCCCGTCTCGCCTCCGGGTCGCCGAGTGCCATGCCGATGTGACCCGCCAGGACCACGCCGATCGTCAGGGCGAGCCAGTCGTGGACGAAGGTCGCCGAGGTGCGCCACACCAGCGGGGCGAGATGGGTGAACCACATCAGCAGGCCGGTGCCGAGCATGACCAGCGTGGCGCCGGCGATCCAGGCGGCGTAGATCTTCTGTCCGGCGTTGAACTTGCCCGCCGGACGGGACGAGCGCCGCTTGTCGCGGACCAGTGCGGCGCGCAGCCAGAGCCGGTCGTGCGGGCCGAAGCGGTTGAGGAAGCGCAGATCGGCGCGGAAGGCGCGGGAGGCGAGGCCGAGCAGGACCGGGACGGGGAGCGCGAGCCCGGCGCACTCGTGGATGCGGACGACCAGTTCCCGGCGGCCGACCATGACCGCCAGCTGGGGGATGTACAGGACGGCCGCCGTGGCCACGCAGACGCCCATCAGCGCGGCCGTGGTGCGGTGGACCCAGCGTTCGGCCCGGCTGAAGCGGTGGACACGGGCGCTGGGCGGGGCCGGGGTGTCAGCTCGTAGGGACATCGGTGCGTCCATTCGACTTGCCGACCCAGGCGTCGACGTCGTAACCGAGGTTCTCCCAGTAGCCGGGCTCGACCCGGTCGGTGACCGTGATCCCGGAGAGCCACTTGGCCGACTTGTAGAAGTACATGGGGGCGACATAGAGGCGGACCGGGCCGCCGTGTTCGTAGGAGATGTCCTTGTCCTGCATGCGCAGGGCCACCAGGATGTCCGGACGGCGGGCCTGGTCGAGGGTGAGGCTCTCGGAGTAGGTGCCGTCGAAGCAGGTGAAGCGGATCGCCTTCGCGGTGCCGCGAACCCCGGCCAGGTCCAGCAGGTGGGAGAGGCGCACACCCTGGAAAGGGGTGCCGGGGACGCGCCAGCCGGTCACGCACTGGACGTCCTTGACCAGCCGGGTCTGCGGGAGGGCTCGCAGGTCGGCGAGGGTGTAGGTACGCGGGCGGTCGACCAGGCCGTCGATCTTCAGCTGGTAGTCCGTGGCGTTCTTGCGGGGCACCGACGCGGCGACGGAGTAGTAGCGGAAGCCGCCGCCGTTGGGCAGCAGGCCGGTCAGACCCGTGGGGTCCTTGCCGGCGACGGTACCGAGGAAGCCCTCCAGGCCGCGTTGCAGCGTGGGCGCGGCGACGACGCCGAGCGCGCCCAGGCCGAGCGTGCCGAGGAAGACACGGCGGCCGACGGGCTTGCCGTCCTGCTCCCCGGATTGTTCAGAGTTCACGTATTCATTCGAGCACTCGGGGCCCGGTGGGACCAGGGGATCGGGCCGGCGGTCAGACTTCCGTAATCACTTCTTACGCGCATCTCGGAAAGCAGTACGGCTCAGTGGGCTGTGCCGTTCAGCGCGCGAGTGCGAGCCGCCTGGAAGGCCGCCCGGGGGTCGCGGTGTGCGTAGGACCAGGGTGCCGGGGTGGCGTGCCGGCCGATGCGCCGGAACAGGGCCGCCGCCTCGGCCGGGCGGCCGGCGCAGGACAGCGCGAAGGCGAGGTGGTTGAGGTCGAGGTGGTGGCGGGGGTGCTCGTCGTGCTCCCACTCCAGCCACCAGTCGAAGGCGGCGCTCAGGATCCGGCGGGCCCTGGGGCCGGACCAGTGTCCGCAGGCGGCGGGATCGGCGGGGGCGAGACCGGTGGCGGCGAGGACCCGGTAGCGCTCGGCGTAGGCGACGACCGGCAGCACGGCCAGCGGGGAGTCGGCCGGAGCCTCGGCGGCGGCCAGCTCGGCGAGGTCGTACACCTCGTGATCCCCGGCCGCCCGGCCGGCGGCGGGCCGTTCGGCGAGACGGGCGACCAGCAGATGGTGGGCGTGATGGTGCTCGGCGTGGCGGCCGCGCAGCTCGGCGAAGGCGCCGAGGACCTCGTGCTCGGGGCCGAGCGTGCGGGCCAGCCGGAGCAGTCCCAGCCAGGGGGTGGGGTCGGCGGGGGCACGCGCCGCGGCACTGGCGCAGGCCTCGCGGGCCAGGTCGGGGTCCTCCTTGCCGCGCAGGGCGCGCTGGACCTGGGCGAGGGCGTACAGCGTGGCGGCGTCGGCGGAGCCGGGTTCGGCCTGCAGCCAGTCGCTCGCCCAGGCCGCGGCGTACGGCTCCTGGGCGAGCACGGTCAGGCGGTGGCCGCGGCGGTCCCAGTCGTCACCCGTGTGCAGCAGCAGGGAGCGGGCGGCCTGTCGCCGGCCCTGCGCCAACGCGGCGCGTGCGGTGCGCAGTTCGGCGTCGTCGAGGGCGCCGTCGAAGGCGCCGGAGTCGTCCGGGGCGGTGTCGCCGGACGGGGCCGTGACGGCCAGGCGTGCGCCGAGCAGGGGTGGGAGAGGGGGCACCGCGGGACTTCCTGTTTCTCGGGCTGCCATCGGCCGATCACGCACAGCAAACCCTCAGCCATGGATCGCGTCAAGCGGAACGGTGCTGATTCCGGGTTCAACTACCGCTTCCCACAGGGAACTTGGGGAACTCCGCGCAGGTGGGCCGGTGCCCGGACAGGGCGCCCGGTGGGCGGCTGTGGCCTACGCCATGGCGCCGGGCGGCCCGGCCACGGAGCATGGCGGGTCAACTGCCCTGTTCCGCGTACTTCCGGGTCAACGGTGTCCCGGGAGCGCTACAGTCGGCCACTACGCGCCCGTGGTCCGGCCGGATGATCGAGGTACGCAGCGTGTCCGTTCTGGTTCTCCTTCTCGCCGTGAGTGCGGCCTGCTGTCTGGGTTTCGGGTTCGTGCTCCAGCAGAACGCCGCGCAGAAGGCACCGCTCAGCGACTTCCTGTCCTTCCGGCTGCTGCTGGACCTGATGCGCGTGCCGCGCTGGCTGGGCGGGCTCGGCCTGATGGTGGCCGGCATGGTGCTCGGCGCGATCGCTCTCGGCAAGGGCGAGATCTCCCTGGTCGAGCCGCTGCTCGCGACCAACCTGCTGTTCGCGCTCGCCCTCTCCCGCCACCAGACCAGGCAGCCCCTGGGCCGCCAGGGCTGGGCGGGGCTGCTGCTGCTCGCGGGCGGGGTGAGCGCGTTCATCACGGCGGGCGAACCGCGCGCCGGCCACGCCGTGTCCGATCCACTGCGGCACTGGCTGATCATCGGCGCGATGGTCGGCGCGGCCCTGGTGCTCACGACGTACGGCAAGCGCTCCCGGCTGAGCTGGGGCCCGGTGTTACTGGCCACGGCGGCCGGGCTGCTGTACGGCGTGCAGGACGCGCTGACCCGGGTGAGCGGCACCCGGTTCTCCGAAGGCGGCTTCAGCGAGCTGTTCACCGGCTGGCAGCCGTACGGCGTGCTGGTGTGCGGGGCCACCGGGCTGCTTCTGGTGCAGAGCGCGTTCGAGACGGCCCCGCTGCGCATGTCGCTGCCCGCGCTGACCGCCGCCGAGCCGCTCGCCGGGATCCTGTGCGGTGTCGGCTTCCTCGGCGACCGGCTGCGCACCGACACCGGGGCGCTGGCCTGGGAGGCGGCCGGGCTCGCGGCCGTGGTCGCGGGCATCATGCTGCTCGGGCTGCACCCGGCGATGCCGTGCGGCACGGCCGAGGCGGAGCCGTCGGCCCGGGACCTCCAGCGCCGCTGAGCCCGCCGCCGGGGTTCCTGCTTGGATACCGGCATGAATCCTGCTGACGAGATCCTCGACGTCGTCGACGAGAACGACCAGGTCGTCGCCCAGTACCCGCGCGGCGAGGTGTACGCCCGCGGACTGCGCCACCGCTGCGTGTTCATCCAGGCCCGGGACGAGGCCGGCCGGCTCTTCGTGCACCGGCGCACGGCCACCAAGCTGGTCTTCCCCGCCCTGTACGACATGTTCGTCGGCGGGGTCGTCGGGGCGGGCGAGTCCTACGACGAGGCCGCGCTGCGGGAGGCCGAGGAGGAGCTGGGGGTGACGGGCCTGCCCCGGCCGACGTACCTGTTCAAGTTCCTGTACGCCGACGGGGCCGGGAACAGCTGGTGGTCGGCGGTGTACGAGGTGCGCTGCGAGCTGCCCGTACGGCCTCAGGTGGAGGAGGTCCAGTGGCACGACTTCCTGGCCGACGAGGAGGTCGAGCGACGGCTCGGCACTTGGGAGTGGGTGCCGGACGGGCTGGCGGCGTACGAGCGGCTGAAGGCGTTCCGGGACGGCCGGTGAGACGCCGGTAGGGTCGGCCACGTGAGCGAATTCGTACGGAACATCCGGCTGTGGTTCGCACCGGAGCTGGTGCGGAACGAGGGCGGTACGCCCGACTACCGGTTCTCGCTGGCCAACGAGCGCACCTTTCTGGCCTGGCTGCGCACCGCGCTCGCGTTGATCGGCGGCGGATTCGCGGTGGATCAGTTCCTGCCGGCCCTGCCCTGGGCCTGGAGGGTCGGGCTTGCGTTGGCGCTCCTGGGCGCCGGTGTGCTGTGCTCGCTGCGCGCGGTGAACCACTGGGTGCGCTGCGAGCGGGCGATGCGGCGCGGCGACGATCTGCCTGCGTCCCGGTTCCCGGCGCTGCTGAGCCTGGTCATCGCGGTGGTGGCCGTGGTGATGGTCGTGGTGGTGCTGGCCGGATGGGCGGGGTGAGCGCGGCCGGGCGCGATCCGGGGCTGCAACCGGAGCGCACCCGGCTGGCCTGGCGGCGTACGACCCTCTCGGCCGCCGTGGCCGCCGTACTCGCCGTCCGGGCCGCTGTGCACGGTGGCGCGTCGGCCACCGGAGTGACCGTCTGCGCCCTGTGCTGTGCGCTCTTCCTGGGGTTCCTGTGGGTGGCCCACCACCGGATACACGCCCTGGCCGCCGAGGTCCGGCCGCCCGCGCTCGCTCCCCGGCACGCGACGGCGGCGGTGCTGTACGCGGTGGCACTGGCGATGTGCGCGACCCTTCTGATCGTCTGACTCTCACTCAGGTCACTCGGACGCCACGCTGGCGGTATGCACCGATATGTCACGGTTCGCGCGTAGCCTGTCCGCCGTCAGACCCCCCGTACCCCCGAAGGTGAGCACCATGACCACCCTTCACCAGGAACACACCGCACACGGCACGCACAGCCACGGTCCGGGCTGCGGGCACGACGCCGTGCGGCACGGCGACCATCTGGACTACGCCCACGACGGACATCTGCACCGCGAGCACGACGGCCACTGGGACGAGTGCGAACCCGCCGGGCACACCGTCCACGAGGGCCATGACCATGTGCACTACGACGAGTGCGGGCACGCCCAGGTGCGGCACGGCGACCACGTCGACTATCTGCACGACGGACACCGGCACGCCGAGCACGACGGCCACTGGGACGACCACTGACCGCGCACGGAACACGGGCCGCGGCTCCCCGGGCAGCGCTCCGGGGAGCCGTCGGCCTATCGTGGCTCCGGTCACGTTCGGCCTGATGTTGGCCCCGCGCACTGGACGACATACCGACCGGTCGGCATCATGAACGGGTCCTGTTCACCCGTTCGTAGGAGTCATGTATGAGCGCCGACCACCCGCCCGGACTCGACCTGGACCGGCTGCGCGCCCTGCTCGACCGCGAGCGCCCCGGTCTGGTGACCGGCCCCCTCACCGGCCGGCTGATCGAGGGCGGACGGTCGAACCTCACCTACGCGGTCTCCGACGGCACCGCGCAGTGGGTCGTACGACGGCCCCCGCTCGGCCATGTGCTGGCCACCGCGCACGACATGAAGCGCGAGCACCGTGTGATCAGCGCGCTGCACCCGACCCAGGTGCCGGTCCCGCGTCCAGTCCTGCTGTGCGACGACGAGGAGGTGCTCGGGGCTCCGTTCTACGTCATGGAGTTCGTCGAGGGCACCCCGTACCGCACCGCCCAGCAGCTCGCCCCGCTCGGTGCGGAGCGCACCCGGAACGCGGTGCTGTCCCTGGTGGACACGCTGGTCGAGCTGCACGCGGTGGACCCCGCCGCGGTGGGCCTCGCGGACTTCGGCCGGCCCGAGGGCTTCCTGGACCGGCAGCTGCGCCGCTGGGGCAAGCAGCTGGACGCCTCCCGCAACCGTGAGCTGGCCGGCATCGACGAGTTGCACGCGGCTCTCGGACGCGCCCTGCCCACCTCCCCCGCGCCCGCCGTGGTCCACGGCGACTACCGGCTCGACAACGTGCTGATCGGTGACGACGACCGGATCAAGGCGATCCTCGACTGGGAGATGTCGACTCTCGGCGATCCGCTCACCGACCTGGGCCTGCTGGTGATGTACAGCCAGCCGCTGGGCATGGCCCACTCCCCCGTCTCCACCACCGCCGAGGCCCCGGGCCACCCCTCCCCGCAGGAGCTGATCGAGCGGTACGCCGCGCGCTCGGGGCGCGACGTGTCCGCCGTCTCCTGGTACACGGCGTTCGCCTGGTTCAAGCTCGCCGTGATCCTGGAGGGCATCCACTACCGGTACACGCTGGGCCAGACGGTCGGGCGCGGCTTCGACCGGATCGGCGATCTCGTACCCGTCTTCATCGACCACGGACTGACCACTCTTCAGGAAGGCTGACCGGTCATGGACTTCGCGTTCGACGCGCGCACCGAGGAGCTGCGCGCCAAGCTGCTCGCCTTCATGGACGAGTACGTCCACCCGGCCGAGCCGGTCGCCGAGGAGCAGCGGGCCGCGCTGGCCTCCCCGTGGGACACCCCGGCGGTGGTCGAGGAGCTGAAGGCCGAGGCCCGCAGGCAGGGCCTGTGGAACCTCTTCCTGCCCGACGCCGAGTACGGCGCCGGGCTGACGAACCTGCAGTACGCGCCGCTGGCCGAGATCACCGGCCGCTCCCCGCATCTCGCGCCCACCGCGACGAACTGCGCCGCGCCCGACACCGGGAACATGGAGGTGCTGGCGCAGTTCGGCAACGAGCAGCAGAAGAAGCAGTGGCTGGAGCCGCTGCTGGCCGGCGAGATCCGCTCGGCGTTCGCGATGACCGAGCCGGAGGTGGCCTCCTCGGACGCCACCAACATCACCACGCACATCCAGCGGGACGGCGACGAGTACGTCATCACCGGCCGCAAGTGGTACATCTCCGGCGCGATGAACCCCGACTGCAGGATCTTCATCGTGATGGGCAAGACGGACCCGGACGGCGCCGACATCCGCCGGCAGCAGTCGATGGTCCTGGTGCCGCGCGACACGCCGGGTGTGACCGTCAAGCGCGCGATGCAGGTCTTCGGGTACGAGGACCACTCGCACGGCGGCCACGCCGAGGTGGTCTTCGACCACGCGCGCGTGCCGGTGGCGAACCTGATCGGCGAGGAGGGCGGCGGCTTCGCCATCGCTCAGGCCCGGCTCGGCCCCGGCCGGATCCACCACTGCATGCGGCTGATCGGCATGGCCGAGCGGGCGATCGAGCTGATGTGCCGGCGGGCGGTGTCCCGTACGGCCTTCGGCAAGGCGCTGGCCCAGCAGGGTGTCGTCCAGAACTGGATCGCCGACGCCCGGGTCACCGTCGAGCAGCTGCGGCTGCTGGTGCTGAAGACGGCCTGGCTGATGGACACCGTCGGCAACAAGGGCGCCCACACGGAGATCCAGGCCATCAAGATCGCCACTCCGCGCGCGGTGGTCGGCATCCTGGACCGCGCCATCCAGCTGCACGGCGCGGGCGGCGTCAGCCAGGACTTCCCCCTGGCCGAGCTGTACGCGAGCGCCCGCACCCTGATGCTGGCCGACGGCCCGGACGAGGTGCACCAGCGGTCGCTGGCGCGACGGGAGCTGAAGAAGTACCTGTAGAGGAACACAGGTGAGGGGCGGTCACCCGGGGTGACCGCCCCTTGCACAGCACAGCGGGCCGGGGCTACGGGCGCAGGGCTCGCAGCAGCAGGTCGGCGAGGTGGTCGGCGACCTCCTGCGGGGTGAGGGGGCCGTCGGGGCGGTACCAGGTCGACAGGTGGTGGACGGAGCCGAAGTGGTAGTCCACGACCAGGTCGGCCGGGGTCGCCGTGGAGAAGACGCCCTTCTTCTGGCCCTCCTCGATGAGCGCGCGGAACCGTTCGTGGTAGCGCCGGCGCTCGGCGCGGACCTGCTTGTTCTTCTCCGGGCTCAGATGGTGCATCGAGCGGAAGAAGATCATCGCGTCGTCGAGGTTCTCGATCGTCGTGACGACCACGTCCGCCGCCGCGCCCCGCAGCCGTTGCTCGACCGGCGCGTCCATGTCCGCGAAGTGATCGAGCCGCTCCATCTGGACGCGCAGCACGCGCGCGTACACCTCGTGCAGGAGGTCGTCCTTGGAGCCGAAGTAGTGGTACAGCGCCCCCTTGGTGACGCCGGCCGCCTCCACGATCTCCTGCACGGAGGTGCGGTCGTAGCCCTGCTCGGCGAAGAGCCGGGTGGCGGCGGCCAAGAGCCGCTGCGGGACGGGCGTCCCGTCTCCGTCCGTCGTCCTGGGCACTGCCGCCACCTGCCTTTCGGTCCTGTCGTTAGTTGTCGTCGGTCCGGGAACGCAGTTCCCGACGGAGGATCTTGCCACTCGCCGTCTTGGGCAGGTCGGGCAGGATCTCCACCTGACGCGGGTATTTGTAGGCGGCCAGTCTCTCCTTGCAGTACACCGCGAGTTCGTCCGGGTCCGCATCGGCGCCCGGTCGCAGGCTGATGAAGGCCTTGACCGTCTCGCCGCGATAGCCGTCGGGAACGCCGACGACGGCCGCCTCGCGCACCGCCGGGTGGGTGTACAGCACGTCCTCGACCTCACGGGGCCACACCTTGAAGCCGGACGCGTTGATCATGTCCTTCTTGCGGTCGACGACGTACAGCCAGCCCTGGGTGTCCATGAAGCCGATGTCGCCGGTGCGCAGCTCGCCGTCGGGGAAGGTCTCGGCGGTGGCGTCCGGGCGCCGCCAGTAGCCGGGGATCACCTGCGGGCCGCGTACGACGATCTCGCCCTGCTCCCCGAACGGCACCTCCGCGCCACGCTCGTCCACGATCCGCACGAGCGTGTCGGCGCCGGGCACCCCCACCGACAGCGTCCCGGAGACGGGGTCCACCGGTGCCTCCAGTCCGGGCGGGACGGCGGCGCACGGGCCGGAGCACTCGGTGAGGCCGTAGCCGACGCGGATGTACGGCCCGAAGAGCCCGCGGAACTTCTCCACCAGGGCCGGAGGCACGGGCGCGCCGCCGGAGGACAGGTTCACGAAGGAGGCGAAGTGCTCAGGGGTGGCGTCCGGGTGGGCGGCCAGCGCCATGAAGGCGGTGGACGGGCCGACCGTGTAGTGCGGACGGTGTTCGGCGAAGGCCTCCAGGACGAGTCCGGGCTCGAAGCGATAGGCGAGCACCAGGGTGCCGGCGCTGTTCAGGCAGGCGCCGAACTGGCAGACCATGCCGGTGATGTGGAACAGCGGCGCGAGCGCGTAGTACACGGGCGCCTCGGGCAGCGCGAGCCCGGTCCGCTGCCGCTCGGCGTTGTGCATGATGTTGCCGTGCGTGTTGGTGGCGCCCTTGGGCGTGCCGCTCGTACCCGAGGTGTAGCTGATCAGCGCGATGTCGTCCGGGCGTGGCTCGCGGCCCTCGGGCGCCGTACCGCCCTGCCGGGCCACGGTGACCAGGTCCTCGGCGTCCGGCGCCTGGGGCAGCCGCTCGAATCCGAGCACGCGCGCGTCGTTGCGCATCTGGAAGTCCAGCTCACACCCGGTGAGCACGATCCGCACCGGCGAGTCGGCGGCGGTGTCCCTGAGATACGACTCCCAGGCCCGGTCGGAGCAGACCAGCGCGGCCACCTCGCCGTCCCGCAGGACGTGCCCCACCTCGCCCGACTTGTACATGGGATTGACCGGGACGACGGTCGCGCCGGCCTTCCAGGCCCCGAGGACGGCGAGCACGAAGTGCGGGGAGTTCTGCAGCAGCACGGCCACCCGGTCACCGCGCTCCAGCCCGCGCGCGGCGAGACGGGCGGCGACCGAGTCGCTCATCTCGTCCACCTCGCGATAGCTCAGCCGGGCGTCGAAGTAGGCGAGGAAGGTGCGCTCGGGCGCCTCGGCGACGGCGGCGCGCAGCGCGTGCACCAGGGAGCCGGCGGGCTCGACCGGACCGCGCTGGACGTCGTTGAGCAGCGCCAGCCAGGGCCGGTCCGCGTACCGGGACGCGCTCACCGGGCCTCCTCCCACTTGCGCTGGATGTGGTTCATACCGCTCAGCCAGCGGCCTGGATCGGCGGCCCGCGCCTGGTAGTACTCGGCCACCTCGGGGTGCGGCAGGATCAGGAAGCGGTCCTCCTCGATACCCCGGAACAGCGCCTCGGCGACGGCCTCCGGCTCGATCGCGGTCGACTGGAGCACCAGCTCGCCTGCGCTGCCGGTCGCGTCCAGCATGTCCGTGCGCACGCCCTGCGGACAGATCGCGTGCACCTTCAGACCCCGGTGGCGGTAGGTGAGCGACAGCCACTCGGCGAAGGCGTAGGCACCGTGCTTGGTGACGCTGTAGGAGGGGGCGCCGATCATGGTGAGCAGCCCGGCGGCCGACACGGTGGACACGAACCGCCCGGCGCCACGCTCCAGCCACCCCGGCAGCAGCTCGTGCGCCGCCCGGACATGCGCCATGACGTTCACGTCCCACGACACCGCCCAGGACTTCTCGTCGAGCGGCTCGCCCGCGCCCGCGGCCTCGAAGGCGACACCGGCGTTCGCGCAGTACACGTCGACGGTGCCGCCGAGCGCGTCACGGGCGTCGCGGACGACCGCGGAGGCGTCGCCGGGCACGGCGGTCCCGCCGATCTCCTCGGCCACCGCCTTCGCCTTCCCGGCATCCAGGTCATTGACGACGACCCGCGCACCCGCGGCGGCGAACCGCCGGGCCAACGCGGCCCCGATCCCCCCGCCCGCCCCCGTGACGACCACTCCCGCATCCTGCACGGCTTCCACCATCGGTCTCCTTCGACACGACTTCGCGCGGCGCGCATCGGCTCTGGTTCGATCCAGACTAACCAGTCGGTATGTGTAAAAGGAAGGGGGACTGCACCAACCTCAAGGGGCGCGGGGAACTGCGCGAGCAACCACTGACGGCGTGCACGTCACCCACGACGGAGGCCACCCCCATGCACCTGTCCCGACGCAACCTGCTCGCTTCGGCCACGATGGCAACCCTTCCAGTCCCACCCCAGCACCGCGAACAACTCCGCACAGGGTTCGAAAGGCTCGCAGCCGACGGTTACTCGGCACTGAGCGGCCAGCGCATCGGCATCGTCACCAACCCGACCGGCATCGCCACAGACGCCTCCCACATCGTCGACGTCATGCACAAAGACCCCCGCGTGAAGCTGACGGCGGTCTTCGGCCCCGAACACGGCTTCAGAGGCACCGCACAGGCGGGCGGCTCCGAGGGCCGCTCCACCGACCCCGCGACCGGCCTGCCGGTCTACGACACGTACCTCAAGAGCGGGAAGCAACTCTCCGACATCTTCACCACCGCCGGTGTCGACACGGTCGTCTTCGACATCCAGGACGTCGGCGCCCGCTTCTACACGTACATCTGGACGCTCTACGACTGCATGGAGGCGGCCCAGCCGGCCGGCAAGCGCTTCGTGGTCCTGGACCGCCCGAACCCGGTCACCGGCCGCGCCGCCCAAGGACCCGTGCTGCACAAGGAGTTCGCCACGTTCGTCGGGCGGCAGCCGATCGCGCAGGCGCACGGGATGACCGTCGCGGAGCTGGCCCGGCTGTTCAACAAGGAGTTCCTGAGCAAGCCGGTCACACTGGACACCGTCCTGATGACCGGGTGGCGGCGCTCGGACTGGTACGACACCTCCGTGCTGCCGTGGGTGCCGCCGAGCCCGAACATGCCGACCCCGGACACGGCTCTCGTCTACTCCGGTACCTGCATGTTCGAGGGCACGAACGTCTCGGAGGGCCGGGGCACGACCCGCCCCTTCGAACTGCTCGGCGCCGAGGGCCTCGACGGCCGCTGGGCCGCCGCCGTGAACGAACTCGGGCTGCCCGGGGTGCGGTTCAGGGAGGCGTACTTCGCGCCCACGTTCTCCAAGTTCGCGGGCAAGACGGTCGGCGGGGTGCAGATCCATGTGCACGACCGGGCCGCCTACGACCCCGTACGCACCGGGATCGCGCTGCTGGTGACCGTGCGGAGGGTCTGGCCCGGCTTCGCGTGGCGCCCGGACAACTGGATCGACAGGCTCACCGGCTCCACCCGGGTGCGCACGATGATCGACGCGGGCGCGGCCACCGACGAGGTGACCGGAGCCTGGCAGGACGAGCTGGCCGCGTTCCGGCGGGTTCGCAAGGAATACCTCCTCTACAGGTGAGGAGGTGAGGCGCGGTGTATGGCCAACTTCACCCTGGAGCAGGACGATACGTGCGCGACGCATCGTTACGCATCGTTTCCGGGAGGACGAGGGAGCCCGGCATGGCGGATCCTGGGATGAGCGTGACTCCCTACTGGGAGCTGACCTTCGACGCGGACGGAGACGTGGACGGCCGCGAACGCGACCAGCTGGTGGCGCGGGTGGCGGAGGACGGCGTCCGTGACCTGATCGTCTTCGCGCACGGCTGGAACGACGACCGCTCGGCCGCGACCGCGCTGTACCGCCGTTTCTTCGCCCCGGTCCCGGGGCTCGCCCCGAGGGCCCGCATCGGGTACGTGGGCGTGATCTGGCCGTCGATGCGGTTCAGCGACGAGCCGATCCCGGACTTCCCGAAGTCGGTGGCGGCCGCGTCGCCCCCTACGGCGGCCCTGGACGCGGACACCCGGCGGGCCCTGGTGGCGGTCTTCCCGGACCGCGCGGACCTGATCGGCCAGCTGGGCCGGATGCTGGACGAACGGCCGGGCGGTGCCCAGGGGTTGACGGAGTTCGGGCGGCTGGTGCGGCAGCTGATCGACGGCGAGCGGGGGCCCGGCGTGGCCGACACGGAGGAGGAGGGCGAGCCGGGCGTGTTCACCATGGACCCGGCGGCCGCGTGCGAGGAGTTCGCGGAGGCGCTCGCGGCGGTGCGGTCCGCCGGCACACCGTCCGAGGCATTCAGCATCCCGAACCCCTGGGACGGCGCCAAGGAACTGCTGCGGCAGGCGGCGTACTACACGATGAAACGGCGTGCCGGGACGGTCGGCGAGCAGGGTCTCGGGCCGGTGCTCGGCACACTGGCCGGCGCGGCGCCCGGGGTGCGGGTGCATCTGATGGGGCACAGCTTCGGCGGACGGCTCGTGTCGTTCGCGCTGCGCGGGCTCCCGGACGGGGTGCGCACGGTGAAGTCCGTGACCCTCCTGCAAGGCGCCTTCTCGCATTTCGCGTTCGCGGAGCGGGTGCCGCAGGCCCCGGACAAGGCGGGGGCGCTCAAGGACCAGCAGCGGCGCATCGACGGGCCGCTGGTGTGCTGCTACTCGCACTTCGACACGGCACTCGGCACGTTCTATCCACTGGCCTCCCGGCTCTCCGGGGACAACCGCTCATGTGTGGGCAGCGAGATCGCGGCCGTGCTGGGGCCGGAGTGGGGCGCCATGGGGCACGACGGGGTGCAGGCGGTGCCGGGGACCGCCCGGCTGGACCTCGCGGCGGCCCTGAGGGGACCGCTGCCCGCGTCGGGATGCGTGAACGTCGACGCGGCCGCGGTCGTCTGCCACGGCGGCCCGCCGGCCGGGGCACACAGCGACATCGTGCACCCCGAACTGGCGCGCGTGGTGCTGGCGGCGGGCCGCATCACCTGATACCGGCCCACCGCCGACGGCCGTCGATCTACCGGTGTGAGGTGTACTCGACGACCTGCTGGAAGGTCGGCCGGTTCTGCCAGCTGATGTTGTAGTGCTTGATGCCGCCCAGGGTGCGCTGGACGATCGAGTCGGCGCACCACTGGTCGCCCGCCGAGCACAGGGAGTCCCCGGGGTAGACCGTCGACGCGCCGGTGCCGGCCGCCGTCTTCAGGGTGCTGATCAGGATGTCCCGGCAGGAGCCGAGGTCACCGCCGCCGCAGTACCTCTCGGCGAGCCCGCCCCCCACGTTCTCCCCGAGCACCGCCCGGATGTCCTTGTCGACATAGCTCCACCAGCCGTACTGGAAGGAGCTTCCGGCGTGCGAGCCGGTCGGGCCGTGTCCGGCGGACGGGGCCTCGTCGATCGACAGGTTGCTGGTGAGCGCGGTGTACAGATCGCTGCCGAGGCCCGGTTCGAACTCGGCCTTGACCAGCAGCGGCCACCAGGCGTCCAGGATGCGGATCGCGTCGGCGTCGGCGTACGTCTTCGAACCGGCGGACGTCTCCGTGCGCCTCGCGCCCGCGTCCACCCACGCCTGGAGCTTCTTCACCGCGTCGGCGGCCGTGGAGTCGGTCACCGGCGAGGAGTTGATCACCTTGAGCAGCTTCGGCAGCACGTCCTCGGCGCGCAGATCGGCGAGGGCCGCGTCCGCCATGGCCTGCACCAGCTTGGTACGGGTCACCCCGCCGGCCGCGACCAGCTTCTTCACCCGGTCCTCCAGCAGGTTGCCCCGGTGCACCGAGCCGTCGCCCCAGGACGCGGTCGTGTAGTCCTTGGCCTGCTTGTTGTTCCAGGAGACGTAGTAGTCCTGGTCGACGGAGTTGGGGTGGGCGGAGGCCGGGGTGTAGTCGGCGGTGTTGGTGGCCGGGTCCCAGTTCTGCCACTCGTACGCGGACTGTGCCCAGACCGGGAACTCGGAGTCGACGCCGGCCGCCCGGACCGGGTTGTCCCCGCTGTTGTAGTACGCGGTGTGCTGCGAGTCGGCGTAGAACCAGTTGAACGTGTAGTTGATGTGCTGGGCCGCGCTCTGGAAGTCCTGAGGACCCTTGACGTAACCGGGATCGTTCAGCATCTGGAAGCCGATGATCGAGTCGGCCTCGTGCAGATACGAGGAGCGCAGCGTGGTGTAGGCGACCTTCTTGCCGCCGACGGTCGCGCGGTACTCCACCGGACCGTATTTCGTGCGCCAGACCCGCATGGTGTACGACCCCGCCGGCGTGCTGTCGGCCGTGGTCGGCGACCAGGCGTTCTTCTGCTCGACCTTGTCCATGGCCGTACAGGTGCCGTGATACAGGTAGTGGTAGTCGTCCTGGCACAGTTCGACGGCGTAGGTGTCGATGATGTCCTGGCCGGAGGTGGTCGCGCTCCAGGAGTAGTCCTGGCCGCGGCCCAGCTCGACGTACATGCTCAGGCCCGCGAAGGAGGCGCCGCGCGCGCTGATTCCCGGGCCCTGGATCTCCTGGAGCATGAGCAGCTGCGGGGCGAAGTAGCCGGTCTGCGGCCCGAAGACGGCGACCGGATGCCCGCTCGCGGTGTACTTGCCGCTCACGACGAGGGCGTTGGACATCCCTCGGTGGGCCGAGCTGAGCGTGGCCTTCGCGGCCGAGGCGGAGGTGCTCTTGGCGGCCGCGCCGGACGCGCTGCCCGTGCGGTCGTAGACGAGCGGTTCCTGGGTGACCGTGCCGGGGTCGGGCAGCGCCTCGCCCTTGGCGTCGGCGGGCTTGGTGCCGTACGGGAAGCTCTCGCCGTTGTGGACGGTCAGGACGGCCTCGGGGTCGTTGCGCTCACGGAAGGACTCCCAGACCTTGGTGCCCTCCTCGACACCGTACTTGGACTGCGCGGCGATCAGCGAGAGGGCGTTGTTGACCTCGCCGCCACCGCCGGAGCCGAACAGCGAGCCGATCACGGAGGCCAGCGCCACCAGGTCGGTGATCTTGAAGTGGTCTATGGTCCCGGCGTTGGTGATCGCGTCCTTGTGGCCGGTCAGATCGTATTCGCCGGGGAAGTAGCGGCCGCTGTCCGAGGCGTCGATATAGGCGTTGATACCGTCGAGGTAGGCATTGGCGTCGGTGAGGGCCTGCTGGCCGCGGGCGCCGTTCCTGGCCACCGCGTTGTCGATCTGCGCCTGCAGGTCGGCCTCGGTGTACGGCGCGTCGCGGTAGAACTCCTGCTCCAGGCCCTGGTTGGCGGCGGCGCCGCCGGCGAAGGAGGTCAGCTGGCCGCGGCCGACGTGCCGGAAGACGTCCATCAGCCACAGCCGGTCCTCGGCCGCCGCATAACCGGCACCGTACTCGGTGCCGTACCGGGTGGTGCCGGTGATGTGCGGCACACCGGTCTTCTTGTCCCGGACGATGGTCACATCGCTGCGGCCGCTCGGTTTCTCGGTGGAGGCGACCTGGTCGGACGCGACGCCGAACGAGGAGTCGTTGAAGAAGTTGTTGATCGTCGAATCGGTCACGCCCGAATAACCGCCGGCCAGACCGGCGTACGGCCCGAGCTGGTCCTCGGCGTGCGAGGGCTGGGTGCCGAAGGCCTGGTTGAGCAGGATCTGCGCCAGCGTCGCGTTGCCGTTCTCGCCGGGCGGCAGGATGTCCGAGCACTGGCCGCCGCAGTAGTCGTTCGAGGCGGTGGCCTGGGCGGCGGCCGCCTGCTGGGTGAGGGGGGAGAGAAGTCCGGCGACGAGAACGCATATCGACGCGGTCTTCAGGAACCCGGGGAAGCGGCGGGACGTTCTCAATCTGTCAAGGGCGGTACGTGGGGTTCGCCGTGGCATGTGGCAGCTCCTAGCGACAGGGGTGGCCGAACGTTACCGCCGGTATCCCCAGCTTTAAAGATGAACATGCGTCAGTTTCTGGAGTCCGCAAGCAGAACGAAGAGAAGAGCCCACGAAGAGATGGAGCCGAATCGCCTGTCGATACGTCTATTCGGCGACGTCCGTGCGACGACGCCGAAGTGACCGAAGTACAGGTGCAGGTGTGACGGAGGTGCAGGGCGATGGCCGGTTTCCGGAGTCTGGCGAGACAGGTACGCGATCCGGGCTGCGATCTGGCACTGCGGCGATACTCACTGCGTAAGTGCCTTGAGAAGTTCGCCCCTTACGGGCATCGGGCGACCTGGGACCATCTGTGCTCCCGGGCGGGCTTCGGCCCCGAGGACCGCTCCCCCGACCCGGTGCGGCTCGTGGCCGCGCTGGAGGAGCTGGAGGAGGCACGGTCCGTCTGGCTCGCCTATGAGACCGACTTCACCGAGCGGCGCAGGAAGGAGAAGCACGACGGGCTGCGCCGGCCGGGCAGTGTGGACGACTGGCACCGGCTGACCTGGGGCGGCTTCGGAGTCGCCTGGTGCGACGACCCGCGCGTCCACCCCGGCGAGCAGCTGGCCGAGGTGCTGCGCCGGCTGATCGCCGCCCTGGAGCGGGAACCGGGCGGGGGCTGCCCGGTATGCGGAGAGGACCGCCTGATCTGGCGGTACGGCCTGGACCACGAACCGTCGTCCGGCCCGGTCTGCACGGCCTGCGGGATACTCGTCCCGCGCCCCGTGCTCACACCACAAGCGCTGGCAACGGCCAGGCGGGGGCAACTGCTGATGTCGGCCTGATGGTTGGGGGGATTTCCTGGGGGGTGCGTAGGGGGATGCCGCACCCCTGTCGGCTCGGGGCGCTTTTCAGCGGGGGCTGGGCAACCCCCGAGGGGCGCGGGGCTGTATCGATATGCGGCTCCGCCGCGTGGGCGCGACCAGCCACGACGGAGCCGCAGCCGTCCGACGGCATATCATGGCTGTACGGCATGACGACCCTTCCAACGGAGCCCTTTTGTGCAGGCTTGCCTGAACGGCCGCCGATCGCCGGCGGACAGCGCGGCCGTGCCGATGTCACCCGAGGACATCGCCCGTTGCGCAGCGAAGGCGGTCGCGGCCGGGGCCACGGCGGTGCACATTCACCCGAAGACACCGTGCGGGCACGACAGCCTCTCCCCGCGCGTGCTGGCACCGACGCTGGAGGCGATCCGGGCACGGGTGTCGGTGCCGGTCGGAGTGACGACCGGCGCCTGGGCGGAGCCCGATCCGGCGGCCCGGCCGGCCCGGGTGCGCAGTTGGTCGGTGCTGCCCGACTTCGCCTCGGTCAACTGGCATGAGCCGGGCGCCGAAGCGGTGGCCGAGCAGCTGCTCGCGATGGGCGTGGACGTCGAGGCGGGCATCTGGTCCGGCACCGACGGCGCGGCCCGGTTCGCGGACTCGCCCCTCGGGCCGAGAGTGCTGCGCGTGCTGGCGGAAGTGACCGACCCGGACCCGGCGACCGCCGAGGCCACGGCGCGGGCCCTGCTGGCGGACCTCGGCGAGGCGTTCACGCGGCCGGTCCTGCTGCACGGCGAGGAGGGCGGCACCTGGCCGGTGCTGCGCCTGGCCGGCCGGCTGGGCCTCGCGACGCGGATCGGCCTGGAGGACACCCTGTTCCGCCCGGACGGCGAACGGGCGGCCGACAACGCTCAGTTGGTGGCCGACGGACTGCTCCAGTACGGGTCGTTCCAGCGTTCCTCGTAGGACGGACCGGCGAGCCGGGGCCTTGCCGCCGGGCGAAGGGCGTGACGCTAGCAGACCCGAATCCGGTCGCTCCACCGCTTTCCCGTGCGGACAGTTGGAGGCGATGAAACACATCTGACGGGCATCCCTGTGCCCGCACACCCGAGGAGTTGTGATGTCGACGCTGCGCGTCACCGCCGAAGTGCTGACCGTCCATGAGCATCCGAACGCCGACGCGCTCGAACTGGCCCAGGTGGGCCTGTACCGAGCCGTCGTCGCCAAGGGCGCGTACCGCACCGGTGAGGCCGCCGTCTACATCCCCGAGCAGTCCTTGCTCCCGCCCGCTCTGATCGAGGAACTGGGGCTGACCGGACGGCTGGCGGGCGGCGAGGCCAACCGGGTCAAGGCGGTGCGGCTGCGTGGCGAGCTGTCCCAGGGCATCGTGTGCCGGCCGAACACGCTGGCGGACGTCGATCTGGCGCGGGCGGCGGCCGAGGGGACGGACTTCGCCGAGCGGCTCGGCATCACCAAGTGGGTGCCGCCGATCCCGCCGACCATGAACGGCGACGTGGAGTCCGCTCCCGATCTGCTGCCGTGGGTCGACATCGAGAACATCCAGCGCTACCCGGACATCTTCGCGCCGGGCGAGCCGGTCGTCCTGACGGAGAAGCTGCATGGTTCGGCGTGCCTTTTGACGTATGTCGCCGACGAGGGGCGGGTGTACGTGTCCTCGAAGGGTTTCGGCGCCAAGTCCCTTGCCTTGAAGGAGGATCCACGGAACCTGTACTGGCGGGCGGTGCGGGGCCATGGCGTCGCGGAGGCGGCGGCGCGGCTGGCCGAGCGGCTGGGTGCACGCCGGGTCGGCATCTTCGGGGAGGTGTACGGCGCGGGGGTGCAGGATCTGTCGTACGGCGCCGACGGGCGGCGGGAGACGCTGGGGTACGCGGCGTTCGACGTCTCGGTCGAGGTGGACGGCGCCGTGCGGTGGCTGGACGCGGCGGAGTCGCTGGAGGGGGAGCTGCCGGTGGTGCCCCGGCTGTATGCGGGGCCGTACGACATCGAGCGGGTGCTGGAGTTCGCGAGCGGGCGGGAGACGGTGTCCGGGCGGGCGCTGCATCTGCGGGAGGGTGTGGTCATACGCCCCGCGGTCGAGCGGTACAGCGCGGTGACCGGGGGGCGGGCCATCGCCAAGGCGGTGAGCCCGGCGTACCTGACGCGTAAGGGCGGCACGGAGTACGAATAGGGCAACGGCGCTGCGGTTCCCCAGGAGCGCGGGGGCCGCAGCGCACCGGCTCCCGACGGTTGCAGCCGCGCAGCGCTCAGCGCGGCTCTGCCAACAGCCGTGACCCCGTGAGCCGTTCGCCGAACACGTCGTCCGGGTTGGAGAGGACGCAGTTCTCCAGGGAGAGGCACCCGCATCCGATGCAGTCGGTGAGGTGGTCGCGCAAACGGTTCAGCTGCTTGATGCGTTCGTCGAGCTCCGAGCGCCATGTCTCGGACAACCGCGCCCAGTCCTCCCGCGTGGGCGTCCGCTCCTCCGGAAGTTCCGCGAGGGCGTCCCGGATCGTCGCCAGCGGGATGCCCACCCGCTGTGCCGCGCGGACGAACGCGACCCGCCGCAGGGTGTCACGGCCGTAGCGTCGCTGGTTGCCGGACGTGCGGCGGCTGCTGATCAGGCCCTTGGACTCATAGAAGTGCAGGGCGGAGACCGCGGCGCCGCTGCGCGCGGCCAACTGGCCGACGGTCAGCTCATGGATCTTGTCGGGAATCTGGGGCACTCCTCAGAGCCTAGTGCCGCGGCAGGCAACGTCTGCCCGTCAAGGTGCGGCGTCCGGTGCGTTGACAGGTGCCCCTCGGCCGACCATGCTAAGCAGTTGCTTAGAGACGCGAGCGAGAGGCCGGGATCATGGCAGAACCGAGGACCTTCACCTCCCCCGACGAGCTGAAGGCGGCCGTCGGCGAGCAGCTGGGGTACACCGACTGGCTGGAGGTCGACCAGAAGCGCATCGATCTGTTCGCCGAGGCCACCGGCGACCACCAGTGGATCCATGTGGACCCGGAGAAGGCGGCGGCGGGGCCGTTCAGGACCACCATCGCGCACGGATACCTCACGCTCTCCCTGCTCCCGCTCTTCGGCCCGCAGCTGATCCGGGTCGAGGGCGTGAAGATGGGCGTGAACTACGGCACGAACAAGGTCCGCTTCCCCTCCCCCGTCCCCGTCGGCTCCCGGCTGCGCGCCAGCGCGAAGATCACCGGCGTCGAGGACGTCACCGGCGGCATCCAGGTGACCGTCGCCTTCACGGTGGAGCGCGAGGGCGGCGACAAGCCGGTGTGTGTCGCGGAGTCGGTGTCCCGGTACTACCTCTGAGCCCTGGGGCCGGTTACTTCGCCCCGACCATCCGGAGCACGAGGTCGGCGTAGAGCGCGCCGACCTCCTCGGGGGTGCGCGGGCCGTCCACAGTGAACCAGCGGGCCACGTCGATGCACAGCGACAGCACGGCGAGCGTGGTGCCCTTGACGTCCAGTACGTCGAACTCGCCCGAGGCCACACCGTCCTCGATGATCCCCTGCACCTCGGCGTCGACCTGGCGGCGCAGCGCGACGATCTCGGCGCGGGCCTCGGGACCCAGGGCGTCGAGTTCGTACTGCACGACCCGCGCGGTGGTGCGCCGCCCCGCGTGCCAGCGGACGAAGGAGCTGACCGCGTCGGCGAGCCGCTCCTTGGCCGTGCCCTCGCGCCGCGCCGCGGTGCGCAGGATGTCGAGCGCCTTGTCGTGGCCGATGCGGCTGATCCGGTGAAGCAGCTCTTCCTTGGTCTTGTAGTGGATGTAGAGCGCGGCCGGGCTCATGCCGGCGCGGCCGGCGATGTCGCGGGTGGTCGTCGCGTGGTAGCCGCGCTCGGCGAAGGCCTCCACGGCGGCGACGAGCAGCCGCCGCGCCGCGTCCGGGGTGACCTCTTCCCACGGCTCCACTTCGCCGCCGGTCGTCTCCTCCGCCGTACTCATCGCTCGCTCGCCCCTCTCCGTGACAGGAGCACCACCATACCGCCGAAGGTGAGCGAGCGCTTAGAGCGCCGGCTCAGATCTTCTCGAAGGGGTCGTGCTCGGCGAGGAGCTTCTCGAGGCGTGCCTGGTCGACCCGGCTCACGATCTGCCCCGCCTCCTGCCGGTCCCTGATCACCTTCGCCAGGGTGAAGGCGGAGGTGACGAGATAGAGGACCGCGATCGCGAGGAAGCCCCGGACCCAGGCGTCGGTGTCCAGCTGGTAGATGCCGATGGCGGTGGCGGACATGGCGACCGCGAAGGAGGCGACGGCCTGCCCGTGGAACGCGGCCGTGCTCTGCTGCTTGACGGGTGTCTCACTCATGGGGACGAGCATCGGCGGACACGGCCCGCGCCACATCCGCCGAGGTACTCAGGCAGGTACTCAGTCGTACACGTGCTCAGAACGCCGAAACCCCGGTCAGGGCACGGCCGATGAGCAGTTTCTGGATCTGGCTGGTGCCCTCGTAGAGGGTCATCACGCGGGCGTCGCGCAGGAGTTTGCCGGCCGGGTACTCGTCGATGTATCCGTAGCCGCCGAAGACCTGCAGGGCGTTGTTGGCGGCTCGGACGGCGGCCTCGGAGGCGAACAGCTTGGCCTTGGAGGACTCGACGGCGAACGGCTGCCCGCGGTCGATCAGACCGGCGACCCGCCAGGTGAGCAGCCGGGCCGCGTCCACGTCGACGGCGATGTCGCTGATCAGCTCCTGCACCAGCTGGTGCCGGGCGATCGGCTTGCCGAACTGCTCGCGCTCACCGGCGTACCGCACGGCCGCGTCCAGCGCGGCCTGGGCTATGCCGACGCAGCCCGCGGCCACCGACATCCGCCCCTTGGCCAGCGCGGACATGGCCACCGAGAAGCCCTTGCCCTCCTCCCCCAGCAGCGCCGACGCGGGCACCCGCACGTCCTCGAAGACGAGTTCGGCGGTGGCCTGGCCGCGCAGGCCGAGCTTGCCGTGGATGGTGCGGCGGGTCAGACCGGGGATGTCGGTGGGGACGAGGAAGGCACTGACGCCCTTGTGGCCGGGGGCGTCGGTGGAGCGGGCGAAGAGCAGGACGACGTCCGCCCAGGTCCCGTTCGTGATGAACATCTTCGTGCCGTTGACGACGTAGTCGTCGCCGTCCCGTACGGCACGGGTGGTGAGGTTGCCCGCGTCGGAGCCGGTGCCCGGCTCGGTGAGGCCGAAGCAGCCGACGTGTTCGCCCGCCGTCAGCCCCGGCAGCCAGCGCCGCTTCTGCTCCTCGTCACCCCAGGCGGCGATCGTCTTGGCGACGAGCCCGAGGGACACGGACACGATGCCGCGGACGGAGGAGTCGCCGCGCCCCAGCTCCTCGGTGACCAGGCAGTACGCGAGATGGTCGCCACCGGAGCCGCCGTACTCCTCGGCGACGGTCAGCCCGAGGAAGCCGACCTCGCCGAGCTTCTTCACGATCCCCCGGTCGACCTCCTCGCTCCGGTCCCACTCCACTACGTGCGGGGCGATCTCGCGCTCCACGAAGTCCCGGGCGAGCTGCCGTACGGCGGCCTGCTCCTCGCTCAGCTCCAGGTTCACCACGCGATCACCCCACAGAAGACGACAGAGACGACAGACACGACAGACACGGCGGATCTTGAAAGCCGTACATTTAAATTAGCACTGCTAGTTTCTGTCCGCAGCCCTACTATGTGCGCCATGGCCCGACCACGCAAGCCCCTCCTCAGCACCGACCGGATCGTCGAGACGGCCCGGGACCTCGTGGACCGGGAGGGGCTGGCAGCCGTGTCCACCCGCCGGCTCGCCGCCGAGCTGGGGGTGAGCGGGCCCTCGCTCTACAACCACTTCCGCACCAAGGACGAGATCCTGGAGGTGGTCGCCGACTCGGTGAGCGGGCTGGTCGATCTGTCGATGTTCGAGGACGGCCGCGACTGGCGGACCGCGCTGCACGACTGGGCCGTCTCCTACCGGGCCGCACTGCGCGACCACCCGAACGTCGTCCCGGTGCTGGCCAGGGGTCCGGGGCGCCGGCCGGCCGCACTGCGACTGGCCGACGCGGTGTACGGCGCGATGGTCGACGCCGGCTGGCCGCCCGCCCAGGCGACCTCCATCGGCGCGCTGATGCGGTACTTCATCATGGGCTCCGCGCTCGGTTCGTTCGCCGGCGGCTTCGTGGACGACGCGAGCGCATACGACCCCGCCGACTATCCCCACCTCGGCCGGGCCCATCTGCTCGCAGAGCAGCAGGAGAAGATCGACGAGCGGGCCTTCGAGACGGGGCTGACGGCCCTGCTGGACGGCTTGGCCCAGCAGTACGAGCAGGTACGGGAGAGCGCGCAGCGATAATTCGGTGGGGGCCGAAGAGTCCGTGGCGCATGCTGTGCTGCATGACCGCGAAGGACTCCCGGGCCGCCGGTCTCGCCGCGCTCGCCTCCCTGCTGGCCGACGAGACACGGGCCGCGTGTCTGCTGGCGCTGCTCGACGGACGGGCCTGGACCGCCGGTGAGTTGGCCCGGCACGCTGGGGTCGCCGCGTCGACGCTCAGCGAGCATCTGGGCAAGCTGGTGGCCGCAGGCCTGCTCACGGAGGAACGGCAGGGCCGCCATCGGTATGTGCGGCTGGCCGACGCACGTGCGGCGGGGCTGGTCGAGGAACTCGCGGCGCATGTGCCCGCGGCGGGTGTACGGCCGCGTTCGCTGAGGGAGTCGAGCGCGAGGTCCGCGATGGCCCGGGGGCGTACCTGTTACGACCATCTCGCGGGGCGCCTCGGAATGGCGCTCACGGACGCGCTGACCCTCCGGGGGCTGCTGCGGCAGGACACGGGGTTCGCGCTCACGGATGCGGGGGTGGCGTGGTTCGGGGCGGCGGGTATTCCGCTGGACGTCTCCAGTCGGCGTCCGCTGGCCCGGGCGTGCCTGGACTGGACCGAGCGGCGGCCTCATCTCGCGGGGGCGGCGGGGGCCGCGTTGTGCCGGCATGCGCTGGATGCGGGGTGGTGTGTGCGGATCGGGTCCGAGCGGGCGGTGAAGGTGACTCCTTCGGGGGAGCGGGAGTTGTCGGACCTGCTCGGCATTTCACCGGAAGAGCTGTGCTGATGGCGGCTACCGGCCCCTCGGGGGCGCTTCCCCGTCCGATTTCCGCCAGCCCGGACCACCACCGATACCTAGCCTCGGGAGCATGATGAACACCGTTCCACGCCACCGCCTGCTGCCCGCCGGCGCAGCCGTCGTCACCGTCGTCCTCTGGGCGTCGGCCTTCGTGGCGATCCGGAGTGCGGGACAGGAGTACTCCCCCGGCGCGCTGGCCCTGGGGCGGCTGGCTTCGGGCGCCCTCGTGCTGGGCGTCATATGGGCCGTACGCCGGGAAGGACTGCCGCCCCGGGCCGCATGGCGCGGGATCCTGCTGTCCGGGGTGCTGTGGTTCGGGTTCTACATGGTCGCCCTGAACTGGGGTGAGCAGGAGGTGGATGCCGGTACGGCCGCGCTCGTCGTGAACGTCGGCCCGCTGCTGATCGCCCTGCTCGGCGCCCGGCTGCTCGGTGATCCGATGCCGCCGCGGCTGCTGGCGGGCATGGCCGTGTCGTTCGCGGGTGCGGTGACCGTGGGGCTGTCGATGTCGGGCGGCGGCGGATCCTCCGTTCTCGGCGTGGTCCTGTGTCTGCTCGCGGCGGTCGCGTACGCCGCCGGTGTCGTGGCGCAGAAGCCGGCCCTGGGGCAGGCGAGCGCACTGCAGGTGACGACGTTCGGGTGTCTGGTCGGGGCGGTGGCGTGTCTGCCGTTCGCCGGGCAACTGGTGCACCAGGCCGCGCGGGCACCCGTGTCGGCCACCGTCGGCATGGTCTACCTCGGCGTCTTCCCGACCGCGCTCGCCTTCACCACCTGGGCCTACGCCCTGGCCCGCACCACCGCCAGCCGGATGGGCGCGACGACGTACGCCGTGCCCGCGCTGGTGGTGCTGATGTCGTGGCTGGTACTCGGCGAGGTGCCGGGCGTGTTCACGCTGGCCGGCGGTGTGCTGTGTCTCGCGGGTGTGGCGGTGTCGCGGTCCCGGACGCGCGGTGGCCGTACGGTTCGGGTCGCGGCCGGAGAAGAGCCGCGACCCGAGAAGGTCCGGTGAGCCTCAGAACACCACCAGCGCGCGGCCGCCCTTGCCGGCGAGCATGTTCTCGAAGGCGGCCGGGATGCCTTCGAGGGCGATCCGCTCGGTGACGAGCGCGGAGAGGTCCAGGCGGCCCTCCCGTACGTGCTCGGCGAGCACCGGCAGATCGCGGGCCGGGTCGGAGTTGCCGTAGACGCAGCCGGACAGGGTGCGGCCCCAGTGGAAGATCTCCAGGGCGTTGAAGGTGACCTCCTGGTCCTTGCCGCCGATGCCGACGACCGTCGTACGGCCGCCCCGGCGGGTGGAGTCCCAGGCCGCGCGGATCGACACCGCGCGGCCCACGCACTCGATCGAGACGTCGACGCCCTGCTTGCCGGTGAGGGCGCGGATCTCCCGGGGGGTGGTGTCGGAGGCCAGGACGTAGTCGGTGGCGCCGGCCGTCCGTGCCAGCTCTTCCTTCTCCGGCGACACGTCCACGGCGATGATCCGGGACGCGCCCGCGATGCGGGCCGACTGGAGGGTGGCGAGGCCTACTCCGCCGACGCCGAAGACGGCCACCGTCTCGCCCTCGCGGACCTTCGCCGCGTGGTGGACGGCGCCGTAGCCGGTGAGGACGGCGCAGCCGAGGAGGGCGGCGTCCACCAGGGGTACGCCCTCGGGGAGCGGGAGCACACAGGACGCCGACACGACCGTCTCCTCGGCGAACGCGGCCACGTTCAGGCCGGGGTGTAGGCCGGTGCCGTCGGTGGTGCGGGCGTAGACGTCGGCCGCGCCGGTCAGGGCGTTGGCGCACAGCCAGACCTCGCCGAGTGTGCAGGCGTGGCAACTGCCGCAGGACGGGGCCCAGTTGAGGACGACGGGGCTGCCTACGGCGACATGGGTGACGCCCTCCCCGACTGCCACGACGGTGCCCGCGCCCTCGTGGCCGAGGACGGCCGGGACCGGGACGCGCATGGTGCCGTCGGACAGCGACAGGTCGGAGTGGCAGACACCGGCGGCGGCGAGGCGGACCCGGACCTGGCCGGGGCCCGGGTCGGGCAGGTCGATGCCGGTGATCTCCAGGGGGGCGCCGATGGCGGGCAGGACGGCGGCTCGTACGGCCATGGGTCGGGTACTTCCTTAGAACTGGAGGGACTTGGTCTGGAGGTACTCGGTGAGTCCGTGCGCGCCGAGTTCGCGGCCCACCCCGGACTGCTTGTAGCCGCCGAAGGGGGCGAGGGGGTTGAACCGGCCGCCGTTGATGTCCACCTGGCCGGTGTCCATACGGCGCGCGAAGGCGACGGCCTCCGCCTCGTCGGCGGCCCAGACGGCGCCGGCGAGGCCGTACACCGTGCCGTTGGCGATGCGCAGGGCGTCCTCCTCGTCCTCGTAACGCAGGATGGTCAGGACCGGGCCGAAGATCTCCTCCTGGGCGACGGTCATCCCGGGCGTCACGTCGGCGAAGACGGTCGGACTGATGAAGTAGCCCTTCTCGTGCGGGGATTCGGGGCCACCGGCGACGAGGCGGGCGCCCTCGGCGATGCCCTTCTCGATGTAGCCGCGCACCCGGGCCTGCTGCTTGGCGCTGACCACCGGGCCGATCCGGTCGCCGTACTTGGCGGCCGCCGTCCGGGCCAGCTCGACGGCCTCGTCGTAGCGGTCGCGGTGGACCAGCATGCGGGTCCAGGCGCTGCACGTCTGGCCGGAGTTGGACATCACGTTGGCCACGCCGACGTTG
Organism: Streptomyces sp. IMTB 2501; assembly: GCF_001953885.1. Lineage (GTDB taxonomy): Bacteria > Actinomycetota > Actinomycetes > Streptomycetales > Streptomycetaceae > Streptomyces. Next base: position 93,468 of record NZ_MQUS01000003.1, on the reverse strand, counting down.
ACCGCCCTGGCGAGGTCGGCGCTCGGCAGGATGACGTTGGCGGACTTGCCGCCGAGTTCGAGGGCCACCCTCTTGACGGCAGCGCCGGCCACCGCGCCGATCTGCTTGCCGACCGCCGTGGAGCCGGTGAAGGAGACCAGGTCCACGCCGGGATGCTCGGCGAGGGCCTGGCCGGCTGCCGGGCCGAGGCCGGTGACCAGGTTGAACACGCCGGCCGGTACGCCCGCCTCGTCGACGGCCTCGGCGAAGAGCTGGGCGGTGAGCGGGGTGTCCTCGGCGGGCTTGAGGACGACCGTGCAGCCCGCGGCGAGCGCCGGGGCGACCTTGGCGACGATCTGGTGGAGCGGGTAGTTCCAGGGGGTGATCGCGCCGACCACGCCGACCGGCTCGTGCAGGACGGTGGAGTTGCCGACCTTCTCCTCGAAGGGGTGGGTGGCGGCCAGCTCGGCGTAGGAGCCGGCGACCGCGATAGGCACGGCCGCGTGCACGGCCTGGGAGAACTGCAGCGGGGAGCCCAGCTCTTCGGTGACCGTCTCGGCGATCTCGTCCTTGCGGGCCACGAGGACGTCGCGGAGGGCGGCCAGGCGCGCCGCGCGCTCGGCGGGCGGTGTGGCCGCCCAGCCGGGCAGGGCGGCTCGGGCCGCGCGGACGGCTGTGTCGACGTCCAGGGCGCCGGCCGCCGGGACACGGGCGATGACATGCTCGTCGGCCGGGTTCACGACCTCGATGACATCCGTGCTCGCGGCGGGGCGCCAGGCGCCGTCGATGTACAGGCCGTCATGTGCCTTCATGCTGCTTCCTCCCGGCGGGGTCCGCGTCGTCCGGGACACAAACTAGCGGCGATAGTTTTTCGGCGCCAGACGTTGCCGGACGTCGCCAGACCTTGGCAGACGTTCCCGGACATCATCGCCGGGCGGGCCGGTGCTCACTCGTCCAGGTCGGGCAGCCGGTCGGGGGACGGGCAGATGCGGTCGCCCTGCTGGTCGAAGACGAAGAGATGGGCGAGGTCGACGAGGAGCGGGACCTGCATGCCGTGGTGCAGCCGGAGGTCGGGGGTGGTGCGGACCACCAGGTCGCCGGGGAGCCGGCCCTCCGGGGGCACGTGCCCCGGTTCGGCGTCCCCGGGGTGCGCGAGCACCACCACCGGCCCGGCACGCCACGCACCGGCCCGCTCCCGCAGCCGGTTCAGTACCGTCGGCCCCTCCCTGCGCCGCCGGCGCGGCGGCCGGTCCGCCGGACGCGGGGCCTCCAGTTCGGGTACGACGGCGGGGCAGGAGCCGGTGGTGAAGTGGACGAGGATCTCGTGGCCCTGGAACTCCACATGCTCCACGAGCCCGGTGATGGCCACCTCGCCCGGCCGGGCGGAGCTGTGCCTGGCGATGCGCACCGCCTCCGAGCGCAGCCCCACGATCACCTCGCGGCCCTGCTGCACCCGCAGTAACTGGTGGTCCAGGCAGAGGGGTTCGGGCAGCCGCAGGGCCTGTTTGCCCAGGCTGATGGTCATGGCGCCGTCCAGCGGGGCGAGGACCAGGCCGCGCAGCAGGTTGATGCGCGGGATGCCGATGAAGGCGGCGACGAAGACGTTGCGGGGCAGGGCGTAGACCTCGCGCGGGGTGCCGACCTGCTGGAGCGCTCCGCCGCGCAGCACGGCGACCCGGTCGCCGAGGGACATCGCCTCGGCCTGGTCGTGGGTGACGTACACCGTGGTGACCCCCAACTCGCGGGTGAGCTGGGATATCTCGGCGCGCAGACGGTTGCGCAGCTTGGCGTCGAGGTTGGACAGCGGCTCGTCCATCAGGAATGCCGAGGGGTGCCGGGCGATGGCCCGGCCCATGGCGACCCGCTGGCGCTCGCCGCCGGAGAGCTGGCTCGGGAAGCGGTCGAGGAGGTCCTCGATGCCCAGCATGCGGGCGGTGGCGGTGACGCGCGCGGCGGGGTCGGCGCCGGGGTCCTCGATGCGCAGCGGGAAGCCGATGTTGTCGCGGCTCGTCATGCTCGGATAGAGGGCGAAGTTCTGGAAGACCATGGCGAGTTGCCGCTCGGCGGGCTGCCAGTCGTTGGCGTACTCGCCGTCGAGCAGCAGCTCGCCCTCGTCGATGTCCTCCAGACCGGCGATCATCCGCAGCACGGTGGACTTGCCGCAGCCGGACGGGCCGAGCAGGACCAGAAACTCCCCGGGCGCGATGTCCAGCGAGAGCCGGTCGACCACACGCGGGCCGCGTGCGTAGGACTTGCTCACGTCGTGCAGTGAGATGGCGCGTGTCATGACTGCTGCCCCCGGGGGCTGTCCGGAGCGCCGCTGCTCCGTGGCCTGAGGCCCCGGCGGGTCGAACGGGGCCTGTGGGTCACGGAAGTTAACGGAATGTGGTGGGCCGGGGGAAGGGATGGCGCGGCCCGTCCCATCACTTGGTCGCGGACAGGTGGGCGAAGACCACCACGTTGCTGGTGTAGCCCGTCCGCCGGCTGTAGAGGCCGCCGCAGGTCAGCACGCGCAGTTCCGGTCGCCGGACCGGGCCGTAGACCTCCTTGTCCGGGAAGCCCGCCTTGTCGTAGACCTTCATCCGGTCCACGGTGTAGACGGCGGTACGGCCGTCGGCGCGCCCGACCTCGATGACCTTGCAGGGTTTGACCTGGGCGAGCCCGGCGAAGACGGCCGGGCCGGTCAGGGTGTCCCGGTGGCCGACGGCGATCGCGGTGCCGGGCTCGCCAGGTGTGGGGCCGCCCTCGTACCAGCCGACCAGCCTGGGCTTGTCGACGGGCGGGGTCTCCAGCTCTCGTTGCCGGTCGAGCCCGAGGGCCGCGACCGGGGCGTCGATACCCAGGGAGGGGACGCGGAAGGACGTCGGCCGGGACCGGGACAGCGGTGGGGGCGGGGGCCCGGTGGGGGCCTCGCAGGATTCCTCCCCGCTCGCGCCCGGTCCGCCGGCGGCCGCCGCCGCGTCCGGGTCCCCCGCCCTGCCGGGCCCGGCGTGCCAGCCCCCGCACCGGTGCCCCACCGTCACCAGGACGGTCACCAGCACGGCCGTCCTGGTGAGGCGGTAGGCGCGGGTCCGGTGCCAGGGCCTGCGTCTGCGCCTACGCGACGCCATGAGGCCGTCGGCGGTTTCGCCGGATGTACACGGTGCCGCCGAGCGCGATCAGGCCCACGGCACCCGCGGCGGCCACCGGAGCGTACGCGGCCGCCGTGTCGATGAGCCCGCCGCCGCCCGCGTGCACCCCGCCCCTCGGGGGATCGTCTCTCCTGCCCCAGCCCGGGGCGTCCTGCCGGTCGTGGTCGTGGTCCTCGCGGTGGTCCCCGTGGTCCTGATGGTCGTGGTCCTCGATCTGCCCCGGGCCGTTCTGCCCGTCATGGTCGTGATCGTGATCGTGATCGTGGTCGTGGTCGTGCCGGCCGTCGTGGCAGTTGACGCGGAAGAGCTTCTCCTTGACGGCACCCGCCGCGACCCAGGTGAGCTTGTACTGCCCGTCGGTCAGGCCGATCGGATCCGTGTGTCCGGCGCCGCCGGCGAGCTGGATGATGCCGGTGATGGTGGCGGCGCTGGGCAGCGGGGGCTGGGCCTGGATGATGTAGGCGATGTTGGGCAGGATGTCGAAGTTGACGGCGTCGAGGTAGAACCTGCAGACCGTCGGCTCGTCCCTCGTCACACCGTAGGGCACGCCCACGCTGTGCACCCTGATGTCGCCGTTCTCCCCTTGGGCCGCCGCCTGCGGCGCCGCCACCCACGACGCACCCACCGCAGCCAGGGCGGTGAGGGCGACAGTGGCGCCCGCTCGGGTTCGGAGGGGACGTGGGAGTGTCGGGGTGGCCATGAGCAATCCTCCGAGTCAGACGATTTTCATACAAATCGCTCTTTCGCCTGAACTCTGCGCGATGGAGGCCTCGACCCGCGGCAGCGACGCCGGGCGCGCCGTCAGAGATCGCTCATGCGGCGCAATCCCGAGCGGCGCGCCCGCTTCCCCGCCACCCGTCCGGCCCCCTCGGGCCGCCCCGGCGAGCGCAGGCCCGCCACCGACGACAGCAGCAGCAACGCCCCCAGCATCACGAACGGCGCCGCCACCCCCGCCAGGCCCGCGACCAGCCCCGCGGCGGCCGCGGCGGCGACCTGGCCGAGCCGGTTGCCGGTCAGCCGCAGCGCCAGCGCCGTGGAGCGAGCCTCCGCCGGCGCCGCCTGCACCACCGTCGTCATCGACAGCGGCTGGCCCACGCCCAGGCAGAAGCCCAGGGCTGTGAGCATCGCGCCCAGCGCCCACACCGGCACCGGCAGCGCGAGGCCCGCGCACAGGAGCGCGGCCAGGAAGCAGGTCAGGGTGAGCAGCGCGGGCCGGCCGAGCAGCCGGAGCAGCGGGGTGAGGACCAGCCGGCAGGCGATCGTGGCGGAGCCGAAGGCGGTCAAGATGTTGACGTGTGAGCAATAGGCGCGGAAGTCCGGGTCACAGGCTTGCGGCGAGCTGGACGGGGACGCCGTTGAGGACCGCGTTGCCCGAGAGCGGGTCGAGCAGGCTGCCGTCGAGGAGCTGGTTGACGTTGACGCCGGGGGCCGTGGCGGCGTGGCCGAGGCGGGTGCCGGGCCGGTCGTGGCCCCAGCCGTGCGGCAGGCTCACCACACCGGGCCGCACGGCGTCGGTGATCTCGGCGGGCGCCACCACCTCTCCCCCGGCGCCCTTCACCCGTACCTCCGCCCCGTCCCGGACGCCGAGCCGGGCCGCGTCCTCGGGGTGGATGTGCAGGGTGCAGCGGTTGGAACCGCCGGTGAGGGCGGGCACGTTGTGCATCCAGCTGTTGTTGGAGCGCAGATGGCGTCGGCCCACGAGCACAAGGCCCTCGGGCCGGTCGCGCAGGGCCTGGCGCAGCCGGGGCAGGTCGGCGGCGATGGGCTCCGGCAGCAGCTCGGCCTTGCCGCTCACGGTCTTCAGCGGCTGCGGCAGCCGGGGGCGCAGCGGGCCCAGGTCGATGCCGTGCGGGTGGGCGAGCAGCAGGGCCAGGGTGAGCCCGTCGGGCCGGGCGCCGAAGCCGTCGCCGTACGGGCCGAGGCGGAGCATCATGTCCAGCCGCCGCTCGGGACCGGTCTCGCCGGTGAGCTGTGCGGCGAGTTCGCGCGGGTCGCGGCCGTGCACGGGCGAGTGCTTCTCCTGCACGGCCTTGCCGAGGGTCTGGTCGACGACCATCGCGTCCACGGCGGCCGGGTCGGCGCCGTGCATGCCGGTGGCCGCGAGGACCAGCCGGGCGAGGATCTCGCTCTCGGCCATCCGGCCGGGCTCCAGCGGGACGGCGGGGCGGGTGTAGCGGACCTGGTTGCGCACGGCGAGGGTGTTGAAGGCGAAGTCGTGGTGCGGGCTCTGGGAGGGCGGGGGCGGGGGCAGTACGACATCGGCGTGGCGCGAGGTCTCGTTGAGGTACGGGTCGACGCTGACCATGAAGTCCAGGGAGTCCAGGGCCTTGTCGAGGCGGTCGCCGTCGGGTGCGGACAGCACCGGGTTGGCGGCCACGACGATCAGCGCGCGGACCGGCTCGCCCTCGGCGGTGGCGGTGTCGATCTCCTCGGCGAGCGCGGAGAGCGGCAACTCGCCCTTCGCCTCGGGAAGTTGCCGAACCCGGGAGTGCCAGCGGCCCAGCGCGAAGCCACGCCCGGGGCCCGCCGGGCGGGGCGTCCTGTCGGTGGCGGCCTGCGGGAAGAGGGCGCCGCCGGGCCGGTCCAGGTTGCCGGTGAGGATGTTGAGGACGTCCACCAGCCAGCTGGCGAGGGTGCCGTGCGGGACGGTGCAGCTGCCGATGCGGGCGTAGACGGCGGCGGTGGGGGCGGCGGCGAGTTCGCGGGCGAGGGTGCGGATGACGTCGGCGTCCAGGTCACAGGCCTCGGACACGGCTTCGGGGGTGAAGTCCTCCATCGCTTCCCGGAGTTCGTCGAGCCCCTGGACGTGCGGGGCGAGGTGGGCGAGGTCGGCCAGGTCCTCCGCGAAGAGGGTGTGTGCCATCGCCGCGAGCAGCAGGGCGTCGGTGCCGGGGCGGATCGCCAGGTGCCGGTCGGCGAGCTTCGCGGTGCGGGTGCGGCGCGGGTCGACCACGGTCAGGTGTCCGCCGCGGGCCTTGAGCGCCTTGAGCCTGCCGGGGAAGTCGGGGGCGGTGCACAGACTGCCGTTGGACTCCAGGGGGTTGGCGCCGATGAGCAGCAGATGGTCGGTGTGGTCCAGGTCCGGCACGGGGATGGCGTTCGCGTCGCCGAAGAGCAGCCCGCTGGAGACGTGCTTGGGCATCTGGTCGACCGTGGAGGCGGTGAACAGGCTGCGGGTGCGCAGGCCCGCGAGGAGGACCGGCGGATAGAGGGCGCCGGCCACGGTGTGCACGTTGGGGTTGCCGAGGACCACGCCGACCGAGTCCGGGCCGTGGCCCTCCACGACCGGGCGCAGACCGGCGGCGACTGCGTCGAAGGCCTCCGCCCAGGTGGCCTCGCGCAGTTCGCCGTCCCTGCGGACGAGCGGGGTGCGCAGCCGGTCGGGGTCGGAGTCGACGGCCGCGAAGGAGGCACCTTTGGGGCAGATGAAGCCCTTGCTGAAGACGTCCTCGCGGTCACCGCGGGCGCCGGTGACACGGGTGCCTTCGAGGGTGAGGGTCAGCCCGCAGGTGGCCTCGCACAGGGGGCAGATACGCAGGGCGGTGCGGGACACGGGTCCTCCCGGAGGGTCGGCGGCGATGCCGGGCGAGCGCGGGGCCCGGGGCGAGCACGGAGGGCTCTGGCCGAGCGTGGGTCTCGGAGCGAGCATACCGACCGGTATGCATGGAGGGGAGTCCTTCGGGTGACTGTTCGGATTCGGTCGGGTGACCGTTCAGTCGAGGACGCGCCCCAGATACACCCGCAGCAGCTCCCGTGTCTCGGTGATGATCGCCTCGTCCCCGTCCGGGTCGGTCCGGAAGGCCAGCTGGACGAGGGTGTCCGCGGTCTCCACGGCGACCAGGAAGACCCGGCGCAGCTCGTCGTCGGGCGTGCGGTCGAGGTAGCCGGAGAGCAGCTTGGTGAGCCGGTCGGCGACGCGGGTGTTGGGCTCGGTGTGACGGGCGCCGACCGGTATCTGGTTGCCGAAGTCGACCAGGGAGAAGCCGGGCGCGGTGCGCTTCATGGCCAGGTACTCGTCGAGGACGGCGTCCATCGCCGCCCGCCAGTCTCCCTTGTGCGCCGCCTTCAGCCGCTCGGTGACGCGCTCGGTGTACCGCTCCAGGTTGCGCTGGGCGAGGGCGTCGGCCATCTGCCGCTTGTTGCCGAAGAACCGGTAGACGGAGCCGATGGGGACACCGGCGCGCAGGGCGACGGCGCGGGTACTCAGGGCGTCGTAGCCGACCTCGTCGAGGAGTTCGGCGCAGGCGTCGAGGATCCTGGTCAGCCGTTCGGCGCTGCGCCGCTGAACGGGCGCGCGGCGGAGCGATGTCGCATGGGGCACGGACTTCATGATGCCTCTCCCCCGGGGTCCGGTGAACCTCGCCCTCCCGTACGGAGAAGAGTGGCGGATGCACTCATTTCCCGGCGACCGGGGCCTCCGTACCGGTCGGGGGCCCGGCCGTCGCCGTCCCCACGTCGGACACCGTTATGTCGGCGGTGCTCTGCACGGGTCTGCCGTGGACGGCCCAGACGGTGCCGTCGTCGGCGTACAGGCGCGCGGTGACGTGGTGGGTGCCGTGCGGGACGAGGCGGTCGGGCAGGTGGTATGCGCGGGTGCGCAGCCCGGTGACCTGGTGGCCGTCGACGAGGAGGTGCACGAGCCCGCGCCCGGTCACCGCCGTCGGCGTGGCGCCGGGTGCCGAGCAGCGGAAGTGACGGAAGGTCAGCCGGACGTCCCAGCCGCCGCCGGTGTGCGGGGTCACCTCGACCCCGACCTCGGGCGCGTTCCTCTTGCCGACCTCGCGCAGATGCCGGCCGGTCTCGTCGGTGCCGTCCAGCACCTTGCCGACCGGCGAGGGCGAGACCGTGCCGCCGTGGGCGTGTCCGGTCGCACAGTCCGCCGCGCCGAGCGGCAGCAGGACGCACACCGCGAGCGCGGCGAGCGTCCTGCGGGTCCACGGCGTCATGGGCATGCCCGGGAGAGTAGAACAACGCTCCGGTCCCGCGAATCCGTCTGAGGTCTGGTTCCGGCCACCCCGCGCAGTCCGCCGGGCGGAGTACCCGGTCCCTCTTGCGCACACCCCGAGCTATTCCTACGGTGATACATAGGAATGAGGAGCGCATCAGGTGCGCACCGGGAGCGCAAGGGAGCGATCATGAGCGATGGGGGTACCTCGCGCGCGAGCGAATTCGAGCGTGGGGGAGCGCGGAAGACCGCCGCGGGACTGTCGTATCTGACCGGGTTCGGCAATGAACACGCCTCCGAGGCGGTGCCGGGCGCCCTGCCCGCGGGCCGCAACTCGCCGCAGCGGGCGCCGCTCGGGCTGTACGCGGAGCAGCTGAGCGGTTCGGCGTTCACCGAGCCGCGCGCACACAACCGCCGCTCCTGGCTGTACCGCATCCGCCCGTCGGCCGCGCACCCGGCGTTCACCCGCGCCGACAACGGCGCGATCCGTACGGCCCCGTTCAGCGAGACCGTGCCCGACCCCAACCGGCTGCGCTGGAACCCGCTGCCCGAGCCGCCGGCCGGCACCGACTTCCTGGCCGGTCTGTGGACGCTCGGCGGCAACGGCGACGCCACCCAGCGCACCGGCATGGCCGTGCACCTGTACCACGCCAACGCCTCGATGGAGCGCGTCTTCTCCGACGCCGACGGCGAGCTGCTGATCGTGCCGGAGCGCGGCGGACTGCTGCTGCACACCGAGTTCGGCCTGCTGCATGTGGAGCCCTCCCACGTGGCGTTGATCCCACGTGGGGTGCGCTTCCGTGTGTTGCTGCTGGACGAGTCCGCCCGGGGCTATGTGTGCGAGAACTATGGGGCGCCGTTCCAGCTGCCCGATCTCGGCCCGATCGGTGCCAACGGGCTTGCCAACGCCCGGGACTTCCGGGCGCCGGTCGCGGCGTACGAGGACGTGACCGGCCCGGTGGAGGTGGTGAACAAGTTCTGCGGCAACCTCTGGACGGCGACGTACGACCACTCGCCCCTGGACGTGGTCGCCTGGCATGGCAACCATGTGCCGTACAGCTATGACCTGCGCCGTTTCAATGTGATCGGCTCCATCTCGTACGACCACCCGGACCCGTCGATCTTCACGGTGCTGACCTCGCCCTCGGACACCCCGGGGCTGGCCGGCGTCGACTTCGTGGTCTTCGCCCCGCGCTGGCTGGTGGGCGAGGACACGTTCCGGCCGCCGTACTTCCACCGGAACGTGATGAGCGAGTACATGGGCCTGATCGAGGGCGCGTACGACGCCAAGACTGCCGGTCCAGGGGGCTTCGTCCCGGGCGGCGGCTCGCTGCACAACATGATGTCGGCACACGGCCCGGACCGGGAGACCTTCGACAGGGCGAGCACGGCGGAGCTGAAGCCGCAGAAGATCGACGACGGGCTGGCGTTCATGTTCGAGACCCGCTGGCCGGTGACGCTCGCTCCGCTCGCGGCCCGCGCCGAGCACCTCCAGCAGCGCTACGACGACGTGTGGCAGGGGCTCCAGCGCCATTTCCACGCCTGACGCCTCTGTTGCGCCTGACGTTCATCGACAGGTACGGATAGCCGCGTGACCTCCTTCGCTCCGGATTCGATCGTCCTGAACCGCAAGCTGCCGCTGTGGTACCAGGTGTCGCAGTCGCTGCGCGCCTCGATACTCGGCCGCTCCCCCGAGGACCCGTTGCGGCTGCCCACGGAGGAGCAGCTGGCGGAGCACTACGGCGTGAGCGTGCTGACGATGCGGCAGGCGCTGAAGGAGCTGGAGGACGAGGGGCTGATCAGCCGCCACCGGCGGCGCGGCACGTTCATCGAGCCCGGGGTGCGGCGCGGGGCGCCCGTGCGGCTGCTGGGCTCGGTGGACGCGATCGTGGCCCAGCAGTCCGGGATGACGACCGAGCTGCTGGACCACGGCCCGGTGCCCGTGCCGGCCGGGCTCGCCGAGTACTTCCCCGGCCTCGCCGAAGTGGCGGCGTACCACCGCCTGCGCCGTGACGAGAAGACCGGCGAGCCGACGAACCACGCGGTCAACCACATCCGCCCCGAACTCGCCGCGCGGGTCGACCTGGACGACCTGGTCCGCTGGCCGATGACCAAGGTGCTGCGCGATGTCGTCAAGGCGGACATCAGCCGGATCACGGACACGGTGGAGGCCCGCCTCGCCGACCCGGAGACCGCCCGCCTCCTCCAGGTACCGCTGCTCAGCCCGATCCTGCACTACACAGGTGTCACGTACGACACCGAGGGCAGGGTGCTGGACGTGGCGGTGATCCACTACCGGGGGGACCGGTTCTCGTTCACGGTGACTCTGGATGCGTAGGCGCTCCGCTGGTTCGGCCGCGATGCGTCGTCGAACGTCCGCGGACGCGTCGTGGCTGGTCGCGCAGTTCCCCGCGCCCCTTCGAGGCGCCGCCTTGCCCGGCAGGCCGTAGCATGCCCTGCGTGACGTACGACGACGCTCCGCTGCTGGCGGACCTCATGCCGTGGTCCGTCGCACCGCTGCGGCCTGGCCGCGCCTGGCCGACGGCACCCGACGCCGGCTCCCTGAAGGCCCGCTGGGACGCCCTGCTGAAGGCCGAAGGACCGGACCGGGAGGCCCTGTTCGAGCCGACCCGTGCCCGTACGACCGGCTCGGCGGTGGGCCAGCTGCCCGGCCAGTCCACCGGCACCCAGCGGCTGGCCCGCGCCGAGGGGCCCTGCGCGGATCCCGTGCGCGTCCTCGCGGCCCCCTTCGACGAGCAGTGGCTGATCCCGGACCACCGGCTGATCGACACCGCGCGGCCGGAGCTGTGGCGGGTGGCGGACGCACACCAGGTCTTCACGGTGGAGACGGGAGCCGAGGACGACCCCCTGCTGGTCAGCTCCCTGCTCCCCACCCTCCGCACGGGCCGCGTCCGCCCGCTGTACCGCCGCCCCGGCGGCACGGAGCCCAACCTCGCGCCGGGCCTGACGGCCCACCTGGCCGACCGTCTGGGGGCCGCCCCCGCTCCGGCGGACGTCCTGTCCTGGATCCTGGTGGCCACCGGCCCCAACCTCACCGTCCCGCTCACCGACGACCCCGCCCTGTGGTCGGCCGGTGTCGAACTGGGCCGCCGCATGCTGTGGCTGATGCGCCGCGACGGCGAGCGTCCCAAGCTGCCCGGCGGCCGCCGCCCCTACGTCCGCGCACCCCTGCCGGCCCGGCCCCTCACCCTGCACTACGACGAGGACGAGGAGACCCTGCACCTCGACGAGGGCCGCATCTCCCCCGTCCCGCCGGACGCCTGGGACTATGAGCTGGCCGGGGCCCGGGTTCTGGAGTCCTGGTTCACGGCCCGCACGGCCCCGCCCGAGGCGGGCACCCTCGCCGCGATCCGCCCGGCGACCTGGTCGCAGACCTGGACCTCGGAACTGCTGGAGCTGATCACGGTCCTGGCTCTGTTGGCCGAACTGCGCCCGCAGCGGGCTGAGTTGAAGGTGACATCACCGATCACGGCGACGGACCTGCGGGCGGCGGGCGTCCTCCCGGCGCCGGAGGCGTCCCGCCGCCCCGCGTCGGTCCTGGACCACCACGAGGAGGGCCCGGAAGGCCAGTTCGCCCTGATCTGACGGCAGCGACCAGCCGCGACGCGCCCGCACCCGCACCCGCACCCGCACCCGCACCCGCACCCGCCGAAACAGCGAAGCTAGCGCGGCGAGAACGCGTCCAGAAGCCGCCCCAGCGCCCGCTCGAACACCGCCTCCAGATCAATCGGCCCCGCGTCCTCCCCGAACGCCGCGGCCATCCTCGGATACGCACCGGAGGCCACCTGACGGCCGAGGTAGGTCCCGCGCACCGCGTTCTCCTCGTCCTCGGACCACGGCAGCGCCCGCACCCGCTCGGCGGTGTCGAGCTCATTGCGGACGTACGTCGTCACGATGCCGTTCAGCATCGCGATCAGCTCCAGCTTGGTGCCGTAGGACGCCTCCAGGGGGTCCAGGCAGGCCAGACAGTGCTCCAGGTAGCGCAGAGCGTGCGGGCTGATGCCGTACACGGGTGACATCAGGCGCGGCAGCCAGGGGTGCCGGCGCATCAGCTCACGCGTCTGCCGTGCCACCCGGAGCATGTCGGCCCGCCAGTCGCCGCTCGGCTCCCACAGCTCGTGCTCCGCGCTGATCGCGTCCACCATCAGCTCGTACAGGTCCTCCTTGCGGGGGACGTAGTTGTAGAGCGACATGGTGCCGCAGCCCAGCTCGGCCGCGACATGCCGCATCGACACCGCGTCGAGCCCCCGCTCGTCGGCGATGCGGACGGCGGCGGCCGCGATGTCGTCGCGGGTGTACGCCGGTTTCGGGCCCCGGCCGGTGCGCTCGGGGCGCGCCCAGATCACCTCGGGGACGGCCCCTCGGACTGCCATCGATCATCACCTCGGCCACCATCCTAGTTACGTACAGCGTACGTAGTGCGATATGGTCACGACATGACTACTACGTACGCTGTACTTAGTGAGGGTCTGGAGAAGCGCTTCGGCGCCGTACCCGCCCTCCGCGGGCTGGATCTGGCCGTGGCCGAGGGCACGGTGTGCGGGCTGCTGGGCCCGAACGGCGCCGGCAAGACGACGGCTGTACGGCTGCTGACCACGCTGCTGCGACCGGACGCCGGTTCCGCGCGGGTCGCCGGGCACGACCTGGTTCGGGAGGCCGCCGCCGTGCGGAGCCGGATCGGGGTCACGGGGCAGTACGCCTCGGTCGACGGTGATCTCACCGGCCGTGAGAACCTGCGGCTGTTCGCCCGGCTGCACCGGGTGCGCGGGCCGGCCGCGCGGGCCGACGAGCTGCTGGAGCGCTTCGGCCTGGCCGAGGCCGCCGGCCGCAGGGCCTCGACCTACTCGGGCGGCATGCGGCGCCGGCTGGACCTCGCGGCGAGTCTCGTCCGCGCCCCCGACGTCCTCTTCCTCGACGAGCCGACCACCGGCCTCGACCCGGCCAGCCGCGCCCGCATCTGGCAGGCGGTGCGCGATCTGAAGGCGGACGGTACGACCGTGCTGCTGACCACCCAGTATCTGGAGGAGGCCGACCAACTCGCGGACGGCATCGCCCTGGTGGAGCGGGGCCGGGTCTCGCACACCGGCTCGCCCGCCGAGCTCAAGGCGCTCGTCGGGTCGTACGCGGAGGCCGTGGTCACGGACGTCGACGCGCTGCCGAAGGCGGCGGCCGTGCTCGATCAACTCACCGGCAGCGAGCCCGTGTTCGACCACGAACGCGGCGCAGTCGGCGCCCTCTCCACCGACCCCACCCTGACCTTGCCGCGCCTGGTGCGCGAACTCGACGCGGCGGGCGTGCCGTTGCTGGACGCAGGCCTGCGCCCGCCCACACTCGACGACGTCTTCCTGCGGCTCACCGGAGCGCCGGCACCGACCAAGGAGCTTGCCGCATGAGCGCGTTGGCCTACGACGGCATGGCGATGACGGGCCGGCAGCTGCGCCGGGTCCGCAACAGTCCGGGCCTGGCGATCCTGACCCAGATGATGCCGGTCAACATGCTGCTGTTCTTCGGCTATGTGTTCGGCAGCGCGCTGGCGATGCCCGGCCGCGAGTACCGGGCCTTCCTGGTACCGGGGCTGCTGGCCGCGACCGCGGCCGGCGGGCTGATGACCGGCATGTTCCAGGCCGCCGCGGACACCCACCGGGGTGTGATGGACCGGTTCCGCACGATGCCGGTGAGCCGGGCCGCCGTACCGCTCGGGCAGGCGGTCGCCGACCTGGTCGTGACGGCCGTCGGCACGGTGCCGCTGCTGCTGGCCGGGCTCGCGGTGGGCTGGCGAGTCGAGGGGTCCGCGATCGACGCGGCCGGCGCCGTGGGACTGCTGCTGCTCTTCCGGTTCGCCTGCACCTGCGCCGGGATCTTCCTCGGGCTGCTCACCCGCAGCGAGGACGCCGCCGGACAGCTCGGCGCCTCCTCCTTCGTGCTGCCCCTGCTGTCCAACGCCTACATCCCCACGGTCAACCTGCCCGGCTGGCTGCGCACGCTCGCCGAGTGGAACCCGATCAGCGCGGTGACGACCGCCCTGCGCGATCTCTTCGGCAACGCGCCCGTACCGCCTGACTCCTCCTGGCCGGTGGCCCACCCGGTCGCCGGGGCGCTCGTCTGGAGCCTGGTCCTCGTCGCCGTCTTCCTGCCGCTGGCCGTGCACCGGTACAGCCGCGGCGACTGAATCCGCACTGCTGACAAAACCGCCGCTCAGGGGCATGATCCCTGCATGGATCAGCCCAGGTGTCAGCCCATGGACAAGCAGCCCCTGCCTCTTGCGGGCATCACCGTCGTCGCCGTCGAACAGGCCGTGTCCGCTCCCTTCGCGACCCGGCAGCTCGCCGACCTGGGCGCCCGGGTCATCAAGGTGGAGCGGGTCGACGGCGGCGACTTCGCGCGCGGCTACGACACGGCGGCCCGCGGTCTCGCCTCGCACTTCGTGTGGTGCAACCGCGGCAAGGAGTCCCTCGCACTGGACCTGAAGGACCCGCGCGCCCTGGAGGCCGTGCGGCGGCTGATCGCGGACGCGGACGTGTTCGTGCAGAACCTGGCGCACGGGGCGGCGGCCCGGCTCGGCCTTGACGCGGCCACGCTGTGCGCGGCGCATCCGCGGCTGATCGCCGTGGACATCTCCGGATACGGCTCCTTCGGGCCGTACGCGGACAGGCGGGCGTACGACATGCTCGTGCAGTGCGAGGCGGGTCTCGTGTCGGTGACCGGGACGCCGGAGCAGCCGGTGAAGGCGGGGGTTCCGGCGGCGGACATCGCGGCGGCCATGTACGCGTTCTCGGGTGTCCTGGCGGCTCTCGTGCGGCGCGGGACGACCGGGCGGGGCGGGCCGGTGGAGGTGTCGATGCTGGAGGCGCTCGCCGAGTGGCTGGGGCATCCGCTGCACCATGCGATGCATGGGGGTGAGCCCCCGGCGCGCACGGGCCTCGCGCACGCCGTCATCGCGCCGTACGACGCCTATCCGACGGCGGACGGCGGGCGGGTGCTGCTGTCCGTGCAGAACGACCGGGAGTGGCGGCGGCTGGCCGAACAGGTCATAGGACGCCCGGAATTGGGGACAGATCCGGCGTATGCGACGAACGCGTCACGGGTCGCGAACCGGGAGAAGACGGACGAGCTGGTGGCACGGGCGCTCGGGGCGCTGGATGCCGAGGAGGCACTGAACCGGCTGGAGAAGGCGGGCATCGCCTGTGCCCGGCTGCGGGATCTGCACGAACTGGCCGCGCATCCGCAGCTCGCGGCCCGGGAGCGGTGGCGTGCGGTGGGGTCGCCGGTCGGACCGTTGCAGGCGCTGCTGCCTCCCATCACACTGCCGGGCGGGGACGAGGCGCGGATGGGTGATGTGCCCGCGCTCGGACAGCACACCGGGGCGCTGCTGCGTGCCGTGGGGATGACGGACGACGAGATCGCAGCGATGCGCCAGGACGGTGCGGCGGCCTGAGCACGGGCACCCCGGAGGACTCCTGGGGGGCCGTCGACCGGGTCGACGGCTGCTCAGTGGCCGTTCAGTGGCCGCCGAACAGCGAGCGCCGCAGTCGGCGCAGCGGTGCGAACAGGGAGACGCGGCTGACCCGCCTGCCCCGGTCACTGCGCTGGTGTGCGGTGTCACGCGCCGTCAGCTCGCGCATCAGCGAGGTCGCCTCGACCGTCTCCCGCTGCGGTATGGCGGGGCCCGCCAGCACCGAGAGATGGCGGTCCAGACGCGAACTGGTCGCGCTGCTCCCGCAGGTGATCGCAGGGACCCTGGCCCTGCTGCGCATTGTTATCTGATCCATGTCACTCCCCACCCGTACGAGTCCACCCGGCCCGGGCAGGGTAACCCTATCGCCCCACCGGGGCACGCGGGTATCTCGGGCACAGGATTCACCTTCTCCATAAGGCTGTTGACCGTCCCACTTTGACTACTCTCCGAATCCGACCGATTTCAGGGTGAGTTGGACAATGGGCTGGCCGGTGGGCTGCGCTGAGCCGCCATCAGGCTCGACGGTTACGGCGAGTGACGTCGAGGAGGAGTCCAGACCCTTCGCGACCAAGGGCGTGTCGCCCGCGAAGAGCCCGAGGGAGCGCGGTTGCACGCGGGGGCGCATGAGCCAGAGCTGGCGGACGCGGCCGTCGGGCGGGGTGCCGTATCCGCTGAGGGTGACGACGGCTTCCCGCTGCGAGGCGGAAGCGATCACTCCGATACCGCGGCCCCGCGCGTCCTCGCTGGTGACGGTGCGGGCGTCGGGCGCGGCCAGAACGTGGGCGATCTCACGTGCCCGGGACCGCTCGGCGTCGAGCCGGTCCTGGGTGCGGTGCGCCTGGACGGCGAAGAGGGAGGCGACGACGAGGGCCGCCGCCGCGGTGGCCGTGGCGAACGGCACGAAGAGCGGGCGCGTGCGGGGCGTACGGGTGCGTCGCGGCGGGGGCTGGGTGCCCCAGACGTGCGGCGGCAGCTGGGGCGTGCGCTCCCGGGCCGGCGTCCGGTCCGGGGCCTGGTCCTGCGCGGTGGTGCGCACGGCGGCCAGCACCCGCTCGCGCAGGGCGGCGGGCGGCGGGGCCGCCGTGGACCAGGCGAGGCGCACGGCGTCCTCGGCCAGCTCCCGCACCTCGGCGGCACAGCGGTCGCAGCCCCGCAGATGTTTCTCGAAGCGGCGCCGCTCGTCCGGTTCGAGGGCGTCGAGCGCGTAGGGCGCGGCGAGGGAGTGCGGGTCCTCGCGGCGCAGCAGCCTGCCCAGGATGCTCATGCCGCTCCTCCCAGGCACTCGCGCAGCCGGGTGAGTCCGTCGCGCATCCGTGTCTTGACCGTGCCCAGCGGCAGCGCGAGCCGCTCCGCCACCTCACGGTAGGTGTAGCCGTCGTAGTAGGCGAGGGTCACGGACTGGCGTTGCAGGGCCGTGAGCCGGTGCAGACAGCGGCGCACCCATTCGCGTTCCAGACCGGCCTCGACCTCCTCGGCGACCTGGTCGAAGGCGGGCTCCCCGGCGCGCAGGGCCTCCCGCTGCTCGCGTTCGCCGGCCGCGCGGGCGCTGCGCACCCGGTCCACGGCACGGCGGTGGGCGAGGGTGAGGATCCAGGACAGCGCGCTGCCCCGGCCGGGGTCGAACCGGGCGGCCGAACGCCACATCTCCAGCAGCACCTCCTGGGCGACCTCCTCGGACTGGGCGGGGTCGCGCACCACCCGCCGGACGAGCCCGTACACCGGCCCGGACACCAGTGCGTACAGGTCCTCGAACGCTCTCTGGTCGCCGCCCGCGACGAGCACCAGCAGCTCGTCCGCCTGCATGCGGGCCCCCTCTCCGTGGCCGCATCCGGCCCCTCCGCGCACTCCACGCATCCGCACGAACGCACACCTCCGGCCGGTGATACGGATCAGCGGGCCGAAAACGCGGGTCGGGACATGTCCAAAAGTTTTTCTCCGGCCGACCAATCCGAGCGGCCGGCCGGCTCCGAAGACCCGTCCGTCAGAGGCAAGTCGGCACTGAGGACGGACGGCATGACACCTCTCTTCTCCAGGGGTCCCTTCTCCGGGCGCGGCCCGGGACGCACCGGCCTGGTCACGCTCATCTGCGGGGCGGTGGCCGCCGGAGCGCTCACCGCCGCCGGCGTCACCGCGCTGGCACCCCAGGCGGCCTCCGCCTCCTCCCACCGGGAGGCCCCGCTGATCTCGGGGACGCCGCAGTACGACAACACCGACCTGTACGCGTTCGCCAGCCCGGACAAGCCCGACACGACGACGATCGTGGCCAACTGGATCCCGTTCGAGGAACCGGCGGGCGGACCGAACTTCTACACGTTCGCCGACGACGCCCAGTACGACATCCACATCGACAGCAACGGTGACGCGCAGGACGACCTGTTGTTCCGCTACACCTTCAAGACGCACACGAGGAACGGCAACACGTTCCTGTACAACACGGGCGTCGTGAAGAGCCTCGACGACCCCAACCTCAACATCACGCAGACGTACGACATCGATCTGATCCGGCTGAAGCACGGGCGCGAGGTGTACAGGACCAGGGTCGCGGACAAGGTGCCGGTCGCGCCGTCGGACGTCGGCAAGGCGTCCATGCCGGACTACGGCAAGCTGCGCGCGCAGGCCTTGTACAAGACGGCGGGCGGCGCCACGACCTTCGCCGGGCAGGCGGCCGACCCGTTCTTCGCCGACCTGCGCGTCTTCGACCTGCTGTACGGCGGCAACCTCAGCGAGGTCGGCAACGACACCCTCAAGGGCTACAACGTCAACACCATCGCCCTCCAGGTGCCCAACGACCTGATCCGCGAGTCGTCGAAGCAGCCGGTCGTCGGCATCTGGTCCACCACCCAGCGCCGCAACGCCCAGGGCTACTACACCCAGGTCTCGCGGCTGGGCAACCCGCTGGTCAACGAGGTCGTGAACCCGCAGAAGGACAAGGACAAGTTCAACGCGTCCCAACCCGCCTACGACGCCCAGTTCCTGAAGAACGTCACCAACCCCGAGCTGCCCAAGCTCATCGAGTCGATCTACAAGATCAAGGCGCCCAGTGAGCCCCGCAACGACCTGGTCGACGTGTTCCTGAAGGGCGTGAAGGGCCTCAACCAGCCGCCGAACGTGCGTCCTTCGGAGGAACTGCGCCTGAACACCTCGATCAAGCCGAGCATGCATCCCAAGCGGCTCGGCGTCCTGGACGGGGACAAAGCGGGCTTCCCGAACGGCCGTCGTCTCACCGACGACGTGGTGGACGAGGCGCTCCAGGTGATGGAGGGCGCACTGGTCGGCCAGAAGACCGGCCTGAGCGACGGGGTCGACAAGGCCGACGGGACCTTCGAGAAGTCCTTCCCGTACGTCGCCGAACCCGACTCCGGTTCGCACGGCCCGCTCGCCAAGGGCACGACCGCGGGCACGGACGTGCGCAGCCAGCTCGGTGACGCCCTCCAGCCGGCCGGCTCCGGCTCGGGCGGTTCCGGCAACACGGTGCTGATCGCCGCGTCGGCGGCCTCGGGCGCGGCCGGGATCCTGCTGCTCGGCACCGCCGTGGGCTGGTGGCGCCGCCGCATCCGCCGCCCGTACTAGAGCCAGTCCGACGATTCCCGTCCGCCCGGAGGGCGGGCCCCGCGGCGATGGGGGCTCCCCGCGCGAGCGAAGCCGAGCGTGGGGGAGCGCGTGCCAGGCGTCGCGGGACAGACGCGAATCGTCGGACAGGCCCCAACCCCGCCCCCACCCCAGACCGGCGCGGCCCGTACCTTCCCCTCCCCCACGGCGGGCCGCGCCTTCCCCTTCCGACCAGTAGCAGGCGACCGAGGAGAGGCCATGTCTCCGCGTACGAACGACGACGAGGCGGACGAGCGGCAGGTGCACCCGGAGCATGACGGGACGGCACCGCCGACCGGGACGGCGCCGGGCTCTGAAGGACCCTGCGCCTCCGACACTCGCGTGGCCGCCTTCCGGCGGTTCGCCGCCGCGGGGCGGCGCTGGCGGGCCGGGCGACTCGCCGGGTGTGCGGCCCTGTTGGCCGTCGCGCTGACCGGTGGGGCGATCGCCGTCGGTGCGAGTCGGGCGCCGGACCAGGTTCCGGTCGCCTCCAGTGCCGTGGACCCCGGTGTGCTGGGCGGCGGCAACCTGGACGCCTCGGTCGCCGCGCTCCAGGCGCATCTGCGCACCCAGCCCAACGACTCCGGCAGCTGGGCCACCCTGGGCCTGGCCTACGTCGAGCAGGCGCGGACCAACGGCGACCCCGGCCGCTACCCGCAGGCGGAGCAGGCGCTGAAGCGGTCCCTGTCGCTGGCCCCGGACAGCGACCAGGCGCTGGCCGGCCGCGCCGCCCTCGCCGCCGCCCGGCACGACTTCACCGGCGCCCTGACCTACGCGGACGCGGCGCTGCGGCAGAACCCGTACAGCGAGCGCGCCCTGTCCTCCCGTATCGACGCCCTGGTCGAACTCGGCCGGTACGCCGAGGCGGCCAAGGCCGCCGAGACCGCCGACGCCCGCAAGCCGGGCGTACCCGTTTTCACGCGGTACGCGTACGTGCACGAGCTGCGCGGCGACGTGACGACGGCACGCCGGGTCCTGCAGCAGGCCCTGGCGAGTGCGGCTTCGCCGGGCGACATCGCGTACGTGGCCGCCCAGCTCGGCCAACTCGCCTGGAACCAGGGCGACTACAGAACCGCTCTCGCCTCCTACGCCCGTGCCCTCGCCGCCGACGACACCTACCTCCCGGCGCTGGAGGGCCGGGCAAGGGCGCAGGCGGCGAGCGGCGACCGCGCGGCGGCGATCAAGGGGATGGAGACGGTGGTGTCCCGTTATCCGCTGCCCGGCCCACTCGTCGAGCTGGGCGAGCTGTACGAGGCGCGGGGCGCGGCCGGCGACCGGGCCAGGGCACGGCGGCAGTACGCCCTCGTGGACACCTGGATCACTCTGGCCCGCGCCAACGGCGTCAACGCCGACCTCGACACCGCGCTGGCCGCCGCCGACCACGGCGACAAGGGGGCCGCCCTGCGCGCGGCCCGCGCCGAATGGGCCCGGCGGCACACCGTGCACACCGCGGACGCGCTGGCCTGGGCGCTGCACGTCAACGGCCGTGACACGGAGGCCCTGGCATACGCCCGCCGGGCCACCGCCACCGGTTACCGAAACGCCGCCTTCCTGTACCACCGCGGCATGATCGAGCTGGCCACGGGCCACCGGACGGCGGGCCGCGCCTCGCTGACCTCGGCTCTGAAGCTGAACCCGGGCTTCTCCCCCTTGGGCGTCGCCCGGGCCCGTAAGGCGCTGGAGGCCGCGAAGTGAGGCTGCGTCCCGCGTTCGTCCTCGGCGCCGTGTGCGCCCTCGTGCTCCTGCCCGCCACCGGGGCGAGCGCGCATCCCCTCGGCAACTTCACCGTCAACCGGTACGACGGCCTCGTCGCCGCGCCCGGCCGGCTACGGGTCGACCATGTCGAGGACCTGGCCGAGATTCCGGCGACCCAGGCCAAGCCGGACATGGCGCGGCTGGGCACGGCGGAGTGGGCCCGGCAGCGCTGCGCGCAGGCCGCCCGGGGCAGCGAGGCGACCGTGAACGGTCGTAAGGTCCCCCTCACCGTGCGGGACAGCCGGGCCGCCCTGCGCCCCGGGCAGGCGGGTCTCAACACCCTGCGGGTGGAGTGCCGTTGGACGGCGCCGCTTCCCCGGGCCGGCTCGGTCGCCCTCGGCTTTCGCAGCGCGACGAACTGGTCCGGGCCCGGCTGGCGGGAGATCACCGCGCGCGGCGACCGTATGACGCTCACCGCGACGGACGTACCGAGGACGTCGGTCTCGCACGAACTGACCACATATCCGAGGGACTTGCTGTCCTCCCCGGCCGACACCACCGCCGCCTCCGTACGGCTGCGCCCCGGCGGTCCGGCCCTCACCGAGGAGCCGCGGGCGGAACCGGGAGCCGCCGTCCTGCCGCGCGGCGCCGACCGCTGGACCCGTGCGCTGGACGACCTCGTGGCCCGCCATGACCTCACCGTCGGCTTCGCCGCGCTCGCGCTGCTCATCGCGGTCGTGCTCGGCGCGCTGCACGCGCTCGCGCCGGGCCACGGCAAGACCCTGATGGCCGCGGCCGCGGCGGCGCGCGGGGGCCGGGCCCGGCCCCGGGACGTGCTGCCGCTGGCGGCCTCGGTCACGGTGACCCACACCCTCGGCGTGGTCGCTCTGGGCCTGCTCGTCACGGCCGGTTCCGCCGCCACGCCCTCGGTGATCGCCTGGCTGGGCATCGCCGGCGGCGCACTGGTCCTCGCGACCGGCGCCGGCCTCGTACGAAGGGTGTGGTCCGCCCGCCACCATCACCCCGTTCACCATGGCGAGCACACCCATGGCGAGCACACCCATGGTGAACACGACCATGGCGAGCACACCCATGGTGAACACGACCATGGCGAGCACACCCATGGTGAACACGACCATGGTGGGCACACCCATGGCGAGCACCACGGTGGCGCACACACCCATGGCGGTCACACCCACACCCACCCCGCCGCCCCCACCCTCCGCGGCACGATCCTGCTCGGGTTCGCCGGTGGGCTCGTGCCCAGTCCGTCCGCCGTGGTCGTCCTCGTCGGTGCCGCCGCGCTCGGGAAGGCCTGGTTCGGGCTGCTGCTCGTCGTGGCCTACGGTGCCGGGCTCGCGCTGACGCTCACGGCGGCCGGGTTCGCCGTGGTCCGGCTGGGCTCGGGGGTGACCCGGGTGCTGGAGCGGCGTCCGCGCTGGACCGCCCATCCGGTGGCCACGCTGGTACGCCGGTCGGTGCCGCTCGTGTCCGCGCTGGTCGTCATGGCCCTGGGTGCCGGATTGGTGCTCAGGGGGGCCGTATCCGCGCTGGGCTGAGCTACTTTTGTGGAGAAATCACGTGACATGCCTTGGGGGCGCCCGTGTCCGAAGAGCCGGGCCGTGAACGTGTGATCGCGGGCCGCTACCGTCTGCTGTCCGCGCTGGGTGAGGGCGGCATGGGCACGGTGTGGCGCGCCCGGGACGAGGTGCTGCACCGCGAAGTGGCCGTCAAGGAGGTGCGGGCCCCTGCCGGGCTGCCAGCCGCCGATGTGGAGCGGATGTACGCACGCCTGGAGCGCGAGGCGTGGGCGGCGGCCCGGGTCTCGAACCGCAATGTGGTCACGGTGTACGACGTGGCGCTGGAGGGCGGCCGGCCGTGGATCGTGATGGAGCTGGTGCGCGGGCTGTCGCTCGCCGACCAGTTGGAGGCGGAGGGTCCGCCGACGCCGCAGCGGGCGGCGCACATCGGTGCCGAGGTGCTGTCCGCGCTGCGTGCCGCGCACGCCGTCGGAGTGCTGCACCGGGACGTGAAGCCGGCCAATGTGCTGCTCGCGAACGACGGCCGGGTGGTGCTGACCGACTTCGGCATCGCCTCGGTCGAGGGCAGCTCCGCGCTGACCATGACCGGCGAGGTGGTCGGCTCCCCCGAATTCCTCGCCCCGGAGCGGGCGTTGGGGCGGACACCGGGGCCGGAGTCCGATCTGTGGTCACTGGGGGTGCTGCTGTACGCGGCGGTGGAGGGCGTCTCGCCGTTCCGGTACGACACCCCGATCAGCACCCTGCGTGCCGTGGTGGACGAGGAGTTGCCGCCACCGCGCCGGGCCGGGCCGCTCGCCCCGGTCATCGAGGGGCTGCTGCGCAAGGACCCCGCCGAGCGGCTGGATGCCGAGCGGGCGGAACACGAGCTGCGGATCGTCGCGGCTGGGGGCGCCCTCTCCGGGGAAGGAACGCCCCGCGCGGCCACGATGCCACTGCCGCCGCCGTACATCGCCCCGACGGCCGTGGACCGGGAGTACGCCACCGCCTACCCCCAACCGCCCTCTCCCACCCCGCCGGCGCTGTCCGGCACGACGACGTCCGCGGCGCCGGGACGACCCCGGCGGGCCGGTGTGGTGCTGGTGGCGGGCCTGCTCGCGGTGTTGCTCGCGCTGGCGGGGCTGACGTACGCGCTGCTGCACCGCGACAACGGCGGCGGCCGGGGGAACGCGGGCGGCGCCTCGGCGAGCGACAGCGCGCACGCGCCGACCGCGCGCGACAGCACCGACTCGAACACCGGGACGCCGTCGGCCGCGAGCACCAGCGCGTCACCGAGCACGCAGCCGGCGCAGTCCGTGCAGGTCACCGTGGCCGGCGCGCACACCACGCACTCCGGGACCTGTCCCCCGCCGGCCGCGCAGACGCCGGCCTTCACGGCGACGTTCACGGTGGGGCGGCTGCCGGCGCGGGTGGAGTACCGCTGGGTGTCGACGCGCGGGTCGGTGTCGGACCCGGGGTGGCGGACGCTGCCCTTCCCGGCCGGCGGAGGCAGGACGCAGAAGGTGCGGGTGACCCTGACGGTGTACTCGGGCAGCGGGACGACCGAGGACCAGATCAGTGTGAAGGTGCGCGGCCCGGTGCGGATGGCGTCGAACTCCGTGCCGTTCTCGGTGAGTTGCTCGCAGACGGCGACGGAGACCCCGACGGGCGGGGCCTCCGCTTCGGCGTCGGGCTCACCGGGGAGTTCACCCTGAGGGCGGGAAAGCTCACCCCGGGGGCGAGCCCGTTCGGGTCACGCGTTGTTCGTGAGCGCCGGCAGATAGCCGCCGGACTGGCCGGCCGCGGTGGGGTGGTACGACTCGCTGATGTCGAGCCAGTTGACGCTGTGCAGCCAGGAGTCTCCGGAGCAGATCTCGTGGCTGGAGAACGCGGAGCGGACGTCACCGAAGACGAACCCGTGGGCCTGGGCGCGCTTCTGGATGGCGGCGTCGATGTAGTCGGCCGCGCCGTTGATCGCGGACCGCTTGGTGTCGGAGAGGCCGAGACAGGTCTGGCCGAGCAGGTAGAAGCGGGGGTAGCCGAGGACGACCACCTCGGCGTCGGGGGCCTTGGCGGTGATCGCGTCGTAGACGGTGTCCAGTTTGCCGGGGAGCGTGGAGTCGACGTACGCCTTGGCGGTGTCGATGCGGGAGAGACAGGCGCTGTCGGACTGGATCACACAGGTCGTCATGACGTCGGAGAAGCCGGCGTCGTTGCCGCCGATGGTGAGGGACACCAGTGAGGTGGAGGAGTTCAGCGAGCCGAGCTGATTGGCCATCACGTCGTCCGTCGTGGCGCCGGAGCAGGCGTCGAAGGCGAACGAGGACGGGCCGTGGGCGGCGTTCCACAGGTACGGGTACGCCTTCGTGCTGCGGTCGCAGCTGCCGCTGGAGCTGATGTAGCTGCCCGAGCCGACTCCGGACGAGTAGGAGTCGCCGAGGGCGACATAACCGCCGGTCGCGGCTGTCGAGGAGGCCTGCGCCGACGCGGCTCCGGTGAGTCCGAGGCCGGCGGCGAGGAGGAGTGAGGTAACGAGTCCGGTAAGTCGGGAACGTCTCATGGAACCTCCCTTTAGCAGGATCTCTGCCGCAACTGTCGTAGCAACTACGCGTGTTGACGGGAAGTGTCCATGCCAAGACTTTTAGGGTCTCAACAGGATCAACCAGAAACATTCACCGTTCATCTATTGCGCGTACATGTCACCTCTGGTGACGGTTCGACAACCGTCGTCTTGACGGCGCCGCTTGGACTGCGCCACATTGAAGCCCGGCATCCGGCGCGTCGGGGGGCAAAGTCGCCAATGCAGACCTTACGCATCAAGACATCTTCATTGCCGCTGCTCGCGGGGGCCGGGACCGCCGTGGCAGCCGTCGGCGCGCTGCTCGCCCTCATCGACTCGGCCTCTCCGCTGCGCGGCCCGTGCACCCTCTTCTTCCTGCTGGCGGCGCCGGCCGTGGCGATCGCCGCGGCACTGCGCGGGCTGGATCCCTTCGGGCGGGCGCTCTGTGCGCTCGCGGGCTCGGTCGTCGTCAACATGCTGGTGACCCAGGGCATGCTCGCGGTCCATCGCTGGTCGGTCCACGGCGGGGTGGTCGCGGTGACCGTGCTGAGTGTGCTGCTTCTGTTTCTGGTGTCACTCCGGGAACAAATTTCCGGAAAACGCGCACAACACTGACTAAGAGCGGCCAAAGTTGTGTAACGGCCAAACCAACAAAAGCGTGAGGCAGCCTTCCAGGGGTTGCCTTTCGGGTTCAATCGTCAATACCGTCATACAACTCACCCGCACCGGCACGTCGGCACACGGCTCCAGGGGAGGGCTCAGGGCCGCGACGTTCACCGGTGCGGGGCGCGGTAGGGGGGTGCCGTGCTCGGTGACCGCAACTGTGACCGAGTCGTGCCGCGCGACCGGCTGCCATTTTTCTCCGGCAGACCGGCCAGCTTTGCCAGCTCATCTGGGGATACGGAGATCAATTCGCCGGAGATCGATTCAGCAGGGATCGAACCATCGGCGATCAATTCGCCGTGCCGAAGATGAGAAACCCCCCTTTCGAACCGGACACAGAGCCGGGCCGCCCGGGGGTGGGCGGTCCACCGGACGAGAGGGAAAAGACTCATGAGTTCCGTTCTGCGACCGCCCAGTTCAGGGCAACAAGATCCGTCGATCGCCGCACACTATCGGCCGATCTCCTCTCACCTGGCGATCACTCCGCCGGTGAGCGTGGTGATTCCCGCCATGAACGAGGCGGAGAATCTTCCGTACGTCTTCAAGACACTTCCGCACTGGATACACGAAGTCGTGCTGGTGGACGGCAATTCCACCGACGACACCGTCGAAGTGGCCCGTTCCCTGTGGCCGGGCGTCAAGGTCGTCGAACAGCACGGCAAGGGCAAAGGGGATGCCCTGATCACCGGGTTCGAGGCCTGCAGCGGCGACATCATCGTCATGGTCGACGCGGACGGCTCGGCCGACGGCGGCGAGATCGTCAGTTACGTCTCCGCGCTGGTCTCCGGCGCAGACTTCGCCAAGGGCTCGCGCTTCGCCAACGGCGGCGGCACCGACGACATGACCTTCATCCGCAAGCTCGGCAACTGGGCGCTGTGCACGGTCGTCAACCGCAAGTTCGGCGCCCGCTACACCGACCTGTGCTATGGCTACAACGCGTTCTGGCGGCACTGCCTGGACAAGATCGACCTCGACTGCACCGGCTTCGAGGTCGAGACGCTGATGAACATCAGAGTGGTCAAGGCCGGTCTGAAGGTCCAGGAGATCCCGAGCCACGAGTACCTCCGCATCCACGGCACCAGCAATCTGCGGGCCGTGCGCGACGGGTTCCGGGTGCTCAAGGTCATCCTCGGGGAGCGCTCCAACCGGCGCGAGCTGCGCCGCCAGGAACAGCACTCGCCGATGCTCGACACGGTCCGGGGAGAGCTGTCTTGACAGATCCCGGCATCTCCGTCGTGATCTGCGTGTACACCGAGGACCGCTGGGAGGACATCCTCGCGGCGGTCTCCTCGGTGCGCGCGCAGTCGTATCCGGCGCTGGAGACGCTCCTGGTTGTGGACCACAACCCGGCCCTGAGGGACCGGCTGGCCCGCGAGTACAAGGAGACCGAGGGCGTCCGTGTGCTGGACAACGCGGGCCCGCGCGGCCTGTCCGCCGGCCGCAACACCGGCATCGCCGCCTCCCACGGCGAGGTCATCGCCTTCCTGGACGACGACGCCGTGGCCGAACGCGACTGGCTGCGCCGCTTCGCCGAGGGGTACGCCGACCCGCGCGTCATGGCGGTCGGCGGCCGCACCGAACCCGTCTGGGCGTCGGGCCGGCGGCCGGCCTGGTTCCCGGAGGAGTTCGACTGGGTGGTCGGCTGCACCTACAAGGGGCTGCCGCCGGGCCGGGTCCGGGTCCGCAATGTGCTCGGAGGAAACGCTTCCTTCCGGCGTACGGCGTTCGACGCGGCGGGCGGCTTCGCCACCGGCATCGGCCGCGACGGCGACCGCCGTCCGCTGGGGTGCGAGGAGACGGAGCTGTGCATCCGGCTCACCCGGGCCCGCCCCGACGCCGTCCTGCTCATCGACGACCGCGCGGTCATCCACCACCGGGTGCCCGCACCCCGCGAGCACTTCGCCTACTTCCGCACCCGCACCTACGCCGAGGGCCTGTCCAAGGCGCTGGTCGCCCGCAGCGTGGGCGCCGGCGAGGGGCTGCAGTCCGAACGCCGGTACACCACAAGGGTGTTGCCCGCAGGGGTCGCCCGTGGCCTGCGGGACGCCCTGCTGGCCCGGCCGGGCGGCGCGGGCCGCGCGGGCGCGATCGTCGCCGGTGTCCTCACCGCGGCGGGCGGCTATGCGGTGGGAAGCGTGCGGGCGCGGCGCAGTGGTACGTCGTTCTCGTCGGCGCCGATCCCGGAGAGCCCCGAGGCCCGCACCGGTTCCGAAGGGGGCACCCATGAGTGACACTCCCGTCCCCATCCTCATGTACCACTCCGTGGCGACCGCGCCCAACGACGCCACCCGCGCCCTGTCGGTCGCGCCGGAGGCGTTCGCGGAGCAGATGGCGCTCATCGGTGACCTGGGCCTGACCCCGGTCACCACCGCCGACCTCGCGGACCGCTGGCGCACCGGCGCCCCGCTGCCCGCCCGGCCGGTGCTGATCACCTTCGACGACGGCTACGAGGGCGTGCACCGGCACGCGCTGCCCGTGCTCGCCAAGCACGGCTTCCCCGCCACGCTGTTCGTCTCCACCGGCTGGATCAGGGGCGCGTACGACACCGGAGGCGGCCTGGACACCATGCTCGACTGGCGGCAGGTGCGCGAACTGGCCGCCGCCGGCGTCGAGATCGGCGGACACAGCCATACCCACCCGCAGCTCGACCAGCTCGACGACGACGCCCTGCGCACGGAGCTGACCCGCTGCACGGAGATCGTCACGGACGAACTCGGCGGCCGCCCGGTGTCGTTCGCCTATCCCTACGGCTACTCCAGCCGCAGGGTCCGCCAGGCCGTGCGCGCGGACGGCTACGCCCAGGCGCTCGCCGTCGGCAACGCGCTCGCCCGCCGCCGCCAGGGGCCGTACGCGCTCGAACGGGTCACGGTGCGGCGCGCCACGGGTGCCGAGGAGTTCGAGCGGCTGCTGCAGGGCCGTGCCGTCACCCGCGCCTTCGCCAGGGACCGTGCCCTCACCAAGGGGTACGCCCTCGTCCGCAGAGCCCGCCAGGTCCGCCGGAAGGCCATCCGTTCCCGTGTCTGACACGACCACAACAACCGAGGCCGCGACGCCCGACGCCGAGGCGCCCGAGAAGTCCGGGCGGCGCCTCCGGCTGCCCGGCACGGGCCGGTCCGCCGACGGCAGCCCGCTGTTCCGCAACGCCTATGCGCTGATGCTCAACACGGGTATCAGCGCCGTCCTCGGGCTCGGCTTCTGGCTGGCCGCGGCGCGCTACTACTCCGAGTCGGCGGTCGGGCAGGGCTCGGCCGCCATCGCCGCGATGAAGTTCCTCGCCGGGCTGACCGCGGTGACCCTGACCGGTGCCCTGGCCCGCTTCATCCCGGTGTCCGGGAAACGCACCGGCACGCTCATCTTCCGTACCTACGCGGGCAGTTCCCTGGTCGTTGCGCTCGCGGCGGGCGGCTTCCTGCTCACCCTGGACACCTGGGGGCCGTCGTACCGGTTCCTGCACGGCACGGTCAACGGGCTCGGCTTCATCGTGGCCGTCGTCGCCTGGAA
The DNA here is from genome assembly GCF_001953885.1 of Streptomyces sp. IMTB 2501. Taxonomy (GTDB): domain Bacteria; phylum Actinomycetota; class Actinomycetes; order Streptomycetales; family Streptomycetaceae; genus Streptomyces. Next base: position 64,412 of record NZ_MQUS01000003.1, on the reverse strand, counting down.
CCTGCTCACCCTGCAGGACGGGGTGCTGACCGGGCTGCGCAGCGCGACCTGGGTGCCGGTGGGCAACACCGTGTTCTCGGCCGTGAAGCTGGCCCTGCTCGTCGCGCTCGCCGTCGCCATCCCGACCGCCGGTGTCTTCGTCTCCTGGGTGGCCGCCATCGCCACCTCGGTGGTGCCGCTGGGCTGGCTGGTGTTCCGGCGGCTGGTGCCCCGGCACATCAAGGCGACCGAGGGCCGCGCCCAGCCGCCCACGCTGAAGCAGGTCGGCCGGTTCCTGGCCGGGGACTACACCGGCTCGCTGTTCTCGCTCGCCGTGATCTACCTCGTGCCGGTGCTCGTCGCCTCGCAGGTCAGCTCCGCCGAGAACGCCTACTTCTACATCGCCACCACCATCGGCGGTACGACCGACCTGCTCGCCATCAACATGGGCGCGTCCCTCACCGTCGAGGGCTCGCACGACCCGGACCGCCTGGCCGCCAACACCCGTGCCGCGCTGCGGCGGATGGCCCGGATCATGCTTCCGATCGCGGCCCTGCTGATCACCGGCGCGCCCTGGATCCTCGGCGTGTTCGGCGCGGGCTACGCGTCCGCCGCGACCCCGCTGCTGCGCTGGCTCGCGGTCGGCTCGATGCTGCGGGTCGTCATCGAGACGTACTTCGCGGTGCTGCGGGCCCGCAGCCGCACCGCCGGACTCGCCCTGTTCCAGGGCCTGTTGTGTGTGCTGACGCTGGGTCTGACCCTGCTGCTCCTGCCCCGGATGGGGCTGACCGGCGCGGGCATCGCCGAGGCCGGCAGCCTCGCGGTGATCGCGGCGATCGCCGCGCCGCGGCTGTGGAAGACGATCCGAACCGCCTCCGACGCCGTGCCCGACACGGCCGCGGCCGACGGGGACCTCGCCGACCTGGGGGCGCCCGAGATCCCGTCCCCTCCCTCGGCCCACCGGCACAGCCCGGCCTGGGCGCTGGACACCGACACACTGGCCCTCGGCATCCATGTCGACTTCGACCATGTGGAGCGCCGCCCGGACGTCCGCCCGGGCCCGGGCACCCCACCCGCCGGTACACCGGCGCCCCCTCCGGTGCTTCGGGCCGGGCTCCCGGTGGGGCTTCCGGTGGAGGAGAGAGAGCCCGGCAGCGAGACCTCGCTGGGCCCGGCCGAGGCCCGACTGCTGCGCGAGGCCGAGGCGGCGGAGGTCGACGCGCCGTTCACGACGGAGGAGCTGGACGCGTCCCTGGCCAAGCGCGACGCACTCTCGCCCGAGCCCGCCGTACCTGACGAAGCCGGGCCCGAGGAACCAGCGGCACCCGTATCCCCCCACCGGCGGCTGCTGCCCACCCGCTCCGGAGTCGTCCTCGGCTGCCTGCTGATCGCCGCACTGCTGCTGTACTGGGTGCCCGCGCTGCGGCTCGGCGAGGCCGATCTGGACCGGATGGGCGGCCTCGGGCTGATCTCGGTGCTGCCGCTGCCCACCCTCGTCGGAGCGGGGCTGCTGGTCGCCGCCTTCACCGCGCTGCTCTGGCTGCGCCGTGAGCACCGGGCGCTGCTGCTGCTCACCCTGCTGGCGACGGTCGTGTCACTGCACGCGCTGCCCGCCGTGATCGAGACCCAGCCACGGTTCCCGACGGCCTGGCAGCATCTCGGCTTCATCGACTACATCGACCGCACCGGCTCCGCCGTACCGGGCCTGGACGCCCGCTGGAGCTGGCCGGGCTTCTTCGCGGTGGCCGCGTTCGTCGGCCGGGCCTGCGGGGTCACCGACTTCACCGAGGTCATCCGCTGGTGGCCGACGGCGATCCAACTCGCCTATCTGGCACCGATGTTCCTGCTCACCCGGTCGATGCGGGCGAGCTGGCGGGCGAAGTGGACCGGCGTCTGGCTCTTCGTGCTGTGCGGCTGGGTCGGCCAGGACTACTTCTCGCCGCAGGGCTTCACCTATCTGCTGTATCTGATGTTCGTGGCGATCCTGCTGGTCTGGTTCCGCCCGCCGCGCGTGATCTGGACGAAGTTCCGTCCGGGCGAGGCGGAGGTGGAGCCGACGGACCGGCGCCAGCGTGCGGTCCTGCTCCTGGTGCTGATCGGCCTGTACGTGGCGAGCGTGCCCGCGCACCAGCTCACCCCGTTCATCATGCTCGGCGTGCTCGCGGCCCTGGTCCTGTTCGGCCGGTCCGAACTGCGCGGGCTGCCGTTGCTCTGCGCGGTGCTGGTCGCGGTGTGGGTGGGCTTCATGGCCGAGCCGTACTGGTCCGGGCACTTCAACGACCTGTTCGGCGGGGTCGGCGGGGTCGGCAGCAATGTCTCCACCTCCGTCTCCGGCCGTATCCAGGGCGGCAGTTCCACGCACAAACTGGTGCTGTACACCCGGGTGCTGCTGGCCGGCTCGGTGCTGGCGTTCGCCTGCTGGGGCTGGTGGCGGCGCCGCTTCCACCGCTACCGCGAACGCTCCCTGCTGGTGCTGACCTTCGTGCCGTTCCTGGGCTTCGGCATGCAGTCGTACGGCGGTGAGATGGCGCTGCGCGTCTTCATGTTCGCGGTGCCGGGCGCGACTCTGCTCGGCGCCCTCGCCCTCTTCCCGCGCACCGGCGTCACGGCGAAGGAGCGCGAGAAGGACCGGGTGAGCCTCGCTCCGCTGGCCGCGCTGCTGGCCGGGCTGCTGCTGATGGGCGGCTTCCTGGTGGCCCGCTGGGGCAACGAGCCGTTCGAGCGCACCCGGCCCGGCGAGGTCGCCGCCATGAACTGGGTGTACGCCCATGACAAGCCGACGGTACGGCTGCTGTGGCTGACCCAGGACACGGTCAACGACGTGACCCCGGCGATGCCGTGGGGGTCGAAGGACATGGAGCGCGTGTCCTATGTGCCCACTCTGGCCCCGACCGACCCGGTGCTGGTGTCGGGCCTGGTCAAGGCGCTGAAGGACGCGGGCCCGCACTCGTATCTGATGATCAACCGGAGTCAGGTGACCTACCTGCAGCTGGACGCGGGCTACTCCGCGACCTGGGAGCCCCGGCTGATCGAGCACCTGGACAACCGGCAGGAGCTGACGAAGGTCCTGGTCAACGACGACGTCACGGTGTTCGCGCTGCGCAGGCAGCCGGCGGGCGCGGTGCCGAAGCCGCATCCGGGGCCGATCGGGCCGCAGGTGACGTGGACGCCCTGGTCGGTGGTCGGCGCGCTGTCCGCCGTGCTTCTGGTCCTGCTGCTGGCCGCGCGGGAGGTGGTCCGGGTCGCGGCGCGGCCGGGGGTGCGCCAACTGCGGCTGCTGCAGGGCATGTTCTGGTTCTCGCTGCCGCTGCTGGCGGTGGTGCTGGCCTCGCTGGTGCAGCGGTTCCTGACCCTGAAGTGATGACGCCGAGGTGACGGGTGTGGGGTGGCTCAGCGGTCGAGCCACTTCACCTCGTACGGCTGCATGCCGAACCGTTTGCCGTCGACCTGGGCGCTGATCGCCCGGTTCTGCGTGTTGACGACGAGGACGGTCCTCCCGCTCGCCAGGACGCGGACATGGGGCACGTCGTCGGCCGCGACGGACACGTTCCGGTACGCCGTTCCGGGCGGGAACGCCTTGGCGAACCGGGACACCAGGTCGTACATGGGCAGGGCTTTGCCTCCGCCGGAGCCGTCGGTCGGCGTCCACAGGCAGCCGGCGCAGCCGGAACCGGTCTTCTCCTCCGGGTTCCAGTAGAAGCCGGATCCGGCGCCGCCCCTGACCATGGCGATCATGCCGGTGGCCTGTACGGCGACGCGGTGCGGCTCGGTCCAGCCGGTGCGGTCGCCGTTGCCGTCGCCGGGCTCCACGTAGTACTCGGCCCACCACAGCGGCAGGCCGTGGGTCTGCCGCCGCAGCCACTCGCTGACCGCCGTCAGCTTGTCGGTGGCCCCGAACTCGTCGGGCAGCAGGTCGTCGTCGTGGGTGTAGCTGGAGCCGTCGACGACGGTGAAGTCGGCGCCGGCCTTGTGCGCGTTCCAGTACGAGAAGGCGTCGAGCACCCGCCGGTCCACGGCGCCCCACGGGCCTTTCAGCGCGCCGGAGGCGTTCTGGTCACGCGGGTCGAGGCTGTCCATCACCAGATACGGCCCGCCGACCATGATGTCCTTGTCGACCTTCTTCAGCGCCGTGTACACGAGGTTGTACAGCCTGGTGTATCCCTCGTAGTCCCAGCGGGACTCGGCGTCGTTCCAGAAGCCCTTGAACTCGTTCCAGACGATGAAGTGCTTCACATCCGGATAGCGGCGGGCGACGGTCGCGGCGAGGTCGGCGAAGTCCTGGTAGTGGTCGGGGGCGGGCGCCTTCTCCAGGGCGGACTGGCTCCAGTCCGTACTGTCGACGCCGGCCCTGCCGCCCTTCATCCAGTCCGGGGAGCAGCACAGGGTGATCACGGGGGTGGCGCCGGAGGCGCGCATGAAGTCAAGGCGGCGGTCGAGGGCGCCGAAGTCGTAGTGCCCCTTGACCGGTTCGGGATTGTCGGCGCCCCAGCCCATGATGTGCTGGTTCTGCGCCAGCCCGCCGCTCCGGCCGAGCAGCTGCTCCACGCTCTTGGTGGCCGCACCGGCGCCTTCGTCGGCGCTGTACTGGGTGTGGGTGAACCCCCAGCCGACGTACGGCTCCGGTTTCGCGCCCGGGCTCGCGGGGGTGCCGTGCACCTTGTCGCCGTCACGTGTGGTGCCGGCGGTGCTGGGACCGCCGGTCAGCGTGCCGAACAGGGTCACCGCCAGGGCCAGCACGGCCGCGCCGACACCGAGCAGGGCGGTGAACCGCCACCGCCGAGTATCCGAATCCCACCCATGTCGTCCCATCGAGGACAACGGTAACGGCGGAGGGAGGTCGTCCGGCGGGCTTTGGGGAGACCCGGAACAAACGGAGAATTGCCGTGCGCGGAGCCGGTCCGTGCCCGATCATGGCGGCATGTCTGCGAACCCACACGACGCACTGCCGATCCGGCTCCACGTCGACGACTCCGACTCGCCGTCCGACGTCGTCGACGCGCTGTTCCTCGGCCGCTTCGCGACGGGCGAGCAGCCGTACTCGCACGCGGCCAACATCGACCGCGTCCGCTCCGACGCCACCCTGCTGCCGGACGGCGCCCGCGTACTGCGGGTCGCCCGCGACGACGACCGCAGCGCCACCCTCGCCGAGGGCGACGGCTGGACCCTGCTGGTCTCCCGCTGGAACCGCGGCGCGGACGTCACGGTGACCGCGACCAGCGCCGAACTGGCCAAGCGGGTCCTCGACCAGGCCACGGACGGCGCGGCGGACGAGCCCGAGCCCCAGCCCGAGAACGTGACGATGGGCTTCTGGTACGTCTCCCCCCGGCGCGGCCCGCACCGCACCACCCGGCAGATCTCCGCCGGCACCTGGGACGAGGTCCGGCCCAACTACACGGCACCGGTGGCGGACGCCATGGACCGCCTGATGAAGACGACCCCGGAGGACATCGCCGGCCGGCTGCTCCTCCTGCACGGCCCGCCCGGCACCGGCAAGACCTCGGCCCTGCGCACGCTGGCCCGTTCCTGGCGCGACTGGTGCCAGGTGGACTGCGTCCTGGACCCCGAACGCCTCTTCTCCGACGTCGGCTATCTGATGGACATCGCGATCGGCGAGGAGGACAGCGCGGGAAAGGGCCGCTGGCGGCTGCTGCTCCTGGAGGACTGCGACGAGCTGATCCGCGGCGAGGCCAAGCACACGGCGGGCCAGGCCCTGTCCCGGCTGCTCAACCTGACCGACGGCCTGCTCGGCCAGGGCCGCAACGTGCTGGTCGGCGTCACCACCAACGAGGATCTGGAGCGTCTGCACCCGGCGGTGGTCCGCCCCGGGCGCTGCCTGGCCCGTATCGAGGTGGGCCCGCTGACCCGCCGCGAGGCGGTGAACTGGCTCGGCGTCGAGGAGGGCGTCGGCCGCGAGGGCGCGACGCTGGCCGAGCTGTTCGCGCTGCGCCGGGGCACGGCGCCGACCTCGGTGCCGGGGGCGCGGGACGGCGCGGACGCGGGCCTGTATCTGTAGTGCTTTGATGGTGCTGTGACCTTGTTCGTCGGCACCTCGGGGTGGCAGTACAAGGACTGGCGGGACCTCGTCTATCCGGCCGGGGTCCCGGCTCGGCTGTGGCTGGAGGAGTACACCCGGCTCTTCGCGACGGTGGAGATCAACAACGCGTTCTACCGTCTCCCGTCCCGCGAGAACTTCGAGACCTGGCGGGAGCGGGTCCCGGCGGACTTCGTCGTCGCGGTCAAGGCCAGCCGCTATCTGACCCACATCAAGCGCCTGAAGGACCCCGCCGAACCGGTCGACCGCCTGATGACCCACGCGGCGGGCCTCGGCGACCGCCTGGGCCCAATCCTCCTCCAGCTCCCGCCGACCCTGCGCGCCGACCCCGCGCTCCTGGACACCTGCCTGGCCTGCTTCCCGCGCGGTACGAGGGTCGCCGTGGAACCGCGCCACGACTCCTGGTGGACAGCGGAAGTCCGTGAGGTCCTGTCGGCCCGGCACGCGGCCCTGTGCTGGGCGGACGTCCAGGCCCACCCGACGACGCCCCTGTGGCGCACCACCGACTGGGGCTACGTCCGCTTCCACGAGGGCCGAGCCACCCCCTGGCCCCACTACGGCCGCCGCTCCCTGGAGACCTGGGTGGACCGCATCGCGACGACATGGCGGGAAGGGTCGGGGGACGACGTGTACGCGTACTTCAACAACGACCCGGGAGGTGCGGCGGTACAGGACGCGGTGACGTTCGCAAGGGCGGCGGAGAGGGCGGGCCTGCGGGTGACACGGTTCCCGGAGCCGGCGAAGCGCCACTGATTCTCGCGACCGGTTCTTCTCCGTCGCTCCGGGCAGCGCTCCAGCCCGCTATTTCCCGTAGGCAGCCCGCAGGGCATCCCGCACGGCGGCCAACGCGTCATCCTCGGTGAGCCCGAGCCGCCGGACACGCTCGGCGTAAGCCTGTGCGGCCAAGGACGCCTCACGCTCCGCGGCCGAGCCGGCGGCAGCCACGAACGTTCCGTTGCGCCCCCGCGTCTCGATCACCCCGTCGGTCTCCAGCGCCCGGTACGCCTTGGCCACGGTGTTCACGGCGAGGCCCAGGGACTCGGCCAGCCCCCGCACGGTCGGCAACCGGTATCCCACCGGCAAGCCCCCGGACCGGGCCTGTGCGGAGATCTGCGCCCGCACCTGCTCGTACGGGGGCGCGCTGTCATCGATGCGGATCTTCAGGCTCACGGGCCGATTGTCCCCCACGGGTGGAAAATCAGAGGCATCCCCGGCACGTATCCCCGTACGGTGCATCCCCATGACTGTGATCGTGCGTGACCTCCGCCCCGGCGTCCCCGCGGACACCGAGGGCTTCGCCCGGGTCCGCCATCTCGCCCTTCCGTACATCCTGTTCACCTCGGACTCGATCCGCCACGACGCGCTCCGCATGCCGCCCGAGGCGCGCTATCGCCCGTTGATCGCGGAGGAGGACGGCGAGGTGATCGGCACGGCCCAGGTCCATCTGGCCCACGACAGCACGGAGCCGGGCCAGGGTCTCCTGAACGTCTACGTCCGACCGGACCGGACCGGTCGCGGCGCCGGCGGGCTCCTGCTGCGGGCGGCCGAGGAGCACCTAGCCGCCCAGGGAGCGACCAGGGTGTTCAGCTGGGTCCTCGACGATCCGGCCAACCGCGCCTTCGCGGAACGCCACGGCTATCGGGGCAGCCGTTCCGCCCACTTCCTGCGCCGCGACCTGGCGGGCTCCGCTCTCCCGCCCGTACCGGAGACCCCGCCGGGCGTCGAGCTGCGTACAGCCGCGGACTTCGCGGACGACCCGCGCCCGCTGTTCGAGCTGGACGCGGAGACGATGCTGGACGAACCGGGCGACGTCGACTACGAGTTGACCGACTACGAGGCCTGGATCGAGCAGTACTGGAAGCATCCGCTGCTGGACCGCGACCTGACGGTGGCCGCGTGTGTCGAGGGCCGCCCAGTGGCCTTCAGCGTGGCCTACACCGACGGCGGCACCCGGTACGCCACCGCGATGACCGGCACCGCCCAGTCCCATCGCGGGCGCGGCCTGGCCAAGCTCGCCAAGATCCACTCTCTCTACCGGGCCCGGGCCGCCGGTGTCACCGAGGCCTTCACCGGCAACGACACCGGGAACGACCCGATGATCGCGATCAACGAGTGGCTCGGGTACGAGATCTGCGCGACGGAGGTACGCCATGTCCGTGAACTCGGCTGACGAACTGGAACAGTTGGAGGTCGTCCTGGTCAAGGCCGGCCGGACGAAGATCCGTTACCCGGCCGAGCTGCTCGGCGACGACGGCACCCGCATCGCCGTACGCGCGCCCTGGGCGGGCGCCGGCGCCCGGGACTTCGGCTTCGTCCGCTTCGAGCCGGGTGACGTCTTCACCGAGTACTACTGGCGGGACCGCTGGTACGCGGTGAAGGAGGTGCGCGCCGCGGACGGCACGGTGAAGGGCTGGTACTGCGACATCACCCGCCCGGCGGTGCGCACCGGCGCCGAACTGACCGTGGAAGACCTGGACCTGGACCTGTGGCGCTCCGCCGACGGCACGGACGTACGACGGCTGGACGAGGACGAGTTCGCCGAGAGCGGGCTGGCGGAGACGGACCCCGAGGCCGCCTCCGCCGCCGTGGCCGCCCTGGACGAACTGGAGAGGCTGGCCCGCAAGGGCGGCTTCGAGGAGCTACTGACCTGACGGGTGTCCTATGCCGGCCACCACGGCGTACCGCTCGTCCGTCACCGCCTTCCCCCACAACAGCGGGTCGTCGGACAGGCGCTCCACGCGTATCTCCGGGCTCAGCGGCGCGAGCAGGGCGGTGAGGTGCTCGGCGGGGATGCCGACGGGGTTCAGGGTCCCCCAGACCCCCTCGACCAGCACGAGCCGCCCTCCGGGCCGCAGCAGGTCCCGCCAGTGCCGCAGCACCCTGTCCGGTCCCGGCAGGGTCCAGAGCACATGCCGCACCAGGACGACGTCGAAGCGCCGCTCCCCCACCGGCGGGGTGGCGGCATCCCCGCGCAGGACCGCCGCGTCGTACCCGGCGAGCTTGGCGCGGGCCCGCTCGACCATCGCCGGGGAGGAGTCGACGCCGGTCACACGGTGTCCCTGTTCGGCCGCGAGGAGCGACAGGCTGCCGGTGCCGCAGCCGAGGTCGAGGACGTCGGCGGGGCGCTCGGGCAGCCAGGAGCGGAGTCTGGCCGCCCAGGCGGCGCGGATCCCGGGGTCGCGCAGGCCATGGTCCGGCTCGTCGTCGAAGACGCCGGCCGCGGCGTCCCAGTCGACATCCGGGGCATCGTAGGCGACCGGCGCAACCGTCCGGCCCTTCACATTCGTCATGCCCACAGAGTGACACCCGCCACTGACAATCCGGCTCCGATGAGGAACTCTCGCCGAAAGGGTCTACCTCCGTGACAACGCGGGCCACGGTAGGCACTGAAGGAGGCAGCCATGCGCCGCGTAACCGTGCAGAAGCCCCTGAAGAAGACGGACAGCCGCCGGGTCCGCGAAGAGGCGGAGGAGCGCCCCGCGGTCCGTCCCGAGGTGCGCAAAGACATCGCACGCACCTGGTGGCCCGACGGCTGACCGCGCCGGGGCCGTCAGTCCAGCCGCTTGCGGTAGTGAATCCGGTCGTAGGGCCCGTCGACACGGCGTTCCACGACCTCGTATCCGTACTTCGGGTAGATCTCCTGGTTCTCCCACATCAGCGCGTTCGTGTAGAGCCTGATCTCGCCGAGGCCCAGCGCACGCGCGCGTGCCTCGACGAAGCGCAGCAAGCGCCCTCCGACGCCCGTGCCGCGGGCGTCGGGGTGGACGGCGATGCTGTCCAGGAAGAGGTGGTCGGCGAACGCCTCGATCACGACCAGCCCGTCGACCGGTTCCCCGGTGACGAACACCTTGCCGGCGGCCACGTCCGTGGCGTGGTCCGCCACCATGGGCTGCGGCACCACGCCGATGCGCTCGATGTAGTGCTGATAGGCCGCGTCCGTCACCGCCTTGACAGCCGGCACATCGCCGGCGACGGCCGCGCGGACCTGCTCGGGATTCCTGTCGATCATGGCCGCACGCTATCTACCTGAGCGCAGTCTGAGCACCCCCTTAAGCGCACCATAAGGATCTCCTTCTCCCGCCTCCAGCAGGCGATTTCACGGTTTCTCGGGGCTAGCTTCGGAGCACCCCCACGGGATCCACCCGCACCGAGGACCGTTTTTCGAGGAGTTCCGCATGCCCGCTCGCGCCCGACGCACGGCCGCTGTCGTCGCCGTACTCGGTCTGCCGCCGCTCGCCCTGACCGTGTTCGCCGCCGCGCCCGCGTCCGCGCACGGTTCGATGGGCGATCCGGTCAGCCGTGTCTCGCAGTGCTACGCGGAGGGTCCGCAGAGCCCGAAGTCGGCCGCGTGCAAGGCGGCCGTGGCGGCCGGCGGCGCACAGGCGCTGTACGACTGGAACGGCATCCGGATCGGCGATGCCGCCGGACAGCACCAGAAGCTGATCCCGGACGGCAAGCTGTGCAGCGCGAACAACGAGGAGTTCAAGGGCCTGGACCTGGCCCGCGCCGACTGGCCGGCGACGAGCGTGCACAGCGGGTCGTACACCTTCAAGTACCGGGTGACCGCCCAGCACAAGGGGACCTTCAAGGTCTATCTCACCAAGCCCGGTTACGACCCCGCCAAGTCGCTGGCCTGGTCCGAGCTGGATCTGGAGCACCCGGTGGCGACGGCCACCGACCCGGTCGCCTCGGGTGGCTTCTACACGTTCTCCGGCACGCTTCCCGAGCGGTCCGGCAAGCAGCTGCTGTATGCGATCTGGCAGCGCTCGGACAGCCCGGAGGCGTTCTACTCCTGCTCGGACGTCGACTTCGGTGGCGCCGGGGCGGCGAACCCGGGCAGCAGCCCCGCTCCCACGGCCTCCGCGCCCTCCGACCACCAGATCGCGGCCGGTGCCGACAAGTCGACGATGACGATGCAGCACCACGGTCACGGCGACGGCACGAGCACGCCGTCCCGGCCGCCGGCACAGCAGCCCGGCAGCGCCGCCGCGCCCAACGCGCCGAAGGCGGCCGGTGCGACGAAGAACCTCGCGGAGACCGGCGCCTCCACCGCCACCTCGTACGTCGCGATCGGTGGCGCGGCGGCGCTGGCGCTCGGTTCGGCGACGCTGTTCCTGTCGGTACGGCGGCGCACGGCGGGTGGCGCCCACCGCCGGTAGGGCCTGCGGGTTCCGGGGCCTGTCCGGCGGCTCAGGTCGGACAGGCCCCGGTGGCACGTCAGCTGAAGGCCGACGCGCAGGTGGTGGCGGTGGCGGCGGCCGGGTCGAGCGCATTGGCCACCTCGTGGAAGGCGATCCGGTCGAACAGGCCGATCGCGACGTGCTCGGTGAGGTCGAGCGGGCACAGGTCCTGCAGCAGGACGTTGTGGACGTCTGAGCCGCTCAGGTACTGGCTCTGCCAGGGCGTGGCCACCTCGTCGTACTTGGTGGCGATGACCGTGTAGTGCACTCCGGGGTCGGTGTCGCCGCCCGCGTTGAGCTTGGTGAGGAAGTCGGAGCCGGGGATCTGGTCGGCGAGGCCGGGGGTGGTGGCCTTGACCAGGTCCGTGGCGCCGGGGAAGTACGGCAGCAGGTTGGTGAGGCCGCTCACGGTGGCGCCGTGGTTGTCGGGTGCCAGGCCGACGAGGGCGTTCACCTTGGCGTCTCCGCCGAGGAACCTCAGGTAGTAGCGGGGCATCATGCCGCCCTGGGAGTGCCCGACCAGGTCGGCCTTGGCGGCGCCGGTCGCGGCGAGCACCTTGTCCACGAAGGCCGACAGCTGCTCCGCCGACTTGTCGATGGGACCGAGGCCGTAGAAGAGGGGGACGCCGGGCAGTTGGCCGTAGTCGAGGGAGTAGACGCAGTATCCACGGCCCTTCAGATAGGGGGCGAGGGACAGCCAGTTGTCGACCGAGTTGCCCAGGGTGCCGTGCACCAGGACGACCGGGCGGGGGTGGTCGGCGGAGGGCTTGCACGAGAAGTCGTTCCAACCACTGCTGGGAGCGTTGTCCGCGGCATGCGCCGCGGCGGCGGGAACGGTGGCGACCGCGGCGGTGAGGAGCACCGCGGCAAGGGGTCTGAGCACTCGCTTCCAGGGCAGCATCGAGTGATCTCCTTGCGGCTCAAGGGAGGTACGACGGCCTTACCCTGTGATCCGGATCACGAGGATGCTGTTCACTCGTCAAGTTACGGGCGAGTAGTGCACATGTGAAGTTACGCGCCAGTAAAAACTTCCAGTGATAACCAACGCTCCACCAGGACCCGATGGACCTTCACCAAGCGGGCCGGATCGGACCATGGGGCACAATCCGCGCCAACCGCTCCCCCAGCGCCCGCACTTCACCCTCGCCCAGCACCCCGGCCCACGCCCCCACCACGTCGGCCGCCGCCTCCTCCGCCGCCCGGGTGCACGCCCAGCCGCGCTCGGTCAGCACGATCAGCCGGGCCCGCGCGTCCTGCGGATGCGGCCGGCGCTCCGCGTACCCCTTGCGCACGATCTCGTCCACCAGCTGACTCGCCGCCTGCTTGGTCACCCCGAGATGCGCGGCGACATCGGTGACCGTGGCCCCGTCCGGGGCGAGCCGGGCGAAGGTGAAGCCGTGGGCGGGCCGCACATCGGCGAATCCGCGTGCGACGACCCCCTCGTTGATGCGTTGCGTGAGGTCACCGGCGACGGCGAGCAAGGTGGCGGACAGGGCCATGGCTTCGGAGTTCTGCACGGAGGCATTGAAACACCCTTGACGTGACGGTCAAGCAGCTTGACCATATAGTCAATCCACTTGACCACTCGATCGGAGATCACCGTCATGCCCGTCGTCCGCTCGTCCGAGGCCGTCACCCATGAGATCCACGGCGCCCGCTTCGTCTCGTACGCCACCCCGCTCACCGGCAGCAAGGAGCTGTGCGCCTGGCGCGGGGAGATCCCGGCGGGCACCAAGGCACCGGCACACACCGTCAGCCGCGAGGAGATCCTCCATCTGCTCGTGGGCGAACTGCTGATCACCCTCGACGGCCGGACCGACCGCATCGGCGCGGGCGACACGGTGATCATCAACCCCGGTGCGACCCTGGCCGTCGAGAACCCCACCGACCACACCGCACTCTCCTGGGTCACCACCCCCATCGGCCTGGAGGCGGAGCTGGCGGACGGCACCCGCATCACCCCACCCTGGGCCAACTGACGCCCGGCTGAACGGGGTTACGCCACCAGGGACCCCGGCATCACCGCCCGGGGCCCGAACTTCGCTCGCGCGCGGTCCGCGACCTCCTCGATCCGGCGGACCTTCTCGTCCACGGGGTCGAAGGTGAGCTGATGGGAGGCCTGGTCGGCGGGGGCCAGGCCCTCGGCGCGCAGGGTGAGCGCGCGGACCCGGGCACGCTGCAGGCCAAGCGCCTCGTACATGCCGTAGGCCGCTTCCGTCAGGGCCGCCGAGTGCGCGGTCGGCTCCTTCAGGGTGCGGCTGCGGGTGGTCGAGGAGCGGTCCGCATAGCGGACGGTGAGGGTCAGGGTGCGGCAGATCTTCTCCACCGCGCGCAGCCGTGCGCCGATCTCCTCGGCGGCCGACAGCAGCGCCCTGCGATGCCGGCCGGGGTCCAACTCGTCGATGCCGAAGGCCCGCTCCGCCGCCAGTGACCGTGAGACGGCGTTCGGCACGACCCGGCCCCGGTCGATGCCGCTCGCCTTCTCGCGCAGCTCGCGGCCCGCCCGCGCGCCGATCAGCCGCTGAAGCGTGGACAGCGGCGCGCCGGCGACCAGACCCAGGGTGTCCAGACCGTACTCGTCCAGGGTGCGGGCGGTCGCCGCGCCGACGCCGGGCAGCGCGGACACGGGCCGCTCGGCGAGGAACTCCGCGATGCCGTCCGGGTCCTCGGGCACGACACAGGTCACCCCGGGCCGGGCGTCGCGCAGCGCCATACGGGCCAGCATCGGCCCCGGACCGGCGCCGATCATGCAGTCGACGCCGTGTCGCGCGAGCGCCCGCACCCGGATCACCGAGGCCAGCTCCACGGCGCTGCGCCCGAAGTACCGCTCGGCGCCGCGCAGATCGGCCAGCGCCCCGTCCGGGGGCAGCGCCTCGACGACCGGGGTGAAGTCCTCCAGCAACCCGAGCAGCCCCGGCAGGGCCGCCTCGTACATCGGCGGCAGCTGGAAACGTACGCAGAGAATGGTCATCCCGCACTCCCCGGACTCTGGTGCCACAACTTCTTCATCGCCGAAGGCCCTTGCGCGGCCTCCTGGCCCGCGGGCCGCAGATCGGCCCACGGATGCATCTCGTATCCGGTCGGCAGCTGGATCCGCCGCCCACCGGTCGGATCGCCGTCCGCGCCCTCGGCCACCGGCTCCGCGAGCCGCGCCGCCACGTCGTCCAGCCCGCCCGCGGCCCGCAGTTCGACGAGCTCGGCGAGATTCCAGGCGGCGGAACCCACCACGCTCAGACTGCGCGGACCGCGCCGCTGCACCACTCCCCGCACCAGCAGCAGCCACGAGTGGAAGACGGTGTGGGCGCAGGCATCGTGCGAGTCGTCGAAGAACGCCAGATCGACCAGCCCCGTGCCGTCGTCCAGCGTGGAGAAGATGACCCGCTTGCCGGAGCGGATCGGTGGGGTCTGGGTGGCCGCCTTGGCGCCCGCGACCAGCACGGTCTCACCGTGCCGCGCCTCGCGCAGCCGGCGCGCGGAGACCACGCCCAGCTCCTTGAGGAACTCCCGGTGGTCGTCCATCAGATTGCGCGAGGCGTCCATGGACAGCACACCCAGCTCCGCACTGAGCCGCTCCGCCGAGGTGAGGTCGGGCAGCCCGGCTGGAGCCGTCTTCCGCCCACCTGCCAGAGGGAGCTGCCCGCCACCACCGCCCCGGGCTCCCCGGTGCAGCTCGGCCAGATGCAGCTGCAGATCCCGCCGGTTGGCACCGAACACATCCAACGCCCCCACCTGGGCGAGCCTTTGGGCCAGCGGACGACTGGGCCGCCCCCGCTCCCAGAAGTCCACCAGCGAGGAGTACGGCTGTCCGCCCGCGATCCGCCGCGCCTCGGCCTCGCTGATGCCGTGCACATCGGAGAGAGCGAGCCGCAGCCCCCACACTCCAGATTCAGACACCAGTTCGATCCGATGGGCGACCCCGGACACATTCACGTCCAACGGCAGAATCGGCACCCCGCGCCGCCGTGCATCGGCCAGCAACAGCCGCTTCGGATACATCCCCGGATCGTGTGTGAGCAGCCCGGCGTAGAAGGCGGCCGGGTGATGGGCCTTCAGCCAGGCCGACTGATACGTCGGCACGGCGAAGGCGACGGCATGCGCCTTGCAGAACCCGTACGACCCGAAGGCCTCGACGATCTCCCAGGTCCGCTGAATCGTTTCCGCATCATATCCGTTCATCGCGGCGCGCTGAGCGAACCAGACCCGGATCCGCCCCTGCGACCCGGGATCGGACAGCCCGCGCCGTACCGCGTCCGCCTCGGCCCGCCCGCAGCCGGTCATGATGTCGACGATGTGAATGATCTGCTCGTGAAAGACGACGACGCCGTACGTCTCCTTCAGCGGACGCTCCAGATCCGGGTGCGGATAACGCACCGGCGCCCGCCCGTGCCTGGCCTCGATGAACGGCCGCACCATGTCGGCGGCGACGGGCCCGGGCCGGAACAGCGAGATATCAACGACCAGATCATGAAACGTGCTCGGCTGCAGCCGCCCCACCAGATCCCGCTGACCGGGCGACTCGATCTGGAAGCACCCCAGCGTCTCGGCGGACCGGATCAGCTCATAGGTCTCCGCGTCCCCCGGCGGCACCGCGTCCAGATCGACCCGCTCCCCCGTCGCGCGCTCCACCTCGGCGACCGCATGCGCCATCGCCGACTGCATCCGCACACCCAGCACATCGAGCTTGAGCAGCCCCAGGTCCTCCACGTCCTCCTTGTCGAACTGCGACATGGGAAAGCCCTCGCCGCTGGTAGGCATCACCGGCGTACGTTCGAGCAGCGAGGCATCGGACAACAGCACCCCGCACGGATGCATGGCGACCCCGCGCGGCAGCGCGTCCAGCGCCTCGACCAGCTCCCACAACCGCCCGAACTTCTCCTTCTCCCCCGCCAGTTTCCGCAGCTCGGGCAGTTCCTCCAGCGCGGCCCGCGCATCCCGGGCCCGGATGTGCGGAAAGGACTTGGCGACCCGGTCGATCTCGGCCGGGTCCATGGACAGAGCGGCGCCCACGTCCCGGATGGCATGCCGCACCCGATAGGTCTCCGGCATCGCGACCGTCGCGACCCGCTCGGTGCCGAACCGGTCGATGATCGCGCGGTAGACCTCCAGCCGGCGCGCGGACTCCACATCGATGTCGATATCGGGCAGGGCGAGACGGCGCTTGGACAGGAAGCGCTCCATCAGCAGCCCGTGCTCGACCGGATCGGCATGCGCGATCCCCAGAAGGTGATTGACCAGCGATCCGGCCCCGGACCCTCGGGCGGCCACTCGAATCCCCATCTTCCGTACGTCATCGACGACTTGAGCCACCGTCAGGAAGTAGGAGGCATAGCCGTAGTAAGCGATGACGTCCAGCTCGTCATGCATCCGCGCCCAGTAGTCCCGGCGGTCGTCATAGCCGCGCAGCACCATGCCCGCCGCCGCCCGTGAGGCGAGCACGCGCTGGGCGGTACGACGCCCGGCACCGACGAGATACGCCTCGGGAAAATGAACCGTGCCGATGCCGAGATCGTCCTCGGGGTCGACCAGGCACTCGGCGGCGGTCGCTCGGGTCTGCTCCAGCAGCCGGTACGCGACGTCCCGCCGGTAACCGGCAGCCTCCACGACCCGCTCGGCGACCCGCACCATGTCACCCGCGCCCTTGAGCCAGGCCTCGCCCGAGTCCAGCTCCTTGGCGGGGTCGATGGGCACCAGCCGCCGGGCGGCATCCAGCACATCGGCGACAGGCCCCGCACCGGGGTCGGCATACCGGACGGCATTGCTGAGCACGGGCCGCACCCCCTGCTCGGCGGCGAAGCCGACGGTACGGGCGGCCAGGCGCAGGGAGCCGGGGCCGGTGCCCTTGCGCTGATGCCAGACGGCCTCCAGCCTCAGTGCATCGCCGTAGACCTCGCGCCAGGGGACGAGGAGCTTCGCGGCCCGGTCGGGACGGCCCGCGGCGAGGGCGCGGCCGACGTCGGAGTCGGGACCGAGCAGCACGGTCAGGCCGTCGGCGTGGTTGTCGGGCCAGGTCAGCCGGGGGGCGTCCGTGGCCGTATGGGCGGCGGTGACCAGGCGGCACAGGTCGGCCCAGCCCCGGGCGCCGTCCCGGGCGAGAAAGGTCACGCGGGGCGTCGACTCGTCGACGAAGGCGCCACCGCGCACCGGAGTGCCACGCCGTTCCCGGCGTACCGGATCATCCGCACGCACCCGCGCCGGCCCCTCCACCGCCAGATCGGCGCCGAACAGCGGGCGGACTCCGGCCTTCGCACAGGCCTTGGCGAAGCGCACCACCCCCGCGACGGTGTCACGATCGGTGAGGGCGAGAGCATCCATCCCCCGCTCCGAGGCACGCTCGGCCAGCCGCTCCGGATGGGATGCCCCATACCTCAGGGAGAACCCGGAGACGGTGTGCAGATGCACGAAGCCCGGCACACCCACCTCCCGCACTCGAACATCAGTTCCCTACTTCCACCCCCACCATACCCCTATTCTCGAACGTGTGTACGACATCCATGCAGCCGCCTCCCACCTGCGCAAACACCCGGAGACGAGGCCGCCGCAGGCATGACGAAGTCCCGCCCCCAGGCATCCGCGGGGGCGGGACTTCACAAAAACGAATCAGCCGATCTGCGCCCCGGTGGCGGACAGCGCGGCGGTGACCGGCTGGAAGAACGTCTCCCCGCCGGAGGTGCAGTCGCCACTGCCACCCGAGGTCATGCCGATCGCGTTGCTCCCCGAGAACAGCGAGCCACCGCTGTCACCGGGCTCGGCGCACACATTGGTCTGGATGAGGCCGCTGACGGAGCCCTCCTGGTAGTTCACCGTGGCGTTCAGCCCGGTGACCGTACCGTCGTGCACATGGGTCGTCGACCCACTGCGCGTCACCTTCATCCCGACCGTCGCCTCGGCGGCCCCGGTGATCTTCTGGGTGGACCCGTTGTACAGGTCGACCTCGCTCGGGTGGTCCACGCCCGCCGCGTACTTCACGAGCCCGAAGTCGGTCCCCGGGAAGTGCGACTCCGCGTTCTGCCCGATCTCCTTGCCGCTGGAGTCCGACCAGGTGGAGATGTCCGCGGTGCAGTGCCCGGCGGTCAGGAAGTACGGCTGCCCGTCCTTGACCACGTTGAAGCCGAGCGAGCAACGCCCACCGGAACCGCTGATCGCGTCACCACCGGCGATGAAGGGCTTGAACTCCCCCTTCGACCGCTGCAGTTCGGCCTTGCCGCCGAGCGCGTCGACCACCTTGCTCAGCTTGGTCCACTGCGTGCCCGACACCGTCTTGTCGGCGGTGACGACAACCTTGTTGCTGACCGGGTCCGTCGCCCACGACGTCCCCGGAATGGTCGCGTCCTTCTTCAGCGTCGTCCGCGCACCGTCGAGCGCGGCGAGCGAGTTGGCGACGAGTCTCGCCTTGGCTCCGGCCGCCTCGACGATTTTCACGGCACTCTGGTCGAGCACGTTGACGACAAGGCTCTTGGCCTGGGCGTCGTAGTAGCTGCCGGCGGCGCCGGAGCCGAGGTTCTTCAGCAGCGTAGAGGCGAGGTTTCCAGCCGCCGGGGCGGACAGAACCTTCAGCTCCGGAGCGGACTTCGCCGGCTCACTGGCGTTCGCATTCTGCAAGGTGACACCCGCTGCGACCAGTGCGGCGATTCCCGCACCGGCCAGGGCGGCCCGCCGCCTGGGTATGCGTCGGTGCTTCAACTCACGTCCTCCTGTGGGGGGATGGTCCGCCGGTTGTGTGGGGGCGACGGACCGGAAGGCTGGTTGACGAGGGCCCACTCTTCCGAACGACACAGGGGGCACACAAGGTTGACTTCAGGACGCACACAGAAGCGCCGTACACACCCCCCACGAACTTGACCGACCACGGTCACGCCAGGAAATTAACACTGCAAACACAGGGCGCAA
Organism: Streptomyces sp. IMTB 2501; assembly: GCF_001953885.1. Lineage (GTDB taxonomy): Bacteria > Actinomycetota > Actinomycetes > Streptomycetales > Streptomycetaceae > Streptomyces. The sequence goes on along the minus strand of NZ_MQUS01000003.1, from coordinate 45,314 downwards.
GTAGCCCTCTGCGGAACGTGACGGGATCACATGGCTTGTTCTCACCCATTCCCGCCAAGGGAAAGTCCCCGTACGCCCAAGGGTGTACGGGGACTCGGCAAACCGGCCGTCAGGGCAGCGTGACCCCGTAGTGGCTCAACGCCTCGGTGACCGGCTGGAAGAACGTCGTACCACCGGAGGTGCAGTCACCACTGCCTCCGGACGTCAGCCCGTAGGCCACAGAACCCGCGTACAGCGGCCCACCGCTGTCGCCGCCCTCGGCGCACACCGTGGTCTGGATCAGGCCGGTGACGGTCTCACCGCTGCCGTAGTGGACGGTGGCGTTCAGCGCCGTGACCCGCCCGCTGTGCGTACCGGTGGTGGAGCCGCGCCGGTAGACGGTCTGGCCCACGCTCGGTGTACCCGCGCTGGTGATGCTCTGGCTGCCGACCGCGCTCGGGTGCGCGATGGCGGAGTTGGTGTACCGCACCAGCGCGAAGTCGTTGCCCGGGAAGCTGTAGTCGACGTTGGTGCCCAGCACCGTGGTGTGGCTGGAGTTGCTGTACCAGGTGGAGGCGACCTGGCCGCAGTGCCCGGCGGTGAGGAAGTAGTACGTGCCGCCACTGTGCACGTTGAAACCGAGCGAGCAGCGGTACTGGCCGCCGTAGATGGCGTCGCCGCCGCTGATGAGCTTGCTGAACTTGCCGGAGGTGTGCTTGATGGTCAGCGCCTCCGCGTTGGCGCCGGCCAACCGCTTGATCCTGGCGATCGCGGCCTTCGACACCGTGCTGTCGACGGTGACGACGACACGGTTGGTCCTGCTGTCGACCGCCCAGGCCGTACCGGCCACATCGGCCTTGCCGACGGAGTCGCTCGCCTTGGTGAGCTGGGCCGCGCTGAAGTGGTTGTCGCTCGCGTTCGCGGCGGGGACGGCGAACGCCGCGGCGGCCAGGAAGCCGGTGGCCACGGCGATCAGCCGGGTCCGTCTCGCAGTGCCGCTGTGGGGAGTGGTGCGCTTGATCCTCACTTCTCGTTCCCTCCCAGGGGAATTCGGGGGCCCGCGTGGGGTCGGGGCCCGTGAGGCGCAGCCAGGGGGCCGAGCCGGATTCCGAACACGTATGCCCCCCGACAAGCGCTCGCTGAGGGGGAGTATTCGGCCGGACGACCGGTCGCCACAAGGTCGCCTTTCGGCCGTAGGACTTTAAACCACTCTTACGCAGCAGCCCTTGACACCGACTCAACACACACCTGCACCAACCCGACACACGCTGCTCTCAGCCCAGCGCGCGCTCCCCTGCCCCGATCGCCACGTCCAGCGTGTTGCCGGGCGGCGGGAACGGGCAGATGAAAGCGTCGGCGAAGGCGCACGGCGGAAGCTGGGCGCGGTTGAAGTCCACCGTCGTACGCCCCTCGGCGTCCGGCGCCGCGGGATAGAGGAAGCGGAACCGGAAGCTGCTGTCACCGCTGGTGGCGTCGGCGAACACGGCCCACAGCAGCCCGTCGCCCTGCTGCGCGACCTGAAGCGTCAGCTCCCGCCCGTCCAGGGTGAAGGCCAGCTCTCCGGCGAGGGCGAGCCCCCGCTCGCGCCCGTCCGCGTTGCCCACCCGCAGGGTGCGCGGGTCGTCGTACGGGGTGAAACGCCCCGGCACCGACCAGCGCGGGTCGTACTCGGTGGCCACGATGCCCTTGAAGGCACGGCGGGCCTCGGCCCCGGGGTCGTAGACCCGCACGCCCCACACACCCTCCCGGACCAGCACGAACAGCCGCTTCTCACCGAGCGCGACCCGCGCCTGTGCCTCCGGTCCGCGGTCGGCGGAGAGCCGGACCGCACCCGCGAAGGGCCGCCCGTCCACGCTCAGGCCGTCGGCCTCGACGGCGGTGAGCACCACGCCCTCCCCATCGGCCACCCAAATCCCGGGAATGTCCGGAAGCCGCCCAGCCGGATGGTCCTCGACCCAGTGGGTGGCGGTCAGGGCGAGCGGTCCGTAGGGCGCCGAGACCTTCTCGGCACGCTTCTCGTGCCACTGCTGCCACGCGTCGGCTGCGTCCGTCGTCATGCCGTCTTTCCTTTCATCGGTGATCAGCCTTCCTCCACCGGGTGAGGCAGCCCGAGATGGGAGCGGAGAGTGGCGCCCTGGTATTCCGTGCGGAACGCGCCACGTTCCTGGAGCAGCGGCACCACCCGGTCCACGAACTCCTCCAGTCCGTCGGCCGCCAGCAGGAAACCGTCGGCGGCTCCCTCGCGGACCTGTGCGTGCAGGTCGGAGGCGACCGAGTCGGGCGTGCCGACGAAGGACTGCCTGCCGCCGGCCTCGATCACGGTCTCCCGGCCGGACAGCCCCTTCTCCTCCGCCAGCGCCCGCCATCTCGCGACGCGTGCCAGCGTTTCGCGGTCCCGGCTGCGCGGGGCGATCGCGGGCAGCGGACCGTCGGGGTCGTGACCGGAGAGGTCCACGCCCCAGAGCCGCTCCAGCGCGTAGCGCGCGTACTGCGGGGTGACCCGTTGCCGTCGGATCCCGGCGGCCCGCTCCTGCGCCTCGGCGGCGGTGTCCCCGAGTACGACGGTGACACCGGCCATGATCCTCAGCTCCTCCGGTGCGCGACCGTACGCGGCGAGCCGCCGCTTGACGCGGACGTAGCGGAAGCGGGCCGTCTCCAGCGGGCCGTGCCGGGTGAGGAGCACATCGGCCGTGGCCGCGGCCAGTTCCCGGGTCTTTGCGGACTCGCCCGCGTGGATCACCACGGGCCGCCCCTGCGGTGACCGCGGAAGCCCGAACTCGCCCGCGATGTCGAAGTGCCGGCCCTGGTGCGCGAACGGCCGGGGCGTCCCGTCGGGCGTCCAGGAGTCCCACAGCAGCTTCGCCACGGTGACGAATTCGGCGGTTCTCGCGGAGTGCTCCACGGGTGCGCCGGGGCGGAAGTTCTCGGCGGCGTCCGGTGTGGCCGTCACCCGCCAGGCCGCCCGGCCCCCGCTCAGCTGGTCCAACGTGGCGATTTTTCGGGCGAGTTCGTACGGTTCGCCGAAGGCGGTGTCCGCCGTGGCGGCGAGCCCCAGCCGCGCGGTGCCCTCGGCGAGCGCGTTCAGCAGGGCGGCCGGTTCCGGCCGGCCCACCGGTTCGAGGTCGTGGATCCGGCCCCGGTGCTCGGGCAGCCGCAGCCCCTCGTCGAGCAGCAGGAAGTCGAACAGCCCGCGCTCGGCGACCTGGGCCAGGCGCTCGAAGGAGGCGAACGCGGTGCACGGGTCCGCGTGGGGATCCGCCCATCCGGTGGTGTCCTCGGCGCCCGGGCCGAGGGCCGCGAGATGCACCCGCCGCCGTACGCTCATGACGTTCCCCCTGTCATGGCGCTTCCGGCCCCGGCGTACTGATGGGCGGGCCGCGCGAGCCCCAGGTGCTCGCGCAGGGTGCTGCCCGGGTAGAAGGTGCGGAACAGGCCGCGGTGCTGGAGCAGCGCCACCGTGCCGTTGACCAGCCGCTCCAGGTCACGGCGCGGCTCGACGGGGACGAGGTGGAAGCCGTCGGTGACACCGTCGGCGTGCCAGCCGGCGACCAGTTCGGCGAGATCGACCGGGCCGCCCCGGTACAGCGGCCCCCGCGCGGTGGGCCGTGGGCCTCCGCCGCCGTGTCCGGGCTCGGCGGCGTGTTCCCCGTCGCCGAGGTCGATCAGCAGGCTCACCAGGACCCGAAGGCCGTCCGGATCCCGCCCGGACCGGGCGGCCAGAGCGCGCAGTTCGTCGCGTACGGCGGTGGCCTGCGCCGGGGTCGCGGCGCGGACGAGGGCCACGTCCGCGTACCGCGCGGCGACGGAGCGGGCCTCGTGCCCGGTGGCGTCGACCACGCGGACGGGGTGGCCCTGCGGCGGCCGGGGCACGGTCGAGGGGCCCCGGACCGAGAACGCGGTGCCGGTGAAGTCGACGTGGTGCAGCTTGTTCCGGTCCAGGAAGCGACCGTCGTGCACGTCCCGGATCTCGGCGCCGTCCTCCCAGCTGTCCCACAACTTCGCGGCCACGTCGGCGACCTCACCCGCCTCCCGCCACAGCTCCTCGGGCGGCGCGGCAGGACGGCGGCCGAAGAGCCGGGCCTCGCCCTCGCCGGTGGACACGTCGATCCGCCAGCCGGCCCGGCCGCGGCTGATCCAGTCCAGCGTGGCCACGGCGGCCTGCACCCGGAAGGGCTCGGTGTGGGTGGTGGTGACGGTCGGGACCAGGCCGATGCGCCGGGTCGAGGGCGCCGACCGGGACAGCACGCAGAGGGCGTCGGGCCCGGGCCGGCCGAAGGAGTCGTCCAGCGTCACGAAGTCCAGCCCACCGCGCTCGGCGAGCCGGACCAGCTCGACGTACGACTCGGCGCCGAAACAGCCGGCCAGATCGACGGCGGCGGCGAGATGCGGCAGCCCACGGCCGTGGCGCGCGCTCACCTCGACGCTCCCGGCACGGTGCGACCGGCGGCGATGCCCACCCTCACAGCACCTTCGCCAGAAATGCCCGCGTCCGTTCCTCCCGCGGAGCGCCCAGTACCTCACCCGGCGGTCCCTGCTCCACGATCCTGCCGTCGGCCATGAACACCACCGTGTCGGCGACCTCACGGGCGAACGCGATCTCGTGTGTGACGACGATCATCGTCGTGCCCTGGGCGGCCAGGTCCCGGATGACATCGAGGACTTCGCCGACCAGCTCGGGATCGAGCGCCGAGGTCGGCTCGTCGAAGAGCAGCAGCCTGGGCTCCAGCGCGAGCGCCCGCGCGATGGCCACCCGCTGCTGCTGCCCACCCGACAACTGCCGCGGATAAGCGTCTGCCTTGTCGCCGAGGCCCACCCGCTCCAGCAGCCGGCGCGCACCCGCGACCGCCTCCTTCCGGGGCCGTCTCAGGGCGGACACCGGTGCCTCGACGACGTTGTCCAGGACCGTGAGATGCGGAAAGAGGTGGAAGTTCTGGAAGACGAACCCGATCCGGGTGCGCTGCCGGAGCACCTCGCGCTCGGGCAGCTCGTACAGCTTGTTCCCGGCGCGCCGGTACCCCATCAGCGCGCCGTCCACGCTGATCTCGCCCCGGTCCACCTTCTCCAGGTGGTTGATGGTGCGCAGCAGCGTGGACTTGCCGGAGCCGGAGGGGCCGAGCACAACGGTCACCTCACCGGCGCGTACTTGGAGGTCGATGCCCTTGAGGACGTCGAGCGAGCCGAAGCTCTTGTGCACCGACCTGATGTCGACCATGACTGTCATCGAGCGAGTTCCTTTGTCTGTGAGACGCTCAGGAAGGCCAGTACCGCCCGGGCGGTGGCGTCGTTCTGCCGGAACGCGGCGCCGCCGGTGCGCGGCCGGGTGAAGGCGCCGGCGGTACGGGTCTCGGTGTACGGGCCGAGGGCGAAGCGCCGGGGATGCGGGCGCCCGGCGCCGTCGAGGATCCGGCCGTCGGCGGGGTCGGTGCGCAGCAGTCCGTCGGGGGTCTCGGCGGCGCCGTCGGCGTGCAGTTCGCGCAGCAGGCTGTCGCGGGCCCGGCCGACGGTGGGCTCGGGCAGCCGGGCCTCGACCAGCGCCCGCGCCTCGACCGAGAAGCCGGGCACGGTGGGGCTGGCGGCCCGGAACACCCCGTCCTCGGCGGTGACGGTCATGTCGGCGCCGATGAATCCGAGCAGCCCGGCCCGGGACAGCGCGAGCATCTGCCGCAGCCGCGGTCCGGGCGGCCCGGACGCCAGGTAGCTGAAGAAGCCGTGCCACCAGGGGCCGATGTTCCCGAGCCGCGCGAGCTGCCCGTAGACGGAGAGCAGTCCGAGGAAGACACCGAGATCCGCGCTGTGGGACGGGTTGTGACGGCGGTTCAGGTCGGCCTCGACATGGGCCCGCAGCCCGTCCTGGAATGCCTCGTGCGAGGCGTACCGCACCCCGTCCAGCGGGTGGTCGAGCGCGGCGAGGTCGAGGCGGTCGGCCGGGTCGGGTACGGCGGCGGCGACGAGCGCCCGGACCTCGGCGGGGTCACCGGCGGCCGCGTACGTCTCCTCGAAGTCGGCCCAGGCCATCGCCGTACGCTCGGTGTGGGCGGTGAACAGCCGGTGGTAGTGGGCGAAGCCCAGCTCCTTCTCCACCAGTGGCCACACATCGCGCCTGAAGTCGAAGCCGTCCTTCCTGGCCAGCAGGTCCTCGACCGCGGCCGGCCCGAGGAAGCGCGGCAGCGGGGGCCGGTCGCCGGTCCAGCCGTAGCCGATCTTCGCGCGGTACGGCACTCCGCGCCGCGAGCCGACATGGAGCACCGGCTCCCGCCCGGAGGGTATGTAGGTGTCGCCCTCGTACCGCCCGCCGCGGCCCTCGGTGAGCAGCACCATCAGGTCGACGAAGGCCAGCCCGAAACCCCGGACGAGGACGGGTTCGCCGGGCTCCAGCGCGGACAGGTCGCTGTCGGCGGTGAAGTCGGGCGGCAGGTGCACCAGGCCGTGCTTTCGGGCGTATGCGGCCAACTCGGCCTGCTGTACGTCGAGTTCGGCGTCGAGGTGGCCGAGGGCGAGGATCACCAGGTCGGCGAGGAGGGGGCGCGGGCGGTCCTCCAGCCACACCTGCTGGCGGCCGTCGCGCGGGCCGCCGATGCGCAGGGCGCGCCGGGGATGGTGGTGGACGGTGACCTCCGGCGGCAGATCGGCACGGGCCCGCTCGTACACCCAGCGCAGGTAGCGGCCCTGAAGCTGCCGGTCCGCGAAGGTGCTGCCGTCGAGTCCGGCCCACTCGTGCAGGGTGGGGCCCCCGCGCACCGGTCCCGCCATGGTCACCGTCTCGTCGGTGAACATGGTGATGTCCTCGGCGTGCGAGTTCATCCACAGCAGCGGCGACTGCGCCTGGCGCCAGATGCGGCCGCCGCCCGGCGGATACGGGTCGACCAGATGGATGTCGAGGCCCGAACCGGCGTACAGCTCCGGGGCGTTGGCGGCGATGCGTTCCAGCAGTCCGGTCCCCCGCGGCCCGGCTCCCACGATCACCAGCTGCGGTCTCATCGGGCGTGCTCCGTGCCGCGTGCGTAGTACTTCTCGACGTAGTGCTGACCGAGGCCGAGCAGTGAGGTGACGACCGCGTACCAGAGGGTCGCGACCATCAGCAGCGGGATGACCTGGTAGGTGCGGTGGTAGATCAACTGGGTGGAGAACAGCAGGTCGTCGACGGCGATGACGCTGACGATCGAGGTGCCTTTGAGGGTGCCGATGAGCATGTTGCCGGCGGGCGGCACGATGGCGCGCATGGCCTGCGGCAGCACGATCCGCCACCAGCGCCGTGACCGGCTCAGGCCCAGCGCCTGGGCGGCCTCGATCTGGCCGCGGTCCACGGAGAGGATGCCGGCCCGGACCACCTCGGCGGCGAAGGCGGCCTCGTGCAGGGTGAGCCCGACGACCGCGACGGCGACAGGAGTGAGCAGGTTGACGGTCTTCACGCCGAGCACCTGCGGGTACAGCGCGCCGATGTTGAACCACAGCAGCAGCTGCACCAGGATCGGGATCGACCGGAACAGCCAGACGTAGCCCCAACTGACCGCTCTCAGCACCGGGTTGGCGGAGAGCCGGAAGGCGGCGAGCAGGGTGCCGAGGGCGAAGCCGAGGACCATCACGACGGCGGTCAGCCACAGCGTGAGCCAGAGTCCGCGCAGGATGGCGTCCGAGGTGAAGTAGTTCGCGACGACGTTCCACTGGAACGCCTGGTTGCGCAGGACGGAGTCGACGGCGAAGGCGAGCAGCACGAGGACGACGACGGCTGCCGCCCACTGGCCGTACCGGCGCTGCGGGACGATCCGCGGGGCGTCCGCGGGCTCGGGTTTCTCCGGCGCGGTGGGGGCTTGGGTGAGGGTGTCGGATGACATGCGAAGGCTCCGTGACGCGTGGGTCGTCAGAACGGGGTGGTGCCTTCACACGGGCGCGCCGTGCGGCGCGCTGTACGGCCGAGCCCCTCAGCAGGGCCGTACCCCGAGAGTACGTGGGCGTTTCCGCGCACTGTCAAGGCTGTCCGAACTGTGAGCCGTACGTCTCAGGTCAGTTGACGCGAAACCGGATGCCTGTTCCACTTGGCCCATGCATCCACAGCAGTGGCTGGTCACCCGCTCCCACATCGACTTCGGTCGCGTGTGGTCCTGTTCCTGTTGAGCTGACCCCCTGCGCGCGCCGGCCCGTCGGCCGGCGTCATCGCGTTCTCCCTTCTTTCGGCACGCCTTTCGCCACGCCTTCACACGCGCACCCCTCCCCTCGCGCTTCCGCACACCGCTGCTCACAGGAGACCGCTTTCTGATGCGTTCGCGCCTTTTGCTGCCGTTCGTCACGATCACCTCGGCCACGCTGTTCCTCACCGCCTGCGGCTCCGGTTCCGGAGGCTCGGGCGGAACGGACGCCTCCAAAGTGGCGGCCGGATCCGACGACGTGCCCACCACGGACGTCGTCTCGGCCGAGAGGAAGGACGAGGCGGCGGCGAAGCTGCTGCCCGCCGGCACCACACACCTCACCGTCGCGATCAGCGTCGGCGGCACCCCGCCCGGCACCACCTATCTGTCCGACGGCAAGACGCTGACCGGCCAGGACGTCGACTTCGCCAAGGCGGTCGCCCGGGTGCTCGGTATCAGGCTGACGGTGGAGCAGGCGGGCTTCGAGGCGATCCTGCCCGCGCTGGACAGCGGCAAGTACGACTTCGGCGCGAGCAATTTCGGCGTCACGGACGAGCGCCGCAGGACCATCGACTTCGTCACCTACGTCAACGACGGCCAGGGCTTCGCCACCCGCAAGGACAGCGAGCTGACGAAGATCACCGACCTGAAGCAGCTGTGCGGACTGAACGTCGCGACCGGCGCCGGCACGACCTTCGAGGCCACGCTGGAGGAGAACAAGCACGTCTGCACCGACGCGGGCAAGAAGCCGTACCAGGTGCAGACGTATGCCGATCCGAGCGCGATATGGTCGTCCGTCCAGCAGGGACGCAGCGACATCGTGATGTCGACGATCAACGGTCTGCGCTACGCCGTCGCCCACCAGCCGGGGCTGAAGTTCCTCGACGAATACCACCGCCTGGACGTGGGCTTCGCCTTCAAGAAGGGCACCGGGCTGGCCCCCGCCTTCCAGGCGGCGGTGAACAAGCTGCTGTCCGACGGCACTTACGGCAAGATCCTCAGGAAGTGGGGCACGACGGGCTCGGCCATCAGCACGTCGCGGATCAGCCCGCCGGAGCTGAAGAACTGAACGCCACGGTCACAGACCGCAGTCACAGCACGAGCAGCATTCACAGCACTCGCAGCACTGACAGGCCTCGCAGCACGACGCGTCACAGTCACAGTCGCAGTCGGCGCAGCAGCCCTCGCGCCTCTTCCGCGACCAGGGGCCCTCGAACTCGTCGGCGCAGCACACCTTGCAGGTGCAGCACAGGCCGAGGGCGGCCGCGCAACCGGCCCAGAAACCCCGCTTGTCCGGGCGCGGCGGCTGGCCGAAGGGATGGCCGTACGGGTGCTGGGGCGCGTCGGGCGCGTGGTGGCCGGGCGGCGGCCCGAACGCGGCCTCGGGCGCGTGTCCGCACGACGAGCTGCCGAACGCCCGGTCCACGGACCGTCCCAGCTCGTGCACGAGCAGCAGATGGACGAGCTTGCCGTCGGCGAACTCGGCCTCGCGCAGGGCGAGGCGGATGCCGTGCAGGGCGTCGTCGGCGAGCCGGCGGACCTCGGTCCGCGAAGTGCCCGTGGCGGTGAGCGGGTTCCAGGCGCCCGACAACGCGTCGGTGCGCTGGTCCTCCACGGCGTCCAGGAGATGCGCGAGCCGCCCGAAGAGCCGTCCGGCCTCCGCGAGCGGCTGTGCGTTGTCCGGCCGTCCGGCCAGCACCGCGGTGTGGGCGAAGGCGGCGGCGGTGGCGGTCTCGGTCGGCTCGGTGACGGTCAGGATCGGTGTGCCGTACCCGGCGAGGGTCTCCAGACCGAGCTGCCGATCGACGGCCTCGACGAGGACACCGGTGTCGAAGCCGACCGCGGAGCCGCTGCGGGCACCGGCGTTGCCCCAGCCCACGGCGACCCGGCGCGCGGCCGCGGCCACCGGTCTGCGGGCCAGCAGCCCGTCCCCGTCGGCGACATGATCGCGGACCTTCGCCGCGGCGAGCACCAGCGAGACCGCGGCGGCGAGCCGCGCCCCCTCGCCCTGGGCGACGGACGCGGTGCGCATCCCGCGCAGCGCGCACGGCCCGGCCGTACGGCGGCCGTCGAGGGTCGGGCCCGTCTGAGCATCCGTCAGAACCGATATGAGCAGGCCGTCATAGTTCGTCACGATCCGTGCGAACTGGCCGTGGTCGCGGCGCAGTGCGAGACAGAGCCCGCACAAATGCGCCATCCACTCGGTCTTGAGGCGTTCACCGAGCCGATGAGCGCACGGTCTGACGATTCCGAACACGACGATCCCCCGTGATGTGGTACGACGTTGGCGTTCACCCGTACGCGCCGATGATCACCCATCCGCCGCCGACAATCATATTTCACTCTCAGTCAGCAGCCGTACGAGTCGGGACCCTTGGGATACAAGGACTCTCGACGGATCGTCTGTGCACCAGTACCGTCACAAACTCCCCGGGCGGCGTCTATCCACTTGGCGCACCGTCCGCATCATGGATGACCATAGGGATGCGGAAAGCACGAAAGACCGCTGTGAGAGGAGGCGTCCATGGGATCGGTACGCAAGGCGAGTGCGTGGCTCGGCCTCGTCGACGACAACGATGACGAGCGTTACTACGACGACGAGTACTCCGAGGGCTCCGAGTCAGGGGACGCCTGGGTCACGGACCCCCGGGTGAAGGTGGCCACGGACACGGCCGAGGAGAAGGGCCGCCGGATCGGCACGGTCACCCCGGACAGCTTCCGGGACGCCCGCGCCATCGGCGAACTGTTCCGGGACGGCGTCCCGGTCATCATGAACCTCACGGCGATGGAGCCCGCCGACGCCAAGCGCGTGGTGGACTTCGCGGCGGGGCTGATCTTCGGTCTGCGCGGCTCGATCGACCGCGTGTCCAACCGGGTGTTCCTGCTGACGCCCGCCGACACGGAGATCGTCAGCAGTGAGGCGTCCACCCACCGCGACGACGGATTCTTCAACCAGAGCTGAGGCAGGGCCGCTCGCCGGCCCTGCCCGCCCGGGGCCTCACCGGAAGGCGTCGAGCCCGGTGAGCGCCTTGCCCAGCACGAGCTGGTGCATCTCGACGGTGCCCTCGTAGGTGAGCACCGACTCAAGGTTGGTCGCGTGCCGCATCACGGGGTATTCGAGGGAGATCCCGTTGGCCCCGAGGATCGTCCGCGCCGTACGGCAGATCTCGATCGCCTCGCGGACGTTGTTGAGCTTGCCGAAGCTGACCTGCTCGGGACGCAGGCGGCCGGCGTCCATCCGCCGCCCCAGATGGTGGGCGAGCAGAATCCCCTTGTGCAGTTCGACCGCCATGTCCGCGAGCTTGGCCTGGGTGAGCTGGAAGCCGCCGATGGGCCGCCCGAACTGCTCCCGGGTCTTCGCGTAGTCCAGCGCCGCCTCGAAGCTGCTGCGCGCCGCGCCCATCGCGCCCCAGACGATGCCGTACCGGGCGTGGGACAGACAGCTGAGCGGGCCGCGCAGTCCGGTGACCTCCGGGAGTACGGCGGTTGCGGGCAGCCGTACGTCGTCCATCACCAATTCGCTGGTGACCGAGGCGCGCAGGGACCACTTGTGCTTGATCTCGGGTGCCGCGAAACCGGGGCTGCCGGTGGGCACGACGAAGCCGCGGATGCCGTCCTCGGTCTGCGCCCAGACGACGGCCACCCCGGCGACCGACCCGTTGGTGATCCACATCTTGCGGCCGCTGAGCACCCAGTCGTCGCCGTCGCGTTTGGCGTGGGTGCGCATCGAGGCGGGGTCGGAGCCGTGGTCGGGCTCGGTCAGCCCGAAGCAGCCGATCACCTCGCCGGCCGCCATGCGCGGCAGCCACTCCTGCTTCTGCTCCTCGCTGCCGAACCGGTGGATCGCGTACATGGCGAGGGAGCCCTGTACGGAGACCAGGGACCGGATACCCGAGTCCGCCGCCTCCAGCTCCAGGCAGGCCAGGCCGTACTGCACGGCCGTGGCGCCGGCGCAGCCGTACCCGGTCAGGGACATGCCGAGAGCGCCGAGGGAGCCGAGTTCGCGGGCGAGGTCCCGGATGCCGGGCAGCTCGCCCTTCTCGTACCAGTCGGCGACATGGGGCAGCACCCGGTCGGCGGCCCAGCCGCGGACGGTGTCCCGGATGGCCAGGTCCTCCGGTTCCAGCAGGTCGTCGATCCCGAGCGGGTCGGCGGGATCGAAGGGGGGCAACTTCGAGGACGCGGACATGGGACACCCTCCGGCACACAAGAAAACTAGCACCGCTAGCCACGGATCGACGCCGACGTTACGGTGCGGTGTCGCCCACGTCCAGTGCGTCAGGCCGTGACACGGGACTCCGCGACTTCCCGGGGCGCGGGCAGCTCCACCGCCACCACCGGCTCCGCGCCGCACTGCATGACCCGCGGCAGCCGCAGCGCCATCACCGCGCCCAGCAGCAACAGGCCCGCGCTCACCAGCAGCGTCACATGCAGTCCGTGCACGAAGGAGTCCCGTGCGGCCCGGCGCAGCGCCGCCCCGGCGGACCCGCCGAGGCGTCCGGCGACGGCGTAGGCCTCGCCGAGCGAGTGCCCCGCCGCGTCCGACGCGTGCCGCGGGACGCCCGGCACCGAGCGCAGATTGGGGGCGTAGGCCGCGTTCATCACGGTGCCGAGCAGCGCGATGCCGATGCCGGCACCGAGTTGGTACGAGGTCTCGCCGATCGCCGCCGCGCCACCAGCCTGCTCGGCCGGGGACTCGCTGAGCATCGACTCGTAGGCCCCGAAGAGCGTGGTCTCAAGACCGAAGCCGAGCACCACGAACCCGCCCAGCAGCAGCGGCGCGTTGTCGGCGGTGCCCATCGCGGTGAGTGTCAGGACCGCGGCGGCGGTCAGCAGGAAGCCGACGCAGACCATCCGGCGCGGCCCGAAACGGCGCAGCAGCCGTGCGCCCGCGAGGCCGGCCGCCATCGCCGCGACGGTCAGGGGCAGCAGCCTGAGGCCGGTCTGCAGCGGGGAGAGCCCGAGGACCAGTTGCAGATACTGGGCGGCGATCAGCTCCAGGCCGACGAGCGCGAGCATCGCCAGCACGATGCAGCCCACCGAGGTGCTGAACGCGGGCCGGCGGAACATCCTGAGGTCCACCAGCGGATGCGGGTGCCGCCGCTGCCGTCGTACGAAGAGGAGGAGAAGGGTCGCGCCGGCCAGCAGGGGCAGCACGGTGAACGGGCTCAGCGGGGGCCCTCCGCCGCCCAGCTGCTTCACGCCGAGGACGGCGCCGAAGAGACCGCCGGCCGCCATCAGGGCGCCGACGACGTCCCAGGGGCCGCTCCGCCCGCCGCGGGACTCGGGCAGCAGGATCCGGCCGACCGGCAGGCTGACCAGCATCAGCGGGATGTTGACCAGGAAGACCGCGCCCCACCAGAAGTGCTCCAGCAGAAAGCCGCCGAGCAGTGGACCGACGGCCGCGCCGACGGCGGCCACCGCGCTCCAGATGCCGACGGCGAGCGCGCGCTCGCGCCGGTCGGGGAAGACCTGACGCAGGATCGACAGGGTCGCCGGCATGATCATGGCGCCGCCCACGCCGAGCAGGGCGCGGGCGAGGATCAGTGTCTCGGCCGTCGGCGCGAAGGCGGCCACGGCGGAGGCGACGCCGAACAGGCCGTAGCCGAGCAGCAGAACGCGACGGCGGCCGATCCGGTCGCCGAGGGTGCCGAAGAGAATCAGCAGCGAGGCACAGACCAGCGGATAGACGTCGACGATCCAGAGCAGTTCCAGGGCACCGGGCCTGAGGTCCTGGGTGACGGCGGGGACCGCCACATGCAGCACGGTCGCGTCGACGGCGACGAGCAGCAGGCTGACGCACAGGACGACGAGAACGACCCAGCGGCTCGCGTCGGCACCGGCCTCCGGACGGCGCGGCCGAACGGCAGCCGTGGTCGTCCCGGACATGCGCGTACCTCCCAGATGTGCCGCGCGTGGGGCGGAGCGACGGGGTGGGGACTCCCTGTCGTACGGCCGGAGAGGAGCGGGGTCTCCGGCCCGCGCGAACCCACGCGGGTGACTCGTCAGCGTACGCGAGTCCGCCACGGGGTCACGTGGCAGAGCTCTCACACGCATACGGGAACCCTTGTGGCGTACCCCACACCGTTCTGTCTTGACCACGCCCCCGGGGACGGTGCGGTTCCACCGCCGGTCGATAATCGAGTCCGTGAGCGATCTTGAAACGCGCGTGGCGTCACCCCGCGCCCCACTTCCGCGCCGGGCGGCTCCGGCCCTGCTGGGCTATGCGGCGGTCCGCGCCCTCGGGCTGGTGGTGCTGGCGGTGTGGAGCGCCGCGCGTGGCAAGAGCGCGTACACCTTGCTGACCGGGCGCTGGGACTCGCTCTGGTACACCCGGGTCGCCGAGCTGGGGTACGGCTACGAGGTACGGCTGCCGAACGGCGACGTGCACTCCAATCTGGCGTTCTTCCCGCTGCTGCCGTGGCTGGAGCGGTCGCTGCACGCGGTCACGCCGCTGTCGTACGCGGGCGCCGGTTTCGTGGTCAGCCTGCTCGCCTCGCTCGCGGCGGCCTGCGGGATCTTCGCGGTCGCCGACCGGGTGTACGGCCCCAGGGTGGGGATCTGCGCCGTCCTGCTGTGGGCCGTGCTGCCGGTCGGGATCGTGCAGTCGATGGCGTACAGCGAGTCGCTGTTCACAGCGCTGGCGGCCTGGTCGCTGTACGCGCTGCTGACCGGCCGCTGGGTCTGGGCCGGCACGCTGGCCGCCCTGGCGGGGCTGACCCGGCCGGTCGGGGCGGCGGTGGTCACGGCGGTGTGGGTGACGGGCGTGCTCTCGTTCGTGCGAGACCGGAGCACGACGTCCGCACCAGGCGCGCACCACACCGAACGCACCCCGGCGCACACGCCCAGCGCGCTTGATGGCACACACGCCCCGGCTCTCACTCCGGGCGCACAGGCCCCGATCGCACCGTTCGCCTCATCCGCCCCTGCCTGCCGCCGGGTGCTCGGCATGTTCATCGCGCCGCTCGGGACCGCCGGTTACGTGCTCTGGGTCGGCCGGCGGACCGGGAAGGGACTTTTCGGGTACCTGGACGTACAGGCCGGATGGCGCAATGGGTTCGACGGAGGCTACGCATTCGCACGCTTCGTGGCCGACAAGTTCACGTCATTTCCGTCCGCCCTCGCGGGCGTCGGCCTGATCATCGGGGTCGCCCTGGTGCTCTGGCTGTACGTCGCCGGGATCCGCCGGCGCCAGCCGGTCGAACTGCTGGTGTACACCGGTGTCGTCCTCGCGCTCGCGCTGTGCGCGTCGAGCTACTTCGGCTCCAAGCCACGGCTGCTGATGCCCGCCTTCCCGTTGCTGCTGCCGCTCGCCGGTGCCCTCGCCGGGCTGCGGACGCGCCGATCCGTGCTGGTCACGGCCATGTTGGCGGGCGCGGCAGCGATCTACGGGGCGTTCTGGCTGAACGGTTCCGGTCCTCCATGATCGACATCGGCGGCCCGATGACGCTCCGGAAAATTCCGCCCCAGGGTGGGGTTAACGTATTCATAAGCGCCATATAAACAACGTCCGGCATGATCAAAGGAATTGAGCGGAAGCACCTCACGAGATTGCGGAATCCCGGGAATTCGGACCGCCCTTGAGAGGTTTGCCACATCACATCGTCATCACAAACCCACTGTTTCGACGGGGTTCACAGCTCACTCGCTGTAACGTCGATTGGGTGCGTACCGAACGAAACCTCACCCGGCGTCTGGACCGGGTGTTCGCCAGACTCGACCGTGAGCCGGAACGACCGGCCCACATCGATGTGCCAAGGATGAGCCGGCACCGGGTCGTTCTCTTCACCGCGACCCTGGCTTTCTACCTGGCGATCGTGTGGGCCGTCGTGATCACGTCCTGGCTGGTCCGGCTCGACTGGCAGGTCATGTTCTTCCGGCCGTACCAGCAGTGGCCGCAGATCCATGCCTTCCTCGACTACTACGTGGTGCTCGGCCAGCGCGGCCCCACCGCGGTGATGGTCGCGGCCTGGCTCGGCTGGCGCTCCTGGCGGCAGCACACCCTGCGCCCACTGCTCACCCTGGCCGCCTCGCTGCTGCTGCTGAACATCACGGTCGGCGCCGCCAAACTCGGGATGGGGCGCCTCGGTCCGCACTACGCGACCGTGATCGGCTCGAACGAGATGGGCCTGGGCGGCGATATATTCCCCAGCGGCCACACCGCCAACGCGGTCGTGACCTGGGGCATCCTGGCCTATCTGGCCTCCACCCCGAGAGCGCGCCGCTGGCTGTCCGCGCTGTCCGCGATCACGGCGCTGGGCGTCGGCCTCACCACCGTCTACCTCGGTACGCACTGGCTGAGCGACGTGCTGCTGGGCTGGGCCGCGGGCCTGCTGATCCTGCTCGCCCTGCCGTGGTTCGAGCCGCTGATCGCCAGGACCGAGACCGCGCTGTTCGATCTGCGCGACCGCTGGCGCGGCCGCCGCAGCCGGCCCGTGCCCGAACCGGTCGTCCCGGTCACGCCGGTGGTGCTCAGGCCGCGCGGCGCACCGGACGAGCAGCCGACCCCGGCGCGCGAGCCGGTCACCTCGGCCCGCGCCGCCCGAGCGATGGCGCATCTGGCCCCGGGACCGCACACGACCCGTTCGGAACGCACCCCGGTCACCCCGGTGGGCAGCCGCCGCCCACCGCACACCGACCACCGCCTCCCGCGCGGCACCACCCAGCCGGCCCGGCCGCTGACCGGCGGCTGACGGCTCGCACGGCGACGGGGCTCGGTACGCACAACCGCCCCGCGCCACAGCGACGGCCCCGCTTCCCGGCAGAGGGAAGCGGGGCCGTCGTCCTGTGCGGGCCTGCACCGAGCGGAGCGTCACCCCTTCCAGGCGCGGGCCACCCGGCCGTCGCGCACCTCGAAGTTCAGACGTCCCACCCGGTACTCCATGGTGATGATCGCGCCCGGCGGCAGCGACCGTACGGTCGACCATCCGCGCTGCCGGGCGAGCAGCTCGGCGTTCGCGGCGTCGAGGCCGACGTACCCGTCCGGGCTGTCCTGCGGCTCCGTCGGCGGAGTGGGAATGGGTGCCATGCCGCCACGCTAGGCCGCAACCGGCGGTCACGGAAGCCGGGCACGGCCGGGTAAGAGTCGTATCCACGTACGGTCACACTTCTGTCACAGCTTCCCGGCTCCGATTCTGTCGCGCCGAGTCACACGTACGAGGGTTTCCGTTGGGCTCACCGGGGGAATCGAGCGGAATTTCAGGCGCCACCGAGCACCCCTTGGAATTACCCCGCGAAAAGGGCGGCGATGATCCAAGCGGAGCCTGGAACGTGATTTCCCGTGCAATCCGGCGTGATGCAGAGGCTGCTGACACCGCATAGGAATTTCACGGATTCCACACACGGCCGCCGTGACCCCTGTCAGACGGGCTCCGCGGACCGCGCCAGCGCCGCGTCCAGCCGGTCCCGGATCGCTCTGATCGCCTCGGTCAGCCCGGCGGGCTCGATCACCTCGAACGGGAAGCCCGGCATCATGAGGTGAACGACCATCACCTCCGGGTTCGCCGCGCCGGAGCGCAGGATGCAGGCGTCCGCGCCGTCGGCCTCCAGCGTCCCCATGGACGGTGAGATCCGCGCGGCGGCCTCGTGCAGCGGCACCAGCAGCCGTACGACGGAGTGTGCGGCGTACGCGCGCGTGGAGACGCCCTTCGAGACATAGGCGGCCAGATCCTCGGCGGGCGGCTCGCGCGGGGTGAAGCGGGGCCCGTGCGGCGGCCTGGGTGTGATGCGGTCGACGCGGAACGTCCGCCAGTCCGCCCGGTCGACGTCCCAGGCGACCAGATACCAGCGCCGCTCGGTGCAGACCAGCCGGTGCGGCTCGACGGTACGGCGGCTGTCCGCGCCGTCGTGGGTGCGGTACTCGAAGCGCAGCCGCTCGGCGTCCCGGCACAGGTGCGCCAGTTCGGTGAGCAGCGCCGGGTCGACGGCGTCGGCCGGCGGGCCGCCGCGCAGCATCGGCACGGTGAAGGCGTTGAGGGCGCTCACCCGGCGTTGCAGCCGGTTCGGCAGCACCTGTTCCAGCTTGGCGAGGGCGCGTACGGAGGTCTCGCCGATGCCCTCGATGCCCTGGCTCGCGGCCGTGCGCAGACCGACCGCGACGGCGACGGCCTCGTCGTCGTCCAGCAGCAGCGGCGGGAGTTCGGCGCCCGCGCCCAGCTGGTAGCCGCCGCCGGAGCCGGGGCTGGCGTTGACCGGGTAGCCCAGCTCGCGCAGCCGGTCCACGTCCCGGCGGACGGTGCGCGGGGTGACACCGAGCTGTTCGGCGAGTCCGGCGCCGGACCATTCGCGGTGGGCCTGGAGCAGCGAGAGCAGGCGCAGCAGGCGTGCCGAGGTCTCCAACATGGGGCCGAGTCTGCCAGGGGATGCGGACAGCCGCTGTCCTCGATGGGCAGCGGCCGTCCTCACAGCGTGCTCGACCTGAAGGGTGCTTCAGAGCGCGAGGCGCTGGCCGGGCACGATCAGGTTCGGGTCGTCGCCGACGACCTTCTTGTTGGCGGCGTAGATCCGCTGCCAGGTGGTCCCGTGCCGGGCGGCGATGGCGCTCAGCGTGTCGCCCTCGCGGACGATGTAGTCACCGCGGGAGTCACCGCGGCCGGTGTGGGCCGCCGGGCGTTCCGGCGTGTTCGCCGGAGCGGAGTTCGACGGTGCGGACCGCGTCGGGGCGGACTTCGTCGTCTCGCTGCCCGTCGAGGCCGTCGTACCGGAGGAACCGGTGTGGTCCGCCGCGGGGGCGGCGCCGGAGGCTCCGGCGCGGCCCGAGCAGACCGGCCAGGCACCCCAGCCCTGGGCCTGCTGAACCTGGGTGGCGACGGCGATCTGCGCGCTCCTGGAGGCCTCGTCGGCCGTCGGGGCATAGGCGGTGCCGCCGTACGCGCGCCAGGTGCCGGCGGAGAACTGGAGCCCGCCGTAGTAGCCGTTGCCGGTGTTGATGTGCCAGTTGCCGCCGCTCTCGCACTGGGCGATGCGGTCCCACACCCCGTTGTCCGCCGCCGCGGCGTTGCCGGTCGCGGCCAGCAGCCCCAGCGGGGCGAGCAGCGCGGCTCCGGCGAGCGCGGCCGTCGTACGGCCCTTGCGGGAGCCGTCGTGACGGGCGGCGTTGCGGGTGGTATCGGCACACTCGGACATGTAATTCCCTCTCCACGAACCCGGGCTCCCCCAGGCGGTGCACGTCTCGCCGCGCAGGACCGCGGTTCCTCGTGCCCGCCCCGTCCGCGTGGCCGGTACCGGCGTTGCTGCTCTGCCGGTGCCGGGCGTCGGACGCACCCAGGCGGTGCTCGTTGCACACGGCGGAGGAATTTAGGGAGGACCAGCGCCCGGAATCAACCAACTCCCCGTCATTCCAGGCCAGTTGCCTGTTACCGCGGGTATCGACGATTTTCGGCCACCCACTACATCCCTGGATTTCCTGATTTATCAACCACCGACCGAAGCGACCTGTGAGCCACTTCACCCCTTCAAGTTCCTTGACTTGACGACGAGTTGACGGTGAGTAGCGCATTCCGCACATGATGTGACCGTGCGCGGTGGTTGGTGCGAACCGGTTGTCCCCAGAGCGTGACTCCCACCACAGGACGTCCGTTGTCTTCTTCATGAGCCCGGAACCCCGGGACTCATCGGCCGGGAGCCACCCGGTCGACCCAGCACCGCATCCCGAGGGAGCCACCGTGCCGCGCATGCTCGACGTCAGTGACGCCGTACGCGCCGAGATCGGCGACGAAGAAGCCGACCGGCTGCTCGCCGGAGAGAACGCACCGGGCAGTTACGACTGCACCTCCTGCCGCACCCCGGGCGACTCCGAGCAGGAGCGCACCAGCACCGTTCTGTTCGTCGGCGACGAGACCGCCGTGCTCGCCTTCGCCCACGCCAGCTGCCTGCCCTCGCAGGTCGTCCAGGTCACCGAGGAGCAGTTGCGGGGCGCCGTCCGATCCATCGACGGCGTGGCCGCCTCCGCGGGCACGGCGCAGCAGGTCGCGCCCGAGCAGGCGGTGCTCGGCGTGACCAGCGGACTCGTGCTGATCGAGGGCGAGTTGCACCCCGCGCTCGTCGTCGAGCCGACCTCGGCGATCGTGCGCCCCGGCTCCACCGGGACCGGCGACGACTTCCTTCCGCTGCTCATCGAGCAGGGGTTCATGCCGGTGACCGAGCTGTCGTCCGTGCCGCCGGTGCTGCACGGCTGGTCGGTGCTGCTCGCCATGGGGCAGCTGCATGCGGTGCTGCAGCCCTCGGCGAGCGGCGGACAGCCGGTCGCCTGGTGGCAGGCGCATCAGCCGCTGCAGGTGACGGACGGGTGGCGGGCCGCGGCGAACAAGCACCAGCAGGTGCTGATGTTCGCGGCGCCGGTGGGGTCGATCGGGCGGCAGCCGAGGGAGGACCTGCTGCGGGGGTCTCTCGACAAGGCGGCGGCGCAGGGGAAGCTGGTCGGGGCGGCCCTTCCTCTTGCGGGTACGTGATTCTTGCGCCTGAGGGGCGGAGGGGCCGCTGTAAAGGGGCGGGTGCGGGTGCGTTGTGGCTGAAGCCGCAAATCAAATGCGGCCTCGCGCCCCCAAAGGCATGCCGTGGAACCGCATCTCTTTAGGGGTGCCGTCGTTTGGACATACGTGCACGCATACGACACTCCTCCCCGCCGGTCATTGTTCTCCCCCATCCCGTCCGCGCGGACGGGGCAGGAAGGTGTGGCCTCCCCCACGCCGATCTACGACTCGCTCTACGCGGAGTGGGTCAAGGCCTTCCGTACGCTGCCGGGTGACCGGAGCGGGGAGGAGGGACTGAGGTTCAGCCCGTTCGGGCAGCTCTCGGACCGTACGGGCGGCTACGGCGGGCATCGGGCCGGGTCGTTCAGCAGCTCGTACAGCGCCTACAGCGCGGGGGCGTACAGCGCGCGGCAGCAGTCGCAGTGGCAGCGGATCGGCACGCTGGGGCGGCAGCACGAGGACACCGGTATGCACCATGTTCCGGCGGCGCTGCCTCCCGGACCGCGCCGGGGCATGTGACGGCGAACGCTGAAGGGCGGCTCCTGGACTCCGGTCTCCAGGTGCCGCCCTTCACGTCGTACAGCCGTTACTTCTTCTTCGCGCCGCGCTTCTCGCGCACCCGCACCGAGATGTGGATCGGGGTGCCCTCGAAGCCGAACTCCTCGCGCAGCCGGCGCTCGATGAAGCGGCGGTAGCCCGCCTCGATGAAGCCGGAGGCGAAGAGCACGAAGCGCGGGGGCTTGGTGCCTGCCTGGGTGCCGAACAGGATGCGCGGCTGCTTGCCGCCCCGGATCGGGTGCGGGTGGGCCGAGACCAGCTCGCCGAGGAAGGCGTTGAGGCGGCCGGTGGGGACGCGGGTCTCCCAGCCGGCGAGGGCGGTCTCGATGGCCGGGACCAGCTTCTCCATGTGCCGGCCGGTGTACGCCGAGACGTTCACCCGCGGGGCCCAGGTGACCTGGCCCAGCTCGGTCTCGATCTCCCGCTCCAGGTAGTAGCGGCGCTCCTCGTCGAGGGTGTCCCACTTGTTGTAGGCGATGACCATCGCACGGCCCGCGTCGACGGCCATGGTGATGATCCGCTGGTCCTGCACGGAGATGTTCTCGGAGGCGTCGATCAGGACGACCGCGACCTCGGCCTTCTCGACGGCGGCAGCCGTGCGCAGGGAGGCGTAGTAGTCGGCGCCCTGCTGGAGGTGGACGCGCTTGCGGATACCGGCGGTGTCCACGAACTTCCAGGTCTTGCCGCCCAGTTCGATCATCTCGTCGACCGGGTCGCGGGTGGTGCCCGCCAGTTCGTTGACGACGACGCGCTCCTCGCCGGCCACCTTGTTCAGCAGGGAGGACTTGCCGACGTTCGGGCGGCCGATGAGGGCGATGCGGCGCGGGCCGCCGATGCCGCTGCCGCCGAAGCTCTCGCGCGGGGCGTCCGGCAGGACGTCCAGGACGGCGTCCAGCATGTCGCCGGTGCCACGGCCGTGCAGGGCGGAGACGGGGTGCGGCTCGCCGAGGCCGAGGTTCCACAGGTAGGCCGCGTCGGCCTCGCCGCTCGGTCCGTCGACCTTGTTGGCGCACAGTACGACCGGCTTGCCGGCCTTGCGCAGCAGCCGTACGACCGCCTCGTCGGTGTCGGTCGCGCCGACCTTGGCGTCCACCACGAAGACGACGGCGTCGGAGGCCTCGATCGCGTACTCGGCCTGGGCGGCCACGGAGGCGTCGATGCCGAGGACGTCCTGCTCCCAGCCGCCGGTGTCGACGACCTTGAA
Organism: Streptomyces sp. IMTB 2501; assembly: GCF_001953885.1. Classification (GTDB taxonomy): domain Bacteria; phylum Actinomycetota; class Actinomycetes; order Streptomycetales; family Streptomycetaceae; genus Streptomyces. The sequence goes on along the minus strand of NZ_MQUS01000003.1, from coordinate 22,980 downwards.
GCGGCGGCCGGCCCACTCGGCCTCGTAGGTGACGCGGTCGCGGGTGACGCCGGGCTTGTCCTCGACGACCGCCTCACGGCGGCCGATCATCCGGTTCACCAGAGTCGACTTGCCGACATTGGGGCGGCCGACGACGGCGAGCACGGGCAGCGGGCCGTGGCCCGCCGCCTCGATGGCGCCCTCGACGTCCTCGATGTCGAAGCCCTCTTCCGCGGCGAGCTCCATGAACTCCGCGTACTCGGCGTCGCCGAGCGCCCCGTGGTCGTACTCGTGCGCGTGCTCATGCGCGTCCGAGCCGTCGGGCTGGATCTGGTCGTTCATGAAGTCCGTACCTCGTTGTTCATTCGTGGTGATCGGTGGAGAAGCCCTGCCTGGGCTGATCCACTACTCAAGTGTCGCTCGGGCCTGTCCGGCGGATCAGGTCGGAGGAAATCAACGGTATCCGACCAGCCCCGCGTCTCCGGAACGATCCGCTGGGCAGGCCCTAACGCCCGGTCAGGCGCCTGGCGTTTTCCAAGTGGCTGGTGAGCTGCTTCTGGATGCGCTCGGTCGCCTCGTCCAGCGCCTTGCGCGTGCGCCGCCCGCTCCCGTCCCCCGCGTCGAAGGGGTCGCCGAAGACGACGTCGACACGGGAGCGCAGCGGAGGCAGCGCCTTTATCAACCGTCCGGGTCGCTCGGCGCTTCCCATCACGGCGATGGGCACGATCGGCGCCCCGCTGCGTACGGCGAAGTAGGCGAGCCCGGCGCGCAGCGAGGCGAAGTCGCCCTCGCCGCGGGTGCCCTCCGGGAAGATGCCCAGCACGCCCCCGGCCTCCAGCACACCGAGGGCCCGGATGATCGCCGCGCGGTCGGCGGTGCTGCGGTCCACCTTCAGCTGGCCGATGCCGGTCAGGAAGGAGCCCAGCGGGCCGACGTACGCCTCCTTCTTGATCAGGAAGTGCGTCGGCCGGGGTGCAACCCCCATGACCATCGGGCCGTCGATGTTGTGGGAGTGGTTGACCGCGAAGATCACCGGGCCGGTGGCGGGCACCTTCCAGGCGCCGAGCACGCGCGGCTTCCACAGCCCGTACATCAGGCCGACGCCGATACGCCGGCCGACCTCGGCACCCCGCTCCGAGGGGGGCTTCTCCGGCTGCTGGTCAGGAGCTGACGGAAGGCTCACTTCCCGGCCCGCTTCTCCTCGACCAGGGTGACGACGCACTCGATGACCTGGGCGAGGGTGAGCTCGGTGGTGTCCACCTCGACCGCGTCGCCGGCCTTGGCGAGCGGCGAGGTCTTGCGGGAGGAGTCGGCCGCGTCCCGCTTGATCAGCGCCTCGCGGGTGGCGTGCACGTCGGCGCCCTTCAGCTCGCCGCTGCGGCGGGCCGCGCGGGCCTCCGGGGAGGCCGTGAGGAAGATCTTCAGGTCGGCGTCCGGGAGGACGGTCGTACCGATGTCACGGCCCTCGACCACGATGCCGTACTCCGCGCCGGCGGCGATCGAGCGCTGCAGCTCGGTGATCAGGGTGCGCACCTCGGGCACCGCGCTGACCGCGCTGACCTTGGAGGTGACCTCCTGGGTGCGGATCGCGCCGGCCACGTCGGTGCCGTCGACCGTGATGGTCGGGTGGGCCGGGTCGGTGCCGGAGACGATCTCCGGCTTGCCGGCGACCGCGGCGACGGCGGTCGGGTCCTCCAGGTCGATGCCGTTGGTCACCATCCACCAGGTGATCGCCCGGTACTGGGCGCCGGTGTCCAGGTAGCTCAGACCGAGCTGCGCGGCGACGGCCTTCGACGTGCTCGACTTGCCCGTGCCGGAGGGGCCGTCGATCGCGACGATCACGGGCTGGGCGGTCGGGGCGGCGCCGTTTTCCACGGAGGGACACCTTCCTGGTGCGGTGTGGGCGGGTACGGGGAGCGAGAGCGCCCCGCACAAGGTTACTGGGTGCGGGTCACTCGTCCGGACGCCTGTGGACGCGCTACTGCCGCAGCGCCCAGCCCCGCTCCCGCAGCGCCTCCTTCAGCGCCGGCGCCGCCTTCGGTTCGACCATGAGCTGGACCAGACCGGCCTGCTGCCCGGTCGCGTGCTCGATGCGCACGTCCTCGATGTTGACCCCGGCCCGTCCCGCGTCGGCGAAGATGCGGGCCAGCTGGCCGGGCTGGTCGTCGATGAGGACGACGACGGTCTCGTACCGGTGCGGCGCGCTGCCGTGCTTGCCCGGCACCCGCACCTGGCCCGCGTTCCCGCGGCGCAGCACGTCCTCGATGCCGGCGGTGCCCTCGCGCCGCTTGGCCTCGTCGGAGGACTGCAGGGCGCGCAGCGCCTCGACGGTCTCGCCCAGGTCGGAGGCGACGTCGGAGAGCAGGTCGGCGACCGGGCCGGGGTTCGCGGACAGGATGTCGATCCACATGCGCGGATCGGAGGCGGCGATCCGGGTCACGTCCCGGATGCCCTGCCCGCACAGCCGTACGGCGGCCTCCGCGGCGTGCTCCAGGCGCGCGGCGACCATGCTGGACACCAGGTGGGGCATGTGGGAGACGAGGGCGACGGCGCGGTCGTGCGCGTCGGCGTCCATGACGACCGGCACGGCGCGGCAGTGCGAGACCAGCTCCAGGGCGAGGTTCAGCACCTCGGTGTCGGTGTCCCGGGTCGGGGTGAGCACCCAGGGGCGGCCCTCGAAGAGGTCGGCGGTCGCGGCCAGCGGGCCGGACTTCTCACGGCCGGACATGGGGTGGCTGCCGAGGTACGCCGACAGGTCGAGGCCCAGCGCCTCCAGCTCGCGGCGCGGGCCGCCCTTGACGCTGGCCACGTCGACATAGCCGTGGGCCACGCCCCGGCGCATGGCGTCGGCGAGCACACCGGCCACGTGCGCGGGCGGGGCGGCCACGATCGCGAGGTCGACGGGGCCGTCGGGGGCCTCGTCGGTGCCGGCGCCCAGCGCGGCGGCCGTACGGGCCTGCTCGGGGTCGTGATCGGCGAGGTGGACGTTGACGCCGCGCTGGACGAGGGCCAGGGCGGCGGAGGTGCCGATGAGGCCGGTGCCGATGACGAGTGCGGTTCTCACTGGGCGATGTCCTTGCGCAGGGCGGCCGCGGCGCCGAGGTAGACGTGGTTGATGTCGGCTCGGGGCCGGTCCGACTCGATGTGCGCGAGGAGCCGTACGACCCGGGGCATGGCGCCCTCGATGTCCAGTTCCTGGGCGCAGATCAGCGGCACGTCGACGATGCCCAGCTTGCGCGCGGCGGCCGCCGGGAAGTCGCTGCGCAGGTCCGGGGTGGCTGTGAACCAGATGCTGATCAGGTCGTCGGTGCTCAGTCCGTTCCGCTCCAGGACCGCGATGAGCAGGGCTACGACCTGCTCGTCCATGTGCCCGGCCTCGTCCCGCTCCAGTTGGACGGCCCCCCGGACCGCTCGTACCGCCACGGCGCTGCTCCCTGCTGACATGCGGATCTGTGCTTGGTCCGTCCAGGGTAGTCAGCCCGCGCGCGACAGGTGCGGGCCGCCCGATCGCTGAGACGATGCGGAGTGTCCGATATGCATCGATTTCGAGGTTGTACGGAGGCCGGCATGACCGAGGACGTGAAGCGGCGCACGGTTCTGGCGACGGGTGCGGCGGCAGCGATCGTCGCGCCCGTCGCGGCATGCGGCGGCGGCACCAAGAGCAGCGGCAGCGCCAGCACGAGCGGCAGCACCGAGAGCGCAAGCGACATCAAGACCGCCGGCACCGGCGGGGATCTGGGCAAGACCAGTGGCATCCCCGTGGGCGGCGGCACGATCTTCAAGGATCAGAAGGTGGTCGTCACGCAGCCGAAGAAGGGCGAGTTCAAGGCCTTCTCGGCGATCTGCACCCACCTGGGCTGCACGGTGAACAACATCGCGAACGGCACGATCGACTGCCCGTGTCACGGCAGCAAGTTCCACATCGCCGACGGCTCGGTGGCGCACGGCCCCGCGACCAGGCCGCTCCCCGAGAAGTCGATCAAGGTGGAGAAGAATTCGATCCGTCTGACGTGACCGGTCCGCGTACGCTCCCGGCATGCAGCCCGAGACCCTGGTACGCGACCACACTGTTTACGCCTGTGTCATGGGTTCCCGGGCCTTCGGTCTGGCGACGGACACCAGCGACACCGACCGGCGGGGTGTGTTCCTCGCCCCCACTCCCCTGTTCTGGCGCTTCGAGAAGCCGCCGACGCATGTGGAGGGGCCGGGCGAGGAGCAGTTCTCCTGGGAGCTGGAGCGGTTCTGCGAGCTGGCGCTGCGCGGCAATCCGAACATCCTGGAGTGCCTGCACTCCCCGCTGGTGGAGCACCTGGACGACACCGGCCGGGAGCTGCTGTCGCTGCGCGAGGCCTTCCTCTCCCGCCGGGCCTACGACACCTTCACCCGCTATGCCCTCGGCCAGCACAGAAAGCTCGACGCCGGCATCCGTACGACGGGCGCCCCGCGCTGGAAGCACGCCATGCATCTGCTGCGCCTGCTGATGAGCGCTCGTGACCTGCTGCGCACCGGCGCGCTGCGGATCGACGTCGGCGACCGGCGCGAGGCGCTGCTCGCGGTGAAGCGGGGCGAGGTCCCGTGGGCCGAGGTGGAGGCGTGGATGGCCCGGCTGGGCACGGAGACGGAGCAGGCCCTGCACCGCAGCCCGCTCCCGCCCGAGCCGGACCACGCGCGCGTGGCCGACTTCCTGTTCCGGGTACGCCGGGACTCAGCGCTGCAGACGGACGCGTATCACGAAGTCGTGCAGGGCGTCGTACGCGGTGGGCGCGTCGGGCAGGGCTGAGGCGGACTGGGCCTCGTCCAGCACGGCGTGCAGGCGCTCCACGTCGGCCTCCACGCGCGCGTGCGGGATGTCGGCGATGCCGTGCTCCCGCTCCCCCTTGGCGGCTATCAGCTCGGGCAGATAGCCGGGTGCCTCGATCTGCTCCAGGAGGGTGGGCAGGTGGGCCTGGACCTCGCCGCTGCGCATGAGGTGGATGCCCGTGAGCAGCACCCTGAACGTGTAGAGCAGCGGCTTGAGTTCGCCGGTCTTCTCGAACAGCCGCCACTGGGTCACCGCGAACCCCCGGTAGTGGTGGGCGTGGTGGCCGGTGAGGACTCCAGGGGCGAGCGCGGCCAGCTCCCGGTGCGTGTCGCCGGTGTGCACGACCAGCGGTGAGAGCAGCTGCTCCAGAACGTAGCCGTTGCGGCGCAGCATCAGCCGGACGAACTTGCGCAGGTCGTGGGTGACGAGGTCCAGCTCGACGCCGTAGCGCACCCAGGCGCGCGAGCGGGTCTCCTCCGGCTCGTGCAGCCCGACGAGGTCGGCCGCCGGGAGCAGATGGACGCCCCGCAGGTCCACGTCCGAGTCCTGCGACGGGAAGCCGTACAGGTGGGCTCCGGAGACGGTCGCGAACAGCAGCGGGTCGGGCTGTTCCGCGACCACGGGCGCGAGGTCGAGGTCTTCGATCATGGTCCTAAGCGTCCCAGAGCGCCCCCAGGGCCAAAAGGTCGCCTCGGTACTCGATGCGCTCGGCCCAGTCGGCCGGCCAGGCCTGCGCGCCCAGCCAGGCGCCCGCGAACGCGCCGGTCAGGCAGGCAATGGAGTCGGAGTCGCCGGCGGTGCAGGCGGCCCGGCGCAGGGCGGTGACGGGCTCGTCGGGGAAGAGCAGGAAGCACAGCAGCCCGGTGGCGAGGGCCTCTTCGGCGATCCACCCCTCTCCGGTGGCCAGGCACGGGTCGGTCTCCGGGGAGACGGTCCGCACTGCTTCCTGGAGCCGGTCGAGGATCCCGAGGCACTCGTCCCAGCCGCGCGCGATGAAGTGCTCGGGGCTGGGGTCCTGGGACCGGGTCCACAGGTCGCCGAGCCAGGTGTGGTCGTACCGGGTGCGGTGGTCGAGGGCGTACGAGCGCAGCCGGCCCACGAGCCCGGCCGGGTCGGTGCCCCGGGCGAGCAGGTGGACGGCGTGCGCGGTGAGGTCGGAGGCGGCGAGCGCAGTGGGGTGGCCGTGGGTCAGCCCGGACTGCAACTGGGCGGCGCCGGAGCGCTGTTCGTCGCTCAGCCCGGGGGCGAGCCCGATGGGCGCGACCCGCATGTTGGCACCGCAGCCCTTGGAGCCGATCTGACTGGCGTGCTGCCAGGCCCGGCCGTCCTCCGTCAGGAGACCGCACGCGGTCAGGCAGGTGTTGCCCGGGGCGCGGTTGTTCTCCGGCGAGTGGTACCAGTCCACGAACTCCTCGCGCAGCGGCCGCTCCAGCCGCCTGGGCGCGAGGTACCCGCGCTCCATGGCCGTCCGCAGCCCGCGCCCGACGGCGAGGGTCATCTGGGTGTCGTCGGAGACGATGGCGCGCCGCGGCAGCTCCATCTCCCGCCAGGGCCCGCACTTGGCGAGGATCGACGGTACGTCGTTGAACTCGGTCGGGAAGCCGAGGGCGTCCCCGAGGGCGAGGCCGAGAAGTGCGCCGGTCGCCGGCTGCTTGGGCATATACGTCATCCCCCTTTATTGTCGTTGTGACGATAAAGGGGGACGGCGATGTGGCGCAAGCCGCGCTCTAGAGATCCACTTCCTTCATCAGCATCCCGACCTCGGTGTTGGACAGGCGCCGCAGCCATCCCGACTTCTGGTCGCCGAGCGTGATGGGGCCGAAGGCGGTGCGGACCAGCTTCTCGACCGGGAAGCCGGCCTCCGCCAGCATGCGCCGCACGATGTGCTTGCGGCCCTCGTGCAGGGTCACCTCGACCAGGTAGTTCTTGCCGGTCTGCTCCACGACCCGGAAGTGGTCCGCGCGGGCGTAGCCGTCCTCCAGCTGGATGCCGTCCTTCAGGCGCTTGCCGAGGTCGCGCGGGATCGGGCCGACGATGGCGGCGAGGTAGGTCTTCTTCACGCCGTACTTGGGGTGGGTGAGGCGATGGGCCAGCTCACCGTGGTTGGTGAGCAGGATGACGCCCTCGGTCTCGGTGTCCAGCCGGCCGACGTGGAAGAGCCGCGTCTCACGGTTGGTGACGTAGTCCCCGAGGCACTGCCGTCCCTCCGGGTCCTCCATCGTGGAGACGACACCGGCGGGTTTGTTCAGCGAGAAGAACTGGTACGACTGCGTGGCGACCGTCAGGCCGTCGACCTTGACCTCGTCCTTCTCCGGGTCGACCCGGCGGCCCTGCTCCAGCACGATCTCGCCGTTGACCTCGACCCGCGCCTGCTCGATCAGCTCCTCGCAGGCCCGCCGCGAGCCGTAGCCGGCGCGCGCGAGGACCTTCTGCAGCCGCTCGCCCTCCTGCTCGGCGCCCGGGAAGGTCTTGGGCAGCTTGATGTCCTTCTTGCCGGCGTAGCGCTCCCGGTTGCGCTCCTCGACGCGCGTCTCGAACTCACGCGAGCGCGCGGGGGCCGTACGACCGGACTGCTGGGGCTTCTTCGGGCCGCCCTTGGCGCCGCCGCGCGCGGTGCCGCCGCGCCCGGACTTGGGGCCTTCCTGGGAGGCGCCGGGACCCACGTCGTAGCGGCGCTCCTCGGGGCGGGGCTTGCGGGGCCGGCCCTGCCCCTGCCGCTCGTCCCTGCTGTTGCCGGCACCGCGGTAGTTACCGCGCCCGCCGCTCTTTCCGCTGCCGCTGCTTCGCATCAAAGTTCCGTCTTAGTCGTCTGCGTCCTCTACGCCGGGCGCGTCGGGCGCGTCCGGGTCGAACGACGGGACCCCTTCCTGGGTCTCGGCCTCGATCGCCTCCGCCTCCGGGAGGAAGGGCGCGAGCTCCGGAAGCTCGTCCAGGCCACGCAGGCCCATCCGCTCCAGGAAGTAGTTCGTCGTCCTGTACAGGATCGCACCTGTTTCGGGTTCCGTGCCCGCCTCCTCGACCAGACCGCGCTGCAGCAGGGTGCGCATCACACCGTCGCAGTTGACCCCGCGTACGGCGGAGACGCGGCTGCGGCTGACCGGCTGGCGGTAGGCGACCACCGCGAGGGTCTCCAGCGCGGCCTGGGTGAGCCGGGCGGTCTGGCCGTCCAGGACGAGCCGCTCGACGGCGGGGGCGTACTCGGCACGGGTGTAGTAGCGCCAGCCGCCCGCGACGAACCGCAGCTCGAAGCCGCGGCCCTGCACGGTGTACTCGTCGGCCAGCTCCCGCAGCGCGTCGGCGACCTGCCGTCTCGGCCGCTCCAGCAGCTTCGCGAGGTGCTCCTCGGTCGCGGGCTCGTCGACGACCATGAGCATCGCCTCCAGGGCGGGCTTGAGATCGAGGTCGGCGACGGCCGCCGGTCCGGCGGGGGCCTCGGTGGTCTCGCTCACGGCTTCTTCTCCTCCTTCGGCGGCTCGGGCGGCCGGTCGAACTCGTCGGTGACCATCGGTGCCGAGTCGGCGTCCCCGCCGGTCCAGCGCACCAGCAGTTCCCCGAGCGCGGTCTCCTGCTCCAGGGCGACGGCCTTCTCGCGGTACAGCTCCAGCAGGGCGAGGAACCGCGCCACGACGGTGAGCGTGTCGTCCGTGTCCTCGATCAGGGCCCGGAAGCTGACCTCCCCCAGCTCCTTCAGTCGGGCGACCACGATCCCGGCCTGCTCCTGCACGCTGACCAGCGGGGCGTGGATGTGGTCGACGTAGACCTGCGGCTTGGGCTTGGGCTGCATCGCCTTGACCGCGAGCCTGGCGAAGCCCTCGGGGCCGATGCTGATGACGACCTCGGGCAACAGCTCGGCGTGGTGCGGCTCCAGGCCGACCGTACGGGGCCAGCGGCGGGCCTCGTCGTCGAGGCGCCGGTTGAAGATGTCCGCGACCTGTTTGTACGCGCGGTACTGCAGCAGCCGCGCGAACAGCAGGTCCCGCGCCTCCAGCAGCGCCAGGTCGGCCTCGTCCTCGACCTCGGCGGCGGGCAGCAGCCGGGCCGCCTTCAGATCGAGCAGCGTGGCCGCCACGACCAGGAACTCGGTCGTCTGGTCCAGGTCCCAGTCGGGTCCCATGGCCCGGATGTGCGCCATGAACTCGTCGGTGACCTTCGACAGGGCCACCTCGGTGACGTCCAGCTTGTGTTTGGAGATCAGCTGGAGGAGGAGATCGAAGGGACCCTCGAAGTTCGAGAGCCGCACCTTGAAGACACCGTCACGGACTTCTTCGGGCTCGACGGGCGCGGACGCCTCGGGTACAGCGGGCGCGGGGACCTCGGGTACAGCGGGCGCGGGCGCCTCGGATACAGCGGCCTCGGGCGCCTCGGATACAGCGGGCGCGGGCGCCTCGGATACAGCGGCCTCGGACGCCTCAGGTACAGCGAGCGCGGGCGCCTCGGGTACGGCGAGCGCGGGCGCCTCGGGTACGACAGTTCCGGGCGCCTCTTCCGGCACAGCGGGTTCAGCCGGGACCACGGCCTCAGCCACAGACGTACCCGGCCCTCGACCCAGGGCACGCCTGCGACCGGCGTTCGTGCCGGGAGCGGGAACGTCAGACGAGGTCATAGCCCCCGCAGGCTACCCCTACCGCCCCCGCAGCCGTCGTACGAGGATGCTCGCGTCCCCGCGTGACTCCAGGTCGGCCAGGACCACGGCCACCGCCTCACGGACGATCCGCCCGCGGTCCACCGCCAGCCCGTGCTCGCCCCGGAGCACCAGGCGGGCGTGTTCGAGGTCCATCAGCTCCTCGGCCGACACATACACCGTGATCTTCTCGTCGTGCCGCTCGCGCCCGCTGGGCCGGCGGTTCGCCGCCCGCCCCCGCTTGCGCGGCTGCGCGGCGCCAGAACCTTCCTGCGCCGCCTGCCGGCGCGCCGGGCGGCTGCGGGACTCGCCGGCCCCGTCCTGCTCGGACTCCGCGGCGACATGCTCCGCGCCCGCTCCGTCACCGCCCTGGACGGGCACGGACTGCGGTACGTCCTCGGCGGCGGCCACGTCGTCACTCTCCCCCGCGGGAGCCGGCACCCGGGCCTCGCCGTTGGCGCGCCGGGGCGTGGACGGCTGGAGCGCAGTCCCCCCTGTCGTACGGAAGAGTTCGTCGGCCCCGGGCAGACTCACTCGGCGTGACACCGGGCGAGCACCTCCCTGGCGAGCTGGCGATAGGCGGCGGCACCGACGGAGTTGGAGGCGTACGTGGTGATCGGTTCACCGGCGACCGTGGTCTCCGGGAAGCGGACCGTGCGGCCGATGACCGTGTGGTAGACGTGGTCGTCGAACGCCTCGACCACACGGGCCAGGACCTCGCGGCTGTGGACCGTGCGCGAGTCGTACATCGTGGCGAGGATGCCGTCCAGTTCCAGCTCGGGGTTGAGCCGCTCCTGGACCTTCTCGATGGTCTCGGTCAGCAGGGCCACACCGCGCAGGGCGAAGAACTCGCACTCCAGCGGCACGATCACCTTGTGAGCGGCCGTCAGGGCGTTGACGGTGAGCAGGCCGAGCGAGGGCTGACAGTCGATCACGATGTAGTCGTAGTCGGACATCAGCGGCTTCAGGGCGCGCTGCAGCGTCGACTCGCGGGCGACCTCGGAGACCAGCTGGACCTCGGCGGCCGACAGGTCGATGTTGGAGGGCAGCAGGTCCATGTTGGGGACCGCCGTCTTCAGCAGGACCTCGTCCGCGGACATGCCCCGCTCCATGAGCAGGTTGTAGACCGTCAGGTCGAGTTCCATCGGGTTGACGCCGAGACCCACCGACAGCGCGCCCTGCGGGTCGAAGTCCACGAGCAGCACGCGCCGGCCGTACTCCGCGAGCGCGGCACCCAGGTTGATGGTCGACGTCGTCTTGCCGACGCCGCCCTTCTGGTTGCACATCGCGATGATCTTCGCGGGGCCGTGGTCGGTCAGCGGGCCCGGGATCGGGAAGTACGGCAGCGGGCGTCCGGTCGGGCCGATGCGCTCGCGGCGCTGGCGGGCCGCGTCGGGCGCGAGCGTGGCCGCGTACTCCGGATCGGGCTCGTACTCGGCGTCGGGGTCGTAGAAGTGCCCCTCGGGCAGTTCGTCGTAGTCGGCGAATTGGTTGTGGGGCGCGCCACTTCCGTCGCCGGCCATGGCGTTCACGTGATGGCCATCCATGCTCTGGTGTGCTGTCCCGGCCGCCTGCGGACCGGAACTCTGGTGGGCTGCGAAGGTGCGCACAGCTACGGAGCCGACAGCCTCGAATCCCGCGGAGCCCTGGCCCCGTGCAGGCATTCCTGGTTGACCACCCCCGGGAGAAAATGTCGACTCATTCACAAGTCGTCTTACCTCCTTGGTGACCAGGAAACTTCTAGACAAGGTCAGCGTGGCACCATGCCGACGGTTGGCGACTCTATGGCGTGTCGGCGGTCCGCAGCAACACAATCCGCCGGACCCGGCAGGATGTGTCGGCAATGAAACATCTCGCTGTCAAGGGCGTACGGCCGTCGCACAGCAGGTTTCACCGGTGTGCGAATCGGTCGAAGGGTTACGTTCGAGGCGAGTTGACCGAGAGCCGCAAAGTGACCATACACACATCCGGCCGGACCTTGTCGGGCAAGGTCCGGCCGGGCGCGCGGTGTTGACGATGTGTGTTGACGAATCGCCTTTTACCCGTTGGTGACTTAGTGACTCACCAGGTCACGGGCTCGGTCGGGCGTCAGCCGAGCAGGGTCTCCAGCTCGACGTGCTCCAGGCCGTGGGCCTCGGCGACCTCGCGGTACACGACCTTGCCCTCGTGGGTGTTCAGGCCCTTGGCGAGCGAGGCATCGCGGCGCAGCGCCTCGACCCAGCCGTTGTTGGCGAGGGAGACGATGTACGGCAGCGTCGCGTTGGTGAGGGCGTTGGTGGAGGTGTTGGGCACCGCGCCGGGCATGTTGGCGACGCAGTAGAAGACCGAGTTGTGCACCTTGAAGGTCGGCTCGGCGTGCGTCGTCGGGTGGGAGTCCTCGAAGCAGCCGCCCTGGTCGATCGCGATGTCGACAAGGACACTGCCGGGCTTCATACGGGCCACCAGCTCGTTGGTGACGAGCTTCGGGGCCTTGGCGCCCGGGATGAGGACCGCGCCGATGACGAGGTCGGCGTCGAGGACGGCCTTCTCCAGCTCGAAGGAGTTGGACATGATCGCCTTGACCTTCGTACCGAAGATCTTGTCGGCCTCGCGCAGCTTGTTGATGTCACGGTCGAGCAGGGTCACCTCGAAGCCCATGCCGACGGCGACCTGGGTGGCGTTCCAGCCGGAGACGCCGCCGCCGATGACCACGCACTTGGCCGGGGTCACGCCCGGGACGCCACCCGGCAGCACACCGCGGCCGCCGGCCGCACGCATCAGGTGGTAGGCGCCGACCTGCGGGGCGAGCCGGCCCGCGACCTCGGACATCGGGGCGAGCAGCGGCAGCGCGCGGTTCGGCAGCTCGACGGTCTCGTAGGCGATGGCCGTGGTGCCGGACTCGACGAGCGCGTCGGTGCACTCCTTGGAGGCGGCCAGGTGCAGGTAGGTGAAGAGGATCTGGTCCTTGCGGAGGCGGTGGTACTCCTCCGCGATGGGCTCCTTGACCTTCAGCAGCAGGTCGGCGGCGGCCCAGACCTCGTCGGCGGTGTCCAGGATCTGGGCACCGGCGGCCACGTACTCGTCGTCCGTGATCGAGGAGCCGACGCCGGCGGCGCGCTCGATGACGACCTGGTGGCCGTTGCGCACCAGCTCGTGCACACCGGCGGGGGTGATGGCCACCCGGAACTCGTTGTTCTTGACCTCGCGGGGGATGCCGACCTTCACGTCGATCACGGTCCTTGGCTCAGAGGGTATGGGGGGTGCATTACATGACATACCCAGGCATGCAGGGCACACCGGGAGACACCGCAGGAGAACGTGCGGCAGAGCCAGTCTAATGAAGGCGTTCCGACTGTCTAGCCTTTCATTGCATCAATCTTCGCTGGATGCACTACGGATTTCGCAGGCTTCAGCGTCCGGTTTGGGGCTTGCGTCGTCCTCCGGGGCCTCCTCGACCAGCATGCGCTCGGCCGCGCCGCGGTGCAGACAGGCGGCGGCGGAGTCGCCGAGCCGATCCAGCGTGTCTGCCAGCCGGAGCTGCAGCGCGGCCTGCAGCCGGACGTCGTCGGCGCGCCGCGCCCACTCCACCGCCTCCTGACAGGTGCGCAGCGACTCCGTGAGCCGTCCCGCGTACTCCTGCACCCGGGCCAGCTCGCTCAACGCCCGGGCATGGGCGGCGACATCGCCGCTCTTGCGGTAGCCGGCAACGGCGGCCCGCCAGTTCCTGAGGCCCTCGCCGTAGCGGCCCGCATAGGTGTGGGCGGTGGCGATCCGGCCGTACAACCGGGCGGCCTGCTCGCGCTCGCCCCGGGCCAGCCGCTCGGCCAGGGCCCGGCCGAACCAGTCGGCGGCCCGGTCGTGATCGCCCAGCTCCTGGTAGGCGCCACCTACGGATTCCATTGCGCGACCAGCCGCATACGGGTCATTTGCCCTGCGTCCGGCCGCCAGAGCCAACCGATATCGTGCCAATGCGTCTTTGGTACGGCCGGTCTGCGCGTCCACGTCACCGAGGTTCAGCAGGGCCGCGGCCTCCTCCCGGGGCAGGCCGCGCCGCCTCGCGACATCGAGGACCAGGCTGTGTACGTCGTACAGGTCGGGCGCCGCGGCATGCGTGCCCTCGTGCGCCACCATGGCCCTGACCAGCTGGGACATCAGCCGACGGGCGAGGGTGTCCAGCTCACCGACGGCGACCGCGAGGCGGGCTGACGCCAGCAGCGCGGGCCGCCGGATGCGCAGCCAGTCGGCGGCCGCCCTGGGGTTGGGGAAGCGCACCTCGCGAGGCATCGCGTTCAGCTTCTCCCGGGCCTGCGGGCTGTCCGTCTCGGTGATCGCCCGGCAGGACTGCAGCAGCCGTACGGTCCGCTCCAGCATCCGGGCCCGGGCCAGCTGCAGCTCGGCGGGCCGCTCCTGGCCGTCTGCGCAGGCACGCAGCAGCGGATGCAGACAGCCGGGGACGTCGTACTGGGGCAACGGGGAGTCGACCGCGCGCAGCAGGCCGAGGGCGACGAAGTCGTCCAGGGTGGCGCGGGCGAAGCTCACCGAGCAGCCGGCGAGGGACGAGGCGGTGTGCGGGTCGATCAGGCCGGCCGGGGCGAGGGAGAGCAGCCGCAGGACACGGGCGGCCGGACCGGCCAGCTCATCGTGGACATGCCGGAAGACTCGGGCCTGCGGGGTCGTGTCCGTGCCGTCATCGGTGCCGGTGCGCAGCCGCTTGGCGAGGTCGGAGACGGCAGCCTTGGGACGGGCGGCGAGCCAGCCGCCGGCCAGCACGAGCGCGGCAGGGTGGCCCTGGCAGGCCTCGACCAGGCTCTCGGCGGAACGCGGGTCGACCGTGATGCGGACCGAGCCGGTGTAGCGGGTGAGCAGTTCCACCGCGGACTTGGTGTCCAGGCCCCCCAGGGTGCAGGGGCGGACGTCCGCGATGCCGGTGAGCGGGCCCGAGGAAACGGCGACCACCAGGCAGTCCGGGGCCTGCGGGAGCAGCGCGTCGACCTGCTCGGCGCCGGCCGCGTCGTCCAGCAGCAGCAGTGTGCGCCGGTCGGCGAGGGCGGTGCGCAGGGCCTCGGCCAGCTCGTCCTCGGCGGCGCCGGCCGGAGCCGGCAACTCCAGCGCGGTCAGCAGCTCACGGGCGACACGCCCGACCGGGACGGGGGTGCCGTCGGGCTCGCTGAGCCGGGCCCGCAGCACCCCGTCGGGGTAGCGGCCCCCGACCTGGCGTACGAGTTCCTCGGCGAGGGCGGTGCGGCCGGAGCCGGGGCGGCCCGCGATCAGGAGCACGCGCGCGCGTGGCGCCTTGCGGCCGGAGAGGGTGTCCAGGCCCGCGCGCTCGATGTCGGCGCGCAGCTCCTTCAACTCCCTTGTACGGCCCAGGAAATGGTCTTCCGCGCCCTCGTACGCCGAGCGCCGCACGCCGCCTGTGTCCACCACCTGATCCGTCACGGGCCACGCTCCCGTCCCACCGCACACGCAAGCCCGCCGGATCTTCCGCAACGGGCGTACACGAGCCTAGTTCACGCTCTGCGACGTGCTGTGAGGAGCGCGGCGGACAGATCCCCTGATCGGATCAGGCGATCGTCACACCAGTAACCCGAACGGGTGCGGCTCAAGCCTCGAAGGGCCGGGCCGGCCAGGGGGCGCCGGCCGGGCGGAGCGCGTCGAGGCCGTCGCCGCTCCGGGCGGCCACCAGGGAGAGCACGCCGACGACCAGGCAGTTGTTGTGCACGTCGCCGGCCAGGACGCGGCGCACCAACTCCTCGACCGGCACGCGCGCATGCTGCATGTCGGTCTCCTCGTGCTCCGCCTCGAAGCGCTCCCCCTCGGCCTCGGACAGGCCACGGGCGAGGAAGATCCGTACGGCCTCGTCGCAGCCGCCGGGCGTGGTGTAGACGTCGGTCAGCACCCGCCAGTCCTCGGCCTTGACGTGCGCCTCCTCGTACAGCTCGCGCTGGGCGGCGTGCAGCGGGTTCTCACCGGGGATGTCGAGCAGACCGGCCGGGATCTCCCACAGCTTGTGCCGCACCGGGTGGCGGTACTGCTCGATGAGCAGCACCCGGCCCTCCTCGTCCAGGGCGAGGACGGCGACCGAGCCGGGGTGGACCTGGTAGTCGCGGCGGGCCACCGAGCCGTCGGGCATGACCACCTCGTCCGTGCGGACGGAGGTCTTGTTGCCCACGAAGGGGGTCTCCGTCGCCCGGATCTCCCACGCCTCGGGGGTGTCCTTGATCGTCATGCCCTGTCCCTCCACACATGCGCCGGCGGCCGGGGCGCGATCCCTCTGCATTCGCGCGCCCCGGCCACCGTACAACCCTTGTGTTACTTCGCGATCTTCCGCTCGACGGCGGCCTTCACCAGGCCGGCGAAGAGCGGGTGCGGACGCGTCGGCCGCGAGCGCAGCTCGGGGTGCGCCTGGGTGGCGACCAGGTAGGGGTGCGCCTCGCGCGGGTACTCGACGTACTCCACGAGCTTGCCGTCGGGCGACGTGCCGGAGAACAGGATGCCCGCCTTCTTCTCCAGCTCCGCACGGTAGGCGTTGTTCACCTCGTAGCGGTGGCGGTGGCGCTCCTCGACGTACTCCTTGCCGTCGTACACCTCACGCACGATCGAGCCCTCGGCCAGCTTCGCCGGGTACATGCCGAGGCGCATGGTGCCGCCCATGTCGCCCTCGCCGGCGACGATGTCCATCTGCTCGGCCATGGTGGAGATCACCGGGTGGCCGGTGGCCGGGTCGAACTCGGTGGAGTTGGCGTCCGGGATGTCGGCCAGGTTCCGCGCGGCCTCGATCACGATGCACTGCAGACCCAGACAGAGGCCGAGCAGCGGGATCTTGTTCTCGCGGGCGAAGCGGATGGCGCCGACCTTGCCGAGCACACCGCGGTCGCCGAAGCCGCCCGGGATGCAGATGCCGTCGACGTCGCCGAGTGCCGCCTTGGCGCCGGCCGGGGTCTTGCAGTCGTCCGAGGTGACCCACTTGATCTTCACGCGGGCGCGGTTGGCGAAGCCGCCGGCGCGCAGCGCCTCGGTGACCGACAGATAGGCGTCGGGCAGGTCGATGTACTTGCCGACCAGCGCGAGGGTGATCTCGTGGTCGGGGTTGTGGACGCGGTCAAGCAGGTCGTCCCAGGTCGTCCAGTCGACGTCCCGGAACGGCAGGTCGAGCTTGCGCACGACATAGGCGTCCAGGCCCTCGGTGTGCACGACCTTCGGGATGTCGTAGATCGAGCGGGCGTCGGGGCAGGCGACCACGGCCGCCTCGTCGACGTCGCACATCAGCGAGATCTTCCGCTTGATGGCGGTCGGCACCTCGCGGTCGCAGCGCAGCACGATGGCGTCGGGCTGGATACCGATGTTGCGCAGCGCGGCGACGGAGTGCTGGGTCGGCTTGGTCTTCAGCTCGCCGGACGGGCCGATGTACGGCAGCAGCGAGATGTGGACGACGAAGACGTTGTCCCGGCCGACCTCGTGGCGGACCTGGCGGACCGTCTCCAGGAAGGGCAGCGACTCGATGTCGCCGACCGTGCCGCCGACCTCGGTGATGACGACGTCCACCTCGTCGGTGGCCATACGGCGGATGCGGTGCTTGATCTCGTTGGTGATGTGCGGGATGACCTGCACCGTGTCACCGAGGTACTCGCCGCGCCGCTCCTTGGCGATCACGGTCGAGTAGACCTGGCCTGTAGTGACGTTGGCGCTGCCGTCCAGGTCGCGGTCGAGGAAGCGCTCGTAGTGTCCGATGTCCAGGTCGGTCTCGGCACCGTCGTTGGTGACGAAGACCTCACCGTGCTGGAAGGGGTTCATCGTGCCCGGATCGACGTTGAGGTACGGATCCAGCTTCTGCATCACGACGCGCAGGCCGCGGGCCTTGAGCAGCATGCCCAGGCTGGAGGCGGTCAGGCCCTTGCCGAGCGAGGAGGCAACGCCCCCGGTGACGAAGATGTGCTTGGTCGTCGTGGCTGTGCTCGATCGAAAAGCAGCGGGCGGCATGGCCAAGAGGGGGCTCCCGTGGTCGCGGTCTGTCGTGCGGTACGGCTGCCTTTCCGGAGATCTCCGGGGGTGCCGTCGCTGCGGTTCGGGGGTTTCGGGCCCACCGGTCCACGGGCTACCAGGGTATCAGCGCCTGGACGAGATGGCTTCCGGCCACGCTCCGCACGCGTCCGGGCACGGAATGCCCCGTCACTCCTGTCAGCACAGGCACGCCCAGGTCACACGGTTATTACCCGCTGCTCACCCGTTCGGCCCACACGGGTTGCCCGGAGCGGCACGCAGATCATCTACGTGCGTCGTATCCTGCTCGGACACTCGCTGCCGTGCCCGGCCGGACCGAGGGCACACCCCCGCCTGCACCAACCGGAAACAACGAGAGCGCGGCAGTTCGTTGAGCAAAGACTGTCGTGTTGCCTCAGGGCTCGGCGGGCTGCTTTGCTTCACCGCTCAACGACGCATAACAACGACCCCTTGACCGCACTAGCGACCGCCCCCTGTGCGGGGGTGACGTGGCCGTTCGACTGGAGTTGCACGTGGCCGGGCGCATCGAAGACTACGCACTCATCGGAGACATGCAGACCGCCGCACTGGTCTGCCGGGACGGCACAGTGGACTGGCTGTGCCTGCCCCGCTTCGACTCACATGCCATCTTCGCCGGCCTGCTGGGCACCGAGGAACACGGTTTCTGGCGGCTCGGACCGGCGCACGCGGCCGACGCCCAGCCGCCGTCGGCGGACCGGCGCAGCTACCGGGGCGACTCGCTGATCCTGGAGTCGGAGTGGGACACCCCGCGCGGCACGGTCCGGGTGACCGACTTCATGCCCCCGCGTGAGGGCGCGCCGCAGCTGATCCGGATCGTGGAGGGCGTCACCGGGCGGGTGCCGATGCGCTCGGCCCTGCGGATGCGGTTCTCCTACGGCCGGGTCGTGCCCTGGGTGCACAAGCACGAGGGGCGGACCGTCGCCGTCGCCGGTCCCGACTCGGTGTGGTTCGACACCGGGGCGGAGACCTACGGAAAGTCACTGACGACGTACGCCGACTTCACGGTCGCCCCGGGTGACCGGATCGCGTTCACGATCTCGTGGCAGCCCTCGCACAAGGAGCCGCCGCCGCTGCCGGAGCCGGAGGCCTCGCTGGAGGCGACGGAGGACTTCTGGCGCGAGTGGGTCGAGCACTGCACGTACCACGGGCCGTACCGCGAGGCGGTGGTCCGCTCGCTGATCACCCTGAAGGCGCTGACGTACGCCCCCACGGGCGGCATCGTCGCCGCCCCGACGACCTCCCTGCCGGAGGACATCGGCGGCGTGCGCAACTGGGACTACCGCTACACCTGGTTGCGGGACGCGGCGATCACCCTGTCCTCGCTGCTGCGCACCGGCTACCGCGAGGAGGCCCGCGCCTGGCGCGAGTGGCTGCTGCGCGCGGTCGCCGGCGACCCGGAGAACCTGCAGATCATGTACGGCATCGCCGGGGAGCGCGAGCTGGGCGAGGCCGAGCTGGACTGGCTGCCGGGCTACGAGGCCTCGGCACCGGTCCGTGTCGGCAACGGCGCCGCCCACCAGCTCCAGCTGGACGTGTACGGCGAGGTCACCGAGGCCCTGCACCTGGCCCATATGACGGGCCTGGCCCGCAACGACTACGCCTCCCTGCTCCAGCTCAAGCTGATCCGCTACCTGGAGGACCACTGGCAGGAGCCGGACGAGGGCATCTGGGAGGTGCGCGGCCCGCGCCGGCACTTCGTCCACTCCAAGGTGATGGCCTGGGTCGCGGTGGACCGCACCATCAAGCTGATCGAGTCCGGGGACGCGGACGGCCCGCTGGAGCGCTGGAAGGAACTGCGCGACGACATCCACCGGGACGTCTGCGAGAAGGGCTACGACAAGGAGCGCAACACCTTCACACAGTCCTACGGCTCCCAGGAGCTGGACGCCTCGCTGCTGCTGATCCCGCAGATGGGCTTCCTGCCGCCGGACGACAAGCGGGTGATCGGCACGATCGAGGCGATCCAGCGCGAGCTGTCCACCCCGGACGGGTTCATCCTGCGCTACCCGACGGAGGGCGCCCACGAGGGCGTCGACGGCCTGCCCGGTGACGAGGGCGCCTTCCTCGCCTGCTCGTTCTGGATGGCGGACGACCTGGCGATGATCGGCCGGGTGGACGAGGCCCGCAAGCTGTTCGAGAAGCTCCTCGCCCTGCGCAACGACCTCGGTCTGCTCGCCGAGGAGTGGGACCCGCGCCTGCAGCGCCAGGTCGGCAACTTCCCGCAGGCGTTCAGCCACGTGCCGCTGATCGACACGGCGCTGCGGCTGACCGCCTCCGGCGCTTACGGCGGCTAGCAGGGTGTCGGTCGTCCGCGGGTCCGTTGTGGCTGGTCGCGCAGTTCCCCGCGCCCCTTTGGGGCGCTCCGGCCTAGGCTGGTAGCGCACAAAACCCCCTTCACCGGAAAGGGGGCGGCGATGGCTTTCCCCTCCAAGGCGCGCACGGCCCTCGCCGGGTTGCGCGAAGACCTGGCAGGCGAGGTGTTCGCCCCGCAGGACCGCGGCTACGACGAGGCTCGGGCCGTCTTCAACGCGATGATCGACCGGCGCCCGGCCGTGATCGCCCAGTGCGCGCACGCGACCGATGTCGTCCGGGCCGTGCGCTTCGCGCGCGACCTGGACCTGCCGATCGCGGTGCGCGGCGGCGGGCACAGTGTGGCCGGGTCGGCGCTCGGCGACGGCGCGCTCGTGGTGGACCTGCGCCGGATGCACGAGGTGACCGTCGATCCGGCGGCCGAGGCGGTCCGGATCGAGGGCGGCGCCACCATGAGCCAACTGGACCGGGCCACCCAGCCGTACGGCCTCGCGACCACCGGTGGCCGTGCCTCCACCACCGGGATCGGCGGCTTCGTCCTCGGCGGCGGCACCGGCTGGCTGGACCGCGCGTTCGGCCTCGCCGTGGACAACCTCCTCGGTGTGGAACTGGTGACCGCCGACGCCGAGCGGGTGCACGCCAACGCCGACGAGAACCCCGAGCTGTTCTGGGCGCTGCACGGCGGAGGCGGCAACTTCGGCATCGCCACCGCGCTCACCCTGGAGCTGCACGAACTGCCGGTCTTCTCCGTCGCACTGCTGATGTACCGGCCGCAGCTCGGCCCCGAGGCGATCCGCGCCTTCCGCGAGGTCGTCCTCGGCGGACCCGACGAGGCCGGGGGCGCCGTGCTGTACGTGACGGGGCCGCCGGAGGCGTTCGTACCGCCGGAGCTGGTCGGCACGCTGCTGTGCGGGCTGCTGCTCACCTACGCGGGCGACGAGGAGGGTATGCGCAAGCTCGCCGAACCGCTGCTGGCCGTGCCGCACGAGGTGGAGGTGGCCGGCGCGATGCCGTACGCCGATGTGCAGTGCATGCTCGACTTTCCCTCCGGACTGCGGAACTACTGGTCGGCGGAGTATCTGACCGGACTGCCCAACGAGCTGGTGGACGTCTTCTGCGCCCGCGCGGACAGCATGCCGGTGCCGACCGGCAGCCAGCAGATCCTGTTCCCGCAGGGCGGGGCGATCGCCGCCGGTCCGCACGAGTACCCGGTGCCGTACCGGGACGCGCCCTGGGCCGCGCACCCGTTCGGCATCTGGGCGGACCAGGCCGAGGACGAGCGGGCGATCGCGTGGGTGCGGGGCGTGCGCGCCGACGTACGGCCGTGGAGCACCGGGGACGTGTACCTGAACTTCATCGGGGACGAAGGCCCGGAGCGGGTGCGGGCCGGGCTGGGCGAGGGCAACACGCTGCGCTTGGAGAAGGTGAAACGGCGCTACGACCCGGACAACGTCTTCCGCTTCAACCACAACATCAAGCCCATCTGACAGGGAGCTGTCCCGAGGGCGTTTACGCAGGTAGCGTCCGCTGCATGGACAGCCGTACGGACCACCGATTCGACACCCAGGGCGCCGGGATCACCGTGCAGCGGGCACTGGAACTGCCCGGGCTGCGCAGCGGGCTGCCGGAGATCGTGGCGGGGGCCGACCGGCTGGGACGCGCGGTGCGCTGGGTGCACGCGGGCGAGGTGCCGAACATCGCCTCGCTGCTCAAGGGCGGCGAACTGCTGCTCACCACCGGATACGGCCTCGGCACCCGCCCGGCCGAGCAACGGGCGTTCGTGCGCACCCTCGCCGAGCGCGGAATCGCCGCCCTGGTGGTGGAGTTGGGTCCGCGTTTCGCCCGGCTGCCCGCCGCCCTGGTGGACACCGCCCGCGCGGCCGGGCTGCCGCTGGTCCAGCTGCACCGCGAGGTGCCGTTCGTGACGGTGACCGAGGAGATCCACACCGAGATCGTCAACGGCCACTACGCCCTGCTGCAGCGGGCCGAGGAGGTGCACCGGCGCTGCACCGAGGCGCTGCTGGGCGGCGGCGGGGTGCCGCAGGTGCTGGGCATCCTGGCGGACTTCAGCGGCAACCCGGTGTTCCTGGAGACGGCCGACGGCCGCCTGCTGTACGCCGCCGGGGAGGGGCCCGAGGGCGCGGATCCGCTGCAGGTGTGGGAGGGGCTGCGCGGTTCGCACAAGGACGCGCCGCCGCCCGCCGGTTCGGTGCTGGTGGACGTGCCCGGGGGCGGCCCGGGTACGGCGGGCTCGGTGCGCGCCCGGCTTGTCCTGCTGCCGGTCCGCTCACCGCTGGCCCCCGTGCACCGGATCGCCGCCGAGCGGGCCGCGGGCATCCTCGCCGTGGTGCTGATGCAGGCCCGCCAGGAGGAGGAGCTGGCCGCCCGCGGGCGCGGTGACTTCCTCACCGATCTCGCCGAGGGCCGGATCACCGCGGAGGACGCCCCGGCTCAGGCCCGGGTCCTCGGCTTCAAGCCCGGCGACAGCCCGCTGCTGCCGGTGGTGATGCGGATCGGTGACTCCCTGTCCCCCGGCGGGGGTTGGGCGGTGCTGGCACGCGCGGTCTCCGAGGAGCTGGCCGCGGTGGGGGTGCCGGTGCTGCTGGGTGTGCGGCCGGTGGAGGGCCGGGTGCTGGTGCTGCTGGGGCTGCGCTCGGAGTCGGAGCGCTCGGCGGTCGCGGACCGGGTGGCGGCGGCGCTCAGGGCGGGCGTGGAGCGGGCCGGGATGCGCCGGCCGGGCTCGCCGCCGCCGGTCGTGGTCGTCGGGGTGGCGGGCGGCTGGGCGGCCGCGTCGGCCGGGCTGCGTCACGCGGCGGAGACGGCGACGGCGGCACAGGGCCTGACCGACCGACCCTGGTACGACGCCCGCCGCCTCGACATCGACCTGCTGCTGTGGCGGCTGCGCGACCACCCGGACCTCGCCGCGTTCGTGGACCGCGCGATCGGCCCGCTGCGCGATCACGACCACCGCTCCAAGCCGCCGCTGCTGCCGACCCTGGAGACCTATCTGGCGCACGCCGGCCGCAAGGCGGAGACGGCCCGCGAGCTGCATCTGAACCGGCAGACCCTCTACAACCGGCTCGCCCGTATCGGGGAGTTGCTGGGCACCGACCTCGACGACCCGCAGACGGTCCTGGCGCTGAGCCTGGCGCTGCGGGCCCGCCGGCACGTGCCCTAGAGCCCTTCGGTCAGAGGCGTTCCGGGCTGTGGACGCCCAGGAGGGACATGCCCTGGTGCAGGGTGCGGGCCGTGATGTCGCACAGGAAGA
>NZ_MQUS01000031.1 GCF_001953885.1 Streptomyces sp. IMTB 2501 | reverse complement strand
GGGTCAGACCCCTCGGACGGCACCATCCACATCCTCACAGTCAGCCGTGGAGGTCAGTGGGGGCAGCGGAGCCCAGCTGAGCCGACCTGGTGAACAGTCGCTTGCGGCTCTGTCTGGCCGTACCGCCTTCACCGCAATTCCCCGCTGCTGATTGCCCGAGAGGCACCGGCGATGCGCCCCGTTCAGGTGACATGCGCTCCCTCTGTGCGCTCGGTGCGACCTTGCGTGATTCGCCAGGGGGACAGCACGGTTTGGGTGGATGCCGCTCGGCGCTGTGCTCCAGGACCACCAGGGGAGGGGCGGTACGTCGTGGGTTCAGCCGATCAATGGGCAAGTGAGACGTTCGGGGAATCCGCCAGTGAGCTGGCGGACATCATCCCTGCCTGCCTCGTCCGGGCTCACGAGCGGGCCCGCACCGGACATGAGGGCGTCCATACCCAGACGCTCGAAGCCTACGGACACGGCCTTTACGCGGTGCAGTACGAAGAACTGGCCGCCGGCCTCGCTGGTCTCGGGGATGCCGTGCGCCTACAGGGGCGAACGATGATGCTCATCCGCGGGTGCCTGGTCTACCCCCTTCGCTACGCGAAGAAGGACGTGCCTGTTACGGCTGCACGCCTCCGGCGGGCCACAGGCTTTCGAGCAGACTTGATCCGCCGCCACGGCCCGCCGGCCATGCAGGAGCCGTTTAACCTGGACTGGGGAGACCTCGACGACTCCGAAGTGCATCCCGACCTGGAGCTGCTTCCCGAAGACATTCGACTCGTCCTCGTCGCCTATGCCTGCTCCATGGGGGACGGCGTGATGCGCATCGAATGGGGCTTCGCAGAGTTGCGTCGAGAAGACCGGTACCTGATCTGGCACCGGCACGAGCCGCTGCTTCCAAAGGCGTGAGGGTGAAATCTCAGCTTGGGAAGCTCAGGTGATTCAGCAGGGCTTCATCAGCTGACCTGCGGCGGAGCGATGCTGGTGTCCTGTAGCCAGCCAACCCATTGCCCGGTGTTCCCCGTGGTTCCCCGCACGATCTGGCACGCGTCTGGCACGGGCATCAGTTCGTACGGGCTGACTTGCCGGTCTACTGACCACCGGTTCCGCCGACCAGCGGGACTGACGAAGCTCACGGCTCTGACCAGGTCGGATGCCGTGGGCTTCTGTCGTTGTCGGTTGGCGTCGGTTGACCTCGGACGACCCAGGGACGGCCCAGAAATCGCGCCGGGGGGACGTGCCGGGAAGGTGCGTCACCTGCTGCACGCAGCGACGATACCCAGAATCACCAAGGCCACGAAGAACATCGCTACGCAACCGCCTATGGCGCTCTCCGCCTCCGCGACGATCCCCTTGGGCTTCGGGCGGGACTTCTCGTAGTCCTGCATCCCTCGTGCTACCGCGCGCCTGATTTCGTCCTCGTCCACGGAGTCCCCCAAGCCAGCCACTGTGTTCTGAACGGGCACGGTCAACCTACCTGTTGCACCGCCGCCGCTCGCTCCATCGGCGCGCTCAGTGGCCAGCACTGACCTCTTCGTCCCGAAGCAACTTGGGTGCGGGCGCTGTCTGGGGCTAGAGCACTTCTCACCTGCGCTGATGGTCCGCAGGCGTCCGCGCTTGTCCGCCGATGCCCGTGGGCGTTGTCACGCAGTTAGACACTCACTGCTGCTCTCCCTGTGGCGCGGGTCCCAATGCCCGCGGTTCGGGGACTGGGTCCTTAGCCGCGTGCTCCACGACTTGGCCAGGGGCACCCATCGGGGGACTGGTCCGAAGGCCGGCCCGCCCGAACGAAGTCGCCGTATTCGTCTTGGACGATGTTCTCGTTGACCCACCGCCCCCGTACTGCGCCCGTGGTCTCCTCGGCAGCGGCCAGTGCGTTCGACGGATCCTCCGCCATAGCAACAAGTCGGCCGAACTCTTCCGCGTCCGGGCCGGCGTCGAGTGGTGGAAACTCGCCCAGGTCGAGCAATCCCTCACGCCCGACGTCCTCGACGGCATGGACGTAGACCTCGTATGACGCCTTCGCTGGGCGGACTTCGACGTAGCTGACGCCGGGCCGACCTGGAGCACCGACCGGACCAAGGAACTGCTCGACCGGCCGACCTCGCTTCAGGGCCCCGACGATGAAGTCCTCTGTCAGGTAGCGCACTTTGCAAACCCTACCCAGCGCGTCAGACGTGGGGAGTCGGCGACGCTCTCACCTTGGGAAGCTGAGGTGATCTAGTGATCGCTGCGGGGCTGACCTGCCACGGAAAGGGTTCGATTCCTGCTGGCGAGTCCGCTGATTCCGCGGTGTTCCCCGTGAGTCCCCGTCCGATCTGGCACGCGTCTGGCACGACCTCATCGTCCTGAACTCTCGGCCGGTGGTCATTTGGGCCTGATTGGCTGGTCAATCGGCTCTGGACGGCTGCTGAGCGTCAGCTTCGGTCGTTGAGGTTTCTGTACTCCTCTGCTGTACGGCCTCCGCGGCACGGCGTGCGTGAGCGAGGTTGTTGCGGCTGATCAGGGTGTCGGGGTGGGTGTCGCCTAGCAGTTGTTCACGGTGCGACAGAGTTGGTGGTGTGGCCTTGCTGGTGGAGGCGGTAGGCAGCGCACTCATATGCGTTGATAAGAGGGTCACTGTGGTGTCCAGGCGGGGTATTGGCGGCGAGAGCGATCAGATGGGGAATAAGGGCATCCCATGGCCTTCGGTGGTCGTCTCCTGGCCGGGAGGTGGTGCCAGGTGACGGACGAGGGCTTGTTCAGCTCGCGCGCGCCCTTCTTGGGGCCGGTGATCACTGGGGTCTTGGGGGGGCGCAGAACGGTTTGGACGAGGCGATGGATGCTCAGGGTGGTGCCAGTGTCAGTGGCCATGCTGTATGAGGCCAGCGTGCCGATGGCCTCGGCAAGGTCGTCCGGGTCGGTGCCGTGCGGGGCAAGCAGGGCATGAGGGACGTTGTCGGGAGCGAGCCACGCGGCGGTGTAGAGCACATCCACGGCCAAAGGGTCACGCGAAGCCAATATGTGCAGCGTCAGGTGCCAGATTCGGGAGATAGTCCGCTCAGCGGCGATGTCATCGTCGGCCTTGTGCAGCTTGGTGCCCAGACTGCGGCGGTAGGCGTCGAGGGCGATGCCGCGGTTTCGGTTGAGATAGGAGCCGGCCTGTTTTAGGGCAAGCGGCAGATATCCCAGATCAGCGGCTAGCCAGCACGAGGGTTGTTGAGGCGCGCGTATCCGGTGACCTTCACATTCGGAACGTGCCCTTCTGTGCTCGAATGACCCAACCAAGGGTCGACCGCCGTCACCCGTCGTTGATGTGTTCAACGGTCTGAGGCTTGCACCCATGCTCAGCGGCGGAGGTAGGGATGCACGCAATCGGAGTGTCCACAGCCCTCGACGGCGTCGCGGACGCCCTACGCGTGAGGAGCGTGCGAGCGCGTCGGAGGTGTGTCGTCTGTATCGCAGATAGTGCGCGAACGGTGACAGACAACGAGAGAGAGCGGGAGTCAGTGAGACTGACTCCCGCTCTCTCATGTCGGCATTCGCCCTGGTCAGAGCCTGATTGTTGCTGGCTGACCGGCGAGTGCCCCCGGCAGGATTCGAACCTGCGCACACGGCTCCGGAGAGCATGTGCATGACATCCTTGATTATGCCTCTGACCTGCACCGCAGCCCGCAGGCACCCTCGTGCCACCGGAGCTCACGCACTGCTCACGCACTCGGCAGGACTGAGCCAGGGTGCTGAAGCGCACCAGCCGTGCGCTCCATGTCGCCGTGCGAGGGCTGAAACACCCTCGTGTTGCAGCCCTCTAACCGGACACCCGGACACTGGCGCACTGAGGGTGTCCGGCCTATTTGTGCAGGTCAGAGCCCTAACCGGACAGTCGGACACATGGGACACTCCTTGGGAGGCCCTACGTCAATCGAGGGACGCCGTGGGAAGCTGAAAGCAGTGAACCGCTGCCAAGCGAGATCATCGAAGGGGAGGCTAGGTGCCGCCGGCCAGTCCGCGAGACACGTACCTAGGGGTGTCGGATTCTCTACGTCAGAAGATCGAGAAGGGCAAAATCCCTGAGAAGCTGCCGTCTCAAGCGAAGCTGATGGAGAGCTACGGCGTGAGCCGCAGCACCATCGAGCGTGCGTTGGGTGACCTGAAGAGCAAGGGCGTGATCGAGTCCGTACAGGGGGCTGGCTGGTACGTGGTGGGTACGGGCGACCGACGCCCACTCGTCGAGAAGGTGACGGACCTCTTGCGGACTGACGGAGTCAAGGTCGGGGACCCCTTCCCTACCGAGAAGGAGCTGTGCGAGCGGTTCGAGGCTTCGCGGACGGCGATCCGCTCCGCCATCGCGCAGATGGAAGGACAAGGGCTCATCGGCAAAGGAGCGACGCGCGGGCGGGAAGTCCGCGCGCTTCCCATCGGATTGGGGGACCGTAAGGCATGACGACGGGCGAGCGCACCGAATTCGACGCGGCGTCGGCCGAGAGCATCTTGCGGAAGGCGTGCGATGTCGCCCGCGTAGATCCGGACGGTATCGCGATGCAGCGGTTTGGCGACCACGCAGTCTTTCGCATCGATTACGGCCGGATCATTTCGCGCGTCGGTCGGAGCCCTGATCGACTACCGTCCGTCCGCCGAGAAGTAGCCGTAGCTCAGTGGCTCGCGGACGAGGGATACCCGGCTGCCCGGCTTGTCACGGAAGCCGAACAGCCCGTCGTCATCGACGGCCATCCGGTGACCTTCTGGGAGGGATTGGCCGACGGCGACACGTACGCGAGTACGCGAGAGATGGGTGAACTGCTTCGGCGGCTCCACGAATTGGAGCCGCCGAATTTTTCGCTCCCCGAACTCCGACCCTTCGAGAAGGTGAACCAGCGGTTGCAGTGCGCTGCGATCCCGTCGGACACCCGGGCCTATCTCACCTCTCTGGCAGATGAGTTGGCGAGCGAGTACGACCGGCTAGCGTTCGCCTTGCCGACCGGTCACCTGCACGGAGATTTCAACGTTGGCAACGTCCTGCGGGATGCTGCGGGAGACCCGAAGGTTATCGACCTGGACGGCTTTGTGATCGGTCCGCGTGAGTGGGACCTGATGCAGACGGCCATGTACTACGACAGCTTCGGGTGGCATACAGAGGCCGAATACGCCGAATTTGTGGACGGCTACGGCTTCGACGTCCGGAAATGGTCTGGGTATTCCGTCCTGCGCAGCGTGCGCGAACTGCTGATGGTCACCTGGCTTTCCCAGAACGCTGGCACGAATCCGCGCGCTGCCGAGGAAGTTGAGAAGCGTGTCGAGACGCTGCGCTCGGGAGGCTCGCGCCGCGACTGGGCACCGTTCTAGGACTGTTCGTCGACCTGTCGCCAGAGGCGGAAGCCGCGGGCTTGTTCCGCGAACACCCGGAAATCCGCGGCTCGCTTCACGTCGTCTGTGATGCGGCCCTGAAACTCCCGTACATACTGCACGCAGCGCGCAGACTTCAGCCCTTCTCCGAGTTGCAGCGCATTGAGCGCGATTTCGAAGCCACGGCCGATCTCGCCCTGACCTAGGTACGAGTCTGCCTGCACCATGGTCGCGAAGAAATCGCTTCGGGTATTCAGGCCGTCCCCGACGATGGATCCTGCTCCCCGCTCCGTCGCCTGCACGGATCGTCCCAAGTCGCGGAAGCAATGGCCGATCTCGGCTGCAAGTTCAACCTCGTCGAAGTATGCGATGTACGCAGGATCGCTGTCGGCTGTCCGCTGGCTGAGCTTGCGTTCCGCCTCAACTAGGGCAAGGTCGCAGCCCCGATCATCGCCAAGTCGGGCAAGGGCCCGAGCCTCCATTGCGATGTGATGTGCGGCCATCGTGGGCCCCAGGCTGCCGGCGGGTCCTGTGTACGCCGCACGCGCCAGGGTTGCAGCGTCCTGGTACCGGCCGAGGAAGGTCGCCTGATGGCTCATCGCGGACAGGATGCTGCTACCGAGCAGGCGGTCGCCAGCCGCCTGAGCCATACGCAAGCCCTGAATGAAGTACCGCTGCGCGATGCCGTGTAGGCCGCTGTCGTACGACATGAATCCGGCGAGCAAGAGAGCTTCGGCTACGGCTGAGTGGAGTTGCTTGCCGACGGTGTCGGAGTACTTCCCGTCCAGCATCGGACGGACGTCCGTGTGAAGGTACTGAATCAGCGCCCGTCGGGCGTGGCCGCCGCCGAACTTCCCGTCAAGCATGCTGAACGCGTCGGCGGTTGAGCGCACCATCTCGATGTCAACCGCGCCGATCGCCCGGTTGCCCAGTCGCGTTAGCTCTCGGTCCGGAGGGGCGACGATCCACCGGAGGGATGCCGTGTTCCATGCGGCAGAGTCTGGGTGCGCTCGGACCAGAACCTCAGCCTCAGCAAGGTCGGCCCGCCATAGGTCGGTCACGGTCTTGGCTGTGGCTTCGGGCTTGTCTGCGAAGTCCAAGCCCAAGTCGGGTTGTACGGCAGAAACTGCCGCGTCGCCCATCCCGATGTCGTCGATGGTGAGTCGGCGCCCCAGCTTGCGCCCAATCGCATCGGCGATGAACTGCGGCATGTTGCCCCGCGGGATCGAGCCGTTGAGCCACCTGCCGACGTACGTGTGATCGCAGGTGACGTCTTCGCTTGATCGAGTGCCAGCGGCGATCACCGCGCGAGCAAGCGACTTGTTCGAGAAGTCAGCTTCCTGCATGAGCGCGGCCAGCCTGGCGTTCCGGTCTGCCATCGAACCCCCATGAGCGGCCGAAGTCCCAGCTTGACTCAACGTCACTCTACGCAGGTCAGGCCTGAGGTGCAGGGGGTGGGCACATCGGAGTGCACGAGTGCACCCCCAAGTGCACGCTCCCGAAGTGCCCTCCGCTTGGCGACAGTTGAGTCACCACCGCGAAGCAGGCGGTTCCGAGATCGAAAAAGCCAGAGCGCTTGACGACCCGGGATCGATCTGTCAGCGTGAGTGGTAGGTAATACACACCACGCATTGAGCGGGTGTGCAGCACCGATGTACGTCCGGCGGGTCCTGTGGCTTTGCAGCTACGGGAGCTCCTTCGAGGGGTTACCGCGCTCGTCGGAAGCGTTCGTTCCTTGACAACTGAATGGGGATCACGCCGCCTCTCCTCGGCCAAGTAGGCGGTCACGCGGGCTCCGTCCCGCGTGAGGTACAGCGCAACCCAACCTCTCGCAGCGCTCCGGCGCTGTGGCCCCGGTTTAGCCGTGAGGCGGCAGATCGAATCTGCCCCGGGGCGCTTCCCCGCCGCAGTCGCGGCCGGGGGATTCCGGAGTGGCCGTCGTCTCGCCAAAGGCCTGCGGCCCCTTCCGGCTCTCTGTCCCTCCGACTGAGGAACGCCCATGAATCAGAACGACCTCAACGAGATCGGTCACCGCATCGCGTCGGCCGCAGCGCAGTTCGCCCCTGGCCACCGGCCGACCGCCCATCAGGTGGCGGACGCCGCCGCGATTCTGCACGGCATGCTTCAAACGGCCGAGACCTACGGCGTGACGTTCGCGCACTTCGACGGCGTCGCCGACTTCCCGCGCATGGTCATTCAGCTCGTTCAGACCCGCGACGAGAGCCGGTGACCGCCGTGCACGCCGCCACCTTCGCCGCCGTGTTCATCGCCCTGTACGTCGCACACAGCGTGGGCGATCACTGGGTGCAGACCTCCCACCAGTCCGCGCACAAGGGCCGTCCCGGCTGGGTCGGCCGCCTCGCGGACACCCGGCATGTCGCCACCCTGACGCTCACCAAGGTTGCCGTCCTGTTGCCGGTCGTCTGGCTGCTGGACCTGCACCTGTCCGCGCTCGGCACCGTGCTGGGCTTGGGCGTTGACGCGGTCACTCACTGGTGGGCGGATCGCCGCAGCACGCTCGCCTGGCTGGCCAAGGTGACCGGTAAGGGCGAGTTCTACCGGCTGGGCGCCCCGCGCGCCGGCCGCGACGACAACCCGCACATCGGTACCGGCGCCTACGCCCTTGACCAGTCCTTCCACCACCTGTGGCTCCTGGTCGCCGCGCTCATCGTCGCCACCGTCTGACCCCGCATCACCGCCCCGGCATCTCGCCGTGAGGGCGCCGGATCGAATCCGGCCCGGGGCACTCACCCCGTCGCGCTCTGCGGCCGGGGCCCCGGAGCGGTCGCCGTCTCGCCAAAGGCCTGCGGCTGCTCCGCCTTCCCGTCCCTCCGATTCAGGAGCATCCATGCACACCTACATCGGCGGCCATCAGGCCGTGAACGACCTCGATTTCGTCGAACTCGCCCTGGGCACCCCGCTCGAACTCTGGCTCGGGGTGGACGGCGAAACCGCCGAGGAGCGAGCCGCCCGGCTGGACGCCGCGCGGGACATCCTCGCCGACAACCCGACCCTTCCCGACGACGTTAGCCGCATCGCCGCCGAGGCCATCGAGGCCTACGCGCCGGAGCTGTTCAACGTCCTGCCGCTGCCGCGTCCCACGCGGCGCCGCCGGAGCTCCCGGAAGGGGGCCGCGGCATGACCACCGTGACCGAGACGGAGACTGCACGGCCTGCCGTGCCTCCGCTGTCGAAACCTGAGCTGTGGCTGTTGGGTGCGGTCGCCGTGTTCGCGGCCGGGGTCGGCGGGCTGGGCCTGGCGTCCTCGTTCGAGGCGGTGTCGGCCGCGGGTGCCCGGTGGGGGTTCGCCTCCCCGTGGATGCTGCCGGTCGGTATCGACGTGGCCATTCCGGTGTTCACCGCGGCGTTCCTGCTGCTGATTCGCACGGACATGCCGTTGGGCTGGGTGCGGTTCGTGCCGTGGGCGCTGACCGGGGTGACGTGCTGGCTGAACATCGCGGCCGGGCAGTCGCTGTCCGCGAAGGTTGCCCACGGCACGATGCCGCTGCTGTGGGTGGTCCTGTCCGAGGTCGCCGCCCACGTCTACGCCTCCCGGATCGGCGCGGTGACCGGCCGGCGGATGGAGAAGATCCGGCGTTCGCGCTGGCTGCTCGCCCCGCTGTCCACCTTCGCGCTGTGGCGGCGCATGACCCTGTGGGAGATCACCTCGTACGGGGACGCGCTCGCCCGGGAGCGGGAACGTCAGCTGGCCCGCGCGCAGCTGCGGCAGCGCTTCGGCCGTCGGTGGCGCTCCAAGACGCCCCGGCCTGAGCGGGTGCTGTTGAAGCTGGGTGAGCTGGCCCCGGCCGCTGACGAGATGCCGCCCGTGCCGCCGCAGGATGCGGAGCCGCCGAAGCCGGAGGCGCCCAAGCCGCCGCGCAAGCGCACCAGCAAGGCCAAGCCGAAGACCGGCAAGGCGCCGCGGACCCCGGCGGAACTGCTCGCCGAGGCGCGCCAGGTCACCGCCGACTGGAGCGATGACGCGATCAACGCCGAGGCGCTGCGCACCACGCTGCACTGCTCGGCCGCCAACTCCCGTGTGCTGCGGGACCTGTTGCTGACCGAGCGGGCCGACGGCCGACGGCTGCACCCCATCGACGACACCGACGAGGGCGAGGGGGCCGCGGCATGAACACCCTCGCCACGGTCCTGCTGTCGGCGCTGCCGCTGGCCGCCGGGTGGGCCGTTCACGTGTGGTGGCTGCGAGGCTGCCTGAACACGGCCCGGCGTGACCCGCTGACCGGATTACGCACCCGCGACGGCTTCACCCGCCGCGCCACGGCCCTGCTCAAGGACCCGCGGGCAGTCGTGGTGCTGGCCGACGTCGACAAGTTCAAGCACATCAACGACACCCACGGGCACGCCGCGGGAGACGTCCTGTTGAAGGCGACCGCCGACCGGCTCGCCCACCACGTCGGCCGCTCGGGGGTCGCCGGACGGCTCGGGGGCGATGAGTTCGCCGCAGTCCTCATCGACGACCACGGCACCGCGGCCGACCTGCTCGCCGTGCTGCACGGTGTGCTGGCCCGGCCGGTCGACGGCCAGGACCCCGCCGTCCGCACGACCGTCTCGCTCGGCTGGGTGCGCGCCGCGGACTTCCCCGCCGACGACCTCTCCGGGCTGCTGCGGCGGGCGGATGAGGCGATGTACGCGGCCAAGCAGGCCCGCGCCGGAACCCGCCGCGCGGGGCTCGGCTGGCTGTTCGCCACCGTCACCGGACGCCGCGCCGGCCGGACCGGCGCCCGCACCGATGCGCCCGTGATCGAGGTGGCGGCATGACCGCCCCGCGGATCGGCTCGGTATGCACCGGATACGGCGGCCTGGACATCGCCGTCCAGGCAGTGTTCGGCGGGTCGTTGGCATGGGTGGCGGACAACGACCCCGGAGCCGCGCTCATCCTCGCTCACCACCACCCGAAGGTGCCCAACCTCGGGGACATCACCGCCGTCGACTGGCACGGCGTCGAGCCGGTCGACATCTACATCGGCGGCTATCCGTGCCAGCCGTTCAGCACCGCGGGCAAACGGAAGGGAACCTCAGATGCCCGGCACCTCTGGCCGCACATCGCCCGCGCCCTTGGGGTTCTACGACCCCGCCTCGCGGTCTTTGAGAACGTCGCAGGTCACCTTTCCCTCGGCTTCGACACCGTGCTTGGAGACCTTGCCGCCCTCGGGTTCGATGCGGACTGGTGCTGTGTACGCGCGAGCGACATCGGCGCCGCACACCAGCGCAACCGGCTCTTCTTCTACGCCTGGCCTGCCGACTCCGGCGGCCCGGGACTGGCGCGGGGGTGGGCAGAGAGGACAACTGCCCACCGCCGTGGCGCTGTTGCCGACGCCATCGACCTCGGAGAACACGGGAGCGGGGCACGCGGCACAGGGCGGGATGAACCTGCGGCACGTCGTCTCGCTGCTGCCCACCCCGCGGGCGTCGGCGAACGAGAACCGGCAGACCAAGCGCAGTCCCTCGCAGGAAGCGGGCAGGCACGGCAAGAGCCTGGCCGCGGAGGTGGGGGAGCTGCTGCCGACGCCGACCGCGACGGACGCGAAGAGCAGCAGCGGAGCGAACCCGGCCTGGGGACACGGCGAGACGCTGACGGACGCGGCCCGCAGCGTTGGGGGCCGTACGCCGCGGCGGTCGAAAGGTGGGCGCAGGTCATCGGCCGCCCCGCCCCCCGGCCAACTGACGATCTGGGACGGCTGAACCCGCCGTTCGTCGAATGGCTCATGGCCCTGGACGACGGCCACGTGACCGCCGTGCCCGGCCTGTCCCGCACCGCCCAGCTCAAGGCGCTCGGCAATGGCGTGGTCTGGCCGCAGGCCGTTGCCGCCCTGCGCATCCTGCTCGCCCGATCCGAGCCTGAGGCGTGGGGGAGGGCCGCGGCATGAAGTCACAACCTCTGGTCGGCGCCGCCGTGTTCACCGCGGTGATGCGCGCGGCCGGCTACCGCTGCCAGTGCGAGGGCCAGTGCGGCAACGCGCACGCCAAGGGCGACGGCCGGTGCCTGCACGAGCACGACGGCTACACCAGCAAGCACGGGCGCCGGGTGCGGCTGATGGCCGCCCCCGCCGACCCGCTCGCCTCGGACGTCGCCGCCGCCCGCCTGCCCGCGGGCGAACTGCGGGCCTGGTGCCCGGACTGCCACACCGCCGCCGCCCGCCGCGCCCGCGCCACGGCGCCCGTGGACGACGCGCCGGGCCTGTTCGACCTGTAACCCCATCTGCTCCCGGCGGGCCCTGCAGCCCGCCGCCAACACGCCATCCCCGAGGAGGGGTTGACCATGGCCAAGCCCAACACCAGCCGTCTGGACCGCGAGATCCGGCTGACGGAACGCAAGATCCAAGCGGTGCAGAAAGAGGAGTTTTGGCCGCTGACCGGTGCGGAGCGTCGCAAGGTCAGGGGTGCCCTGGTGGGCGGCTCCTACCGGGTACTGCGCGGTAAGAGCACCGGTCGCGCCGAACGCGCCCTGGAAGAGGCCTGGAACGCCGTCAACACCCGGCTGGGCGCCGAACTGGCCGCGCTGCAGAAGGAGCGGCAGCGGATCGTGGGCGAGGCCGCCGCCGAGAAGGCCGCCAAGAAGTCCTCGGGGTGGTGGTGATGTTCCAGGCCGGTGACATCGTCCAGGTCGTCTCGTGTGAGCGGGATTCCCGCCTGGTGGGCAAGCGCGGCCACATCATCGACGAGGAGCCGCCGTTCAACGGCGTCTGGTCGGTGCACGGCATGCCCGGCATCCTGACCGCCAACTCCGGCGGGTTCTACGCCCACGAGCTGCGCAAGGTCGGCCACGACCCCAGCAAGGCGCCCAAGCCCCGCAGGGAGTCGAAGTGGTGGTGAGCATGGACCGCCGCTGCCCCGCAGCTCACCCCGAGGACCCGACCGACTGCGTCGGCCCGGTCGTGGTGACCGTGCTCGACGCGGTCAACGCGGGCGCCGACGGGTGCGAGCACCACGGCGCCCGGCTGCTGGCCTCCCTCGACGGCGGACGCGTCTACGCCCTGCCGGACGCCCCGGCCGGTGCCGCGATCCGCGTCTTCAAGGCGGCCGACGGCATCCGCCCGTTCTGCTGGGTCGACGGCCCGCGTACCGAGCCGTCCCAGCTCAGCCACGCGGAGAACCGCGAGCGGCACGGCCGCTGACCCGCACCGCGCGGCATGCAGCCCCGGCAACCACGCCGTGAGGGCGCCGGATCGAATCCGGCCCGGGGCACGCACCACCGGCCCGGCCGCACAAGGCGAACACACTGTTCGCCCTCGTACGGCCCATCTGGGCTGACCCTCTCTCCATACGGGCCCGACCGCTCACCTCCTACAGCGTTCGGCCGGGCCCACCTCCCGCAGATCCGGAAGGACTCTCAGTGAAACACCCCGACGACGACAACGAACTCTTCAACCGGCTGGAAGCCGAGATGGCCGACCCCGGCACCCCCGCGCGGGGTGACGTGGTCGACCTCGACAAGGCACGCACCGCCCGGGGCGAGTCGGCCGACTCGACTGCCGACCGGTCGGCCGACTCCCGAGCCCCCGAGTCGCCCGACTCGCAGCCGACCGAGTCGGGCGAGGGTGGGCCGACTCTGGTCGACCAGAAGGTGCCGACGGTGTCGGGCCCGGGTCTGGTCGACCGCATCAAGAACTCCAAGCGGCTGGACGTCTTCCCGGCATGGACGAAGTCCCGGACGGAGTTCACCGAAGCGCTGGGCTGGCTGGCCGGGCACGTGGGCCACACCATCGCCTTCCACGCGGTGCGCGTCCCGTTCCTCTACCTGCCCAAGCTGGTCTGGCGCTCCCCGCGCGGGGCGCTCAATCTCCTGGGCCGGATCGGCCGTTGGGCCATGGACGCCGAGGGTGAACGCCTGCGCCAGTACACCGCCACGAGCGAGCAGGTCGACGAGTACCTGAAGCTGTCGAGGCAGCGCGACCGCCGGGTACGGCTGCGGACCATCCTCACCATCCTGGGCGGCATCGTCGCCCTGGGTATCGGCCTGTTCCTCGTCTTCGGGGCGCAGCCGATGACGCAGGTCATCGCCGCAACGCTGCTGGTGCTGGGCTGCGGAGTGGCCGGGGCGCCGGCCGATGCGCCGCTGGCCACCCGTGCGGTCATCAAGACCGAGGTGCAGAAGCTGACCAGCGACATCGTGGTCAAGGCCATGGCGTCCATCGGCATCGGGCAGATTGCCTCCGCGGTCGCCAAGGGGCAGGACGGCATCCGGTTCGTCGCCCCGATCACCCGCGAGGGGCCCGGCTGGCGCGCGGACATTGACCTGCCCTTGGGCGTGACGGTCGCCGACGTGGCCGACCGGCGCGCTCGACTCGCCTCCGGCCTGCGCCGCCCGCTGGGCTGCGTGTGGCCCGACGCCGACCCCAACGAGCACGAGGGGCGCCTCATCCTGTGGGTGGGGGATAGGGACCTGTCCAAGACCGGCATCGTCAAGTGGCAGCTGGCCAACGCGCGTCGGCACGACATCTTCAAGCGCAACCCGTTCGGCATCGACCCGCGCGGACGCGCTCAGTCGGTGCCGATGATCCAGCACAACATCCTGATCGGCTCGCTGCCGGGCCAGGGCAAGACCGCCTCGGTGCGGGTGCTGGCCTGCGGCGCCGCGCTGGATCCGTCGGTGGAACTGTGGCTGCACGAGAACAAGGGCACCGGCGACCTGGACTCCCTCGAATGCGTCAGCCACCGGTTCGTGTCCGGCATCGACGACGATTCGATCAAGTACGCGGCCGACTCGCTGAAGCTGCTGCGGGCGGAGGTCATGCGCCGCGCGGCTGCGATCAAGAAGCTGCCGCGGGACCTGTGCCCGGACAAGCGCATCACCCGGCAGATCGCCGACAAGCGCTCCCTGAAGCTGTGGCCGCTGGTCGGCGTGTTCGACGAGTGCCAGAACCTGTTCGCCCACCCCAAGTACGGCAAACAGGCTGGTGAGGACGCTGAGTTCATCATCAAGCTCGGCCGCGCGCTGGGGGTCATCCTGGTCCTGGCCACGCAGCGCCCGGACAAGGACTCGCTCCCGACCGGGATCAGCGGCAACGTGTCCATCCGCTTCGCTCTCAAGGTCGCCGGGCAGGTCGAGAACGACATGATTCTCGGCACGTCCGCGTACAAGAACGGCGTGCGCGCCACCTCGTTCCGCCCGGAGATCGACGCCGGTAACGGCTACCTCGCCGGAGCCACCGCGCTGCCGGTCGTGGTCCGCACCGCCTACCTGGACGACAACGCCACCCACGCCATCGCCCAGCGCGCTCACGCGCTGCGCAAGGCCGAGGGCACGCTGTCCGGGCACGCGCTCGGGGAGGAAGCCGAGAGCACGACCGGACCGTCCTACGACCTGCTCGCCGACGTCGCCGCCATCGTGCCGCCGACCGAGGAGCGGGTGTGGAACGAGCGGATCGCCGCCCGGCTGGCGGAGCTGCGGCCGGAGGTCTACGGCGGCTGGAAGGGCGAGAACGTCACCAGCGCGCTCAAGCCGCACGGCATCAAGACCCGCGACGTGGCCGGGACGACCGACGACGGCACCCGCACCACCCGCCGCGGCATCACCCGCGCCGACCTCCTCACCGCGATTGCGGAGCGTGACGAAAAGCGGGGTGCCGCCTAACCCAGCTCGGTGCTACCGGTAGCAGCCACACCTGCTACCGGTAGCACCCTCGCTAGCACCCCATATCGCATCTGATCTGCGAGCTAGTAAATAGCACCCCACCTGCGGAAACCCCGAAAACCGCCTGGGAGGGCCCCTCGTGACCCCCATAGTCCTTGCTGTCGCCTGCCTGATACTCGTCACTCTCGGTTACGCAAGCGTGTGTGCGGGCAGCCCGTTCGGCACCTGCCGCAAGTGCCACGGCTTCGGCTTCGCCACGACCACCGACCGCAAGGGACGCCCCAAGCGCGGCAAGACGTGTCGCCGCTGCAAGGGCCGCGGCAAGCGCGTCCGCGTCGGTCGCTGGCTCTACAACCGCGCCGCGCGGATCTACCGCGAAGGCACTCGCTGACCACCCCATCGACTCATCCAAAGGAGACCCGCCGGCATGGCCGTGACCATCTCCCTGCTTGTCATCTTCGGCGCTCTGCTCGTCATCCTGCTGCGCTCCCGCGCGCTGGGCTTCGGCTCCGCGTTCGTGGCCGCGATGTTCGGCTTCTACCTCGCCACCAGCGGCGCCGCCCCCACCGTCAACCACCTCATGCGCGCCCTCGTCGACGCGCTGCCCAACCTGTGAGGAACGCCGTGAACGAACCCCTCGTCGCCCGGCACTGGCTCACCATCGCCGCGCCCAAGGCCGCGCCCGCCGTCGCCACCACGACCGTGCTCGCGCTGGCCCGGATCTGGAACGCCAACGGCGCCGAACACTCCGTCGGCAACGCCGCCCTCATGACCGTGCTCGCCGCCGGGGCCGCGGCGGGCGGCGCCACCCTGGCCCGCGCCGGAGAGGGCGTGCTCGCCGCCGTCGGCTACGCCGCCTCCGGCAGCCTCGCCCTGGCCGGGGTCGCCGGATACGCCGACGGTCTGCCCCTGCCGCTGCTGCTGTGGGCGCTGGCCACCGTGCTCGCCTACTGCTTCGCCGCCCGCCACTGGCGCCAGGACCGGCGCGACGCCCTCGACCACGAGCGGCACATGGCCGAGCGGCGCGAGGAGTACGCCCACGTCGAGCGCGTCGAAACCCTCCGGGCCACCACGCAGGTTGAGGTGGCCCGCGCGGGCGCCGC
This sequence comes from Streptomyces sp. IMTB 2501, assembly GCF_001953885.1. Classification (GTDB taxonomy): domain Bacteria; phylum Actinomycetota; class Actinomycetes; order Streptomycetales; family Streptomycetaceae; genus Streptomyces. The sequence continues at coordinate 100,992 of NZ_MQUS01000031.1, read as the reverse complement.
CTACGCCGAACAGCTCGCGCAGGCGCTCGTCACCCGCGCCACGCTGCCCGGCTTCGACCCCACGGCGCTGGAAGCCGCGGGCCTGCCGGAGCTCCCGGCCGCGCGGGGTGAGCGGTGAGGTTCTACCTGACCACCCACAAGCGGCACTGGGTGCGGCTGACCCGTGTGCCGCTGTTCCTGAAGTCCGAGCACTTCGCCGCCGCGGTCAAGCTGCACCCGGCACAGGGCCCGTACGCGGTCGACTCCGGCGGGTTCACCGAACTCCAGCGGCATGGCCGCTGGACGCGCGCCCCGCGCCAGTACGTGGATGACCTGCGCCGCATATGGGAGTGCGTAGGCCCCTACGACTGGGCCGCACCGCAGGACTGGATGTGTGAGGACCTGATCATCCACGGCGGCACCGCGGGCCCGCTCACCTTTGCCGGGACTCGCCTGAGCGTGCGCGAGCACCAACGCCGCACCGTGGCGAACTTCCTGGAACTGCGCGCCCTCGCCCCCGAGTTGCGCATCATCCCCGTCCTGCAAGGCCGCACCATCGCGGACTACGAATGGTGCGCCGAGCGGTACGCGCGGGCCGGTGTCGACCTCGCCCGTGAGCCCGTGGTGGGGCTCGGGTCGGTGTGTCGGTTGCAGTCCACCCGCGAGGGCGCCGCGATCGTCACCGCCATGGCCGCGCGCGGACTGCGCCTGCACGGCTTCGGCTTCAAGACCCTCGGTCTGGAACAGGTCGGCCACCTGCTCGCCTCCGCGGACTCCGCGGCGTGGAGCTACCACGCCCGCAAGCGCCCGCCCATGCCCGGCCACACGCACAAGAACTGCGCCAACTGCCTGCCCTATGCCCTGCGTTGGCGCGACCGCGTCCTCAACGCCCTGCCGCCCTGGCACCAGCCCCCGCTGTCCTGAGAAGGGAGATCCAGCGTGTTCGAGATCCGCGTCATCTGCCCGCCGGGCGACGCCGACCGGATCAGTCAGGCACTGGCCGCCGCGTTCGACACCGGCCCGGCACGCCAGTACCCCACCCGCGACCGCAAGCGGCTGCGGCTGTACGTCACCGCCGACCACCGCACCTCCGGCACCAACCCGACCAACACCGAAAGCGAGTGATCCACATGTCCGTGGGAGAGACCCCCATCACCATCGTCGGCAACCTCACCGACGACCCCGAACTTCGCTACACCCCCTCCGGTGTGGCCATGGCCAAGTTCACCGTCGCCTCGACCCCGCGCTCCTACGACAAGACGTCGGGCCAGTGGCAGGACGGAACGGCGATGTTCCTGCGCTGCACCGGATGGCGGGAGCTGGCCAACCACATCGCCGACACGCTCGGCAAGGGCACGCGCGTGGTCGTGGTCGGCCGCCTGCGGCAGCACAACTGGGAGACCCCCGAGGGCGAGAAGCGGTCCATGCTCGCGCTGGAAGTCGACGACATCGGCCCGTCCCTGCGCTTCGCCACCGCCACGGTCGCCAAGGCGCAGCGCAACGGCGCCGCCCCGTCCGGCCCGGCCAACGACGCGTGGAACACCCCCGCCCCCGCCGGAGCCGCCCCGGCCAACGGCGGATGGGGCACGCCGGCCCCCGGCAACGAACCGCCGTTCTAGATACGCCCGGGGTGGGTGCCGTCTCGCCAAAGCCTGCACCCACCCCGGCTACTCCCGTCCCTCCAAGGAATCAGGAGAGCTACCAGCATGACGCAACCGCGCCCCTCCGACCAGCTCACCTCTGCGCTCGACGCCGCGTCGCGGGGCTGGCACGTCTTCCCCCTCATCCCCGGCGACAAGCGCCCCGCCGTCGCCGACTGGGAGACCCGCGCCACCACCGACCGCGAACGCATCACCCGGTGCTGGACGCACGCCCCCTACAACGTCGGCATCGCCACCGGCCCCTCCGGTCTGGTCGTCGTCGACCTGGACGTGCCTAAGGGCCCGAACGACACCCCGCCGCCCGCCTGGACGCACCCCGACATCCACGACGGGGTGGGCGTGCTCTTCGCCCTGCGCGAGCGCCACGGCGACGACGCCCCGCTCGTCGCGTGCGAGCCGCACGACGGCTTCGCCGAGCTGCTGCCCGCCGCGCACATCGTGAAGACTCCCAGCGGCGGCACCCACCTCTACTACGCCGCCCCTGAGGGCGAGCCGCTGCGCAACACCGCGGGCAAACTCGGCTGGAAGGTCGACACCCGCGCGGCCGGCGGCTACGTCGTCGCCGCGGGCAGCATCGTCAACGGCCGCCCCTACACGACCGTCTACGCCGCGCCTGTGGCCGCGCTGCCGGACTGGCTGACCACCTTGCTGCGGCCCGCCCCGCTGCCCCCGCAGCGCCCGGTCACGGTCCCGCTGACCACCCACGACCGGCGCGGCAAGTTCCTGAACGCCGCGCTCAACGGCGAGTTGGCCCGCGTCACCAACTCCGGCGCCCACCAGCACAACAACGCCCTGTATTACGCGTCCGTGGCGCTGGGTCAGCTGGTCGCCGGGGGAGAGCTGGACGCATACGAGGTGACCGAGAAGCTCACCGAAGCCGCGCTCAGCGTCGGCCAGGGCGAGCGCGAGGCACGCCGCACCATCGCCTCCGGCCTGCGAGCCGGAGCCAACCGCCCCCGGCAGGTCGCGGCATGAACAGCAACCCCATCCCCCCGCCCCCAGACGAGCCCGACAAGGGCCGCAACCCCATCCCCCCACTGCACCTCTACTCCGTGCCCAGCGACCCCGAGGCGGCCCCGCGGGAGCTGCCGAAGCGGGAGCGCCCGCGCACCGCATGGACCGCGGATCAGCTCATGGCCGCCGACTTCCCGGAGCCGAAGTGGGCCGTGCCCGGCATCCTCGCCGAGGGCGTCAACCTGCTCGCCGGACCCCCGAAGGTGGGCAAGTCCTGGCTGTCCCTCGGCCTGGCCCTCGCGGTCGCGGCCGGCGGGCACGCCTTCGACACGCTGCCGGTCGACGGCGGACCCGTGCTCTACCTCGCCCTGGAGGACACCCCGCGCCGTCTCCAGACCCGCATGGGCAAGATGCTCGGGGGACAGGCGGCCCCGGCCGGGCTGACGTTGGTCACCGAATGCCCGCCCTTCCCCCAGGGCGGCAGCGACGCCATCGCCAACTGGCTGGAGCGCAACCCCGACGCCCGCATGGTCGTCATCGACGTGTTCGCCAAGATGCGCGGCCCCGCCCCGCAGGGCGTGTCCGCCTACGACGCGGACTATGTCGCCGTCGGCTACGCCAAGCGGATCGCCGACCACTACGGCATCGCCGTGGTGCTCGTCCACCACGTCCGCAAGGCAGGCTCGGACGACTTCCTGACCGAGGTGTCCGGCACCAACGGCATCGCCGGAGCCGCAGACGCCACCCTCGTGCTCAAGCGGGCACGCGGGCAGGCAGACGGCATCCTGCACGTCACGGGACGCGACGTCGACGAAGCCGAGTACGCCCTGAAGTTCCAAGCCGCCTCTGGTGCCTGGCAGATGCTCGATGGGCCGGTGACGGACCACACCATCGGCGACACCCGCGCGGCCATCCTGCGGCACGTCCGCGAGAACCCCGGGGTCCGGCCGCGGGACATCGTCGCCGCGCTGCCGGACGTCGACGCGGACACCGTCCGCCGCTACTGCTCCCGCATGGCGGAGGTGGGACAGCTCACCAAGGGCGCTGGAGGCCGCTACTACGCGGACACCCCACCCCCGGAGGTGTCCTAGGTGTCCGACTGTCCGATTACCCCCTCTGACCTGCATGAACAGGCCGGACACCCCCAAACCCCCAGTGTCCGACTGTCCGACTCTCGGCCCGCCAACGAACCCTGGAAGGGAGCCGAACGTGGCGCGTGACCAAATGCTCACCATCTCCGAAGTCGTCGAGGAAATCGGAGTGCCTCTGTCGACCTTCCACCGGTGGCGTCAGCTGAGGAAAGGCCCGAGGGCAATCAAGCTCCCGAACGGCTCCGTACGGATACGTCGCTCCGAACTGGACCGATGGATTGCCGCGTTGGAGGAAACCGCGTGAACCACGGCACGACCGGTGGAACTCAGGGCGCTCACGGAAGTGAGCGCCCTGGCGCCAACAAGGAACGCGTCTTCTCTAATGACGTACGCGTATGGGGCATCAGCAAGGTGAGAAGTAAGAGCGCCCCATATCAACTCCGTTGGGCTGTTGCGGGCAAGCGTTGCTATGCATCGTTCGCCACCTTCACGCTTGCCGATAATCGCCGTTCAGAATTGCGGCAAGCCATGCGAAAGGGCGAATCGTTCGATGTGGAATCAGGCTTGCCTGAGTCGGAAATCCGGCAGGCGGAAGCGGCGGCTGCTCAGGCTGAGCAAAAGCCGGATCCCACTTGGTGGGAGTTCTCGCGGGAGTTCATGAAGCGTCGTTGGCGTACAGCAGCGGCAAAGACGCGAGAGGGGTTCGCCGACAGCCTTGCGTCTGCGGCTCTGGGGATGATCGGCGACAAACCAGATGCCCCGGATCTCCGGATCGTGCGGCGGGCCGTGAGGTGGGCTGTCGTACCGGCTCACGAGAACGAGGAGCCCCCGGCGGACCTGGAGAAAGCGTGCGCGTGGCTCGCGGCGAACTCCCTCCCTCTCTCGGCTCTGAGGGGAACCAGCATCGCTGAGGACGTCCATTACCGGCTGGCCTACAGGCTGGATGGAAAATTGGCTGCCAAGGACACATACAAGCGTCGTCGGCGCGGGTTCAACGCGGCCATGACCTACGCGAGCCAGAAGGGTTATCTGGATGAAAACCCGATCACCGGCTTGGAACGTTACGCCACTGCGGGCCGTGGTGCGGTGGATCCGCGTGTACTGATGAACGCAGTGCAGGGGCGGGAGTTCCTTGCCGCCGTCTCGTATGTGGGATCGGTGCACCGAAACCGGGGAAGGCGTCTGGTCGCCTTCTTCGGCTGCATCCTTTACGCCGCAATGCGCCCGGCGGAAGTCGTGGGGCTACGGCTGGACGACTGCCACTTGCCGGAAACGGGATGGGGCGTTCTCACTCTTCGGGAGACACGCCCCGTGTCGGGCAAGAAATGGACCGACTCAGGTGAGCGGCACGACAAGCGGGGGCTGAAGATGCGGGACCCCGAGACGGACCGGCCGGTGCCGATTCCGCCCATCCTCGTGGCGTTGCTCCGGGCGCACGTGAAGGAGTTCGGCACCGCGGCCGACGGCCGCGTGTTCCAGAACGAGCGGGGCGGCCTGGTGGGGACGTCCAGCTACTGGCGCGTCTGGGAGGAGGCTCGCCCCTTCGCTTTCCCGCCCCACAAGGTGGCGTCGCCGCTCGCTGGGAAGCCGTACGACGGCCGCGCCACGTGCATCACGGACTGGCTCCGTTCCGGCCTCCCGGTCGCGGAGGTGGCCCGCCGCGCGGGCACGTCCCCCGAGGTCATCGACCGCCACTATGCGGGCTGTCTCGACAACAGTGAGGAGGAGGACAACAGGAAGATCGAAAAGGCGATGGGGTGGGGGCCGTCGGACGCCGCGTGAGCCGTGCGTGGCTCACGCACTCCTCACGCACAATCAGTGAGAGAGAGTGAGAAAGGGCGGGAGTCAGTGAGACTGACTCCCGCCCTTTTCTGTCGGCATCCGCCCTGGTCAGACCGTGGTTTTGGGTCTCTGACCGGCGAGTGCCCCCGGCAGGATTCGAACCTGCGCACACGGCTCCGGAGGCCGTTGCTCTATCCCCTGAGCTACGGGGGCGTGTCGGCTGCGGAGCTCTTCGCTCGCGGCGACGGGTAGAACACTAGCAGGTCCGCAGGGGTGATCAGGAACCCGATTTCTTTGGCGGGCAACCGGGCCGGCCCCCGTGCCGGGCGGAGTGGAGCCGTTGTGCGGGTGGGGCGGGTCCGCTCCGTGGGGGGCGGTTCCCCTGTACGGGGTGGAAGTGGGGAAAACCCGGACGCGGTGGCTGGTCCCGACCTACTCTCGAGTTGTGCCAGGCGCCTCGGGTCGGGTGCTTGTTGTGGACGACAACAAGGTCATCCGGCAGCTGATCAGGGTCAATCTTGAGCTGGAAGGGCTCGAGGTCGTGACCGCGGCCGACGGTGCCGAGTGTCTGGACGTGGTGCACCAGGTGCGCCCCGATGTCGTCACGCTCGACGTCGTCATGCCCCGGCTGGACGGCCTGCGTACCGCCGCGCGCCTTCGCGCCGATCCCCGTACCCACCATCTGCCCCTCGCCATCATCAGCGCGTGTACGCAGTACGAGGTCGACACCGGCCTCGACGTCGGCGTCGACGCCTTCCTCGCCAAGCCCTTCGAACCCGCCGAACTCGTCCGGCTCGTCAAGCAGCTCATAGAGCGCGGGAGCGGTGAAGACGGCGGAGGCGGCGAGGACGGGGGACAAGGGCATCGAGGCGGAGGCGGGGGTGGGAGCGGCGGGGGCGGGGACAGTGACGAGGGGTCGGGGGGCGGGGGCGTCGGTGGGGTCTCCGGCGGAGTCTCCAACGGCGTACCTGGGCGGATTTCGTCCGGCGGTTAGAGCCGGTGGCCAGGTCGGGTAGTTGGGGCCAGGGGTCAGGGCCGGTGGTGGTGTCTGTCGCCCCCGCCCCGTCCCACACTGAGAACCACTTCGTCTACCCACCCCCACCCTCCCCTACGCTTGTCCCGTGACCCCCGTCGAGCTGTCCCGCACCGTGTTGCACGCGGTGCGTTGTGCTGTGGATGACGGGGAGCTGAGTGTGACCGTGCCCGAGCGGGTCGTGGTGACCGAGCCGGGGCCCGGGGGGTGCGGGGATTTCGCCACCAACGTGGCCCTGCAGCTCGCCCGGCCGGCCGGGCAGCCGGCGCTGCGGGTCGCCGAGGTTCTGCGGGCCCGGCTCGTCGGCGCCGACGGTATCCGCGACGTCGTCGTCACCGGGCCCGGCTTTCTCAACATCAGCCTCGACGCGCAGGCCGATCCCGTCACCGGGCTCGTCCAGGAGATCCGGGACCGCGGTGCCGAGTACGGGCACGGTGACGCCCTCGCCGGGCAGGTCGTCGCGCTGCGTGTGCCGTACGAGGTCCGGGCCGAGGTGGTCGCCGACGCCGTCGTACGGATCGTCGCCACGCAGGGGGCGCGAGGGACCGTCGAGCACGGTGAGCCCGTCAATCTGCGGCCCGTGCCCGCGCCCGAGGACCCCGCGCCGCTCGGGCCCGACGCCGCCCAGTGGGCCCTGCTTCACCCCGCCCCGCACGACCGGCCCCGGATCACCGCCGATCACCTGGTCCAGCGGGAGGGCAATCCGCTGTTCCGGGTGCGGTACGCCCATGCCCGCATCCGGTCCCTCAGCCGCAACGCCGCCCGCCTGGGCTTCACCGCCGAGCCCGGCCCGGTCCACATCGGCACAGGCAACGGCGCCATCGATGCCGGCGCCCCCGGCAAGACCGGTACCGGCGACACCCCTCACCCCCTCCTCACCCCCCTGGCCGACCACCCCCGCATCCTCGCCGCGGCCGCCACCCACCGTGCCCCGGACCGGCTTGCCCGGCATCTCGTCACCGTCGCCGATGCCGTGCTGCCCTTCCTGCCCCGTGTGCTTCCGTGCGGCGAGGAGAAACCCTCGGCCGCCCACCGCGCCCGGCTCGCCCTCGCCGAAGCCGCCGGGACGGTGCTGGCCGGTGGCCTGTCCCTGCTCGGCATCGACGCACCCGAACACCTCTGAGGGCCCTCGCGAGAGACGCCCCGGAGAGAGACAGAGAGTCTGAGAGTCACCGTCATGAGCCGTTCCGCCCACCCCGCCGGGCCCCGTCACGCCGACGTCCTGACCGAAGGGCACTACGCTGCGCCGCCCGCCGACCTCAACACCCTCGACCCGAAGGTCTGGGCCCAGACCGTCGCCCGTAACGCCGATGGTGTCGTCACCGTCGGCGGTGTCGACGTGAAGCGGCTCGCCGAGGAGTACGGCACCCCCGCCTACATCCTCGACGAGACCGACTTCCGGGCCCGGGCGCGCGCCTGGCGCACCGCCTTCGGAGCCGGCGCCGATGTCTTCTACGCCGGGAAGGCGTTCCTGTCCCGGGCCGTCGTGCGGTGGCTCCACGAGGAGGGGCTCAATCTGGATGTGTGCTCCGGTGGGGAACTGGCCACCGCCCTCTCCGCCGGGATGCCCGCCGAGCGCATCGCCTTCCACGGCAACAACAAGTCCGCAGAAGAGATCCAGCGGGCCATCGAGGCCGGCGTCGGGCGGATCGTGCTTGACTCCTTCCAGGAGATCGTGCGGGTCGCCCACATCGCGCAGTCCCTCGGCAAGCGGCAGAAGGTCCAGATTCGGATCACCGTCGGCGTGGAGGCTCACACGCATGAGTTCATCGCCACCGCCCACGAGGACCAGAAGTTCGGGATTCCGCTCGCCGGGGGGCAGGCGGCGGAAGCCGTGCGGCGGGCACTCCAGCTCGACGGGCTCCAGCTGATCGGGATCCACTCCCACATCGGGTCGCAGATCTTCGACATGTCCGGCTTCGAGGTCGCCGCGCACCGCGTCGTCGGGCTGCTCAAGGACATCCGGGACGAGCACGGGGTCGAGCTGCCGGAGATCGATCTGGGCGGTGGTCTCGGTATCGCCTACACCAGCGACGACGACCCGCGCGAGCCGCACGAGATCGCGAAGGCGCTCACCGAGATCGTCACGCGTGAGTGCGAGTCCGCCAGGCTGCGCACGCCTCGCATCTCCGTCGAGCCCGGGCGGGCCATCGTCGGGCCGACCGCCTTCACGCTCTACGAGGTCGGCACCGTCAAGCCGCTGGAGGGGCTGCGTACGTATGTCTCCGTCGACGGCGGTATGTCCGACAACATTCGGACGGCGCTGTACGACGCCGAGTACAGCGTCGCCCTCGTCTCCCGCACCAGCGACGCTGAGCCGATGCTCGCGCGTGTCGTAGGCAAGCACTGCGAGAGCGGGGACATCGTCGTGAAGGACGCGTTCCTGCCCGCCGATCTGGCGCCGGGTGATCTCGTGGCCGTACCGGCCACGGGGGCGTACTGCCGGTCCATGGCCAGCAACTACAACCATGTGCTGCGGCCACCGGTCGTCGCCGTGCAGGACGGCGAGGCCCGGGTGATCGTCCGGCGCGAGACGGAGGAGGACCTCCTGCGTCTCGACGTCGGGTGACCCGCACCCGCGGAAACACCGGGTGAAAGATCTGCGGTCTTCCACCCCCGTACAAATGAAATAGATGTCTCACGATCCGGACGAAGGGTAGAAACTCCCGTCCGGTGAGTGAGACTGGTCCAACCGTAGACGGTATGAGGAAACGAGGTCGGATGATGCGTACGCGTCCGCTGAAGGTGGCGCTGCTGGGCTGTGGAGTGGTCGGCTCAGAGGTGGCGCGCATCATGACGACGCACGCCGACGACCTCGCCCAGAGGATCGGTGCCCCGGTGGAGCTCGCGGGCGTCGCCGTACGGCGGCCCTCCAAGATCCGCGAGGGCATCCCGCAGGAACTCGTTACCACCGACGCCACCGCCCTCGTCAAACGCGGGGACATCGACGTGGTGGTCGAGGTCATCGGCGGGATCGAGCCCGCACGGACGCTCATCACCACCGCTTTCGAGCACGGTGCCTCCGTCGTCTCCGCCAACAAGGCGCTGCTCGCCCAGGACGGGGCCGCCCTGCACGCCGCGGCGGAGGAGAACGACAAGGACCTCTACTACGAGGCCGCCGTCGCCGGTGCCATCCCGCTGATCCGCCCGCTGCGCGAGTCCCTCGCCGGTGACAAGGTCAACCGGGTGCTGGGGATCGTCAACGGCACCACCAACTTCATCCTCGACAAGATGGACTCCACGGGCGCGGGGTATCAGGAGGCGCTCGACGAGGCCACCGCCCTCGGGTACGCCGAGGCCGACCCGACCGCCGACGTCGAGGGGTTCGACGCCGCCGCCAAGGCCGCCATCCTCGCCGGGATCGCCTTCCACACGCGCGTGCGCCTCGACGACGTCTACCGCGAGGGCATGTCCGAGGTCACCGCTGCCGACTTCCGCTCGGCGAAGGAGATGGGCTGCACCATCAAGCTGCTCGCCATCTGTGAGCGGGCCGCGGACGGGGAGTCCGTCACCGCGCGTGTGCACCCCGCGATGATTCCGCTGACCCACCCGCTCGCCTCCGTGCGCGGCGCGTACAACGCCGTCTTCGTGGAGTCCGACGCGGCCGGGCAGCTCATGTTCTACGGCCCCGGCGCGGGCGGCGCTCCCACCGCCTCCGCCGTGCTCGGCGACCTCGTCGCCGTCTGCCGTAACCGGCTCAACGGCGCAACGGGGCCCGGTGAGTCGTCGTATGCCGCCCTGACCGTCTCGTCCATGGGCGAGGTCGTCACGCGCTACCACATCAGCCTCGACGTCGCGGACAAACCGGGTGTTCTCGCCCAGGTCGCGACCGTGTTCGCCGAGCACGGGGTGTCGATCGATACGGTGCGCCAGCAGGGCAAGGACGGCGAGGCCTCCCTCGTCGTCGTCACCCACCGCGCGTCCGACGCCTCCCTGTCGGGGACCGTCGAGGCGCTGCGCAAGCTCGACACCGTGCGGGGTGTCGCCAGCATCATGCGGGTTGAAGGAGAGTAACCAGCAATGACCCACCAGTGGCGCGGAATCATCGAGGAGTACCGGGACCGGCTGCCGGTATCCGACACCACGCCGGTCGTGACGCTCCGCGAGGGCGGTACGCCCCTCGTGCCCGCGCAGGTGCTCTCCGAGCGCACGGGCTGTGAGGTCCACCTGAAGGTGGAGGGGGCCAACCCCACCGGATCCTTCAAGGACCGGGGCATGACCATGGCCATCTCCAAGGCCAAGGAGGAGGGGGCCAAGGCCGTCATCTGCGCCTCCACCGGCAACACGTCGGCGAGTGCCGCCGCCTACGCCGTGCGCGCGGGGATGGTTTCGGCCGTTCTCGTGCCGCAGGGCAAGATCGCGCTCGGCAAGATGGGCCAGGCCCTCGTGCACGGCGCCAAGATCCTCCAGGTCGACGGCAATTTCGACGACTGCCTCACGCTCGCGCGGGCGCTGAGCGACAACTACCCGGTGGCGCTGGTCAATTCGGTCAATCCGGTGCGTATCGAGGGTCAGAAGACAGCCGCCTTCGAGATCGTGGACATGCTCGGCGACGCACCCGACATCCATGTCCTGCCGGTGGGCAACGCGGGCAACATCACCGCCTACTGGAAGGGCTACAAGGAGTACGCCGCCGACGGCATCGCCTCCAAGACCCCGCGGATGTGGGGGTTCCAGGCCTCCGGCAGCGCCCCGATCGTGCGCGGTGAGGTTGTCAAGGACCCGTCGACCATCGCCACCGCCATCCGCATCGGCAACCCGGCCTCCTGGCAGTACGCCCTCGCCGCGCGCGACGAGTCGGGCGGTGCCATCGACGAGGTGACGGACCGTGAAATCCTGCGCGCCTACCGCCTGTTGGCCGCGCAGGAGGGTGTCTTCGTGGAGCCCGCCTCCGCCGCCTCCGTGGCCGGTCTGCTGAAGGCCGCCGAGCAGGGCAGGGTCGACCCGGGGCAGCGCATCGTGTGCACCGTCACCGGAAACGGCCTGAAGGACCCCGACTGGGCCGTCGCCGGCGCCCCGCAGCCGGTCACCGTGCCGGTCGACGCGGCCGCCGCGGCCGAGCGCCTCGGCCTGGCCTGAGCGGACACACCTCGCGAGGGGTGCACAGGGGGCTTACGACACGCATCGTGCGCCTCCTGTGCGCCCTATGTCGCCACAGAACCTTCCTTCGATAGGCTGTACTGAACCCGCCCCTTGCATATGCCCTCGCACAGGGGTGACGTCGCGCCGTCTGCGCGGCCTTCAGGGTCTTCACATACGTATCGAATGTCTTCGACAGTCACGCAGCTCAAGGAGAGTCAACGAGCGATGGCCGGTCCAGCGTTCCGCGCCGCCGCCGTCCGGGTGCGCGTTCCCGCCACCAGCGCCAATCTCGGCCCGGGCTTCGATGCCCTCGGCCTCGCGCTGGGGCTCTACGACGACGTGGTCGTCCGGGTGGCCGACTCCGGGCTGCACATCGACATCGCGGGGGAGGGCAGCGAGACTCTCCCGCGTGACGAGTCTCACCTCCTTGTCCGCTCCCTGCGCACAGCCTTCGATCTGCTGGGCGGACAGCCCCGCGGCCTGGAAATCGTCTGCGCCAACCGCATTCCGCACGGCCGGGGCCTCGGTTCCTCCTCCGCCGCCATCTGCGCCGGCATCGTCGCCGCCCGCGCCGTGACCATAGGCGGCGAGGCCCGCCTGGACGACGCGGCACTGCTGGAACTGGCCACGGAGATCGAGGGCCACCCGGACAACGTGGCCGCGTGTCTGCTCGGCGGTTTCACCCTGTCCTGGATGGAGTCCGGCGCCGCCCGGGCGATCAGGATGGAGCCCGGTGATTCCATCGTTCCGGTGGTTTTCGTGCCCGGAAAGCCGGTGCTGACCGAAACCGCGCGCGGTCTGCTGCCGCGCACCGTGCCGCACGTCGACGCCGCCGTCAACGCGGGCCGTGCCGCCCTGCTCGTCGAGGCCCTCACCCGGCGCCCCGAGCTGCTGCTGCCCGCCACCGAGGACCGTCTCCACCAGGAGTACCGCGCCCCGGCCATGCCGGAGAGCGCCGCGCTGGTGGAGCGGCTGCGCGCCGACGGCATTCCGGCCGTCATCTCGGGCGCGGGACCCACCGTCATGGCGCTGGCCGACGCCGACAGCGCCGACAAGGTCGCCCACCTCGCAGGTGCGGGCTGGGCGGCGAACCGGCTGGACCTCGATGTCCAGGGAGCGAGCGTGCTGCCGCTTGCGACCTGACACACGGTTGCCGGATTTCGAGAGGGGGAATGTTTGTTGGATCCGGTAGTGTTAACCTCAAGTCTGCACCCGACCCCACCATGGCGAGGTGCCTCGTGTCCCAGTCCGGGACAGACATTCTTCCGGGAGCCTCCCACGCCACTCCGTGTTCCGTGCGCCGTACCTGGGCAGTACGTCGTATGCGGACATTGAGCGGGCCGCCGGGCACGCTTCGGAATCGGTGCTACCACGCCAAGTGACACTGGGTGTCACGGCTCGCGGAAGCGCCATCACCGCACATTTCTTCCGCCGCTTTGGCGGACCACCGCCCCGGCACGGTTCACGGAAGACAGGACCGTAGCCGGACAGCACAACCGGTCGCCGAGCCAGACAGGCCGACGTCCGCTCCAGGGAAGGACCCTTCGTGAGCGACACCACCGATCTGATGGGCGCACGTGTCGAGGAGACCGCTGCCGCGCCCGCCACGGACGCCTCCGCGCCTGCCACCGGTGCCGGCTCCCGGCGGCGCCGCGGTACCGGCCTTGAGGGCATGGTGCTGGCCGAGCTGCAGCAGGTCGCCTCGGGCCTCGGCATCAGGGGCACCGCGCGGATGCGCAAGAGCCAGCTGATCGAGGTCATCAAGGAGGCGCAGGCCGCCGGGGGCGCCGCCCCCAAGGCCGAGCCGGCCACCGAGACCAAGCCCAAGCGCCGCGCCACCTCCAAGGCCCGTACGGGTGAGGCCGCCGTCGACGGCGAGAAGAAGGCCGAGGCTCCTGCCGAGAAGGCCGTGGCCCAGCAGCAGATCGAGATCCCCGGCCAGCCCGCCAGCGACGAGGCGCCGACCGAGCGCCGGCGCCGCCGCGCCACCGCCGAGGCCGGCAGCCCCGCCGCGAGCAGCGCCGAGACGGTCGCCGCCGAGGCCAAGGCCGAGCCCAAGGCTGAAACGCCGGCTCAGCAGCCCCAGCAGGGCGAGGCCGCCAAGGGCGACGCCGGTGACGGCGAGGGCCGTGGCCGCCGCGACCGCCGTGAGCGCGGCCGTGACCGCGACCGCGACCGTGACCGTCGTAGCAAGGGCGACGACCAGCAGGGTGGCCAGCAGCGTCAGCAGCAGGGCCAGCAGCAGGGCGGCCGTCAGGACCGCCAGCAGGACGACGACGACTTCGAGGGCGGCCGCCGGGGCCGTCGCGGCCGTTACCGCGACCGCCGTGGCCGCCGTGGCCGCGACGACGTCGCCGAGCCGCAGCTCGCCGAGGACGACGTCCTGATCCCCGTCGCGGGCATCCTGGACATCCTCGACAACTACGCGTTCATCCGGACGTCCGGCTACCTCCCGGGCCCGAACGACGTGTACGTCTCCCTCGCCCAGGTCCGCAAGAACGGTCTGCGCAAGGGTGACCACATCACCGGTGCGGTCCGTCAGCCGAAGGAGGGCGAGCGCCGCGAGAAGTTCAACGCCCTCGTCCGCCTCGACTCCGTCAACGGCATGGCGCCCGAACACGGCCGTGGCCGCCCGGAGTTCAACAAGCTGACCCCGCTCTACCCGCAGGACCGGCTCCGCCTGGAGACGGACCCGGGTGTGCTCACCACCCGCATCATCGACCTGGTCTCGCCGATCGGTAAGGGCCAGCGCGGTCTGATCGTGGCCCCGCCGAAGACCGGTAAGACCATGATCATGCAGGCGATCGCCAACGCGATCACGCACAACAACCCCGAGTGCCACCTGATGGTCGTCCTCGTCGACGAGCGTCCGGAAGAGGTCACCGACATGCAGCGGTCGGTCAAGGGCGAGGTCATCTCCTCGACCTTCGACCGCCCGGCCGAGGACCACACCACGGTCGCCGAGCTGGCCATCGAGCGGGCGAAGCGCCTGGTCGAGCTGGGCCACGACGTCGTCGTCCTGCTGGACTCGATCACGCGTCTGGGCCGCGCCTACAACCTGGCCGCGCCTGCTTCCGGCCGCATCCTGTCCGGTGGTGTCGACTCGACCGCGCTGTACCCGCCGAAGCGGTTCTTCGGTGCGGCGCGGAACATCGAGGACGGCGGCTCGCTGACCATCCTGGCCACGGCTCTTGTCGACACCGGGTCCCGCATGGACGAGGTGATCTTCGAGGAGTTCAAGGGCACCGGCAACATGGAGCTCAAGCTCGACCGGAAGCTCGCCGACAAGCGGATCTTCCCGGCGGTGGACGTGGACGCGTCCGGCACCCGTAAGGAAGAGATCCTGCTCGGCAACGAGGAGCTGTCCGTCGTCTGGAAGCTGCGGCGCGTGCTGCACGCGCTGGACCAGCAGCAGGCGATCGAGCTGCTGCTCGACAAGATGAAGCAGACGAAGTCGAACGTCGAGTTCCTGATGCAGATTCAGAAGACGACGCCGACGCCGGGTAACGGGGACTAGTCGCTCCGCTGCGAGAGCCGAAGAACTTCGCTGTCGAGGCCGCCCTCCGTCAAAACGTGACGGGGGGCGGCCTTTTGGCGCGGCCGGTGCCGGCGGTGCCGCCGTCGCCGCGCTGCTGACGACCTCCGCCGGCCGAGCACGGGCGACGTGTACCTGTACAAGGGCACCGGAATGGCCACAAGCGAGATCTTTGCCACAAGAATCCCGGCCGGTACCGGATTCCAGGCCGACGACATCTGGGACTGAAACCGCAGGTGAGCGGGGTGCGCCCGCCCGGAACGACTACACAGCGTGCCCGGCGCCGTACGCGGTGGGCACGCTGCCTTGTGCAACTCTTGCCCGAGTTTCTCCGTCTGACCATACGGAGCGACGATGGAGCGGTACTGACCGCGCCTGACCCTGAAAGCAGGGGGTAACCGACCGCGAGACCTAGGAGCGATGTGTCCGCCGAGAGCACGCCGGAGCCCGTCATATCCGAGCCGGGCGAGACCGGTCCCCGCAAGGGTGGCAAGGGCCGCCGCCGCAAGGCCCGCAGCAGGAGCCGCAAGGCCCTGCTCGTCACGGCCTGGACGGTCGCCGGTGTGGTCGTACTGGGCGGTGCGGGCTTCGGGTACGTGTACTTCAAGCTCAACGGCAACATCAAGAGCGTCGACATCGACCAGGCCCTCGGCAACGACCGGCCCAGGAAGATCGACAACGGCTCCGAGAACATCCTGGTCCTCGGCTCGGACAGCCGCTCCGGTTCCAACAAGAAGCTCGGCGGCGGCGTCGACGACGGCAGCGCCCGCTCCGACACGGCGATGATCGTCCATGTCTACGAGGGCCACAAGAAGGCCAGCGTGGTCTCCATCCCGCGGGACACCCTGATCGACCGCCCGGCCTGCACCGACAGCAAGGGCACCGCCCACGCCGCCGTGTCCGGCGCGATGTTCAACGAGTCCTACGGCACCGGCGGCGCGGCCTGCGCGGTGAAGACCGTCGAGTCGATCACCGGTATCCGCATGGACCACTACCTGGAGGTCGACTTCGCCGGCTTCCAGAAGCTCATCGACGGCCTCGGCGGCGTCCCGGTCACGACGACCAGGAGCATCGACGACCCGAACAGCCACCTGACCCTCCAGGCCGGCACCCACACGCTCGACGGCCAGCAGGCCCTCGGCCTGGTCCGCACCCGGCACGGCGTCGGCGACGGCTCCGACCTGGGCCGCATCCAGCTCCAGCAGGCCTTCGTCAAGGCGCTGCTCAACCAGGTCAAGAACGTCGGCGTCTTCAGCAACCCCAAGAAGCTGTACGACCTCGCCGACACCGCCACCAAGACCGTCACCACCGATTCCGACCTCGGCTCGGTCAACTCCCTCATCGACTTCGCGGACGGCCTCAAGGGCATCAGCACCAAGCACATGACCATGGTCACCATGCCGGTCCAGTACGACCCGGCCGACCCCAACCGGGTCCTTGTGGAGAAGACGAAGGCCCGGCTGGTCTGGGACGCCCTGAAGAACGACCAGCCGATCCCGAAGGCGGCGACCGAAGGCACGGCCACAGGCGAAGCCAAGGACGTGGTGAGCGGTTAAGGGGCGCGGGGCCGTACCGAGGCGGCCACCCACTCACCCGCAGGAATAGAACATCCGCACCCCCGGTTTGGGTGGATGGCACCAGTCCTGGCAGACTGGTACGTCGGCTCCGGTTCACGCTCCCGCACCCCGCGGCGGCGACCCGGCGCCCTCCCGAAACCTAGGAGACACCTTGAAGCGCGACATCCACCCCGCGTACGTCGAGACGCAGGTCAGCTGCACCTGCGGCGCGTCGTTCACCACCCGTAGCACCATCGAGTCCGGCACCATCCGGGCCGAGGTCTGCTCCGAGTGCCACCCGTTCTACACGGGCAAGCAGAAGATCCTCGACACCGGTGGCCGTGTGGCCCGCTTCGAGGCCCGCTTCGGCAAGGCTGCCGGCTCCAAGAAGTAGCGAGCCCCATTTCGCCGGTCCACGGCCGCACCCCGAGAGGGTGTGCCCGGGACCGGCGTTTTTGGTCGCCCGCCAGCCCTTCACCCGCAGTATCAGGAGCCCAAGATGTTCGAGGCCGTCGACGAACTCGTCGCCGAGCACGCCGATCTGGAGAAGAAGCTCGCCGACCCGTCGGTCCACGCCGACCAGGCGAACGCGCGCAAGCTGAACAAGCGCTACGCCGAGCTGACCCCGATCGTCGCCACGTACCGCTCCTGGAAGCAGGCCGGCGACGACGTCGAGACCGCGCGCGAGTTCGCCGCCGACGACCCCGACTTCGCCGCCGAGGTCAAGGAGCTGGAGAAGCAGCGCGAGGAGCTGACCGAGAAGCTGCGCCTGCTGCTCGTCCCGCGTGACCCGAGTGATGACAAGGACGTCATTCTGGAGATCAAGGCGGGCGCGGGCGGCGACGAGTCGGCGCTGTTCGCGGGCGATCTGCTGCGCATGTATCTGCGCTACGCCGAGCGCGCCGGCTGGAAGACCGAGATCATCGACGCCACCGAGTCCGAGCTGGGCGGCTACAAGGACGTCCAGGTCGCCGTGAAGACCAAGGGCGGCCAGGGCGCCACCGAGCCCGGCCAGGGCGTGTGGGCCCGGCTGAAGTACGAGGGCGGTGTGCACCGCGTGCAGCGCGTGCCGGCGACCGAGTCCCAGGGCCGTATCCACACCTCCGCGGCCGGTGTCCTCGTGACCCCCGAGGCCGAGGAGGTCGACGTCGAGATCAACCCGAACGACCTCCGGATCGACGTCTACCGGTCCTCCGGACCGGGTGGCCAGTCCGTCAACACCACCGACTCCGCGGTGCGCATCACGCACCTGCCGACCGGAGTCGTCGCCTCCTGCCAGAACGAGAAGAGCCAGCTGCAGAACAAGGAGCAGGCGCTGCGTATCCTGCGCTCCAGGCTGCTCGCCGCGGCGCAGGAGGAGGCCGAGCGGGAGGCCGCCGACGCCCGCCGCAGCCAGGTCCGCACGGTCGACCGCTCCGAGAAGATCCGCACCTACAACTTCCCGGAGAACCGCATCTCGGACCACCGCGTCGGCTTCAAGGCGTACAACCTTGACCAGGTCCTGGACGGCGACCTCGACGCGGTGATCCAGGCCTGCGTCGACGCCGACTCGGCGGCGAAGCTGGCAGCTGCATAAAGGCACGTACGAGTACCACACGGAGGACTTGCGTGAACCTGCTGCTCGCGGAGGTGGCCCAGGCCACCCAGCGGCTGGCCGACGCCGGCGTGCCCTCGCCGCGCAACGACGCGGAGGAGCTCGCCGCGTTCGTGCACGGCGTGAAGCGCGGCGAACTGCACTCCGTGAAGGACTCGGACTTCGACGCCCGGTACTGGGAGGTCATCGCCCGGCGTGAACAGCGCGAGCCGCTGCAGCACATCACCGGCCGGGCCTACTTCCGGTATCTGGAGCTGCAGGTCGGGCCGGGCGTCTTCGTGCCCCGGCCGGAGACCGAGTCCGTGGTCGGCTGGGCCATAGACGCCGTACGGGCCATGGACGTCGTCGAGCCGTGCATCGTCGACCTGTGCTCCGGCTCCGGCGCCATCGCGCTCGCCTTGGCCCAGGAGGTGCCGCGCTCCCGGGTGCACGCCGTGGAGCTGTCCGAGGACGCCCTGGTGTGGACGCGGAAGAACGTGGCGGGGTCCAGGGTCGACCTGCGCCAGGGTGATGCCCTCACCGCCTTCCCCGACCTCGACGGCCAGGTCGACCTGGTCATCTCCAACCCGCCGTACATCCCGCTGACCGAGTGGGAGTACGTCGCCCCCGAGGCCCGCGACTACGACCCCGAGCTGGCCCTCTTCTCCGGCGAGGACGGCCTCGACCTCATCCGCGGCCTGGAACGCACCGCACACCGGCTGCTGCGCCCCGGCGGCGTCGTCGTGATCGAGCACGCCGACACCCAGGGCGGCCAGGTGCCGTGGATCTTCACCGAGGAGCGGGGCTGGGCCGACGCGGCCGACCACCCCGACCTCAACAACCGCCCCCGGTTCGCGACCGCCCGCAGAGCGCTGCCGTGAGCACCCCCCAGGCAGTGTTTTCCGAAGTCCCGCATTACGTGTACGAGGAGGCCCGCTAGACATGGCACGGCGATACGACACCAACGACGCGACCGACCGCGCGACGGGTCTGCGCGAGGCCGCGTCCGCCGTCCGCCGGGGCGAGCTGGTGGTGCTGCCGACCGACACGGTGTACGGCATCGGCGCCGACGCGTTCTCCTCCGAGGCCGTCGCCGATCTGCTCTCTGCCAAGGGCCGGGGCCGCAATATGCCCACCCCTGTCCTCATCGGCTCCCCGAACACCCTGCACGGCCTCGTCACGGACTTCTCCGAGCTGGCCTGGGAGCTGGTCGACGCCTTCTGGCCGGGTGCCCTCACGCTGGTCGCCAGGCACCAGCCGTCCCTGCAGTGGGACCTCGGCGACACCCGCGGCACGGTGGCCGTCCGTATGCCCCTGCACCCCGTCGCGATCGAGCTGCTCACCGAGGTCGGCCCGATGGCCGTCTCCTCCGCCAACCTCAGCGGCCACCCGGCGCCGGAGGACTGCGACGCGGCGCAGGAGATGCTGGGCGACTCCGTCTCCGTCTACCTCGACGGCGGTCCGACCCCCGGCAACGTCCCGTCGTCCATCGTCGACGTCACCGGCCGGGTGCCGGTGCTGCTGCGCGAGGGCGCGCTGTCGCCGGAGGAGCTGCGCAAGGTCGTACCCGACCTCGAGGTGGCGAATTGACGGCCCCTGAAGCGGGGCGTGGCATAGGCATCGGGGACCGTCTCGCGGAGGAGACGACGACGTTCGGCTTTCCGCATGACACCTTCCGCATCCTCCACGTCAGCACCGGCAATGTGTGCCGCTCGCCCATCACCGAGCGGCTGACCCGCCATTTCGTGACGGAGCGGCTCGGCGTGCTCGGCGGCGGGCTGATCGTGGAGAGCGCGGGCACCTGGGGCCACGAGGGCGCGCCGATGGAGGCCAACGCCGAGACGGTGCTGGCCGAGTTCGGCGCGGACGCCTCCGGATTCGTCGGCAGGGAGCTGCTGGACGAGCACGTCATCAGGGCCGACCTGGTCCTCACCGCGACCCGCGACCATCGCGCCCAGGTCATCTCCATGGGCCATTCGGCGGGCCTGCGCACCTTCACCCTGAAGGAGTTCACCCGCCTGGTCCGCGCCATAGACCCGGCCACGCTGCCGCCCCTGGAAGACGGCGTGGTCATGCGCGCCCGCGCCCTGGTCCGCGCGGCGGCGGCCCTGCGCGGCTGGCTTCTCGCCCCGACCGCGGAGGCGGACGAGGTCTACGACCCGTACGGCGCGCCGATCACCTTCTTCCGGTCCATCGGCGACGAGATACGGGACGCGCTGGATCCCGTGGTGACGGCGCTGACGGGCGTCGCGGCGCGGGCGTAACGCCGACGCGCGTCCAGGGGCGCGGCGCTGTGGTCGATCGCCGCTCCGCCGCGATGGGGGAGCGACAAGCCACGACACAGCCGCAGCCGCCGTCTCCGCGGAACTCCCGAGTATCTCGTGCGGCTTCATTACCGGGCGCCCCACACATCCCCGGCCTACATTGGACGTACGTCACCGTCGACCGCCCGGGAGCCCGCCATGTCGGTCACCCCTACCCTCGAGACCGACGCCCTGCGGCGGCAGGACCCGGCGATGGCCGAGATCCTCCTGGCCGAGCTGCAGAGGCAGTCGACCACGCTGCAGCTGATCGCCGCCGAGAACTTCACCTCGCCCGCCGTGCTGGAAGCGCTGGGCTCGCCGCTCGCCAACAAGTACGCCGAGGGCTACCCCGGCGCCCGGCACCACGGCGGCTGCGAACTCGTCGACGTCGCCGAGCGGCTCGCCGTCGACCGGGCCAAGGCCCTCTTCGGCGCCGAACACGCCAACGTCCAGGCCCACTCGGGCTCTTCGGCCGTCCTTGCCGCCTACGCCGCGCTGCTGCGCCCCGGCGACACCGTCCTCGCCCTCGGCCTGCACTACGGCGGCCACCTCACCCACGGCTCGCCCGCGAACTTCTCCGGCCGCTGGTTCGACTTCGTGGGGTACGGCGTGGACGCGGAGACCGGGCTCATCGACCACGACCAGGTCCGCCACCTCGCCCGCAACCACCGGCCGAAGGCGATCGTGTGCGGCTCCATCGCCTACCCCCGCCACTTCGACTACGCCTTCTTCCGCGAGGTCGCCGACGAGGTCGGCGCCTATCTGATCGCCGACGCCGCGCATCCGATCGGGCTGGTCGCCGGCGGCGTGGCGCCGAACCCGGTGCCGTACGCCGACATCGTGTGCGCGACCACGCACAAGGTGCTGCGCGGGCCGCGCGGCGGGATGATCCTGTGCGGGAGCGAACTGGCCGAGCGCGTCGACCGGGCGGTGTTCCCGTTCACCCAGGGCGGTGCGCAGATGCACACGATCGCCGCGAAGGCCGTGGCGTTCGGCGAGGCGGCAACATCGGCGTTCGGCTCGTACGCCCATCAGGTGGTCGACAACGCGCGCATGCTCGCCGGTCAGCTGGCCGCCGAGGGTCTCGCCGTCACCACCGGCGGCACGGACACCCATCTGATCACCGCCGACCCCGCCCCGCTCGGTGTGGACGGCCGCACCGCCCGCGGCCGGCTGGCCGCCGCCGGGATCGTCCTGGACTGCTGTGTGCTGCCGCACGGCGACGGCCGAGGTCTGCGCCTGGGCACGGCCGCGGTGACCACGCAGGGCATGGGGGAGCCGGAGATGCTGCGGATCGCGGCGCTGATGGCGGCCGTGCTGCGCGGCACGACCGACCCGGCTCCGGCACGGGACGAGGTGCGCATGCTCACAGGCGATTTTCCGCCGTATCCGGGCTGAACGGGGGTAGGCGGTGTCCCGTACACCCTGATGTGCGCCATGGCTCACAGCCACACGTGCAACCATCGTCGCTACCCGGAAGTCCCCATCCATATACGTCCATCGCTAGGGTATGGGGCTGTGATGGCCAGCGAGACCTGTGGGGAAGCCTGTGCGTGAATACCTGCTGACGCTCTGCATCACGGCCGCGGTGACGTACCTGCTGACAGGGCCGGTACGGAAGTTCGCGATCGTGGCGGGGGCGATGCCGGAGATCCGGGCCCGTGACGTGCACCGGGAGCCCACTCCGCGCCTCGGCGGTATCGCCATGTTCTTCGGTCTGTGCGCGGGCCTGCTGGTCGCGGACCACCTGGCCAACCTCAACGAGGTCTTCGCGAAGTCGAACGAACCGCGGGCCCTGCTCTCCGGCGCGGCCCTGATCTGGCTGATCGGTGTCCTGGACGACAAGTTCGAGATCGACGCGCTGATCAAGCTGGGCGGCCAGATGATCGCCGCGGGCGTCATGGTCATGCAGGGTCTGACGATCCTGTGGCTGCCCATCCCCGGCGTCGGCAACGTGGCACTGACCCAGTGGCAGGGCACCCTGCTGACCGTCGCGCTCGTCGTCATCACGATCAACGCGGTGAACTTCGTGGACGGCCTGGACGGCCTCGCGGGCGGCATGGTCTGCATCGCGGCCGCAGCGTTCTTCCTCTACTCGTACCGGATCTGGTACTCGTACGGCATCGAGGCCGCCGCTCCCGCGACCCTGTTCGCGGCGATCCTGATGGGCATGTGCCTGGGCTTCCTGCCGCACAACATGCACCCCGCGCGGATCTTCATGGGCGACTCCGGCTCGATGCTGATCGGCCTGGTGCTGGCGGCGGGCGCGATCTCGATCACGGGCCAGGTGGACCCGGACGCCCTCGCGCTGTTCACGGGTTCGGAGAAGGCGGCGGTGCACCAGACGGTGCCGGTCTACATCCCGCTGCTGCTCCCGCTGACGATCATCGCGGTGCCGGCCGCGGACCTGGTCCTCGCGATCGTCCGGCGCACCTGGCGCGGCCAGTCGCCGTTCGCCGCGGACCGCGGGCATCTGCACCACCGGCTGCTGGAGATCGGCCACTCGCACAGCCGGGCCGTGCTGATCATGTACTTCTGGTCGGCCCTGATCGCCTTCGGCGCGCTGGCGTACTCGGTCAACTCGGCCTCGATGTGGATCGTGCTCGGCGTGGTGTTCCTCAGCGCGGTCGGTCTCGTCCTGCTGCTGCTCCCGCGCTTCACGCCGCGAGTGCCGGTCTGGGCGCAGCGGTTCGTGCCGCCGCGCTACCGCCGCCGGCGCCGTGCGGCCGAGGCCGCTGTGGCCATGGAGGCCGGTGAGCCGCAGGGGACGCGTCAGGTCCCTCACGAGACCGGGGAACGGGCCCCCGTCACTGCCGGAGTCTCGGGCGTCAACGGGGCGACCGCGATTGGCCCTCGTTCGCGTTTCCTTGATCGTCGCTGAGACGGACCAGGTAAGAATCTGACGAGAGCATTGCCAACTCGTGGGAGTGCAAAGCTCCCAATACCAGACAAGTGGGCGCGGTTTTTGCACAGACGGGCACTGTCACTCTCATGTGTGACAGCAAGCACACCCAGCGGGTAAAGACCTCATCAAATAGTTTGTGATACGGTTCACGAGAACCCGGGGTAGAGCCGAAGGACCGTAGTGCGACGGTCCATTGGCGTGAGGTCTCGATCACTCAGCCCGGGACTACGCTCGTCCATGACGACACCCTGCCCCCTTGTGAAAGCGGAGTTGCCGCCATGCCGTCCAAAGACGCCCGGAACCTTCTGCAGATCGCTGTGCCCACAGCGATCGCAGGCGTGATCGCTGTCGCCGTGAGCGCAGCGGTCGCAGGGGGCAAGGGTGCGATCGGCGCGGCCGTCGGCACGGCACTGGCCATCCTGTTCATGGGTATCGGCCTGTACGTGCTGCAGTGGACGGCAAAAACGCTCCCCCAGCTCTTCCAGGCGATGGGCCTCATGCTCTACATGGCCCAGCTGCTGCTCCTCTTCATCTTCGTCGCCGTCTTCAAAGGCACCTCCCTCTTCAATCCGAAGGCGTTCGCCGTGGCGATCGTGGTCACCACCGTCGTGTGGATGGCCGCGCAGGCCCGCGCGCACATGAAGGCCAAGATCTTCTACGTCGATCCGGACTCCGCGAAGAGTGAGAAGCCCGAGAAGACAGGGCCGTCGTCGTGAGGGGTAGGGGCGGGATAAAGGGCTGTGAGATCTCCTGCTATCGTCCGGTGCCAACTGCGGCATCGCGGGCGCGGGCATCTGAGCTGACGCCTGCTCGATCGCGAGGCTCGATGCCCCTCAGCCGCCCCCACATCCGTAACACCAGTCCGGTGCCGATCCGCGGCCGCGCGCCGCGCCGACACAACGAGGTTGCCGTACCCATGCGTCACGCCGAAGGAGCCCGTGGTGAGTGCTGACCAGACCCAGCTCGCCTTTGACTGGAGTTGTCGGATCATGTCCGACAACGGGTGTGGCTTCCCGGCTCCGGGTCTGCACTCGTTCCTGTTCAAGCCGATCGTCACCGTCGGGGGCTTCGACTTCAACAAGGTGATGCTGCTCGCGCTCATCACCACCGCTCTGGTGGTCGGCTTCTTCTGGGCCGCGTTCGGCAGGGCCAAGGTCATCCCGGGCAAGCTGCAGATGATCGGCGAGGCCGGTTATGACTTCGTGCGCCGCGGCATCGTGTACGAGACCATCGGCAAGCGCGAGGGCGAGAAGTGGGTACCGCTCATGGTGTCCATCTTCTTCTTCGTCTGGATCATGAACGTCTGGTCCGTGATCCCGCTGGCCCAGTTCCCGGTGGGCTCGATCATCGCCTACCCGATGGTGCTGGCCCTGCTCGTCTGGGTCCTGTGGGTGGGGCTGACCTTCAAGCGCCACGGATTCGTCGGGTTCTTCAAGAACGTGACGGGCTACGACAAGTCGCTCGGTGCGGTGCTCCCGCTCGTCATGGTCATCGAGTTCTTCTCGAACCTCCTCGTCCGCCCGTTCACGCACGCGGTGCGACTCTTCGCCAACATGTTCGCCGGTCACCTGATGCTGGTGATGTTCACCGTCGCCTCCTGGTACCTGCTGAACAGCTGGATGATCCCGGCCGCCGGCGTCTCCTTCGTGATGACGATGGCCATGATCCTCTTCGAACTTTTCGTCCAGGCCGTCCAGGCGTACGTCTTCGTGCTGCTGGCCTGCTCCTACATTCAGGGCGCTCTCGCCGAGCACCACTGAGCCCCACCCCACCCCTGGTCGTCCGGTGGCCAACCCCCACCGGTCCGTAAAGAGAAGGAAGATTCAGCATGGCTGCCACTGAGACCCTCGCCGCTGTCTCCGGTTCCATCGGTTCTGTCGGTTACGGCCTCTCCGCCATCGGCCCCGGCATCGGCGTCGGCATCATCTTCGGTAACGGCACCCAGGCGCTCGCCCGTCAGCCCGAGGCCGCGGGTCTGATCCGCGCCAACCAGATCCTCGGCTTCGCCTTCTGTGAGGCGCTCGCCCTCATCGGCATCGTCATGCCGTTCGTGTTCGGTACGAAGTAAGACCTCCGTACCCCACACGTATCGACGAAAGGCACTGATGTGATCGCCAACCTGGTTCAGCTGGCGGCCCCGGAGAAGGGCGGGAACCCGCTCCTTCCCGAGGGTCCGGAGCTGCTCGTCGGCACCATCGCCTTCGCCATCGTGTTCTTCTTCTTCTGGAAGAAGCTGCTTCCGAACATCAACAAGGTTCTGGAGGAGCGCCGAGCGGCGATCGAAGGCGGTATCGAAGAGGCCGACGCCATGAAGGTCGAGGCCCAGAGCGTCCTTGAGCAGTACAAGGCCCAGCTCGCCGAGGCCCGGCACGAGGCCGCGCGCCTGCGCCAGGAGGCGCAGGAGCAGGGTGCCGCGCTCATCGCCGAGATGCGGGCCGAGGGCCAGCGGCAGCGCGAGGAGATCGTCGCCGCCGGTCACACCCAGATCGAGGCCGACCGCAAGGCCGCCGCGCAGACGCTGCGTCAGGACGTCGGCAAGCTCGCCACCGAACTGGCCGGCAAGCTCGTCGGCGAGTCCCTTGAGGACCACGCCCGCCAGAGCCGTGTGATCGACCGCTTCCTCGACGAGCTCGAGGAGAAGGCCGAGGCCACGCGATGAACGGAGCGAGCCGCGAGGCCCTGGCAGCCGCACGTGAGCGTCTCGACGCGCTGACGGACTCCACGTCCGTGGACGCCGGGCAGCTCGCGGACGAGCTGGCGGCCGTCACCGCGCTGCTCGACCGCGAGGCCGGCCTGCGCCGGGTCCTCACCGACCCGGCGCAGCCCGCGGAGGCCAAGGCGGAGCTGGTCCAGCGTCTGATCGGTGGCCAGGTCAGCGGTGCCGCCGCCGACCTGGTGGCCGGGACGGCGCGCTCCCGCTGGTCGCAGCCCCGCGACCTGGTGGACGCGCTGGAGGAGCTGGCGAGCATCGCCGACCTCACGGCCGGGGAGAAGACGGGCACCCTCGACGATGCCGAGGACGAGCTGTTCCGGTTCGGCCGGATCGTCTCCTCCAGCACCGAGCTGCGCGCCGCGCTGACCGACCGCGCCGCGGGTACGGCGGCCAAGACCGAGCTGCTGCACCGGCTGCTCGGCGGCCGGGCCAAGCCCGTCACCGAGCGACTGGTGACGCGCCTTGTGACCGCGCCGCGTGGACGTAGCCTGGAAGCGGGACTGGAGTCCCTGTCCAAGCTGGCCGCCGAGCGCCGGGACCGCATGGTCGCCGTCGTCACCTCGGCGGTGCCGCTGAGTGATGGCCAGAAGCAGCGCCTCGGCGCCGCCCTCGCCAAGCTCTACGGCCGCCGGATGCACCTCAACCTGGACGTGGACCCCGAGGTCGTCGGCGGTATCCGGGTGCAGGTCGGTGACGAGGTCATCAACGGCTCCCTCGCGGACCGCCTGGACGACGCCGCCCGCCGCATGGCGAGCTGAGCGACGCTCGGTATTCGAGAACAGCAGTAGTACTCAGAACGGCCCTGGTTGGGCCGTGCAGAAGAATCCTGGGGGTCGCCCCCAGACCCCCAAAGTGAAACTTCGGGCCCAACAAGGAGAGCAGGGAACCCAGATGGCGGAGCTCACGATCCGGCCGGAGGAGATCCGGGACGCGCTGGAGAACTTCGTCCAGTCGTACAAGCCGGACGCGGCCTCGCGCGAGGAGGTCGGTACGGTCACCCTTGCCGGCGACGGCATCGCGAAGGTCGAGGGTCTTCCCTCGGCCATGGCCAACGAACTGCTGAAGTTCGAGGACGGCACCCTCGGCCTCGCCCTCAACCTTGAGGAGCGCGAGATCGGTGCCATCGTCCTCGGTGAGTTCAGCGGCATCGAGGAGGGTCAGCCGGTCACGCGTACCGGTGAGGTCCTCTCCGTCGCGGTCGGCGAGGGCTACCTCGGCCGTGTCGTCGACCCGCTCGGCAACCCGATCGACGGCCTCGGCGAGATCGAGACGTCCGGCCGCCGTGCGCTGGAGCTGCAGGCCCCCACGGTCATGCAGCGCAAGTCGGTGCACGAGCCGATGGAGACCGGCTACAAGGCCGTCGACGCGATGACCCCGATCGGCCGTGGCCAGCGTCAGCTGATCATCGGTGACCGCCAGACCGGCAAGACCGCCCTGGCCGTCGACACGATCATCAACCAGCGCGACAACTGGCGCTCGGGCGACCCGAAGAAGCAGGTCCGCTGCATCTACGTCGCCATCGGCCAGAAGGGCTCCACCATCGCCGGCGTGCGCCGCGCGCTGGAGGAGAACGGCGCCCTGGAGTACACGACCATCGTCGCCGCCCCGGCGTCCGACCCGGCCGGCTTCAAGTACCTTGCGCCGTACACCGGTTCGGCCATCGGTCAGCAGTGGATGTACGAGGGTAAGCACGTCCTCATCATCTTCGACGACCTGTCGAAGCAGGCCGACGCCTACCGCGCCGTGTCGCTGCTGCTGCGCCGCCCGCCGGGCCGTGAGGCCTACCCGGGTGACGTCTTCTACCTGCACTCCCGGCTGCTGGAGCGCTGCGCCAAGCTCTCCGACGACATGGGTGCCGGCTCGATGACCGGTCTGCCGATCGTCGAGACCAAGGCCAACGACGTCTCGGCGTTCATCCCGACCAACGTCATCTCCATCACCGACGGCCAGTGCTTCCTGGAGTCGGACCTGTTCAACGCCGGTCAGCGCCCCGCGCTGAACGTCGGTATCTCCGTCTCCCGAGTCGGTGGCAGCGCGCAGCACAAGGCGATGCGCCAGGTCTCCGGCCGCCTCCGTGTCGACCTCGCCCAGTTCCGTGAGCTGGAGGCCTTCGCCGCCTTCGGTTCCGACCTGGACGCGGCCTCCAAGGCGCAGCTGGAGCGCGGTTCGCGCATGGTCGAGCTGCTGAAGCAGGACCAGTACCAGCCGATGGCCACCGAGGACCAGGTCGTCTCCGTCTGGGCCGGCACCAACGGCCGTATGGACGACGTCCCGGTCGCCGACATCCGCCGCTTCGAGAAGGAACTGATCGACTTCCTGCACCGGAAGCACCAGGGCCTGATGACCTCCATCAAGGAGGGCGCCAAGATGTCGAACGACACGATCCAGGCGGTCGACGACGCGGTGGCCGAGTTCAAGAAGCAGTTCGAGACCTCGGACGGCAAGCTGCTCGGCGAGGACGTTCCTGCCGCTGCCGCCAAGTGACGTAAGGAAGGGACCTGACTCATGGGAGCCCAGCTCCGGGTCTACAAGCGTCGCATCCGATCCGTCAGCGCGACCAAGAAGATCACGAAGGCGATGGAGATGATCGCCGCCTCGCGCGTCGTCAAGGCGCAGCGCAAGGTGGCGGCCTCCACGCCGTACGCGACCGAGCTGACGCGCGCGGTCACGGCGGTCGGCACCGGCTCGAACACCAAGCACCCGCTCACCACGGAGGCGGAGAACCCGGCCCGTGCCGCGGTCCTGCTCCTCACGAGCGACCGCGGCCTCGCCGGCGCCTTCAACTCCAACGCCATCAAGACGGCGGAGCAGCTGACCGAGCGCCTGGAGCGCGAGGGCAAGCAGGTCGACACGTACATCGTTGGCCGGCGCGGTGTCGCCCACTACAACTTCCGCGAGCGCAAGATCGCGGAGTCGTTCACGGGCTTCACGGACGAGCCGACGTACGCGGACGCCAAGAAGGTCGCGGCGCCCCTGATCGAGGCCATCGAGAAGGAGACGGCCGAGGGTGGTGTGGATGAACTCCACATCGTCTTCACCGAGTTCGTCTCGATGATGACGCAGACGGCGCTGGACGCCCGGCTGCTGCCGCTGCGCCTCGAAGAGGTCGCCGAGGAGGCCGCCCCCAAGGGCGAGATCCTCCCGCTGTACGACTTCGAGCCGTCGGCGGAGGACGTCCTCGACGCCCTGCTGCCGCGCTACGTGGAGAGCCGTATCTACAACGCGCTGCTCCAGTCGGCCGCTTCGAAGCACGCCGCCACGCGGCGCGCGATGAAGTCGGCCACCGACAACGCGGGCGAGCTGATCAACAACCTCACCCGTCTTGCCAACGCGGCCCGCCAGGCCGAAATCACCCAGGAAATCAGCGAGATCGTCGGTGGCGCGAGCGCCCTGGCCGACGCGACCGCGGGGAGTGACCGATAATGACCACCACTGTTGAGACCGCGACGGCTACGGGCCGCGTCGCCCGGGTCATCGGCCCGGTCGTCGACGTGGAGTTCCCCGTCGACGCGATGCCGGACATCTACCAGGCCCTGCACGTCGAGGTCGCCGACCCGGCGAACGCGGGCGAGAAGAAGACGCTGACCCTGGAGGTCGCCCAGCACCTGGGTGACGGCCTGGTCCGCGCCATCTCCATGCAGCCGACCGACGGTCTGGTCCGCCAGGCCCCGGTCATCGACACGGGCGCCGCGATCTCGGTTCCCGTCGGCGACTTCACCAAGGGCAAGGTGTTCAACACCCTCGGTGAGGTGCTGAACGTCGACGAGACCTACGACGGCGAGCGCTGGCCGATCCACCGCAAGGCCCCGAACTTCGACGAGCTCGAGTCCAAGACCGAGATGTTCGAGACGGGCGTCAAGGTCATCGACCTGCTCACCCCGTACGTCAAGGGCGGCAAGATCGGCCTGTTCGGCGGCGCCGGCGTCGGCAAGACGGTGCTCATCCAGGAGATGATCTACCGTGTCGCAAACAACCACGACGGTGTCTCCGTGTTCGCCGGTGTCGGTGAGCGCACCCGTGAGGGCAACGACCTCATCGAGGAGATGACCGACTCGGGCGTCATCGACAAGACCGCGCTGGTCTTCGGTCAGATGGACGAGCCCCCGGGCACCCGTCTGCGCGTCGCGCTGGCCGGCCTCACCATGGCCGAGTACTTCCGTGACGTCCAGAAGCAGGACGTGCTGTTCTTCATCGACAACATCTTCCGCTTCACGCAGGCCGGTTCCGAGGTCTCCACGCTGCTCGGCCGTATGCCGTCCGCGGTGGGTTACCAGCCGAACCTGGCCGACGAGATGGGCCTCCTGCAGGAGCGCATCACCTCGACCCGCGGTCACTCGATCACCTCGATGCAGGCGATCTACGTCCCCGCCGACGACCTGACCGACCCGGCCCCGGCGACCACCTTCGCCCACCTCGACGCGACGACGGTTCTGTCCCGTCCGATCTCCGAGAAGGGCATCTACCCGGCCGTGGACCCGCTGGACTCCACGTCCCGGATCCTGGACCCGCGCTACATCGCGCAGGACCACTACAACGCGGCCATGCGTGTGAAGAACATCCTGCAGAAGTACAAGGACCTGCAGGACATCATCGCGATCCTCGGTATCGACGAGCTGGGCGAGGAGGACAAGCTCGTCGTCCACCGTGCCCGTCGGGTGGAGCGCTTCCTGTCCCAGAACACCCACGTCGCCAAGCAGTTCACCGGCGTGGACGGTTCGGACGTCCCGCTGGACGAGACGATCACGGCGTTCAACGCGATCTGCGACGGTGAGTTCGACCACTTCCCGGAGCAGGCGTTCTTCATGTGCGGTGGCCTGGAGGACCTCAAGGCCAACGCCAAGGAGCTGGGCGTCTCCTGAACTCCCTGAGTTCGTAAGAGGGGCGCGGGCCCATCCCTTTCGGGGTGGGTCCAGCCCCTCTCGCCACGCCTACTAGAATTGACCCCAACACCCGGCAGAACCGCCGGGTGGTGACCCGAGGAGCCACCCTTGGCTGCTGAGCTGCACGTCGCGCTGGTCGCTGCCGACCGCCAGGTCTGGTCCGGTGAGGCCACCCTGGTCGTCGCGCGCACCACGTCCGGCGACATCGGCGTCATGCCCGGTCACCAGCCGCTGCTCGGTGTGCTGGAGTCGGGCCCGGTGACCATCCGTACGAGTGAAGGTGGAACGGTCGTCGCCGCGGTGCACGGCGGTTTCATCTCGTTCGCGGACAACAAGCTGTCCCTGCTGGCCGAGATCGCCGAGCTGTCGGACGAGATCGATGTCCAGCGCACGGAGCGGGAGCTGGAGCGCGCGAAGGCGGAGGGCGACGCCGCCGCCGAGCGCCGCGCAGACGTCCGCCTGCGCGCGGCGGCGGCCCGCTGAGCCCACAGCAAGCCGCCGTGTGACGTCACTCAGCCGCGGCCGGCCCGGAGCAATCCGGTGCCGGTCGCGGCTGAGGCAGATGTGGGTGTTTTTCCGGTTTCATTACTCAGTGACAGAAGCAGTTCCACTACCTGGGAGACGAGGAGGTCGGTGCCGATGGTCCTCGCTCTGACTGTGTGCGGGATCGTGGTCGCGCTCGTGGTGGTGGGGCTGTTCCTGTTCGGGCTGCGCCGCAGACTCATCCAGCGCTCCGGCGGCACCTTCGACTGTTCCCTGCGCTGGGACGTGGCCGAGAAGCCGGACGCCAACGGCAAGGGCTGGAGCTATGGTGTCGCGCGCTACAACGGCGACCGCATCGAGTGGTACCGCGTCTTCTCCTACGCCCCCCGACCCCGCCGCACCCTGGAGCGCGCGCAGATCGAGGTGGCCGGCCGGCGGTTGCCCGAGGGCGAGGAGGAACTGGCGCTGCTCTCCGACGCGGTGGTCCTCGCCTGTACGCATCGGGGCACGCGCCTCGAACTCGCGATGAGCGAAGACGCGCTGACCGGTTTCCTCGCGTGGCTGGAGGCAGCCCCGCCCGGGCAGCGCGTCAACGTCGCTTGAAGCTCACTTACAGGTTGCTGCTGATGGCGTTCACCAGTTCGCCGTCGCCGGTGTCGCCGCTGAACTCCCAGAAGAACGCGCCGCCGAGGCCCTGGGACTTGGCCCAGCTCATCTTCCCGGCGATCGTCGACGGGGTGTCGTACGACCACCAGTTGCTGCCGCAGTGCGCGTACGCGGTGCCCGCGACGGTGCCGGTCACCGGGCAGGACGTCTTGAGCACCTTGTAGTCCTCGATGCCCTGCTCATAGGTGCCGGCCGCGGGTCCCGTTGCCGTGCCACCCGGGGCGTCCTGGGTGACGCCGGTCCAGCCGCGGCCGTAGAGGCCGATGCCGATGAGCAGCTTGGACGCGGGCACCCCGATGGACTTGTACTTGGCGATCGCGTCGGCCGTGTCGAACCCGGCCTTCGGGATGCCCGAGTACGAGGTGAGCGGGGAGTGCGGGGCCGTCGGGCCCTGGGCGTCCCAGGCGCCGAAGAAGTCGTACGACATCACGTTGTACCAGTCGGCGTACTGGGCGGCACCCGCGTAGTCCGCGGCCTCGATCTTGCCCCCGGAGGAGCCGTCGGCGGTGACCGCGGCCGTGACCAGCTTGCTCGCACCGAACTTGGCGCGCAGTGCGGCCAGCACGTTCTTGAAGGCCGCCGCCCCGCTGGTGTCGCAGGACAGACCGCAGGCGTTCGGGTACTCCCAGTCGATGTCGATGCCGTCGAAGACATCGGCCCAGCGCGGGTCCTCGACCAGGCTGTAGCAGGAGTCGGCGAACGCGGTCGGGTTGGCGGCCGCCTGTGCGAACCCGCCGGACCAGGTCCAGCCGCCGAAGGACCACAGCACCTTGAGGTTCGGGTACTTGGCCTTCAGCTCGCGCAGCTGGTTGAAGTTGCCGCGCAGCGGCTGGTCCCAGGTGTCGGCCACGCCGCTCACCGACTGGTCGGCGGTGAAGGCCTTGTCGTAGTCGGCGTAGGAGTCGCCTATCGCGCACTGGCCGTTCGTCACGTTGCCGAAGGCGTAGTTGATGTGCGTGATCTTCGCCGCGGAGCCGGACGTCACCAGGTTCTTGACGTTGTAGTTCCGGCCGTAGATGCCCCACTCGGTGAAGTAGCCGAGTTTGACCTTGTCGCCGGTGGTCGGGGGAGTGGGGGTGCCGCCGGTGGTGTGCACCTTGACCGCGCCGCTGACCGGGCCGGTCTGGTCGGCGGTGTCGCGGGCCTGCACGGTGTAGGAGTAGTCGGTGCCGGCGGTCAGGCCGGTGTCCGTGTACGACGTGGCCGTGACGGTGGAGACGACCTTGCCGTCGCGCAGGACGTCGTAGTTCTTCACGCCCTTGTCGTCGGTGGCCGCGCTCCAGCCGAGCTTGACCGAGGTGTCGGTGATGCCGGAGGCGGTGGGGGTGCCGGGCGCGCTCGGCGGGTTGTCACCGGGGACCGTCGTGCCGTCGCAACTGTCGCCGTTCAGCTTGCAGTTGGACGGGGAGCCGGGGCCCGCGCCGTTGAAGCCGAAGGAGACGGTGGCGCCGGGGGCGACGGTGCCGTTGTAGGACTTGTTCTTGGCTGTCCAGTGGGTGCCGGAGCTGGTCACGTCCGCGTCCCAGGCGGAGGTGACGGACGTACCGGAGGGGAAGTCCCACTCGACGGTCCAGGAACTGATGCTGGAGGTACCGGTGTTCTTGATGGTCCACTGACCGCCGAAGCCGGTGCCCCAGTCGCTGGTCTTGGTGAAGCTCGCCGTCGCGGTGGCCGCGGCCTGGGCGGGGCTCGCGAGACCGACGAGGCCGGCCAGGGGGAGCAGCAGGGTCGCGAAGCCCGCCGCGGCTCTGCGTCTGAGTCCGAAGCGCATGTGCGCCTCCTCGATATGGGGAATGTTGGGGAGTCAAGGGCATGACTGAGCCTTCACGCCCACGGTGCTGTGAGAGTAGAAAGGTCTGGACCACAGGTCAATAGGTCTGGACCAATCCAGCCTCGTGCCCGACTAGACCCCCAACTCCTGGGCCAGTACGGCCGCTTGGACCCGGCTGCGCAGCTCCAGCTTGGCCAGCAGCCGGCTCACGTGCGTCTTCACCGTGCCCTCCGCCATCTGCAGCCGCGCGGCGATCTCGGCGTTCGACATCCCCTGGCCGACACAGGACAGCACCTCCCGCTCGCGCCGGGTCAGCCCCTCAAGGACGGCCGGATCGGCCTTCGGCTCCCGCACCGGACCGGCCGCGAACTCGGCGATCAGCCGTCGGGTCACGGCCGGCGCGACGGTCCCCTCCCCACGCGCCACCGTCCGCACCGCCTCCAGCAGATCCCGCGCCTCGGTGTTCTTCAGCAGAAACCCGGCCGCCCCCGCCCGCAGTGCCCCGAACACATACTCGTCCAGATCGAAGGTGGTCAGCACGAGCACATCCGCGAGCCGCTCCGCCACGATCTGCCGGGTCGCCGACACCCCGTCGAGACGCGGCATCTGTATGTCCATCAGCACGAGATCCGGCCGCAGTTCCCGGGCCAGCTCCACCGCCCGCTCGCCGTCCGCCGCCTCGCCGGCCACCTCGATGTCGGGGGCGCTGCGCAGGATCAGGACGAGTCCGGCGCGCACGGCGGACTGGTCCTCGGCGACGAGAACCCGGATGGGCCGGTTCATGCGGAGGCTCCTTCGACGAGTGGAAGACTGGCGCGTACGGCCCACAGGCCGGCCTCGGGTCCGGCAGTGAAGCCGCCGCCGAGCAGCGTCGCCCGCTCCCGCATCCCGGTCAGCCCCGAGCCCGAGCCGGGGGCGCGCGGGGTGTCGCCGGGCCGGTAGGGGCTGGTGACCTCGACGCGCAGGGCGCCGTCGGTCTGCCGCAGGGTGACCCGGACGGGTCCCGGCGCCGCGTGCTTGAGCGCGTTGGTCAGCGACTCCTGCACGATCCGGTACGCGGCCAGCTCCACCGGCGCAGGCACCTGGCCGTGCCCGGCGTCGAGCCGGACGTCCAGGCCGTTGGCGCCGGCGCCCTTGACCAGGGTGGCGAGGCCGTCGAGCGTCGGTGTCGCGGCCGGTTCCAGATCGCCGCTGCTGTCCCGCAGGATGCCGATCAGCCGCCGCATCTCGGCGAGCCCCTCCACGCTGTTCTCCCGGATCACGCTCAGCGCGTCCCGGGAGGTCCGCGGATCGTCGAGGGACAGCGCGGCCGTGGAGTGGATCGCGATCGCGGACAGATGGTTGGCGACCATGTCGTGCAACTCCCGTGCCATCCGGGCCCGTTCGGCAGTCACCGCCTGTGTGCGGTCCATCTCGGCGAGCAGCGCCGTCTGTTCGGCACGCAGCCGGGCCGCCTCGGCCGCGTCACGGTGGTTGCGCACCACCCAGCCGGTCGCGGCGGGAGCGAACGCGACCACGCCGATGCCCACGCCGATCAGCAGACCCTGGGGATCACGCCAGAGCGCGGCGGGCACGACCCCGCCGACCACCGTCATCATCCCGGTGGTCCAGGGGATACGACGGGCCGAGGCGGGGCTGCCGTACAGGACGGCCGCGTACATCAGGTCGGTGAACATGACGATGGTGACGACGTTGCCCAGCGTCACGGTGTCCAGGGTCAGCGCGAGCGTGCCGACCAGCAGACCGATGCGGGGCCGGATGCGGCGCAGCGGCTCGCACGCGGCGGTCGCCAGCAGCGGCAGCAGCGGGGCCCAGGGCGCGTGCCACAGCACCAGCGGGTCCGAGGGCACGCGCGGATGGATCCCGAGCAGCCACAGCAGTGCCCCGCCGAGCAGCCCGCCCGCGGCGATCCGCATGTCGTCACGGTGGGGGCGGGGGAGTGCGAGGGCCATGCGTCCATCCAACACGGCCCGCGCCCGGCCCGCGTGCTCCCCGGGCAGGGTCCTGGACTGCAACTTTCGCTTACGCCGAGTTCGCCCGCACCGACGACGAACCGCGTCCTCGCCGCCGGGACCCTGGAGGGGTGAACGAGGGGAGAGAACCATGATCGTCGGGTTGGTCATCGCCTGTGAGGTGGGGTTCTGGGTGCTGCTGGCGGCCGGACTGACGTTCCGGTACGGGCTGCGGATGCCCCGGACCGGACTGGCGCTGCTGCTGTGCGAGCCGCTGCTGGAGGTCGTGCTCTTCGTCGTCACCGCGATCGACCTGAGGAACGGTGCCCACCCGGACTGGCGGCACGGCCTGGCCGCCGTCTACATCGGCTTCACGGTCGGGCTCGGCCACTCGACGATCAAGTGGGCCGACGCCAGGGTCGCGCACCGCTTCGCCGGCGGCCCGACCCCGGTGAAGCCGCCGCGCTACGGCAGGGCCCGCGCCGTCCACGAGTGGAAGGTCGCGGCCCGCTGGATCCTGGCCTCCCTGGTCGCCCTCGCCCTGCTCCAGTCCGCCGTCTGGTACGTCGGCTCCGCCGGCGACACCGGTTCACTGCGCCAGTGGCAGGTGCGGATGCTGTGGCTGATGGGCATCAACGTGATCATCGCCGGCAGCTACACCCTCTTTCCGAAGCGCGAGCGCTAACGCTCCCCGCCGGGTACCCAGAGGACATCGCCCACTTCCTTGTTGGCGGTGCGGGCCAGGATGCTGCATTTTCCGGGGGACAACCCCTGGACCCCCGGCCGGGAGGCGTTTTCATCCACGTTCCCCGCCGGGTACCCAGAGGACATCGCCCACCTCCTTGTTGGCCGTGCGGGCCAGGATGAAGAGGAGGTCGGAGAGACGGTTGAGATAGGTGGCCGTCAGGTGGTTCATCGTGTCGCCGTGGACCTCCAGGGCCGCCCAGGTGGAGCGTTCGGCGCGGCGTACGACCGTGCAGGCCTGATGGAGGAGGGCCGCGCCGGGGGTGCCGCCGGGCAGGATGAAGGAGCGGAGCTTCTCCAGCCGCTCGTTGAAGCGGTCGCAGTCCGCCTCCAGCCTGTCGATGTAGAACTGCTCCACCCTCAGCGGCGGGAACTCGGGGTTCTCCGCCACCGGCGTCGACAGGTCCGCACCCACGTCGAACAGGTCGTTCTGGACGCGCGTGAGGACCTTGACGACCTCCGCGTCCAGCCCGCCCAGCGCGATCGCGGTACCGATCACCGCGTTGGCCTCGTTGGCGTCGGCGTAGGCCGAGATCCGGAGGTCGGTCTTGGCGACTCGGCTCATGTCACCGAGCGCGGTGGTGCCCTTGTCGCCGGTCCTGGTGTAGATGCGCGTCAGATTGACCATGAAGCCAGCCTAGTTACGCCCCGGCCGTCCGGAACACTCGTGTGCCCACCGTCACCGCCAGCGCCGCGAAGCCGACGGCGACGAGAGAGCCGTAGAGCATGTGGGCGGTGGCGTAGTGGCCGACGTAGGCGTCGCGCACCGCGTCCACCAGATAGCGGAACGGCACGAAGTGCGAGAGGACGTTCAGCCAGGTGGGCGCGAGGGTCATCGGGAGCATCAGACCGGACAGCAGCATCGACGGCATCGACACCATGTTGATCAGCGGGCCGAACTCCTGCGGGGTGCGGACCTTCATGCCGAGCGCGTACGACAGCGAGGCCAGCGAGAGCGTGAGCAGGGCGACGAACGCGAAGCCGATCAGGATGCCCGCGAGCGGCGCGCGCAGGCCCATCACCAGCGCGGCCAGCACCAGCAGCACCGCCTGGAAGACGAAGACCGTGGCGTCGCGCAGTACCCGGCCGAGGAGGAGGGCGAGCCTGCTGACCGGGGTCACGCGCATCCGTTCCACCACCCCCTGCCCCTTCTCGACGATCACCATGAACCCGGCGAACAAGGCGCCGAACAGGCCGAGTTGGAGCAGCAGGCCGGGCACGAGCATCTGCCAGGAACTGCCCGTGCCGCCGAGCGGCAGACGGGTGAGCAGCGGGCCGAAGAAGAGGAGATAGAGGAGCGGGGTGAGCACGCCGAAGAGCAGCGCGAAGCGGGAGCGCAGGGACTGGCGCAGATAGCGGCCGTAGACGAGGGCCGTGTCGTGAAGAAGCATCTGTCTCTTTGTCCTGTACGGCCTATACGGCGACGGGGGTGGTGTCGGCCGGGGCGGGCCCGCGGCCGGTGATGGCGAGGAAGGTGTCCTGGAGGGTGGCGTCGAGCGAGCCGCCGTGCTTCAGCTTGAGCGCGCTCGGTGTGCCCTCGGCGGCGACCGAGCCCCGGTCGACGATCACCAGACGGTCGGCGAGGGCGTCGGCCTCGTCCAGGTAGTGGGTGGTCAGGAAGACGGTCGTACCGCGCTCGTCGCGCAGCCGGCGGACCAGGTCCCACAGGTCGGCACGGCTGCCCGGGTCGAGTCCGGTCGTCGGCTCGTCCAGGAACAGCACCTTCGGCCGGTGGGTGAGGGCCATCGCGATGTCCAGCCGGCGCCGCTGCCCGCCGGAGAGGGCGCCGGCCTTGCGGTCGAGGAAGTCGGTGAGATCCAGCTCCCGTGCCAGCTCCTTTGCTCGCGCCACCGCGTCGGTCTTCGGCAGGCGGTACAGCCGGCCCTGGGTGACCAGCTCCTCCCGCACGGTGATCTGCGGATCGACGCCGCCGGACTGGGCGACGTATCCGCTCGCCGCGCGCACCCCGGCCGGATCCGTCGCCAGATCGTGCCCGGCGACGGTGGCGGCGCCGCCGGTCGGCTTCAGCAAGGTGGTGAGCATCCGCAGGGTGGTCGTCTTGCCGGCGCCGTTGGGTCCGAGGAAGCCGAGGATCTCGCCCTCCCGGACGGCGAGGTCGATGCCGCGCACGGCCGCCACGGGCCCGGCCTTGGTCTGGAAGGTGCGGGCGAGTCCCGCCGCGCTGATGACTGCTGCCATGCCCCACAGAAAAACAGAGTCCCTGAAATTTTGCAATGCCACCAAGTTTCTTCCAGCTCCAAGTTTCCAGTGGACCCAGCGAAGTTAGGATGCGGACATGGCAGAGGGGCTCAGGGAGCGGAAGAAGCGGCAGACCAGGCAGTACATCTCGGATGTCGCCACGGGGCTGTTCGTCGGGCGCGGCTTCGACGCGGTGACGGTCGCGGAGATCGCCGAGGCGGCGAACGTCTCCGTCAACACTGTCTACAACTACTTCCCGGCCAAGGAGGACCTCTTCTTCGACCGCTCCGCCGGTATGATCGACCGCCTCGCCCGCTGGGTCCGGGGCCGGCCCGAGGGTGAGTCGGCCGCCGTCGCCGTCCTGCGCGAGCTGCGTGAGGAGGTCGAGGCGGTCTCCCCCCGGGTCGGCCTGCTGTCCGGCTACGCGGCCTTCATGAAGGTCATCGAGGAGGCCCCCGCCCTGCGCTCCCGCCTCTGGGCCATCGCCCAGGAGGTCCAGGCCAACCTGGAACAGGCCCTGCGCGAGGAGACCGGCGCAGCCGACGGCGACGAACTACCCCATCTGATGGCCGGTCAGATCAGCTGGATCCACAGCACGGTCTCCGCGGTCATCGGGCGCGAGATGGTCAAGGGCCGCGAACCGCGCGAAGTGTCCCGAGAGGTACTAGCCCTCCTCGACGACATCGAGGACCTGTTGAGCGAGCGGGTCCTGAACTACGCCGTCAGAGGGGAGGCCTGAGCGTGCTGCTGGCGGATGCCTCACGGCGACACCGTCGGAGCGAAGAACGCGCTGACCCGAGGGCACGCGGGTCACGGGGCGTGGAGACCTCGGCGCCGGCCGGTCTGTGAAGCGCCAACCAGCGTGGACCCGCGAGGTATTGGCGCTCCGGCCATCGCGGCCGGAATCCCGCCGGATCGGCCGGTGGGAGGATCGCCAAGTCCGGCAATTGAGACGTGACCGGTGTCTCACCCCCTGAGACCGTGACACGCGTTACTAACCGCTCACACACCGGCTCCGGAGCGCTATGGTCCGCCGGAGAAGCAGACTTGGAGCGCGTTCGAGGGAGTCGTCAGTGGCACGGAAGCTTGCCGTCATCGGGGCCGGTCTCATGGGGTCCGGGATCGCTCAGGTCGCCGCGCAGGCGGGCTGGGACGTCGTTCTGCGCGACGTCACCGACGAGGCACTGAAGCGTGGCACCGACGGTATCAGGGCCTCATACGACAAGTTCGTGAGCAAGGGGAAGATGGAGGCGCACGACGCCGACACCGCCCTGGCCCGTATCACCGCGACCACCGACCTGGACGCCGCCGCCGACGCCGACATCGTCGTGGAGGCCGTCTTCGAGAAGCTGGAAGTGAAACACGAGATCTTCCGCGCCCTCGACAAGATCGTGCGCCCGGACACCGTGCTCGCCTCCAACACCTCCGCCATCCCGATCACCAAGATCGCGGCCGCCACCGAGCACCCCGAGCGGGTCGTCGGCGTCCACTTCTTCTCGCCGGTGCCGATGATGCAGCTCGTCGAGCTGGTCCGCGGCTACAAGACCAGCGACGAAGCCCTCGCCACCGCACGGGAGTTCGCCGAGTCCGTCGGCAAGACCTGCATCGTCGTCAACCGGGACGTGGCCGGGTTCGTGACCACCCGGCTGATCTCCGCCCTCGTGGTGGAGGCGACCAAGCTCTACGAGTCCGGTGTCGCCACCGCCGAGGACATCGACCTCGCCTGCAAGCTGGGCTTCGGCCACGCCATGGGCCCGCTCGCCACCGCCGACCTCACCGGCGTCGACATCCTGCTGCACGCCACCAGCAACATCTACACCGAGTCCCAGGACGAGAAGTTCGCGCCGCCGGAGCTGATGCGCCGGATGGTGGATGCCGGTGACATCGGCCGCAAGAGCGGGCAGGGCTTTTACGCGTACTGAGATTTCGTCAGTACGCCGTACCGAGAACCATCAGCACGCCCCAGCGAGACCCACCCGTACGCGCACACGCCGGACATTCACCCCGGGAACATCACTCCCCGGGGTGAATTCGGTATCGGTTCGCTTACAAGCAGCAACCGCACCACCACTCACGCAGTCAGACGGTGCACAGCATCGTCACCATCGTCACCGAGTACGCCAACCGCACTCAACGGGGAGCGCATATGCACATCAGGGGCGACCATGCCGAGCTGGTCGTCGGGGGCCGCCTCGACGTCCGCAGCGCGGCGGACGCCCGTACGGCCCTGCACTCGGCCGTCGACACCGGAGTCGGCGACCTGGTGCTCGACCTGTCCGAACTGGACTCCTGGGACGCCACCGGACTCGGGGTGATCATGGGTGCCCATCGGCGGGCCGGCCGCTGCGGTCGCCGTCTGGTGCTGCGCGGTGTCCCGCCGCAGATGCAGCGCCTGCTGGTGGCCACCCGGCTGCACCGCATCCTCGCCATCGAGGGCGGCATCGGGGTCGAACCGCTGCCCCGGGCCTGACCCGGCGAGCGGCCGGTGCGCGGGCGGTGGCCCGGGGGACACGCGCGACGGGGGAGAACCGGACGCAGCCGCCGAAGCGCACGTCGGGGGCAATCCTCACCGGACTGTGACGTCTCGGACCGCGCGGCACCCCGCCCTGTCGGAGATACTGAGCGAAGGTTTAGGGTTCGGTCGCCCGCCGCCTCGCAACCCTCGACCGAGCGGGCCCGGACCAGAAGCGACAGCGCGGTGTGCGACAAGGCCGGGAGGGGCCGGAATCACGGGCACACAACGCTTTTGGGGGGCTGAACCCATGGAACGCATGGAACCCTTGGACCCGATCAACCCGGGACCCGAGGAGCACGGCCAGGCGCACAGCCGCCGCCCGCCCCGGGAATCCCTCACCTCCGACTTCGGTCAGAGCACGCCCGCGCTCGCCCGTACGGCGCAACTCGTCACCGGCGACCTGCTGCTGACCGTCAACCCCGTCGACGGCAGCGAGATAGAGCTCTGCCCGCCGGCCCAGCGGCCGGAAGGGCCCCGCAAACGAAGCGCCGCCGAGCGTGCCGAGACCGAGCGTGCCGCCCGGCCGCCCGTGCCGCCCGGCCCCGCCCAGCCGGCGCCCTCCCTGCTGGAACGGCAGGACGAACGCGAGCGTCTGGTCCGGCTGCTGGCCCGCGGCCGCACCGTCCGGCTCACCGGCCCCGGCGGCTCCGGCCGCACCGCCCTGCTGGACCTCGTCGCCGAGGACTGCCAGGACCTCGCCCCCGACGGCGTGGTCCGGCTCACCGGCTTCCACCGCACCACCGCCGACCTCCTGGACGACCTCTTCCACGCCGTCTACGACGCCCCGCGCCACCACCCCGAACCGGACGAGCTGCTTGCCCTCGTCCGCGAGATCGGCGCGGTCGTCGTCCTGGACGACATCGAGTTCGGCGGCTCCGCCCTCGACGAACTGCTCGACGCCACCCCCGAGTGCGCGTTCCTGATCGGCGCCACCCCCGACGTGCCCGCGCCGTCTGCCGAGTCCGCGGTCGAGGAGGTCTTCCTCGGCGGTCTCGACCGCGCCGCCGGTGCGGAGATCCTGGAGCGGACCATCGGCCGTGTCCTCACCGAGGAGGAGGCCAACTGGGCCGGCGATCTGTGGTTCGAGTCCGAGGGGCTGCCGCTGCGCTTCGTCCAGGCCGGCGCGCTGCTCAGGCAGCGGGACGAACTGCGGGCCGGCGCGGGGGCCGTGGACGAGTACGGCGTCTTCGAGGACGTACGCGAACCGGCCGAGCCGGCCCTGGAGCCGGCGGACCAGGCCCCGCTGCCCTCCCTCGGCGAGGCCGCCGCGCCCGCCCCGCTGCTCGCCTCCCGGCTCAGCGCCTCCGCCCGCGCCACCCTGCGCTTCGCCGTCGCCCTCGGCGGCGAGGTGCCGCACCAGGCGCATCTGCCGGCGCTGATCGGCGACACGCACGCCGACGCCGCCCTCGGTGAGCTGGCGGGCTGCGGACTGGTCTCCCCGGTCGGCGCCCGCTATCGCCTCGCCGCCGGTGTGCAGACCCAGCTGGAGGCCGCCGGGTACGCCGCTGACGCAGACGCCCAGGCACTGGCCGCCGCCGACCACTACGCGTGGTGGTCCGGGCATCCCTCGGTCACCCCCGAGCGGGTGTGCGCGGAGGCCGACGCGGTGCTGGCCGCGCTCGCCGCGATCGTCCCGCAGACCGTTCCGTCCGCCGAGGGGGAGACGAGCCACGCGGTACGGCTCGCCCGTACGGCCG
The DNA here is from genome assembly GCF_001953885.1 of Streptomyces sp. IMTB 2501. GTDB lineage: Bacteria > Actinomycetota > Actinomycetes > Streptomycetales > Streptomycetaceae > Streptomyces. Next base: position 57,918 of record NZ_MQUS01000031.1, on the reverse strand, counting down.
CGCCCGCCTTCGCGGCCGGGCTGCACCGGAGCGCCTGGGAACGGGCCCTGCGCTCCGGCGCGGAGGCCTCCCGGCTCTCCGGCGAGGTGCACGAACAGGCCTACTTCCACCATGAGTTGGGCGTGCTCGCGCTGTGCGCGGGACAGCTCGACCGGGCTCGCGCCGAACTGGAGGCGTCCATCGGGCTGCGCGGCGCGCTCGCCGACAAGCGCGGCACCGTCGCCGGGCGCCGTGCCCTCGCGCTGGTCGCCGACCGCTCCGGGGAGGTGCCCGGCATCGCGGCGACGGCGGGGGAGGAGCCGCCGGAGATTCGGTACGAGGAGTCGGCGCCGCCGCCGTACGTGCCCCTCGGCGAGCCCCTGGTCACCCAGCGGCTCCCCGCCGCCACGACGCGCGGCGCGGGCCTGAGGCGGCTGGCCCGCCGCAACCTCGTGGCGGTCGGCTCCGGCGCGCTGCTCGCCGCCGTGCTCGGTACGGTCGTCACGCTCGGCATGACCTCCAACGAGAACGCCGACAAGAACCCGGCCGGCAAGGTCGACGTCAATCCGTCGGCGAGCCAGGGCACGGGCGACGGCAGCCTCGGCGCGGACCCGAAGAAGGACCCGGCGGCGGGCACCGGTTCGGCCCCGGCCCACGGCCGCCCGGCGCATCCGGGCCCCGGCGGTACGTACGGCACGACGGACGCCCCGACGCCGTCGGGCCCGGCCACGACTCCTTCGGCAGACCCGAGCGGCACCCGGAGCACGGGCGGCGGGGGAGACACGTCTCCGACGCCGTCCAAGTCCCATACGACCAAGCCGGGTTCACCGACGCCGACGACCTCGCCGACGCCGACCTCGCCCAGCGGATCGCCCACCACGCCCACCTCGCCGCCCCCTCCGACCAAGACGAGCACGACCCCGACCACGACGAACTCGGCAAGCGGACCGACGACGCCGCAGACGTCGGGGAGCGCGTCGAAGTCTCCGGGCTCGGTGATGTGACTACTTGCGGGGTGACGGTGCTCGGCCCGAGTGCCGTCACCCCGGAAAGCGAGGCAGGACGGGAAACCGCTCAGAACAAGCGGAGCTTGTCGTCCTGGATGCCGCGGAGGGCGTCGTAGTCGAGGATCTGGCAGTTGATGCCGCGGTCGGTGGCGAGGACGCGGGCCTGGGGCTTGATCTCCTGCGCGGCGAAGACGCCACGGACCGGTGCCAGATGCGGGTCGCGGTTCAACAGCTCCAGATAGCGGGTGAGTTGCTCCACACCGTCGATCTCGCCCCGGCGCTTGATCTCGACAGCGACCGTCTGGCCGTCCGCGTCCCGGCACAGGATGTCCACCGGGCCGATGGCCGTCATGTACTCGCGGCGGATGAGCGTGTACCCCTCGCCAAGGGTCTCGATGCGATCGGCGAGCAGCTCCTGCAGGTGCGCTTCCACGCCGTCCTTGATCAGACCCGGGTCCACGCCGAGTTCGTGCGAGGAATCGTGGAGGATCTCCTCCATCGTGATGATCAGTTTCTCGCCCGTCTTGTTGACGACGGTCCAGACACCCTTGTCATCGCCGGTCCCCTCCTTCAGCGTGCAGGGCGGCGACATCCAGTTGAGGGGCTTGTAGGCCCGGTCATCGGCGTGGATGGAGACGCTGCCGTCCGCCTTGACCAGGATCAGGCGGGGCGCCGAGGGCAGGTGGGCGGTGAGCCGGCCGGCGTAGTCGACCGAGCACCGGGCAATGACGAGACGCATGGTCGGCAACGCTACTCGACGCGCGCCGGTGCACGCGATTCGCCCATCGCGCTCCCTGTGTATCGCCCCAATTGTCCCTGGAAACTCTTGTTCATCCCTGGCCGATTGTGCCCGTAACGGGACCGTTCCATATACGCATTCTGCTGGTGTGGTCACCGACGGTTGCCTACCGTAGGGAACGGGAGGTCGCCGCATATGTACTGAGCGTGTTCGATATCGCGAACTCCCTGACCTGTCCGGCAACCCCTGCTCTTCGGGGGTGCGAGAGGAGAACCCATGTCGCTCGACGTCTCACCGGCCCTACTCGAACAGGCCGAGCGAGGCGAGGTCGACGAAGCAGCATTCGTCGACTGCGTCCGGACCTCCCTGCCCTACGCATGGGAGATGATCAGCTCCCTGGTGGCCCAGCTGAAGGTCGACGGCGGAGCGTTCGCCGACAACCAGACGCCCCCGGCGGACGAGCAGGCACGCGGTCAGCTGCTGCGCGCGCTCGCGAGTGACGCCATCCGCGGCGCCCTGCAGCGGCACTTCGGTGTGCGGCTGGCCTTCCAGAACTGCCACCGGGTGGCGGTGTTCCCGCCGGACTCCTCGGCGGACGAGACGCTGGCCCGCTTCACCTCGGTGCGCAGCCAGCTGCTGAACCAGTCGCCGGAGCTTCGGGACTGCTGACGGGCAGAACCGGCACGGCGCAGACAGTGAGCCGCTCGCTTGCCGCTCCACCCGCGGGAGGTGCATTCACCACTGGGGCGGCAAGCACTGGGGCCCTGGGCGGCCCGGGAGTTGAGGGCGCGCTCAGCGCAGCTGGGGCAGCACCTCGGTGCCGAGGCGCCGTAGGTTCTCCTCCGTCGCGGCCAGGTCGCCCGAGCCCTCCACGAGCAGGGCGAAGCGGGAGATACCGGTGCGCTCGGACGTGGCCGCGAGCCGGTCGACGGCGAGTCGTGGGGTGCCGACCGGGTGCAGGCCGCAGAGCAGTTCGGTGTAGGCGTACGGATCGCGCATGGCGCGCGCCCGGCCGTCGACCGTCACATGCGCCTCCAGGCCCTGCTTCAGCCAGCCCGGCATCGCCTTCAGCAGCGTCTCCGCCGCGTCCGTGCGCCGGTCCGCGAGCTGGCACACGCCGGCCGAGACATGCGCGGCGCCCGCGATCTCCTCGGCCGGCCGTCCGGCCGCGCGGGCGCAGTGCCGCCACAGGGCGACCATCTCGGCCTTCTCCTCGTCCCCGACGTGCATGCCGAGCAGCATCGGCAGCCCGCGTTCGGCGGCCAGCCGTACGCTCGACGGGGAGGTGCAGGCGACGACGACCTCGGGTCCCGGGGTCTCGGTCAGCGACTCCGACGGGCGGGGTACGACCGGCACCTCACGGAAGGAGAACCGCTCGCCGTCGGCCGCCACGGACGGCTCGCGCAGCCAGCGCAGCAGCAGATCGAGCGACTCCGGGAACCCCTGTTCGTACGCCGCGAGGCCCGTGCCGAAGACCTCCAGGTCGACCCAGGGGCCGCCGCGGCCCACGCCCAGCGTGAACCGTCCGCCGCTCGTCAGGTGCAGCAGCGCGGCCTGTTCGCCGAGGGCGACCGGGTGGGCGGTGGGCAGTACGCTGACCGCCGTGCCGACGCGGATGCGGCGGGTACGGCCGAGCAGTAACGCGGCCAGGGTGACCGCGGACGGGCATGTGCCGTACGGCACGAAGTGGTGCTCGGCCAGCCATACTGAGTCCAGCCCGGCTTCCTCGGCGACCTCCGCCGAGCGCACCGTCCGGTGCAGGGCCTCCCCGGGGCCCTGGCCCGGGAACTGGGCGCCCAGCACAAAACTTCCTACGTACATCGTGTTTTTCCTGCTTCCTCGGCTCCGACTCGGAGCTCCCCCACCCGGCATAACCGTCTGACACGTGCCCAGGACACGGCCTGGCGGAGAGATTTGCCGATTGTCTGCAGAATGGCTGGTCCCGGAGGGGGACTTGTGTGGGTTGGTTCCGTACGCGTACCCCACTCGGCGGCGCGTAGGCTGGATGCAGCCCCTGCTTCCTGTATAGCCCCGAGAGGTGTCCCGTGTCCCCGCGTCGCAACCGACCGAAGGCAGCCGGATCATCGGGCCGGAGCGCCGAGGACGACCCGGCCGGCCGGTACGGCGGCTGGCAGTCGACCGAGAGCTGGCAGGGCGAGGAGTGGAGCGTGCGCCATGTCGCCGGGGCGAGCGCCGAGGGCAAGACGTACCGCTGCCCGGGCTGCGACCAGCTGATCCCCTCCGGTGTCCCGCACGTGGTGGCCTGGCCGGAGTTCGCGGGCGTGGACGACCGCCGCCACTGGCACAAGTCCTGCTGGAACGCGAAGGACCGCCGCACCACGCGGGTGCAGCGGTCCCGTAACGCGCCGAAGTCCTAGAGCCGGCCGAGGCTGTTGAGCTACACGTCCCGCTTCTGCAGCAGCGCGTAGGCACCGGCGAACGCGGCCGCCGAGAGACCCAGCATGATCCACAGCGGGTCCCAGCCCGTGGGGCCGGAGGTGCTCAGGGAGTTGTCGTAGAAGACGCTCATCTGGCTCGGGATCGAGTACTCCAGCAGCCACTGGCGTACCTTCTCCAGCGACTGCCCGCCCATGAACAGCGCGATCACCAGCGGGGCCAGCACCGCGCCGATCATGATGGTGATGGCGCCCGCCGAGTGCCGGATGATCGAGCCCATGAGCAGTGAGAACAGCCCGAGCAGCGCGATGTAGAGGCTGATCCCGACGGTCGCCTTGAGCCATTCGCTGCCGGAGGGGGTCTTGGCACCGCCGACGCCTTCGAGCATGGACGCCTGCATCATGCCCACGAGGGCCGACGTGACCAGGGCGACGACGAAGGCGACGGCGAAGAACACGATCGCCTTGGCGGCGAGCACCCGGGCCCGGCTCGGGCACGCGGTCATCGTCGTACGGACCATGCCGGTGCCGTACTCCGAGGCCGTGGTCAGCACGCCGAGCGTGATGATGCACATGCTGCCGAGCAGCAGGCCGAAGAAGCCGAGCTGGAGCGGGGTCTGGTTCGACATGCTCTCCGACCCGGAGTGGGCCTTGACCACCGAGGCCGCCATCAGGCCGATGCCGAGGACGAGCACGACGAAGACGCCGAGCGTCCACACCGTCGACCGCACCGACTTGATCTTCGTCCACTCGGAGGCCAGCGCGTGCCCGAGGTGGGTGCGCACGACCGGGATCGGCGAGGTGTAACCGGGGTACGACCCGCCGGGCGCCGCCTGCCAGTCGGGTGCGGGAGCCTGCGGCATCGGGGGCTGGTGGGTGCTCATCGGGCGTCCTCGGGCTTGGTCAGGTCGGCGGGAGCGGGTGCGGCGGCCGGGGCCGGGGGAGCGGCTGCGGGCGCCTGGTGGGGCACGGCCGGAGCCGCCGGATGCCCTTGCGGGGCCTGAGGAGCCTGCTGCTGTGCGTGCGGGGCCTGAGGGGCCTGCTGGGCGTACGGGTTGGGGGCGGCGGCGCCCGGGGAGCCGGGAGCGCCGTAGCCGGGCATCTGGGCGCCGTCGTAGGGCATGGGCGCCGCGGGACCGGTGGCCGGCATCGCGAACGGCTGGCCGCCCTGCTGGGGCGGCGGCGGGGCGTACCAGTCGGGCTGGCCCTGGCCGGGCACCGGCACGGGCGGCTGGGCGCCGGGCGGCAGCGGCTGCTGCAGGCCCGCCTTCTGGTCGACGGTCGAGCGGTAGTCCACCGCGCCCTGCGTCATCCGCATGTACGCCTCCTCCAGCGAGGCCTGGTGCGGGGACAGCTCCCACAGCCGGACGCCCGCCTCGTGCGCGATGTCGGAGATCCGGGGCAGCGGCAGCCCGGTCACCCGCAGCGCGCCGTCCTGCTCGGGCAGGACGTGGCCGCCCGCCTCGGCGAGCGCGCTGCCCAGCTTCTCGCGCAGCTGCGGCTCCGTGTCCGGGGTGCGCACGCGCGCGAAGTCGGCGGAGTTGGCCGATATGAAGTCCTTCACGCTCATGTCGGCGAGCAGCTGGCCGCGCCCGATGACGATGAGGTGGTCGGCGGTCAGTGCCATCTCACTCATCAGGTGCGAGGACACGAAGACCGTACGGCCCTCGGCCGCGAGCGCCTTCATCAGGTTGCGGACCCAGAGGATGCCCTCGGGGTCGAGGCCGTTGACCGGCTCGTCGAACAGCAGCACCTGCGGGTCGCCGAGCAGCGCGGCGGCGATGCCGAGGCGCTGGCCCATGCCGAGCGAGAAGCCCTTGGATCGTTTCTTCGCCACGTCCTGCAGGCCGACCACGCCCAGCACCTCGTCCACGCGCCGGGCCGGGATGCCCGACAGCTGGGCGAGGCTCAGCAGGTGGTTGCGGGCACTGCGGCCGCCGTGCACGGCCTTGGCGTCGAGCAGCGCGCCGACCTGGCGGGGGGCGTTGGGCAGCTTGCGGTAGGGGTAGCCGCCGATCGTCACCGACCCGGACGTCGGGTTGTCCAGCCCGAGGATCATCCGCATCGTCGTCGACTTGCCGGAGCCGTTCGGCCCGAGGAAGCCGGTGACGGCGCCGGGCCGCACCTGGAAGGAAAGGTTGTACACGGCGGTCTTGTCGCCGTAGCGCTTGGTCAGGCCTACAGCCTCGATCATGCTCCGCACCCATCGAAAGGTTCAGGACAGCGGGGCGCACGCCCCCGTAAGGGTTAGGAGGATATCGAGGCGCTGACGGTTCCGCCCAAAAGCAAGTAAAGCAAGGAGACTACGCTGCGTGACGGAGGGCTCTACTGGGCGTCCCTGCGCCGGAGGAGTACGTATCCGCCGGCCAGCGCGGCGATCACCCACAGCACCATGATCCCGAGCCCGCCCCAGGGCCCGTACGGTACGTCGCCGGCCCTCGGCACCACCTGCAGGATCCGACTGCCCGCCTGGTCCGGCAGGAACCGGCCGATCTTCTTCGTGGCATCCACACTGCCGAGGATGTTGGAGATCAGGAAGAAGAACGGCATCAGGACGCCGAGCGACAGCATCGGCGAGCGCAGCATCGCGGCGACGCCCATGGAGAACATCGCGATCAGCGTCATGTACAGCCCGCCGCCGAGCACCGCGCGCAGCACACCGGGGTCGCCGATCCGTGCGTGGTACGGGCCGAGCATCGCCTGCCCGAGGAAGAACGCGGCGAAGCTCGTGCACATGCCGACCACCAGGGCGAGTCCGGTGGCCACCGCGATCTTGCTGAACAGGAAGGTGGCGCGCTGCGGTACGGCGGCCAGCGAGACCCGGATCATGCCGGTGCTGTACTCGTTGGAGACGACCAGCACACCGAACACGATCATGGCGAGCTGACCCAGGCTCATCCCCGCGAAGGACACGTACGTCGGATCGAACGCCAGCCGGTCCCGCACCGGCATCGAGTCGAACTGGCTCCGCGAGAACGCGGAGATGAGCATCCCGAGGGCGATGGTGACGACCACGGCCAGCGACAGCGTCCACACCGTGGAGGCCACGGACCGGATCTTGGTCCACTCGGACCGGATGACCTGGACGGCCGTCATGCCGACGTCCCCTTCCAGCCGGCGCCCCAGCCCTGCGGGGCGGGCCCCGGGCCGGCATGCGCGTGGTACTCCACCGCCTCAGCCGTCAGCTGCATGAACGCCTCCTCCAGCGAGGCCTGCTGCGGGCTCAGCTCGTGCAGCACGATCCCGTGCCGCGCCGCCAGCTCGCCGATCTGCTCGGCCTTGCCGCCCTCCACCTCCAGCACCCCGCCACCCGCCTCCACGACGGTGATCCCGCCCTCGTGCAGCACATCGAGCAGCCGCTCGCGCTGCGGGGAGCGGATCCGCACGTACGACCGCGAGTTCTGCCGGATGAAGTCGGGCATGGAGGTGTCCGCGAGCAGCCGTCCCTGCCCGATGACCACCAGGTGATCGGCGGTCAGCGCCATCTCGCTCATCAGGTGACTGGACACGAACACCGTGCGGCCCTGCGCGGCCAGCGATTTCATCAGGTTCCGGATCCAGTGGATGCCCTCGGGGTCGAGCCCGTTCACCGGCTCGTCGAACATCAGGATCCGCGGATCCCCGAGCAGCGCCGCGGCGATCCCCAGCCGCTGCCCCATGCCCAGCGAGAACCCCTTGGCCTTCTTGCGCGCCACCGCGCTGAGCCCGACGGTGTCCAGGACCTCCGCCACCCGGCGCTTCGGGATCCCGTTGCTCTGCGCGAGACACAGCAGGTGGTTGCTGGCGCTGCGCCCGCCGTGCACGTCCTTGGCGTCCAGCAGCGCGCCGATGTACGTCAGCGGGTCCTTCAGCTGCGCGTAGTGCTTGCCGTCGATACGGACGTCGCCGGCGGTGGGGTGATCGAGCCCCAGGATCATTCGCATGGTCGTGGACTTCCCGGCACCGTTGGGCCCGAGAAACCCGGTCACGATGCCGGGCCGGACCGCGAAGGTGAGACGGTCGACCGCGGCCTTGTCGCCGTACCGCTTGGTCAGCCCCTCCAGCTCGATCATGCGGCCACGCTAAGACCGGCCCTGGGGCGCTGCCACCCGAGCGGCCGGGGCGGGCGGCAGAAGGGCGAGCGAGGCGGCGAGAAGGGGGCGCGACCGTGCAGGTCGGCGCGGTGGTCTTCGCAACGGCGCGAGTGGGGCCGGTCGGGTCCGCTCACCGGCACCCACCCGGCCGCACGACGAGGAAGGCCCGCACCCCCCGAAGGAAGTGCGGGCCTTGTCGACAGTCGCCGTGAGGCAGTGTCCTTACCGGGACTGCTGCGCCGGCACCCCACGGGAGACGGGCTCGTCGTCGCCCGGCGTGCCCGCGGCGGCGACCGCGGCGCCCGTCAGCGTGGCGAGCATCTCGCGGACGTTCGTCAGCTGGGCGTTGATGCTGTCGCGGCGGTTGGTGAGGGCCGCCAGTTCGCGCTCGGATTCCGAACGGATGCGGTCCGCCTTGGCGTTGGCGTCGGCCACGATGTCCTCGGCCTGGCGCTGGGCCGTCTCCACCGTCTGGCGGGCGCGGCGCTCGGCGTCCGTGCGCAGCTTCTCCGCCTCCAGGCGGAGCTGCTCCGCGCGGTGCTCGATCTCCGCGAGCCGCTTCTCGGCCTTCTGCTGACGCGAGGCCAGGTCGCGCTCGGACTGCTCGCGGCGCTTGGCGAGGTTTGTCTCGAAGTCGGCGGCGGCCTGCGCGGCCTTGGCGCGGGTCTCCTCGAAGAGGGCGTCCGCCTCCTCGCGCTTGGACTGCGCGTCCTTCTGCGCCTCGGCACGCAGACCGGAGGCGTCGGCCTTCGCCTTCTCGACGATCCGGACGCCCTCGTCCTCGGCCTTGGCCTTGCGCTCGGCGGCGTAGGCCTCGGCGTCGTTGCGGACCTGCTGAGCCGACGACTCGGCGAGGTCGCGGTGCTGCTCGGCCGCCCGCCGGGCCTCCTCACGCAGCTCCTTGGCCTCTTCCTCGGCCAGGCGCAGGATCTTCTCGACCCGCGCGCCGAGACCCGCGTACGACGGCTCGGCGTCGGCGACCTGGGCCTGGGCGTTCTGCGTTTCGAGGTGGAGCTCCTCGATGCGCTTCTCCAGGGCGGTGATGCGGGCGAGAGCGCTGTCACGGTCGGAGACGAGCTTGGAGATACGTTCGTCCACCTGAGCGCGGTCGTACCCACGCCGCACAAGCTCGAAGCCGTAGGGGGAAGTGTCGCTCATGGGGTTCCTGTCGAATGAGACCGGTGAGGTGATAGGGGAATCCTAGGGGCCGAAGCGGTGTGTCATCGAGCGGATACGTGTTTGATCTGGAGAATGAGACCTCTTTCGGGTGGCGGATGGCCGGGGGGCTTGCCAAAAGAGTCGGGCAAAGCCCCCAGAAGACACCGGAACGTGCCTCCTGCGCTAGCCCTCTGACGACTTGCCACCCGAACGGGGGCCACCCACCGTGGCACCGGCCTTGACTCCGCCGTCCTTGCCGGACGACGGGGCCTCGAAGGACTCCAACGCCTCCAGGACGTCCTGGACACGGGAGATCTCGGCGTTGATGTCCTCGCGCCGGCGCACCAGGATCTCCAGCTCGCGCTTGCCCTCCTCGACCGTGCGCCGGGCCTCGCGGATCGCCTCGGCCTTGAGCTCCTCGGCCTCCTTGACGAGGCTGGCCTTCTTCAGCTCGGCCTCCTTGAGCAGCCCCTCCGCCTTCTTGACGGCGGCGATACGCACCTTGCCCGCCTCGGAGTTGGCCTCCGACACCAGCTCCTTGGCCTTCGCCTCGGCCTTCTCCAGCTGCTCCTCGGCGGCCTTGATGAGCGCGTCACAGCGGTCGCCCGTGGACTTCATCGTCTCGGCGGCCTCACGGCGGGCCCGCTCGTGCAGTTCCTCGATCTCGGCGGTGATGCGGTCGCGCAGCTCCTCCGCGCGCTCCCTTATCGCGGTCGCGTCCCGACGGGCACCCACCAGCAGCTCGTCGGCGTCCGTACGGGCCTTCTCGACCCGCGAGTTGCCCTCGACGGTCGCCTCGGAGACGATCCGGTTGGCCTCGCTGCGGGCCGCGCCGACCATCGTGTCGGCCTGCGACTCGGCGTCCGCGGTGGTCTTCAGCGCCTGCTGCTGCGCCTCGCCGAGCAGCTTGTCCGCCTCGGCCGTGGTCTCGGTGATGAGCGTGTCGACCTGCTCGGCCGCCTCCGAGCGCCGCTTGTTGGCGTCCTTGCGGGCCTCGTCCAGGGTCCGCTCGGACTCCTCGCGAGCGGAGTTGACGAGCCGTTCGGCCTCCGCCTCCGCGTCCGCCTTGAGCCGCTCGACATCCGCCCGCACCCGCTCGGCGTGCTGCTGGGCCGAGCCGACGGTCTCGGCGGCCTCGGCGCGCAGCCGCTCGGCCTCGCCGGTGGCCTCGCCGACGAGCTGCTCGGCGGCCGCCCGGGCCTCCGCGCGCACCCGGTCCGCCTCGGTCAGCGCCTCGGTGCGCACGCGCTCGGCCTCGGCGGCGGTCTCCGTCTGCAGCCGCTCGGCCTCGGTCAGCGCCTCGGTGCGCACCCGGTCGGTCTCGGCGGCCGTCTCGGTCGTGAGCCGCTCGGCCTCGTTACGGGCCTCGGTGATGAGGGTGTCGGCCTGGGTCGCCGCGTCCGAGCGGATGCGGTTGGCGTCCTCGCGGGCGTCCGCCCGGGTACGGGCCGCCGCCTGGTCGGCCTCGGCGAGCGCGTCCGAGGCCTCCGTGCGCACCCGCTGGGCGTACTCGGACGTGTCCGAGCGCAGCCGCTCGGCCTCCGCGATCGCCTCCGCGACCGTACGCTCGGCCAGCGCCTTGGCGGCCTCCGTCTCCTCGTTCGCCTCGCGCCGGATCCGCGAGGCGTCCTCGCTCGCCCGCTCCCGCTCGGCGTAGGCGTCGGCGCGGACCCGGTCCGCCTCCTCCTCGGCCTCCCGCCGCGTACGGTCCGCGACGTGCTCGGCGGCCGAACGCAGCCCGGTGATCTCCTCCTGCGCCTGCTCGTGCAGCCCGGCGACGGAGTCCCGTACCTGCTGGGCGTGCTGCTCGGCGGCGGAGACCATCTCGGTGGCGCGCCGGTCGGCCTCCTCGACCAGCCGGGTCGCCTCGGCCTGTGCGTCCTCGACCCGCTTGCGGGCGGAGGCCAGCAGCTCCTCGCTCTGCTCGCGGGCCCGCAGCCGCTCCTGGTCGGCCTCGGTCCGCGCGGCACCGAGCGTCTCCTCGGCCTCGCGGCGGCGCCGGACGGCCTCCTCCTGGGCGGCGGCAAGCGTCTCGGAGGCCTCCGCGCCGAGCCGCTCGGCGGCGGCCTGCGCCTCCGCGCGCACCCGGTCGGCGGTCTCCTGCGCCTCCGTCTTCAGCCGCTCGGCCTCGGCGGCGGCCTCGGAGCGCAGTCGTACGGCGATGGCCTCGCCCTCGGCGCGGGAGGCGGACGCGTCGGACGCGGCCTCGGTGCGCAGCCGTTCGGCCTCGGCCTCCGCCTGCTCCTGGAGGGTACGGATCCGCTCCGCCGCCTCGGCGCGCAGCCGCTCGCTCTCCTCGCCGGCCTCGCGGCGGATCCGGGAGGCGTCCTCGCGGGCCTCGGTCAGCGCCTCCTCGGCCGACACGAGCCGCTCCTGCGCCTCGGTCTGCAGCCGCGTCAGCTCCTCGGCGGCCTCGGCGCGGCGGGCCTCGACGGCGCGCTCGGTCTCCTCGCGCAGCTCGCGCGCGGCGGTCTCGGCGTCCGTCCGCGCCGTCTCCGCCTGCTCGTCGGCCTCGGCGCGCAGCCGCTCGGCCTCTTTGCGGGCGCGGTCCAGAGTCTCCTCGGCCTGCCGGCGCAAGCTGGTGGCCCGCTCGATGGCCTCGGTGCGGACCTTCTCACTGTCGGTGGTCGCGGTCTGCCGCAGCTCGTCGGCGTCCACCTTGGCCTTGGCCAGCAGCTCCTCGGCGGACCTGGCCGCCTCCTCGATCTGCGCGACCGCCTCCCGGCGGGCCTCCGCGCGGATCGACTCGCCCTCGGCGACCGCGTCGGCGCGCAGCTGCTCGGCCTCGCCGCGCAGCCGGCGGGCCTCCTCCTGCAGCTCGACCGTCTTGGCCCGGTACTCCTTGGTGTCGTCCTTCGCCGCGCCCTTGAGCTGCTCGGCGATGTCGTGCGCCTCGGCGCGCAGCCGGTCCGCCTCGGCCTCGGCCTCGGTGCGGATCCGCTCGGCCTCCTCGGTGGCGGCCTTGGTGGTCTTCTGGGCGTCCTCCGACGCCTTGTTGAGCACGTCCTCGGCGGTCCTGGCCGCCTTGGACAGCTGGCTCGCCGTCTCCTCGGCGGTGAGCGAGCGGGCGTTCTCGCCGGCCTCGGCGACGATCTTCTCGGCCTCGGCACGCGCGTCCGCGACCAGCTGCTCGGCCTCGGACCTGGTGTTCTCGGCCTCCTTGGTGGCCTCCTCGACCAGCCTGGCGACCTGCTCCTTGGCCGTGCGCGTGCGCGCCTCGCCGGCGGCCTCGGCGCTCGACAGCGTCTTGCTGGCGGCCTGCTCGGCCTCGGCGACCAGCTTCTCGGCCTCGGCCTGCGCCTTGCGCAGCGCCTCCTCGGCCGCCGCCATCCGCTCCTCGGCTGCCCTGCTCAGCTCGGCGGACTGCTTGCGGGCCGCGTCCGACTCGCTGGCCGTGGTGGTGCGCAGCTGCTCGGCGTGGTCGGTGGCTTCCTGGGCCTGCGTGGACGCCGCGTTCAGCAGGCGCTCGGCGTCGGTGCGGGCGCGGCGCAGGATCTGCTCGGCCTCCGCGCGGGCCGCCTCGGCGTCGCTCTGCAGCCGCTCGCGGGCCTCCCGGGTGAGCCGCTCGGCCTCCGTACGGGCGGTGGCCATCGCCTGGTCGGCCTCGGTGCGGGACTCGTCCAGCAGCCGGCGGGCCTGCTGTTCGGTCCGGGCGCGCAGTTGCTCCGCCCAGGCCACGTTCTCGTTGACGTGCGACTCGACGGTGGCGCGGCGCTCGGCCAGCTCCTGGTCGAGCTGCTGGCGCCGGGTGACCGCCTCCTGGTGCAGCTCCGCCTGGAGGCGGGCGGCCTGCTCGGCGTGCTCCTGGAGGATCCGCTGGGTCTGCGCGCGGGCCTCCGCGGCCATCCGCTCGGCTTCCTGGCGCAGCTGGTCGGCCTGGATCTGGGCATTACGGAGCAACTGCTCGGCCTGATAGCCGATGTCACCGCCGTCGAAGGCGGGCCGGGTCATGAGCGTGCGGCGCGCCTCGTGCAGCTTGGCGCGCAGCACCTCGACCTGGTAGCCGAGGTCCTCGGCGTGCTGGATCGCCTTCTCCCGCTCGGTCCTCAGCCGCTTCATCTCGGCCTCGAACCGAGAGAGGTGGTCGACGTCAGCCGCCGGCTCTCGCTCCTGGCTCTCGTAGCCCCGCACTGCGCGGTCCCATCCGTCCCCTGGTCAGCTTCTCCAACGAGCTCCGTCCATCCGCCGAACGGGGCCCCCGGGGAATGGTGTCAGATCAACGGCGGAGCACGGGCTGCTGCCCCGACGCTCGTCCCCCGAAACCCGGACCCCGGCATGCGGTCGCCCCCGCGTTCGGAGACGACCGCCCCCAACCCTACCGGCCCTTATGTACGGGGGTCAGTGCTCGGGCGACTCAACCGGGGCCGAAGTGACCAGTTCTGTCAGGACGCCGTGGCAATCCTTCGGGTGCAGGAAGGTGATCCGCGACCCCATGGAACCGCGCCGGGGCTCGTCGTACAGCACGCGTACGCCCTTGCCCCGGATCGCCTCGGAGTCGGTGTCCACATCCGCCGTACCGAAGGCGATGTGGTGGACGCCCTCGCCGTTCTTCGCCAGCCACTTGCCGACCGCGGAGTCCTCGCGGGTCGGCTCCAGCAGCTGCAGGTAGGAGGCGCCGCCGTCCGAGGTCTCGTTGATCTTGAGCATGGCCTCGCGCACGCCCTGCTCCTCGTTGACCTCGGTGTGGAACACCTCGAAGCCGTACGTGGCCCGGTAGAACTCGACGGTCGCGTCGAGGTCGTGGCAGGCGATCCCGATGTGGTCGATTCGCGTCAGCATGGGTTCAGTGGAGCGCGCCGCGCATGGTTACGCAACGTGCGCGCGATCACACCGACGGCCCGATGACGGCACGGAGTGCCATCAGTACATTCGAAGTAAACCCTCGTTCACTCCTCGGCTGTGCAGGCCGGTAAGGGGATCGCAGCTCATGCCTTCTGGAACGACCAGCTCCGTGATCGTCGCGGGCGCGCGCACGCCCATGGGACGACTTCTGGGCTCTCTCAAGTCCTTCTCCGGGGCCGACCTGGGCGGCTTCGCGATCAAGGCCGCCCTCGACCGTGCGGGGATCGGCGGCGACCAGGTGCAGTACGTGATCATGGGTCAGGTGCTGCAAGCCGGCGCCGGCCAGATCCCGGCCCGCCAGGCCGCCGTCAAGGCCGGCATTCCGATGAGCGTCCCGGCGCTCACCGTCAACAAGGTGTGTCTCTCCGGCCTCGACGCCATCGCCCTGGCCGACCAGCTGATCCGCGCCGGCGAGTTCGACATCGTCGTGGCGGGCGGCCAGGAGTCCATGACCAACGCCCCGCACCTGCTGCCGAAGTCCCGCGAGGGCTTCAAGTACGGCGCGGTGGAGATGCTCGACGCGATGGCCTACGACGGCCTGACCGACTCCTTCGAGGGCATCGCCATGGGCGAGTCCACCGAGAAGCACAACACCCGCCTCGGCATCGCCCGCCCCGAGCAGGACGAGATCGCCGCCCTGTCCCACCAGCGGGCCGCCGCCGCGCAGAAGAACGGCCTGTTCGAGGCCGAGATCACCCCGGTGGAGATCCCGCAGCGCAAGGGCGACCCGGTCCTGTTCAGCAAGGACGAGGGCATCCGCGGCGAGACCACCGCGGAGTCCCTGGGCAAGCTGCGCCCGGCCTTCGCCAAGGACGGCACGATCACCGCCGGCACCTCCTCGCAGATCTCCGACGGTGCGGCCGCCGTGGTCGTGATGAGCAAGGCCAAGGCCGAGGAGCTGGGCCTGACCTGGCTCGCCGAGATCGGCGCGCACGGCAATGTGGCGGGCCCGGACAACTCCCTGCAGTCCCAGCCGTCCAACGCCATACTCCACGCCCTGAAGAAGGAGGGCCTGGAGGTCTCCGACCTCGACCTCATCGAGATCAACGAGGCCTTCGCCGCGGTCGCCGTGCAGTCAATGAAGGACCTCGGCGTGTCCACGGAAAGGGTGAACGTCAACGGCGGCGCCATCGCGCTGGGTCACCCGATCGGCATGTCCGGCGCCCGCCTCGTGCTCCACCTGGCGCTCGAACTCAAGCGCCGCGGCGGCGGCGTCGGCGCGGCCGCGCTGTGCGGTGGCGGCGGCCAGGGCGACGCGCTCATCGTGCGGGTGCCCAAGGCCTGAGCCCTCGCTGTACGTCGGTCTCTGTACGTCGGTTGTACGTCGCTGAAGTGAACGGAGCTGTTTGATGCAGGACGTCTCCTCTCTGGTGGCCCGGGCCAGGGAAGGCCGGCCGCGGGCCGTGGCCCGGCTGATCTCCCTGGTGGAGGGGGCGTCCCCGCAGCTCAGGGAGGTCATGGCAGCACTGGCGCCACTGACCGGCAACGCCTATGTGGTGGGCCTCACCGGCTCCCCGGGAGTCGGCAAGTCGACGTCGACCTCGGCGCTCGTGAGTGCCTATCGCAAACAGGGAAAGCGGGTCGGCGTCCTGGCTGTCGACCCGTCCTCCCCGTTCTCGGGCGGTGCCCTGCTCGGCGACCGCGTCCGTATGTCGGAGCACGCTTCGGACCCCGGCGTCTACATCCGCTCGATGGCCACGCGGGGCCACCTGGGCGGCCTCGCCTGGGCCGCACCGCAGGCGATCCGCGTCCTGGACGCCGCGGGCTGCGACGTGATCCTGGTCGAGACGGTCGGCGTCGGCCAGTCGGAGGTGGAGATCGCCTCCCAGGCGGACACGTCGGTGGTCCTCCTGGCCCCGGGCATGGGCGACGGCATCCAGGCGGCGAAGGCGGGCATCCTGGAGATCGGCGACGTGTATGTCGTCAACAAGGCCGACCGGGACGGCGCCGACGCCACGGCCCGCGAGCTGAACCACATGCTGGGCCTGGGCGAGTCCCGTGGTCCCGGCGACTGGCGTCCGCCGATCGTGAAGACGGTCGCGGCCCGTGCCGAGGGCATCGACGAGGTCGTGGAGGCCCTGGAGAAGCACCGCGCGTGGATGGAGGAGCGCGGTGTGCTCACCGAGCGCCGCAGAGTCCGCGCGGCCCGCGAGGTGGAGACCATCGCCGTCACGGCGCTGCGTGAGCGCATCGGCGACCTGCACGGCGACCGCCGCCTCAGCGCGCTCGCGGAGCGGATCGTCGCGGGCGAACTGGACCCGTACCGAGCGGCGGACGAACTGGTGGCGGGCCTGACCCAGGGCTGACCCCGGTCAACCTCCTTACCGGGAAGCTGTCTTGATCCACATGCTCCTCACCCTGGCGTAGAGCGCACCCCGGTCCGCGAGGCCGCAGGCATGGCCCTCGCGGACCTTCGGTGTCCTCTCTCCCGCCTCCGCCCTGAACCGGCGCCCCGGGGTACCGCCGGTGACCACGGGTGGTCCGGCGCCTGAGTGAACACAGCGGTGAGCGCGGGAAGTTCGGGCGGGGCGCCGGGTGCGGGTCTGCCGATCGCCGGCCTACTGCTACCGCTGTGCTCCACCCTGGCCAGTGCAACTGCACTGGGCAGCGCCTTTGGTGCTTCTGCCGTCGCCGTGCCGCGGGCCGCCGCGGGGCGGTCGCGCAGTTCCCCCCCGCCCCTGGAGAACCGCGGCGCCCTCGGCCGGCTGGCTCAGGGACGCCCCCGCTGTCCCCGCAGGTGGTCGGCGATCGGCTTCAGGGCCTTGTCCAGTTCCGTCAGGGCCTCCGGCGACAGCAGGTCGATGAAATGCCGCCGCACGGAGGCGACATGATGTGGCGCCACCTTCTTCATCGTCTCCAGGCCGTGCTCGGTCAGTACGGCGTACAGCCCCCGCCGATCGGACTCGCAGTTCTCGCGGCGCACCAGATTCGCGTTCTCCATGCGCGTGATCTGGTGCGAGAGCCGGCTCTTGGACTGCAGGGTCGCGGAGGCGAGGTCGCTCATCCGCATACGCAGGTCGTCCGACTCGGACAGGTTCACGAGGATCTCGTAGTCGTTCATAGTCAGGCCGAACGGCTGCAGATCCTTCTCCAGCTGGTACGTCAACAGCCTGTTGACCTCCAGGTGGGTGCGCCAGGCGCACTGCTCCGCATCGGTCAGCCAGTGCGTGGCCGTCTCAGTCTCCATGAATGAAGTCTACCTAAGAAGTTGAATGGCGAACTACTTTGGATGGTGTGACAGTGCGCACGCGTTCGACGTCACACTCCGCAGACTACCGCTCACAGCCCGAAGCGACGCTGGAGGTCCCCCAGCTGTCCGGGAAGGCGCGGTGCGGCGGACGGTTGCGGACCGTGTCCGCCCGGTGCCGTACCGCCACCTCCGGGCACCCCTGGTTCGGACGGCACGACCCCCGTCGCCACCTCGCCCATGAGGGTCTCCGTCGACTGCAGCAGGACCGTCCCGGCACCCACGAACTCGAACTGGTGCTCCTCACCGGAGACCCCGCCGAGGCCCGTCATCGCACGTAGACCGCCCAGTACGCCCGTCAGGTAGCCGTGGTCGTAGTGATGGCACGGCGACGGGCAGTCGGCCCACCCGACGAGCGCCTGCGGGTCGACCCGGATCGGAGGCTCCATGAACACCACCGGACCATTAGATGCAGCCACAAACTTTCCGGTTCCGATAAGGGTCAGAAAACCCGGCACGATCGATTGCTTGAGCGCGAGACTTGGCTGAAAAGCGAGCAGATTGCCCGCGCGAATGGTCAAGTTCCCGTCGTCCAGGTCGTAGGAGTTGACGTCGAAGGCCCGGTCGGCGAGCAGCATCTTGCCCGAGCCGGCCGCCACGACCCAGTCGCTCGCGTGCAGTGGCGAATGGAACGACGTGCGGACAATTCGGTCGAGTCGGCCGTGTCCGATGCCGTTGAACTCGATCGCCCCGTAGTAGGCGATCATCTTCCCCTTCTGCAGGAACCACTGCCCGCTCTTGAGCTCGACGCAGAACGTGTACGTGTTCACGTTGTCGTCGGCGGGCAGGGACATCGGGTCGTACGCGACCGGTCCGGCGCCCGGAGTTCCGTAGGTGCTCACAGCTTCTCCTCCGACGCCTGGACGTACACCGTGCCGTTGCCGCTCAGCTCCAGCTGGAAGGCCTCGCCGGAGCCACGGCCCACCATCTCGCGCCAGCCGAGCGCGGCGGACAGCCTGTTGCGGACCTCGCCGTGATGGGCGACGTACGCCTGCGGGTCGACATGGACCGGGTGCTGGGGGGTGATCGGGATCTCGAAGACACCGCCGTGCGCCATCACGGCGACCGAGCCCTGGCCCTGGAGGGTGGTGGTGAACAGACCCTGCCCGGTGACCTGGCCCCGGACCAGGCCCATCACCCCGCCCTGCGAGCCCATGAACATCGTGCCCTGCCGGAGCGTGCCCTCGAAGGCGAGCAGCCGGTCTGCCTCGACGTAGAGGGTGTCGCCGGTGAGGTTGATGACGTGCACATGGTGGCCGCCGTGCCCGAAGAAGACGGTGCCGCTGCCTTCGACGGTCATCAGCGGGGTCGCCTCGCCGGACACCCGGCGCCCGATCATGGACACCAGCCCGCCCTGGCCGCCCTGGATGTTCGGCGTGAAGGACACGTCCCCCTTGTAGGCGAGCATCGCGCCGCGCTGGCTGTACAGCCGCTGCCCCGGCAGCACGGTCGCCTCGACCATCTTGGAGTTGATCTCCCGGAACGTCATGTCAGAGATCCCCCGCGATCGTGTTCCGCTCGCTCGGCTGCACGTACACCAGTCCGTCGCCCTCGAAGCGGATCTGGAAGGCCTCGCCGCCGCCCTCCCCGAAGAACGTGCGGAACGTCACACCGGACTGGAAGGACTGCCGGACATTGCCCTGGTGGGCGATGTAGGCACCCGGGTCGACGATCAGCGGGTACTGCGGGCTGACCCGGAGCACGACCGCCGGCCCGTCGGACATGATCGCCGCCTGGCCGTGTCCCTCGACCGTGGTCGTGAACAGC
This sequence comes from Streptomyces sp. IMTB 2501, assembly GCF_001953885.1. Taxonomy (GTDB): domain Bacteria; phylum Actinomycetota; class Actinomycetes; order Streptomycetales; family Streptomycetaceae; genus Streptomyces. The sequence goes on along the minus strand of NZ_MQUS01000031.1, from coordinate 38,710 downwards.
CCGTTGCCCTGCGAGGCGCCGCGCAGCCCGGTGAACGTCGTGCCCGTCCGCAGCCCCGCGTCCGTCACGAGGAGATTGCTCGACTCGACGTACAGCTTGTCCCCCTGGAGGCCCACGAGGTTGATCTCCGAGGCGCGGTCCGCGAACCAGCAGGTCCCGTGCCCCTTCACCTCCATCACCGTCATCTGCTCGCCGGTGAGCCGCCGGGTCACCATCCCGCGCAGCCCCTCACCGCCACCGGTGAGCTTCTTGAAACTCATCTGCCCGTCGTACGCCACCATCGAGCCGTTCTTCGCCTTCACGGCATCCCCGGTCATCTCGACGGCGAGCACCTTGCTGCCTTGGAGTCGGAACATCGCCACGCAGCGAAAGTAGCGGCGCGGCGGGTGGACGGAACAGGCCCCGTGGGTGGATACCGACCCTGAGCGGACCCCTAGGGTTGCCGTTTGCCACAATGGGTGAACGCTTGTGCGTGCGTTCACAAACGGCAGCCCCCAGCCGACGGACCGCAACCGGCAGACCGTCGCGAGAACTCCCACCGAAGGTGACCCGTGGACATCAAGACCGCCACCGCCCTCCGCCGCCTCCGCCTGGTCTCGGCCCCGGAGGCCGTGTCCTTCCTGATCCTGCTCGTCTGCTCGGTGCTGAAGCGGACCACGGACTTCAACGCGGTCCCCGTCATGGGCGCGGTCCACGGCGTCCTGTTCGTGCTCTACGTGATCTTCTGGGCGGACGCCTGGAACCGCACGAAGTGGCCGCTGAAGACCGCCGCCCTCTACTTCGTCCTCTCGGTGCTGCCCACCGGCGGCTTCTTCGCCGAGCGCAAGCTCAAGCGCGCCGCCGAGGACGAGGTCATCGCCGCCCGCGCCCGCAAGGAAGGGGTCGTGAACGCATGATCGTCGCCTTCTCCGTGACACCCCTCGGTGTCGGCGAGGACGTGGGGGAGTACGTCGCCGACGCCGTGCGCGTGGTGCGCGAGTCGGGTCTGCCCAACCGGACCGACGCGATGTTCACCTCCGTCGAGGGGGAGTGGGACGAGGTGATGGACGTCGTCAGGCGGGCCGTCGCCGTGGTGGAGGAGCGGGCACCGAGGGTTTCTCTGGTGCTCAAGGCCGACATCCGCCCGGGTGTCACGGATGGGCTCACGTCCAAGGTGGAAACGGTCGAACGGCACCTGGCGTAGCCCCGCGCCCTGTTCAGTCGGCTGTCCCGCTGTCAGTGCCATGCCCGGCGGTGTCCGCTCGTACACGTACAGCACCTGGTGGCCGTGGCGGAGGGACGTCACGGGGCCAGCCGTAGCCGATGGGCCAGGGCTGTGGTGGTCGTCGGCTCGTGCAGTGCGGCGAGGACCGCCGCCCGGTCGCGGCCCGGCAGTCGTACCAGCGCGTCCGGGGTCCGGGTGCCCGGCTCGGTCCACAGACCGGCGATGCCGCGGGCCGGACAGACCGGTGTGGGCTGCCACGGGGGTTCGAAACCCGTGATCGCGTCGGGCCAGGAGAAGGCGCTCGGCATCAGGACCAGGCCCTGGCCGTCGAGGTCGCGCGTGTACTCGATGTGCTGTGCGAGCGTCAGTTACGGCCGTCCCAGGACAGCCGGGGGTCCAGCTCGGGCAGCAGCGCGCCGAGCCCCACCTCGGCCGGCCGGCGCGAGTGGAAGGCCACGTCCGCCTCCAGCAGGGCCCGCAGCCGGGGCCGGTCCGGTGCGACCAGCACCCTCCCCCAGTTCTCGGCTTCGCTCGAACCGGGGGACCCCCATCGCCGCCGCCGGGCCCGCCCTCCGGGCGGACGACGGGAGTTCGACGACAGGGCCTGGCGCGGGCACCCCGGCGCCGGGTCTGCGCCTGCTGTTCGCCGACCGCCGGGTGCGCGTCCTGCTGCTGGTGTTCTGGATCCCGGCGGCGTTCTCCGTCGTCCCCGAGGCGCTGGCGGCGCCGTACGCCGACGAGCTGGGCCGTCGCTCCACGGGGCTCGGGCTGCTGATGTGCGCCCTGCCCGTCGGCACGGTGGCGGGCGAACTGTTCGCCGGGGCCAGGCTCGGCCCCGCGGCCCGCGAACGCGTCGTGCTCCCGCTGCTCTGCCTGACCCTGCTGCCGTACCTCGGCTACGCCCTGCGCCCCGGGCTCGTCCCGTCCCTGCTGCTCCTGCTGCTGTCCGGGGCCGGATCGGCGTACGCCCTGGGCCTGGACCAGTGGTTCGTGCGGGCCGTGCCGGAGGAGCTGCGCGGGCGGGCCATGACCGTGCTGAGCGCCGGGCTGATGACCGTCCAGGGCATCGGCATGACGCTGGCCGGGGTGGCGGGCGTGCTGTGCTGCTGCGCGCCGGCCGTCGCGGCTCGGGCGACCGAAAGCCGAGACGGGGCTGCCCGGAATATGACCGGCCGGTAGGGTCTGATGACGTGCCGAAGCCACTCAGCCTCCCCTTCGACCCCATCGCCCGTGCCGACGAGCTCTGGAAGCAGCGCTGGGGAAACGTGCCGTCCATGGCCGCGATCACCTCGATCATGCGGGCCCAGCAGATCCTGCTCGCCGAGGTGGACGCGGTGGTCAAGCCGTACGGACTGACGTTCGCGCGCTACGAGGCACTGGTGCTGCTCACCTTCTCCAAGGCCGGTGAGCTGCCCATGTCCAAGATCGGTGAGCGGCTCATGGTGCATCCCACGTCCGTGACCAACACCGTCGACCGGCTGGTGAAGTCCGGGCTGGTCGCCAAGCGCCCCAACCCGAACGACGGCCGCGGCACCCTCGCCGTCATCACCGACAAGGGCCGCGAGGTGGTCGACGCGGCCACCCGCGACCTGATGGCCATGGATTTCGGGCTCGGGGTGTACGACTCGGAGGAGTGCGCGGAGATCTTCGCGATGCTCCGTCCGCTGCGGGTCGCGGCACACGATTTCGACGACGACTGAGACGGGGGCCGACCCCGGCCAAGATCTCCCGGAACGGGTGGTTACGCTCGACCCCATGAAGAAGAGCGTGCTGACCCGCTACCGCGTCATGGCCTACACCACCGGTGTCCTGCTGGTGCTGCTGTGCCTGAGCATGATCGCCAAGTACGGGCTGGACATCAGCGGTGCCGCGGACTTCACGCGAGTCGTGGCCATCGCCCACGGCTGGCTGTACGTCGTATACCTGATCTTCGCGTTCGACCTGGGCTCGAAGGCGAAGTGGCCCGTCGGCAAGCAGCTGTGGGTGCTGCTCGCGGGGACCATCCCCACCGCCGCCTTCTTCGTCGAGCGCCGGATCAGCCACGAGCTGGAGGCCAAGGTCGCCGACCCGGCCCCGGTCGCGGCCAAGGCCTAGGGTCTGCCGGGCGGACCCCGTCGCAGAGGCGGGGGCACCCCCCCATCGCCCCCGCTCATCCGCGCTGATGAGGCGCCGTCGATACCCTGCGACCCGATCCGCCGGACAGGCCTGGCGCCCCCGCCTCCACTGCCGCGCGAGTGCCGCTCGGCGGTCGGCCATCGACATTTACTTGGACGTCCTAGTAAATTCGATGGTATGGACGCTCACGCCATCGAGGAGGGCCGCCGGCGCTGGCAGGCCCGCTATGACGCCGCGCGCACGCGCGACGCTGACTTCACCACGCTCTCCGGCGATCCCGTGGAGCCGGTGTACGGGCCCCGACCGGGCGATACGTACGAGGGATTCGACCGGATCGGCTGGCCCGGGGAGTACCCCTTCACGCGCGGGCTCCATCCGACCGGCTACCGCGGGCGTACCTGGACGATCCGGCAGTTCGCCGGGTTCGGCAACGCCGAGCAGACCAACGAGCGGTACAAGATGATCCTGGCCGCGGGCGGCGGTGGGCTGTCCGTCGCCTTCGACATGCCGACGCTCATGGGGCGCGACTCCGACGACCCGCGCTCGCTCGGCGAGGTCGGGCACTGCGGCGTCGCCATCGACTCGGCCGCCGACATGGAGGTCCTGTTCAAGGACATCCCGCTCGGCGACGTCACCACCTCCATGACCATCAGCGGGCCCGCCGTGCCCGTCTTCTGTATGTACCTGGTCGCCGCCGAGCGCCAGGGGGTGGACCCTTCGGTCCTCAACGGCACGCTCCAGACCGACATCTTCAAGGAGTACATCGCGCAGAAGGAGTGGCTCTTCCAGCCCGAGCCGCATCTGCGCCTCATCGGCGACCTGATGGAGTACTGCGCGGCCGGGATTCCCGCGTACAAGCCGTTGTCCGTCTCCGGCTACCACATCCGCGAGGCCGGGGCGACGGCCGCGCAGGAGCTGGCGTACACGCTGGCGGACGGCTTCGGGTACGTCGAGCTGGGGCTCAGCCGCGGTCTGGACGTCGACGTCTTCGCGCCCGGTCTCTCCTTCTTCTTCGACGCGCACGTCGATTTCTTCGAGGAGATCGCCAAGTTCCGTGCGGCGCGCCGGATTTGGGCCAGGTGGATGCGAGATGTCTACGGCGCCCGGTCCGAGAAGGCACAGTGGCTGCGGTTCCACACGCAGACCGCGGGTGTGTCGCTGACCGCGCAGCAGCCGTACAACAACGTGGTGCGTACGGCCGTGGAGGCGCTGGCCGCCGTGCTGGGCGGGACCAACTCGCTGCACACCAACGCGCTCGACGAGACGCTTGCCCTGCCCAGTGAGCAGGCGGCGGAGATCGCGCTGCGCACGCAGCAGGTGCTGATGGAGGAGACCGGGGTCGCCAACGTGGCGGATCCGCTGGGCGGTTCGTGGTACATCGAGCAGCTGACGGACCGGATCGAGGCGGACGCGGAGAAGATCTTCGAGCAGATAAAGGAGCGGGGTCTGCGGGCGCACCCGGACGGGCGGCACCCGATCGGGCCGATCACCTCCGGGATCCTGCGCGGCATCGAGGACGGGTGGTTCACCGGCGAGATCGCCGAGTCCGCCTTCCGCTATCAGCAGGCGCTGGAGAAGGGCGACAAGAAGGTCGTCGGCGTCAACGTCGCCACCGGGTCCGTCACGGGGGATCTGGAGATCCTGCGGGTGAGTCATGAGGTGGAGCGGGAGCAGGTCCGCATCCTGGGCGAGCGGAAGGGGGCGCGGGACGAGGCGGCGGTGCGCTCGGCGCTGGACGCGATGCTGGCCGCCGCGCGTGACGCCCGCGGCGGAGCCGCCAATGGGGGCAGCAACATGATCGAGCCGATGCTGGACGCTGTGCGGGCCGAGGCGACGCTGGGCGAGATCTGCGGGGTGCTGCGGGACGAGTGGGGCGTGTACACGGAGCCGGCCGGCTTCTAGGGCCCCGGTGGGCAACGTCTGCCCGTAGGGAGCGGCGTCCGGTGCGTGCGCTCGGTGTGCCGGCCGGAGGCCGTACCCGACGGGCCGGGCGTCCGCGGGCTCTCGGCCGGTCCGGGGAGAGGGCGTGCCGGGCGTCGCGACGGGGCGGACGTCAGGGCCTGTGCGGTGCGGGCGTACCAGCGGGCCCCGCCCCCCGGACCCCGGGCTGCGCTCGGTCGGCCGCGCGGTGGCCGCTCAGGGCTGCGGCTCGGTCGGCTGGGAGGCTCCTGCCAGGCCCAGCAGCAATATCCGTGTGAAGCTGTGGACCCAGTCCTCGTTCGCCGGTTTGCCGCTCACCAGGGTGCGGTGGACGACCGCGCCCGCCACCATGTCGAAGATCAGGTCCACCGTGCGGGCGGACTCCTCCGGGTCGGGTTCCGGGGGGAGTTCGCCGCGGCGCTGGGCCCTGGCGCGGCCCTCCAGGACCAGCCGCATCTGGCGTTCGACGATGGACGCGCGGATGCGCTCGCGCAGGGCGTCGTCGCGGGTGGACTCGGCGACCACCGCCATCAGGCCGCTCTTCGCCTCCGGACGGGCCAGGATCGCCGCGAACTGCAGGACCACGCCCTCGATGTCGGCCGCGAGGCTGCCGCGGTCGGGGAGTTCCAGCTCGTCGAACAGTTCTGCCACCGCGTCGCACACCAGCTCCGGCTTGCCCGCCCAGCGGCGGTACAGCGTCGTCTTCGCAACTCCGGCGCGCGTCGCCACGTCTCCCAGGGTGAGCTTGGACCAGCCCAGTTCCACCAGCGCCTCCCGGGTCGCGGCCAGGATCGCGGTGTCCGCGGTGGCGCTGCGCGGACGTCCGGTACGGCTGGCGGGAGTGCGGCTCTGCATCCCCCGACCATAACCGGCGGGAACTGTGCGGTCGTGAGGGAGATCACCGGGGGGTGGTGTCGCGAGGGGTCCCGATGGCATTACGCTACGAGTCGTAGCGAAAGCTCGTGAGAGCTCGTGCCGGACGTACGCGAGCGACGACCACGGGGCGTGGGGTGGGGACCCGGCGCCCGCACCGACGACTTTTTCATTTCGACGCGGTAACGGGGGAGGATAGACGCATGCAGCCACGGAACATGTCCATGAGCGGCGTCGTCGACCTCGCCGCGGTGAAGGCGGCCCAGGAGGCCAAGGCCAAGGCCGAGCAGACGCGCGCCGAGGCCGCCCGGCAGGGCGGCACGGGGGCCGTCGCCCCGGCCGATCTCGTCATCGACGTCGATGAGGCGGGATTCGAGCAGGATGTCCTGCAGCGCTCCGCCGAAGTCCCCGTCGTCATCGACTTCTGGGCCGAGTGGTGTCAGCCCTGCAAGCAGCTGAGCCCGGTCCTGGAGCGGCTGGCCGTCGAGTACAACGGGCGCATCCTCCTCGCCAAGATCGACGTCGACGCCAACCAGATGCTGATGCAGCAGTTCGGGGTCCAGGGGATTCCGGCCGTCTTCGCGGTCGTCGCGGGACAGGCGCTGCCCCTCTTCCAGGGGGCCGCAGGCGAGCAGCAGATCCGGGAGACCCTGGATCAGCTGGTGCAGGTCGCCGAGCAGCGCTTCGGGATCGCCGGCCTGACCGTCGACCCGGACGCTCAGCCCGGCGCCGCCCCCGCCGAGGTCCGGGAGGGCCCGTACGACGCCGCGCTGAACGCGGCCGCCGACGCCCTGGACGCCGGTGACCTGGCCGGTGCCGTCCAGGCGTACAAGAACGTGCTGGCCGACGATCCGGCCCACCCCGAGGCCAAGCTGGGCCTGGCGCAGGCCGAGCTGCTGCAGCGGGTGCAGGGCTTCGATCCGCAGCAGGTCCGCCAGGAGGCCGCCGCGAAGCCGAAGGACGCGGCCGCGCAGATCGCCGCCGCCGACCTGGACCTGGTGGGCGGCCATGTCGAGGACGCCTTCGGGCGGCTGATCGAGACCGTGCAGCGCACCGTCGGTGACGACCGGGACACGGTGCGGCGCCGGCTGCTGGAACTGTTCGAGGTCGTGGGCCCCGAGGACCCGCGCGTGATCGGGGCGCGCAGGGCGCTCGCGCGGGCGTTGTTCTGACCAGTCGCTAAACGCCGCGGCTTGTGATGCCGAGGTGAAAGATTCGCCGACGAGACGTCAGGGCGACTCCGCTTTACCAAATCTTGGTAATCGGGTGATCTGTTACTCCGAGTAAGTCGAAGCCGTTGATCTGTCTGGTTTTGTCCAGGGGTCAACGGCTTTGCTCTGCCCTGAGATGACACCCAGAGTCGCACTCCGAGACCGGTCGGTCGTACTCCGGTTATCCAGCCGTTACTAGCCAGTAACGAACCCCCTTGTGCCCGGCGCGAGAATGCACCACGATCGGCGACGCTCGGTCCATTCCCGTACCCCGACATCCGGTTGGGTCGCGGGAGACACTGGGTCCCCACCGAGCAGAGCCGACGGCAGTGGCGCCGGCTCTTGGGCAGGGGGGTCTTCGTCCACCCGGCGAAGCCTGTCCAGCAAGGTTGTGCGTGATGCGTGTCAGGCGCGACCAGTGGTTGTCGCTCGGGAATGATCGCCGGTGATTCGGGCGCGCTTCGCGCCACTGAGCGCGGGCGTTCTCCTTCCCGAGGACGTAGCACTTCTCCCATCCCTGCCCGGGTGAGCCGCCTGTTGGGGCGATTCCGGGCCAGGAGATGTACGTCCGAGAAGGAGGAAAAATGGAGTCCCAGGTGCGTGGCGGGACCAGATGGAAGCGGTTCGCTGTGGTCATGGTGCCCAGCGTGGCCGCCACGGCGTGCATAGGTGTCGCCCTCGCGCAGGGTGCTCTCGCCGCTTCGTTCAGCGTGTCCGGTCAGTCGTTCAAGGTGACCGCGGACAAACTGGTCGGTCAGGGCTTCGAGCAGTACGGCGCGATCGACAACGGCTACACCATGAGCGGCCAGCAGACCGCTCACCCGGTCGCGGTCTCGGCCTTCAAGAGCGCCTCGATCAGCAACATGTGCCAGTCCGTCGTGACGCCGAACATCCCGGTGCTGGGCTCGGTGAGCCTGGTGCTGAAGGCGGGCGCCGACAAGCCGGTCGAGGCCGACAATCTCTACATCGACCTCGACGACCTCAGCGCCGATGCCACCTTCAACAACATCGACATCGGTGTGGCTGCCAAGGACGCCAACAAGGGTCCGGGTATGAAGGGCGGGAAGGAGCAGTCCAACCCGTACGGCTTCGCACAGCAGGCCGACTCGGCCACGCTGACCGGTGTGAAGCAGACGGCCTGGGCGACCACGGCCGGAACCTTCAAGCTCAGCGGTCTGCACATGTCGGTGCAGACGGGTACGCACGAGTGCTACTGAGCACTCACTGACGGGCGGGGGAGCCGGTGGCGCCCCCGCCTGTCCACTCTCCGGCCGTGCTTCACAAGCGGTCCACATCACCACCACAGCAACGCCGCACCAGGGAGCTGTTTTCCATGAGCGCCGAGACTCCTGCCGCCGCACCCGGCCAGTTCACCCGCCGGAGGCTGCAGTTCCGCGCCTGGCGGGGCACCCGTCCTTTCTGGGCTGGTCTGTTCGTCTTGCTCGGCGGCTTTCCGATCATGTACTTCCCGTACGCCCACCTCCAGGTCGGACATCTGACGCTGGCGATGGCGACCACCGCGGGAGCCGGATCCCTGATCATCGGCGTGCTGCTCATGGTCCTGGGCATCAGCCTCTGGTTCCAGAAGCACGTCCGCACGTTCGCGGGCGTCGCGGCGATCCTGCTCGCGCTGGTGTCCATCCCCGTGTCCAACTTCGGTGGCTTCGTCCTCGGCTTCCTCTTCGCCCTCATCGGCGGAGCGATGGCCGTGGCCTGGGCGCCGGGCGCGCCTCCGCAGCCGCAGCCGCCCGCCGAGGCGGCTCCCGGCGAGGGCGGTGCCCCGCAGGCCGCGGTGCCGTCGGAGCAGCGCGCGGACGCGTTCGACGCGTTCGGGGAGAACGACCTGTCAGGAACGAGCCCGGCCAACGGGGCGAACGGGAGGCACAGTGCCGGCTGACGAGGTGACCCGCGGGACCGACGAGGACGGGTCCCACGTGAGAACCGGGCCCCGCCATGCGGCCCCCAGAAAACCACTGTTCACCAGGTTCCACATGCCGGCGGGCAAGGCGATCGCCTCCGTGGCGATGCCGACGGCGGTGCTGATGGGCATGGGCTTCACGTCCACGCTCGCCCTCGCGGACAGCGGTGGCAGCCCGTCCCCGTCGACGACCTCGAAGAGCCTGACGGCCGACGAGTACAAGAACTGCGTCGCGGCGATGGACGGCTCCAAGAGCGCCTCGCCGTCGCCCTCCGCCTCGGCGAGCAAGTCCGCGGACACGGCCACGCCGACGCCCTCGGCGAGCGACAGTGCCAAGGACACGAAGTCCGGTGGCTCGGGCACGACCTCTTCGCCGGATTCAGGTTCCGGCGACAAGGCCTCGCCCACGCCTACCGCGACGTCGGCCCCCTCCTCCTCGGGCTCCGGCTCGGGCTCGTCCGGTGACACGGCCACGCCCACCCCGTCGGCGTCCAAGAGCAGCGGCGGTCTGCTGGGCACCATCGGCGACACGCTCGGCGGCATCCTCACCGGCGGCAGCAAGGACTCCGGATCCCCCTCCGCGAGCCCGACGCCGTCCGCGACCCCGTCGGCGGGCAAGTCCTCGGACTCGGCGTCCCCGTCGGACTCGTCGTCGTCCGGTTCCAAGGCCTCCGACACCGTCTCCAATGCCGCCAAGGCGGTCGGCGACACGGTCAAGAGCACCACCGACACCGTCAAGAGCACCACCGGCTCGGTCTCCAAGGCGGCGCAGGACACGGCCAAGGCGGCCGCGTCGGCCACGCCGAGCCCGTCCGCGAGCTCCAGCACCCCGGCGGGGAACTGCCCGGCGGCCACGACCGACCAGGGCGGCGTCGACAACAAGGTGCCGGTGGCGGACGACCCCTGGTACCTGGACGCCAGCTCGCTGCTGCTCAAGGGCGCCGACTACCAGGGCATCGTCGAGGTGAAGACGGCGTCCGGCACCACCAAGAAGGTGCTGAAGTACGTCATCTCCGACGGCACGGACATCGGGGACCTGCACCAGACGGTGAAGGACAAGCTCTCGGGCAAGACCTACCACGTGCAGGCGGCCGGCGGGTCGACGTCCACCATCCGGGGCGGCGCCACCACGATGTACACCGAGAGCATCTCGGGCAACCTCTTCGGCCTGATCCCGATGAAGTTCACGCCCGACAGCCCGCCCCCGCTGAACCTGCCGCTGATCTACTTCACCAATGTGAAGGTGGTCCAGGCAGCCCAGTTCGGCGGCAACCTGCACGTGCCCGGCATGCATGTGTACACGACCGACTGACCGGTCCCACAAGCCCGTTCGGGAGCCGCAACACACTGAGGGCGCCCCCTGATCCCAGGGGGCGCCCTCAGTGCCGTACAAGGCCCTTGCGGGGCTTGTCAGTTGCCCTGCGTGCCCAGGTGGTGGACGCGGAGCATGTTGGTGGTGCCGGGGACGCCGGGGGGCGAGCCGGCGGTGATGATGACCGTGTCGCCCGCGTTGAAGCGGCCCAGCCTGGCGATCTCCTGGTCCACCAGGTCCACCATCTCGTCCGTGGTGTTCACGAACGGCACGACGTGCGACTCCACGCCCCAGCTCAGCGTGAGCTGGTTGCGGGTGCCCTCGTCCGTGGTGAAGGCGATGATCGGCTGGATCGCGCGGTACCGGGACAGGCGGCGCGCGGTGTCACCGGACTGGGTGAAGGCGATCAGGCCCCGGCCGCCGAGGAAGTCGGCGATCTCGCAGGCCGCGCGGGCCACCGAACCACCCTGCGTGCGCGGCTTCTTGCCCGGCACCAGCGGCTGCAGGCCCTTGGAGAGCAGCTCCTCCTCGGCCGCCTTGACGATCTTCGACATCGTCTTGACCGTCTCGACCGGGTACGCGCCCACGCTGGACTCGGCCGACAGCATGACCGCGTCGGCGCCGTCCAGGATCGCGTTGGCCACGTCGGAGGCCTCGGCGCGGGTCGGACGGGAGTTGGTGATCATCGACTCCATCATCTGGGTCGCCACGATCACCGGCTTGGCGTTGCGCCGGCACAGCTCGATCAGGCGCTTCTGCACCATCGGGACCTTCTCAAGCGGGTACTCGACGGCGAGGTCGCCACGGGCCACCATCACGGCGTCGAAGGCCGCGACGACGTCCTCCATGTTCTCCACCGCCTGCGGCTTCTCCACCTTGGCGATGACCGGGACCCGCCGGCCCTCCTCGTCCATGACGCGGTGCACGTCCTGGACGTCCTTGGCGTCCCGGACGAAGGACAGCGCGACCATGTCGCAGCCCATGCGGAGGGCGAAGCGCAGGTCCTCGACGTCCTTGTCGCTCAGCGCCGGCACGTTGACGGCCGCGCCGGGCAGGTTGATGCCCTTGTGGTCGGAGATGACACCGCCCTCGATGACGATGGTCTTCACCCGCGAGCCCTCGACATCCAGGACCTTCAGCTCGACGTTGCCGTCGTTGATCAGGACCTGGTCGCCCTTGTCGACGTCGCCCGGCAGCCCCTTGTACGTCGTACCGCAGATGTGCTTGTCGCCCGGTACGTCCTCGGTCGTGATGACGAACTCGTCACCGCGTTCGAGCTCGACCGGACCCTCGGCGAAGGTCTCCAGGCGGATCTTCGGGCCCTGCAGGTCGGCGAGGACACCGATGGCCCGGCCGGTCTCCTTGGCCGCGCCCCGGACGCGGTCGTACCGCGCCTGGTGCTCGGCGTGGGTGCCGTGGCTGAAGTTGAACCGGGCTACATTCATGCCCGCCTCGATCATGGCGACGAGCATCTCGTGGGAGTCGACCGCGGGGCCGAGAGTACAGACGATTTTCGAACGGCGCATGGGGCGATCCTATCGGTTTGTTTCGCTACGGAATATTCCGTCTGGCGGAAGATACAAATGAGTGCCACACCGCTCAGGTGCTATTCAGTTGTTCTTTCCGACCAGTGCGTAGGTCTGGGTTGCGATCTCCAGTTCTTCATCCGTCGGCACCACGGCGACGGCGACACGCGCATCCCGCGGAGAGATCAGCCTGGCCCCGTCCGCTCGCACCGCGTTCAGCTCCGGGTCGACCGCCAGGCCCAGCCCCTCCAGGCCCGCGATCGCGGCCTCGCGCACCGGCGCCGCGTTCTCGCCGACCCCGGCCGTGAACGCCACCGCGTCCACCGTGCCGAGGACGGCGTAATAGGCGCCGATGTACTTCTTGAGCCGGTGAATGTAAATGTCGAACGCGAGAGCGGCCTCTTCGTCCCCCTCGTCGATCCGGCGGCGGATCTCCCGCATGTCGTTGTCCCCGCACAGACCGAACAGGCCGCTCCTCTTGTTGAGAAGAGTGTCGATCTCGTCCATGGACATTCCGCCAACCCGTGCCAAATGGAAGATGACGGCGGGATCCAGATCACCGGAGCGCGTCCCCATCACGAGCCCCTCCAGCGGAGTCAGCCCCATGGAGGTGTCCACGCACCGGCCCTTGTCGACCGCGGACGCGGAGGCGCCGTTGCCCAGGTGCAGCACGATGACGTTGACCTCGGACGGATCCTTGCCCAGCAGTCGCGCGGCCTGACGCGAGACGTACGCGTGCGAGGTGCCGTGGAAGCCGTACCGGCGGATGCGGTGGCGGTCGGCGATCTTCGGGTCGATCGCGTAGCGCGCCGCGGACTCCGGCATCGTCGTGTGGAACGCGGTGTCGAAGACGGCGACCTGGGGCAGGTCGGGGCGGAGCGCCCGGGCGGTGCGGATGCCGGTGAGGTTGGCCGGGTTGTGCAGCGGGGCGACCGGGATCAGCCGCTCGATCTCGGCGAGCACCTCGTCGTCGATGACGGTCGGCTCGGTGAAGAACAGGCCTCCGTGCACCACCCGGTGCCCGATCGCGGCCAGCTCCGGCGAGTCGAGGCCGAGGCCGTCCCGGGTCAGCTCCTCGGCGACCGCCTTGAGCGCGGCGTCGTGGTCGGCGATGGGCCCGGTGTGCTCGCGGGTGTCGCCGGTGGTGAGGCAGGCGTGCTTGAGCCGGGAGGTCTGCTCGCCGATGCGCTCCACCAGACCGACGGCCAGTCGGTTCGCGTCGCGCATGTCGAGCAGCTGGTACTTCACCGACGAGGAGCCGGAGTTGAGGACGAGGACGCGAGTCGCTGCGCGGGTTGCTGCCACGGTGTTGAAGTGCTCTCTGTTTGACGTTACTTGACGGGCGTCTGGGCCTGGATCGCCGTGATGGCGACGGTGTTGACGATGTCCTGGACGAGGGCGCCGCGGGACAGGTCGTTGACGGGCTTGCGCAGACCCTGCAGGACCGGGCCGACGGCGATCGCGCCGGCCGAGCGCTGCACGGCCTTGTACGTGTTGTTGCCTGTGTTGAGGTCCGGGAAGATCAGGACCGTCGCCTGCCCGGCGACATCGGAGTCCGGCAGCTTGGTGGCCGCGACCGACGGCTCCACGGCCGCGTCGTACTGGATCGGCCCCTCGATCTTCAGGTCGGGCCGGCGCGAGCGCGCCAGCTCGGTGGCCTCGCGCACCTTGTCGACGTCGGCGCCGGAGCCGGAGGTGCCGGTGGAGTACGACAGCATCGCGATCCTGGGCTCCACGCCGAACTGAGCGGCCGTACCCGCCGACTGGGTCGCGATGTCCGCGAGCTGCTCGGCGTTCGGGTCCGGGTTGACCGCGCAGTCGCCGTAGACCAGCACCTTGTCGGCGAGGCACATGAAGAAGACGGACGAGACGATCGAGGAGTCCGGCCTGGTCTTGATGATTTCGAAGGCGGGCCGGATGGTGGCCGCCGTGGAGTGCACCGAGCCGGAGACCATGCCGTCGGCCAGGCCCTCCTGGACCATCAGGGTGCCGAAGTAGTTGACGTCCGACACGACGTCATAGGCGAGTTCGACCGTGACGCCCTTGTGGGCGCGCAGCGCCGCGTACTTCTCGGCGAAGGAGTCCCGCAGTTCGGAGGTGGCCGGGTCGATCAGCTGGGTGTCGCCGAGGTCGATGCCGAGGTCGGCGGCCTTCTTGCGGATCTGGTCCTCAGGCCCGAGCAGGGTCAGGTCGCAGACCCCGCGGCGCAGCAGCACCTCGGCCGCGTGCAGCACCCGCGCCTCAGAGCCCTCCGGGAGGACGACCCGGCGCCGGTCGGAGCGTGCCTGTTCCAGGAGCTTGTGCTCGAACATCATCGGGGTGACCCGGTCGCTGCTCGGCGCCGAGACCCGGCGGGCCAGGTCGGCGGTGTCGGCGTAGCGCTCGAACAGGCCGAGCGCGGTCTCCGCCTTGCGCGGGGTGGCCGCGGTCATCTTCCCCTCCAGCGAGAACAGCCGCTCAGCGGTGGGGAAGCTGTTGCCGGCCACGGAGAGGACCGGGGTGCCCGGGGCGAGCCGGGCCGCGAGGGTGAGGATCTCGTCGGTCGGCACCTCGTTCAGGGTGAGGATGACACCGGCTATCGGCGGGGTGCCGGCGCTGTGCGCGGCCAGCGAGCCGACGACCAGGTCGGCGCGGTCGCCCGGGGTGACGACCAGGCAGCCCGGGGTCAGGGCGGTGAGCAGGTTCGGCAGCATCGCGCCGCCGAAGACGAAGTCCAGCGCGTCCCGGGCGAGCCCCGAGTCGTCGCCGAGCAGGATCTTGGCGCCCAGGGCGTGGCCGATCTGGGAGACGGTCGGCGCGGACAGCGCTGGCTCGTCGGGCAGCACGTAGCAGGGCACCGGCATCCGGGTGTCGAGCCGCTCGGCGATCAGGTCGCGGTCCTCGCGGGCCACCCGGTTGACGGCCATGACGAGCACGTCGCAGCCGAGGCCGTCGTAGGCGCGGTAGGCGTTGCGGGTCTCCGCGAGGACGGACTCGGCCGACTGCTTGCGGCCGCCGACCACCGGGATCACGGAGGCGCCGAACTCGTTGGCGAGACGGGCGTTCAGGGACAGTTCGTCCGGCAGCTGGGTGTCGGCGAAGTCGGTGCCGAGGACGAGGACCACGTCGTAGTCCCGCGCGACCAGGTGGAAGCGGTCGACCAGCGCCGAGACCAGCTCGTCGGTGCCCTGCTCGGCCTGGAGCGCGGACGCCTCGTGGTAGTCCATGCCGTAGACGGTCGCGGGGTCCTGCGAGAGGCGGTAGCGCGACCGCAGCAACTCGAACAGGCGATCGGGTCCGTCGTGCACGAGCGGACGGAAGACGCCCACCCGGTCGACCTGCCGGGTCAGCAGTTCCATGACTCCCAGCTCCACGACCTGGCGGCCGTCACCGCGATCGATCCCGGTCACGTACACGCTGCGCGTCACGCGTCGACTCCGTTCCTCATGTCATATGTCCGATAGGCCTGCGTACTGGCCAGAAGGTCGTGTCTTCGGCATAAAAATCGCCCACCAAGGTGAGCTGAACCCTCTTGACAATACCTCTGCCGCCGGATAAGGCGCCCGTCAAGTGGCTCACGGTCCCGGCGGACGTGGAACAATCGACACTGGCTCACCGGCACCGACAGCGAGCAGGAGACACAGCACGATGCGCATCGGAGTTCTCACCGCAGGCGGCGACTGCCCCGGCCTGAACGCCGTGATCCGGTCGGTCGTGCACCGGGCGGTGGCGCAGTACGGCGACGAGGTCATCGGCTTCGAGGACGGCTACCGGGGTCTGCTCGACCGCCACTACCGCTCCCTCGACCTGGACGCGGTCAGCGGCATCCTGGCCCGCGGCGGCACCATCCTCGGCTCCTCCCGGCTGGAGCGCGACCGGCTGCGCGAGGCCTGCGAGGGCGCCGCCGACATGGTCGAGGAGTTCGGCATCGACGCGCTGATCCCGATCGGCGGTGAAGGCACCCTGACCGCGGCCCGCATGCTCTCCGACGCGGGTCTCCCGGTCGTCGGCGTCCCCAAGACCATCGACAACGACATCTCCTCCACCGACCGCACCTTCGGCTTCGACACCGCCGTCGGCGTCGCCACCGAGGCGATGGACCGGCTGAAGACGACTGCCGAGTCCCACCAGCGCGTGATGGTCGTCGAGGTCATGGGCCGGCACGCCGGCTGGATCGCCCTGGAGTCCGGCATGGCCGCCGGCGCCCACGGCATCTGCCTGCCCGAGCGGCCCTTCGACCCCGCGCACCTGATCAAGATGGTCGAGGAGCGCTTCGACCGCGGCAAGAAGTTCGCCGTCATCTGCGTCGCCGAGGGCGCCCACCCCGTCGAGGGCACCATGGACTACGGCAAGGGCGAGATCGACCAGTACGGCCACGAGCGCTTCCAGGGCATCGGTACGGCGCTCGCGTACGAGCTGGAGCGGCGCCTCGGCAAGGAGGCCAAGCCGGTCATCCTCGGCCACGTCCAGCGCGGCGGCGTCCCCACCGCCTACGACCGCGTCCTCGCCACCCGCTTCGGCTGGCACGCCGTCGAGGCCGCTCACCGCGGCGAGTTCGGCAGGATGACCGCGCTGCGCGGCACCGACATCCAGATGGTGCCGCTCGCGGAGGCCGTCACCGAGCTGAAGACGGTGCCGAAGGACCGGATGGACGAGGCCGAGTCGGTCTTCTAGGCGGTCCTGTTCTCCACGGCGGTCCAGAAGTTCTGCACGATCCGGTCGAGGAACTCCTCGCCCCCCTCGCCGGACTGCTTGCTGCCGCCGCCCCAGCTGAGGGTGGCGGCCATGTGTCCCTGGTAGTCCTGGTGCAGATCCTGCAGGACGTCCTCCAGGACGCCGCGGTCCACGGCCGCCAGCTTCGCCACCGGACGCACATAGGCCTGCCAGCGGGTGGTCACCGCGCTGTGCAGCAGCTCGGTGAGCTTGTCCTCGCGGCCCGTGACGGCCACGAAGTCGGGCAGCGCCAGCTGCAGCAGCTCCGCCAGCGCGGCCGACTGGCGCTCGTTGCCGCGCCAGGTCCCGCTCTCCTCCATCCGCAGATACGCGGAGAGGTCCGTGCCGATGGCCCGGGCCACGTCCTCCGGCGCGATCCCGCGCGCGATGCGGTGCTCGCGCAGGGTCCGGGGCCGGCCGATGAGGTCCCCCGCGGAACACCACAGCACCCCTGCGAGCGCGGTGAGTTCGGGACTGGTCGGGGAGGCGACGCCGCGCTCCCAGGCGATGACGAGATCGGGCGTGACATGGGGCAGACCGTACGAGGCCCGCATGCCGTAGGCGACATGCTCGGGGCCCATGCCGAGCGCGGCACGCAGCCTGCGGGCGGCCGGAGCGTTGAACGGAGGAGCTGAGGGTTGGCGCACCCCGCACAAGCTAGGGGTGCTCTGTCGCGCTGACTACGGTCCGTTCGAACGAGATCACACATCGTAGATTCGTACGTCTAGATCGTCCCCTCTGTCATGGCACTCGGTGTCACGCCTGTCACCTGGGGTTACCCCACGTTACCCCTTCACCGCCCCGCCGAGCGCGAAACCGCCGCCCAGTCGGCGGGCCACCAGGACGTAGAGCAGGATCACCGGCGTCGAGTAGATGACGGAGAACGCGGCGAGCTGGCCGTAGGCCACCATGCCCCGGTTGCCGAAGAAGTCGTTGATGCTGACCGAGGCCGGCATCTGGTCCGGGCTGAGCAGCAGCATGAACGGGACGAAGAAGTTCCCCCACATCATCACGAACGAGAACACGGTGACGACGGCGAGCCCCGGCCCCATCAGCGGCAGCACGATCCGGACCAGGGACTGCAGCGAGGACGCCCCGTCCGTCCAGGCCGCCTCCTCCAGCTCCTTCGGCACCCCGTCCATGAAGTTCTTCATCAGCCAGATGGCGAACGGGAGTTGGGAGGCGGCGAAGAAGAAGACCGTGCCCTGGAGGGTGTCGATCAGGTTCACCCGTACGAACAGCGCGTACACCGGCACCATGATCGCGGTGATCGGCAGGCTCGCCGCGAACAGGATCGTCAGCAGAAACGGCCGGTTGAGCCGGGAGCGGTACCGGGACAGCGGATACGCGGCCAGCGCCGCGCACACGACGGTCAGCGCGGTGCCGCCGCCGCACAGGATCAGGCTGTTGAGCAGCGGGGTGTAGGTGATGTCCGGGGTGAGGATCGCGTCGAAGTTGCCCAGGGTGAATCCGTCCGGGACCCTGACCCGCAGATCGGCGTGCGGATCCACGGAGGACAGCACCACCCAGGCGAGGGGCAGCGCGAAGGCGACGGCCACGACCAGCAGGGAGAGATCGGCGGCGAGCCGGCGGGAGGTGCGCTTGCGGGGCATCTCGGTGTCACACCTCCGTCCGCAGCAGCCGCAGATACACGGCCGAGAACAGGGACCCGACGAGCAGCAGGAGCAGGGCGACCGCGGTGCCGTACCCGATCATGCTGTTCTGGAAGGCCTGCTCGTACATGAACAGCGGCAGCGTCTGGCTCTTGTTCCCGGGCCCGCCCCGGGTCATCACCCAGATCAGCCCGAAGACGGACAGTGTCTGCAGGGTGTTGAGCATGAGGTTGGTGCCGATGGACCGCCGGATCATCGGCAGCGTGATGTGCCACATCCGCCGCCAGCCGCCGGCCCCGTCCACCTCGGCGGCCTCGGTGATCTCGCTCGGTATCTCGTCGAGGGCGGCGGAGTAGACGAGCATCGAGAACGCCGTACCGCGCCAGACGTTGGCGAAGGACACGGCGAGGACGGGCAGCGTGAACAGCCAGTTCTGGCGGGGCAGATGGAGCCAGTCCAGGAGGGCGTCGAGCGTTCCCTCGCGCCGGAAGAAGGCGTACAGCAGAAACCCGGCCACCACCTCCGGCAGCACCCACGCCGTGATGACCACCCCACCGGTGAGCGTGCGCACCGGCTTGGAGGCCCGCTTCATCAGCGCGGCCAGGGCGAGCCCCAGGGTGTTCTGCCCGACGAGCGAGGACAGCACGGTGAACACCAGCGTCAGCCAGACGGCGTTCCGGAACTCCGCGTCCTGAAAGGCGTGCCGGAAGTTGGCGAACCCGACGAACGACGCATGCGCCTGACCGGTCAGCTGCAGGTCGGTGAAGGCGATGTAGACGCAGTAGGCGATCGGCCCGGCGAGGAAGAGCAGCAGGAGGACGACTGCGGGGGAGAGGGGGAGGGCCCGGGCGATCCGGCGCCGGTGACGCCTCACTTCTGGACCACTTGGCCGCCGGTGACGTCCTTGAGTGTCGAGTCGTACGTACCCACCGCTTTCTCCGCCGGCGCGTCACCGGTCGTCACGCTCTCCATCGCCTCCTGGATCGCGGTCGACACCTTCGGGTACGCCGGATACGCGGGCCGGTAGTGCGTGGTGGCGACCAGGTCGGTGAAGAACTTGATGCCGGGCTGGGCGGTGGCGTACGACGGGTCGGCGGCGACGTCCTTGCGCACGGAGATGCCGGAGTCGGCGATGTACCACTTCTTGGCGTTCGCCTCGGTCTGCATGGTCCTGATGAAGTCGAAGGCGAGGTCCGGGTGGCCCGCCTTGGCCGGGACGGCCCAGGTCCACCCGCCGGACATGCTCACCTTGCCGGGCGCCTGCCCGGCTTGCGTGGGCATGTACGCGAGGCCCAGCTGCCTGGACCAGTCGGGCCACTCGTGGCCGCTGCCGGGGAGCCATGTCTGCGGAAGCCAGGAGCCGTCGAGGTCGATGCCGATCCTGCCCTGGGGGAGAAGCTCGCCCATGACGGTGGTGGCGAAGTTGGGATCGAGGGCGTCGGAGACGTCGGGGCCGAGCTTCTCCTTGTACACGGTCTCGACGAACTTGAGCGCGTCCGTGAACCCCTGGCTCCCGGCGATCCACTTCTTGCTGCCGCTGTCATACAGGGGATCGCTCGTGCCGTCGCCCGTGCCGTACAGGAGCATCTCGAACCCCTGCATGGTGGCCCGCTCACCCGCCTGCTTGCCGGTGTAGACGTTGAGCGGGGTGACGCCGGGCACCTTCTGCTTGATGGTGCGGGCGGCGGCGAGGACGTCGTCCCAGTTCCTCGGCTGCCAGTTCGCCGGCAATCCGGCCTTCCTGAAGACCCGCTTGTCGAACCACAGCCCGCGGGTGTCGGTCCCGTCCGGGACGCCGTACGTCTTCCCGTCCTGCCCCCTGGCCGCCGCCTTCGCGGTGTCGATGAACTGATTCCAGTCCGGCCACTTGGCGAGATAGGGGTCGAGGGGCTTCAAGTACCCGCTGGTGATGTCGGAGTTGATGAGGAAGGTGTCCTCGTAGACCAGGTCCGGTGCGGTTCTCGGCGAGCGCATCATCTGCTGGACCTTGGTGTAGTACTCGGAGTCCGGGGCCTTGATGGGGACGAACTCGACCTTCTTCCCGGGGTACTTCTTCTCGAACTCCTTCTTGATCCCGGCGAGATAGGTGTCCATCACCTTGACCGAGTTGTCGGTCGACTGCTTGTACGACACCTTCAGCGTGTTCGGGCTGCTTCCGGAGCCCGAGCCGCACGCGGTGAGGGCGGTCGCGGCAAGGGCGGCGGTGAGGAGGGCGGAGAGAGCGGCGGTGGGGCGCACGGGCATGACCTCCTGCGGGCGCACTTCTACGTGGCCAGGTGGTTGCCGTGCGAAGGTAAGAGGAGTGGTCTAGTCAGGTCAATGCGTGTGCGCGCAATTGGAGTACGCGGATCCTCCCGGCCCCGTTCACCCGCTCATCGCCCTTGCGGAACCCACCGATAAACCAGTTCCGGCCGCCCCACCTGTCCGTACTGCGGGCTGCGTGCGGCGCGGCCCGTGTCGACCAGGTGTTCCAGGTAGCGGCGCGCGGTGATGCGGGAGATGCCGACCGCCTCGGCCACCCCGGCCGCGGTCAGTCCGTCCGCCGCCTCCCGCAGTGCGCCCGTCACCCGCTCCAGCGTGGGCGCGCTCAGCCCCTTCGGCAGCGCCGCGGGTGACGGCGCCCGCAGGGTCGCCAGCGCGCGGTCGACCTCGTCCTGGCCGCTCGCCTCGCCCGCCGCCGCGTGGAACTCGGCGTAGCGGACCAGGCGGTCCCGGAGCGTGGCGAAGGTGAAGGGCTTCAGGACGTACTGGACCACACCCAGCGAGACGCCCTCCCGTACCACCGTCAGATCGCGTGCCGACGTGACCGCTATGACGTCCGCGTGATGGCCGGCCGCGCGCAGGGAACGGGCGAACTGCAGGCCGTGGACGTCGGGTAGGTGGAGGTCGAGCAACAGCAGATCCACGGGCGTACGGTCCAGGACGCGGCGCGCCTCCGCGCCCGTGTGGGCCTTGCCGACCGCGACGAAGCCCGGCACCCGGCCGACGTACAGCACATGGGCGTCGGCGGCGACCGGGTCGTCCTCGACCACGAGGACGCGGATCGGCTGCTGGTCCACGGTCATCTGCCGTCACCCACCGCCGACCGCAGTGGCAACCGCGCCTCGAACATCGCTCCGCCCTCGCCGTCCTCGTCCGACTCCGCCACCGTCAACGTGCCCTCGTGACGGGTCACCGCCTGCCGGACCAGGGCCAGTCCGAGGCCCCGGCCGCCCGGCCCGGCCGGCTTCGTCGAGAACCCCCGCTGGAATACCAGGTCGGCATGGGCCGGGTCGACACCGGGGCCCGTGTCGGACACCCGCAGGACCAGTTCGGTGCCGGTGGCGTACAGCGTCACCGTGACCCGCGCCCCCGCGCTGCCCTGCGCCGCGTCCACCGCGTTGTCGATCAGGTTGCCGAGGATGGTGACCAGGTCCCGCGCGGACAGGCCCTCGGGGAGCAGGCCGTCGTCGAGGCGGCTGTCGGGCGACACCACCAGTTCCACGCCCCGTTCGTTCGCCTGGGCCGTCTTGCCGAGCAGCAGGGCGGCGAGCACCGGTTCGCCGACCGCCGCGACCACCTGGTCGGTCAGCGCCTGGGCCAGCTCCAGTTCCGCCGTGGCGAACGCCACCGCCTCGTCGGCCCGGCCCAGCTCGATCAGCGACACCACGGTGTGCAGGCGGTTGGCGGCCTCGTGCGCCTGTGAGCGCAGGGCCTGGGTGAAGCCGCGCTCCGAGTCCAACTCGCCCATCAGTGACTGGAGTTCGGTGACGTCGCGCAAGGTCACCACGGTTCCCCGCTGCTCGCCTCCCGACACCGGGGACGTGTTCACCATCAGCACCCGGGTCGCCGTCAGATGCACCTCGTCGACCCGGGGCCGCGAGGACAGCAGTGCGCCGGTCAGCGGGGACGGCAGCCCGAGGTCGGCGACCGAGCGGCCGATCACGTCCGTGCCGGATGCGTTGGATGTGCCGGACGCGCTGGTTGCGCCGGAGCCGCCGGAGCCGCCGGAGGCGCCGGAGGCATCGGAGGTGCCGGCTGCGTCCGAAGCGCCGCCGACGCCCAGCAGCTCTCGCCCGCCGTCGTTGATCAGCGCCACCCTGTACTGCCCGTCCAGCATCAGCAGGCCCTCGCGGACCGCGTGCAGCGCCGCCTGGTGGTAGTCGTGCATCCGGCTCAGCTCGGTGGCGTTCATGCCGTGGGTGTGGCGGCGCAGCCGGGCGTTGACGACGTACGTGCCGACCGCGCCCAGCAGCAGCGTGCCGCCGGCCACCCCGAGCAGCGCCGTGACCTGGTCCTGGACCCGGGCGCTGATCTCCTCCACCTTGATGCCGGCGCTGACCAGACCGATGACCCGGCCGTTCTCCTCGACCGGGGTGACCGCGCGGACGGAGGGGCCGAGGGTGCCGGTGTAGGTCTCGGTGAAGGTGTGGCCGTGCACGGCGGGGTCGATACGGCCGAGGAAGCGTTTGCCGATCTGGCGGCGGTCGGGGTGGGTCCAGCGGATCCCGTCCGGGTTCATGATCGTGACGAAGTCGACGTCGGCGTCCCGCATGACCTGAAGGGCGTACGGCTCCAGCGCGGCCGAGGGATCGGAGGTGTGGATCGCCGAGCGGACCGAGGGGGCGTCCGCGATCGAGCGAGCCACCGCCGTGACCTGGCGGACCGCCGCGTCCTCGGCCTGGCGCTGGTCGCTGACGTAGGTGAACAGCGCGTACCCGGCCACGACCAGCGCGATCAGCACGGCCTGCATGGCGAACAGCTGGCCGGCCAGGCTGCGGGGCCGGGGGAGACGGGGGACGCGCATGTCAGCAGTGTGCCTCTTCGGGTGTCTCGTCGGTTAAGCGTGAACTAAATGAACGGAAGGGTGACCGCTCTCACAGGGCGGGAGATAGTCACGGCATCCCCCACAACCCCCGGACGTGAGCCGCACGCCGGTGATGCCGACGAAGACGTCAAGGAGGGCAGCCGTGGCCGCCAGCACCCCCGATACGGCACCTGCCGTACCCCGTGTGAAACGGGACCGGACCCATTACCTGTACATCGCCGTCATCGTGGCGGTCGCGCTCGGCATCGCCGTGGGACTCATCTGGCCCGACGCCGCGGTCCAGCTGAAACCGCTCGGTACCGGTTTCGTCAACCTGATCAAGATGATGATCTCGCCGATCATCTTCTGCACGATCGTGCTCGGTATCGGGTCGGTACGGAAAGCCGCCAAGGTCGGCGCCGTCGGCGGTATCGCCCTCGGCTACTTCCTCGTGATGTCGCTCGTCGCGCTCGCGATCGGGCTCGTCGTCGGCAATGTGCTGCACCCGGGTGACGGGCTGCACCTGACCAACGCCATCAAGGCGACCGGGCACGCCCAGGTGTCCGCCGACGCGCTGCCGCCCGTCGACTTCGTGCTGTCGATCATCCCGACCACGTTCGTCTCCGCCTTCACCGGGGGCCAGGTCCTCCAGACGCTGCTGGTGGCCCTGCTCGCCGGGTTCGCGCTGCAGGCCATGGGCTCGGTCGGGCAGCCGGTGCTGCGCGGCATCGAGCACATCCAGCGGCTGGTCTTCCGCATCCTGTCGATGGTCATGTGGGCCGCGCCGATCGGTGCCTTCGGCGCGATCGCGGCGGTGACCGGTTCGGCCGGGCTGGACGCGCTGAAGAGCCTCGCCGTGCTGATGCTCGGGTTCTACGTCACCTGCGTCCTGTTCGTCTTCGTCGTACTCGGCGCGGTCCTGCGGATCGTCGCGGGGCTGAACATCTTCTCGCTGTGCAAGTACCTGGCGCGGGAGTTCCTGCTGATCCTGTCCACCTCGTCCTCCGAGTCCGCGCTGCCGCGGCTGATCGCGAAGATGGAGCACCTGGGCGTCAGCAAGCCGGTCGTCGGTATCACCGTGCCGACCGGTTACTCCTTCAACCTCGACGGCACGATGATCTACATGACCATGGCGTCGCTGTACATCGCGGACGCGCTGGGCACGCCGATGTCGGTCGGCGAGCAGATTCCGCTGCTGCTGTTCCTGCTGCTGGCGTCCAAGGGCGCGGCGGGCGTCAGCGGCGCCGGGCTCGCCACCCTGGCCGGCGGCCTCCAGTCGCACAAGCCCGCGCTGGTCGACGGCGTCGGCCTGATCGTCGGCATCGACCGCTTCATGAGCGAGGCCCGCGCGCTGACCAACTTCGCGGGCAACGCGGTGGCGACGGTGCTGGTGGGCACGTGGACCAAGGAGATCGACAAGGAGCGGGTGCGGCGGGTGCTCGCCGGTGATCTGCCGTTCGACGAGACCACG
The DNA here is from genome assembly GCF_001953885.1 of Streptomyces sp. IMTB 2501. Lineage (GTDB taxonomy): Bacteria > Actinomycetota > Actinomycetes > Streptomycetales > Streptomycetaceae > Streptomyces. The sequence continues at coordinate 14,069 of NZ_MQUS01000031.1, read as the reverse complement.
CTGCTGGACGAGAACCAGGGGACGGTCACCGAGGTGCCCGAGCCGCAGGAAAAGGCGCTGGCAAAGGCCTGATCCGCAGAGATCACCGGATGTCCGGCCCCGCCTGAACCGGGGCCGGGCATCCGGCATTTTCCACGGCCGGTTCGTCTACGACTCTGCACTCACCTTGGCCACCAGCGCGGTGGCGAGCGAGGCGGGCATGCCCGCCGCGGTCAGCACCGTGACCGTGGCCGAGCGGCCCGCCTCGTCCGCTGCCACGAGGCCGTCGTTCACCGCCTCCATCACCGCGAAAAGCAGCTGCTCGTGCACATAGGCCAGCGCCGGCGCCGGCAGCGGTGAACTGAACACGCCCGCCGCCAGGCCCCGTTGGAGCAGCTCGACCTTGTTGGCGCGCAGCGGGGCGAGGCGTTCGCGGATGCCCTGGACGGTGACCGTGCGCTGGGCCAGGGCCACCAGCAGCCGATAGCGGTCGGCGATCTCCCAGATCGCGAGCACCGAGCGGGCCACCGACTCCGCCGGATCCGCCACACCGTCCCGCGCCCGGGCGTCCGCGTCCGCCAGCGCCTCCACGGCCCCGTCGACCAGGGTGCTGATCAGCGCCTCACGGCTGGGGAAATGGCCGTACACCGTCCGTCGTACGACGCCCGCGGCGCGCGCGATCTGGTCCATGGAGGCGTCGGGATCGCGCAGCAGTTCGGCGAGGGCGACGTCGAGGATGCGGCGCCGGTTGGCGTCGGCGCGGCTGGTGTTACCCGTGGTCATGGCCGTCATTCTGCCTTCCCTCTGCCTCGGCTCCGTCTTCCCCGGTCAACTTGCACAGTGCTGTGCAGCGGCGTACATTGCACATGGTTGTGCAATTGCACGTAACTGTGCAAGTTTCACTCCCCGCATCACATCTCGTCGCGCATCCGAGGAAGGCGACCCCTGCCATGCGACTCGTCATGACCGAACCGGTCGAGAAGATGGAGCGTCCGTACGCCCGGCGCTGGTGGGCACTGCTCGTGCTCTGCCTGAGCCTGCTGATCATCGTGATGGCGAACACCGCCCTCACGGTCGCCGCGCCCGACATGACGAAGGACCTCGGGCTCTCCAGCGCCGACCTGCAGTGGGTGATCGACGGCTACACCGTCCCCTACGCGGCGCTGATGCTGCTGCTCGGCGCGATCGGCGACAAGTACAGCCGGCGGGGCGCCCTGGTCCTCGGCCTTCTCGTCTTCGGCGGCGGCGCCGTCTTCGGCTACCTCGCCGACAGCGCGGCGACCGTCATCGCGGCCCGCGCCGTGATGGGCGTCGGCGCGGCGCTGATCATGCCCGCCACGCTCTCCCTGCTCGCCGCGACCTTCCCGCGGGCGGAGCGGGCCAAGGCGATCACGCTGTGGACGGCGACGGCCGGCCTCGCCATCGCCGCGGGTCCCGTGGTCGCCGGCGCGCTGCTGCGCGACCACGGCTGGTCCTCGACCTTCCTGATCAACGTGCCCGTCGCGGCCGTGGCGATCGTCGCCGCCTTCGTGCTCATCCCGCCGTCCAAGGCCGGTCACCACGACCGCATCGACTATGTCGGCGGCCTCCTGTCGGTGATCTGGACCGGCTCCCTGATCTACATGATCATCGAGGGCCCGCACTTCGGCTGGGGCGTGAAGGCCGTGACGGCGGCGGTGGTCGCGGGCGCCGGCCTGGTCGCCTTCGTCCTCTGGGAGCTGCGCCACCCCCGCCCGATCCTGGACGTCCGCCGCTTCACGCACCGCGGTTTCGCGGGCTCCAACCTCGCCGTGGCCCTGTTCTTCCTGGCCGTCTTCGGTGCCTTCTACTACCTCACCCAGCACCTGCAGTTCGTCCTTGGCTACGACGCCCTGGAGACCGGCGTACGGATGCTGCCGCTGGCCGGCGCCGTCTTCGCCGGCTCGGCCCTGACCGGCTTCCTGACCCCGCGCGTCGGCATGAAATGGACGGTCAGCGCGGGCATGGTCGGCGGCACCACCGCCCTCGCCCTGCTCACCCGGGTCGACGCGGGCTCGACGTACAGCGACTTCCTCGCCCCCCTGATCATCCTGGGCCTCGCCATCGGCCTCGCCCTCTCGCCCTGCACCGACGCGATCATGGGCGCCTTCCCGGAGTCCGAGCTGGGCGTCGGCGGCGCGGTCAACGACACCTCGCTGGAGCTGGGCGGCTCGCTCGGCATCGCGATCCTCGGCTCGCTGCTCGCCACCTCGTACGGCAACCATCTGAGCGACGCCATCGCCGGCAGCAAGCTGCCCGCGAGCGCCCTGGACACCGCGCAGGACTCGGTCGGCGCCGGATACGCGGTCGCGCAGGGCATCGGCGAGAAGGCGCACCAGCTGGCCGCGCAGGCGGCACACGCCACCAACCCGCAGCAGGCCGCCCAGCTCAAGCAGCAGGCCACCGAACTCGCCGCAGGCGCCCGGCAGATGGCCCACGCGGTCGGCTCCTCCTTCTCCGACGCCGTCGCGCACACCAGCCTGGTCGGCGCGGTGATCCTCGGCGCCGGCACGATCCTCGTGGCCGTTCTGCTGCCGCGCCGTGAAACCGCCGCGCCGGACGTGAAGGCCGAGGAGAAGGAACTGGTGGACAGCTCGGCCGGCTGAGCATCCCTTGCCCCGATCCACTAACGTGCCGCTCCGGATCATTCGGAACGGCACGTTCGTGTTTGGCGTCAGTACGTGTGAGTCAGCACCTGTATGGAGGCACGGGGGATGAAGATCGACTGGGACCGGCGGACCTGCGCGCGGAAGGGGCATGTGACCTACGCGCCCGACGACCCCCGGCTGCGCCGCCGGCTGCACGCCGAGACCGCGCTCGGGGACGTGTGGCGCTGTCTGCGCTGCGGTGACTTCGTGCTCGGTGCGCCGCACGGCTCGGGGCCGGCCGCCGACGCCCCGCTGGTGCCGCGCGGAAAGGTGCTCCGGGACCTGTTCATCCTGCGCTTCCTGGCGATCGAGCGGGCGGTGCGCGGGGTGTTCATCGTGCTCGTCGCGGTCGCGGTGTGGAAGTTCAGCAACAGCCAGGACGCGGTGCGCAAGCTCTTCAACCAGAACCTGGACGTCTTCCGCCCGGTCTTCCGGCACTTCCACTACGACCTCGACCACTCACCGGTCGTCGGCTCCATCCAGAAGGCCTTCGGCTACAAGCACTCCACGCTGCTGCTGGTGGCCGCCCTGCTGCTCGCCTACGCGCTGATCGAGCTGGTCGAGGCGGTCGGCCTCTGGTACGCCAAGCGCTGGGCGGAGTACCTGACGGTCATCGCCACCGCCGCGTTCCTCCCGCTGGAGATCTACGAACTCACCGAGAAGGTCAGCTATCTGAAGATCGCCACCCTGGTGCTGAACATCCTCGCCGTGCTCTACATCGCTCTCGCGAAGCGGCTGTTCGGGCTGCGGGGCGGACGGAAGAAGTTCGAGGAGGAACGGCACAGCGCCTCGCTGATGGAGGTGGAGGAGTCGGCCGGGGTGACCGTCTAGTGCCCTGGCAGGCAACGTTTGCCCGTCAAGGGCCGGGCGTCGCGACGGGGTGAACGTTGCCTGTTGGGGCGCTAGGTAAGTCTCGCCAGCTCCTGATCGGTCAGGTGCAGGTCCGCCGCCCGTGCCGAGTCCCGGATCGTCTCCGGTCGGCTCGCGCCCGGGATCGGGACCACGGCCGGGGAGCGGGAGAGCAGCCAGGCCAGGCAGACCTGCTGCGGGCTCACCTCCCGCTCGCGCGCCACCTCGTGGAACGCCGTGAACCCCGCGGCGCGGTGCGCCGGCCCCGAGGGCCCGTCCAGGGAGCTGCGCGAGATCCCGCCCAGTGGGCTCCAGGGCAGGAACGCCAGCCCCAGCTCCGCGCACAGCCGCAGCTCCGGCTCGCTGTCGCGAACCTCGGGGGAGTAGCGGTTCTGTACCGACACCAGACGGTCACCGAGGATCGCGCGGGCCCGCCGGATCTGGTCCGCGTCCACGTTGGAGAGGCCCGCCAGCCGGATCGTGCCCTCGTCCAGCAGTTCGCGCAGTGCGCCGACGGACTCCTCGAAGGGTACGGCCGGGTCGGGCTTGTGCAGCTGGTACAGCCCGATCGCCTCGACGCCGAGCCGCTTCGCGGAGGCCTCGGCGGCCGCCTTGAGATGCCGGGGCGTGCCCGTCACCGTCCAGCTGCCGTCGGCCGGGCGGCCCCGGCCGCCCTTGGTGGCCACCAGCACGCCGTCGGTGTCACCGCCGTAGGTGGCGAGTGCGCGGGCGACCAGCAGTTCGTTGTGGCCGGGGTCCTGGCCCGGCAGATGGTAGGAGTCGGCCGTGTCCAGCAGTGTCACGCCCGCCTCCAGCGCCGCGTGCACCGTGGCCAGGGCGCGTCTCTCGTCCGGGCGTCCCTCGATGGACAGCGGCATGGCCCCGAGCCCGACCGCGCTCACCGGGAGTCCGCCAAGGCTGCGGTACTGCATGTCAGTTGTCCTTTCCCAAGGTCTCGGCGACGGCCTTCGGCAGCCACTGCCGTACCGTCCCGAAGGAGAAACCGAGCCTGACGGCCCGGGAGTTGTCCATGGCGTAGTGGCGCCGGAAGGCGAACGGGGAGACCTCGGCGGAGTCGGTCACCGTGAACACCGGCCCGGCCGCGCCGAGGTGGGCCGCCACCTCCGCGCACAGCTCCTCGACGCCCAGCTCTCCGTGGGAGGCGGCGTTCACCGGGCCCGTGAACCCCTCGCCCGCCGCCCAGAAGACGAAGTCCGCGATCTCCTCGACGTGAACGTACGTCGCCGGATGCACGAGCGGCGGTACGGCTATGGGGGCACCGGCGCGGATGCGGCCGGCGTAGTGCTGGAGGCGGCCCGTGAAGTCGTCGTCACCGCCCAGGACATGCGCCACCCGGACGGACACGAACGGGAAGCCGGAACCCTGCAGCACCGCCTCCGCCTGCCGCTTGCCCTCGCCGTAGTGCGACTGGAGGAACCCGGGGTCGTCCCACGGCAGTTCCAGGTCCACCGGGCACATGGCCGGGTCCACCGCGCTCTCCGGTACGGGCACCTCGCAGTCCTCGTGCTCGTACACCTCCACTGTCGAGGTCAGCACATAGCGGCCGGTGCGCCCGGCGAAGACCCGGCGGGCGATCGCCGCCTGGCGCGGGGTGTAGCAGACCTGGTCGAGGACGACGTCGAACGTCCGTGTCCCGACGGCCTCGGTCAGGGCCGCTTCGTCGTTCCGGTCGGCGATCACGTGCACCGCGCCCGGCGGCGGGGCCGCCGAACCCCGGTTCAGGACCGTCACCCGGTCACCGGCTGCCAGCAGCCGCCCGATCAGCCGCTTGCCGAAATAGCGGTTGCCGCCGATCACCAGTACCTCTCGCGCCTTTCCCATGACCATAATTCTCCGGGCTGCACAGCGGCCTCAAGAAGGGGGAGACATGGGACATACGGCCACCGCACCGAAAGAACCGCGGCAGCTGCGGGCCGTCGCCAACGAAACATCGGTGGCCTTCGACGGGGTGGACCGGCAGATCCTCGAACTGCTGCAGACGGACGGGCGGATCAGGCTCAGCGAGCTGGGCCGGCGGGTCAGTCTGAGTCCGGCGGCCGTGGCCGAGCGGGTGCGCCGGCTGGAGGCTGCGGGCGTGGTCGAGGGGTACGCCGCCCGGGTCGCGCCCGGCCGCCTCGGCTACGGCATCCAGGCCTTCATCCGGGTGAACCCGCACGGCGGCTACACCCTCAAGCACCCGAGGACCCTGGCGCTGATCGGCCGGCCGGAGATCACCGAGGTGCACCACGTCGTCGGCGAGGACTGCTGGATCCTGAAGGCCGCCGTCACCGACACCGTGCACCTGGAGGAGATCCTGGAGCAGACCTCGGCGCTGGGCCGTACGACGACCTCGATCGTGCTGTCCTCGCCGGTGCGGCTCAAGCCGCTGCTGCCGCCCGCCTTGCCTTGACGCCGACGTCAACGCCTACGGTCGTAGGCATGCGAATCGGCGAGCTGGCCGCACGGGCCGGGACCACGACCCGCGCCCTGCGCTACTACGAGGCACGCGGGCTGCTGCCGGCCCGGCGGGACGGCAACGGACACCGCACCTACGACGAGGCCGACCTGCGGCTGCTGGAGCAGATCCGGACGCTGCAGGACTTCGGGTTCGAGCTGGAGGAGACGCGGCCCTTCGTGGAGTGTCTGCGCGCCGGGCACCAGGAGGGCGACTCCTGCCCGGCCTCGCTCGTGGTCTACCGGCGCAAGCTGGCCGAGCTGGACGCGCTCATCGGGCAGCTGTCGGCGGTGCGGGAGACGGTCGCCGGGCAGCTGCGGCGGGCCGAGCTGGCCCGGGACGCGCTGGCCGCCGAGGCGCTGGCTCCGGGTGGCCCGGAGCCCGTGTGCGAACTGGGAGGGCTTGCGCGATGAGCGTGACGGGCGGACTGCCGCAGGTGACGGACGTCGATTTCGAGACGGAGGTGATCGGCTCCGATCTGCCGGTGCTGGTGCAGTTCACGGCCGACTGGTGCGGGCCGTGCCGGCAGCTCGCGCCGGTGCTGAAGGACATCGCCTTCGAGGAGGGCGACCGGCTGAGGATCGTGCAGATCGATGTGGACCGCAACCCGGAGACGACCGTCGCCTACGGCGTGCTGTCGACGCCGACACTGATGGTCTTCCAGGACGGTGAGCCGGTGCGGTCGATGGTGGGGGCGCGGCCCAAGCGGCGGCTGCTGGAGGAGCTGGCCGACGTGCTCTGAGGCGGAGCCGCCCACAAAAAATCCCCTGAGCAATTGCGCTCGGGGGATTTCTCTGCGTATATTCAGTGATTCGCGACTTCATTTTGAATAAGTCGCGGAGAAGTTCACTGGGCACAGTATATCCGGGCGGGAGCGGAATTGTCAAACACCGAATTTCCAGACGATGAATTGCGGCGCGAGCAGGAATTCATCGACGGACTGTACGCGCGCGTGGACGTGCTGCGCGGTGAGACCGAGACCTCGGTCACGGACGCGCTCGCCCAGGGCGACAAGCCCATGCAGGCCCGGCTGGAGCGGGACATCCTGGTCGCCGAGCGCTCGGGGCTGCTCGCCGCGCTGAACGCCGTCGACGGCTCGCTCTGCTTCGGCCGGATCGACCTGGCCGACGGCACCGCCCACCACATCGGCCGGATCGGGCTGCGCGAGGACGACGCCGAGCACACCCCGGTCCTCATCGACTGGCGCGCCGATGTCGCCCGTCCCTTCTACCTGGCCACCGGGTTCACGCCGATGGGCCTGCGGCGGCGCCGGCACATCACCACCGAGGGCCGGACCGTGACCTCGCTGCACGACGAGATCCTCGACCTCGGCGACGCGACCCGCACCGGGTACGAGGACCACAACGGCGATGCCGTACTGCTGGCCGCGCTGAACTCGGCGCGCACCGGCCGGATGAGCGACATCGTGCAGACCATCCAGGCCGAGCAGGACGAGATCATCCGGGCGCCGTACCGCGGGGTGCTGGTGGTCGAGGGCGGGCCGGGTACGGGGAAGACGGCGGTCGCACTGCACCGCGCCGCCTATCTCCTGTACGAGTACCGAGAGCTGCTGGCCCGCCGGGCCGTGCTGATCGTCGGCCCCAACCCTGCCTTCCTCGGCTACATCGGCGAGGTGCTGCCCTCGCTCGGTGAGACGGGCGTGCTGCTCGCCACCGTCGGCGAGCTGTTCCCGGGCGTGAAGGCCACCGCGACCGACACCCCGGAGGCGGCCGCCGTGAAGGGCCGCGCCGACATGGCCGAGGTGCTCGCCGCCGTCGTACGGGACCGGCAGGCCCTGCCCGACCCGGTGATCGCGATCGAGCACGACCGGGAGGTGCTGATGCTCGACGACGGCCTGGTGAGCGTCGCCCGTGAGCGCACCCGCGCGGCCAGGCTGCCGCACAACGCGGCCCGCGAGCACTTCGAGGGGCACATCCTCAACACCCTCACCGAGCTGTACGCCGAACGCGTGGGCACCGACCCGTACGACGGGAGCAGTCTGCTCGACGCCTCCGACATCACCCAGATCCGCGACGAACTCGCCGAGAACCCCGAAGTCTGGTCCGCCGTCGACCAGTTGTGGCCGCGGATCGGCCCGCGGCGGCTGGTCGCCGACTTCCTCGCCGAGCCGGAGGGGTACGTCAGCGAGGCGGACGCGGCCGCCATCCGGCGCCCGGTGACCCGCGCCTGGACCGTCGCCGACGTCCCCCTGCTGGACGAGGCGGCCGAACTCCTCGGCGAGGACGACCGGGTGGCGCGGGCGCGTGCCGAGCGTGAGCGCGAGACGCAGGTCGCCTACGCGCAGGGCGTGCTGGACGTGTCGTACGCGTCCCGGACGTACGAGTTCGAGGACAAGCACGACGACGATTCCGAGGTGCTGTCCGCGCACGACATCATCGACGCCGAACGGTTCGCCGAGCGGCAGGAGGAGGCGGACCACCGCAGCGCCGCCGAGCGGGCGGCGGCCGACCGGACCTGGGCGTTCGGGCACATCATCGTCGACGAGGCGCAGGAGCTGTCGCCGATGGCCTGGCGGCTGCTGATGCGGCGCAGCCCGACCCGCTCGATGACCCTGGTCGGCGACCCGGCTCAGACCGCCGAGGCGGCCGGGGTCGGCTCCTGGGCGGACATCCTCGCGCCGTATGTCGAGGACCGCTGGGAGCACACCCGGCTCGGCGTCAACTACCGCACCCCGGCCGAGATCATGGAGCTGGCCGCGGCCGTGGTCCGCGCCGAGCACCCCGGCTTCGAGCCGCCGAGTTCGGTCCGTTCGACAGGGGTACGGCCCTGGGTGCGGCAGGCCGCCGGTGAGTTGCCCGAGGCCGTGGCCAAGGCGGTCGCCGAGCTCACCCCGGACGAGGGCCGGCTGGCGGTCATCGCCCCGCGCGAGCTGCACCGCTCGCTGGCCGCCCGGCTGGACGGGGTCACGGCGGGTGCCGAGCCCGATCTGACCCGTACGGTCGTGCTGCTCGACCCCCGCCAGGCCAAGGGCCTCGAATTCGACTCGGTCCTGGTGGTGGAGCCCGCCCGCTATGGCACCAGCGACCTGTACGTCGCCCTGACCCGCGCCACCCAGCGGCTCGGGGTGCTGTACACGGACCTGCTGCCGGGGGCGCTGGCCACCGGCGTCACCGGGCCGTAGCGGTCGGCGAGGAGCTGTCCGCCGCCGACGGCGGCGGGTAGCTCGGGTGCTGAGCGGAGGACAGGGGTGCGAGCCCCGCGCACAGCGCGGTCGGGAAGGCGGGTTCCCTGCGCTGTACGGCCTCGCAGCCGCCGGCCGCGCTCTCGAAGACCGGCTGCCAGCCGGAGCGCTCCGCCCGGAAGAAGTAGCGGTCGCCGAGCCGGGACGTGCAGGCGGAGTCCTTGGTGTCGTCGCCGCACGCCGGTCCCGTGCGCCAGGAGAAGTCCAGCACCAGCCATCTGCCGTCGCAGTGCTCGGCGTCTCGGTAGGCGTGCTCGGGCGCGTCGACGGCGATCAGCGCCTGCTCGTAGGAGGCGGTGGTGCAGCCGGTGGCCGGCGGGTGGCAGCCGAGCCGGCCGCACCGCCGCAGCGCGGGCGGCCTGGCGCCGTCGGCGGTGAAGGTGGTGTCGTTGTCGACGATCAGGTCGCGCGCGCCCAGTGGCTGTGGCAGCCGTACCCGTGCCGTGGCCGTGCTCTCCCCGGTGCATCCCGAGCGCCGGTCCCCGGACGGCGACTCGAAGGTGATCTGCACCCACACATGCTCCGCCACGGTGTCCGTCACCGCCGCCTTGAGCCCCCGCACACACGGGCGTGGGCCGCTGGGCACCTGTGCGTCGAGGCTCAGTGTGCGCTGGTCGGCGCCGAGCCGGGCACCGGTGACCCCGGAAGGCCCGAAGGTGGTCCACGGGATCGGCCCGGTGTCCGTGGCGGCCGCCCCTGGGCCGCCGCCGTCCACCCGGGTGCCGCAGCCGCCCAGCAGCAGGACGGCGACGGCACACAGCAGGGCAGCCATCGATCTGTACGGTCGCATGTGCCTCAATCCCCCCGTGGTGCACCGAAGTTGACCTAGGGGGCACTATAAGGCGCGCCTCGCCCGGTCAGGCGGGCCGGAGCCAGACCGTGGCGAGCGGCGGCAGGGTCAGCCGGATGCTCGCCGGGCGGCCGTGCCAGGCCCGCGGTTCCGGTTTGACCACATCGGGGTTGGTGACACCGCTGCCGCCGTACCGGACCGCGTCCGTGCTGAGGGCCTCGTGCCAGGCCGGAACGTCCTCCGGGACGCCGAGCCGGTAGTCGTGGCGGACCACCGGGGACAGATGGGAGATCGCGAGGAGCGGGTTGCCGTCGGCGTCGAGACGCAGGAAGGCGAAGACGTTGTCGTCCGCCGCGTCCCCGGCGATCCACTGGAAGCCCGCAGGGTCGGTGTCCCGCTGCCACAGGGCCGGGGTCGCCCGGTACAGCGCGTTCAGGTCCCGTACGAGATCCCGTACGCCCCGGTGGTCGGCCGCGGCGCCGTAGGACGGGTCGAGCAGCCACCAGTCGGGGCCGTGCGCCTCGGACCACTCGGCTCCCTGCGCGAACTCCTGGCCCATGAACAGAAGTTGCTTGCCGGGGTGGGCCCACATGAAGCCGAGGTAGGCGCGGTGATCGGCCCGGCGCTGCCACCAGTCGCCCGGCATCTTCGACACCAGCGCCTGCTTGCCGTGCACGACCTCGTCGTGGGAGATCGGCAGCACGTAGTTCTCGCTGTACGCGTACACCATCGAGAAGGTCATGTCGTGGTGGTGGTACTTGCGGTGCACCGGCTCGTGGGCCATGTACTGCAGCGAGTCGTGCATCCAGCCCATGTTCCACTTCAGGCCGAAGCCGAGCCCGCCGAAGCCGCTCGGGCCCTTGTGGTGGGTGGGGCGGGTGACGCCGTCCCAGGCCGTGGACTCCTCGGCGATGGTCACCACACCCGGGCAGCGCCGGTAGACCGTGGCGTTCATCTCCTGCAGAAAGGCCACCGCGTCCAGGTTCTCCCGGCCGCCGTGCTCGTTCGGCGTCCACTGGCCCGGTTCGCGCGAGTAGTCCAGGTACAGCATGGAGGCGACGGCGTCCACCCGCAGGCCGTCGATATGGAACTCCTCGCACCAGTACACGGCGTTGGCCACCAGGAAGTTGCGCACCTCGCGGCGGCCGAAGTCGAACTCCAGGGTGCCCCAGTCGGGATGGGCGGCCCGCAGCGGATCGTGATGCTCGTACAGCGGACGCCCGTCGAACTCGGCCAGCGCCCAGTCGTCCCGGGGGAAGTGCGCCGGCACCCAGTCCATCAGTACGCCGATCCCGGCCTGGTGCAGCCTGTCCACCAGGTGCTTGAAGTCGTCCGGTCCGCCGAGGCGGGCCGTCGGCGCGTAGAAGCCGGTGACCTGGTAGCCCCAGGAACCGCCGAAGGGATGCTCGGCGACCGGCATCAGCTCCACATGCGTGAAGCCCAACTCCTTCACATAGGCCGGAAGTTGTTCGGCCAGCTCGCGATAGGTCAGGCCGGGGCGCCAGGACGGCAGGTGGACCTCGTACACGGAGAACGGGGCCTCGTGCACCGGGGTGTCGGCCCGGTGCACCAGCCACTGCCCGTCGGCCCACGTGTGGTGCGAGGCGTACACGATCGACGCGGTCGCGGGCGGCGCCTCGGTACGGCGGGCCAGCGGATCGGCGCGCAGGGTGCGCGAGCCGTCCGGGCGGGTGATCTCGAACTTGTACGCCTCGCCCTCGCCGATCCCCGGCACGAACAGCTCCCACACGCCGGAGGATCCCAGTGAGCGCATCGGAAAACCGGTGCCGTCCCAGAAATTGAAGCCGCCCGTGACCCGTACGCCCCGCGCGTTCGGCGCCCACACCGCGAACCGGGTGCCCGGCACGCCCTGCTGGGCGGTGACATGGGCGCCGAGCGCCCGCCACAGCTGCTCGTGCCGGCCCTCGCCGATCAGATGCAGGTCCAGCTCACCGAGGGTGGGCAGGAAACGGTAGGGGTCCTCGGTGTCCAGGACCGTCCCCTCGTACTCCACGAGCAGCCGGTACTCGGGTACGGCCCGCAGGGGCAGCAGCCCCGAGAAGAACCCGTCGCCGTCGTCGTGCAGCGCGACGCGCAGCTCGCCGGTGACGACCGTGACGGCAAGCGCGTACGGCCGCAGGACCCGGAAGGCGACGCCTCCGGTCACCGGGTGGGCGCCCAGGACGGAGTGCGGATCGTGATGGGTGCCGTGCAGCAGCCGCTCGCGGTCGGCGGCTGCCGGCGCGGGGGAGACGGCGGCGGCATCCGGGGTGTGCTTCGAGGTGGCTGACTTCTTGGTCGTCACGGACGGGCCTCCAGGGCGGACGCGGCGAGGCGACGGATCGCCGACAGCGGTACGGGGAGCCAGTCGGGCCGGTGCCGGGCCTCGTAGACGACCTCGTAGACCGCCTTGTCGGTCTCGTAGGCCCGCAGCAGCACCGGATCGGTGCGTGGATCGCGGCCGGCCACCTCCGCGTACCCGGAGCAGTAGGCGGCCCGGCAGACGCGCGCCCAGTCCGGCGCGGGCGGGCTCGCCGAGTGGGCCGCGTAGTCGAAGGAGCGCAGCATGCCCGCGATGTCCCGCACCGGCGGCTGCGGCAGCCGCCGTTCGGCCGGCGGCCGGGCCGGCTCGCCCTCGAAGTCGATCAGCGACCACGCCCCGGACGGCGAGCGCAGACACTGGCCGAGATGCAGATCGCCGTGGATCCGCTGCGCGGTCCAGGTGCGGCCCTCGTCGGCGAGTCCGGCCAGCGCCCGGTAGGCCGCCCGCAGCCCGCTCTCGTACGGGCGCAGCACCGGCACCGCCTGGACGGCCGCCGCCAGCCGCTCGGTCATCCCGTCGGCCAGCGATCGCAGCTGGGTGTGGCCGAGGGTGGCCGTCGGCAGGGCGTGGGCGAGCGCGGTGTGCACCTCGGCGGTGGCCCGGCCCAGTTCTCGGGCCTCGGCGGCGAAGTCCTCGCCCTTGGCCAGCTCGCGCAGCGCCAGCTCCCAGCCGTCGCTCGCCCCGCTGATGAACGGCTGCAGCACGGCCAGCACATACGGCTCGGTGTCGATCTCGGCGTGCAGCCAGGCCGTCGGCGCGGGCACCCGGGGGCAGCCCTCGCGGGCCAGCGCCAGCGGGATCTCCAGGTCGGGGTTGACGCCGGGCACGACCCGGCGCAGCAGTTTCAGGATGAACGTATCGCCGTAGACGACGGACGAGTTGGACTGCTCGACGGTCATCAGCCGGGCCACCAGGCCCTCGCGGATCTCCTGGCGCGGGTCCCGTTCGAAACACAGCCCGCCGACGCGGGCCTGGGTGCGCAGGGCCTCCAGGAGCACTTCGGCGGGCCGGGGGTCGTGCAGGGCCTCGTACACCGTGCGTCCGGCGAGCGGCCCGTCCTCCACATGTCCGATCAGCGCGGGCGCAAGCCGGGGCGGCAGCGCCTCGCGCACGCCTATGAGGAGCTGGTAGCAGTCACCGGGGTGGGGCTCGGCGCCGAGCACGGACGGCTGGTGGACGCGCAGCAGCAGATGGTGGAGGCCCAACCGGCCGTCGAGCGGCAGCAGTTCCGTGGCGGCCACGAGTGTGAACCCGGTGACCGGGCGCCCCTTGCCGGCGAACCAGCGCTGCCGGGGCAGCCACTCGCGCAGCAGGGGATCGAGCGAAGCCAGGAGGTGACCGGTCGTACGGCTGCTGTCGGACGGGGTGACCGTTTCCGCCATGGGTGTCACGTCCTTTCCCCGGATGGTCGGGGTGTTACTGATGCGTGCCCAGGGCGGGACGGTGGAAACCGCCCCGCCCGCAGGGTCCTACGCCGCGTCTCGCCGCAGCCGGAACCAGTAGAAGCCGTGCCCCGCGAGGGTGAGCAGGTACGGCAGCTCGCCGATCGCCGGGAAGCGGACCCCGCCGAACAGCTCGACCGGGTGTCGCCCGCAGAACCGGCTCAGGTCCAGCTCCGTCGGCTGGGCGAAGCGGGAGAAGTTGTGGACGCACAGCACCAGGTCGTCCCCTCCTTCCCCGGTCAAGGGGGCCTCGCGCAGGAACGCCAGCACCGCCGGGTTGGAGGACTGCAGCTCGTTGTAGGACCCCAGTCCGAAGGCGGGATTCTGCTTGCGGATCTCGATCATGCGGCGGGTCCAGTGCAG
>NZ_MQUS01000080.1 GCF_001953885.1 Streptomyces sp. IMTB 2501 | reverse complement strand
TCGATCATCTCCATCCAGCTCGTCTCCCGCGCCCGCGCGGCCGGGCTGGTGCTGACCACCCGTGATGTCTTCCGCCACAAGACCGTCGCCGCACTCGCCCCCGGCGCCAAGGAGGCACGGCACACAGCCGGTCCTCAGCCGTCACCGGACGCCGGCGCGGTACCGCTGGACCCGGCAGAGCGCGAACGGCTGCACACGCGCTTCCCGGGACTGACCGACGTACTGACCCTCACGCCGCTGCAGGAGGGCATGCTCTTCCACAGCGGCTACGCCCACGACACGGTCGACGTCTACCATGTGCAGACCCCGCTCGACGTCACCGGCGCGTTGTCCGCCCCGGTGATGCGCAAGGCGTGCCGGGCCCTGGTCGAGCGCCACGAGAGTCTGCGGGCCGCCTTCGTCCGGGACGGGTCCGGTCGGCCGCTCCAACTGATCCACGCCGGTGTCGAGGTGCCCTGGACCGAGGTGGACCTCAGCGGACTCGACCCCGACGAACAGCGCGCCCGGCTCGACGCGTTGCTGGCCGACGAGCGCATGCGACGCTTCGACATGACCGAGCCGCCTCTGCTGCGTTTCGCGCTGGTCCGGATGGCCGAGGACCGGCATGTGCTGGTGGTCACCAGTCACCACATCGTCCTGGACGGATGGTCGCTTCCCCTGTTGGTGCGCGACCTGTTCCAGCTGTACGCCTGGGCCGGTGACGGCTCCGCACTGCCCGCCGCCGTGCCGGTGCGGGACTACCTGGGCTGGGCCGCCGCACAGGACCGTCAGGCCGCCGAGACGGCCTGGCGATCGGCGCTGGCAGGGCTGAAGGAGCCCACCCTCATCGCGCCGCAGCTCGACAGCGCCGCTACCGACAAGCCCGCCGAGCGGATCACCCGCCACATCCCGCCGGCCTTCACCTCCGCCCTGGAAGCCGCTGCCCGGCGCAACGGCGTCACCGTCAACACGGTCGTCCAGGGCGCCTGGGCGCTGCTCGTCGGCGTACTGACCGGCCGGCAGGACGTGGTGTTCGGCGCGACGGTCTCGGGGCGCCCGCCCCAGCTGCCGGGGGTCGAGGAGATCGTCGGACTGCTGATCAACACCGTGCCGGTGCGGGTGCGCATCGACCCCGCCGAACCGCTGCGCGACCTGCTCAGCCGTGTCCAGGACGAGCAGTCCGCGCTCGCGGACCACCAGTACCTGGGGCTGCCGGACATCCAGCGGCTGGCCGGCCTGGGCGAACTCTTCGACACCTCCGTGGCGTTCGAGAACGCCCCCCTCGACGAGGAGTCCGTCCAGCGGCCGGTCCCGGGGCTGCGTATCGACCTGCTGGCCACCCAGGCTCCCGGTGCCACGCACTACCCGCTGAGCCTGGTCGCCGTCCCGGGCGAGCGGCTGCGACTCGAACTCGACTATCGCGAGGACGTGTTCACCCGCGAAGCGGCCGACCGGGTCATCGCCCGGCTGGTGACACTGCTGGAGGCGTTCGTCGTCGACGCCGGCCGGCCGGCCGGCCGGATCGGCCTGCTGAACGCGACCGAACTTGCCCAGATGATGTGGGAGTGGAACAGCTCCGTCCAGCCGGTTCCCGAGCGGACGCTGCCCGAACTGGTCGCCGAGCAGGCTCGGTTGACCCCAAACGCGCCGGCGGTCGTCTGCGGCGACGAGGTCCTCGGTTACCGCGAACTCGACGAGCGCGCCACCGCACTCGCACGGCGTCTGTCCGCCTGCGGAACCCGGCCGGAGGACACGGTCGCCCTGTTCCAGGAGCGGTCCGCTGGTCTCGTCGTGTCGATGCTGGCGGTGCTCAGGGCCGGCTGCGCCTATGTGCCCCTGGACAGGTCCGCGCCGGCCGAGAGGCTTGAGGAACTGCTGCGTGAGGTGTCCGCGCGCGTCGTGCTGGTCGACCCGCAGACCGAAGGTCTGCCGTTCGAGCACGACGCCCAGGTGGTGGAGGTCCACCCGGACGGCACCGCCGGACCGGGTGCCGAGGACACCTCCCTGCCGGCGGGTCACCCCGACCAGCTCGCCTACGTCATGTACACCTCCGGCTCGACCGGCCGGCCCAAGGGTGTTGCCGTCAGCCATCGCGCGGTCGTCGCCCTCGCCGCCGACCACTGCTGGGACCGGGAGCGGCACAGCCGCGTCCTCTTCCACTCGCCGCACGCCTTCGACGCGGCGACGTACGAGGTGTGGGTGCCGCTGCTCTCCGGCGGTTGCGTGGTCGTGGCACCCCCCGGTGACCTCGACGCCCGCGCCTTCACATCCGTCGTGTCCCGGCACGGCGTCACGGCCCTCTGGCTCACGGCCGGACTGTTCCGCACCCTCGCGGACGAGTCCGCCGAGGCCTTCGCCGGGGTCCGCGAGATCTGGACCGGCGGTGACGTGGTGTCCGCGGCCTCGGTCCGGCGCGTGATGGAGGCCCACCCGGGCATCGTCGTCACGGACGGGTACGGGCCCACCGAGACCACGGTGTTCGCCACCCACCACGTCATGAGGTCGGTCGACGAGGTGCCCGACGTGGTGCCGATCGGCCGCGCGCTCGCCAACACCTGTGTGTATGTGCTGGATGGTGGGTTGCGTCCGGT